>JANQMJ010000020.1 GCA_028280115.1 Parvularculaceae bacterium
CGGCGGGGAGGGGCGCGGCGAGCGCGATGGCGCCGGCGGCGGCAAGCAAGCGGGTCATAAAAGTCTCCTGGAAATGGATCGCCGCGACCCTATGGGTCGATGCGTAATCGTGCGTCGTCAGAGTTTTTTGTAACAGAACAATCGCTATTTCAGAACATCGGGCGATTCAAGCGTGGCCTTTTTGGCGGCTTCGACGTCTCGCATCAATCGTAGCAGGTTTCCGCTCCAGACTTTCTCAATGTCTTCTTCGCTGTGCCCGGCCTTCAAGAGGGCCTGCGTAATCTTTGGCACGGCGGCGACGTCGGCCATACCGTTAACGCCGCCGCCGCCATCCCAATCGGCGCCGATTCCCACATGATCAATGCCGACGAGGTCAATGGTGTAGAACAAATGCTCCAAATACTTTTCAAAGCTGGAGCGCGGCGGCGGAAACGCGTCGTCAATCGCTTGCCGAGCCCCCCGATAGGCTTGCATCTCTTCGTCTGATCGCGGATCAAAAAAGGACCCATTCTCCGCCTCAAAGGCTTCTAACGCCGCTCGTCGCTCCGGTGTCGGCTCGAGAGCTTCAAGATAGCCTCCAAACGCGTTGACATGAATGACGCCGCCGCTCTCAGCGAGTTCAACGAGAAGATCGTCCGGCACATTCCGGGCATGTTCGAACACGCCATCAGGGCCGCTATGGGAAAGGATTACGGGTGTTGACGAAACGGCCATCATGTCCTGTAGCGCATCGTCTGACGCATGAGAGGCGTCAACGATAAGTCCTAGCCGGTTCGCCTCGCGAACGAGTTCCTTGCCCAACTCGCTCAATCCGCCATGTAAGGGGTCATCGGTGGAACTGTCGGCGAATTGATTGCTTCGGAAATGAACCAATCCAAGCATGCGCAGACCACCGACGTAAAAGACTTCAAGAAGCGAGATATCGTCTCCCAGCGGGTAGGCGTTTTCCATGCTCTGGAACACAACGATTTTGCCTTCGTCGTGAATACCGGAGGCGTCATCTGCTTCGAAGGCCAGTTCGACTGAGTCGGCGTATTTCGCCCCCAATTCGCGTATCGACATTTGTCTCAACAGGGCGGACGTCCGCGCTTTTCTATATGACGCCCCGTCCAAGGGACCTGGAGCCGTATAGATCACCCAAAATCCGCCATCGAGCCGCCCTTCCTGCAAGCGCGGCAGATCGACATTGGTCCGGTCCTCCTCGAAAGATCCACGCACGGAGAAATAATATTCAGGCCGATGAAAAAGGGCCGGCGTATCGAGATGAGCATCAAGGGTGAGGAGCTTTTCATGCAGAGCTGCCTCTGCCGCACTAAGCTCGAGTATATCTGAAATTTCGGATTCATGTTGGATTGAGGTGCAAGACGCGCTCATACCAATCAATATTCCTGCCAAACTTTGTCTGATCATTATCGTCCTCCACACCCACGCATTGAATACAAGGAAAGCAAGATACACAATCAAAATTGCAGTATTGGAAAATTGCTGAAGGGTCGAGCAAAAAACGCAATTTCGATGTCCGCTTGGAGGATTTTGGCGATATTGTTAGCGACTGTCTGGTGTGATTTTGGGGACTGCATTTAGGGGAAAAGCTCAGGCTCGAACGGATGCGCAATTTTGAGTAGCTGGCCGCGTCGAAACGCCATCGACCCGCCGCCGCCGTAATCTGGCCGTTCGGTGGCGTGCCCCATCAACCGGCAGCGTAGCCCGTAGTCTATGCCGGCTTCCAGCATCCGGCGTTCGAAGGAATGGCGAAACGAATAAATGACGTGCCGCTCGGTAGGCATTAGCTCGCACTCGCGTAGGGCTTTCAGAAGATAAGGCGAAAGCTTGTCGGCGTTGTCGCGGCATCGCGGAAATCCTTTCGGCATGCGCTTCATGGCTTCGAGAGCGACGCCGACCAGAGGGATATCCCGAACTGAAGCGGCAGACTTGATCTCGCGGCCGCGGCGCGGGCGAATGCGGATATAAGGAATATCCGTCGAAAGAATGATGTCAGACGAAACCAGGTTGGCGATTTCGGAAGTGCGGCAACCCGTTTCGATGAGAACATAAAGCAAATTGGCGGCGTCTCGCCTCATATGGTCCAGCGCGCCAGGTTTTAGAATCTTCTCGCGAACCCAGTCGTCCGCGAATGGCGGGAACTCGACGCCGGGAAGACGCTTGAAATATAGCTTCCGGAATGAGTTCGGTCGCTCCTCGTCGCCAAAATAGGCGTAGTATTCGCGATAGAGTTTTCGGACATTGCCGGTATCGCGATTGGCGGAGTTCGCGCCAAGCGGCGCGCCGCCGAGTTTTGGGCGCATTTTTCCGCCCACCACGTATAGAAGCGAAGCGCGTCTTCCCGAGTGATCTCGCCGATATCCTTGTCGCTAACTACGTGAACGAAATTACTGACAGAACGAAGCTTCGACTTGCGCCAATGCATGCGTTGTTCATGCGATTTATGGACGAGATCCTTGATCGCGATCTTTTCACAATAAAGTTCGAAAGCTTCCGACAATTTCGCCGGCGGGGGTGAGCATGTCTTGACGCTGTTCAGAAAATTTCTGTCGTGGATGTCACCGCCCGCTGATTCATTTAGCGCCGCCAAGCGGCCTTGACCAAGCGCTTCGCTGACCGTCAGCCCTAACAGCATTTCGTTGAGCGGCGCCTCTTTGATATTCAGAGAGACGGCGCGCAGCGTCGACGCCTCATATCGTTCCTGAACGGCTCGGCGCGGGCGGTCATTGAGCCGATCCGATCCATTGACGCCTATGTCAACAAGGCCCGCCCAATAGACATTGTTCGCTTCATCCATGGCGTCGCGGCGTTCGCGCGCCAGCACGATCGAGCGCGTCTTCAAGCTCAATCGAATATATGGGCGGGGATCAAAAGCCCTGAAGCGGACGGGGACGCGGCGGAGATAATGCCAATTGCCGCCGCGTCTCCACAGATAGCGATCTTCATGACGCATTGAATCTACTCGTTGTAACGTCTTTGTTGTGCAAAGCGTTACACGCCGCGTGAGACATCGCCGAGCCGGAGCAACGCAGAATTCAATTAACGGGTTGAATTTGTTCGCACTTCCCGCCTGTCAAGTCGGAGCGCTTGGTGCCCAGGAGAAGACTCGAACTTCCACGACCTTGCGGCCACTGGCACCTGAAGCCAGCGCGTCTACCAATTCCGCCACCTGGGCAAAGGAGGCGCGGGCGCGGGGCCCGGCAGGAGAGCCGAATTAGGGGCGGGCGCGAGCTCTGTCAATTATCGCTCGCGGGTCCGTTCCAGCCGGCTGATCGGCCCTGTCTTGTCGCACGCGCAGTCTGGCGGACGGCCGGGCCAGAGCCTGTGCCTTGAAGGCACCGGTGGTCGCCGCGCCGTCGCTGCGTCTGCAAGCGCAATTGTGCGCGCCGCGAAATTCAGATAGGCGTTCCGGCGCCGCAACAACGAGGACGGGAGACGGCAAACGTGACAGGCAAGCTGGCGGCGGTTTTCGGCGGATCGGGCTTTGTCGGCCGCAATGTGGTGCGCGAACTCGCCAAGCGGGGCTGGCGGGTGCGGGTGGCGGTGCGCCGGCCGCATCTGGCGCAGTTTCTCCGCCCCATGGGCTCGGTCGGGCAGATCCAGCTCAAACAGGCCAATATCCGTCACGCCGCCTCGGTCGCCGATGCGCTCAAGGGCGCTGATGCGGCGGTCAATTGCGTCGGCGTTCTGTTTCAGTCGGGCCGCCAGCGTTTCCGCAGGGTGCATGAGGAGGGCGCGGCCACGATCGCCGGATGCGCCGCCGACGCTGGCGTCGAACGGTTGGTTCACGTCTCGGCCATCGGCGTGGACCCCGACAGCGCAAGCCTTTACGCGCGTTCCAAGGCCGCGGGCGAGAACGCGGTCATGGAGCGCGCGCCCGCCGCGACCGTCATGCGCCCGTCCATCGTGTTCGGTCCGGAAGATGATTTCTTCAACCGTTTCGCCGCCATGGCGTCGAACCTGCCGCCGGTCTTTCCGCTGCCGCTGATCGGCGGCGGCAAGACCCGGTTTCAGCCGGTCTATGTGGACGATGTCGCCGATGCGATCTGCGAAGCGCTGGTCCGGCCCGAGGCGAAGGGCCGGATCTACGAGCTCGGCGGTCCGCGGATTTATACGTTCCGTGAACTGATGGCGCTGATGTTGTCGGAGACCGGCCGCAAGAACTGGCTGGCGCCGATCCCGTTTCCGCTCGCCGGCCTGTTGGGGCTGGGGGGCGAGATCATGGGCCTCGTTCCGTTTTTCGAGCCGTTTCTCACGCGCGATCAGGTTCGCCTTTTAAAGCGCGATAATGTGGTCGATGAGAGCGGCGCGGTGGGAACGCTGGCCGATCTGGAAAACGAACCCCATACGGTCGAATCGATCCTGCCGGGCTATATGGTGCGCTATCGCAAATACGGCCAGTTCGCCGAAAAACCCGCTTAGCCGCGATACCCGTCGGGGTTCATGCGCTGCCAGCGCCAGTGATCGGCGCACATGTCGTCGAGGGTTTTTTCCGCCCGCCAGCCAAAGAGTTTTTTCGCCAGTCCCGCATCGGCGTAGATTTCAGCAATGTCGCCGGTCCGGCGCGGCGCGATTTCATAAGGGATGTCGCGGTTCGATGCACGCTTGAAGGCGGCGACCGCTTCGAGCACGGAATAGCCGACGCCGGTTCCGAGATTGACGTCGATCGCGCCGCCTTTCTGGCGGGCGGCGAGCCAGTCGAGCGCGGAAAGATGGCCGTGGGCAAGATCGCTCACATGAATATAATCGCGCACGCCCGTGCCGTCGCGGGTCGGGTAATCGTCGCCGAAGACGCGTAGCTTGTCGCGCCTTCCCACGGCGACCTGCGCGATGAACGGGAAGAGGTTATTGGGAATGTCGCCTGGATCTTCGCCGATCCGGCCGGACGCATGAGCGCCGACCGGATTGAAGTAGCGCAGATTGACCGCGCGCCAGGCGGAGTTCGCCGCGGCGACGTCTTTTAGAATATCCTCGATGAAGAGTTTCGTTCGGCCGTAAGGATTGGTCGGGCCTGTAGCGCCGGCCTCGGTCACCGGGTTTTTGTTGCGTTCGCCGTAGACCGTGGCGGAAGAGGAAAAGACGATGGTTTTCGCCGCCGCCGCGTTAAGCGCTTCGATCAGGGTCAGCGTCGCGCCAAGATTGTTGCGGTAATAACGCGCAGGCTCGGCGACCGATTCGCCGACTGCTTTCAGGCCCGCAAGATGCACCGCGCCTTGCGCGCCGAAATCGCAGACCGCCTTTACGATGTCGTCTTTATGCGCCGGATCGGCGAGGTCGCGCTCTAAGAGCTCAAGATTGCCGGGCGCCAATTCGCCGATGCGTACGACCGCTTCGGGATGGGAGTTGCAGAAATTGTCGACGATCAACACGTCGCGTCCGGCTTCGAGAAGCGCCACGGCGACATGACTGCCGATATAGCCGGCGCCGCCGGTCAGCACGACTTTTTCGATTTCGGCGCGGCTTGGCATCTTACAAGAGGTCGATCCGGCCGCGTCGTTGGAGTTCTTCGACGACGGCGCGCACTTGCTGGGCGTTGTCGCGGCGCGCCACCAGCACCGCATCGCCGGTTGCGACGATAATCAGGCCTTCGACGCCGGCGGCGGCAATCAGCGGTCCGTCCGTGCGGATGATGTTGTTTTCGGCGTCGACAACGATGACGTCCGCCGCATCCTCGCGGCTCGCCACTTCGCTCCAACTGCCGATGTCCGCCCAGCCGACATCAACCGGCGCGACGATGGCGGCCTTTTCGGTTTTCTCCATGACGGCGTAGTCGACGGAATTTGCCGGGCAGCCGGAAAATATCGCCTCGTCGAGACGGCGCGCCGGCCCGGACATGACGCTTGCATTCAGGGCGCCGACGGCGGCTTCCTTGATTGCCGGCGCATGGAGCGAGAGCTCCTCGAGCATGGCGCTCGCCTTGAAGAGAAAAATGCCGCCGTTCCAATAATAGCCGCCGTCCTTGAGATATTGTTCGGCGGTGTCGTGGTCGGGCTTTTCCTTGAAGGCGGCGACTTCATAAACCGAATCAAACAGCGCCTCGCCGGTCTCGATATAGCCGTAACCCGTATGCGGATGGGTCGGCTTGATGCCGAAGGTGACGATCAGGCCTTTTTCCGCTGCGGCGGCGCCCTTGGCGATGGCGTTCCGGAAGCCGTCCACATCTTCGATATGGTGGTCGGCGGGCAAGAGAACGACGAGGGAGTCTTCGCCGTGACGCGCGACCCAGGCGGCGGCGACGGCGGCGACGGCAGCGGTGTTGCGCTGGCACGGTTCGAGAATGACTTCCGCCGGTTCGATATTCAGCGCGGTCAATTGCTCGACAATCAGCCGGCCGTGTTTGCCGCCGGCGATGACGACGGGATTGAGAAACGCCTCGTCCGCGTCGGGCGCAAGACGCAATGCGGTTTCCTGGAGCAGCGTCTCATCCGTGAAGAGTTTCAGGAACTGTTTTGGACGCGCCGCGCGCGACATCGGCCAGAGCCGGGTTCCCGATCCGCCGGACATGATGACGGGCTGAATTTTCATGGCTTGCCCTCGATCGCAAGAGTGGCGTCAGCTTCCGCCGCTGCGCCAAACAAATGGTAAAGAATGCTGGCGGGAACGTCCTTGGCGATCGGATGGCCGTCCCCATCATATTGATCGCACCATAGTCCGGCCGTTTTATGCAGCAAGTATGTGTCAAACAGGCGCTCGATCATGCCGGCCGCGTCGCTGGCGGCGTCCCTCTCGCCCCGGCGCGCCATGGCGAGCGCCGTCCTGACATATTCCAGTTGCGGCCAGAGCCGCCGGGGGCCGGCGGCGTTCGGCGCCGCCGGCCGGACGGCGTCGAGCACAAATCCCGCGCGATCAAGTCCGATCTCTTTGGCGCGGCGAAACAGGCGTTGTTGGATATCGGCCGTGCTTGATCCCTGCGCATCGTCATATTGCGCTAGCAGCCAGGCCCACTCGATCATATGGCCCGGCTCTGTGTCGCCGTCAGCGCATGTCCAGTCGTCTGCGAAAAATTCAAGCAACAGGCCTTTCTCGCGGTCGAAGAAAAACCGCTCGAACAGCGTGAAGATGTTTGCGGCGGCGGCAAGATGGGCATCGTCCCTTGTCGCGCGAAACAGCGCAAGGAAGGATTCGAAAAGATGCATGTGCGGGTTTTGCCGGCGCGGCCGTTCGCCTTGGTCGCTTTCCCGCCAGCCGCCATGGGGCGATAAGAGCGCTTCATTGAGAAAAGAGACGGTCCGGCGCGCCAGATCGAGCGCGCGGCTGTCTTTCGCCGCGCGCCAGCGTCCTGCGCAGGCGAGCAGCAAGAAAGCCTGATCGTAAAGGTCGCGGCGGTCGTCGAGAACGGTTCCGTCATCGGACAATAAATGAACGCAGCCGCGCGCGCCCCGGTCGGGGCAGGCGCGGGCGAGGAAATAGTCGAACCCTTCGGCGGCCAGCGCCTCGGCGTTGTCGTTCCATCCAAGCGCGCCGGCTTGGGAAAACGTATAGATCTGCCGCGCCTGAACGCGCACGCGCCTTGGCTGGCCGATGACGGGGTCGGCGTTGAAATCGAGGGATTCGTAAAAACCGCCGCGCTGGGCGTCATATCCGCGCGCCGCCCAGAGCGCGAGCGCGTCGTCGACGAACCAGTCTTTCAATCGCGCGGCCGCGGCGCCGAGAGTCATGAGAAAGAACCGCTCCGATTTCGCAGGGACTTGGGTAAAATGCTTGCCGGCGCCCGTCAAACAGGGCCGATCATTCGACCGTGACCGACTTCGCCAGATTGCGCGGCTGATCCACATCGGTGCCCTTGGTGGTCGCGGTGAAATAGGCGAGAAGCTGCGCCGGGGCGGCGTAAACGATCGGCGACAACATGGGATCGGTTTGCGGGACCTCGATGGACGCCCAAACGCCGTTTCCGGCGGCGGCGATGCCTTGGGCGCATGATATCAGCAGCGCCTTGCCGCCGCGCGCCATGACTTCATGCATGTTTGAAAGGGTCTTTTCAAATTGCGCGTCCATCGGCGCGATGACAACGACTGGCAGGTTTTCGTCGATCAGCGCGATGGGGCCGTGTTTAAGCTCGCCGGCGGCGTAGCCTTCCGCGTGAATATAGGAAATTTCCTTGAGCTTGAGCGCGCCTTCCAGAGCGATGGGAAAGGAAACGCCCCGGCCGATATATAAAATGTCCGACGCTTTTGCGATTTCGTGCGCAATTGCTTCAATCGCATGGCCCGATTTCAGCGCTTCGGCGACCTTGCGCGGGGTTTCTAAAAGGGCGCCGACAAGGCGGTGTTCTTCCTCAGCCGACAATGCGCCTCGCGCGCGCCCCGCGGCGATCGCCAGACAGGCCAACGCGACGAGCTGACAGGTGAACGCCTTGGTCGAGGCGACGCCGATCTCCGTGCCGGCCGCGATCGGGAAAACGATGTCCGCCTCCCGCGCGATCGAGGATTCCGGCACGTTGACGACCGCGGCGATTTTCTGACCGTGGGCTTTTGCATCGCGCAGCGCGGCCAGGGTGTCGGCGGTTTCGCCCGACTGGGAAATATAGATCGCCCCGCCGCCGGCCGGATAGGGAACGTTGCGATAGCGAAGCTCGGAAGCGATGTCCGCTTCGACCGGCAGTTTTGCGAAAGACTCGAACCAGTATTTGGCGATCAGACCCGCATAAAACGCCGTGCCGCAGGCGGAAATCGTCAACCGGTCGAGCTTGGCGAAATCGAACGCGCCGTTCGGGAGCGTTACGGTTCTCGTTGTCGGATCGACATAGCGGGAAATCGTATGGGCGATAACGTCTGGCTGTTCGTGGATTTCCTTGGCCATGAAATGGCGGTGGCCGTCCTTGTCGATCAGCCCCGCCGCTGCTGAGGAGATCGTTTCCCGGCGGCGGGCCTTTTCGCCGTTGAGGGTGAAGATGTCGAAGCCTTTGCGCGTGACGACCGCCCAGTCGCCTTCTTCAAGATAGGTGACGCGGTTGGTGAACGGCGCCAGCGCATAAGCGTCCGAACCAAGAAACATTTCATCATCGCCCCGGCCGATCGCCAGCGGGCTGCCCTTGCGCGCGCAGATCATCAAATCGTCTTCGCCGGCGAATATTGCAGCGAAAGCAAAGGCGCCGCGCATGCGGCTGATCGCCTTGTGGAACGCTTCGGCCGGCGCGCAGTTTTCATGTTGAAGGTAATAGGTGATGAGTTGGGGGCAGACTTCCGCATCGGTTTCCGATTGAAAACTCGCGCCTTTCTCGATCAGTTCGTCGCGCAATTCCGCAAAGTTCTCGATGATGCCGTTATGGACCACGGCGACGCGCTCGGTCGCGTGGGGGTGGGCGTTGATTTGTGTAGGCGCGCCATGAGTCGCCCAGCGCGTATGGCCGATGCCGGTCGCGCCCGTCAGGGGGTCGGCCTTAAGCGCGACTTCCAGCGCGGAAAGCTTGCCGCTGGCGCGCCGGCGCTCGATGCGGCCCTGGTTAAGCGTCGCCACGCCTGCCGAATCATAGCCGCGATATTCAAGGCGCGTCAGCCCGGCGAGGATGGCCGGGGCGACGTCGCTAGAGCCTAAAATACCGATGATGCCGCACATAAGATCGCTTCTTGGTTGACTTCAGGCCAGTCTAATAGGGGGCCGGTAAGGCTTTATTAAAGCAAAATCGCGGCCGGAAAAGGCCGGCGCGCTCCAACTGGTTCTTGGAATTACAACAACGGACTACGATCACGCGCTTTGTCAAAATACATGCTCCACCAATTGCCGTTGCAAAGTTCTCGTAAGCGGTCAGCATTTGGCTCTGCACGGCCGCTGCTAAGGTCTTTCAAGAACTGCAGGGTATCTTTCAAATTGCGAATATTGTGTTCGCCTGAAGGATAAAGCGGACCAGATTCATCATAATATTCAATTATAATATCGTAACCGCGCTGAAAATCATCCAGCCCTTCCTGAAAACGACCGAGCTTTGCTTTCGCGCAGCCTCTTACCCTATAGGCGCTTCCGTAATCCGGTTGCGCTTTCATTCCCTCATCCAGCGCGCTTATGGCAAGCTCGAACTCTCCCATCCGCGAATATGTCAGCGCCATATGATAGTTAGGCGGCATCAACGGCTCTGGGCGCCATATGTCGATGACGGTTTGAAGTGATTTAAGCGCGCCTTCATAGTCGCCAAGTCGTTTCTGCAGTCCCCCTTTTCTTACAAGCGACCACACTGGTTTGTCGTATTCAAATGGCCGCATTCTCTCGAAATCGGCAAAAGCCTCAGGGTATGCGCCGAGATACGCATAAACGGTGCCTCGTTGGCGATAATAGAATGGCTCCTCGGGATTAAGGCCTATCGCCGCAGCATAATCCTGTAAGGCGTCGAACAGCGCCTCGTCTCCGGCGTTTGTGGCGTAGGCCAAGTCGTGCTTTGCTTCTGCGCGACCAAAATAGGCGTTCGCTAATTTTGCTTCGTCTAGACGGTTTGCATTGATAGCGGATGTGTACGCTTTAATTGCTTCCTCATATTGATAATTATTTCTTTTGTAGTTTCCGAGATAATAGTTGAAGTGAGGCCAAAACCACCAACCGCCAAACCAAATAAGGGCAATTAGCAGCAGCCATAGATTGCGACGCATGCGCCCCCCGAATATTACAGCCTGACTGTAGCTCAATTTACGCCTTTAGCATATCCGCAGCTTTTTCTGCGATCATGATGGTCGGCGCGTTGGTGTTGCCGGAAATGAGCAGCGGCATGACCGAGGCGTCGACGACGCGCATGCCTTCAACGCCTCGAACCCGCAACTCAGGATCGAGCACGGCGTCGTCGTCCGAGCCCATACGGCAGGTTCCGACCGGATGATAAATCGTATCGGATCGCGCGCGAATGTCGGCTTCGAGCGCCGCGTCGTCAGCATCGTCTTCGAGATAGAGCCGCTTGCCTTTGACATCCTTGAACGCCGGCGCGGCGAATATGCGCTCGATAATGCGCGCGCCCTTGATCAGGCGTCGTAGATCATCTTCGTCCTCCAGAAAGTTTGGATCGATGGCCGGCGCGGCGAGAGGATCGGCCGAGGCGAGCGTTACGGTTCCCCGGCTTTTCGGCCGCAGCACGCAGACGTGACAGGAAAGCCCGCCGCCGAGATGTTTCTTGCGCCCGTGATCGTCGACCAACGCGGGCAGGAAGTGAAGCTGGACATCGGGTTCCGCCTCACTTGGATCGGTTTTTAAAAACCCGCCGCATTCGGCAAGGTTGGTCGTCAGCGGTCCTTCGCCGCGCTTGCGGTACGCGAAAAACGCCGGAAAGAACCGCGCCATCATGGCGAAGTGAAAACCGATCGTGTCATTTGAGGGCGACCGGTAAAGGGCGGTCCAGTCCAAATGGTCCTGCAAATTGCGCCCGACGCCGGGCGCGTCGGCGATAACGTCAACGCCATGGGCGCGCAGGTGGTCGCCGGGCCCCACGCCCGACAGCATCAAAAGTTGCGGCGACTGAAACGCGCCGCTGCAAAGGATGACTTCGCCCCTGGCGGCGACGGATGAACGTGCGCCTTGATGGAGAAAATCGACCCCGACTGCGCGCTTGCCGTTGAATGTCGCGCGCGTTGCATGCGCGTCGGTGATGACGGTGAGATTGGGCCGGTCTTTCGCCGGATGCAGATACGCCGCCGCAGCGGAACAGCGCCGGCCGTTGCGCTGGGTCACTTGGTAATAGCCCATGCCCTCCTGGGCGGCGCCGTTAAAATCGTCATTGGCGACGAGTTGCAGCTCGGCGGCCGCTTCAAGAAAAATATCCGAGAGCGGATTTTTAAACCGCAAATCGGAGACGCTCAGCGGTCCGCCCGTTGCGTGATAGGCGTCGGCCCCGCGCTGATTGTCCTCGGCTTTTTTGAAGTAAGGCAGCACGTCGTCCCACGCCCAACCGGTTGCGCCCTGGCCGGCCCAGCGGTCGTAATCGGCTTTCGTGCCGCGGATATAGATCATGGCGTTGATCGAACTCGACCCGCCGAGCACGCGGCCGCGCGGCTGATGGCCTTGCCGGCCATTGAGATGTTTTTGCGGGACGGTCGCAAAGCGCCAGTTGGTCGGCGTGTTTGCGCCCATAAAGGCAAAGCCCATGGGCGCGTAAATCAGCGGATCGCGATCGGCCGGACCGGCCTCAAGGAGACAGACGCGAACGCTTGGATCCTCGCTCAGACGGGCGGCGAGAACGCAGCCCGCCGAACCGGCGCCGACGATGACATAATCGAACTCGCCGAGATGGTCGTTCACGCCTTCGTCTCTTGCCGGCATGGCTAGAGGATTTTCCGGATCAAGGAGAGCGCCTTGTCGGTGTTTTTCGAATAGGGCGGCCGCAGCATGGCGCCGCCGGCAAAACGGCTCTGATAGAATACGGGCTTCATGTGGGAAAACGTTTCAAAGCCGGCTTCGCCGTGATAGGCGCCGACGCCGCTTTTGCCGACGCCGCCGAAAGGCAGGTTTTCCTGTGCCACATGCCACAGCACGTCATTGACCGTAACGCCGCCTGAAACGGTTTTCTGCAGAACCCGGTCGCGCGCGTCCTGATCGGACCCGTACCAGTAAAGCGCCAGCGGCCGCTCGCCGGCGTTCACCTGGGCGATCGCGTCGTCGGCGCTTTCAACCGACAAGAGCGGCAGGACCGGGCCGAAGATTTCTTCCTTCATGACATCGGCGTCGCGGGGCGGATCGATTAACAGCGTCAGCGGCAGCTTGCGCTGGGGGTGAAGGGCGTTGGCCGAGCCCACGTCAATGATCTTGACGCCGCGGTCGCGCGCGTCGTCGATCAGCGCCTTTAGGCGCGCGAAGTGTCGGTCCGAAATGATCGACGTATAATCCGTCGTCGTGTCGATCTGGGGATAGAGCGCGCGGGCGCTGTCCGCGATCGCCTGGGCGACGGCTTCGGTTTTCGCTTTCGGCGCCAACACGTAATCGGGCGCGACACATGTCTGGCCCGCATTGAACATCTTTCCGTAGGCGATGGATTGCGCGGCCTTGTCGATGTCGGCGCTGTCGTCGATGATCGCGGGCGACTTGCCGCCCAGTTCCAGCGTGACGGGGGTTAGGTTTTTCGCCGCCGCCATGGCGACGCGCGTTCCTACGGCGGTCGAGCCGGTGAACAGAAGATGATCGAACGGCGTTTCCGCGAACGCCTCGCCGGCGTCGACGCCGCCCGTGACGACGGCGAATTCGGTTTCGTCGAACGTCTCGGCGACGGCCGCGGCGAGTTCTTCGCTTGTGTGGGGCGTGAGTTCGCTGGGTTTGATCATCACCCGGTTGCCGGCGGCGAGGGCGGCGATGGCGGGCGACAGCGCCAGCTGAACGGGATAATTCCACGGCGAAATGATTCCCGCCACGCCAAGCGGCTGCGGTTCGACTCGGCTTTTTGCGGGCATCAGGTGGAGCGGCGTCGCCACGCCGCGCGGCTGCATCCATTTGCGCAGATGTCGTTTCGCATGGCGCGCGCTTGCCCGCGTGATGATGATTTCCGCAATGACGGTTTCATAGCGCGAGCGCTCGCCGAAATCGGCGTTGATCGCCGTCGCGAGACGATCCTGATTGGCGTCGATCAGGGCGACGATCTTGTCGAGCGCGGCGACGCGCTGGTCATAGGATGGGAACGGATTTTCCCCATACGCTTTCTTTTGCAGCGCAAAGATGCGTTCGATCGCACGGACGCTGTCCGACGGTTCGGCGTTGACATTGCGGGCGGTGTCGGCGGGCATGAGGTCCTCTGATTGTGCTTTCGAATGTGATCAATGGCGGCGTGGAAGTCCACATCCTTTGGCGCCCCGCGCGCTGAACGATCGTCTTTCCTTAGGCTGGCTTGCCGAGCCGAAGTCTGCCCGCCTTCGCCCTTTGGGCTTCGGCGGGCACTGCTTCGCCTATATCGTCTCCGCGCGGCTGCGCCACGCGAAGCCGAAGGCGAAGCGTGGTGGAGCTGAGGGGAATCGAACCCCTGACCTCTACATTGCGAACGTAGCGCTCTCCCAACTGAGCTACAGCCCCGATGCGCGGCGCCGCCCCCTATATGGATATTGGGGCGGCGTTGGGAAGCGGGGTCTTACGGCTTCGCCGCGGCGCCTGTCAATCTCGGGAACGAGCGGTTAAACTGCGCCGCGTCAACCAGGGAGCGCGCGCCTATGTTTCTTGCTTTCCTTGCCGTCATGGCGATGTCTAGCCGTTCGGAGATCCCGCCCGAGGCGTGGAACTGCTCAAACCAGATCGAGGTCTGGTGCACCGTTGATTCCTGTGACGCCAAGGCGGCGGACGAAACCACGCCCATGGCGGTTTCGGCGCATCGCGACGGCGAGTTTTCGGTATGCGCCTATACCGGCTGTTGGGAAGGCCGCGCCGCGCCGGTCGAAGCGCTGGGCCGGCGCTTGTGGGCCGCCGACGATGTCGCGTTTTCGTCCAATGAGAGTTTCACGGCGAATATCTCCTTGCTGATCATCGAAGGCGAAGGCGTTGGCTTTGTTCGCGTCGGCGGCATCGCAACGCCGCTATTATGCGCCCGCGCTGAGTCGGGCGGTCCATAAGCGCCGGTTGCGCTTTGGCGCAACTGGCCTTAAGTGCAGTGGACCCCCGAAAGGAGCGCCGCGCCGATGATCCCGATGCCGGTCTTTACGTTGATCGATGCGATTTTGCAGCTGTATATTTTCATCGTCTTCGCCATGGTGATCATGTCATGGCTGATCGGCTTCAACGTCATCAACCGTCATAACCGTTTCGTCGACGCCGTCTGGCGCACGCTTATGGCGCTGACCGAACCCGTGCTGCGGCCGATCCGCGGAGCGCTTCCTTCGATGGGCGGCATCGACATTTCGCCGCTGATCCTGCTGCTGGGAATATTCTTCCTTCGCGAGATGAATTTGTGGGTCGCTGCGCGCATCGCAATCCAGTAACCAAGACGACGGATTGACCGTACAACAATCATTCTGCGTAATAACGGAAGACGGCGTTCGACTGTTTGCTCGCGCAATACCCGGCGCCAAGCGCGATGAAATCGTCGGCTCCTGGCGCGTTGAATCCGGGGGCGGCGCAAACCATCTACATCCGGTCGCATCAGATGGATTTGAGCATGATAACCGTTCGCAAAACCAAAATCGCGATATTAGCCGCAACCGCGCTGACCGGCGCCGCGGCGACTCTGGCGCCGGCCCAGGCCGGCGATGTCGACCAGGTGGCCTATCCGGCCGCGATTGAAGCCCCGGCGGTCGCCCACGCCGCCGATCCCGTCGATCAGCAAAATCAGACCCCGGCGAAGCGCTTCTTTTTGATCGCCCTTGGCGCCGGCGCGCTGGCGGGACTGATCAAGCTTCTGGGCCCCAGCAAGATCCTACGCGCCGCGGGCGAAGGCGCGGCCGCCGCGGCCAGGGTTTCCGGCCGGGCGGCGGCGAGCGCCGGAAAGGCGGTTTTCAGCGTCGCCCGCAAGCCGTTGCGGTTTCTGGGCCTGTCGGCAGGTCTGGGCCTGTTCGCCCTGACCGGCGTGTGGATCTACGATATCGAATGGCTCGGCGGCATGATCGCCGGCGGGGCGCTGGCCGGGCTGGCGGTTTATGCGACCCTGACGCTGCGCGCGGCCCTTCGTCCCGCGGCGCCTGACTGCGCCGTTTCCGAAACGCGGTGAACGGGAATTAACTATAGAATTCAGGTAATTAGGCCATGTTGCCCAGATGCGGTCTTATTTTAGCCGCATTCAATCCCTAGAAAGTTGAGAACAGCAGCAGGGAAGATCCTCCCTTCCGATTGTCCCTCCAAATCCCTTGCACAATTTAACTTTTCGCCCCGCCCTTTCGGCGGGGCTTTTTCTTGCCGGTCCCGGCGGTTGCGCCGGGGTTTTTCAAGCTTGGCTTGTTGCGCTGAAACTGCGCATCACGATAGGTCTCCTTCATGAGCCGCGTGCGTATCGCTCCGTCCATTCTCGCTGCAGATTTCGCCCGTCTGGGCGAGGAAATCGCCGCTGTTGCGGCGGCTGGCGCTGATTTCATTCATATCGACGTCATGGACGGGCATTTCGTGCCCAATCTGACCATCGGTCCGGCGGTGGTCAAAGCGTTGCGCAAGACGACGGATCTGCCCTTTGACGTTCATCTCATGATCGCGCCGGTCGATCCCTATATCGAAGCCTTTGCGGACGCCGGCGCGGACATTTTGACCGTGCATCCCGAAGCCGGCCCGCATCTGCATCGCACGGTTCAGGCGATCCGCGCCGCCGGGGTCAAGCCCGGCGCGGCGGTCAACCCGGCAACGCCGGTGAGCGCCGTTGAGACGATTCTCGACGAACTCGATCTGGTGCTGGTCATGTCGGTCAATCCCGGCTTCGGCGGTCAGAAGTTCATCGCTTCGCAACTCGCCAAGATCAAAGCGCTCAGAGCGATGATCGACGCGACCGGCAAAAAGATCATGCTTGAGGTCGACGGCGGCGTCGATCCGGAAACCGCGCCGGACGTCATTGCCGCCGGCGCCGATGTGCTGGTCGCCGGCTCTGCGGTGTTCAAAGGCGGCGCGCAATCATACGCAGCGAACATCGCCGCGTTGCGGGCGGGGAATTGATCCATGGCCGGGGCGATGAAGCGACAGGAACAGGTTGCGCGCGCCGGTCCGCGAGACGTGATCGCCAGGGTGCAAAAAGCCTGGGGCGAAAGTCCGTTCTATCAGGCGCGGCTCAAAGGTCCGGCCCCGGACCGTTTATTGTTCCAGCCGGCCGATCCGTTCACGCCCGACAAGGAATTTGCGCACTCTTTTGCGCGCGGCCGGTTAGCGTTCGGCGACGCCTTGCTCGATTGCGAAGGCGAACTCGGGCGCATCTGGGATCTGGTTGAGCCCGACGGGCCGATGAATGCGTTTGTGCAGGAGTTTTCCTGGCTGCGCCATCTCGAGGCGCTGGGCGAGGACGGCCAGACCATCGCCCGAACGCTGATGAAAGCCTGGCTTGACCGCTATGAAAAATGGTCCTCGGAGGCGTGGAATCCCTATTTCGTGTCCGAACGCCTGGTGCAGCTTTGCGCTCATGCGCCGCTCTTGCTGGCCCGCGCCGATGCGCTGTGGCGCAGCCGGGTGCTCGCGTCCATGGCGCGTCAGACGCGCCATCTCGCCCATACGGCGCACCGGGCCGAGACCGGTTTCGACAGGCTGATGACGGCGCTCGGTCTTTGCGTCGCCGGCTATTGTCTGCCGGGCTGCGAGGGGCCGGCCGAGCGCGGTCTTGAAATGGCGCGCCGCGAATTGCGTTTGCAGTTGCGCGCCGACGGCGGTCATGTGAGCCGCAATCCGTCGCGCCAACTCAGGCTTTCCGTGCGCCTCCAGACCGTGCTCCAGGGCATCGAATCGCGCGGCTTTCAGGCGCCGGGCTTTTTGCGGCACACGGTGATGCGGGCGTCGGCGATGACCGCGTTTTTCCGCTGCGCCGATGGCAAGCTCGCAGTGTTCAACGGCGGTTATGAAGATGACGGCCGCGCCGTCCTGGCGATCCACGACGCCATCGATCCGGAAAGCGCGCCGACCGGTTTCGCCCGGCATTCGGGCTATCATAAGCTGACCACGGGACGCGCGCTGGTCATCGCGGACACCGGCGATGATAGCGGCCCGCGACGTTTCCGCAGCGCCGGATCGATCCATTTTTCCTCAGGGCGCAGCCGGCTCATCGTCAATTGCGGCAGCGGCGGTCACCGCGCGCCGGCGTGGCGCAAGGCGCTCGAAAAGCGCGGCGCCCATTCGGTTCTGTCATTCGACGACGCTAACGCGCCTTCATTCGGCGCCATCTCTCATCGCCGGGCCGAAGACGCCAAAGGCCAGCTTCTCGAATTTGAACGCCAGCTCTTGAACGGGCAGGGCGCGGACGGGCGTTATGTACGCCGGCTCTATCTGGCGGCCGGCGGCGGCGACTTGCGCGGCGAGGAGCTGCTTGAAGGGCTGGCGCGGGAAGGGCTTAAGGCGGCTGTCTGGCGATTTCATCTCCATCCCAGCGTGCGCGCCTCGCTCGCCCGCGACCGCCGTTCGGTCATCTTGTTGCTGCCGAACAAGGAAGGCTGGCGCTTTAAATCGAACGCCGCCGCGCTCAACCTTGAAAAAAGCGCTTACTGCGGCGCCGGCGGCGCGCCGGTAGCGGCTGAACAAATTGTCATGAAAGCGGCCAATATCGCCCAGCGCGGCGAGTCCGGCGCGGTTACGGCGCGCTGGGCGCTGCGCCGGCTCGACGCGGTGTGAGGCGCTGCGCTTTGCGAAACGCCGGCTTTTGGGCTAATGGCGGTGCAAGTGGATAGGGCGAAGAGTTTGTGCGCATGTTGAGGGACAAGATATTCGATTTCTTCGCCGCCGCCAGCCGTCCCAGACTGATCAAGTCATCGCAGGCGCCCGATCTTGCTTTCCTGCTGCCGCGGGCGCCGCGAAAGATCGACCAGCGCGCCGCGCGCCGGTTCATCGCCGGCCGCCGGGTCCTCGTCACCGGCGCGGGCGGCACCATTGGCTCGGAGCTGGCCCGTCAGATCGCAGCCTTCGCGCCGGCTCATCTTACATTGCTCGATAATTCCGAATTTGCGCTTTACGGCATCGATCTCGAACTCAGGGAAGCAGGCTTTGGCCCGATATTGTCATCGGCGCTGACCGATGTCTGCCGGGTCGAACATCTCGAACGCGTCTTTGAAAACGCCGCGCCGGAAATCGTACTGCACGCGGCTGCGTTCAAACATGTGCCGATCGTGGAGGAAAACCGTTGCGCCGGCGCGCTGACCAATGTTCTCGGCGCAAAAAACGTCTTTGACGCCGCGATCGAGCACAATACCGAAACCGTGGTCTTCATCTCGACCGACAAGGCGGTCAATCCGACCAGTTTCATGGGCGCCACGAAACGCATCGCCGAGCTTTACGCCCAGGCGCTCGACGTCGCCCAGAACGAAACCCGTTTCGTCACCGTGCGCTTCGGCAATGTTCTAGGCTCGACCGGCTCGGTCGCGCCGCTCTTTACCCGCCAGATCGAAAACGGCGGACCGGTGACCGTGACCCATCCGGAGATCATGCGCTATTTCATGACGACGCGCGAAGCGGTCCAGCTTGTGCTCCAGGCGTCGAGCCTCGACAGCGGCCAGCAAAGCATCGTCACCCATGACGGGCGGGTGTTCGTGCTCGATATGGGCGAGCCGGTCAAAATCCTCGATTTCGCCAAACGCATGATCGAAGCCTATGGGTTGAAGCCGGGCGAGGATATCGAGATCAATTTCACCGGCCTTCGGCCCGGCGAAAAGCTGTTTGAGGAAATCTTTCTCGACACCGACAAGCTCGTCAAAACCGGCGCCGATGGCGTTTTGCTCGCCTCGCCGGCGATGATCGATCTGCCGCTGCTCACCCCTCGGCTTGAGGATGTGATCGAAAATGCGCTCGACGGCGATCAGCAGGGGCTGGACGAGGCGGTTCATCACCTTGTGCCGGAATTCAGCGCCGCCGGCGCCGACTCGGCGCGCGCCGGGAATCGGACGAATTCCTGATCGTTGATTTTGTCGCCGGGCGCGCCGGCTTGCGCGTGCGAGGCGTTCCAGAACAGTGGAGAAGACATGGCCGATCACCACCCGGCAAAACGGGCCCTGATATCCGTTTCCGACAAAACCGGCGTGATCGACTTTGCGCGCCGTCTCGCTGCGGCAGGCGTTGAGATCATATCGACCGGCGGCACCGCGGCGGCGCTGCGCGATGCGGGACTTGCCGTGCGCGATGTGGCGGAGGTGACGGAATTTCCGGAAATGATGGGCGGTCGCATCAAGACGCTGCATCCGCGGGTTCACGGCGGTCTTCTGGCCTTGCGCGACGATCCCGGTCACCGCCAGGCGATGGCCGATCACGCCATCCCCGAAATCGACCTGCTCGTCGTCAATCTCTATCCGTTTGAGGAAACCGTTGCGCGCGGCGCCGGTTATGACGACAGCGTTGAAAACATCGATATCGGCGGGCCGGCGATGATCCGCGCCGCGGCCAAGAATCACGCCTTTGTCGGCGTCGTGACCGATCCTGCCGATTACGCCCATGCCGCCGAAGAAATCGAACAGACCGGCGGTCTTACCCTCGCCTTGCGAAAACGCCTCGCCATGAAAGCGTTTTCCATGACCGCGGCGTATGACAGCGCCATCGCCGGCTGGTTTCGCAAACAAACCGGGGATGCTTTCCCGCGTCATTATTCGCTCGCCGGCGCGCTCGCCCAGGAATTGCGCTATGGCGAAAACCCCCATCAGCGCGCGGCGTTCTATATGACCGGCGATCGGCGCCCGGGCGTTGCCAGCGCGCGCCAGGTTCAGGGCAAGGCCTTGTCCTACAACAATCTCAACGACACCGACGCGGCGTATGAATTGATCGGCGAGTTCGATCCCGCCGCGCCCGCCGTTGCGATCATCAAGCACGCCAATCCCTGCGGCGTCGCCGTCGGACCGGACCTTGAGACCGCCTATGAAAAGGCGTTGCGCTGCGATCCGGTTTCCGCGTTTGGCGGGATCATTGCGGTCAATCAGCCCCTTACCGGACCGATCGCGGAGAAAATCACCGCGATCTTCACGGAAGTCGTCATCGCGCCGGACGCCGATGACGCGGCGATGGCGGTGTTTGCAAAAAAGAAAAATCTTCGTTTGCTGCTTGCCGGCGCTGCGCCGCGCGCGGACGGGGAGGGGTTTTTGATCAGGCCGCTCGCCGGCGGTTTTCTGGTGCAGTCACGCGATGGAACAACGGTTGCGCAGGACGATCTTCGCATCGTGACAAAACGCGCGCCGACCGACGGGGAAATGCGCGACATGGCGTTTGCCTTCAAAGTGGCAAAACACGTCAAGTCAAACGCCATCGTCTATGCAAAAGACGGCGCGACCGTCGGCGTCGGCGCCGGGCAGATGAGCCGGCTTGACGCCAGCCGCATCGCCGCGCGCAAAGCGGCCGACGCCGCCGAAGCTTGCGGCGCGCCGGCGCCGCTGACCCAAGGCTCCGCGGTTGCGTCCGACGCTTTTTTTCCGTTCGCTGACGGGCTCTTGGCCGCTGCGGAAGCGGGCGCGACCGCTGTCATTCAGCCGGGCGGATCGATGCGCGACGATGACGTCATCGCTGCGGCGGACAAAGCCGGCCTCGCCATGGCGTTTACGGGCGTGCGTCATTTCCGGCATTAGACGTTGGGGCGGCTATTCGATGGCTTCAATCAGCTCGTCGAACTTGCGCATGAAAAGCGCGAACTTGCCGACCCGGACCGGGCCGCCAAGGTCGAGTTCGGCGACGGTCGCCTGGAAAAAACCCACCGGCTGATCATAGCATTCGACCCAGCGGGCGAGCAGCCGATCGACCCATTCCGCGGGCGGGCCTTTCGGCTCCGCATCGGCGAACCTGACGACCGCCTTTGTGAGCCGGCTCTGGCGCAAGGCCAGATCTTCAAGCATCTGACGGACCGCGACCCGGTCGAAATGATCGAGCGGCGGCTCGCGCCGCGTTTTGTTGAGCAGCCCGTCAATATTGAACAATCGCCCGAGAGCGAAATAAACGCCGCCAACGGCGGGATTGGACCATCCGGTTTCGCCGGCCAGATCGACAATCTCTAGGGCGTTTTCCAGCGCCGGCAGGATGGCGGCTTCCTTTGCGACGTCTTCCGGCGCGCCTTTCGCCAGCCAATCGCCATATCGCTCTTGAAGCGCGCGCGCCGCCTCGTGAGGCAAAATATCCGGCAATGCGTTTTTGAACTCGGCGACCGGCGCGCGATATCGCGTGACCACCGATTTAACGCCCTGATGAACGATGGCGTCGCGTTCGTTCGGTTCGCTTAACAGGTGAAAGACCTGCTCGCGCAACAGGCTGGCCGCTTCCATATAGAGCGCCAGCTGCAGCGATGCGGGGACCTTGTTGTCAAGCGCGTTAACGGCGTCGGCGTATTCGCCGAGATTGTAGATCAGGCGCGCGGACTGATAAGCGAGCGCGACGGTTGGAAAATCGACCCCGGTGGTTTCGACCACGCGTTGTGCAAAAGCAACGCCGCAGGTGTCGATGATTTCGTTCGAGATGATCGTTGCAATGATTTCGCGACGCAGCTGATGAGAAACGACCGGTTTGGTGAAGCCGTGCAGCGCAGCCGGGAAATAATCAAAGAGCTCGCGCTCATAGACCGGATCGTCAGGGGTCGAGGATGCGGTAAGTTCGTCGAAGATCCACAGTTTTGCATAGGCGAGCAGGACCGCCAGTTCCGGGCGGGTCATGCCGAGTTCTTGCTGTCGCAGCGCCGCGATATCCTCGGCAAACGGTAAATATTCGACGGTGCGGTTGAGCCGCCCGGCGCGCTCCAGCGTTTTCATGAACCGGACGAGAATGTCGAGATCGGCCGCCGCGGTCGACTCCATAAGGGAGAGCGCGCGGGTTTGATCGTAATTATGACGTAGAACATGCGCGGCGACATCCTCTTTCATCGAGATCAGGAGATCGTTGCGGTCTTCGGCTTTGAGCTCAGCCTGCTCGATCGCCGAAGACAGCAGAATCTTGATGTTCACTTCATGGTCGGAGCAGTCGACGCCGGCGGAATTGTCGATCGCATCGGTGTTGATGCGCCCGCCGCAACGGGCGAATTCGATCCGCGCAAGCTGCGTCAAGCCAAGATTGGCGCCTTCGCCGATCACTTTGGCGCGCATGTCGCGCGCGTCGACCCGGACTGCGTCGTTAACGCGATCGCCGACCCGCCAGTGTTCTTCATCTTCGGCCTTGAAATAGGTGCCGATGCCGCCGAGCCAGAAAAGTTCGACCGGCGCCTTAAGCACCGCTTTGATCAAATCGCTCGGCGTCAGCTTGCTCGCCTCGATGCCGAGCGCGGCTTTGATCTCCGGCGTCAGCGCAATCGACTTCGCCGAACGGGAAAACACGCCGCCGCCCTTGGAGATGAGCTTTTTGTTGTAATCCTGCCAGGAACTGCGCGACAGCTCGAACAGCCGTTTGCGCTCCTTATAGGATTTCGTCGGGTCCGGATCCGGGTCGATGAAAATGTCGCGATGATCGAACGCGGCGACGAGGCGGATCTGCTTCGACAACAGCATCCCGTTGCCGAATACGTCGCCGGACATGTCGCCGACGCCCGCAACGGTGAATGGCTCGGCCTGTATATCCTTGCCGAGTTCCCGGAAGTGCCGTTTAACCGCTTCCCAGGCGCCGCGCGCGGTAATGCCCATGACCTTATGGTCGTAACCGGCCGAGCCTCCGGACGCGAAGGCGTCGCCAAGCCAGAAGCCGTATTCTTCGGAAATCGCGTTCGCAGTGTCGGAAAACTGCGCCGTGCCCTTGTCCGCGGCGACGACGAGATAGGGGTCGGGATCGTCCCACAAGACCGCGTCCTTGGGCGGCTCGATCTTGCCCTGAACGATATTGTCGGTGAGATCGAGCAGGCTGCGGATGAAAAGCTTATAGGCTTCGCGTCCTTCTTCGTAGATCGCCGCGCGGTCGTCGGTTTGCGGCAGCATTTTCGGATAGAACCCGCCCTTTGATCCGGTGGGAACGATGACGGCGTTTTTCACGCGCTGCGCCTTGACCAGCCCGAGCACTTCGGTGCGGAAATCCTCGCGCCGGTCCGACCAGCGCAGCCCGCCGCGGGCGACGGCGCCAAAACGCAGATGAATCCCGTCGACGCGTGGGCCGGACATGAAGATTTCGCGATAGGGACGCGGTTCGGGCAATTCTTCAAGCTGCGCGCTGTCCACTTTGAAGGAGATGTAAGGCTTGGGCGCGCCGTTTTTTTCGCGCTGGTAATAGTTGGTCCGCGTCAAGGCGGAAAAAAGATTGAAAAACCGCCGGATCACGCGGTCCTCGGCAAGACTTTGCACCTGCTCCAGGGCGGCGAGAATTTGTTCTTTGGCTTTTTCTGCTTCTTTGCGGCGCTCGCCTTCGTTGCGTGCGCCCGCCGGGTTGAACCGGACGTGAAAGAACGCCACCAGATCGCGGGCGATCGCGGGATTGTTCAGCAATGCGTCTTCCATATAGGCGTAGGAATAAGCAAAGCCCGCCTGGACATGGTGTTTAGCGGCCGCGCGCAGCAACCAGGCTTCCCGCCAGGTGACGCCGGCCGTCAAAACAAGACCATTAAAGCCGTCGTCTTCGGTTCGTCCCTCAAGAACGGCGAGTATCGCTTCTTCGAAAGACTGACTGACATCGTCAAGTTCGATCGGCTGCGACTTATTCTGCTCGGCGTGAAAGTCGTGGATCCACATGCCGCCTTTGTCGGTGACGCCGTGCGGCGACACCTGATAGCCGGCTTCCTGAATGACGCTCAGTCCAAGATTTTCGATCGTCGGAATCAGCCTGGAAAGCGGCAACGGCCCGCCGCGCCGGTAGATTTTCAAGCGCACGACGTGTTTCTTGTCGCCCGGCGCGCGATAGGCGCGCAGCTTTGTCCTCCGGCCCTTCAACTGCTCCAGCAAACCGATGTCCGCCAGCGTTTCGCGCATCGAAACGCGTTCCTTGTAGCCGGCGCCGAAGGCTCTTTCGTATTTCTCAAAGAGCGCGGCCGGGGTCGCGCCGCCATTGGCCTGACGCATCGCTTCGAGAAGGTCGTCGCTCCAGTTGCGGCAGATTGCGCGGATCTGCATCGTCAGTTCCCGTTCGCCCGGCCCTTCCGGCGCGCCCGGCTCAATGCCGATGATGTAATGAACGCGGATCAGCGCCGCGTCGCCGAAGGACGAGTAAAAGGCCGACACCCGGCCGTTGAAGGTTTGCGCCAGCAGTGCGCCGGTTTGTTCGCGGATTTCGGAATTAAACCGGTCGCGCGGGATGAAGACCAGGGCGGAGATGAACCGGTCGAACCGGTCGCGCCGCATGAAGAGCTTGACCCGCGGACGTTTGTAAAGGCGCAAAATGCCGAGACAGGTTTCGCGCAGCGTATCGACGTCGACCTGAAAGAGTTCGTCGCGCGGATAGGTTTCAAGGATGTTGATCAGCGCTTTTTCGTTATGGCCGCCCGGATTGAAATCCGTCGAATCGACCACCGCTTTGACCTTGGCGCGTATAAGTGGAATATCCGTCGCCGGGCGGTTATAGGCGTCGGACGTAAACAGGCCGACAAACCGTTCCTCGCCGGTCACGGAACCGTCCAGCGCATAGGATTTGACGCCGACATAATCCATGTGAACCCGGCGATGAATGAGGGACTTGTTGTTCGCCTTGGCGACGAGAATGGGTTCGTTGGAATTGAGAAAGGCTTCAACGGCCGGGGAGAGTTCGCCGCTGGCCTGAAATGTGGCTTTTAGGATCCGCCGCGATGAATCCTTCAAAATGCCGAGATCCTTTTCCGGATCGTGCACGAATTCGATGGTGCCGTTGTTGTTGGAATAATCGAAATAGCGCACGCCGAGAAAGGCGAACCGGTTGTCCCACAGCCATTTCAGAAATTCGATGGCTTCTTTTTGTTCGTCGCTTTTGAGGCCCGGCAGACGCGAACGCTCAAGTTGCGCAATCGACGCCGCCAGTCTTGCGCGCATCGGCTCCCAGGCGTCAACGGCGGCGCCGACGTCGTCGAGAACCCGGTCGATCTCCTGACGCAGATGTTCTATTTCCTCTTCGCTGATCGGCGGGTCGGTTTCCGCATGGATCATCGACTCGCGAATATGTCGGCCTTCGCCTTCGGCGGCGCGCTTGCCGTCGGCGTCTCGCACGACGTCGACAATGGCGTTGGAGAAAAACGACACCGGCTTGCCCGCGGCGGACAGCGCCGCCGACAGGGAGTCGACCAGAAACGGCTTGTCGTCGGTGACGACGTCAAGCACCAGCCGCTTGTCGGTCCAGTCTTCGCCGGCCTCAATGCGCAGGGCGACCTTGTTCTCTCCGGGCTTGCGTATCGCAGCCGATTTCCACGCCGCCGCCGCCCGTTCGAAGAGCGAGGCCGGCTTGGCCCAGATCTTGTCCTCGCCCGTGGCGTAGCGGACAAGCTGCTCCAGATAATTGCTGAAGGCCCGGGTTAGTTCGCCGCCCCGCGTGAAATCCTGGCGCGATTGTTTCTTGGCGTGATCGACGACCTTTTGGAGGGTTTCATCGTCGACATCGGTAAGCAAACCCTCTGACATTGCGTTTCCTGGCCCTTTTGACGGCGTTTTTTAGGACGCTCTCATAGCGCGAAGAGTTTGACGATGTCTAATGATTTGCAGCGATTTTGGACTAAGCTGCGCGCCGCGCAGAACCGCCGGTCGGGCCCTTATGACACCGCGTTTTGCGTCGCGCCGGCGGGCTTCGCGCCGGCCCTGGCGCGGTCGGCAAGGCTGACTTCGCGCCGCAAAAACGTCGTGCGCGGATTGCGCCTGCCGGCGTTGCGCGTGATCACCCAGGAGAGGGTGAAAACCACCGCCAATCCGACGACGGCGAGCGAACCGGCCAGGAGGAAATAGACCCCATCGCCGGCCCGGGTCGCGGCCAGGAACGGCAAAATGACGGCCGGGGCTGCGAAGGCGGCGGCGCTGGCCAGATGCGCGGCGTGCAGCGCCGCCGCGCAGAACCCGCCCAATATCGCCAGCGTTAAAACCTGCAGCGCCAATCCCGTCGGCGCGCCCGCCGGGGTCAACAGGATGGGCGCGGAAGCGAAAACGACGCCGAGCACGCTCAGGCATGACGTGTAGGATGCTCGCCAGCGAAAAGGCCGGCCCGAAATCGCCGCGCCGGCGCGATATTGACTGTGAAGGCGCCGGCATACCCAAAGCGCGCAAACCAGCATCACCGACCAGGCGACGGCGCGGGCGGGATAGGCGCGTCCGGCGGCGACAGCGATGAAAATAGCCACGCCAGCGACGACCGCGAGGCCCGCAGCGCTCCAGCGCGAAAGGATATCGATGAGTTCGAGCAAGGCCGCGCGCGAGCGCGCCTTGGGCTTGCGGTCCTGGTCCCGCAGAGGCGCTTCCTGAGCGAGTCTTTGCAGCTCGCGAACGTCTTTGTCTTTTATATCGCCGCGCCAGGCCAATGCCGTCCGCCCTTGCTGTGCATGCCGACAAGGGAAGGAGCAATCCTTAACCAAAGGTTAACGGAAGTCTTAATTCGATTTCTATAAAGATTCTTGCAGCAAAAAATGGGACCGCCGGATCTGTTGCGGGCGAAACCGGCGGCCCCATGCGCTTCGTATTGAGCGCGCCAGGCGAAATGAGTAAGGGGGGACCTGATACACCTCGCCTGATTGTTGCTCTGAGCGTAGCGGACAGACGACCGTTTCGCCCAAGGCGCGCCGACCATAACCGCCTTGGCGATCTTTGTCCGCCGGATCGGCTTCACACTGGCGTGAGACAGGCGCCTAGTTTTCCGCTTCGGGATCGCCGAGAAAGACTTCGATAACGACGCCGGTCTGCTGGATGTCTCCACGCAACACGAGGGCGTCGATATTGGTCGGGTCCAGGCTTAACGCGTTAACGACGTCTTGCGCGGCCGCTTCATAATCGCCAAGCGCGGCAAGCGCCCGGCCGCGAATAACGTAAGCGTCCGCAGAAACAAAGCCGGCCTTTTCGGCCGCCGTGACCGAAGCGCTGGCCTTTTGCCAACGCTTGCCCGCTGCGAAAACCTTGGCCGCCGTCAGGTGCAGTTCGCCGGCGTCGGGGACGATGTCGAATGCTGCTGCAATGGCCCTTTCGGCGGCGCCGGTTTGTCCGGCCTCAAGCCAGGCTTCGGCCGCCTCTGCGAGCAGGCGCGCGCGGATGAAATCATCGCCGGCGTCATTGCGTTCGGCGAGATCTTCAAGACGCGCGGCGCTTAAGGCAGGAAATCCCGCCGCCAGATCGGCGACGGCGAGACAATGCCGGGCGTCAGGGCCGCCGCCCAGCATCGCCCATTGCTGGGCGGCGGCCCGGCCGGCTTCGATATCGTCGGCGACCAGCGCCACGCACTCTTCATAGCGCGTCTTGCCGGGGTCGGCCTCGGCGACTGCCGCAAGCGCGGCAAGGAAAGCAACCAACATGTCAAAATCCTAAACGGGAAAAATGCGGCGGCATAGAGGCTAGAGTCTTTCGCGTTCCTTCGGAATCGCGATGCGACTCTAGTCCTTTGTTTTGTCGCGCTTCTTTTGCGGATAACCGCACACACTTATCCGCGAAGCGCTCTAGCCGACCGATCATACGCGATATGACTTTTAAATGGCTATTCCGCCGCTTCGGGCGTTGAAGAGGCGGCGTTTTGCGACCGGCGTTGGCGTTTCGGGGCGGCGGCGGTCTTTTTCGTCCTGCGCCGCCGTTTGGGTTTGGCGGGCGTTTCAGTCTCGCCGGTGATGTCCTGTTTGGGCGGCGGCGCCGGTTCGGGGGTTTTGGCGTCGCCAGTTTCAGCCGCATTTGCGGCTTGCGACGGGGCCCGCTCGGGCAGGTAGCAGGTCACCCGCGCGCCTTTGCCTTCTTCGGAGTCCATCCGCACCCAGCCGCCGTGAAGATCGACGAAACGCTCCACCAGCGACAGTCCCAGTCCCGCGCCGGCGCTGGGGCCGCGGCTTTCAAAAGCGTCGAACACTTTTGCCTGGTCTTCGGGCGAGACGCCGCGGCCGGTGTCCTCGACCCAGAGCTTTAAAACCCCGTCGCCGCGGCTTGCGCCGATCGTCACCGCGCCGCCGGCGCCGGTATAGGAAAACGCATTCGACAAAAGGTTGAACAAAACCTGTTTGACGCGCCGGTCGTCGATCAAAACCGAGCCGATGTCTTTCGGGCAGTCCACCTTAAGCGAAACCTGCGTGTCTTCCGCCTTGAGAGCCGCGAAGGTGGCGGCATTTTCCAGCAGCGCCCGGATGTCGGTCGGTTTTGTGTCGAGGTCGAGTTTGCCCGCGTCGATCGCGGCGAGGTCGATAATGTCGTTGATCAGATCGCGCAGGTGATAGGCGGCGGACTGGATGCTGGCGACATAGTCTTTTTGTCGGTCGTTAAGGATGCCGAACATTTGCCCGTCGAGCATCTCCGAAAATCCGATGATTGTCGAAAGCGGCGTGCGCAGTTGATAGGAAACATGATCGACGAATTTTGATTTGAGCCGATCGGCGTTTTCGAGAATCGCGTTGCGGTCTTTGAGTTCTTTTTCGCGCTCTCTTGAATCGGTGATGTCGAGAAAATGCGCCAGCGTCGCCCCGTCCGGCAGCGGCTCGGCGCCGAAAGCGATGGTGCGGCCGTCGGTCAGCGCCAGTTCGACGCCGGCGCAGGACTGTCGGTCTTCGGGCGATTTTGACGTCACCGCGCGCGCGATGACGGCGATCTTGTCGGCGGCCTCAACGGTTTTATTGGCGAAATGCGCGGTTATGGCGTCGACATGAAGCTTTTTATCGAGCGCTTTGGCGTCGAACCGCCACAATTTTTGGAACGCTTTGTTGTAAAGGCGCAGGTACCCGTCGGCGCCGAACACGACGACGCCCTCTGCAAGATTGTTGAGCGTCGCCTTCTGGACTTTGATCTGCGTGTTGTATTGGGCTTCGAGTTTGACTTTTTCGGTAATGTCCTCGCACGCCATCATGACGCCGCCCAGGGGGTGGCGCTGTTTGGCCACGCGCAGCGTGCGTCCGTCAGGCAGATGCCAGATCTCGTCCGGCGCGTCGCCGTCGCGCGCCGAGCCCGGCGCGACGAGTTCTTCGGTGTAGAGCGCAAGCTGGCGCGCTTTCCAGTCGTCGTAATCGGCCGGTTCGGGCAGCTTGCCGTCGAACCGCAGCTGATCGAGGATTTCGCTGTGATAGGTGCGCCCGCTGAGCGCGGCGTCGTCGAGCTCCCATAATTTCTGGAATGCGCGGTTGTTATAAACAAGGTTCTGGCTGGCGCCGAAAATCGCGACGGCGGTCTGGATCTGATCGAGCGTGCGCTGGTTCGCTTCGATATGTTCGCGCAGGTCCGACTTGGTCTTGTCGAGTTCGGTCGCATCCACGGCAAACCCGCCAAGGGCGGCGTCGCCGGCCCCATGGAGCGGCGTTTCGATAATCCGGAACACGCGCCGTTCGCCCCCGGCGTTGACGATGGCGCGGCCGTCCTGAGGTTTGCGTTCCGACGCCGCAACCGTTGCGAGCTTTTTGATGGTCGGATCGAGTTCGATCTGCTGGCGAACCACATCGGGCGCGGACGCCGCCTCCACCGCTTCGGCGTAAGCGCGATTGACCCAGGTCAGTTGCAGATCGGCGTTGCGCCGCCAGGCCGGAAAGGGCGCGCGTTCAAGCAGCCCATGGGAACCGTGTAGATCGGCGGCGCGCTCGCGAAACGTGCCGATGATGGCGCCGTCTTCGGCCATGCGCACGGCTGGATCGGTCAGCCACAGGGCGACCTGACCGCCGGCGACGCGCCCGTCCGCTTCGATCGAGCGGCCGTCATGGGTCATCACGGCGCCGGAAAACGCAACGCCATGTTCGCGCAGCGCATTGATTTTATCGCGCAGGGTTTGCGGCTCGCTGGCCTCGTCATCGCGCAGGGGCAGATCGCCGAGAGAACTCAAAAGCCGCGCAACCGGCGTTGCGGCGTCGTCTTCACTGTCTTTGGAAAAGGACAGCAGGGAGGCGAGGGCGGCTGGCCCGCCGAGGATTTTCGGATCGCCCCAGCCCTTTTTCGCCGAGACGTTGTCGTCTTCCCAGACCAGCACCAGGCCAGGATGGGCGGAAAGCACCGCGTCGGACTTTTCAAGCCGCGCTTCCATCTCTGCGAGCTTGTTGGACCAGTGCAGGGACTGGTGGCGGTTCGCCGCCGATATGCGCACAGCCCACAAGATGGCGGCGATGGTGAGCGCCACCGCTCCGCCTGCCGCGATCAGCAACAGATCGGGCCCGGCGGCGGCCGGCTCCTGGGCGAGGGGCTGCGCCATCGCCCCTGCCGGCGTCGCCGCCAACGCCGCGCCGAAGGTCAAGATTCCTCCCAAATGTGCCCGCATATCGCTTTGCTTTGGCCAAACCGGTTACGCGCCCATGGCCGCCCAAAATATGAGATTTGCCAATATTTTGTGACGACAAGGCGCAAGCCCTCAATATGTACTGTGTTCGCGAGCGCCCGCTAGGGTGGTCGGGCGCTTTTTCCAGGCCGGATTCATGAAGTTTTCAACAGGCTCGGCGGGGCGACTCGGCGGCCTTATTCTTCCAGTTGGAAGCTAAATCGCTCAAGCACTCCGTAGCGCATGGTGGCGCGGCCGTCCTCGATCGCGGGCGGGTATTTCCATTTCGCCACGGTCGATCGCACCGTCCGGTTAAAGCACGGATCGGCTGATTCGATGATTCGGACGTTGACGACCCTGCCCTCGGGCGTGACGTCGAACTGAACCAGCACGTCGCCCTCCGCGCCCCGCGCACGGCATGATTCGGGGTATTGCGGCTTATATCTGATGATCGGCGCGATAATCAGGTTGGGCCCGGCTTGCCTTGTCGGGTCCTCGATCCGTTTGGTCGGAACGCCTGGCGTCGGGTCGGGCTTCGGTCCCGGCGGGGTCGTTTCAATGATCGGTTCCGGGGGGTCTTCCGTCAGGATTGGCGGCTCTATGTCCGGCTTTGGATCGAGCGTTGAATCCTTGGTTTTTACAAGCAATTCCAAGGCCGGGGTTTGTTTTATGGGCTCGATCGGCATGTCCCGGTCGATCATCCCGGCCATGAAGAAAAACAGCGCCGTGGTGACGATGGCGGCGAAGGGAAGTCCCAAAATCCATCTGAAAAACATGACGCGCTCCATTTCGGGCGCAGCCCCCCATAAGGGCTGCATGCCGACCGACAAGAGACGACTGCTACATAAGTAGCAGAATAGAATGTCACCGCAGCGAACGCAAGTTTTTTCTTATAGAAATGGCGAAGAAGTTTATCTGACCGATTATAGAGTTCGGGATGCGAAATCTCATTAATAGCGAATGAGACGATGTGAGTGAATATTCACTCACACTTTTCAGTTGAACTATTGGCGGATGATTTTGTGACTTGAGCAGTGACCGCATAATCACGGACGCGGTCGATGCGCTTCACTGTTGGATGAAAGGTGACGATTTAAAGCTATGGTTTAGATACTGGCGTACAATCAGAGTCTAAACCGTCGGCGATGATGCGAGCCTTGAGCGCGTCATATTGTTCGGCTGAAATCTCGCCTTTCTCGCGCAGCGCCAATAGCCTTTCGATTTCCGCCGCCGCACTCGGGTTGTGCTCGTCCGCTGTCCCGTTCGCTGAGGCGGTCCTTTGCTTGGCCTCTCTTGCGGTCGGCCCGGACACAGCCCAAGCGAGCGCGACGACCCAGCCTACGAACGTCCAACCGAGAAAGAGGTTGACGACGCCGACGCCGTCTGCATGGCGGTTGCCTCTCAGAGAGGCAATGATCACGGGGGCAAAATAAAGCAACGCAACGAGGACAAAAGTCCATTCGCCGCTCATCGTAGTCTCCAGCTTCGGCTACCCAATTATGCTGCCGATCAAAGGTTCATGCAACGCTTCCTGCCGTTCTTTTATCGGTGTTTGACCCCGTGCAAACGACGACCGTCAGTAGCGGTAATGGTCCGCCTTGTAGGGACCCTCGACCGGCGCGCCGATATAATCGGCTTGGTCCTCGCGCAGTTGCGCAGCGCCGCTTCAGGAAAAGAGGGTGGGATAAAGTTCGGTTGCGGTGGGCGCGAGGGATCGGATCAACTCGGGCAAATTGTCGGGGATCGCGTTCGGCTGATGCGCAACAGGGGAAATGGGGACATCGCGAAAAGGAATGCCGATCAGCTTCGCCATCAAACCGGGGTTCTCGCAAAGGTCCTCGTATTTCAAAATTGACAGGGCGTTGCCCGCAGCGACGAAACGGTGCGCAAATAATTCCCATATGAGAACTTGCTTTTCCAGCACGGGCCGTTCCGACAGGCCGACCTTCGCCAGCGCCGGCCAGTATCGCTCGCCGCCGGGGAGCCGGCCTTCGGCGATCGGAAACGGCACGGTTCTCCAGGAAAGAATGAGGTCGATGGGATTGCGGACAAGGGCGATAATCGTAAACCGGTTTAAGGCGATGATCTCCCCTAAGATCGCCGTGTACAAGGCCGGATTCTTCATGCTCAGCGCAAATTTTGGACTCAGATCGCGGAATGTTCGTTGCGTACACTTATAATTTTTTTTGCGATGGCCCGCTTCTTTCGTCACATAATTTGTAAGCGGCGCACCGTCCAGACTTTCGCGAAAGGCGATAGCCTCGCCAGCCAAAAGCTTGGCGCGTATTTCATCATATTCAGCGCCGATACGCACTGCGACGTCGCGCACATCGTCGCTGTGCCTGTCTTTGTTCACCAGCTCATGCAGCGCGATGCTATGCGGCGGGTTGTGCGCGAGCGTTGTCGCAAGCGTCGTGCCGCTGCGCGGCAAGCCGGTGATAATGACGTCGCGGCAATGCTGCTTCATTCGAACTGAGCCATAAAACGTCGACCGCAGTTAATTGCCGCTCTTCGGTGCAATTGTAAGGGCGTTCAGCGCTTTCGTCCAAAAATCATCCTGTGGCCGCGAGCCCACATTTTCTATTCCCGGAATGACGCCGTTTCGTTGCTCTACGACCCACATATTGGAGACGCCGGGCGCGCGAATCATTTTGAAATACGCACCCTGCATTTCGGAAAAGTTCTTTATATTGATGGATGAACGCGCGTCGCGGTCAATTTGAAAGTATGTTTCTGTGATTATATGCGGTCCGGTGGCGGCAACGACGTTGTAATTATGATATCCTGTTCTGAGATTAAAGTATGCGCGTTTCAGACATTCCAAAATAAACGGCGCTTGCTCGCGTGCGCCGATTATCCCGTTAACAAAGTGCGCTGCGCTCTTGCGGTCTTTATAGAAGGGGCTGTCGTCTCGGCGAACCAGTAATAACTCGTCGTCGGGCGATATCAATTTCGAAGCGGACGTATGAAACGCCATGGCGATATCGACGTATATGCCGCCGTAGACATATAGCGCAATCAGCCTAGCAATGTCGGCGCGGGCGGCGGGAATGCGAATCCGCGGATAGAGATCGGAAAAATGCGGAAAATTATCCGCGATGAGTTTTGTCGTCGATTCGTCGTCAAGAAATAACGGCTTGAATTCCGGATTGGCCGATGTCGTCGTCTTGAACGCCTGCGCAAAGGAATCGGGCAAGGCCGCTTTGTCGTGAAAAAATACAATCAAATTATTCGGGATCTTGTTCATGCCACAGCGCCTGCAATATCAAAATCGGGCTGATCTGGACAGTCTAAACAACGCCGGCATCCCTGATTGCATCAGTAGCGGTAATGGTCCGCTTTGTAGGGACCCTCGAGCGGCACGCCGATATAGTCGGCCTGTTCTTCTGATAGTTTCGTCAGCGTCGCGCCGATCTTGTCGAGATGCAGCTTGGCGACTTTCTCGTCAAGGTGTTTCGGCAGGGTGTAGACTTCGTTGGCGTACTGATCGCCTCGGGTCCAGAGTTCGATCTGGGCCAGCGTCTGGTTGGTGAAGGAAGCCGACATCACAAAGCTCGGGTGACCGGTGGCGTTGCCGAGATTTAACAGCCGTCCCTGGGACAGGAGGATCATGCGCTTGCCGTCGGGGAAGGTGACCATGTCGACCTGGTCCTTGACGTTGGTCCAGGCGCAGTTGCGCAGCGCCTCGACCTGAATCTCGTTGTCGAAATGGCCGATATTGCCGACGATCGCCATGTCCTTGAGCTGGCGCATATGATCGATCGTCAGGACGTCCTTGTTGCCGGTCGCCGTGACCACGATATCGGCGCGGGGCGCGGCGTCTTCGAGCGTGACGACTTCATAACCGTCCATGGCGGCCTGAAGCGCGCAGATCGGATCGATCTCGGTCACCATGACCCGCGCGCCGGCGCCGCGCAGCGACGCCGCCGAGCCCTTGCCGACGTCGCCATAGCCGCAAACCACCGCGACCTTGCCCGCCATCATGACGTCCGTGCCGCGGCGGATGCCGTCGACAAGCGATTCCCGGCAACCGTATTTGTTGTCGAATTTCGACTTCGTGACGCTGTCATTGACATTGATCGCAGGGAAGGGAAGCGCGCCCTTTTGCTGGCGCTGATAGAGCCGCAGGACGCCGGTGGTGGTTTCTTCCGTCACGCCCTTAATGTTGGCTTTGACCTTTGAATACCAGTCCGGCTGCCGCGCCAGGCGCTGCTTGATGGTGGAAAACAGCGCTTCTTCTTCCTCATTGGACGGATTATCGAGGATCGACGGATCCTTTTCCGCATCCGCGCCGAGCAGGATGAGCAGCGTCGCGTCGCCGCCGTCGTCGAGAATCATATTCGCGGTTTCACCATCGGGCCATTCGAAGATCTTATCGGCGAGGTCCCAGTATTCTTCGAGGGTTTCGCCTTTGAATGCGAAAACCGGCGTGCCGGAGGCGGCGATCGCCGCGGCGGCGTGATCCTGTGTCGAGTAGATGTTGCAGGACGCCCAGCGCACTTCCGCGCCAAGGGCCTGAAGGGTTTCGATCAGCACCGCCGTCTGGATCGTCATATGCAGCGATCCGGCGATGCGCGCGCCCTTAAGGGCCTGCTGCGGGCCGAATTCCGAACGGGTCGCCATCATGCCGGGCATTTCGGTCTCGGCGATCTCAATCTCCCGGCGGCCCCAATCGGCGAGGCTGAGATCCTTAACGACGTAATCGTGATGACTGGGGGCGTTCATGGGGCGATTTTCCTTGATTTAAGCGCTGCTCGGGGCGGCATATAACAGCGCGGCCGCCGGCCGGCAAGAGACATATAAAGATTTCTTTATATGACTTCTGCGCTGTTTTGGCGCGGGGCTGGGCCTGGGGCGCTCAGAAATTGTCAACCAAAGCATGGAACATATTCAAAAGCAGGCAAGTAAAGACCGCCCCGATGTTGAGCACAATTGTCTATGTAAGCTCCGCTGCGCCCGGGTTCCAGCAAGAAGAACTCAACGACATACTTACGTCCGCCCGCCGCAATAATGCGTTTTCCGGGGTCACTGGCATGCTGCTGTTTGCAGAAGGAAATTTCTTTCAAGTCCTCGAAGGGCCAGACAAGATCGTCGAGGAAACATTCAGCCGCATTAAGCTCGATTCCCGCCACACCGGCATCATCATGCTGTTGCGCACGGCGATCGAAGAACGCAGTTTTCCCGATTGGACCATGGGGTTTCGCAAAACCGACAAGAGCGAATTGCCGTCAGGCGTATTCGAACTTACCCGCGAAAATTTGCAATCGGTTGAAAAAAAGGGCGTCGGGCTGGACGTGTTGACGCTCATGAAGACATTTTATCGCATGGTTTATCCCTACGAAGCGTAACGCCGGCGCGCTTTTATGCGCGCCCGTAAAACCCATGGCGCCCGACAAACCGACCGATCCTGAAACGATCGAAAAGGCGCAACGCGCGCGAGCCTGAAAAGGGCGGCGGCAACGCGCTGTGGCTTCGCGCCGGCCTGCCGCATTTTCGCCAAAAATGGCGTGGAGATGAGAGGCGGGGCGAATGAGGCAAAACGGGCGGATCGACATGAATAGGCAACTGATCAGAGTTTTCGGCATCTTTGCCGGCATTTCGGCCTTGTGCCTGCCGGCGCTGGCCGGCGAAAAGGACGATGCGCAAACGCCTGATCCGCGCATCGGAGACGAGGTCAAACGCATTTGCTTTCAGGGCAACATAAACGGCTGGCGGCCCGTGAAGGGCGAAGACGACGTCGTGCTGCTCAATCGGGGCGCTAATCGCTGGTACCGCGTAGAATTGCTCGGCGGCTGCCGGGAGCGCCTGTTCCGTTCCGCGCTGGCGATCGGCATCGACAGCCGGCCGGGCGGGGGCTGCGTTAGCCGCGGCGACGTGATCGTCGTGAGCGACGGCCCGGGCTTCAAGCGGCGCTGCTCCATCATGCGCATGTATGAATGGGACGACGACGCCACGGCGCCGGAAGCGGAAGACGACGAAACCTCGGACGAGGATTCTTAAGATTCCTTGCTCTCCGCCGCAAGGATGGCGGCGAGCCCTTCGCGGTATGTCGGATAGCGCAGCGCAAGACCCAGCGCCTGTTTCATGCGGGCGTTGGAAACGCGCTTGTTATCCGCATAGAAACTTTTCGCCATCTCCGACAGGCCCGCTTCTTCCAGCGGAACCAGCGGCGGCGCCTCGACGTTGAGCAGCGTACAGGCGAATTCAACGACGTCCTGGGGCGGGGCCGGTTCGTCGTCGGCAAGATTGTAAAGATCGTGCGCGCGGGGGTCCTTCATGCTGGCGGCGAGCGCGGCGGCGATGTCGTCCACATGCATGCGCGAAAAAACCTGGCCTTTCTTGAGCACGCGTTTGGCTTTGCCGGCGCGCACGGCGTCCAGCGCCGACCGGCCGGGCCCGTAAATTCCCGGCAGGCGAAAGACGATCAGCGGCAGCTCGTAAGCCGCGCCCAGCGCGGTCCAGTCGGCTTCAGCGAGAATGCGCCGGCGGGCGCGGTCGGTTTTGGGATAAAGATTGCTGTCCTCGTCGACCCAGGCGCCGCCGTGATCGCCGTAAACGCCGTTGGTTGAAAGATAGCCGATCCATTCGATTGACGCGCTGCGCGCGGCGATCGCATCGTTTGCCCCGTGAAAGGCCGGACAGCCCTTGTCGTCGGGCGGCGCCGACACAAGGATGTGGGTTGCATCGTCAAGCCAGACGGGATCCGCATCGCCGCCGTCCCAGACGCAGGCGTCGACGCCTTTATCTTTCATTGTTGCGGCCTTGTCGGCTGAGCGCGTCGTTCCGGCGAACGTCCAATCGCTTTCGGCGCGCAGCCATTCCGCGACAGCGCGCGCCGTATAGCCATAACCGAACATAAAAAGGCGGCGGGTCATAAAGGTCGTCTCTTCTGCAAACGCGTTGGGCGGCTTTCTTTGCTGCTCATTTCCGCTTTCGCGGGAATGAGCGGGCGGTTAAATTGCTCCGCGAATGCATTCTCACACAAGCGCTTAAAGGGTAACGCCGCCCATGCCCAGATTGTTCGTCGCCCTTTCGATTCCCGACGCCGTCGCGAGCGCCCTGGCGCGATTGCAAAACGGCGTCGACGGCGCGCGCTGGCGGCCGCGGGAGAATTTCCACCTGACCCTCGCCTTTATCGGCGAGACCGACCGGCATGGATTTCAGACGGCGATTGACGCGCTTGCCCGGATCGATGCGCCGGCGTTCGAGATCAAGCTTTCCGGCCTTGGCGTTTTCGGCGAGAAAAAACCGCGCGCCCTGTGGGCCGGCGCCGAGGCCGTGCCGGGACTCGTCCATCTTCAGAGCAAGGTCGAGACCGCCCTGCGCCGCGCCGGCTTTAATCTCGAACGGCGCCGGTTCACGCCCCATGTCACGCTCGCCTATCTTAAGGGCGCGCGGCGGGAAGACCTCGCGGCCTTTTGTTCCGTAAACGGACTGATCGGCGTGCAGCCGTTTCGCGTCGACGAATTTCACCTTTATTCCTCGCGCCTCGGCGGCGAAGCGAGCCATTATGAAATCGAGGCGAGCTATGCGCTTTCGTCCTCCAAATGATCGAGAAAACCGTCCGCGCCGCGTTCGATGAGATCGAGAACATGTTCAAAACCGCCCGCCGAACCGTAATAGGGATCGGGCGTTTCGCGCTCGTCGCCGGCGGCGAAATCGAGAAACAGCCTGATATCGCAGGTTCGGTTCGGCGGCGCCATTTCCAGAAGATCGGCCTGGTTGGAAAGGTCCATCGCTAGGAGAAAGTCGAACTCGAAAAAATCCGAAAGCGCCACCTTGCGCGCGCGCTGACGGGTAAGGTCATAGCCGCGCGCGCCGGCCGCCTTGATCATGCGCGCATCGGGCGGATTGCCCGCATGCCAGGCCCCGGTGCCGGCGGAGTCAATATCAACCGAAACGCCGCGCCGGCGGGCCATGACGCGCAGGACGCCTTCCGCCGCGGGCGAGCGGCAGATATTGCCAAGGCAGACGAAGAGGACGCGCTTCATGCTGGCGGCGCGGTTGCGGCGGCGACGGCAAGACGCAAAGTTTGTGATTTCATCAATAATGATCCGGTCTTAAACACGAGGCGGCAAACGTCTATCATGAAAGAAGGCGCAATTCAGCGCCTTTCCGGCATCGAGGCAATTTCATGACCATTACGCTTTCTTCCAGCGCCAACGCCGCCATCGATCAGATGTTCAACGCCCTTGAAGACATCCTCAAAAAGGGCGCGGCGGCGGCCAGGGCCAGGGACGTTGAAGACGGGGTCTATCTTGACTGGCGCCTGGCGCCGGACATGTTTTCGCTTGCGTTCCAGATCCGCGTGGCGACGGAATTTCCGGCGCGCACCCTGTCGCGCCTTGCGGGCAGGGAGCCGCCGGGCCTTGCCGACGACGAAACCACTTTCGCCGAGTTCGTTGAGCGCATCGCCAAGGCCCGCGACATCATCAAAGCGCTGCCCGCCGACGCCATTGACGCCGATCCCAACGGATCGATCACCTTTCCGGTTGGACCGGACGATCAGATGACCTTGCCGCGGCGCGTTTATGTGCAAAATTTCATTCTGCCCAATCTCTATTTTCATGTGACGGCGGCCTATCTCATCTTGCGCCATTTGGGCGTTGATCTCGGCAAGCGCGACTTCCTCGCCACGCCGCAAGGGTGAGTGCGGCGAAAAACATCGTCATCCTGACGGGCTCGGGGGTTTCCGCCGAGTCCGGGGTGGGGACGTTTCGCGACAAGGACGGCATCTGGGCGCGATATGACTACCGCGAAGTGGCCACCCCTGAAGGTTTTGCGAAAAATCCCGCCCTGGTGCATTCCTTTTACAATGAGCGCCGGCGCCGTCTGCCGGGCGTTTCGCCCAACGCCGCCCATGTGGCGCTCGCCGAACTCGAAGCCGGTCTTGCAGCGAAAGGCGGCCGGCTGACGCTGATCACCCAGAATGTCGACGACCTGCATGAGCGGGCGGGGTCGAAAAACCTCCTGCACATGCATGGCGAACTTTTAAAGGCGCAGTGCGGCGTCTGTGGCGACGTGCGCGACTGGCGCGAGGATCTTTCGACCGACATCGTCTGTCCGGCCTGCGAACGGACAGGGGCCATGCGCCCTTATGTCGTCTGGTTCGGCGAAATGCCGCGCTTCCTCGAGGAATCGGTCGCAGCGATCGCGCGCGCGGATCTTTTCGTTTCGATCGGCACGTCGGGCGCGGTCTATCCCGCCGCCGGGTTCGTTTCCGAAGCGCGCGGTCTGGGCGTTCCCGCGACCGAGCTTAATCTCGAACCGTCGGCCAACGCGCTTCTCTTCACCGACAGCCGATACGGCCCGGCGACCGAAGTCGCGCCGGCCTGGGCGCGGGAGATTCTTGCGGCGCTTTAAGAAAGGGCGGCGGACCGTCGTCATTCCGGGGCCGGATATTATCCGTTCTGCGCATCGCTTTATCCGTCATTCCGGGGCTGGCGCAGCCGGAACCCGGAATCCATGGCGCGTCCTATTGGCGGTAATAGGGCGTCTTCGCATCAATTAGACAGGAAACGCCTGCGGCGGCCGGCAAGGCCGCCGCAGGGTTTTCGTTATTGCGCCGGGATCAGCCCGCCCTGGGTCCAGGGCGCGCCGGCCTCGATCAGCGACGCCTCAAAAGCCGGGATGGTCTCCTGGCGCAGCGCATTAAGGCGCGTGCGGACGGTTTCAAAATCCGCTTCGGCGTATTCCAGCGTCTGAACATGCGTGGGCGTCGGACCGTAGGTGGAAAGGCCGACGCCGACCATCACCTTGCCGAGGCGCGTTTGCACATTCGCCGGCGGATCCTGTCCGACTTCCGCCTTGGCCTGATTGCCGCTCAGGAGTTCGACGATGTCGAACAGCTCCGTGCGGATGGTCTGCCATTCATCGTCAAGCGCCGTGGGTCCGGCGCGCGTGCGGCCGAGCGCGACCTTAAGATCGCCGACTTTCTTTTCCAGCGCGTCGACGGCCATGTCCGCCGCCGTCACGCCGCGCTGGAGTTTCGCCACGCGGTCCCAGAAAGCGACCACCTCGGTCACTTCCGCGCCGGGCAGCGCGCCGTCGCGCAAGCGCTCGACCTGGAATTGCTGCGGGCCGACAAGTTCCGTGGTTTCGCCGCGCACGCGCTTCGACAAGGAAACCGTGTAGGTTCCCGGCGCGGCGAGGAAGCCCTGCGGCTCGTCGTCGGGGTCGTCCGGCGGCGGTCCGACAGCCTCCATGGGCGGAAAGCGCAGATCCCACGCCACCCGGTGAAATCCTTTTTTCGTCGGACCGCTGATGCGGCGCACGACATTGCCGTCGGCGTCCCGAACAGTCAGCCAGATTTCCGGACCCGCTTCACGGCGCTCTTTTTCAGCGGCGTCGAAACCGCCGAACGGAGTATCTTCCCAGTTTTCGAGCTTTTCTTTTTCCTCTTCCTGACGCTGTTCGGCCAGGGACTGGAGGTCCTCTTTCAGATAATAGGTGAACACCGCGCCGAAGGGCGGGTTGGGCGCGCGGTAATAGCTGTGGCCCTGAACGCCGCCTTCGCTGAAGGCGAGGGTAGGACGCTCCATGTACCACCAGGCTCGGCGTCCCGGGAACAGCAGCGCGTCCTGTTCAAGCGCTTGCTCGTCGACCTCGCGCAGCGGCGTATAATCGTCGAGAATGAAAAATCCGCGCCCGAACGAAGCCCCGACGAGGTCCTGTTCGCGCCGTTGGATTACGACGTCGCGAAATGAAATTGTCGGAACGTCGCCGATCAGTTCAACCCATTTTCCGCCGCCGTCGACCGTGAAGAAAAGACCGAATTCGGTCGCGGTGAACATCAGTTGCGGATTGACGTGATCCTGGACGATGCGCCAGACGAGATGCCGGTCCGGCAGATCGCCGGCGATGGACGTCCACGACCCGCCCCGGTTCGTGCTCTTTAGGAGATACGGCTTGTAGTCGCCGTATTTGTGATTATCGAGCGCGACATAGACGGTATTCGCATCGAAGAGATCGGCGCGAATATCGTTGACGAAAGCGGTGTCGGGCACGCCGGGCAGGCTGCCCACATTGGTCCGCGTCCAGGTCTGGCCGCCGTCGCTGGTCGCCTGAATAATCCCGTCGTCCGTGCCGACATATAAAATGTTTTCGTCGATCGGGGATTCGCCGATCGAGGTGATGGTGTTGTATTTCGACATGGCGAGGAAATCCCAGCCCGAATCCCACGACCATTGCCGGCCCATGACCGGCAACAGCATTCTGTCCTCATTGCGGGTCAGATCGTCTGAGACCCTGCGCCAGGTATCGCCGCGGTCGTCGGATCGCCATAGCCGGTGAGACGCGAAATAGATCCGCTTGGGATCGTGGGCGCTGACATAAATCGGCGAGTCCCAATTATATCGCTCGACCGGCTCGCCCGGCTCCGGCTGCGGCTGGATATAAACGATCTCCCCCGTCGTGCGGTCGACGCGGACGAGATTTCCCTCCTGCCATTCCGAATACATGATGTCGGGATTGCCCGGCTCCACCGCGGGCTGATGGCCGTCGCCGAACAGCGTAACGAACCAGTCGGAATTGCGGATGCCGTGGCGATTGTCGGTGCGCGACGGACCGCCCTGGGTGTTGTTGTCCTGGGTGCCGCCGTAAACCAGATAGAACGGTTCGGTGTCGTCGACGGCGACTTTATAAAATTGCGTGACCGGCAGATTGGCGATGAAACGCCAGGACTTTTCATTGTCATAGGTTTCGTAAAGTCCGCCGTCCGAACCCACGAGGATGTAGTCAGGATCGTCCGGGCGGAAGGCGATCGCATGATCGTCGACATGTTTGTATTCAAGATTGATCGCCCGCCAGGTTTTGCCGCCGTCTTCGGACACTTGCGAAACGTTGCTGACCAGATAGACGCGGTCGAATACATGCGGGTTGGCGTAGATTTCCTGATAATAATGCGGGCCCGTGCCGGCGCCGACGGCGTCGGACATTTTCGTCCACGAGGCGCCGCGATCTTCGGAGCGCCATACGCCGCCCTTGCGGCGGTTGAGTTCGATCGCCGCATAAAGCACGTCGGGACGCAGCGGCGAAATCGCCAGGCCGATCTTGCCCCTATTGCCTTCCGGCAGGCCGGTTTTGAGTTCGGTCCAGGTCTCGCCGCCGTCTTCGGACATATGAAGGCCCGATTCCGGTCCGCCGCCGACATAGGCGGCCACGGTTCGGTGCCGCTGCCATGTGGCGGCGTAAAGCCGGTTGGGATCGCGCGGATCGATGACCAGATCGGTTACGCCCGTCCATTCCCCGGCGGATAACACGTTGCGCCAGGTTCCGCCGCCGTCGGTGGTTTTGTAAAGGCCGCGCTCGCCGCCGCTCGACCAGAGCGGGCCCTGAGCGGCGACCCAGACGGTGTTGGAATCTTCGGGATGGACGATGATCTTGGAAATGTGGTTGGACTCTTTGAGGCCGAGATTTTCCCAGTTCTGGCCGCCGTCAAGGGAGCGGTAAACGCCGTCGCCGTAGCCGACGTGACGGCCCCCGACATTTTCGCCGGTTCCCACCCAGACCGTGTTCGCATTGGAAGGATCGATGGCGATCGCGCCGATCGAATAGGAAGATTGCTTATCGAAAAGCGGCGTCCAGGTGGCGGCGGCGTTGGTGGTTTTCCAAACCCCGCCCGAACCGACCGCCACATACCATGTTGCTGGATCGTCCTGGTCGATGACGATGTCGGAGATGCGTCCCGACATGAATGCGGGGCCGATATTGCGCAGTTCGAGACCCTTGAAGGTCTCGCTCGACATCGGTCCCTTGTCTTCCTCGCTTTCCGCCTGGGCGCAGGCCGATAGCGGCGCCATGATCAGCAAAGCAAACACTGAAAGCAGTCTCATCCCAAACCCCTTTTGTCGTTGGTTCTTTTGGCCTCATCATGTTGATGGATTGGCGAGCCCCTTAGCCGATTTCAAATTGTGATAATATCACTCACGGCTTGCCTGCCGACCGGATGGCGGCGGACAGGTTCTAGCGCGCCGTCGGTCGGCGCGTCCATTTAAATCGGGAATGGCGCGCGCCGCGCGCCGCGTCAGATCGACCCGTGGCAATGTTTGTATTTGCGGCCCGAACCGCAGGGGCAGGGGGCGTTGCGCGGCACGCGGCCCCAGGTTTCCGGGTTTTGCGGATCAAGATGGGTGTGCGCGGTGCGGGCGCGCATGGTGCCGGCGCCGGCCGATCCGCGACGGTCCGGCGGCGGCGGCGGACCACCCGCCATGGCCATTTCGTTTTCGCCGGTATCCGGGTTCATGCGGCTTTCGGTCATGGGAATGGGCGGGCGCTGAGGCGCGGCGTCCTCGGCCTTGCGCACCTGAACATGCATCAGCATGCGCGTGACGTCGCGGCGCAGCCCGTCAAGCAGGCTTTCGAACAGCGCGAACGCTTCGGTCTTGAATTCGTTCACCGGATCGCGCTGGCCGTGGCCGCGCAGCCAGATCACCGAGCGCAGATGGTCGAGCATTTGCAGATGTTCGCGCCAGTTGGTGTCGAGCGCGTTGAGCAGGATCGCCTTTTCGACCTTGCGCATGATGTCGGAACCGACTTCGACAGCGCGCGCCGCGGCGGTCTTTTCCGTCGCTTCGACCAGACGCTCGGCGATTTCCGTATCGGCGACGCCTTCTTCCTTGCTCCAGTCCGAGACAGGATAATCTCGGCCGAAAATTTCTTTCAGGTCTTTGTCCAAACCGTCGATGTCCCACTGTTCGGCGTAGGATTTCGGCGGGACGTGCTCGGTGACAAGATCCTCGACCAGTTGCGCGCGCATGTCCGAGATGATGTCGTCCACCGTGTCGGACGACATGAACTCGATGCGCTGTTCGAAGATGGCTTTGCGCTGATCGTTGATGACGTCGTCGAATTTAAGAACGTTTTTGCGCATGTCGAAGTTGCGCTGTTCGACCTTTTTCTGCGCCGTCTCGACAGCCTTGGTGAACCAGGGATGTTCGATTGATTCATCGGGCTGAATGCCGAAACGCTTGAGCATCTTTTCCATCCCGGCGCCGAAAATCCGCATCAGGTCGTCTTCGAGCGAGAGGAAAAACTTGGTCGCGCCGGGGTCGCCCTGACGGCCCGACCGGCCGCGCAGCTGGTTGTCGATGCGCCGGCTTTCGTGACGCTCGGTGGCGAGCACGAAGAGCCCGCCGGCGTCGAGGGCCTTTTTCTTTTCGGCGTCGATTTTGGCTTCGATGGCGGCGCGCTTGCGTTTGATGGTCTCCTCGTCGTCGCCTTCCTCGAGATGGTCGAGAATCTCCTTGTCGACCGAACCGCCGAGCTGAATGTCGGTGCCGCGGCCGGCCATGTTGGTGGCGATGGTCACCGCGCCCGGCACGCCGCCTTTGGCGACGATGTCGGCTTCCTGTTCGTGATAGCGCGCGTTGAGGACATTGTGCGGGACCGGAATTTTCTTCTTCGCCAGTTCGTCGAGATAGGCCGCGCGTTCTTCGGCCTCGCGCTTGAGATCGACTTCCTTGTCCTTGAGTTCTTTGGCGCGCTGGCGCAAAGTTTTCGCCAGTTCCTTGAAGAACTTCTTGTCGCCGAGCACCGCTGACAGATATTCCGATTTTTCGATCGACACCGTGCCAACGAGCACCGGCTGTTCGCGCTTGTAACAGTCGGCGATCTGCAACGCGATGGCTTTGTATTTCTCGTCCGCCGTCATGTAGAGCTCGTCGTCCATGTCGTCGCGGATCAGCGGTTTGTTGGTCGGAATTTCGGCGACATTGAGTTTGTAGATGTCGTTGAATTCGGCTTCTTCGGTCATCGCCGTGCCGGTCATGCCGGCGAGTTTTTCGTAAAGCCGGAAGTAGTTCTGGAACGTGATTGAAGCGAGGGTCTGGTTTTCCGGCTGGATCGCGGCTTTTTCTTTCGCCTCGACCGCCTGGTGAAGTCCGTCCGACCAGCGCCGGCCTTCCATCATGCGGCCGGTGAATTCGTCGATGATGACGACCTTGTCGTTCCGGACGATGTAGTCCTTGTCGCGCTGGAAAATCTTGTGCGCCTTGAGCGCCTGGTTGACATGGTGAACGACGGAAATGTTGATCGCGTCGTAAAGGCTGTCGCCCTGAAGCAGACCTGCTTCCTTGAGCAGTTCTTCGATCTTTTCATTGCCTTCTTCGGTGAGCACGACCGAGCGCTGCTTTTCGTCGATTTCGAAATCGTCATCGTCAAGCTGCGGAATGAAGCCGTCGATGGTGATGTATAGTTCGGACTTGTCGTCGGTCGGTCCGGAAATAATCAGCGGCGTTCGCGCCTCGTCGATCAGGATCGAGTCGACCTCGTCCACGATGGCGTAATGATGACCGCGCTGCACCATCTGATCGAGCGAGGCCTTCATGTTGTCGCGCAGATAGTCGAAGCCGAATTCGTTATTGGTGCCGTAGGTGATGTCCGCGGCGTAGCCCTGGCGCCGTTCCTCGTCATTGAGACCGTGAACGATGCAGCCGACCGTCATGCCCAGGCGTTCATAGACCCGGCCCATCCATTCCGCGTCGCGCTTGGCGAGATAGTCGTTGACGGTGACCACATGAACGCCGCGGTCGGCAAGCGCGTTGAGATAGACCGGCAGGGTGGCGACCAGGGTCTTGCCTTCGCCGGTCTTCATCTCCGCGATATTGCCCCGATGCAGCACGATACCGCCCATCATCTGCACGTCGTAATGGCGCTGGCCGAGGGCGCGCTTGGCCGCCTCGCGGACCATGGCGAACGCCTCTTCCATCAGGCTGTCGAGGCTTTCGCCCTCTTGATGGCGGGATTTTAACTTTTCTGTCTGTTCAATCAGGCCCTGATCGGTCAGCTTGGCGATCTCGTCCTCAAGCGCGTTGATCGCTTCGACGCGGCGCCATAAAGGCTTAAGACGGCGTTCATTTGATGAGCCGAAGATTTTTTTCGCGATACCGAGAAACGCCATGAGCGGCAGGCCTTCGTGGAGCGATGAAGTGTTCACCGGGCCCGTTGTCGGATAAGATCAGGCCGCGCCCTTCATCGGTCGAAACGGATTAAACGCCCCGAAGGGCTGCGGCACAGATAGTAAGGGCCATGGGGCCTGTCAACGAAGCGAAACCGCACAACCGACGCCGATGCAAACCACCGACGGCAAGGAATCCTCAGGCCAGAACGCGCAAAAACCAGTCGGCGCGGCGGTTCGCGCGCTGGCCGAAGCGGCCTTGATGGTGCTTACCGCCTTTGCCGCCGCCGCCAGCGTGATCCTGCGCGCCTTGGGCAAATTAACCATTACGACATGGCGGCTTGCGGCGGCGCTTGATTCGGCCCTGTGGCGCGCCACCAAATTGCTGCTGCGCAAAGCCGTAAACGGGACGGCGACCGCCGCGGCGCTTGCGGCGCTGGCCTTCCGCTATCTCCTGATGTGGCTGCCGACCCGCACGGGGCGCGCCTATAGCGCCGGCTTCGGCGTGGTCTGGATCGTCGCCGGTCTTTGGATCATCGACGAACTGCGCGCCGGGCCGGGCGTGCCGGGCGCCGAACAGGCGCTGCTGCGCCCGCCCATCGACGTAGAAGACCCGATCCTGGCGCGCATCGAAGGGCGCTATGTGCATCTGTCGGAAATCGAAGCAGCGGCCCGCGCCGGCGGCTTCCTGCGGGACGGGGAGCGTCTGACGCCGGCGTCGGCTTTCGAGCGCGGGCTGGTGCATTCTTATGTGGAACAGCGCCTGTTGGCGCGCGCGGCGCTTGACGGCGGGCTGCAGCGGGCGCCGGCGGTGCTGCGCCGGGTCAACGCCGCCCGCGATCGGGTGCTCGCAGCCTCGTTCATGGAGGAAAAAATAAAGGAGCGCGTTACGCCGGAAAAGGTCGAACGCTTTTACCATTCCCAGCGCGACATTACGCAGCTCGGCGATGAAGTGCGTGCGCGCCATATCCTGGTGGAGACCGGGGAAGAGGCCGAAGACGTGGTCGCGCTTCTCAAGGAGGGCGCCGATTTCGGCGAACTCGCCCGCGAGCGCTCCAAGGATCGGGCGACGGCCCCGCTGGGCGGCGAAATCGGCTGGTTCACGCGCTCCATGATGACGCCGGTCTTCGCACGGGCTGCGTTTTCGACCGAAGCCGGAACGTTGGCGGCGCCGTTTGAAACCACGTTCGGCTGGCATGTTCTGGAAGTGACCGGCCGGCGGTCGACCCGGTCGGTGCCGCTCGCCGAAGTGCGCGGCAATATCGAAGAATTCCTGCGGCTTCGGACCATCGAGCAGACGGTTCGCGAATTGTCCGAAGAGAGCCAGGTCGTCTATTTCAGACCGGAAACGCCTGCGGCGCCGGTTTCGCCGCCGCGCTCGACGGCGCCGGATTACTCCCAATCGGAATCGGCGAACGAAAGCGAGACGTTGAATTAAGCGACCGGATTCTGCGATGAAGATGAAACAGAATCCGCTTCGGGTTTTATCGATCGGCGAATGTTCCGGGCGAACTGTGTCGCGCAAAGGGTAAGGCGAAAACATGGCGAAGCTGTTGCTGGTGGCGGCATGCGCGTTGGTGGACCGGGATGGACGGGTCCTCCTCGCCCGCCGCCCGTCGGGGGCCTCCATGGCGGGTCTGTGGGAGTTTCCGGGCGGCAAGCTTTCCGGCGACGAAACGCCTGAAGCCGCATTGGTCAGGGAGCTGAAAGAAGAGCTTGGGATCGACACCGAGACGTCGTGCCTGGCGCCGATCGCATTTGCGTCCTGCGCAGCGGGGGACCATCATCTGCTGATGCCGCTTTTCGTGTGCCGCAAATGGTCGGGAACGGTTACCGCGCGCGCCCATGACGATTTGCGTTGGGTCAAACCCCAGACGCTTCTGGACTATGAGATGCCGCCCGCCGATCGACCGCTCGCGGCGCAATTAAGGGACTTCTTATGATGGGATTGGCGGCGGCTATGATCGATGCGCTGCGGGGCCGTTGTGCCTTGCGATCGTCAATGCCTTGCGCTTTTGCGCACCGCCTCTTTCAACGACGCTGTCGCCGAGCCGGGTTTTAACGGCTTTGGCTGTCCCGGTGCCGGGGCCCAGCCGGTCAGATAGACAATATCGAACAGTTCCGTCCCGCCGGCGATCTCGAAAATTGCCGCCGCTTTGGCGAAAACCTCGCGCCGCAGCGCCGCCGGCCGGTTTGCCAGCGCGCCGGTCTCGCCCATGCCGCGCAGATCTGCGACCAGGCGCGCCGGCGTTTCATAGCGCACCTCAGTCTTGTCGACGTCGACGACTGGCATGGTGAAGCCGGCGCGCGCCAGCGCCTGACCGAAATCCTGTATCGTCGCAAACGGCGCGATGCGCGCGGAAACGCCGCCGGTGACTTCCGTTTCCGCCGTATAAAGAGCATTGCGCAGCCGGCTCAGCGTTTCCTCGCCGAATGCCGCAGCAACGAACAGGCCGTCGGGCCTTAACGCGGCGCGAATCTGGGCAAGGGCGCCGACAAGGTCATTGGCGCCGTGCAGGGTGAGCAGGCTGACAAAAAGATCGATGCTCTGCGCCGCTAGCGGAAGCGTTTCTTCCTCGGCGGCAACAGCGGGGCGCATCGGGCCCAGCCGGTCCGGCGCCGCATCCAGATGGATAAGCGTTTCGACGTCGCAGGCGGGCGTCAGCATATCCGTCAGCGCGCCGGCGCCGGCGAAGACGGCGCGGGGAAAATCGCGTTTGACGGTTTCAAGCCGGTCGATGACATCCGCCATCGCCCGGCGGTGCAGAAAATCGAATTCGCTAAAACGTTTGGCGCTGCGCGCGCGGCGCAGGCGGATCAGGCGGCGATCGAAGATGTGCGGCGCAGCGCTGGTCATGCCGGCGGTTTCTCAATATCCCCCAGTCGCGTAGTCTAACGCGCATGAATGCGCAAATTCCCCATGGCGTCGGCGTTGCGCTGGGGCCTCGGCAGGCCCTGCGCCGCGCGCTCGATTTGCTCATGCCGCCGCAATGTCCGGTGACCGGCGAGCGCGTCGTTGCGCCGGCGCTGTTGAGCCCGGCCGGATGGGCGGCGCTGCATTTCATCGAGACGCCCTATTGCAGGCGTTGCGGGGTTCCCTTCGCGGCTGACTATGGCGAGGGCGTCGAATGTCCGTCCTGCATCGCCGAACCGCCGGTCTTCGATCGCGCCTGTGCAGCCGTTGTTTACGATGACGCCAGCCATAAGCTTGTGGTCGGTTTCAAACACGCCGACCGGACCGAACTGGCGGCGATGTTCGGCGGCTGGATGGCCTGGGCCGGCGGCCAAATGCTTTCGCCCCATACGCTGGTCGCGCCCATTCCGCTGCATCGCTTTCGCCTGCTCGCGCGCAGATACAATCAGTCGGCGTTTTTAAGCGAGGCGGTTGCACGCATCGCCGGCGCCGTGCATGCGCCCCGCCTCCTGCGCCGTACGCGCGCAACGCCGCCGCAAAAGGATCTCTCGCCAGCGGGCCGCCGCCGCAATGTTGCCGGCGCCTTTGCGGTTCCCGCTGAGCATCGCGCGCATGTCGACGGCGCCCATGTCGTGCTGGTCGACGACGTTCTGACCACCGGCGCAACGCTTAACGCCGCCGCGCGCGCGCTCAAGGCGGCCGGCGCAAAGCGGGTCGACGCACTCGTGCTGGCGCGGGTTGTAAAGGGGGGCGTCGGCGCCATATAGCGGAGCGCCGAAAGCGGAGCCGTGCGATGCAGAAAGTCACGATCTATACAAGACCCCTGTGCGGTTATTGCGCCCGCGCGCTTGCCCTGCTCGACAAAAAGGGCGCAGACGTAACCGAAATCTCCGCCGCCTTCGAACAGGAAAAGCGCGAGGAAATGCTGGCGCGCGCGAATGGCAAGACGACCTATCCGCAGATCTTCATCGGCGATGCGCATGTGGGCGGCTGGGACGAGCTTTCCGCACTCGATCAGGCCGGCAAGCTGGACGCGCTGTTGAATGGCGAATGATAAAAAACCCTTCCGCGCCGCCTGCGTGCAGATGCGCTCGGGGCTCGACCGCGCCAGGAACACGAACGACGCGCTGGCGCTGATCGAGGAAGCGGCCAGGGCTGGCGCGGCGTTCATCGCCACGCCGGAAATGACCAATGTGGTCGACCGCAAAGGCGCGCGCCTGCTCGACGGCTTGCCCGACGAAGACGGTCTTGAAGAGATCGCCGCTTTTGCGGCGGCGGCCAGACGCCATGGCGTATGGCTGCTGATCGGTTCGCTGGCGCTCAAGGCAGACGCCAAGGCCGCCAACCGGAGCTTTCTTTATTCTCCCGCCGGCGACATTGTCGCCCGTTACGACAAGCTGCATATGTTCGATGTCGACCTGCCCGGTGGCGAAAGCTGGAAGGAATCGAGCATTTACGCGGCCGGCGACAATGCCTGTCTGGTCGAGACGGAACTGGCGAATTTCGGCCTTTCGATCTGTTACGATTTGCGCTTTCCCCGGCTTTACCGGGCGCTCGCCCAGGCCGGCGCCGACGTTCTGTGCGCGCCGGCGGCGTTTACGCGCCAGACCGGCAAGGCCCACTGGAAGACCTTGTTAACCGCCCGCGCCATTGAAAACGGGGCTTTTATCGTCGCCCCGGCCCAGGGCGGCGTCCATGAGGACGGGCGCGAAACCTACGGCCATTCCATGATTATCGGCCCTTGGGGGGACGTGCTCGCAGAAGATGATGGCGACGAACCCGGCTTTGTTCTTGCAGAAATCGACCTCGCCGCCGCCCGCGAGGCGCGGCGCAGAATTCCCAATCTTTCCCTTGAACCAGATTTCAAAACCTCCATTGTAAAACAATGATCAAGTATCAATTGCGCTGCGCGGTCGAGCATGAGTTCGAAGCCTGGTTCCGGGACAGCGCCGATTTCGACGTCCAGGCCGAGGACGGGCTGGTGGAATGTCCGGTCTGCGGTTCCGACGACGTGCGCAAGGCGGTGATGGCGCCGGCCATCGCGCGCCGTTCGAACGCGCGCTCGCGCGCGATGCGGCGCGACATCGTCCAGGCCATGAACCGGGCGCGCGACTATGTCGAAAAGAACTTCGACTATGTCGGCGAGCAGTTCCCGGAAGAGGCCCGCAAGATCCATTACGGCGAAACCGAAGAACGCAGCATTTACGGCGAAGCGACCGGCAAGGAAGTCAAGGAACTGGTCGACGAAGGCGTGCCCGTGGCGCCGCTGCCCGCAACGCCGAAAAAAACCGATCATGCCGGCAAGCCGAAAACCGCGCCGACGGAAACGAAGAAACTGAACTGACACATCGGGTTGGCCGTCCGTATGGACGTGGTCATCCTTGCGTGCGGGCCGATATGGAAGCACATGGATGCGCGGCGCCTTTATCATCATCGCTGCATGCCTGGCGGCGCTTGCGGCATGCGGGTCGGCGCAAAACGCCGGCGCGCGTGCTGACGAGAACCCCATGACGGCCGGGAAAGAACTCATTGTCCTTGCCGCGCCGCGCGCCGGCGATCCCTACTACGCGGATCGTGCTGAGGATATTTTCGATTTTCACGTCGCCTATGCGCGCCAGATCGAGGGGCGCGACGACGTTCTTATCCTGACGGACGCCGAGACCTATCCCGACTATGCAAAGGCGCTCGGCGAACACCGGGTTGCGATTGCGCCGATGGACGATATCTGGATGCGCGACTTCGCGCCGTCCAACGCGGCCGATCCGGTGATGTTTCGCTACACCGCCGCCGGACAGGGCGGCGGCCGCGCCGGCCAGCGCGACGCCGACGCGGTCCAGGAAACGCTTGCAGGCATTATCGACGAGATGGGCCTTTCCTATCGCGCCAGCGATCTTCTCAATGACGGCGGCAATTTCGTGGAAGACGGCGCCGGCCGCGCCGTGGTCAGCCGCAAGTTCCTGCGGGACAACGCCCTTAACGAAACGGATGCGCGCGCGGCGCTGAAATCGCTGGCCGGCGCCGAACATGTCGCTTTTATCGAGGCCGACGAGCAGGGCGGGCTCGAACATGCGGACGGGGTCGTCGCTTTCGTTGCGCCGAACGTACTGGTCGTGAACAGCTATCCGGAAGACCCGGACTACGCCGCGGCGTTGCGGGCCGATCTCGAAGCCGGGTTGCCGGGCGTCGTCATTCGCGAAATTGTCACGCCCTATGACGCAAGCGACATTCATGACGAACGGTTCGGCTCGGCCTGCGGGCTTTACACCAACATGCTGGCGACGCCCGAACGCATCTACTTTCCTCAGTTCGGCGTGCCCGAGGATCAGAAGGCGCTGGCGCAGATGCGACAATGGACCGATAAGGAAGTCGTTCCCGTGCGCTCGGACACGGTCTGCCCCATGGGCGGCGGCGTGCGCTGCATGTCGTGGCAGACGCGCGGCGACAACGCAAAACGCCTATTGTCCTTGCTGGAAAGCCGGCGCGTTTCGCCGTTGTAACGCCGCGCGCAACATGGTTCGCCTTCCGGTTGTGCGCGCTCGCCTTTCGGTTGTGAAAAAAGCCTGCAATGACGCCGTTTCTCCCATTGCCGGGAAAGGCGGGCCGATCATCAGCGGGGCGGATATCAACCACCTGCCGGGCGGCCTTATAGTGCCCCTCGACGTCGATGGCGGCTGACGCAAAGGCGGGCCGGCTCCGCAACCGGGGAGCGCCGCAACACCAGCCAGGGCCCCTTGCGGCGTCCATGCGCAGGGCGGCGAAAACCGCGCCGGCGCGGGCTCTTTGACATTGTGAATCTTTTCCGGCGGCGGCCTTGCGGCTGTCGTCCGCTTGCGGAGGAAACAAGGCTAGACCTCCGGGCGTATGGTTTGAAGCGGAACGTCTCTCACCCGACCTCCCTGACATCCTTCAGCAAGCTCAGGCTGAGGAGTCGGGGCCCAGTCAATATAAAAGACGGGCTTCGCCCGACATTATCTGTTCGCTGGATTCCGGCCTTTGCCGAAAAGAGCGGGTTGAGAGTTTTTTTCCAACCTTTCAACCCGCTTTCCCCGACGCAAGTCGGGGCCCAGTCAACATAAAAAGACGGGCTTGGCTCGACTTTAATGCGACAGCGTCTGCGGCGACGGTTTGACCGCCGTGAGCATGTAATTGACGCTCATATCCTCGCCGATGCGCCAGATGTCCATGAGCGGATTATAGGTGACGCCTGCTTCGGCGGTGACGGTCATGCCGGCGCGGGAAAGCGCGGCCTTGGCTTCTTCCGGTTTGACGAATTTGCGCGGATCGTGCGCGCCCCTGGGCAGCCAGCGCAGCACATATTCCGCGCCGACTTTAGCCAGCGCGAAAGCCTTCAGCGTGCGGTTGATCGTAGCGATCACCATGATCCCGCCCGGCTTGACCAGATCCGACGCGGTTTTGAGGAACAGATCGACATCGGCGACATGTTCGACGACTTCAAGATTGAGCACGATGTCGAAAGGCGGCTCGCCGGCGGCGAGGAGGTCTTCCGCCGTCGTATGGCGATAGTCGATGTCGAGCCCGAGCGGCTCGGCGTGGGCCAGCGCGGTCTTGACGTTGCGCTCGGCGGCGTCGATGGCGACCACTTCGGCGCCGAGCCGGCGCATGGGTTCGGCGACCAGTCCGCCGCCGCAGCCGATATCGAGCAAACGCAGCCCCTCAAGCGGCGATTTGGCGCGCCGGTCGCGGCCGAAATGGGCGCAAATCCCGTCGCGGATATAGGCCAGCCTTATGGGATTGAATTTGTGCAGCGGTTTGAATTTGCCGAACGGATCCCACCATTGTTCGGCGATAGCGGCGAATTTTTCGACTTCCGCCGGGTCCACGGTGGTTTTTGCCGCGGGCGGGCGGGTAAGGGCGTCGGCCTCTTGCATGGTTAAGTTATCCTTGCTTGCCATAAAACGGCGCGCTGCCTAGAGATACCGCCAAATTGACCCTTTCGGACGCCGGTTACAAGACGGCAAGACCTCGCAGGCTATAATCCGCAGATGACGCGCATTGTCATGAAATTCGGCGGCACGTCGGTCGCCAATCTCGACCGTATTCGCGCAGCGGCGGCGTTCGTGCGCCGCGAAGTCGACGCCGGTCATTCGGTGGCGGTGGCGGTTTCCGCGATGGCCGGCGAAACCAACCGACTGATTGGCCTGTGCGACGAAGCCGGCCCGCCGGCGCCTGCGCTTGACGCGCGGTTCGTCGAGCAAGACGCGGTGGTCTCCTCCGGCGAGCAGGTTACCTCCGGTCTGCTTGCACTGGTCATGCAACAACTCGGCTATCGCGCGCGGTCCTGGCAAGGCTGGCAGATCCCGCTCAAGACCGACGAGCGCCACGGCAGCGCGCGCATCGCCGATCTCGACAGCACGGCGCTCGGCGAGGCGATCGACAGTGGCGAGATCGCCGTGGTTGCAGGCTTTCAGGGCGTCGCGCCCGACGGACGCATCGCCACCTTCGGCCGCGGCGGCACGGATACTTCTGCGGCGGCGCTAGCGGCGGCGCTTAAGGCCGAGCGCTGCGACATCTACACCGATGTTGACGGCGTTTATACGACCGATCCGCGACTGACCAAACAAGCGCGGCGCATCGATAAAATCTCCTATGAGGAGATGCTTGAAATGGCGTCGGTGGGCGCAAAGGTTCTTCAAACGCGTTCGGTGGAGTTGGCCATGGCGTGGAAGGTCCCGCTGCGCGTGTTATCAAGTTTCGATCCCCCGGACGCGCCGGGGCCCGGCACGCTGATTTGCGACGAGGACGATATTGTGGAACAAAACATCGTGACGGCGGTGACGCCGGATTTTAACGAAGCGACGGTGACGGTGCTTGCGGTGCCGGACGAGCCCGGCCGCGCGGCGGCGATTTTCACCCGGCTCGCCGATATCGGCGTCAATATCGACATGATCGTGCAGAGTGCGTCGCGCGAGCCGGGTTTTGCGAATATTTCCTTCACCACCAAGGAAGATGATCTCGACCGCGCCGTGGAGGCGTTGAATGCGGTCAAGGACAAAATTGGATATAATGCTTTGCAATCGGATCGAAATGTCGCCAAAATATCGGTCATCGGTCTCGGCATGAAGAGCCACGCTGGCGTCGCCTCGACCATGTTCCAGACGCTCGCCGACAAAGGCATAAACATTCAGAACATCTTCACTTCGGAGATTAAGATAAGTGTGCTGATTAATTCCGATGCGGCGGAATACGCCGTGCGCGCTCTGCACGAGGCCTACGGGCTCGATAAGGCCCGATAGAGTTTTGAAAGCCGAATTCGACGAACGGCAATGAACATTGAACACACCCGTCCGCCTCATGGCGGCCATGGCGAACCGGGCATCACTGTCCTCTTGCGCCGCATGCACGACGTCGTGGCCGAAGAGGGCAGCGCGCAGGAGCGTCTCGACCGCCTGACCAAGGCGATCGCAAGCCATGTGGTCGCCGATGTCTGTTCGATCTATCTGCGCCGGCCCGACGACGATCTGGAGCTCTACGCCACCGAGGGTCTCAATCGGGCGGCGGTGCACAAGACGCGGCTCAAATGGGGTGAGGGCCTCGTCGGTCTCGTCGCCGACAGCCACCGGCCGCTGGTCACATCCGACGCGCCCCATCATCCGGCGTTTTCCTACCGGCCCGAAACCGGCGAGGATCCGCTCCATTCCTTTCTCGGCGTGCCGCTGATCCGATCCGGCAAGGCGCTGGGCGTCCTGGTCATTCAGAACACGGCCGCAAGGCAGTATACGGACGAGGAAGTCGGTGCGGTTCAGGCGGTTGCGACCCTGTTGGCGGAAATCGCCGCTTCGGGCGAGCTCCTCAGCCAGGAAGAAACCGCCGCCGTCGGCGAAATGCTCCACCGGCCGGAACGCCTCAAGGGCTTTCCCATCGTGGCGGGCGTGGCCCGGGGCAAGGCGGTGTTCCTGCAGCCGCCGGCGCCGAAGCACAAAGTCTTTGCGACCGATCTTTCCGTTGAAGCTGCTCGGCTCGAGGAGGGTCTGAGCGCGCTGCGCGTCTCTGTCGATGAAATGCTCGCAAAAAACGCCTCGCTTAGCGGCGTGCCGCGTGAAGTGCTCGAAACCTATCGGCTGTTCGCTTACGACCGCGGGTGGAAAGACCGGCTGCGAATGGCGGTGTTTTCCGGACTGACCGCGGAGTCGGCGGTCGAGCAGGTCAAGAATGAAAACCGCGCGCGCCTGTTGCATGCGCGCGATCCCTATCTGCGCGAGCGCCTGCACGATCTTGACGATCTGTCGCATCGCTTGCTGCGAGTCTTGTCGGGCGAAACCACGACCGACAAACGCACCCTGAGCGAGGAAACCATTCTGGTTGCGCGTGAGATGGGCCCCGCCGAACTGCTCGAATATGATCGCGAGACGTTGAAGGGGCTTGTTCTGGGCGAAGTCTCGGCGACCTCTCATGTGGCGATCGTGGCGCGCGCGCTTGATATTCCCATGGTGACGGGCGTCGGCGATGCGATCGACCGCTGCGAGGAGGGCGACACGCTGATCGTTGACGGCGACGCCGGCGAGATCCACATTCGCCCTACGTCAGGCATTATTGAAGCGTACCAGGCCAAACGCGAATTCCAAACCGAACTCCAGGCCGCCTTCGTCAAAGAGCGCGACCTTCCCGCGGTGACCAAGGACGGCGTCAAAATCTCGATCATGATGAATGCGGGCCTTGCCCTCGACATGCCGCATCTTCATGAAACCGGCGCGGAAGGCGTCGGCCTTTTCCGCACCGAACTGCAGTTTCTGATTGGGTCGCAATTGCCGAGCGTGGCTTTGCAGGAAGCGTTTTACCGCGAAGTGCTCGATCTTGCCGACGGCAAGCCGGTGATCTTCCGCACCGCCGATATCGGCGGCGATAAAACCGCGGCCTATATGGATCGCGGCGCTGAAATGAACCCGGCGATGGGCTGGCGCGGCCTGCGGATCGCCGTCGACCGGCCGGGCATGATCCGCCCGCAATTGCGCGCGCTGCTCGCCGCGGCGGCGGGCCGCACGCTTTGGATTATGTTCCCCATGGTGACGATCGCCGATGAACTGGACCATGCGCGCGGGTTGCTCGACCGGGAAATCGAGCGCGCCAAACGCCGCGGCGGGGCGCTGCCGGAAGAGATCAAAATCGGGGCCATGATCGAAACCCCCGCCGCCGCCTGGCGGGCCGATAAAATCGCCGAAAAGGTCGATTTCCTGTCTATCGGCGGCAACGATCTGGCGCAGTTTTATTTCGCCGCGGACCGCGATTCCGAACATGTGCAGCAGCGCTATGACCCGATGAACGCTGGCTTTTTAAGCTTTCTGAAAGAGTGCGTCGCGCGGGCGGGCAAGACCGGCGCGCCGGTCGCCTATTGCGGCGAGCAGGCGGCTGATCCGGTGATGGCGGCGACGCTCTTGGGCCTTGGCGTCGCCCAGATTTCCTTGCCGGCGACCTCGATCGGCCCGTTCCGGCGGATGACCCGCTCGCTCAACGCCGGGGAGGTCGCGGCATGGCTCGATGAGAACATGCCGCGGCGGGCGGAAAGCCTGCGCGAGGACTTCGCCGCATTTTTAAAAAACAGCGGCGTTAATCTCGAATAAAGCGGCGATTCGTATATTCCTGCTTCAACCGGTCCGACCGGTTATATGCTGAACGCGGATCGGCTAAACTCAAGCGGGCGCGTTGTTGCGGTGTTGAGGTCTTTCGTGTCGACGAATAACGGCTCGGCTGAAATCTACGATATGGAAGATGCGCGCGCGCGTCGGCGCTCGGCGGAGCTGCCTGGCGCGGACTATCCTGATGTCGGCGCCCATCTCGCCGCCGTGCGTGAGGCCATGGGCCTTAGCGTGGCCGCCGCGGCGGACAAGATTCATATCCGACAGCGCCATCTTGAAGCCATCGAAACCCTGGAAATCGAAAATCTTCCGGCGCGGCCCTATGCGATCGGCTTCGTGCGCGCTTATGCGGAATTTCTCGGCCTTGATGCGTCGCCGATCGTAAACCGATTTAAGGAAGACGCCGATTACGGGGCGCCGGCGCCCGCCGACGTCGAAAAATTCGAAACGACGCAAACGTCGGCGGCGCCTGAAAGCCGGGAGATGTCGCTGGCGGCGGTGATCGCCATTATCGCGTTTTTCATCTGGTGCGCCTTCCAGATTACGCTGCTGGACGGCGCGCATCGCCGCGCCGTCGCCGGCGCGATGTCGGACGCGACAGCCGCGTCGACCCGCTTGCCGGCGCCGCCGCAGCCGGCCCCGGCGGACATCATCGAAGCCCGCGTCATCGAACGGATCGAACCGATCTATCCGCGCGGCTGCATCGCCGATGCAAGCGCCCTCGAAACCGTCGTTATCGCCTTTACCATCACCACGGCGGGCCGGGTCGCGAGCGAACGGGTGGCGCAATCGACCAATGCGTGTTTTGACGCCGCCGCGCTTAACGCGGTGCGGCGCTGGCGCTTTGAGCCCCGCCTGGTCGAAGGGGCGCCGCGGCCGCTTTACGACCAAAAATACAGCTTTTCCTTCGCCCGGCCCCGCTGAGCGTGGGAAGAACCGCTGGAATGCGCATGAAATGCGCTTGCCCGAGGCGCGTTCGACAGGTCTTGACTTCCGGCCCCGGCGCGCGATCTTGAGCTTGGATTGAAACAACATTTTCCCGCGTGAGGCGAAGTCATGTCCGTACGTCCATGGCGCGATATTGAGCGGCGCAAATGCCGTCAGATCAAGGTCGGCAAGGTGCCGATCGGCGGCGATGCGCCGATCGCCGTCCAGTCCATGACCAACACGCTCACCTCGGACGCCCAGGCGACGATCCGGCAGGTCAATGAAATCGCCGAGGCCGGGGCCGACATCGTCCGGGTGTCCTGTCCCGACAAGGACTCGACCGAGGCGCTTTCGACGATCGTCAAGAACGTCCCGGTGCCGATCGTCGCCGACATTCACTTTCACTACAAGCGCGGGATCGAGGCGGCCGAAGCCGGCGCCGCGTGCCTTCGGATCAATCCGGGCAATATCGGTTCGGAAGACCGCGTGCGCGAAGTCATCAAGGCGGCGCGCGATCACGGCTGTTCCATGCGTATCGGCGTCAACGCCGGCTCGCTGGAAAAGGACCTTCTGGAAAAATACGGCGAGCCCTGTCCCGAGGCGATGGTCGAAAGCGCGCTCGATCATGCGAGAATTCTTCAGGACAACGACTTTCACGAATTCAAGATTTCCTGCAAAGCCTCCGACGTGTTCCTGACCGTGGCGGCCTATCATGCGCTCGCCGAGGCGATCGATTGTCCGCTGCATCTCGGGGTCACCGAAGCGGGCGGTCTGCGGGTCGGATCGGTGAAATCCGCCATCGGCCTGGGCTCGCTGCTCTGGGCGGGCATCGGCGACACCATTCGCGTGTCCCTGTCCGCCGACCCGGTTGAGGAAATCAAGGTCGGTTTCGACATTCTAAAGTCGCTTGGCCTGCGCCATCGCGGCGTCAACGTGATTTCCTGTCCGTCATGCGCGCGCCAGGGCTTTAACGTCATCAAGACGGTGGAAACCCTCGAAAAGCGCCTTGCGCATATTACAACGCCCATGTCGCTGTCGGTGATCGGCTGCGTCGTCAACGGCCCCGGCGAGGCGCGTGAAACCGATATCGGCTTTACCGGCGGCGGCGCCGGCAAGGAACACGGCATGGTCTATCTTGACGGCGAGACCGATCATCGCATCGACAATGCCGAACTGGTCGACCATCTCGTCGAGCTGGTCGAAAAGCGCGCGGCGGAGATCGAGGCCGAAGAGGCCAAACAGTCCGTCGCGGCGGAATAGATTTGCAACATTGTAAAAGCGCGCAGGGCAAACGCCCCTGCGCGTTTTTTGCGCACCATCATATCACGGAGCGGATGCTTGATCCCGCAGGAAAAACTTAACGCCCTAGTCGATAAGTTCGAAAAGATCGAAACGGCGATGTCTTCAACGACAAACGCCGAAGACATCGTGCGCCTGTCGAAAGAGCATGGCGAACTCAAGGACGTTGTCGAGAAGGCGCGCGAACTGTCTTCCATCCGCAAACAGATGGTCGACCTGAAAGAGCTTTGCGACGGCGACGACAAGGACATGGCCGAGATGGCCGATGAGGAATTGCGGACGCTCAAGGAAAAAGCCCCGGCGCTCGAACACGAACTCCAGCTTATGCTCTTGCCCAAGGACAAGGCGGACGATTCTTCGGTCATCCTGGAAGTGCGCGCCGGCACGGGCGGGGACGAGGCGGCGATCTTCGCCGGCGATCTTTTCCGCATGTATCAGCGCTATGCGCAGATCAAGGGCTGGAAGGTCGACGTGCTCTCCGCCTCGGAAGCGGAGATGGGTGGCTATAAGGAAATTCAGGCGGACATTTCCGGCGACGGGGTTTTCGCCCGCATGAAATTCGAAGCCGGCGTGCACCGCGTCCAGCGCGTGCCGGAAACCGAAACCCAGGGACGCATTCATACCTCCGCGGCGACCGTGGCGGTGCTGCCCGAACCGGAAGAAGTCGACATCGAGATCAACGAGAACGATCTCAGGATCGACGTTTTCCGCGCCTCCGGTCCCGGCGGCCAGTCGGTCAACACCACCGACAGCGCGGTGCGCATCACCCACCAGCCGAGCGGCATTGTGGTCAGCCAGCAGGACGAAAAGTCCCAGCACAAGAACAAGGCCAAGGCGATGAAGGTCCTGCGCGCCCGGCTTTACGACGCCGAACGGGCCCACGCCGAGGCCGAACGCGCCGCCGCGCGCAAGGGCATGGTCGGCTCCGGCGACCGGTCGGAGCGCATTCGCACCTATAATTTTCCCCAGAGCCGGGTCACCGATCACCGCATCAATCTGACGCTTTACAAGCTCAATGAGATCATTGCGGGCGACGGCCTCGACGAGTTGGTCGACGCGCTGATTTCCCAGGACCGCGCCGACCGCCTCGCGGCGATGCAAGATGATGAATAATTTTTTGGCTCATAAAATGTCCGTTCATTCCCGCGAAAGCGGGAATCCAGCGGCTGATTGCCCGCCGCAGGTTCAACATTGCAGTTTTATTGAAGCGATCCCGCAAAAACCATGGGCGTCGCGCTCGTGAAAAATGCAGCGCAGACTAGATTCCCGCTTTCCCCCCGATCAGGTCGGGGGGAATGAGCGGGTTAAAAATGGATATGACTCCAGACGTGAGCGAACCAATCGCAGCTTTGCGCCGAAAAGAAGAGGCGACCATCGGCGCCGCGCTCCGCGCCGCCGCCGCGGAGTTCGCCAATTCCGAAACGCCCGTACTCGACGCCCGTGTGCTGATGAAATTTGCCACCGGGCTTGACGACGCCGGTCTCATCGCGCGCGCTGATGTAATGCTGATGCCCGAGCAACGCGAGGTTTTTTTTGGCGCCGTTGCGCGCCGCGCCAGGGGCGAGCCGGTCGCCTATATCACCGGCGTCAAGGAATTCTGGAGTCTTGAATTTTGCGTCACGCCCGATGTGTTGATCCCGCGCGCCGATTCCGAATGTCTGATCGAAGCGGTTTTGGCGCGGCGTGAAAAAAACGCCCCCTTGCGGATCCTCGATCTCGGGACCGGCTCGGGCTGTCTTGTCTGCGCGCTGTTGTCCGAATTGCCGGCCGCGATGGGAATCGGCGTCGACCGGTCGCCGGCGGCCGTGGCGCTTGCCCGCGCCAACGCCGCGAGCCTTGGTCTCGCTCAGCGTTCGGCGTTTCTCGCCGGCGACTGGGCGCCGGCGCTGTCGGGGCGTTTCGATGTCATCATCGCCAATCCGCCCTATATAAGAGCGTGCGTCCAGGCCGGTCTGGCGCCGGACGTGCGGCTTTACGAGCCCGCCGGCGCCCTTTACGGCGGTCCGGACGGGCTGGACGCCTGCCGCGCCATCCTTAAGGGTCTGGCCCGCGTTACGGCCCCGGACGGCCTCGTCGTCATCGAATGCGGATGGGACCAGGCGGGCGCGCTCGCCGACATGGTTTCCAAATCCTTGCCGGCGCGTACCGTCGAAATCATTAACGATCTTAAGGGCCGGTCCCGCGGCGTTTTGGCGGATGGGCGGCCCTCAAAAAAAGATTGAACTCATCGCGCCAGCCGTTATTATGTCGCCAAGACAAATCGCATGGCGTTGAGGAAAACGGATTTGCGCCGGATTTGTCCTCAATCCAACATCAGTCCGGCTCGCTATCTGCCGGCTTGTTGTACGCAGCGCTGCTGCAAGACAGAACGCGAAAACTGCATGATCAGATAGGCGATTCTTAATCGCCGAACGCAAATCCAGAAACCATAAACGACCGACCGGGCGAGTTCGTCCGGCTGTTCGCTAAGGGGCATAATACAGGATAGTCAAATGAAGCGTGGCCGCAATCAACGGCGCCGGCAGGGCGTCAATCCAAACCGGGCGCTCGATTCAAACGGACCGGAAGTCCGCATCCGCGGCACGGCGAATCAGATTTACGACAAATATGTCGCGCTCGCCCGCGACGCCTCATCGTCCGGCGATCGCGTTAAGGCGGAAAGCTATCTTCAGCATGCCGAACATTATTTCCGGGTGATCCGCTCCATGCAGCCCGCCCAGCAGCCGCCGCAACAACAGTCCCAGTCCAATCCCGAAGGCGATCAGCCGTCGATCGCCGAAGACGAGCGCGGCGACGATCGCCCGGGCGAGCGCAGCCGCGCCAACGGCGAAGACAAGGAAGACGGCAAGGCGGCGCAGGAGAACGGCGAGGAAAAAGCCGCCGCCGCCGGCGACGATGAAGAACAGGAACGCCGGCCGCGCCGGCGCAGCCGCCGCCGTTCGCCGCGGCGCGCCCAGGCAGGCGGCGACGGGGACACTCCCAGCGGCGGCGAAACCGGAGAAGACGAAAACGCCGCGGCGCAATAGCGGCGCTGCAGGGTTGATCGATCCCGTCAATCAGTTTTGGAGAAGCCGCTGATCGCTATGCGGCCTATCGTCCACTGTTGTTCGGTTTAAATTTTCAGCTTTAAAAGACTGCCAGCTTTTTTTGAGCTCGCGTGGATTTGCGTCCTTTGGGACATGGAAACCGATGGCGCCTGTGCTTGCCGACCGGCCCAATACCCCCATCGGCCCTACGGGCCACTTCCCCCGTAAACGGGGGAAGAAAACCTTGCGGCAATCGCTGCTCCTCCCCCGCTTGCGGGGGAGGCAGCCCCCGGACTTGATCCGGGGGACGGAGGGGGTGGATTTTCAATATGACGGGATCGTCAACTATTCATTTCGCTAAACCGGACAACAGTGGAGCAAGTCCGGCAATGACACGTTTCCGCCTTTTCGAGTCAGACTTTCAGGATGAAGGCTTTCGTGATTCAACTAATCTTAAATCCGCGTTAGATCGCCCGCGTTGCGTTCTCGAACCAGTCCTTGATTTCAGTCGGCAGAAGCGGCGCAAGGGTTTTGCGCACGCGGGCGTGATAGTCGTTGAGCCAGCCCCGTTCGTCTTCGGTCAACAGCGTCGTCTCGATGAGATCGAGGCTGATCGGCGCCAGGGTGATGGTTTCAAAACCCAGCATCTCCCGCTCGCCGCCTTCCACCGGCGCCGGCGGCGTCACCACGATCAAATTCTCGATGCGGATGCCGAATTCGCCGGCTTTATAAAAGCCCGGTTCGTTGGAAATAATCATGCCCGGCTTGAGCGCCTGGCGGCTGGGCGCCTTGGCGATGCGCTGCGGGCCTTCATGCACGCCGAGAAACGACCCGACGCCGTGGCCGGTGCCGTGATCGTAATCAAGGCCGACGTCCCATAAGGGTTTTCGCGCCATGGCGTCGAGTTGATGACCGGTTGTGCCGGCGGGAAATTTCATGCGCGCCAGGGCGATATGGCCTTTAAGAACGCGGGTGAACCGGTCGCGCATTTCATCGCTGGGCGCGCCGATGGGCGCGGTGCGCGTGATGTCCGTCGTGCCGTCGGGATACTGGCCGCCGGAATCGACGAGATAAAGTTCGCCCGGCTGCAGTTTGCGGTTGGTCGCGGTCGAGACCTTGTAGTGAACGACGGCGCCGTTGGGCCCGGCGCCGGAAATCGTATCGAAGCTGATGTCCTTAAGTTCGCCGGACGCGGCGCGAAACGCTTCAAGCTTTTTCGCCGCCATGATTTCATCGACATCGCCGGACTGCGCCTGCGTTGCGATCCAGTGAAGAAATTGCGTCACCGCTGCGCCGTCGCGAATATGCGCGCTGCGCGCCCCGTCAAGCTCGGCCTCGTTCTTCATTGCGCGGGGCAGGGCGCAGGGGTCGGTCATGGCGACGATGGTCGCGCCGGCTTTTTCCAGATCGTCGGCGAATTTCGACGGCGCTAACATCGGATCGACGGCGACACGCGCGCCGGCGGCGCCGAGTTTTTCCAGCGCCGCGCCAAGCTGGTCCTCGGCGCGGATATCCACATCGGCACCGAGAAAGTCCGGCAGGGCGTTGCCGACTTTTTCCGGCGCGAGAAACAGCGTCGCCGTTGCATCCTTGTTGAGGATCGCCCGGCCAAGGGGCAGGGGCGTGCGCGCGACATCGCCGCCGCGAATGTTCAAGAGCCAGGCGATCGAAGGCGGCGCCGTAATGAGCGTCGCGTCCGCGCCGGCCTTGGCGACCGCCTCGGCGATCTCTTCGCGCTTTTCCCGGGACGTCTTGCCGGCGAATTTGAGATCATGGGGGTTCGCCGGCGCAAGCGGAAGCGCCGGCTGATCTTGCCACGCCGCGTCGACCGGATTTTCAGCAACGGCGATGAGATCGAAACCCGCCTTGTCCGCGGCGGCTTTGAGTTTTTTTACGCTGGCGCCGGTATGCAGCATGGGGTCGTAGCCGATGCGCGCCGCCTTGGGCGCATGCTCGGCGAGCCAGCGGTCGACCGGGTTTTCCATGTAATCGGCGTAGTCGAAATAATCGCCGTCGGTCTGCTGGCGCACCTGAAGCGTGTAACGGCCGTCGGTGAAAATCACCGCCCGATCCATAAACACAATTGCTGCGCCCGCCGAACCGGAAAAACCCGAGACCCACATTAGCCGTTCGGCGTAATCGGGAATATATTCGTTCTGATACTCATCATCATGCGGAACGATGAAGCCGTCGAGATGTTGCTTTTTCATCTCCGCGCGCAAGAGCGGCAGATGCTTGCCGGCGAAGGAGCGGTCGGAAACGGGGTCGAAGGTCTGGAACATGGAAGGTTGCAGGTTGAGGGTTGCAGTTTGCAGGCGGTGCCCATGCTACAACCTGCGACCTGCAACCTACAACCTCACAAACAACAACACCGGCCAGGTTTCATGGTCGAGGCGGTTGATGAGGCGAAACCCGGCGTCCTCATAGGCGGAACGGACGGCCTCTTCCTGCTCGGCCATGAGGCCCGCCAGCATGACGCGGCCGTTCTTTCTCACATGCTTGGCCATGGCCGGGGCGAGGTCCTTAAGCGGTCCGGCGAGAATGTTGGCGAAGATAAAATCGAACGGCGCGGCCTCGGCGATATCAGGATGGTCGAAACCGTCGGCGGCGACTGCCGTCACCTGATCGCCGACGCCGTTGAGCGCGGCGTTTTCCGCCGCGATGCGCGCCGAGGTTTCGTCAATGTCGCTGGCGAGCACGTTACGGCCCCATACCTTCGCCGCGGCGATGGCGAGCGCCGCCGAACCGCAGCCAAGATCGAGAATGGATTTCGGCGCGAAGCCGGCGAAGCGGTCGAGCAGCATGAGGCAGCCGGCGGTCGTTGGATGGTGTCCCGTGCCGAAGGCCTGGTTGGCGTCGATGCGGATGGGGATGTCGCCGTCTTTGCCGGGGAGCTTATCCGCATCGTGAACGCCGTAAAGCACGAACCGTCCGCAGCGCACCACGCCCAGCCCTTCAAGCGCATGGGCGGCCCAGTCGATGTCGGGCAGTTCCTCGACGGCGCCGGCGCCGAGACCGTGTTCGGCGGCAAGCGCGCCCACCGCCTCCTTGTCCGGCGCATGCTCGAAATAGGCCTCAAGCCGCCACGCGCCATTGTCCGCATCCGGATCGTCCAGCGTCAGACTTATGGCCCCCGCCGGGGGATCGAGACGATCGGTGAGCGCGTCGCCGGCCTGCTCCAGCGCGCTGTGCGCGCCGCGCCAGGTGATTTTCAATGTGGGCATGAGATTATCGGTGGCCCCAGTCGTCGCTGTCATCCGCGCCGGGCGACAGGCCGAGAATGTCGCCTTCGATCGTTACGCCCAGGCCCAGCACGGTGCGGTTGGCGTAGGCGAAATAGGCCGCGACCTGATTGATCTCTAAAATCTCGCCGTCGTCCCAGCCGACCTGGCGCAAGCGCTCAATATCGCTCTCGGCGATCTTGCCCGGCGCGCGGGTCAGTTGGGCGGCGTAATCGAGCGCGGCGATCTCCTTTTCGGACAAGACCGGCGATGCCAGCGCGCCGCCGGATGCGGCGGCGGCGAGCGCGGCTTTGATCGCATCGGCCTTTTCATCGTCGCCGAGCAGGCGCCTGAGCCCCGCAAAGTGATGCTCGACGCAATAATTGCAGGCATTGATGAGGCTGACATATACGCCGACGGTTTCCAGCAGCCATTTCGGCGTCTGGTTGGCGCTGTGGTGAAGCGCGTTCTTGTAAAGCGCCATATGCCCTTCAAGGCTCGCGGGCCGCAGGCTGTGCGCCTTCAATATGTTGTCGACGGCGCCGTCCGGTCCCTTGATGCGCTGATAAATTGTTTTCAGCCGACCCTGGGCGGCCTCAGGCGGGATGGTTTTGATAAAAGTAATCGGAAGACTCCCAACGGTTAGCTCGGCATGCGACATGTCAAAATCGCTTCATCCTGAGGAGCAAAAATCCTTCATGTCCTTCGTGACGCTCGCTTCGCTCGCCCTCAGGATGAAGGATTTTTGTGTCTCGAAGGACGAAGCGATTCCTGTTTTTCGCTCGAAGCTCTAATGTATATCTTTCTTGCCGAGATAACGCTTTTTGGTAGGCTATCACGCCGCCTCCACGAAAGTGTCGATGACTTTCTTGGGGCCGGAATGGTCGAAATCGACGGTCAGCTTCTGGCCTTCGACGGCGGATATCTTTCCGTAGCCGAATTTTTGATGAAAAACCCGCTCGCCGACGGCAAAGCGCGAGGCGCCCGGCGCGCTGACCGACACCGCTTCGGCGCGGCCTTCGATCAGCGGCGGCTGGCTAGTCGGACGGTTTTTCGCTGCCCGCGCCCGGCGCCAGCCCGGATTGTCGTAATAGGCGTCTTCGCGCAGCTTGGCGCCTTCGAACTGCGAATGGCTGGCCAGGTTCGCCGCGGCGTTTCCGTAAAGGCCCGGCTCGGAAACCACGTCCACATGGTCCTCGGGCAGTTCGTCGATAAAGCGCGAGGGGATCGCCGCCTGCCAGCGGCCGTAAATCTGGCGGTTGGCGGCGAAGGAAATGCGGCAGCTTTCCTGCGCCCGCGTTACGCCCACATAGGCGAGCCGGCGTTCTTCCTCCAGCGCCGCATTGCCTTTTTCGTCGAGCGAGCGCTGGGACGGAAAAATGCCTTCCTCCCAGCCGGGCAAAAAGACGACGGGAAACTCAAGCCCCTTCGCCGCATGGAGCGTCATCAGCCAGACATGGCCGTCGCCGGCGTCCTCGTTGAGTTCGGACACCAGCGCCACATGATCGAGATAGCCTTCGAGCGTGTCGAATTCGGAAACCGCCTGGATGAACTCTTTCAAATTGTCGAGCTTGCCCGGCGCCTGCGGCGACTTGGAGTTCTTCCACATATCGATCATGCCGGACTCTTCAAGCACCAGTTCGGCGAGATCGGCCGGCGCCATGTCTTTGGCGTCGCGCGTCCAGCGGTCGACCGTGTCGACGAAATTGGCCAGCGCCCGGCGCGCCGCGGCATGGAGATCATCACTTTCCAGCGCCAGACGCGCGGCAGTCATCAGCGGCGTTCCGCCCGCGCGGGCGAGTTTGTGTAATGTCTGCAGCGCCTTGTCGCCGAGCCCGCGCTTGGGCTTGTTGACGATGCGTTCGAAGGCGAGATCGTTATCGGGCGAGCGGATGAGGCGCAAATAGGCGAGGGCGTCGCGGGTTTCCTCGCGTTCGTAAAAGCGCGGCCCGCCGATCACGCGGTAGGCGAGGCCAAGCGTATTAAATCGCTCTTCGAAGGCGCGCATCTGATAAGACGCGCGCACTAGGACGGCGCAATCGGAGTAGCTGCGTTTTTGCTCCCCCGCTTGCGGGGGAGCTGTCACGGCGGAGCCGTGACTGAGGGGGTGAGCCCCCTCCGTCTCCCCCGGAACAAGTCCGGGGTCGACACCTTCCCCGTAAACGGGGGAGGAAGAAACCCATGCCTCGATGTCGTCGCCGATCAGGCGGGCTTCTTCCTCGCCGTCCCAGACGCCGCGCAGTTTGACTTTTTCCCCGTCCTCGCGGTCGGTCCACAGCGTTTTGCCGAGACGCGCCTTGTTGGCCTCAATCAGGCCCGACGCCGCGCCGAGGATCGCCGGGGTCGAACGATAATTGCGTTCAAGGCGAATGACTTTGGCGCCGGGAAAATCCTTTTCGAAACGAAGAATATTTTCCACCTCCGCGCCGCGCCAGCCATAGATCGATTGATCGTCGTCGCCGACGCAGCAGATATTTTTGTGTTTCTGCGCCAGAAGGCGCAGCCACAGATACTGCGCGACGTTGGTGTCCTGATATTCGTCGACCAGCATGTAGCGAAAACGCTTTTGGTATTCGGCGAGCACATCCGGATTGTTCTGGAAGATGGTCAGATTGTGCACCAGCAGGTCGCCGAAATCGGCCGCGTTCAACGTCGTCAGCCGCGCCTGATAAGCGGCGTAGAGCGCAATCCCCTTACCCTCGGCGAAATGATAAGCCTCGTTTGCGGGAACCTTGTCCGGCGTCAGGCCGCGATTTTTCCAGCCGTCGATCAGGGCGGCGAGAAAACGGCCGGTCCAGCGCTTTTCGTCGATATTGGCCGCCTCAATTACTTGCTTGGCGAGACGGACCTGATCGTCGGCGTCGAGAATGGTGAAACTCGATTTGAGACCGGCGAGTTCCGCATGGCGGCGCAGGATCTGCGCGCCGATGGAATGGAACGTGCCGAGCCATTGCATGCCTTCGACCGACTGGCCGATCAGCGCCTCGATGCGCTCCTTCATCTCCCGCGCGGCCTTGTTGGTGAAGGTGACGGCGAGGATCTGCCAGGGCCGCGCCCGGCCGGTGAAAATGAGATGCGCAAGGCGCGTGGTCAGGGCGCGGGTTTTGCCCGTGCCGGCGCCGGCGAGCATCAGGACCGGTCCCTCCGTCGCCAGCACCGCCTGGCGCTGTGCGTCGTTGAGGCCCTCAAGATAGGGCGCTGATATGTCGCCGCTTTCGCCCGCCGCGGGCGGACGCAAACCCGCCATGGCGCGCTCGGACATCGCGGGCTTGGGCGCGGAATCGGAACTCATGGGGCAAGTTTACTCAAACGAGAACGATTCTGGAACATCGGCAGGGTCGCTTAAGCCTAGCGTTTTCGGCACAACAGCAATCCGTCGCCGATCGACGTGAACGCAATGTCAAAGCGTTTGTCGGCCCTGGCGATTTGCGCCGTGCGCCGCAGCGCCTGGGTGTCTGGGGAGCCTTCCGCCGGTTCGGCGACGGCGCCGTTCCACAAAACATTGTCGAACATGATGACGCCGCCGGGCCGCAGCAGGCGTGCGCCGGCCTCGAAATAGGCGGGATAGCCGGTCTTGTCGGCGTCGACGAACATGATGTCGGCCGACGCGTCGGGCAGACCGGCCAGGGTTTGTTCGGCCGGCGCGATGCGTGCATCGATTAAGGCGTCAACGCCGGCTTCGCGCCAATAGCCTTGCGCTTGGGCGATGAAACTTTCAGAAATGTCGCAGGCGATGACGCGCGCCTTGTCCCCGTGCATGTCTTTAAGCGCCAGCGCCATGGCGAGGGCCGAATAGCCGGTGAACACGCCCACTTCGACATAGGTTTGCGCGTTCAGCATCCGCGCGAGAAAGGTCATGAAGGCCGCCTGCTCGGGGCTGACCTGCATCTGCGGACGGTCGGCGTGCGCCTGGGTTTCCTCGCGGCAGCGCACGAGCGTTTCGTGTTCGTCCCGGTTGACGGCGCGGATATAGGCCTCAACGGATTGGGTCAGACCAAGAGAGCGGTTCATGGCGGGGGTCCTTTATGCGCATTTCAAAATGCGGCGGCGGGCGCTGATTTTGTCGCCGAAGCGTCTTGCGCCGTCGGCGCGCATCTCGGCGGCGGGACCGCCAAGATAGGCGTTCATCGCCGCCATGTCGCGCAGGACGTAATGGCAGACGATTTCGTTCTCGTCATCGGCGTTGAAAAACATCTGCGCGCTTTCAAATCCGTCGAAGGCCAGCATCGTGTCCATATGCGGGCGCAGCCAGTGAAGATATTCGGCGCGGACATCCGGCGCGACCGCGATACTCACTTCATAAAGGATTTTTGAGGTCATCGGCCCGCTAAACCTTCGGGCGATTAATGTGCATCGCTTCATCCTGAGGAGAAATTTTTCCTTCGTCCTTCGCGACGTCGGCTTCGCCGACCCTCAGGATGAAGGAAAAATTTCGTCACGAAGGACGAAGC
>JANQMJ010000023.1:0-25000 GCA_028280115.1 Parvularculaceae bacterium
AATACCCTCCTGGGGTTGTTTTATTGGGCCATTGTTCAACTTACCCGAGCGCGCCGTTCAAGGGGCGTTTCCCAAAACCAATCACCGCCTTCCCCGACGAAAGTCGGGGTCCAGTGCCGTAGGGCGGGCCTTGGCCCGCCATTCAACCTGTCGGCGCGCATGGACATTGGCGGGCTAAAGCCCGCCCTACTGGATTGCGGCTCCTCATCCTGAGCTTGACGAAGGGCGCCGGAAAGAGCGGATAAAAAAGCTGCGCCTTTTCCTCCCCCGCTTGCGGGGGAGGTGTCGTCCCGGACCTGGTCCGGGGCGACGGAGGGGGTTGAAGTTTGCGCCGACAAAACCCCCTTCGGGGGCTTCGCCGACACTTCCCCCGTAAACGGGGGAAGAATTTATCCCGCGCCGTTTCCTCTCCGCCGGAAAGAGCGGAGATATGAATTATCCAATCCGCAATCTGCCTAAAGGCTCTCCGCCAGTTTCATGAATTGCGCGACGGCGACATCCTCCGCACGCGCGGTCTCCTCAACATGCGCGGCCTTGAGCGCGTCGGCCAGTCGGTCGCCGAACAGCGGCTTGAGCGAAGACCGCAGCATTTTGCGCCGTTGGCCGAAAGCGGCCTGGGTGACGCGCTCGAGCGTGTTGATGTCGCAAACCGGCTCTACCGGCCGATTGAACAGAACGACGGCGGAATCGACTTTCGGCGGCGGTGTGAACGCGCGGGCGGGCAGGTCGAAAGCGCGCGAAGGCAGACTCGCGGCCTGGGCGATGACCGACAGCCGGCCGTAGGTTTTCGATCCCGGCGCGGCGAGAATGCGGTCGGCCACTTCCTTTTGGAACATCAGCGCCATTGATCGCCATAGCGCCGGACCGGCCTTAAGCCATTTGACCAGCAGTTCCGTGGAAATGTTGTAGGGCAGATTGGCGATGATTTTCACCGGCGCCGCATCGCCGAGAATGGCGGCTTCGTCCGCCGACAGCGCATCCGCTTCAATAACAAACAGCCTGTCGGGATGATGCGCTTTCAATTCCCCAAGCGCGTCGACGCAGCGCCGGTCGCGTTCAACGGCGAATACGCGCGCCCCGGTTTCCAAAAGCGCGCGCGTCAACCCGCCGGGTCCCGGACCGATTTCCAGCACGCTGTCCGCCTCGCTGACGTCTGCTGCGCGGACGATCTTGCGCGTGATGTTGAGATCGAACAGAAAATGCTGGCCGAGGGATTTTTTCGCGCCGAGGCCGTAGCGTTCGATGATCTCGCGCAGCGGCGGGGGGTCGCCGGTCATGAACCCGTCCGGCGCGCCGCCAGTTCCGCCGCAAGACGGATCGCGGCGATCAAACTGTCGGGGCGCGCAACGTCCTTGCCGGCGATATCGAGCGCCGCGCCGTGATCGGGCGATGTGCGCACGATGGGAAGGCCGAGGGTGACATTGACGGCGTCATGAAAGCCGAGCGTTTTCGCCGGGATCAGCGCCTGGTCGTGCAGCATGCAAAGGGCCGCGTCATAGTTTTTGCGCGCCTCTTCGTGAAATAGCGTATCGGCGGACAGGGGACCGCGCGCATCGACGCCCGCCGCGCGCAGTTCATCGACGGCCGGCGCGATGATCAGTTCATCCTCCGCGCCAAGCGCGCCGCCTTCGCCCGCATGGGGATTGAGCCCGGAAACGACCAGACGCGGCGCTTCGATCCCGAATTCAAAACGCAAGGCTTCCGCAACGATCAATCCTGTCTCGACAATGCGGTTCGGCGTCAGGGCGGCGACCGCCTCTCTGACCGAAAGATGAACCGTGACGGGAACCGTGCGAAGCGCCGGTCCGGCGAGCATCATCACCGCGCTGCGCAATCGCCCGGCCGGCATCGGCGCTTTTTTTGTCAGTTCGCCGAGAAATTCGGTATGGCCGGGAAAGCCGAAACCGGCAGCGAGAAGCGAGGATTTTTGAATCGGATTGGTGACGACGCCGGCGGCTTCGCCGTTGAAAGTGAATTCGACCGCTTGCTCGATGCTCTCGATCACCGCCGCCGCATGCGCTGGCGAAGAAACGCCCGCCTGCGCCTCGACCGGCGACGCAATGGGCAGAACCGGCAGCGCTGTCGAAAATGCGTCCTGCGCGTCGCGCGGCGCCGCAATCGCTGCAACCGGCGCATCGAGCGCTTCCATGAACGCCGGCGCGCCGGCGAGAAAAAACGCCGGCCCGCTTTCGCGCAAGGCGCGCCACGCCTTGACCGTCAGTTCCGGACCGATCCCGCCCGGATCGCCCATGGTCAGCGCAAGGGGCGGCGAAAGTGTCGACGTCGGCGTCAAGGGGCGCTCTTAACCGCTGAACGCCAGCGGTTCTTGCAATCGAATGTCGATGCTCGATTTGCGCTCGATATCGCGCAGATATTGCTGACTGATCCGGGTCATCTGACGAGCGTAGATCTGGTCTTCGATGGCGCGGTGCGACGGCAGGCCCAGGCCTTCGTCCTTGTCGCAGACATAGGCCGCGTGATAAGCGCCCTCGGCCTTGATGACGGGGCTGGTTTCTTCCCGGTCAAGGTCCTCGATCCAGTCGCGAAACCGCGGGTCGATGGAATCGAGCGTCATGTTTTCCAAGAGCGCGAAACCGATATTCTCGCCCAGGTCCTGGCGCAGGGGCCGGCCTGAGCAGGCGTCCGCCGTCGCTACCTTCTCGAAAGCAAATCGCGCCGTGTTTTGGCCCACCGACTCCGGCGCCGAGACATAGGCGAGCTTGAACGTCGGCTCGCCGGCGACGACCGCCGCGCGCTTGTCGCGCAGGGCGAGAATCATGAACGCGCCCTGCGAGGGGATCGGGTTCGACACCGAGCCGGGCTGAAGATTGCGTATGGCCGCATCCAGTTCCGGCTCCAGCTGGCCGGCGCGCACCCAGCCGAGATCGCCCCCGACCGCCGCCGTCGTGCAGGCGGAAAACTGCTGCGCCACAACGGTGAACGGCACGCCGCGCCGCATTTGTTCGAGGAGCTGCAACGAGCCCTGGTAATATTCCTGCGCGCGCGCCGGATCGTCCACCGCGATGCAGATTTCCGAAACCAAGAACTGTTCAAGGGTCGCCTCTTCGCGCATGCGCTGTATCGTGTCTTCGATTTCATCTTCGTTGACGCGGACGCGGTCGCGGTACCGGCCGCGCACCAGTTCGGGCCACAGCATGTTCGCTTCGATCTGATCGTTGAGCGAGTCGATGGAAACGCCTTGCGAGGAGAGCATCGACTCAAACTGATCCGCGGACATATTCGTTTGCGCGGCGATCATCGAAAATTCCTGGGCGATCTCCTGTTCGGTCGCTTTGACGTCGAATACGGCGAGTTCCTGAAGTTTCAGCTTCTCTTCGACGAGATCGCGCAGCGCCTTCTGTTGAATCTGGGGCAACGCCTCCGGCGGTATTCGCCCGCCCGCCGACATGACCATCAGCCGCATGCGTTGGCGAACGTCGTAGGTCGTGATCACCACATCGTTAACCACTGCGGCGACCGATTCGCGCGGCACGCCGGAGCGCGCAATGACCTCTTCACTGCTGTTCGGGGTTTGCGCAAGACCCGCGCCGCACCAAACGAGGAGCGAAAACCCGGCGGAAATGAATGATAGTAATGCTCTGTTGGTCATCTCACTCAACGTATGGACAGCCCCTTGCGGCTCAGCTTTTTAACTCCCCCAAGCCCCAGGCGCTCCTGACCGGACTTTGCAGGGCAGGAAAATAGTCCAAAAACCGTGCGGCGCAAGCGTTACTGGACAAGCGATTTCAGCCGGAAGGTGACCAAGACGGCGGTATCCGGCTCCAGATTGGTGTCTCTGGTGCGGTCCCGGCGCAGCGTGACGCCCAGCGCGGTGCATTCGTCTTCATATCCGATCGTGAAATCCTGGCGAATGGTCTGGTCGCTTTGCAAGTCCAGACGCCAGGCCCCGCCGACGGACCAGCGCCGGGTGAGGGCCAGCCTGCCCCGGGCCGTCAATTCCTCCCGGCGGACCAAATTCGCGGCGACGTTTTCTTCGTTGAGCCTGACATAGCTGACATTGGCCTGCACGGGGCCGGCGCCCAAATACATCATGGATTCGGCGCGCTGAATGGCGCCGCTGTCGTCATCGATGCGAAATCGGTTCTCGACGCCGAAATTATCGCCGTAGCGGAAATTCAAACTGCCGACGATGTCCGAAGACGTTTCGCCAAGACCGGACGATACGTCAAAGGCGCTTGTCGACTGAAGCCGGAACTGTTGGCCGATCGAGCCTTCAATCGCGACGCCGTTCGGCCAGACCGCCGACGCCGAAACGCCGATATTCATGCGTTGTCCGTCTTCGAAGGCGTCGTAGCCGGTCGCTTTGTTGTAATCGAACAATCCCGCATAGTCGAATTCGATGCTTTGCGAGTCTTCGTTTATGATGTCTTCGTCGTTGAGGTTCGAAGGACTGGCCACCACCTGAACGCGCGGTTCGAGGAAAAGACGAGCCCCGCCCATTTCGCGCGCCAGGGGATAGGACCATTCCGCGCCGACCGTAGGCGAGAACCGCGAAACGAACCGCGTGCTTTCGCCGGGTTCGCCGGGCAGGATCTCCGTGCCTTCGTCAAGATCCTGATAGACATAGGCGTCGGTGCGCGCCTCGGCGAAGAACTGAAAACGATGACCGCCGCGCGTGATGATGTCCCGGTTCCACTGACCCGTGACGGTGAAACGCTGAGAATCCGTCCCGCCTGTGCGGTACAGCGATGCGATGTTGGCGCCGATGCTGGCGCGGCCGCCGGCGATCTTGGATTTGAACTGGCGATTAAAATCGATCAGCGGCAGCGCGTAGGGGATCGTCGCCGCAGAATCCGACGCGCGCAGGCCCTGAAAGACATAGGTGTCGAAGGTGAGGCGGGAAAGAGAATCCTCGCGGGCAAATCGTACATTGCTGCGCAGCTGATTCGTACGACTGCGATCGAGGGCCTGGCGGAGATCGCCGATTCGCTCAACTCCATAGCGGCGCAGATAGGTATCGTCGGAAACCCGCTCGAAATCGTAACTGGCGCGCCAATTATTGCCGAATTCGTGAAACCCCCGGCCGAACGCATGCCAGCGGGTGTTTGGAATGTCATCGCTCAGCGTGCTGGAGTCGTTGACGTTGATGAAACCCGCCGAGACCACATGATATCCGCGCCGGCGGCGGATTCTGTACTCGCCCTGCCAGAGGACGCCGTCTTCGGCGGTGTATTTGGGAAAGAAGGTGGCGTCCTGCGAATTTGAAATCGCCAGATAATAAGGCAGCTCAAAATTGAACCCGAGACGGCTGGAGGCGCCGACGCGCGGCGTCAGAAAACCCGACTGACGCTCAACCGACGGATCGGGGCCTTGCAGAAACGGCGTATAGAGCAACGGCACGCCCTTGAATTCAAGAAACGCGTGATGAAAACGAACGACCTTGCGCTCCTTGTCGCGCGTGACGCGCAGCGCTTTGACGCGCCAGGTCGGCGTTTTGGCCTTGCCGTTTTTTTTGCAGACGTCGCACGCGGTATAGACCGCTTTGCGCAAACGCGTGCGCGCGCCTTGCTGCTCGATGGCGCTGTTGGCCGCCAGGCGGGCGTTATCCTGTAAGAGCGCGCTGAAATTTTCGATAAGACCGTCGCGCAGGTCGCCCGAAAGGATCACGCGGCGCGCAAACAGCGTTTCGCGATTCTTATCGGTGATCGAAACATTGCCCTCGGCGGTTACGATGTTTTTGATCTGGTCGTAGACCACCCGGTCGGCGCGCAGGTAACGCTCGCCGAAAAAGGCGCGGACGTCGCCTTCGGCGATAATGGGGCCGTCTTCGGATTCGACCGTGACGAGGTCCGCCTCGAACAACACCTGATTATCGGCGTCCTCGGCCCCGCCGCTCACCTGGACGATCGGATCGGCGCCCTGTTCCGCCGCGAAAGCGCAAAGGGGGAACGTCGCTCCGGCGCCGGCCAAAGCGGTCGTGATCCACAGTCGCGCTATGCGGCGATTGTGATCCAAGTCTGCTCCCTAACGCGCGCGAATCGAAACTAGTGCGCGCATTCATGGTTAGATGAGGTCTTAAATCAGGTCCAGCCGCGCTGGCCTCGCCTAGCCGTCTTCGAAATGCAAGAGCGCGGTCATCGCCGCAATGGTCGCGGCCACGGCAGGCGTCCAGGCCGCCAGCGCGACCGGCGCCAGGCCTGATTCGCCGAGCGCGGTGGAAATCTCTGACAGGGCGAACAGCAAAAACCCCGCCAGGACCGATAAGGCGACCAGTTGCATCGCGCCGCCCATGCGCATCGGCCGCAACGAAAACGCCGCGGCGAGGAGCACCATCGCCAGGAGTTTGAGCGGCGTCGAACAAAGATCGTGAAACCGTATATTATACCGCGCGGTCGGCAGCCCCGCGGCCTCTGCGAGCATGACGAATCGGGGCAGCTGCCATAAGGACATGGTTTCCGGCGGGACGATTCGTTCGCCCAGATCGCGCGGCGTCAACGCGGTCGGAATCGCGTAAATCGGCGTGCGCTGTTGCTGCAGGTCGGCCATCGAAACAAGGCGCGCGTCATGCAGTTCCATTGTGCGCCCGGCCAGGATCGCTTCTTCCGAGTCGATACGTTCAAGAAGAACGCTTCCGGGCGCAAAGCGCCACACCGTCACGCCGGTCAGCGCGCCCCGATCTTTGTCGACATTGCGGGCGTTGATGATGATTTGCGACGTCTCGTCACGCTGGCGCAGCCAAAGACCGTCATTGTGCACCTTGACCAGATTGGATTCATCGCCGCCTTTTTGCAGCTTGATGTCCTCCGCATAGCCGAAAAGCCGGGACGAAAGCGGATCGACGATCGTGATCAGGCCCAACCCCGCAACGGCGGCGATCAGCATCGCCGGACCGATCAGGCGCCAGATCGAAAGGCCCGCCGAGCGCATGACGGCGATCTCCGATCGGCGGTTGAGCTGATTGAAGGTCCAGATCGAGCCGAAGAGAAAGGCGAAGGGCGTCAGCATGAGCGTAATGGCGGGCGTGCGCAGCAAGGTGACGGTCAGCGCAAGGCCGAGATTTCCCCCCGGCGCTTCGGCGGCGAATTGCAAATTCTCGATCAGATCGATCATCGCCACGAGGCTTGCAAACACGATCATCAGCGCGCCGACGGCGACGATGGATCGCAAGGCGATGTAACGAAACAGCGTCGCCGGGGGCATCAGGCGGTTCCTGCGAGCGCGCCGCGTCGCGCCAGGCGATGCGTCGGGAAAAACAGAAGGTAAAGGCAGGCCGCAATCACAAGGCCGGGCAGGGCGTAAAGCGTCCAATAGGCGCCGGAGGTTTCCGCATAACCCTGCGCTAAATACGCCAACACGCGAACCGACAGCACCGATGCGGCGGCGACGGTCAGGCGCAGCGCGACGCCGCGCCGCGAATAGGGCCCGCCGATCATTGCAAACAGCGCGATCAGCACATAGGCGAAAACGTGCAGCGGTCCGGCGTAACGGGCGTGCCCTTCCGCGATCAGCTTGCCTGCATTGTCCCGGTCATACGCCTTTGACATGTCCGGATTTAGCAGTTCATGGGGATATCGCTCGGCCGGGCCGAGCGGAATATTGCCGTCGAAAACATACTGCGCGATGTTCACCGCGACCTCGTCGAAGCGCACGATTTCAGCCGATCCGGCGCCGTCCGGGGTGCGCTGAATGCTGCCGTCGTTCAAAAACATCACCGGCCCGTCGTCGGTTTCGCGGATGACGGCGCGCCGGGCCAGATAGGTCTTGGGATCGCTCTGATCGCGTGTGTCGTTAATGAGAAGACCGACGAATTGTCCGCCGGGCCTGGCGTCGTCGACGTAAATTGTCAGCTTCCTGCCCAGCGCGGTAAATTCGCCGCTGCGGAAAACCGCGCCCGCCAGATCGGACTGGATGTCGATGACGTTGCGTTTGAGCGTTTTATAGCTCCGCGGCATGAGATCCACATTGATGTAGTAGGTCGCCGACGCGGCGAAAAAGGCGATCAGCAAAATCGGCGCGGCGATCCGCCATCGGCTTACCCCGGCGGCGAACATGACCGCGATCTCGCTGTCCGAATGCAGCCGATAAAGCGCGTAGGCGCAGGCGGCGAACAGCGCGATCGGGATCGTGATCGACAACAGGCTGGGGATCAGCAATAGGGTCAGATAGGCGAATGCGCCGAAACCCTTGCCGTATTCGATCAGGATATCGATCCGCTGCAGGCTTTGCGTCATCCACGCAAGGGCCGTGATGACGAGCAGGACGAAGACCAGCGGCGTCAGGCACTGGCGCAGGATGTATTTATCAAGACTGTTCAATCCCGCGGGCTTCCTTTATGGCGCAAGGCCGTTAGATTACCGCCTCCAACCGACGCCCGGCCTATCACAGATCACACGGCGGCGAAAAGCGCCGCCGCCGGTCTGCGGCGGAGCCGGAAATTCTAGAGGGATCCATGCAGATTACGTTCTCCGCCGCCGCATTGCCGAAAAGCGGCGCCATTATCGTTCCGCTGTTCGATGACGGAAAAAAGACCGAGGCCTTTACCGGTCTTGACGACAAGACGGAAGGCGCGCTGTCGCGGGCGGTCAAGGAGTCCGAATTCAAGGCCAAAAAGGGCAAAGTGCTGGAGATCGTTTCGCCGTCGGGGATCGCCAACGCCAGGATCATTTTGATTGGCGCGGGGGCGCCCAAAACCTTCGGCCCGCTCGATGCCGAAGCGGTCGGCGGCGCCGGGATCATGCGGGTGCTGGCGGGTCGCGACAAGACGGCGCTCTTTGCGCTCGCCGGTTTTTCCGCCGCAAAGATCGACGCCGGCGAACTGGCTGCGCGCATCGCCTATGGCGCGCGCATGCGCGCCTATCGCTTCGACAAATACCGCACCAAGCAGGAAAGGGACGAAAAACCGGCCCTGACGAAAATCGCCGTCCATACGCCGGCCTCGTCCGCCAAAACGGCCTATGGGCGGCACGATAAAATCGGCGATGGGGTGTTTGTCACGCGCGATCTCGTGTCCGAACCGGCAAATGTTCTTTATCCGGATTCCTTCGCCAAGCGCTGCCAGAAACTGTCCGCCCTCGGGGTCAAGGTGAAGGTGCTCGGCGTTACCGAAATGAAAAAACTCGGCATGGGCGCCCTGCTCGGTGTGGGGCAGGGCTCGGCGCGCCCGTCCAAGCTCGTCGCGATGGAATGGATGGGCGGCAAGAAGGGCGAGGCCCCGGTCGCCTTTGTGGGCAAGGGCGTGACCTTCGACACCGGCGGGATTTCCCTAAAGCCGCCCAAGGGCATGGAGGACATGAAATGGGACATGGGCGGCGCCGGGGCGGTGACCGGCGCCATTGCGGCGCTCGCCGGCCGCAAGGCCAAGGCGAATGTCGTCGGCATCGTCGGGCTGGTTGAAAACATGCCCGACGGCAACGCCCAGCGGCCCGGCGACGTGGTGACGTCGATGTCCGGCCAGACCATCGAAGTGCTCAACACCGATGCGGAGGGCCGCCTGGTGCTGGCCGACGCCCTGTGGTGGGCGCAGGAGACCTACAAGGCGAAAACCGTCGTCGATCTGGCGACCCTGACCGGCGCCATCATCATTTCCCTCGCCCATGAATTCGGCGGCATGTTCACCAAGGACGACGCGCTGGCGAAGAAGCTCTCCGCCGCGGGCGAGGCGACCGGCGATCTCCTCTGGCGCATGCCGCTGACCAAGACCCATGACGAGATGATCAAATCCGACATCGCTGACATGCAAAATATCAGCAGTGGGCCGGGGGGCGGTTCGTCCACGGCGGCGGCGTTTCTTGCGCGCTTCATCAAGGAGGGCGTTTCCTGGGCGCATCTCGATATCGCCGGCATGGCTTGGAACCCCAAGGGCAAGCCGACCGTGCCCAAGGGCGGCTCGGGCTACGGCGTGCGCCTGCTTGACGAATTCGTAAGGGCCAATCACGAGTAAACGCGAAGATGCTGGGCAAAATTCTAATCGGCATTGCTGTCGCCGCGCTGATTTTCGTCGGTTACTTCTTTTATCTCGGCAGGAAATCAAAAGACGGCGCGCCGCTTGGTTTGGTTGACGGCGCGCTGGCGGCGTGTCCGTCTTCGCCCAATTGCGTTGTCAGCGAAGCCCATGCGGATGACGAGCATCGCATTGCGCCGCTGCCGCTTTCGGCGTGGGACCGGATCCCGGATGCGGTCCGCGACGCAGGCGGCGCTGTCGCGTCGCAAGAGGAATATTATATTGCAGCGACATTCGCCTCAAAGACGTTCGGCTTTGTCGACGACGTCGAGTTCCGCAAGGGCGAGAGCAACGTTCACGTCCGCTCGGCGTCTCGCGTCGGATACAGCGACGCCGGGGTCAATCGTAAAAGAGTAGAGACGCTGCGGGCGGCGCTGACGCAATGACCGAACTCCTGTTCTACCATCTCGAACGCGCGACGCTGGAAAGCGTGCTGCCGGGGCTGCTCGAAAAGACCCTGGAGCGCGGCTGGCGCGCCACGGTGCGCGCGTCCTCGCGGGCGCGCGTCGAGGCCCTGGACAATCGCTTGTGGACTTATCGCGACGAGAGTTTTCTGCCCCATGCGGCGGCGGGCGACGGCGCCGGTGAGCCGGTCTGGCTCACCGACGGCGAGGACCTGCCCAACGCGCCGCAGGTGCTTTTTCTGGTCGACGGCGCCAGGACCGAGGCCGCCGCCATCGAGGGGCTGGAGCGCTGCGTCGTGATTTTCGACGGCCGGGACGAGGACGCGCTCGCCGATGCGCGCGCCTTCTGGAAGGCGTCCGCGCAAGCGGGCCATGACGTCACCTATTGGAAACAGTCCGCAGAGGGGCGCTGGGAAAAGCAGGGGTAAATCTCACTTGTTTTTCCGGCTTTCGCCGGGAAGGGCGGATTGTGATATGCTTCCGCGCCCAGTCAAACTCGCTCTGTAAACGGAATGATTGTTCTTCACTGGATCGATCTTGCTTTTTCTGCGCTGGCTTCGTTGTTGCGGCTTGGCGTCGGCGCGCCGGCGAACGGCCGCGCGGCCGACGTGAAAGAACCGCTCGTCCTTTATGAATTCGAGGGCTGTCCTTTCTGCCGCCTGGCGCGCGAGACGATTTCCGAAAGCGGCGTTCCCGTTCTGGTGCGGCCCTGTCCCAAGGGCGGCAAGCGGTTCCGGCCGAACGTGAAAACCCTCGGCGGCAAGACGCAGTTTCCTTTCCTGGTCGATCCGAACACGGACGTCGCGCTTTATGAAAGCGCCGCCATCGCCGCTTATCTTGACAAGAACTATAACGGCCGGCGTTCGCTGGTGCGGTTTTTGGGCCCGATCAACGTACTCCTCTTACAGTTTTCGGTGATCGCGCGTTTGGGTGCTGTGGTGCGTAAGAAACGTTCGCGGCCGCCGGAAAAACCGTTTGAATTCGTCGGCGCCGAGCGCGATCCGCGCGCGCGCCTGGTCAAGGAGCGCTTATGCGCGATGGAGCTTGAATATCTCTGGCGCCCGGCGCGGCCGAACGAACGCACGCCGCTGTTGATCGATCCCAATAGCGGCGAGGAACGCATTGGCGCGCAGGCGATCCGCGCTTATCTCAACGACCGTTACCGGCCATGAAGGAACCCGATCTTTCCCGCTGGCGCGCGCGCCTTGAAGAGCGGCGGGCGGAATTGCAGACGCTGTCGCAAGACTCAGCGGCGGCGCGAAAGCCGGTTGAACTCGATCAGCAGTCCGTCGGCAGGCTGTCCCGTCAGGACGCGCTGCAGCAGCAGGCAATGGCGAACGCTCAAGAAGGGCGGCGCGCTGCGGAACTCAAACGCATCGAGGCGGCGCTCAAACGCATTGACGCGGCCGAATATGGCTGGTGCGAGGAATGCGGCGAAGCAATCGCGCCGAAACGTCTCAATATCGATCCGACAACGGTTTATTGCGCCGCCTGCGCCGGCGCGCTCAGAGGGTGAGCGTTATTCGCCGCGCAGGCGCTCTTCTTCGTATTGAATGCCCCAGCCGATGATCAACCGCCACAGGGCCTCGGCCATTTCTCCGGGCATGCCTTTTTCGTCGGCGCGCGCCTTGACCTTGTCGATGACCTCGCGGTTGCGCCAGGGCACCGAGGCTTCTTCCGGCGTGCGCTTGAACACCCAGGCGCGATCCACATAGGTCCAGCGCTCGGCGAGCAGATCGATCAGCGCCCGGTCGACGCGATCGATTTCTCCGCGCACCTCCGCCATGGTTTCGCAATCGGCGGCTTTTTTCATCGGCAAGGGCTCCTTTTTGGCGCGGCGGGCGCTCAATGCGTTGTGAAAACGACCGCCATTGGCGCGGCGGCGACGCCACGCTAACATGGCGCGGGGCGATACTGCGAGGCAATATGTACAAACGAATATGGTTCAGCGCCCTTATTGTGATGGGCGCCGGCTGCGCCAGCGCGGAAAAGACGGCGTTCGATCCGTCGGTGGACGAACGCATCGGCGCGGAAGTGAAGCGCGCCTGTTTTCCGCCCGGCTCGTCTGGTTCCGGCGGCTATCGCCGCATTGGCGATTTCGACGCCTTCGTCACCGGCGTGTTCAACAAGAAGTATCTTCTGGTGTTCTCCGGCGGCTGCGGCGGCCTCAGCCCGGGGGGCGATTTTCCGGTATTCCGCAATGTCGGCGACAATTGCCGCCGCCAGGGCGAATTCGTGCAGACGGCGAACGCAAGTTTCGGCGTTTCCGGCGGCTGCGTCATCGAGCATATTTACGAATGGGACCGCGACAAGCCTGACGAGGAAACGGAAGCGGAAAGCTAAAGCGTGTCGTGCAAAAGTGGGTACCGGTTTTGCGCAAAAGACATGCGAAAAACAAAGACCTAAAGCATGTCGAGTGAATCCGATTAAACGAGACATGCTTTAGGGCGTCGGGGGATTAATCAGTAACGTAAAACATCTCAACCCGTTCTTTCCGGCGGAAGCCGGAATCCAGCGAATAGATGATGTCGGGCGAAGCCCGACTTTTTATTTTGACTGGACCCCGCCCCGACCGCGAATGCGGTCAATTTATGATTTGCGCGCCTTCGCGCGCGGGCGTCGGGGAGGTCGGGTGAGAGAGGTTCTGATTCAAACTATACGCCTGAAGGTCTAATCGCGCGCGGCCTCGTAGGCTTCATGGGCGGCGACCCAGGCGTGTTCGGCCCTGGCGATCGCAGCGACAAGCGCGGCGCGTTCTTTTTGAAGTTTCGTCGCCCGCGCGAGATCGGTTTCGTAAAGGCCGGGTTCGGCGAGCGCCGCATCGAGGCGCTTGAGCGTTTCATGCAGGGTTTCAACGCGGGCTTCGGCGGCCCTGGCCGCCTTCTTGAGCGGGCTGAGCGCCTGGCGCGCGTCGGCGGCCGATTTTCGCGCGCGCTGTTTCGGATTGACGGACGTCTTTGACCCATTCTCGCTGGGCGGCGTCCTGTTCGCGGCGAGGACGAGCGTGCGGTAATCGTCAAGATCGCCCTCGAAGGGTTCGACCTGGCCCTTGTTGACCAGCCAAAGCCGGTCCGCGATCGACGCGGCAAGATGCGCGTCATGGGTAATCAGCAGGACGGCGCCCTGAAAGTCGTTCAGCGCTTCGCTCAGCGCCTCGCGCGAGGCCATGTCGAGGTGATTGGTCGGTTCGTCGAGAATGAGCAGATGAACGCCGTGAAAGGTAATCAGGCCGAGCAGCAGACGCGCCTTCTCGCCGCCGGACAGTTTTTCAACCGCAACATCGGCTTTCTCGGCGCCGAAACCGAGCCGCGCGGTCGCCGAGCGGGTCTGCGCTTCGGTGGCGTCGGGGATGAGGTCGCGCACATGCTCATAGGCCGATTGCTTCGGCTTTAGCTCGTCGATCTGGTGCTGGGCGAAATAGGCGATTTTGAGTTTCTTGTGCCGGTAGATGTTTCCGCCGAGCGGGCTGATGCGGCCGGCCATGGATTTCACCAGCGTCGACTTGCCTTCCCCGTTCGGGCCGAGAATGGCGATGCGGTCGTCCTGATCGAGGCGCAAGGTAACCTGGCGCAGGACAGGAGACGCCGCCTCATAGCCGAGATCGGCCTCGACGACCCGCAGGATCGGCGGCGCCATGGGCCGGGGATTGGGAAAATGAAACGGCGGGGTGCGTTCGGAAATCGGCTCGGCGTCGGTCTGCAGTTTTTCCAGCATTTTCAGGCGGCTTTGCGCCTGTTTGGCCTTTGAAGCCTTGTAGCGGAAGCGGTCGACGAAGACCTGCATATGGCGCCGGCGCGCTTCCTGCCGCGCCTTGAAGGCGGCGGCGTTGGCGCGCGCCTCGCCGCATTTTCGTTCGTATACGTCATAACTGCCGGGATGTACGGACAGTTTGCCGTTTTCAAGCGCCAGAATATGTGTGACGGCGTTATTGAGAAGATCGCGGTCGTGGCTGACGATCAGCGTCGTATAGGGATAGCGTTTCAAATAGCTCTCAAGCCAGATCGCCCCTTCCAGGTCGAGATAGTTGGTCGGCTCGTCGAGCAGCAAAAGGTCGGGCGCGGCGAACAACACGCCGGCAAGCGCGGCGCGCATGCGCCAGCCGCCGGAAAACGCCGCGCAGGGCCGCTCTTGCTCGTCCGGCGCGAAGCCGAGCCCCGACAGAATGGCGCCGGCGCGCGCTTCGGCGGAATGGGCGTTTATATCGGCGAGCCTTGTCTGGATTTCGGCGATCCGGTGCGGGTCTGTCGCGGTCTCCGCTTCGGCCAGCAGCGCAGCGCGCTCCTGGTCTTGCGCGAGCACGGTTTCGATCAACGGCTGATCGCTTGCGGGCGCTTCCTGATCGACGCCGCCGATGCGCCGTCCCTTGCGGATCGAAATATCATCGCCGCCCGCATGGACCTCGCCTTTGATCATGCGCAAGAGCGTCGTCTTGCCCGATCCGTTGCGTCCGACGAAACCGACCTTCCAGCCGTCGGCGATCGCCGCTGTCGCCTGATCGAACAGGAGACGCCCCTCGATGCGATAGGTCAGATCGTTGATGTGCAGCATAGACGGCGTTGAAAAGAGAGCGGTGAAATCAGAACACTGAACGACCCGTTTAACGGTTCAGGGTTTTCTTTTGCAAGTGCGAATTCTAGAGCGTTTTCAGGAAAAGTGTGTGCGGTTTTCCGTCGAAAACGCGACAAAACAAGAATCTAGAGCGCGTTTACGACTCCGATTAAAGTGAACGCGTTCTAGGGGAAAACCAGGCAGGCGCCGGCGCCGAATTCATCAAACTTTCGCTTGAATATTTTTCGCCCTTACCCACGTCTTAACCAAAAGACGGAGGGCTATCATCGTTACGGAACTCGTGCGAATCATAAGCTGGCCGCTGCGGCTTTTCATCAGGCTTTTTCGGCGCGGCGCGCGCGTCGGCGCGAAAAACGGCGGTCGCGGCGCCGGCGCTCCAGAAGCAGCGGGCAAGGCCGGCGCGTCGGCGATTGCGAGAACGTCAGCCACCGAGATTCTCGATTCCGAATATCGCGAAGAACCGCCCAGCGGCGTCGAGGCGGTGCTTTTCAAACAGTTGCCGCGTCCGCGCTTGACGGAAAAATCCGCCGCTGAACTGACGCTTGAACAAGCGGAAGACTACGCCGCGCAGTCGAGGCGATTCTACGAGTTCGGCTTTCCGCTTTTTCCCCGCGGCGACTTTTTCTATGAGGAGATCGAAGAGGAGTTTCTCACCGCCGCGCTCGGGTATGAGGCGGACACCATCGATCGCCGCTTCATCGACGTGACGAGCCTGTTCCGGCGCACGCTGAACGACAATACGCGGCGGGCGATGCTGCTTTGGGCGCCGCTGATCGGTCTGGGCGTCTTCGCCGCGGCGGCGGTGCTGTCATTGCCGGAAAGCTGGTTTGCGGCGGCCGCCGATCAATATCCGTGGGCCGAAGACGCCGTGCGTTACGGCGCGGCCGCGCTGATCGCCTTTTTCCTGGCGTTTCTCGTCTATAGTTGGCCGTATAAGGTCGTGCAGCAGAGGAACCTCCTCAATCTCGACAACTACGTCACGTCGAAATTCGCCCGTATCAACAATAACTTTCAGGTCGCCAAACGGCGCGCGCTGAATGTCGAGCGCGACAAGCGCATGGCCGAGCGCGATGCGCTGAAAGAAGAAGCGGGCGTATGGACGCTCGCCTATCACTGGTTCGCCATGCGCTTGTTCATGTGCGAGACGATGTTGCGCAACAAGTTCTACCAGGTGCGCAGAAACACCGCGCTATACTGGCTCGGCGGTCTGTTGCTGACAGTCGTTTTGCTGGGCGGCTTTGCGGCTTGGCTGTATCTTTCCGGCGCGAGCCTTGTTTCGCTTGCGCCCTTTGCCGGCGGGGCGCTGTTATATCTCGCCCTGACCTGGTCGGTGCTCGCGCGCGCCTCGGCGATGATGTTCAACGTCCTTGAAACCAACGAATGGAGCCGGTTTCATCTCATTAATCTTGATGCGACCATTCGCGATCATGTGGGCGAGGACAAGCTTCAGATCGTCACCTTCCGCGACCGCAACCGGATTGAATAGCGCGCGCCGGACTTAATGGTGTTGGCCCGAACCGGCGTCGCGCACGTTAAATGCGACGGTCATGGGTGGTGCGTTTTTGAATTCGAGAAGTAATTCGACATTCTCTCCGGGCTCAAGCGTGTCGGTCAGCCCGATCAGCATGATATGGGCGCCGCCGGGCGCGAGGTTTGCCGCCTCGCCGGCGGGCAGGGCGACTTCGTCGATCGGCGACATGGAGGCAATTCCGTCGTTGTCGACGACCGTTTCGTGGAGTTCGACCGCGGCGGCGGCGCTGAACGAAACGCCGGTCAGGGCGTCGGCTTCATCGCCGCCATTGCACAGCGTCAGATAAGCCGCGCTGGTCTGCCGGCCGGCGCGGGTGGGGCGGGCCCAGGCCTGCGTTACGGCGATCCCCGGCTCCGGGCATTGAGCGCCGGCATGGGCGGCGGCTTGGTCTTCCGGCGCATTCCGGCCGCAGGCCGCGACCATCGCCGCGCCGAGCAGGAATAGGGCGATCTGCGAATGGCGCATGATCCGTCTCCGTCATTGGATTTCGCGGGGAGTCATATTACGGTGCGCTTTCGCCGATCAATGCGACATGGTTGGCGCCTGGGGCGGATATGGCTAAAACGGAATCGAGAAAAAGGACACTTTATCATGGATCCTTTTGAAATCGCCCGGCTGCAGGAATATTTGCGCGGCAAATTCGGCCTGCCCAACCTTTCCGTACGCGGCCGAGCCAACAAGGACGATTCCGCGGAAGTTTATTTCGGCGACGAATTTATCGGCGTGATTTTCCGCGACGATGAAGACGGCGACGTGTCCTACGATTTCAACATGGCGATCCTGGAAATCGATCTTCCAGAACGCCCAGCCAGCTAAGAGGGATCCGTTGCCGGCTGCGCCCGTGGGCATTGTGGGCGAGTTCGCCGCCAACCGACCGCTTCTCAGCAATGCGATCCTGGGCGCGGGACTGATCGCGTTGGCGGCGCTGGGCGTGCGTCAGGCCGGCGACGGCGGGCAGATCATCTCCTTTGCTGCAAACGCGCTTTACGTCGTTGCGCTTCCCATCGCGCTCGCCGCGCTGCAGCCGCGCCGACTTGTCAGGCGTCTTTTGTTCGCCTTGCTGATTGTGTTGGTCGCCGGCGTGCTGGCGGCCGCCGACATGAAGGTTTTTCCCCTGCCTGAGATGATCGCGGTTCCTGCCGCGCCCATGACATTCGCCGCTGTGGGCCTGACGGCTTTTCTCATCGCGCTGACGCCGCTCACCGCGAATGTCGCGCGGCTGAGCGTGGTCGCCCCGTTCGCGGCGATTCTCGGCACGGTCGGCGCACTGGGCTATTTCGCCTTTGAGCCGATGCTCGACGCTAGCGAAGGCGCAGCCGCAGCCGGCCTCGCGCTTGCTTTCGGCGCGTCCGCCGGCGCCGGCATCGCCGCCGATTTCAGCCGGTTTTTCGCTGGCGGGGCCGAACGCCGCCAGGCGACGGCGGCGGCCTGTCACGCAGCCCTGGCCATCATCGTCTATTCGCTCCTCGCCGTGGCGGCGTTGCTCGGCATACAGACTTTCAAGAGCAATTTCGGCGCGGTGGAATGGGGCGTTCTGTGGGCCGGCTGCACGGCCTGCGCGGCGGCGTCGGCGGCGGCCCTGTTCGGCGTTACCGGGGTTCTTTCGACGGCTCAGATCGGCGAGCAGGCGGCGGCCGATGAAAACCGCCGGCGCCAGTGGTTCGCTGCGGCGTGGCGGCCGGTCAGGGCGCTGCTGCCGCCGACGTCGGCCGGCGCGGCGGCGGCGATCGCGGGCGTCTTCGTGGTCATTGCGATCTTCGAAACCCGGTTTTTCGCGCCGGTCAGCCTGATGGTGTTCTTTTTGTTGATCTGGATCGCCTCGGCGGTCGCATTTGTTTCGTTGCGCACGAGCATTCTTGTCTTTGCGATCCTTGCGCCCAGCGCCGTGCTCGCCGGCTACGCCTATGCGGCGCTCGGCATGGAGCCGCCAGAACTGCTGGGCCGACTGACGGCGCTTGCGCTTTGCGCCGTGGCGATCGGCCATATGACGGTGAGTTGGCGCGACGCCGGCGACTATTGGCGCAATGCGCGCGACGTTGCGGAAAATGCGCTGAGCGACGGTCTTCGGCGTTTCCTTTTCGTATTCGGCGCCGGCGCGGCGTCCTTATTCGTGTCGGCGCGGACATTCGAATGGCAGGAAGGCTATACGGCCATCGTCTATTTCATGATGACCGGGTTTATCAGCGTATTGCTGGCGCCGGCGATGATGACGGCGATGAGCGCGCGGTTCCGACGCTATTGAGGCTTAGGCTGTAGAGACCATTTACCGCTTGTCTGCGCGCCGGCGAAAAACCGTCAGTTTCAGGAGGGAGGACGAAGGACATGCCGGGTATATTCGAGGACGACCGACGCAAAAATGGCGGTTTTTCGCCGCGTCCTTTCAGGGTTCGGCCAAAATCGCTTTGGACGGCGTCGGAAATGCTCGAAAGTGGTCCACACTTCCTTGCGCTTTCCTCCTGGTCCAAAGCGATTTTGGTCTCGAACGCAGATAAACGTTAAATGGTCTCTACAGCCTAGTCCGGTCGATGCCGGCGACATAGCTGCGCACTTCGGCGTCAATGGCGCGCCATTCCGGCAGGTAAGGCCGTTTGAAACGATAGCTTACGGAAACCGTCGGGCTGTATTCGTATGTGCGCCAGCATTCGGGGCTGGGAATGTCGCTGCGTTCCTTGAAGCAAAACATAACGACCAGGTCTTCCTTTTCATCGGCGCCGACAAACAGCTCGGTGTCGGCGTAGCCGTTGGTCGGTACGTTGGCGCGGCGTTCGGCGAAGGCGAATTTCGTCAGCTGATAAGGCGTGCGCACCCCGCGCCGGTCGATCGTATTGGGCAGGTATAGCGTTTCCAGACGCTCCGCCTCGGTGATCGGCGTTGTCCGTTTAGACAAGACCATGTTGATGCGCCTTGTCTGGGGATCATTCTCGACGAATTCCTTGCGGTGCGACGGCGTATAGCCGCTCATATTCGGCCACAGCGCGTAAAGCGACACCTCATCGCGCACGCCGCCGCGCCGCGCGCGGGGATAGACCGTATAATTGGCCGCCGGCGCAAAGACGCTGCCGCCGATCTCGATGGAGACGGACTCTTCCGTGATCGCCGGGCTTGGAAGATCGCCTTTGAATTCGTCGACGCTCGGGCCGACGTAATAGTAAAGAAAGATTGCGCACAAAACGAGCGTGGCGAGGAATATCCCGATCGGATAACGCCAGCTTGATTCTTCCTTGATTTCTTCGCCGCCGAAACCGTAACCGTCGCTCATTGCTCGAAACCTCTAACGCCGAACCGGGCGCAGGTTTCCTAACACGGTTGCGGCGCGGGTGAAAATCCCGCGCTTAAAGGGCGGCGACCATCTCCGCGACGAGGGGGTGACGGACCACATCGCCGCGGCTGAAGCGCACAACCTCGACATTTTCCACCGGCTCGAGCTTATCGGCGACTTCCGCCAGGCCCGATAGTCCCGACAGGAGATCGCTCTGTTCCGGATCGCCGGTGACCACCATCGAGGAATGCCAGCCGAGCCGGGTCAGCAGCATTTTGAGCTGGCCGTAAGTGCAGTTTTGCGCCTCGTCGATGACGATATAGGCGTTGTTGAGCGTGCGGCCGCGCATATAGGCGATGGGCGCGATTTCGATGACGCCCTCGGCCATCAGCGCTTTCAGGCGTTTCGCCGAGAGACGATCGCAAAGCGCATCGTATAGCGGGCGCAAATAGGGCGAGAGCTTGTCTTCGAGATCGCCTGGCAGAAAGCCGAGGCTCTCACCGGCTTCGACGGCCGGCCGGGAAAGGATTATGCGCCGCACCCGCCCCGCTTCGAGCGCTTCGACCGCCTTGGCGACCGCGAGATAGGTCTTGCCGGTGCCGGCCGAGCCGACGGCGAAGACCAGCGGCGCGGTGTCGATGGCGGTGAGCAGTAATTGCTGGGTTTCATTCTGCGCCCGGATGTTCTTGCGGTATTTCTGAATGCGGTCGGGTTCGTCCACGGGCGACCATTGCGGCTCGTCGAAGAGGCGCCGGACGTTGTCCGCTTCCGGAAACTGCGCAAATTCCTGATTGCGCCGCATTGCGCGGCGCGCCGAGCGTTTCGCCATGAACGTCTCCCGTCAATAAGATGAAGAAGGAACTCAAGCGACTGTGCGCGATTGTAGAAAGTTGGGCGCGGCCGGCGTCGCGCAAAGGGCGCAAACAGGGAGGATCGATTTCCTCTTCGCCGACAGGCCATCACACCGCCAAACAGAACCGCGAATCAGTCACCCTTCGGACTATAACGCCAAAAGCGGTCCCGACCGAGCGTCGTTTTGAGGATTTATGAAAATTTCAAATGCGTTAACAGTCGTTAACGCGTTCCGCGGCGCGCGCGGATGTGTGCGCGGCGGTGATTTTGGCGTGCGCTTCAGGCGTATAGTTTTGCCAGGACGAACGCCCGCGCGTCGCATCGATGACGAAAATCGGCTCCCGCGGCGTAAGATAGGGCGCGATGGCGTTGCGAATGCCGACCGCGGTCAGTTCGCACGTAACGCTCCAGACATTGTCAGCGAGACGAACCGCCGGCCCCAGACTCAAAACGGCCGCTTCGACGCGGCTCGCCGCCCCGCTGACCACATCGAAGATGATGACGAAGTTAGCGATGCGCGCTTCATGGCGCTTGTCCCCATGGCCGGCGTCGTCATTGGCGGCGTCGCGTTTTCCGAAAACGGGTTTGGATGACGCCCGCTTCGGCGCAGTGCGGGCGGCGCCGAAGTAACTCGAAAAGGACGTTTCCTTTTGCGCCTCGCGCCAGGCGCGGCTGCCGGCCGGCGCAATCAGCGATTCAGGGACAAGGCGTCCCACATGCGCATATTTGCGCATTTGCTCGGACGTGTAAGGTCCGTAAATCTTGTCATCGACTTTGACGCACCAGTTCTCGGCGGCAAGCATGACCGTTTCCTATTTGGTTCAGGCGCCAAGGCCCTTCTTGCCGAAGGCGGGTGCAACGCCGGCGCCATCCTGCGTCGGCGCGGTTTCCACGATGGAAGTTTTTTCGACCACGTCGGTCATTTTTTTCGCCGCGCCCGTAAAGACGACGCCGACGCCGGTTTCGTGGCGGCGAACGACTTTTGCGGTCATGCGTCCCAAAACGAGATGGGTTCCGAGCGGCGGACGGGGGGAGATCTCAATCGAAGCGCCGGTCAGGGAAATATCAAGGATGGTGCACCGTTCCATACGGCCGTCCTCAAAATGGACTTCCGCCGGCGCGTCGTGGCGCACGCGCGCGCCACCAGCGCGGCGGTCGCGCATGCGTCGGCCCCGATTGACCACCTCGGTCAGATCGTCCGCGGTGCGGGCGTTTCTTTCGCGCTTCTTTTCATAATTAACCGCGAAGCTATTGCCGCGTGATCGCACGACACGGCCCTCGAACCGCCCAAGCTCGTCAATGTAAAGCACGATGTGATCGCCAATCGACGGCGGGGTCTTTGCCCGCAGCCGGACGCCGCCGGCCGAAATATCAAAGACAAGACAGGCCTGTTCCTTGTTGGCCTTGTCCAGAAATCGGGCCTTCAGCGGGAGCTTGACGCGCAGATGTTTGCGCCGATCGTTCAGGTCCGCCGTCGGATCGGCCAAGCTATCTGACCGCATATGTGTCGGGGCTTTAACCATCTAGTAACCTGTCATCGACCGGACGGAGCCACTTTACGGGCGTTTGGTGAACAAAGCTTTGCCCAAAAGGCCGCGCCTGCTACATTTTACGGGGAGTTGCGGCCGTATCTGTGACGCATCGGACGGGCTCGCAAGATCGCAGCGCCGGCGAGGGGATGCCGGCGGGAATGAAGGAATAAGATCCGCCGATGTCCGAGCCGTCGCGCAAACCGCCCTTTATTCTGCGCCGACCCGGCGGCGAGGTGAACCGGACCCGCGTGTTTAATGCGCCCGGCGTGGTGTTGTTCTTCGTCGTGGCGACCATCGGCGTCTTCATCATGATGCTCTTGGCGCCGGAACGGGTCGTGGTGCGCATCATTGAAACGACGGCGGCCGTCTCGCCGCCGCGATTGCTGGCCGGGCCCGAAGCCAATGGCGGCGTTTTCAAGATGGTAACGCCGCTGGTCGCGCACATGTTCGTGCATGCGGGCATCGCCCATCTGGTCATCAATACGATGTTCCTTCTGGCCTTCGGCGCGCCGGTCGCGCGCCGCCTGGGCGCGCAAAGAGCGCTTGAATCGGTTGCGGGATTCTTCGCCTCTGTGTGGTTTGCAGCTTTCTACATTCTTAGCGGCGCTGCCGGCGCGCTGTTTTATGTTGTGATGCACGCGAACGAATTTTCATTGCTGATCGGCGCATCGGGCGGCGTTTCCGGCCTGCTTGGCGGGCTGGTGCGGTTTGCGTTCAACAGGACGACCCTGTTCGGTCCCGAGCACGCCCGGATCAGCGCGCTCACGAGCCCGAGCGTCCTTACATGGTCGGCCGTCTTTGTCGGCATCAACCTTGCGGTCGGCCTTTTTGGCGGACCGTTCGCGGGCGGGGCCCAGATTGCCTGGGAAGCCCATCTTGGAGGCTATTTCTTCGGTCTGCTGACATATCCGCTTTTTGAACGCATTGCCGGCGGCGGCCGTCGCTGATCGTCTTGTCGATCGGCCCTGCTGGTCGCATGATAGGCGAGGGGGGAGAAGGAGGCGCTAATGAAAGTCGAACAAATCCTGCAATCGAAAGGAACGGACGTTTTCGCGGTGCGAGATACAGACACCATCGCCGGCGCGGTTTCCGTACTGATTGATAAAAACATCGGCGCGGTCATGGTCAAGGACGCTAAGGGCAAGGTCGTCGGCATTCTCTCCGAACGCGACGTCGTGCGCCGTCTGGGGAAGGCAGGCGCCGACACGCTTAATCTGCGCGCCAGCGACTGCATGACGCCCGATCCCATTACGTGTTCGCCCGAAGATTTGCTGGAAGAGATCATGACGCAGATGACCAGCAAGCGCATTCGGCATCTGCCGGTGGTCAATTCCGGCAAGCTCGTCGGCGTCGTTTCGATCGGCGACGTCGTCAAGCGCAAGATCGAGCAGGCCGAACAGGAAGCCCAGGCGCTGAGGGAATATATTTCGAGCTAACGCGCAATTGCTGTTCGCTATAATGCGCGCCTGCCGCGCTGGGCTGTAGTGACCATTTAGCGTTTAGCGAACGTCATTACAGTCTACAGCACTAGGCGTGTAATTTGAATCAGAACATTTCTCACCCGATCTCCCCGACGAAAGTCGGGGTCCAGTCAAAATAAAAAGGCGGGCTTCGCCCGACATTATCTGTTTGCTGGATTCCGGCTTTCGCCGGAAAAAGCGGAGGTATGAATTACGCAATCCGCAACTGGCTTTAGGCCAAATACTCCAGCGCGCTTTCAAGTTGCGGCCGGTGATAATCGACGGCGGCGCGGCCGAGTGCGATCAACTCATCGGCTTTATCGAAATCAAGCAACGGGACATGCCCCACATGGGGCGTCATCAAGACGTCCGGAGGATCGCCGGCGAGCCGCGAGCGCGTCGCGCGATCCATCAGAATGTTGAATGAGGCGAGCATGACCGATCCCAGTCCGGGCGCGTTCCCGGCGGCGTGAAAAAGCCGCCGCAGCATGAGCCGCTCGGCGATGCCGCCTTTTGCGGCGGCTTCAAGACCGGCGCCCCCATCGTCTGCAAGCTGACCGAATTTTTCCTTGCGCTGCATGACGCCCTTGCCGAAAGCGTCCGCATGCAGACCGATGGCGATGACGACGCGCGCGCCGAGCGCGCGGCAGGCGGAAATCGGCAGCGGATTGACTAACGCGCCGTCGATCAGCCAACGCCCGTTGACGGCGCGCGGCGGAAAGATGCCGGGCAGGGCGTAGGCGGCCTGGATCGCCTCGCCGAGATCGCCCTCCATGAGCCATATCTCATGGCCGGTCGTCAGTTCCGATGTCACGGCGACGAATTTTTGCGGCAGGGTCTCGATATCCGTCGGCGGCAGGTTCTTGTGCATCGCCCGTTCAAGGCGTTTGCCGCCCATGATGCCCGAGCCCCCGAGCATGACGTCGAAATAAGACAGCATCCGGGTTTTGGTCAGGCTGCGCGCCCAGGCTTCCAGTTCGTCGAGCTTGCCGGCGAGCCAGAAGCCGCCGACCAGCGCGCCCACCGACGTGCCGGCGATGATGTCGGGCCTGACGCCGAGTTCTTGCAGGCGCCGCAGCGCGCCGATATGGGCCCAGCCGCGCGCCACCCCACCGCCCAGCGCCAGCCCTATAGAAGGCGGCGCGGCTGCGCTGTCCTGGACGGTTGCGGGGGCTGATTCGGGTGTTTCGCTCATGACCCTGCCAGAATATTGCGGGATTCGGTGAGCAAAACTTGAAATTCAAAGATGAAAGCCCGTCCATTTCCTCCGGCGGCGCAGGATATGGGGTTTAGGCGCGAGGCTTGGCGCCGCGCCTGCGGCATTTCGATTCATTGCTTGAATCTTGGTGAATCCCGCTATAAATAACGGTCCTCCCGCAACTATCCGACGGGTAGCGCGCTAATCGGCGCGGGCGGGATTCTGTGGAAAAAT
>JANQMJ010000027.1 GCA_028280115.1 Parvularculaceae bacterium
TTTGGACCAGGAGGAAAGCGCAAGGAAGTGTGGCCACTTTCGAGCATTTCCGACGCCGTCCAAAGCGATTTTGGCCGAACCCCGGAGGGGCGCGGCGAAAAACCGTCATTTTGGCGTCGGTCGGCCTCGAATATGGCCGGCATGTCCTTCGTCCTCCCTCCTGAAACTGACGATTTTTCGCCAGCGCGCGGACAAGCGGTAAATGGAAACTACAGCCTAATTCGCGGCGTTTTCGTCGGAAACGACGAAGCAGGAAACGCCTTTGTCCTTGAGCCCGGCGCAGGCCAGGGCGGCCTCGATTTCGGAGAGCTTGCGGAAGCGGGCCCGGTAAAGCGTCGTGCCGTCGTCGCGCGCGACCGGCAGGACGGCGCGGGCGCGATCGACCATGGCCGCCTTGTGCGCGGCGCTTTCAAGTTCCTGCTGGGCGAGGGGCTTGGAGGAATAGGCGCCGATCTGCACGGCCCAGGCGAATTCATCGAGCGCTTCACGGTCGCCTTGTCCGACAAATCCTTCAACGCTTGCCAGCGAGGCGATGCGCGCATGTTCGAAGGCGTTGAAGTCGTCGGAATCGGCCGCGGCGATGAGCGCGCCGAGTTCGTCCGGCGCTTCAGGGCTCGAAACATTCGGCTCCATCAGCGAAGCGGCGGCGGCGAGTTCCTCGCGCAGGGCGTTGTTTCCGGCGATGGTGGGCGGGGCGGCTTGCTGTTCGGCCAGGCGCGCCAGCCGGGTCGGCTTGACCCGCGGGGAGGGCTTTTTGCGGTGAAGCGCTGCGATCAGGGTGGGTTTCTTGGCGATGTCGGCGAACGCGGCGTCGAGGATCTGCCGCATGTGACGGTCGCGGGTGTAGGACGAGCGCCCGCCCAGAACGATGCCGATCAGGCGGTCGCCGTTCTTCTCCGCGGTGGTGGCCAGATTGAAACCCGACCGCCGCGTATAGCCGGTCTTGATCCCGTCGGCGCCCTGATAGGTTTTCACCAGCGCATTATGGGTCGAATAGGTCTTGCCTTTCCAGGCGAAGCTCTTGGCGGCGAAATAATCGAAATATTGCGGAAAGTCCTGAGCGACCCGCCGGGCCAGCACCGCCATGTCCCTGGCGGTCGTGACCTGTTTTGTATTGGGCAGCCCCGAGGCGTTGCGGAACGTGGTTCGGCGCATGCCCATGGCGCGCGCCTTGGCCGTCATCTTTTGGGCGAAACGCCATTCCGAACCGGCGAGTTCTTCGGCGACGACGACGGCGACGTCATTGGCTGATTTGATCACCAGGGCCTTGATCGCGGTTTCCACGTCGATGGTCCCGCCTGACCTCAGGCCCAGCTTTGACGGCGGCTGGCCGGCGGCCCGGGCCGATATGGTCAGCTTGGAGCTCAGCGTCAGCTTGCCTGTCTCCAGCTCCTCGAACAGGAGGTAGAGGGTCATCATCTTGGTCAAGGACGCCGGATAGCGCCGCGCCGTACTGTAGCGGTCGAACAGAATGTCGCCGGAATCGGCGTGCACCACGAAGGCGGCGTATTTTGAATTGGCGCGCGCCGACGCGTTAAAACCGCCCAGAAAAACGAGCGCTAAAGCCAGTGCGACAACGCAACGAATGAACCAGCCCATTGAGCGAGCCTCGCCTATCCCAATCCAATACACAATATCTCTAGAGGCGCCGCCCCTGAAAATCCGGTTCTCGCCGGCCTTTTTTCGCCGCCCCCGTCCTTTTTGGCGCAGCGCAACAGCCAGCAATCCCCGTGCCGCCGCCCTCAGCAGCCAGGCAATCATCAGCCAGCGCGGTAAATGGAGGGTTAACGAAGCATTTACCAATTGCGCCGATGTAATTTGTGCGCCGCAACAATTTCCTTGACACCCATGGGGGGCGAACTTATGTTGCAGTGCACAAGATGCGATTATGACAAAAGAAATCTTTTGTTTTCAATGAGTTAAAGATAAGCGCCACAGGGAGTCAAGATCATGGCCAACGCGACAACGACCAAGAAAACCACCAAAAGCGCGTCGGATAAGACAAGCTTTGAAAGCCTGAACGGCTTCGGCCCCGAATCCTTCAAAGAAGGCTATGAGAAACTGGCCGAAAGCGTCTCGAGCGTCGCCGAGTTCCAAAAGGGATCGCTGGAAGCCGTGATGGCCAGCGCCGGGGCCTTCGCCAAGGGCTTTGAAAAGCTTGCCAACGAGCAAACCGCGTTTCTCAAAGCCGCCTATGAGGACAGTGTTGCGACTGCGAAAGCCGCCTCGGCCTCGAAAAGCGTGCAGGAAGCGATCGAGATCAATTCCGAGTTCGTCCGCGAGACGATGGAAAAAAATCTCGGCCAGATCAACAAAGTCGCCGATATGTGGATCGAAACCGCCAAAAATTCGGCTGAGCCGCTGACCGAGCGGTACAGCGAGATGGTCGGGAAGATCCAAGCCTATCGCCCGTAATTTGGTACGAGTATTGTAGCGTTTTCAATATGTTGCGTAGTAAGGGCCCGGCGGAACGCCGGGCCTTTTCGTTTGCGGGGCGCTGTGGTGAAAACTCGGTTTGCGTCTTTTCAACGAAATGCGTTTACCTATGTAAGAGACGGCGGCGCAACGCTGCGCTGCGGCAAAGCCAGACCAGACGAACCCAGACCAGACGAACGAAGCCATGTCAGACGATCACGATCACGACCACGATCAAAGCCCGGGCCACGGGGTCGGCGTCGTCTCGAAAACCGCGCCCAAGACCAAGCGGCCGTCGCTTTACAAAGTGCTCCTGTTAAACGACGATTACACGCCGCAAGAATTTGTCGTGTGGCTGCTTCAGGCGATCTTCAAGAAGGACGCCGAGGATGCGGTGCGGATCATGCTGCATGTTCACAATAACGGCGTCGGCGTGTGCGGTGTTTACACCTACGAAGTCGCCGAAACCAAAGTGGCGCAGGTGATGGAATTGTCGCGCCGTAATCAGCACCCGCTGCAATGTACGATGGAACGGGAGTAATCAGTGGCGTCTTTCAGTCGGAGTCTTGATGAAGCGCTGCATCGCGCGATCGCCTTGGCGACGGAGCGCGATCATGAGTTGGCCACTCTTGAACATTTGCTTCTGGCGCTGACCGACGACCGCGATGCGGCCGCCGTCATGCGCGCCTGCAATGTGGATATCGAACTTCTGCGCCGCCAGCTTTACGAATTCATCGAGAACGAACTCACCAATCTGACCCTGGAAAACGACGAACAGGCCAAACCGACCGCGAGCTTTCAGCGGGTGATCCAACGCGCGGTCATCCATGTGCAGTCGTCGGGCAGGGAAGAGGTGACGGGCGCCAACGTCTTGGTGGCGCTGTTCGCCGAACGCGAATCCCACGCCGCGCATTTCCTCCAGGCCCAGGAGATGACGCGTTTCGATGCGGTCAATTACATTTCCCACGGGCTCGCCAAACGGCCCGGCGACAGCCAGCCGCGCGCCCCCCGCGGCGCCGCGGAAGAGGGCGATCAGCCCGGCGCCAAGACCAGCGCGCTCGAAGCCTATTGCGTCGATCTCAACGCCAAGGCCCGGTTGGGCAAGATCGATCCCCTGATCGGCCGCCAGGCTGAAGTCGAGCGCTCGATCCAGGTCTTGTGCCGGCGGCGCAAGAACAACCCGCTGCTGGTGGGCGATCCCGGCGTCGGCAAGACCGCCATTGCCGAAGGCCTGGCGCGCAAGATCGTCGACGAGGACGTGCCCGAAGTGCTCGCCGAGGCGACGATTTACGCCCTCGATATGGGCGCCCTGCTGGCGGGCACGCGCTATCGCGGTGATTTCGAAGAACGCATCAAGGCGGTTTTGAAAGAACTCGAAGAACACGAAGACGCGATCTTGTTCATCGACGAGATCCACACCGTCGTCGGTGCCGGGGCGACCTCCGGCGGCGCGATGGACGCCTCGAACCTGTTAAAACCGGCGCTGCAGTCCGGCGCCCTGCGCTGCATGGGATCGACGACCTACAAGGAATACCGTCAGCATTTCGAAAAGGACCGGGCGCTCGCCCGCCGCTTCCAGAAGATCGACGTGGTTGAGCCGTCCAAGGACGACACGGTGAAGATCCTCGACGGCCTGAAGCCCTATTTCGAAAAGCACCACAAAGTCGCCTATACGGAAGAAGCAATCCGGGCCGCAGCGGATCTGTCGTCGAAATATATGACCGACCGCAAGCTGCCCGACAAAGCGATCGACGTGATCGACGAGGCCGGGGCGCGCCAGATGCTCTACCCCGCCGATCAGCGCAAAACCGTCATCGACACCGAAGAGATCGAGGAAGTCGTCGCCAAGATGGCGCGCATTCCGCCGAAATCGGTTTCCAAAAGCGATACGGAACGGCTGCAAAAGCTCGGCCGGGACCTGCGCCGGGTCGTGTTCGGCCAGGACGATGCCATCGATCAGCTCGCCGCGGCGATCAAGCTTTCCCGGGCGGGTCTGCGCGAGCCCGACAAGCCGATCGGCTCCTATCTCTTCGCCGGTCCGACCGGCGTCGGCAAGACGGAAGTCGCCAAACAACTCGGTCTTGTCATGGGCGTCGAGCTCATCCGTTTCGATATGTCCGAATATATGGAGCGCCACACGGTGTCCCGCCTGATCGGCGCGCCGCCGGGCTATGTGGGCTTCGACCAGGGCGGCCTGTTGACCGACGCCGTGGACCAGCATCCCCATGCGGTGTTGCTGCTCGACGAAATCGAAAAGGCCCATCCGGAGATCTTCAACATTCTCCTGCAGGTGATGGACAATGGCCAGCTCACCGACACCAACGGCCGCAAGGTCGATTTCCGCAACGTCATCATCATCATGACCACCAATGCGGGGTCCGCGGATGCGGCCAGGTTCGCGATCGGCTTTGCCGGCGGCAAGAAGACCGGCGAGACCGACGAGGCGATCAAGCGGATGTTCACGCCGGAGTTTCGCAACCGGCTCGACGCCGTCATCCACTTCGCCGGACTGTCCTCGGCGATCGTCAACCGCATTGTCGAGAAATTCGTGCTTCAACTCGAAGCGCAACTGGCCGATCGCGGCGTTACGTTCGAACTTTCCGAACAGGCGACCCGCTGGCTCGCGGAAAAGGGCTTTGACGACGAAATGGGCGCGCGGCCCCTGGCGCGCACCATCCAGGAACATGTCAAGAAGCCCATCGCCGATGAAATCCTCTTCGGCAGCCTCAAGAACGGCGGCGTCGTCAAGGTGCTGACCGATCCGGAAGACAAGTCAAAGCTCGCCTTCGAGTTCATTCCCGATGAAAAAGGGCCGGCCAAACCGAAAGACGGCGGCGACGGCTCCAACGTGCCGGCGCTGGTGGAATAGCGGCTTCGGATTAGATCATCGGACGATTAATCCGCATCGCAAAATTCTCTTGTCCGATGTCCCCGACGAAAGTCGGGGTCCAGAAGAAAAGAAAGGGCAATTCTAAATATTCTGGATCCCGGCTTTCGCCGGGAAAAACGGGAAAGAGATGTTTCAATTCGGATTATACGCTGGGCGCTCTAATCGCCTGATGCACTAGTCAGGCGCGCTTACTCGGAAAGCGCGTCGCTCACCGCATTGAAGTTTTGCTGATTGCTTTGCGAAACCAGCGTGACGCTGCCGATGATCGCGATGCCGATCAACGCGGCCATGAGCGCATATTCCATCGCGCTCGAACCGTTCTCGTCGGTCAAAAAACGATGTATCCAGCCTTGCGGTTGTTTCCGGTTCATGACGGCACATTTCATTTGCGACGCGCGCCGGCGCCAGGGTCATCCAATCCGATTGTCGCAATGATTGGTGGTTTTTTCGTTAATGAAGCGTGCAAAACGCTCGGTATATGCGCCGGTTCAATTCGGCCCGACGAACCGTGAAGCGGCGCCGGTATCAGTCGTTATCTTTATCCTTATCCTTCTTTTTATTCTTCTTCTTGTTTTTCTTTTTGTTCTTCTTGTTATTTTTGTTGACGGTCGTGCTGCTGTTATTGTTGTTGTTCGAACTGCTGCCGCCGCCGCCGCTATTGTTGTTTCCGTTCGGATCGGCGACCTTGAGGTTATTGGTCAGCTGCGAAAGATTCTTGTTGGGCTTCAGTGCGCCGATGGCGGCGCTGGTGGATCCGCTGCTAGAGCTGCCGGATCCGCCGCCGGACGAAGACCCGCCGCTGCTCGATGACGACCCGCTTGATGCGCCGGTCGATCCGTTTTTGGCGAGTTTGTTGCCTTTTGAGCCGCTGTTGAGGCCCGAGGACAATCCGCCGCCGGAAGACCCGCCGCTGCTTGATCCGCCGCCAGACGATCCCCCGCTGGACCCGCTGCTTGAGGCGCCGCCCGAAGAGCCCCCTGAGGAACCGCCCGACGATCCGCCGCTGGCGCCGCCGAGATTGTGCGCTTCCTTGAAGGACTCATCGACATCGTAGAATTTTGTCTGTGCGGTCTCGCCGGTCACGACAATGGCGGCGTAGATCGAAATCGCGATCAGCGTGCTGATCAAGGCGTATTCGAGCGCGACGGCGCCGGATTGATCGGCGCGTAATTCGTGAAGCTTCTTATTCTTGCGCGTAAAGAACATGCCTGCAGCTTCCAATACCACTGCGAGACGCAACCGCCTCAGATTGCGGACATTTATCTTCGGCAAAGGTGACTCTTTCGTTAAGAAAGATAAAATGTTCCAAAACGAGTTAACTGCTCCTTCCTGTACGGAAGAAAAATTTTCTCATTTCCAATTGAAAAAAATAGTATTCTGTACACGTCTTAAAGTGAATCGCGCTTAAGCTTAACGCCGCTTTATCTTTACGGCGTCGGCGCGACAGACTGACGCGGGGCGCGCTTTAAAGCGCGCTGCGGATTTTCTCGGCGGTTTTTTCCAGCAGCGCCGCATCGGCGGGCGATCCGCCGGCATGACCGCCCAGCGCCCGGCCGTCATAGACGGGAATGATGTGAAAATGGAGGTGGTAGACGGTCTGGCCCGCCGGCGCGCCGTTGAACTGGGCGATGCGCACGCCGTCGGGTTTAAGACCGTCTCTGACGGCGGCGCCGACCTTTTGCACGGCGGCGATCAGGGCGGCAAGGCTCTCCCCGTCGACATCGAAAAGGTTGATCGCCGTTGCGGTCTTGTGGATCGCCAGGCAATGGCCCTCGCTTTGGGGAAAGACGTCCATGAAGGCGAGCACGGCGTCGGTTTCGTAGAGCTTTACGCTGGGCATCTCGCCGCGAATGATTTTCGCAAAGATGTTGTCCGCGTCGTAAGTCGCATGAAGGGTCATAAAACGTCCTCGTCGTCGATCGCCGTCGCCCCGGTCTGGGCGTTGTTGAGGAGCGTTAGGGCTTCGGCTTCCTGCTCGTCGGGCACGGCGATGCGCACGCCGCCCGGAAGCACCGGCAACACGGAGTTGATCGCGCCGTCGAGCAGTTCGGCGTCGATGTCGTGGGCGTTGAGGAAACCGACGATGATGTTGGCTTCCTGCTGGTTTCGGGTGCGTTTGATGACTTTCATATGTCCTCGCTGCCAGAATTTCGAAACGGCGTATACTGCTTGAGCGCTTCTATCTCATGGCCCGTCTGATGACGCTCGGCGTCAAGATAATGCGCGATGGCGTCGCGAAAAGACTCGTTGGCAATCCAGTGAGCGGAATAGGTCGGCACGGGCTCATAGCCGCGGGCGATTTTATGGTCGCCCTGAGCGCCGGCTTCGACCCGCGCGAACCCCCGTTCGATCGCGAATTCCACCGCCTGATGATAGCACAGTTCGAAATGCAGGAAGGGAACATCCTGCGTGCATCCCCAATAGCGACCGTAAAGCGTATCGCCGCCGATGAAGTTGAGCGCCCCGGCGATCGGCGCGCCGTCGCGTTCGGCGACGACCAGCAGGAGATGGTCGGCCATGGCGTCGGCGATCAGCCGGAAGAAGCTCCGTGTCAGATAGGGACGGCCCCATTTGCGCGCGCCGGTGTCCTGATAGAACAGCCAGAACGCGTCCCAGTGGCGCTCGGTTATTGCCGCGCCGGTCAGCCGGCGGATGACGATGCCGTCCGCGACCGCGCCCCGGCGCTCGCGGGAAATCGCCTTGCGCTTGCGCGAGACGAGCGCGCCCAGGAAGTCGCCGAAGGTTTCATAGCCCCGGTTGAACCAGTGAAACTGCTCGCCCATGCGGGGCAGGAACCCGGCCCGGCCGAGCAGGTCCTGTTCTTCCCTGCCGGTGAAGTTCACATGAACCGACGAGGCGCCGGTCTGCGCGGCGATCCGGCTCAGGGCGAGGGCGAGATTGAGCCGGCCCGCATCGTCCGCAGCGAGCAGGCGCGGGCCGGGAACCGGCGTGAAGGGCGCCGCGCATAAAAGCTTTGGATAATACCGTCCGCCCGCGCGGGTAAAGGCGTCGGCCCAGTGGTGATCGAAGACATATTCGCCCTGGCTGTGGCCCTTGGCGTAAAGCGGCGCGGCGCCGACTGTCCGGCCGTTTTCTTCCAGCACGAGATGCATGGGCGCCCAGCCCGCTTCCGGCGCGACGGATTTCGAGGTTTCCAGGGCGGCGAGAAATTCATGGGCGATAAACGGATTGAACGGCCGGTCCGGCGGGTTGGCGAGCGCGTTCCATGTCGTCGCATCGATCTCATGGATCGAGGAGACCGTGCGCGCCAGCACTGCATCCGAACCGTCGGGCATCAGGCGATCTCGAAAACGCCGTCGACTTCGACCGCGGCGTTCATGGGCAGGCAGGGCGCGCCCACCGCGGCCCGCGCATGCCGGCCCCTGTCGCCGAACGCCGCAACCATCAGGTCCGACGCGCCGTTGACCACTTTGGGCTGGTCGGCGAAGTCGTCGGTGCAGTTGACGAACCCGCCGAGCTTGACGACCCGCCTGACGCGGCCGAGATCGCCGTCGCAGGCGGCCTTGAGCTGGGCGATCAGATTGACGCCGCAGGCATGGGCCGCCTCGATCCCCCGTTCCAGGTCGAGATCGCGGCCGAGCTTGCCGGCGATCAGGCCGTCTGGGCCGATCGAAACCTGGCCGGAAATAAATACCAGATCATTGCTGATGACGTAGGGCACGTAGTTTGCGACCGGCGCGACCGGCTCGGGCAGAACGACGCCCAGTTCGGCGAGGCGGATTTCGATATCGGACATGGGGGCTCCTTCAGGCTGCACCGTCAATGTCCAGCTTCGGGCCGTTCCCGTCAATTGCGCCCACTTATGGGTAGTGTCTCAGTTTGAAATCTGACGGCTCGGGAAAGCAGGCGGAAAATTCAAACTGAGACACTACCCTCTGAGACACTACCCTTTTTTGCTCCAGCGTTTATTTGCTGCTTTTTTTGCGATTTCCGCCCGCTTCTTGGCGCTGAGTTTCTTGGCGCGCGCGGCACCGCCCTTCCGGCCCATAGCCTGCGCGGCGGGGTCTTTGCCGTCCGATCCGTCGAAATCTTCCTCTTCCTCGCCGGTAGCAATGCGCGCCACCTTCACGGCGTTGGAAACAACGTCGGCCGGGCGTTTCTGTCCTTTGGGGCCTTTAGGCATTATTCGCCTTTCCGAGAGTCATAAAGGCATGTTCCGCCGATCCGATCCGTTGCCTTCGTGATTTTGCGCAACTTGAAAAACTCGGCGTCAGGATAGAGCGCCGTGAGCGCTTTCGCCTCGGTGATCGCCGACGAATCGCCACCTGCCGTGACAGAAAAGCTTTCTCTACGATATCCATCCAGCCCCGACTTATCAGGGTAGAAGCAATCCATCATATAGTGCGGCATAGCAGCTCCTGCTTACTGCTAAGCATATAGGAAGACGGGGCCAAGATCAAAAGGGAGGCGACAAAATGCCAATAAATCTGATAGCGGCGGTGATTGTGACGGCCGGGCTGGTTTTTTCCGCCATGTTCGGTCGATACGAGATTGTGTCCGCTGGTGCAGGGCAGCAGTTAATTTATCGAGTTGATCGTTTCACGGGGCGGGTCGAGAGCTGCCAAACAACAATAGCTTATGCAATAGGGCGCACCATAACAGACACCGAAACAGTAGACACCGCGATTCAACCGAATTGGTGCGTTCCGTACTTTATGGGCTAAATTTCAAACTGAGACACTACCCGCTTATGGCGCATTCGCTTATGGCGCGGGCGCTTGCCCCGCGCGGCGCCAGACAAGGTCCGCCGCGGCGTAGTCCTGCAGCGCGCCGCCGACCGATTTATAAAGCGTGATCTCGTCCGGGTCCCTCCGGCCCGGATGGGCGCCGGTCGCGAGATCGCGCAAATCGCCGGCGATGTCGCTCTCGGCGATAACGCCGGCGCGCAGCGGGGTCAGAATATCGCCGCCTTCCTTGAGGACGCCTGAAGTGCTGTCGCAAAAAAGGCTTGCGCGTTTGACGGCGACGTCGTCGCTCTCGCGCATGGTCGGCTTGAACGCGCCCACAAGATCGAGATGCGCGCCGGGTTTGAGCCAGGCGCCGAAGATCAACGGTTCTTCCGATAATGTGGCGCAGGAAACGATATCCGCCTGGCGCGCGGCGGCTTCAAGATCGCCCGCGGCCTGCGCGTTGAGGCCGTCGCTGCGGGCGGCGGCGGCGACCCTTTCGGCCTCGTCCTTGCGCCGCGCCCAGACATGGAATGTTTTTAGCGGGCGTTGGCTCGCATGGGCGCGCATGAGATGGGGCGCCAGCGCGCCGGCGCCGACCATGAGATGAACGCTTGCACCCTCCCGCGCCAGATAACGCGCCGCCAGCGCCGAGGCGGCCGCCGTGCGCCGCGCCGTCAGCGCCGCGCCGTCGAAGAGGGCGAGCGGCGTTCCGTCGCGCGCATCGAGCCAGAGATAGAGGGCGTGAACCGCGGGTTTGCCGGTCGCCGCGTTGCCTGGATGGATCGTCGCTGACTTGACGCCGATGAAGGCGTTTTCCTTCCAGGCGGGCATGAGCAGCAAGGTTGCGTCTGCCGCGCCGGCGGTCTTGATCGTATGGTGATGGCGTTCGGGCGCGACAGGCACGGTCTGAAAGGCGCCGTTCAGCGCATCGACCAGCGCGCCGTAAGGCGCATGGGCGTGAATGTCGTCGGCGCTGAAGCGTCTCATCGGTTGCGCTCCCTGATGCGCTCCCTGGCGCGGCGCAGGGCGCGCCCGGCGCCGATGGCGTCCTTGCCGAACTTTTCGCGGATCGCGTCGATGGCCTTTTCCTGGGCGGCGATTTTCTCGCGGCCGTCGTCGAACAGATCCGCTTCCCCATGATCGTGCGCCGATGACAGGCCGGAAAACCCCACGCCGATCAGCCGGTAGGATTTTCCGCCGGCGGTTTCGTGCAGCATGCGCCTTGCGGCGGCGAAGGCCCCGCGCGCCAGATTGTCCGGCGCATCGAGGGTGGCGCGCCGCGTGACGGTCTTGAAATCGGCGGTCTTGAGCTTGAGCGTGACGACGCGGCCTTCAAAGCCGCTCGCTTTCATCCGTGCAGAAACCTTTTCGCACAGCTCCCATAAAATGTCCTCCAGCCGGCGCGGGTCCTTGATGTCGGCATTGAACGTCGTTTCCGAGGACACGCTTTTTGTTTCCCGTTGCGGCTTGACGCGCCGGGCGTCCCGGCCATGGGCGAGGCGGGCAAGGCGCAGGCCCAACTCGCCATAGCGCTTGCCGAGGTCGCCCGCATCCATTTCCTGAAGCTGCGCGATGGTCTTTAAGCCGTCCTGCTCGAACCGGGCGGCCATCGCCCGGCCGACGCCCCAGATCGCCGTCACCGGCTGGCGGGCGAGGAAGGCTTTGGTTTCCGCGCGACCGATCACCGAAAAGCCCTTGGGTTTGTCGAGATCGGAGGCCATCTTGGCGAGAAACTTGTTGTGGGAAAGTCCCACCGACGCCGTCACGCCCAGTTCCGATTCGATTCGTTCCTGCAGCCGGGCCAGCGTGATCGCCGGCGGCGCGCCGTGCAGCCGCGCGGTGCCGGTAAGGTCGAGAAAGGCTTCATCGATCGAGAGCGGCTCGACCATGGGCGTCAGATCGAGCATCATCTTGCGCACGGCGCGGCCGACTTCGGCGTATTTCGCCATGTTCGGCTTAATGACGACGGCGTCGGGACAGGCCTTGCGGGCCTTGAACATGGGCATCGCCGATTTGATCCCATAGGTCCGCGCCACATAACAGGCGGTCGAAACCACGCCCCGGACCCCGCCGCCGATAATCACCGGCTTGTCGGCAAGGCTCGGATCGTCGCGTTTTTCGATTGCGGCGTAAAAGGCGTCGCAGTCCAGATGGGCGATCGAGAGCGTAAACAGCTCGGGATGGGCGATGATTCGCCGCTCGCCGCATGCGCCGCAAACCCGCGTTTGCGCTGGCGCGGGCGCAAAGCAGGCGCGGCAAAATCCGGCGTCTTGGGCAAGCTCAATCACTTAACAAAACCTTACCAGATTTTAGCATTTTGCGCGCATCGGCGGACGTCAGGATAAACATTCAATTAAGACCTTTTAGGCAAAACTTTCTTTTGGCGGCGCCGAATCGGCGCGGCGTCGGACGTAATAAGGCGTATAATGTCGGTCGCGGAAAAGATTGATATGTCGGCGCTTTCCAAGACGGTGCTGATCGTTGAGGACAACGAGCTGAACATGAAACTGTTTCATGATCTGCTCGAAGCGTATGGTTATGAGACGCTTGAGGCCAGAACCGGGCCCGAAGCGTTGAAACTTGCGGCGCAACACCGTCCCGATTTGATATTGATGGACATTCAGTTGCCGGAAGTTTCCGGTCTGGAAGTGACGCAAAAAATTAAGGCTAACCCCGATCTTGCTGAAATTCCCATCATTGCGGTGACCGCCTTCGCCATGAAAGGCGATGAAGAGCGCATTCGCCAGGGCGGTTGCGAAGATTATATTGCAAAACCCATCTCCGTCGCCTCGTTTCTTGAGAAAGTGAAAAGGTATTTGGATTAGTTTCAATCCAAATTAGCTGGCGCTTCCCGACGGGGGGTATATGACGGCGCGCGTATTGGTCGTCGACGATCTTGAACCGAACGTCAAGCTGCTCGAAGCCAAGCTTCGCGCAGAGTACTTTGACGTATTGGGCGCTTATTCCGGCAAGCAAGCCGTTGAGCGCGCCATCTCGGATCAGCCCGACATCATTTTGCTCGACGTCATGATGCCGGGCATGGACGGATTTGAGGCCTGCCGCCAAATCAAGGCGACGCCGGAAACCATGCACATCCCCGTGGTGATGGTGACCGCGCTTGATCAGCAGGCGGACCGTGTCGCAGGGCTCGAAGCCGGGGCCGACGATTTTCTTTCCAAGCCGGTCGAGGATCTCGCCTTGTTCGCCCGGGTGCGTTCTTTGACGCGGCTGAAAATGATGACCGACGAACTGCGCGCCCGCTATGCGACGGGCAAGGGGCTCGGCGTGGTCGACAATATCGACGTCAGCATGGAGATCGACGAGGCGCGCGTCTTCATCATCGACGACAATGAAGAGCAAAGCGACCGTCTGAAAAAGGCGATCGGCGATGACTGCGCCGTCGACAGCGAACTTGACCCGGAAGTGGCGCTGAGCCGCGCGCGATCGGGCGATTTCGATCTGATCATCATCAACATGTCGCTTGAGGCGATGGATCCCTTACGCCTGTGCTCGTCGATCCGTTCGTTTGAGGAAACCCGCCTGACGCCGATTCTCGCCGTGGTGCGTCAGGGCGATACGCGAAAGCTCGTGCGCGCCCTCGATATCGGGGTCAACGACTATCTCACCCGGCCCGTGGACAAGGACGAACTGACCGCGCGGGTTTCGACCCAGCTGCGCCGCAAGCGCTATGTGGATCAACTGCGCTCGTCGTTCCAGGCGAGCCTTGAAATGGCCGTGACCGACCAGCTGACCGGGCTTTACAACCGGCGCTATCTGGCGAGCCATATGGCGGCGATGTTCGACCGCGCCTATTGGACCGGCCGGCCGCTGTCGGTGATGGTGCTCGACATCGATCATTTCAAGCGGGTCAACGACACCTACGGCCACGACGCCGGGGACAGGGTGTTGCAGGAATTCGCCGAACGGCTGTCGCGTTCGGTGCGCGGCATCGATCTGGCGTGCCGCTATGGCGGCGAGGAGTTTCTCATCGCCATGCCCGATACGGATATGGCGTTCGCCGCGGTCGTCGCCGAGCGCCTGCGCCAGGAGATCGCCACGTCGAAATTCGTCATCAATGGCGGGCGCGACGAAATCGCGATCACCGTGAGCGTCGGCATCGCCTCGACGGAAAACGGACCCGCCGACGATTCAGCGCAAAAGCTGATCAAGCGGGCGGACGACGCGCTTTACGAAGCCAAAACCGGCGGCCGCAACCGGGTGATCAATAGCGCCGCTTAGAGGTTTCGCTTTAGGGCAGCGACCTTTTGGCTTCTTCGGGCGCAAGCACAATCTCGACCGCGTCGCCGACCGCAACCTCGCCCGGCCGGCGGACCTTGCAAAGAACGCCGCCGCGCCATTCCTTCGCCAACGCTTTCAAGAGCCCGGGGCGCGCCTCCTCCATGCGTTTGCAGGGGTGGGTTTGCCCGGTAATTTCGAGCGCTGCGCCGCCAATTTGAAGAACGCCGCCGACAGCGCGGGGGAGGGCCGCGCCGGCAACGAGGAGATTGGCCCGGCGCGTTAACCAGGGAAGCTCAGTTTCCGGATCCGTAGGCGGATCAAGCGCCGCGCAGGCGTCGGCCCAGCTTTCCTGGCTGAGGACGGTGACAAGGCGGTCCGGGTCGCGGCCGGCATGGTCGCCCGCAAGGCCGCCCGATTGATCGATCACGACGCGCTCGCGCGTTTCCATCGGCGCAAGGCGCGCCGGCCGCACGGCGATGCCCAAAAGAGTGCCGGTCATATTTGTCAATCAGCCCAACAAGACGCCTTCAAGGCGCCCAAAATCCGGCCGGCAGACTCGCTTTGCGAGGCGCAAGGCCGATTTTATTTGATCTTGCCTTCCTTGAACTCGACATGCTTGCGCGCGATCGGATCGTACTTTTTCAGCACGAGCTTGTCCGTCATGGTCCGGGTGTTTTTCTTGGCGACATAGAAATAGCCCGTATTCGCGGTCGAATTGAGCCGGATTTTCACCGTGGTGGGCTTGGCCATGTCGCTCTCCTTTGCGCCGCGCGCCCGCAGCGAGCGGCGGAACATAGCCGCCGCCGGCCGTGTGTCAAGGCGCGGCGACCCCTTGGGCGCGGCGGCCAAAATGTAACGGGCTTCACGGCCATGTGACGGGTCGTGTTCGCCCGGCCGGCTGCGGTTTGCCGCGACCCGGACTACATTTCAGCCGGCCGTCCCGCCGCGCGCGGCGGGATGAAGCCTTAACCGAACCGATGGAGCAGGCGTTATGACAGTGCTGCGCTGGATACTGGCTTTGGCCGTGGGCGGCTTTTTGCTGATGATGGGCGTTATGAAATTCACCGGCGGCGCGCATATTTTTCCCTATATCGAGTTTAAGGCGGCCGAAGCGGGACTGCCTTTCGCCGAGCTCGCCTATCCCCTGGGCAATTACGCCACCGGGGCGGTGGAGTTCCTGGCCGGCGTCCTGGCGATCTTGCCGATAACGCGGCGCATCGGGGCGCTGTTGGGCGTCTTGCCGTTTGTCGGCGCGGTCTTGTTTCACCTGTCGCCCGCGCTCGGCGTTGTAACGCCGACCGGTTACGCCGATCCCGCGCCGGCCGAAGCCCTTGCGGCGGGCGGTCCGTTTGCCGCAGCCGATTTCGCGGCGAGCGAAACGTCGATGCTGTTCATGATGGCGGCGGCCGGGCTTGTCCTGGCGGTGGTTAATCTGATCGTTCAGTGCAAGGCCTGACTAGGCACCGAATACGCGTTCGAAGATCATGTCCACATGTTTGGTGTGGTAGTCGAAGTCGAACAGCGCCTCGAGGGCGTCGGAACCCAGATAGGCCGTAACCTCCGCATCGGCTTTGAGGAGATCAAGGAACGCGCCTTCGCCGCGCCAGGCGGGCATGGCGCAGCGCTGAACCAGGCCATAGGCCTCTTCGCGCGTAGCGCCGGCCTGGGTCAGCGCCAAAAGCACGCGCTGGGAATGGATGAGCCCGCCGAGCCGGTCGAGATTTTCCCGCATGCGCTCCGGATAGATAACGAGCTTTTCAATCACGCCGGCAAGGCGGTGGAGCGCGAAGTCGAGATGAACCGTGGCGTCCGGTCCGATGCCCCGCTCCACCGAGGAATGAGAGATGTCGCGCTCATGCCATAGGGCGACATTCTCCAACGCCGGCGACACACACATGCGCACGAGCCGGGACAGCCCCGTCAGGTTCTCGGTCAGGACCGGATTGCGCTTATGCGGCATGGACGAGGAGCCTTTTTGGCCGGCCGAGAAATACTCCTCCGCTTCGAGCACTTCCGAGCGCTGAAGATGGCGGATTTCAACCGCCAGGCGCTCGATCGAGGCGGCGATCACGCCGAGCGCGGCGAAAAACGCCGCATGGCGGTCGCGCGGAATGATCTGGGTCGAGATCGGTTCCACGGCGAGACCCATCTTCTCCGCCACATGCGCTTCCACGCTAGGGTCGATATTGGCGAAGGTGCCGACCGAACCGGAAATTGCGCAGACCGCAATTTCTCCGCGCGCGGTTTCGAGCCGGCGCCGGGCGCGGGCAAATTCCGCGTAAAAGCCGGCGAGCTTAAGCCCGAAGGTCGTCGGTTCGGCGTGAATGCCGTGGCTGCGTCCGACGCACAGCGTTCCCTTATGCTCGTAAGCGCGATCTTTAAGCGCCGCGAGCACGCGGTCGACGCCCGCGAGCAAAAGATCGCTGGCGCGGGCGAGTTGCACGGAAAGGCAGGTGTCGAGGACGTCTGAAGACGTCATGCCCTGATGGACGAAGCGCGCATGGGGGCCGACGATTTCCGCCAGATGGGTCAGAAAGGCGATGACGTCGTGTTTGACTTCCCGTTCGATCTCGTCGATCCGCGCGATGTCGAAAACCGCTTTGCCGCCTTTTTCCCACACCGTTGCGGCGGCTTCTTTGGGAATGACGCCAAGCGCGGCCATGCCATCGGCCGCATGGGCTTCGATTTCGAACCAGATCCGATATTTGGTTTCCGGCGACCAGATCGCCGTCATTTCGGGGCGCGCGTAGCGGGGGATCATGTCTTGCTCCGGCCTGTCGCATCCGGCCTAGGATTTGTCCCCGGCATTGTCAAAACCTAAGGCGCTTTGCTTTCTTCTTCGTCGCCGGGGTCCGTGAAATCGAGCGCCAGCGATCCCATCGCCTCGTCCCGGGCGCGCTGCACGGGGCTGTCGGGTTGCTTGCCCCAAATCCACCAGCCCACGGCGACGCCGACCGCGAAGGCGGCGATCAGCAGGAACCACATATGCGCTGCAAGCCAGAACATGGACCGTTTCCGATTATGGCCGATTGCCGGATCTCACGGCGAACTCGATACGGCGATTCTCCGCGCGGCCGGCGTCATTGTCATTTTCGGCGATCGGTTCGCTGGAGCCGGCCCCGCGGACGATCAGCCGGTCGCCGGCGACGCCGTAGCCGGTCAGGAAGGTAGCGACCGATTGGGCGCGCTGGCGGCTTAACCGCCGGTTCGAAGACTCATCGCCGCTCGAATCCGTGTGGCCGACGATCTCAAGGCGAACCCGCGGGCAGACTAAGAGCGCCGTGGCCAATTCGCGCAACGGATCCTCGCTCGCCGGTTCGATTTGAACGCCGGCGCTTTCAAATGAAATCTCAATGTCGTCGAAAACGGCGTTCAAACGCTCTTGGCAAACGTTGCTGATGGTCGGTTCGGCGGACGGCGCATCGCCGGGGGCGGGGCTTTGGGGTTCGGCCGCCGCCGTGTCGTTCGGCGCGGGATCGGCGAGCGCATCTTCCGGCGGCGCTGCGTTATCGGTCGGCGCGTTATCAATCGGCGCCGGTTCGGCGGCAACGGCTGTTTCAGCACTCGCTGGGCTGTAAACTTCGACCTGTTCCGGCAGATCGCCTGTTGCAACCGGCTCGGACGCGGCCGCTGCGACGGGCAACTGTCTGGGGTCCGGGGCCGCAACAACATAGGGCGCTTCGGGGGCCGCCGCCGGAACCGATAGGGGAACGTCGTTTTCGGCGATGACGGTTTCCGCTTCGGCCTCGCTGGCTTCATCGGCGTCGGGCTCAGGCGGCGCGTCCGCCGCTGCGGCGGCGATGCGCGCGCCGGAAACGTCAACCGCGGTGACGGCGCCGAAAATCGGCCCGCGCCCCCAATTCGCCAGGGAGACGGCGAAGGCGGCGTCGTTCAGCGCGGTCCGATCCGGCGCTTCGCCGGAAAGGGCCGCCTTTTGACCGTTCATCGTGACCGCGGCCCATTCGGCGCTGGTTGCGGCGAGGGCGTCCTCGGCGTAGCGCTGCAGGCGCTGTTCCGCGCCGAGGCGCGAGCCCGGCAATAAACTAATCGTTATACTGAATATACCGAGAACGACGACGGCGCAAAGACCGACGGCGATTTTCAATATCGGCTTGCGGTCATTGTGCGTCTCGTCGGTCAGGTCCATTCGAGAATTACTTTGCCGGATTGGCCGGAGCGCATCACGTCAAAGCCTTTCTGATAGTCCTCAATGGGGAACCGGTGGGTGAGGATCGGCGACAGGTCAAGCCCGCCCTGCAACATCGCGGCCATTTTGTACCAGGTCTCGAACATGCGCCGCCCGTAAATGCCTTTGATCTCCAGCCCCTTGAAGATCACCTTGCCCCAGTCGATTCCCGCGCCCTCCGGCATGATGCCGAGCAAGGCGATCTTGCCGCCGTGATTCATCGTGTCGAGCATGGACGCGAAGGCGGAAGGCACGCCCGACATTTCAAGACCGACATCGAAACCTTCGGTCATGTTCAGTTCGCTCATGACGTCGCGAAGATCGTCATTGGCGACGTTGACGACGCGCGTGGCGCCCATCTTCATGGCGAGATCGAGCCGGTACTCGTTAATGTCGGTGAGGACGACATGGCGCGCGCCGGCAAAACGCGCGATGGCGCCGGCCATGATGCCGATCGGTCCGGCGCCGGTGATCAAAACGTCCTCGCCGACAAGGTCGAAGGCCAGCGCCGTGTGCGCCGCATTGCCGTAAGGATCGAAAATCGCGCCCATCTCGTCGGAGATGTCGTCGGGCAGGCGATAGACGTTGAACGCGGGCACGGCGACATATTCGGCGAACGAGCCCGGCCGGTTGACGCCGACGCCGACGGTGTTGCGGCACAGATGACGCATGCCGGCGCGGCAGTTGCGGCAATAGCCGCAGGTGACGTGGCCTTCGGCCGAAACGCGGTCGCCGATCTTGAAGGTGGCGTGCTCGGGATGGACTTCCGAACCGATCTCGACCACTTCGCCGGCGAATTCATGACCCACCGTCATGGGCACGGGGATGGTCTTTTGCGCCCAGTCATCCCAGTTGTAGATGTGCACGTCCGTGCCGCAAATCGCTGAACGCTTAACTTTGATCAAAACGTCATTGGGCCCGATCGCCGGCCGTTCCGTATCGGCGAGCCAGATGCCTTCTTCGCGTTTGGCTTTCATCAGCGCTTTCATGGTCACCCCTATATGATTGCAAGCTCCTTACCAACCTTTGCAAACGCCGTCACCGCCCGGTCGACATGTTCGTCCGTATGCGCCGCGCACATCTGGGTGCGAATGCGGGCCTGGCCCTTGGGCACCACCGGATAGGAAAACGCGGTCACATAGACGCCTTCGTCCATCAGGGCGGCGGCCATCTCGGCGGCCTTTTTGGCGTCGTAGATCATCACCGGGATGATGGGATGCTCGCCGGGCAGGAGCTCGAAGCCGGCCTCGGCCATCTGCGCGCGGAAGCGCTCGGCGTTGCGGAAAAGCTGGGCGCGCAAGGCGTCGCCGTCGCGGATCAGTTCGAATGTCTTGAGCGCCGCGCCGAGCAGCGCCGGGGTCAGCGCGTTGGAGAAGAGATAGGGCCGGGCGCGGTTGCGCAGAAGATGAACGACGTTTTTCGACGCGCAGACAAACCCGCCCATGCCGCCGCCCATCGCCTTGCCCAGCGTGCCGGTGAGAATATCCACGCGCTCGGCGACGCCGCAATGGGCCGGCGTTCCCTTGCCGCCGGGTCCCATGAAGCCGGTGGCATGGGCGTCGTCGACCAGGACAAGGGCGCTATATTGATCGGCCAGCCGGCAAATCTCGTCGAGCCTGGCGATATAGCCGTCCATGGAGAAGACCCCGTCGGTGACGATCAACTTGGTGCGCGCGCCGTCGGCGTCGGCCTTTCTGAGTTGGGTTTGGAGATCGCCCATGTCCGAATTGGCGAAGCGGTAGCGCCTGGCCTTGCACAGGCGCACCCCGTCGATGATCGACGCGTGGTTGAGCGTATCGGAGATAATCGCGTCTTCCGCCGTCAGGAGCGGCTCGAAGACGCCGCCATTGGCGTCGAAACAGGCGGCGAAGAGAATTGAATCCTCATAGCCGAGAAAGTCGGCGATGTCCCGTTCGAGGCGGCGATGGAGATCCGTGGTGCCGCAGATGAAGCGCACCGAGGCCATGCCGTAGCCATAGTCGTCCATGGTCGCCTTGGCGGCCTCGACCAGCGCCCGATTGTCCGCCAGCCCGAGATAATTGTTGGCGCAGAAATTAAGAACGCGCACGGTCTTGCCGTTATGGGCGACGTCGATCTCCGGACCTTGGGGCGAGGTGATCTGGCGCTCGATCTTTTCGAGCCCCTGCTCGCGGATGTCTGCAAGCGTTTGATCGATCCGGGCATAGAAGGCGTCGCGCATAGGAGCCTCGCATTGTTTTCTTCGCCAGCCATGTTTGCAGCGCCCACGCCGGGCGTCAATCGCGCCGGCTTTCGAGCGGCCTTGCCCGATCGGGCGGGAAATCTTGCGTTGTTTGTCGCGTCCCTGCACAGTCGGCCGCCGCCCATCGGCGGCGTCAAAAGGGACGGGGAGCGATTATGACCGCAAGCCGCAGAGACGTGTTGCGCGGCGCGGCGCTGACCGGCGTCGCCGCCGGCGCGGGCGCGCTCGGCGCCTGCGCGGAAAAGCCTGACAGGACGGGCGCTGCGGGCGAAGGGCCGATCGACGACGGCGTGACGGTGCGCGCGGTCGAGCAAGCGGAAAAACTGCAAGGCATCGCCTTTACGCCCGATGAACGGGCGATGATGCTCGAACAGCTTGAAGGCAAGCTCGAAGCGCTTGCCGCCCTGCGCGCGATCGACATGCCCAACACGTTGGCGCCGGCGCTGACCTTCGACCCGGTCCTGCCGGGCAAGTCCGTCGGCGCACAGAAGAACGAACTGAAACTGGAACCGCGGGCGCCGCGCCAGCTGCCGTCCAGCGACGCCGACATCGCCTATGCGAGCGTCGCCGAGCAGGGGGCCTGGCTGCGCGCCGGCGCGATCACCAGCGCGGACCTCACCGAGCTTTATCTTGCTCGCATCGCGCGGTTCGACACCAGGCTGCACGCTTATATCACCGTGACGCCGCAGATCGCCCGCGCCCAGGCCGCGGCTGCGGACGAGGACTTCGCCGAGGGGCGCGACCGCGGCCCGCTGCACGGCATTCCTTACGGGCTAAAGGACCTTGCGGATACCAAAGGCGTTCTGACCACATGGGGCGCGACGCCCTTTAAGGACCGCATCCCCGATAGCGACGCCGAGGTGGTTAAAAAGCTCCGCCGCGCCGGCGCGGTGCTGCTGGGCAAGACGTCCTGCGGCGCCATCGCTTATGGCGATCAGTGGTTCGCCGAGCGGACGCGCAATCCGTGGAACCTGGAAGAAGGCTCGTCGGGATCGAGCGCCGGATCGGCGAGCGCCGTCGCCGCGGGCCTTTGCAGCTTCGCCATCGGCACGGAGACCCTGGGCTCTATCGTTTCCCCGTCGGAGCGTTGCGGCACGACGGGCCTCAGGCCGACTTTCGGGCGGGTCTCGCGCGCCGGGTTCATGGCGCTGTGCTGGTCGCTCGACAAGGTCGGCCCGATCTGCCGCACGGTGGAGGACACGGCGCTGGCGCTATCGGAACTTAATGGTTACGACGCGGACGATCCGGCGACCGCGCGGGTCGGTTTTGCCTATGACGCGGGGCTTGATGTCGCCGGCATGACGGTGGGCTATGTGCCTGCGCTGTTCGATGAAGGCGACGGGGTCGACAAAAAAGCGCTCGAAGCGATGGAGCGCCTCGGCGTGACGCTCAAGGAATTTCCGTGGCCGGATTTCGATTTTCAGAGCCTGGTGGAAATCGTCCGCGTGGAAGCGGCGGCGGCGTTTTCCGAACTCACCCTTTCGGGCCGCGACGACGAACTGGTCTGGCAGGAACCGCGCGCCTGGCCCAACACCTGGCGCGCGGCGCGGTTTATCTCCGCCGTCGATTATGTCCAGATCGACCGGCTGCGGCGCAAGTTGATGGTCGAACTCAGCGAGGCCTTTGAAGGGTTCGACGCGCTGATCGGACCGCATTACGCCGGCGGGGCGCTGCTCGCTGCCAATGCGACGGGCCATCCCCAGCTTGCCCTGCGCGCCGGCTTCGCCCAGCGCGCCAACCGCACGCGCTTTCGCAATCCCGAAGAGGCCGAAGGCGCGCCGACCCAGCGCGTCCCGCGCGGGATCAGCCTGTGGGGCGATCTTTTTCAGGAAGGAAAGATCATCGCGCTGGGCCGCGCGCTCGAAGCGCGCCTTAACGTCGCCGACGAAAGGCCGCCGGGGTTTTGACGGCTACTGCGCTGTGTCGGTCGTTGGCCCGAAGCGGAAGTTCGGTTACTGCCTAGATTATGCCTGTTTGATCCTCAAACCGGACATTAGCTCTGCCCGATCATTCACGAGCTTCCGTCCAGAAGATACGAAAGGTTGAAACCTTTAAAGATGAGCCAAATTGCAAGCGCCATTTCATTTATCCATATAGGCAGCGAAAGTAGAAGATCCGTAGTTCCTCCCATTTCAATCCACCCAAAAAGAATAGAGACACAGGACACCAACAGCATCGCACCGCCAATCAGACCCCAGGCGGCAAGCATCTTTGGAACAATGCGGAACCGAAATAACATTGGATAAAGCAAAAATGTTCCAATGCTAAACACGATAAGAACCAATAAGAACATCCAGTCGTGCATCGCTAAAGCAAGTTGGGTGAGCGGGTTTGTTGTCTCCAGCAATATGATCAATCCGATGACAGCGAAGACGCCAACGGCGGCTTCTATCAAACGCATCCCAAGATAAGCCGTTGCCGGGAGCTCGGAGCAACGGCGCAAAATTGGATAGAGCGTGATAGCAATCCCTGCGCTTGCTAAGGCATTGATGATTTCAAAAAGCGCTGCGAGAACGAGTGTTTCTCGATGGCTATCCGCCATGTCAGTCAAGCTGGCGTCAGCATGTAAAGGCTCAATCATCATTTGACTGATCATTGTCGCGCCCGTCGCTATGATAAATAACGCCCCAGCTATCCGGGCAACGCCGATAGAGCCGACTTCCAAAGATGATTTTCTTGACCCACCAGCCGAAGCAAGATGACCCATGGCAGTGTTATTCATGACACCCCCCCCCATGACGTGAGTCAGTCAAGAGCGCTTATGCCACCGACCCCAGCTGCAAACATTGATGGCGCTCAATTTTTTCAAAGAAGAAATATGCTTGCTAGTCAAAATGAAGAACCTAAGTCGAAAAGATAACGTAGAGGGAGTTTGATTGCAAAATTGTATCACTGACATTTCTCCAAGAAAGCAGACCGTAGGGTGGATTAGGCGAAGCCGTAATCCACCATCATCTGCTGAAAACCTCTCAACCCGCTCATTCCCGCGGAAGCGGGAATCCAGCGAACAGATAATGTCGGGCGAAGCCCGTCTTTATTCATAAGAATGGATTCCCGCTTCCGCGGGAATGAGCGGTGAAATGATCCATCTAATCTGCAACCGGTTCTAGGGAGGTAATAAAAGCGCAGTGATCCCAACCCGAAAATCGCAGGCGATTTTCGACCTCCCCTTTCCAAGGGGAGGCGGACGGCCCGCCGTTCAGACCGGCGGCTAACTAAATAAACCGCGCGACGACGTCCTTGTAGGAGCGCGAGAGTTTAAGCTCCTGGCCGCCTTCGAGGATAAGGAAATATTCCCCGTTGGAATGGGGATGAAGTTCCTTGACCTTGCCCACATTGACGATGGCCGAGCGGTGCACGCGCTGAAACCGTTCCGGATCGAGCCGGGTTTGCAGCGCCTTCATGGTCTCGCGGATGATATGGGTCTTGCCCGCGGCGTGAATACACATGTAATCGCCCGCGGCGTCGATCCATTCGATTTCATCGGCCGCCAGCACGACGACCTTGGAGCCGTCCTTGAACGACAATCGCTCCGTATAGCGCTGTTTTTCCGACCAGGCGGGATCGTTGATCAATTCCTTGATGCGGTCGCGCTCGTCGTCGGACAGCGAGGCGAGGAGTTCGACAAGCTGGCTTTCCCGGCTCACGGCCGCCTTCGACTTCAGCGCTTCGCGGGCGCGGTGAATGGCGTCTTTGAGACGCTCTTCCTCGACCGGCTTGACGATATAGTCGAGCGCATTGGCTTCGAACGCGTCGATGGCGAATTTGTCGTAAGCTGTGACGAACACGAACAAGGGCGCCGGATTGCCGATCATGGCGCGCACCACGCCGAAGCCGTCAAGGCCCGGCATCTGAATGTCGAGGAACACCAGATCAGGGTTCTTCGCCTTGATCTCCTTGACCGCCTCGCGGCCGTTGGCGCATTCCGCGACGATTTCGATTTCGGCAAACGCCGCCAGGCGATGGCGCAGCCCGCGCAGCGCCAGCGGTTCGTCGTCGACCAGGATCACGCGGATTTTGTCGTCGCTCATGGTTCTAGCCCCGTGTTTCGAACGGAATTTTGATGCGCACGCAAAGACCTGCCGGCTTGACGCGCTCAAGCTCGAATTGGCACTTGTCCTGATAGAGATAGGAAAGCCGGTCGCGCATGTTGACCAGTCCGACGCCAGTCCGGGCGTTGCGGATCAGTTCGGCGGGCTCGTCCGGCGCGTCGGGCCCGTTATCGCAGACCTCCATGCAGAGCATGCGGCCCTCGCGTTTGGCCCTGATCGAAATCTCGCCGCCCGCGACCATTTTGGCGATGGCGTATTTGATAGCGTTTTCGATCGCCGGCTGAAGCAGGAGCGACGGCACATAGGCGTCCAGGGCGTCTTCATCGATGTCGAAATCGACCTTCAGGCGTTCGTCGAAGCGGGTTTCCTCGATTTCAAGATAAAGCTTGAGCGCGCGCACTTCTTCGGCGAGCGAGGTCTTCTGCAAGGGATCGCTGTCCAGGGAATAGCGCAGGAAGGCTGACAGTTTCGATATCATCTCATTGGCCTGCTTGCCCTCCTGTTCGAGCACCAGCGTCGAGATGGCGTTGAGCGTATTGAACAAAAAGTGCGGGTTGAGCTGATAGCGCAGCATTTTGAGCTGCGCCTGATCGGCCAGCCGCGCCGCCAGCACCGCGCGTTCGGTTTCGTTGCGCAGGTTGAGATAATAGTTGATGCCGAAATAAAACCCGGCCCAGGACCCCAGGAGGAAGAGGTTTGCCGGCATGCTGGGCAGCAAGAGCAAGAGATAATTGATCGTATCGAGATTATCGCCCTCAAGGTTCATCCATTCATTGCCGATGAGCAGGCCAAACGTTTGCGCCTTCATCGCCGACATGGAGACCGCCATGATGATCGTCGACGCCAGGACAATGGTCAGCAGCCAGACCGGCGCCTGCCGGCGGGCGAAGCGATAAATCGGTCGCGCCAGAATGCTGGTGGTCAAAAAGCCGATCAGCGAGGACGCCGCCGAATAGAGCAGAGCGGCGGGCGTGCGCCCGGCGACGAAGGTCGACACGCTCAAAATGTGCAGGATGAAAAAGCCGAGCCAGCCCGCAGTCTGCAACATCCAGAACATCCGGGTCTTGTCGGCGAACAGCCAGTTCATCCAGCGACTGGAAATCCCGGACGCTGCGATAAACGGCCCGGGGCGCCGGTCGGTCACATTTGCTGTCGTCATAGAAACGCGTTCTCTATCGGTCATCGAAACAACGCCGATGTCAGCGCCAAGGCAAGCCATGCTGCGGCGAACGGCCCCTCCGCCGCGATAAGCGCCTGAAATCCGCCAATTTGAGAATCCTAGCCCTAATCGCTGAGCGACAAAAGCCTGACATCGCCGCCGGCCGCTGTGGTGTTGATGGTTAACGTGCGCTCGGCGGCGAAACGCCAGGGCGCATCGAGGCTGGAAAGGAGCGGGATGATCGGCCCGGCGCGCTGGGCCAAAATTTCGGCCAGCCGGCGCCGCCCGGCGTCGGCCCCGTCGAATGCGACCGCGCGCACCCGGTCGTCGAGCAGCAAGGATGCGGGAACGCTGTCGGTCAGCGGCGAAACCAGATCGGCCGGCGCGCCGGCCGCGGTGAGCGCCTGGGCCAGTTCGGCGGCGTGGGCGTCGCTGCAAAACACCGCGGAGCCGGCGGCTAGCGCAAGCGCGATCTGACGATTGTTACTGTCCTCATCGCCGCCGCCGAGACAGATGACGACGCCCCGGCCGCGCAGGCGCAGCGTGTTCGATTCTCCGGTGGGGCCGGGCATGGTCGCGGTTGCGCCGAAGTCGTTACGGCAAAACGCCAGGGCGGATTTTAAAATATCGACCGCGGGACCGGACGCGGCGGCGACGGCGTCTTCCAGCATCTCGTCGCGGTCGGCCGCCTTGCGGCTCCAGATTTCAAACGCTCCATAGGCGCGCGCGACGGCGTCGCCCATGTCCGGCGCGTGCCGGCCGTCTGCAATGGCGACGTCGCCGTCGCCTGTCGACGCCGGGCGCTTTTGCATCGATTGCACATAATGGGGCCCGCCGGCTTTCGGTCCGGTGCCGGAAAGTCCTTCGCCGCCGAACGGCTGGACGCCGACCACCGCGCCGATCTGATTGCGGTTGACATAGATGTTGCCGATGCGCGCGCGCCGGGCGATGGCGTCCATGGTTTCGTCGATCCGCGTGTGCACGCCCATGGTGAGCCCGTAGCCGAGGGCGTTGATGTCGTCGACCAGCGGTTTGAGGTCTTTTGCCTGGAACCGGACGACATGCAGCACCGGCCCGAAAATTTCCTGTTTCAGATCCGACAGCTTGGTCACTTCAAACGCGACCGGCCGGATAAACGTTCCCTCGGCGTCGGTTTCGGCCTCGGGCGCGCGGCCGATCAGGCGCGCCTGGGTTCCAAGACGCGCAATATGGCGCGCGATGTTTTCGCGGGCTTCCTCATCGATCACCGGTCCTACGTCGGTCGATCGTTTCGACGGATCGCCGACGACCAGTTCCGCCATGGCCCCGGCGAGCATGTCGCAGAACCGGTCGGCGACGTCTTCTTGAATGCACACCACCCGGCAGGCGGAACAGCGCTGGCCGGCGCTTTGGAAAGCTGAGGCGATCGCGTCGCTCACCGCCTGTTCGAGCAGCGCCGTCGAGTCGATGATCATGGCGTTGATGCCGCCGGTTTCGGCGATCAGTCCGGCGTCATGCTTGCCGCTATTGGTCAGGCTGCGGCGGATCGTTTGGGCGACCTCGGTGGAGCCGGTGAAAACGACGCCGTTAACGGCGGGATGCGCTGTGACCGGGCCGCCGACCGTCGGGCCGTCGCCGGGCAGATAATGCAGGGCGCCCGCCGGCACGCCGGCTTCGTGCAATGCCCGAACCGTTTCGAAGGCGATCAGCGGGGTCTGTTCGGCCGGCTTTGCGAGCACGCAATTGCCCGCGGCGAGGGCGGCGCTGACCTGGCCGACAAAGATCGCCAGGGGAAAGTTCCAAGGGGATATGCAGGCGACGACCCCGAGCGGCTCGCTGGAGAGCTTTTCCGCTTCGTTGGCGTAATAGCGCAAAAAGTCCGCCGCCTCGCGCAGTTCCGCAATGGCGTCGGGCCAGGTCTTGCCCGCCTCGAACACGGCGAGCGCCATGAAGTGCTCGCCGCGCCGTTCCAAAAGGTCGGCGGCGCGGCGCAAAATGGCGGCGCGTTCTTGCGGCGCAGTCGCCGCCCATTGGGGCGCGAACGCGGCGGCGCGCGCGCCGGCGTCTTCGACGTCTTTTGCGCTGGCCGGCGCGACCGTGCCGATTTCGTCTTCGCCATTGGCCGGGTTGGTCACGGGAAGCGACGGGCCGTCGCGCAATGTTCCGTCGACGATCGGCCGCGCGGCGATGGGCGCCAGACGCTCGCGCGCGGCGGGCGACATCGTCGCCGCGGTCGGCGGGTGGGTGACGTCATATCCTTTGGCCGCCTGCCGGTCGTCGCCGAGATGATCGCGCGGCGCGGGAATGTTCGGATTGGCGTAGTTTTCCAGCGCCGCGACTTCCTCGATGGGATCGGCGACGACATCGTCGACGGAAAATTCCGGGTCGATCAGCTGGTTGACGAAGGACGAGTTGGCGCCGTTTTCGAGCAGCCGGCGCACGAGATAGGGCAACAGTTCCTTGTGCCCGCCGACCGGCGCGTAAATCCGCGAACGCGCGCCATGGTCGATCAGCCGGTCGTGGAGCGCTTCGCCCATGCCGTGCAGGCGCTGCAATTCGTACTCCTTGCAGTCCCCCGCCATTTCCATGACGGTCGTCGCCGTCAGGGCGTTATGCGTGGCGAATTGCGGATAGAAGACATCGGCGTTGTCGAACAGCTTGCGGGCGCAGGCGAGATAGCTGACATCGGTCAGCACTTTACGCGTGAATACCGGATAGCTTTCCAGCCCCATCACATGGGCGCGCTTGATCTCGGCGTCCCAATAGGCGCCTTTGACGAGGCGCACCGTGATGCGCCGGCCGGCGTTGCGGGAAAGCGCGGCGAGCCAGTCGATGATAAACGGCGCGCGCCGCAGATAGGACTGCACGACAACGCCGAAACCGCGCCAGTCGTCCAGGGCGGGATCGCGCATCAGGCCCTCGATAAGGTCGAGGAAAAGATCGATGCGGTCGGCTTCTTCCGCATCGACGTTGAAACCCATATTGGCGGCCTTGGCCTGGATCGCCAGGCCGCGGGTTCGCTCGCCGAGTTCCTTGAGCACGCGCTTGCGCTTGCCGTATTCATAACGCGGATGCAGCGCCGACAGTTTGACGGAGACGCCGGGATTGTCTTCGGCGGCATCGCTTGTCGCGTATTCGGCGATGGCGTCGATGGCGGCGGCGTAATCGCCCAGATATTTTTGCGCGTCGCTTTCCGTATGCGCCGCTTCGCCGAGCATGTCGTAGGAAAAAAGATACCCCTTCGCGGCGTATTTCTTGGCCCGCTTCAGGGCCTCGTCGATGGTCTCGCCGAGCACGAAATATTCGCCCATGACGCGCATCGCCTGGGCGACGCCGGCGCGGATCACCGGCTCGCCGAGACGGTCGAGCGCCGCCTTGGTTGCGGCGACCATGCGCCCGAGCGAATCCCTGGGCTCGACCTCGTCGAGCCAGGCCGCGGTCATCATCAGCGCGCGGGTTGAGAAATTGACCAGCGGGAAGGGGCTCTTGCCCTTATGTACGGCCCAGTCGCCGTCCGCGATCTTGTCTTCGATCAGCGCGTTCGCGGTCGTCGCGTCGGGGGTCCGCAACAGGGCTTCGGCGAGCCGCATCAAGGTCACCCCCTCGGCGTTCGACAAACCGTATTCCTGCAGGAACTTGTCGATCATGCCCGAGCGCGCCGCCTGGGATCGGGCGGTGCGCACGAAGTCGGCGGCGTCGGCTTGCGCCTTGCGGCGGACTTGCGGATCGAGGCCGGCCATATCGAGCAGGCGCGGCGCAAGCGTTTGCTCGTCCGCAAGATAGTGATCGCGAATGGTCTGGCGCATGTTCTGGAGCGAATTGATGTAAGTCATAAACGACCTGATAGCGCGTCGCCCCGCGCCTGTCATTGACAAGATCGACCGTTCAAAACGAGCGCTCGAACCAACCGTTCAGGGGCCTTTCCTGCTATCTGCATCGCGCCATTGCGCGAGCATCCGCCTGCGCCTACCTTGGCGCCATGCGCGCCGCGCGGCGCCGTTCCCGCGCGCCATAGCCGAAAGGATGCTCCCCTCATGACCGAAGCTTATGTATACGATGCTGTTCGAACCCCGCGCGGCAAAGGCAAGGCCGACGGTTCGCTGCACGAGATCTCGCCCATCGCGCTGGCGACCCAGGTGCTGGAAGGCGTGCGCGACCGCAACGAAATGGATGCGGGACTGGTCGACGATGTCGCTTTCGGCTGCGTCTCGCCGGTGGGCGAGCAGGGCGCGGTCATCACCCGGACGGCGGTGATCAACGCCGGCTATCCGGACACCACGCCGGGCATTCAGGTCAACCGCTTTTGCGCCTCCGGCCTTGAAGCGATCAACATCGCCGCGGCCAAGGTCAAGGCCGGCGAAGCGGACCTGACCATCGGCGGCGGCGTCGAGTCGATGAGCCGGGTGCCCATGGGATCGGACGGCGGCGCCTGGCCCACCGATCCGGCGGCCGCGTTCAAGAGCTATTTCGTTCCCCAAGGGGTCTCGGCCGATCTGATCGCCACCAAATACGGCATCACCCGCGACGACGTCGACGCTTATGCGGTCGAAAGCCAGAAACGCGCGGCCAGGTCCTGGGAGGAAAAACGCTTCGCCAAGTCGATCCTGCCGGTCAAGGATGTGATCGGCGAAACCGTGCTCGATCGCGACGAAACCATCCGCGCGGATACGGACATGCAGTCCCTCGGCGCGCTCAAGCCGTCTTTCGCGATGTTTGGCGAAAATTTCGGTTTCGATGCGGTGGCGCTGCAAAAATATCCTGAATTCGAAAAGATCAATCACGTCCATCACGCGGGCAATTCGTCGGGCATCGTCGACGGCGCGGCGGCGGTGTTGATCGGCAATGAGGAAGTCGGCGAGAAAATCGGGCTCAAGCCGCGCGCGCGCATTCGCGCCATGGCGTCGATCGGCTCGGAGCCGACCATCATGCTGACCGGCCCGGAATTCGCCGCCAAGAAAGCCCTGGACCGCGCGGGCATGGAGAAGAAGGACATCGACCTTTGGGAGCTTAACGAGGCGTTCGCGTCGGTGGTCCTGCGCTTCATGCAGGCGCTCGACATCGATCACGACGAACTGAACGTCAATGGCGGCGCTATCGCCATGGGCCATCCCCTGGGCGCCACCGGCGCGATGATCTTCGGCACGGTGGTCGACGAGCTTGAGCGCTCGGGCAAGGAGACCGCGCTCGTCACGCTTTGCATCGGCGCCGGCATGGGCACGGCGGCGATTATCGAACGGGTTTAATTGTTCACATCATTCGGGACGCAAAAAATGTCTTACAAAACCATCAACGTGGAAATCGACAGCGACGGCATCGCGCTGGTGACCATCGACCTGCCGGGCAAGTCGATGAATGTCTGGGATGGAGATCTGATCGCCGATTTCAGCCAGTGGGTCGATGACTTTGTCGGCGACGACAACGTTAAAGGCGCGGTCATCACGTCGGGCAAGCCGTCGGGCTTTCTCGCCGGCGCGGACCTGCACATGTTCGTTGCTGACGACCAGAGCGCGTCGGCGTCGACAAAGGAGCAGTTCGACACCGTCTTTGCGCTCAACCGCATGCTGCGCAAGCTCGAAACCGGCGGCCATAAGGCCAAGCCGCTGCAGAAAGGCGAAGCCTTCGCCAAGCCGGTCGCGGCGGCCCTGAACGGTCTGGCGCTCGGCGGCGGGCTGGAACTGGCGCTCGCCTGTCACTATCGCATCGCCGCGGCGGACAATCCCAAACTCAAGCTCGGCTCGCCCGAAGTCCAGGTCGGCCTGCTTCCCGGCGCCGGCGGGACCCAGCGTCTCCCGCGCCTGGCGGGACTGCAAAATGCGGCGATCCTGACGACCCAGGGCCGGCCGATTGATGCAAGCAAGGCCAAGGACCAGGGGATCATCCATGAGCTCGCGCCGTCCGATCAAGTCGTCGCCAAGGCCAAGGAATGGGTCAAGGCCAATCCCAAGGCGGTCCAGCCCTGGGACAAGAAGGGGTTCAAGTTTCCCGGCGGCGGCGGGGCGATGGACCCGCGCTCGGTGCAGTTCTTCATCGCCGCCAACGCCATGGCGCAGCGCGAGACCAACCACAACTATCCCGCCGTGCAGTATATTCTGTCCTGCCTTTATGAAGGCTCGATCGTCTCCTTCGACACGGCGATCCGGATTGAGTCGAAATATTTCTTGAAGCTCCTGCAGAGCGCGCAGACCCGCAACATGATCCGCACTCTGTTCGTCAATAAGCAGGCGGCGGAAAAGGGCGAGCATCGTCCCAAAGACGTTCCGCCCACGGAGCTTAAAAAGATCGGCGTTTTGGGCGCGGGCATGATGGGCGCCGGCATCGCCTATGTCACCGCGAAAAACGGCATGGAAGTCGTTCTGCTCGACCGCGAACTGGAATACGCCGAAAAAGGCAAGGGCTATTCGCAAAAGCTGGTGGAAAAGGGCGTTTCCCGCGGCAAGGTCACCAAGGAAAAGGGCGAGGCGCTGCTCGCCCGCATCACGCCGACGGCGGACTATGACGACCTTAAAGACGTCGACCTGATCGTCGAGGCGGTGTTCGAAGACCCGGAAATCAAGGCCGACGTCATCAAGAGGACCGAGGCGGTGATCGGCGCGGAAACGATTTTCGCCTCCAACACGTCGACCCTGCCGATTACCGGGCTGGCGAAACATTCCGAACGCCCGGACCAGTTCATCGGCATTCACTTCTTCTCGCCGGTGGACAAGATGCCCCTGGTCGAGATCATCCCCGGCGAGCAGTCCGGCGACCGCGCCCTGGCGACGGCGCTCGATTACGCCGGCAAGCTCAAAAAGACGCCGATTGTCGTCAAGGATGCCCGCGGCTTTTACACCAACCGCGTCGTGCCGCCTTATCTCAACGAAGCCATGCGCATGGTTGCGGAAGGCGTCTCGCCGGCGCTGGTGGAAAACGCCGCCAAGGCGCTCGGCATGCCGATCGGCCCCTTGGCGCTGACCGATGAAACCTCGCAGGAACTCGGCCTCAGCATCGTGCGCGCGGAGGAAAAGGAAACCGGCGTCGACAAGTCCGCCGATCCCGCCTACGGCCTGCTGGTCAAATTCGTCGAACAACTCGGCCGCAAGGGGCGCAAGTCCGGCGGCGGGTTTTACGAATATCCCGAGGGCGGCAAGAAGTTCCTGTGGCCGGGCATGGCGGAACATTTTCCGCCGGCGGACGAACAGCCCTCGCTCGAAGAAGCCAAGGACCGGCTGTTATACGCCCAGCTTATTCCCGCCGCGCAATGCTATGTCGACGGCATCGTGCACGATCCGGAATCGGCCGATCTGGGCGCGATTTTCGGCTGGGGCTTTGCGCCCTGGACCGGCGGCCCGATGAGCTATATCGACACGGTCGGGGCGGACGCCTTCGTGCGCCGGGCCGATAGCCTGGCCGAGAAATTCGGCTCGCGCTTTAACCCGCCGGACATGTTCCGCGACATGGCCAAGTCGGGCGACAAACTCTACGGCAAGGCGGCGTAGGCCCCGGTCGGCCGTCATTTGGGTGCTTTCGAGCAAGCGCCTTCTTCCCCCGTTTACGGGGGAGGAAAGCCCACGCTCCGATAAGGCGAATTTGCCTCAGCGAAAACAACCCTAGGAGGGTATTCGGCCTTGAAACCCGCATTGCGTCGATAGATATCGAACACCTTTGGAACGGCCGTATAATGCCGGCCATGATGA
>JANQMJ010000015.1 GCA_028280115.1 Parvularculaceae bacterium
GTTCCACGCCGCAGCGCGTCCGGGATGACGCGAAACAGTCAAATGGCGCCCCACATTTCAGGTTTTTCCGCTTGAAACCGGGAAAGTCTCCAAACGCGACGCAGGCCGATGGCGCCGCGCATGCGCAGAGCTGGCGTTATTTGCCGTGCCTGACCGGTTCGACGTCCGCGGCCGAGAGCGCCTTGAGCGCGAAAGCGTAAAGATGGGCGTATTCGTCGAGGCGTTCGAAGCGCGCGGCTGATCCCGCATGGCCGGCGTCCATGTTCATGCGCAGGACGAACGGCCCGCTCTTGGCCTCGTCGCGCAGGCGGGCGACCCATTTGGCCGGCTCCCAATAGGTGACGCGGTAATCGGTAAGACCCGCCGTCGCCATGATCGGCGGATAAGCGACATTGCCGATATTGTCGTAAGGCGAATATTCGGCGATCCAGCCATATTCCTCAGCGCTGGTGATGGGATTGCCCCATTCTTCCCATTCCGGCGGCGTCAGGGGCAGGTCCGCATCGGAAATGGTGTTGATGACGTCGACGAAGGGCACCGCGGCGATGACCCCGGCGAACAGTTCGGGACGCAGATTGACGCTCGCGCCGACCAGGAGCCCGCCGGCGCTGCCGCCGTAAATCACGACGCGCTTTTCCGCCGCAAAACCTTCGGCGACCAAAGCTTCCGCCGCCGCGGTAAAGTCGGTGAAGGTGTTCATCTTCTTGTCGAGCTTGCCGTCGAGATACCATTGCCGGCCCTTCGCCGCGCCGCCGCGGACATGCGCCACCGCATAGATCGCGCCGCGGTCGACCAGGGAGAGGATGGAGGTCGAAAAGCCGTTGGGAATGGTGATCCCATAGGAACCGTAGCCGTAAAGCAGCGCTGGCGCGGTTCCGTCTTTGGGCGTCGATTTCAGGCGCAGCGTCACGACGGGAATGCGCGCGCCGTCCGCCGCCGGCGCATCGAAGCGCTCGACGACGTAAAGCGAGGCGTCGTGCCCGCTTGGAATCTCCTGCGTTTTCAAAAGCGTCCGCGTCCGCGCGCTCATGTCGTAATCGAAGGTCTGCTCCGGCGTCGACGGGGATTCATAAGTCAAGCGAAGCGCGCTTGTCGCATATTCGTAGCCGGCGCTCAGCCCGAGCGCATAGGCCGCCTCGTCGAACGCGACTTCATGTTCGTCGCCGTCGTAACTGGAAATGACGACGCGCGGCCTGGCGTCGCGCCGCTCAAGGCGCACGGCGTAATCGCGATAGGCGATGAAGGCGGCAATGTAGGTCCCCGACTCGTGGGGCGTCCAGTCGACCCAGTTTTCGCGCCCCGGCGCGGCCGTCGGCGCCTTGACGATCTTGAAATCGACGGCGCCGTCGGCGTTGGTGCGGATGTAGAAATCCTCGCCGCGATGGTCCACGCTGTATTCGACGCCGTTGTCGCGGGGCGCGATGAGCGTCGGCGCCGCCTGGGGCGCATCCGCCCGCGCGAAACGCACTTCGCTCGTGATCTGGCTTTGCGAATAGATGAAAACGTATTCGCCGCTCAGACTCTTATCGAGATAGAGAAAGAAGCTTGCGTCCTCTTCTTCATAGACAAGGACGTCGTCGGCCGGGTCTTGCCCGAGAACGTGATATTTAACGCGCACGGGCCGCTGATTGTCGTCGCGCTCCACATAGAAAAAGCCGGAAGAATCCGCCGCCCAGACCGCGCCCGAGGCGTCGGCGCTTTCGATGACGCCGGGCAGGTCTTCGCCGGTTTCAAGATCGCGCACGCCAATCGTATAATATTCCGAGCCCAAACGATCGACGGCGTAAGCGAGCAGGCGATGGTCGGGGCTGTGAGAAACGCCCCGCACCGCGAAAAACTTCGAATCCCCGCGTTCGGCGTCCCCGTCATAGAGCATTTGCGCCTCGCCGCCGCCGCGCGGCGCGCGCATGAAAATCGGATATTCCCCGCCCGCGCGATATTCGCGCCAATATTTGAATGGGCCGTCGGGCAAGGGGACGGACGAGTCGTCCTCTTTGACGCGCCCGCGCATTTCGTCGAGCAGTTTTTCGCGCAAACCTTCAAGATCCGCGGTCACCGCCTCGTAATAGGCGTTTTCCGCTTCCAGCGCGGCGCGAATGTCCTCATCGAGCGTCGAGGGATCGCGCAACACCTCCTGCCAGTTCTCATCGCGCAGCCAGGCGTAATTGTCGGTTCGCGTTATGCCGTGCTGGGTCGTTTCGACGGGCCGCTTTTCGACCGCCGGCGCATCGATCGCCGCCGCGGCGGCGAAGGGGTCGCTCTTTGTCATTGTTGGTTGATCCTCGCCATCCTGGCCCGGCTGCGTCTGCCGGCCGCAACTGACCATGAGACCGGCGCAAAGAAGAAGCGCCGCGGCGCCGGCCAAATATGCGTTTTTCATCTCGCTGTCCCGCCCTGTGCGCGGCTTCAAGCCGCAATCGCACGGTTAAATAGGCTATTTTCGACGCCGGCGGCAATGCGGGCCGGATGCGGATGCGTTACCATAAGATGGGGCTCCATAAAAAATGCGTGATTTCGCCGGGACGCGGCTGGCATTGACGGCGCGAGGAACGCCATATTGAGGGGCCTGGACGGAGTGAAGACAATGAAACCCCTGCGCATTCGCCTTTTGCTCATCGCCTGCGGGACGCTCGCGGCCGGCGTTGCGACGTCGAAAGCCGCAGAAACCGACGGCGAAGCGACCCCCGGCGCGATGGAAGAAGCGGTCTTCGCCGGCGGGTGTTTCTGGTGTGTCGAGTCGGATCTTGAAAAGCTCGACGGCGTCGGCGACGTGGTTTCCGGCTATACCGGCGGCGCGCTTGAAAACCCCACCTATCGCAATCACGAAGGCCATCTCGAAGCGGTGCGGGCGCCGTTCGATCCGGCGGCGATTTCCTATCGCGCGCTGGTGGATTATTTCCTGCGTCATATCGATCCGTTCGACGACGGCGGCCAGTTTTGCGACCGCGGCCATGCCTACACCACGGCGATCTTTTACAACAGCGAAGCGCAAAAGGCCGACGCCGAAGCGGCCGTCGCCGCCGCGGAAGCCGAACTGGGCGCGCCCATCGTAACGCCGGTCCGGCCGCTCGGCGCGTTCTGGATCGCGGAGGATTACCACCAGGATTATTACAAGAAAAATCCCGTCCGCTATCGCTTTTACCGCACAAGCTGCGGGCGCGACCGCCGCGTCAAGAAAGTCTGGGGCAAGTAGAGTCCCAACGTGATCTTGGCGCCGCTCATTCCCGCGCAGGCGGGAAAGAGCGGACTTATGATCTCGGCGACCCTATTCCAGGGTCTCCTCGCCGCCGCTGCCGGCGGGAACCGGAAAGCCTCGGTCGCGCATCAACGGCTCGATCGTCGCATCGCGGCCGCGGAACAGGCGATAGGCTTCCGCCGGATCGATCGCATTGCGCGGCGCGAAAAGATAATCGACGAGCTTTTTCGCCAGCGCCTCGTCATAAAAACCGCCCGGCGCCTCGACGAAGGCTTCCGCCGCGTCGGAAGTCAACACGTCGGCCCACATATAGCCGTAATAACCGGCTGAATAGCCCTCGCCGGAAAAGATATGGCCGAAATGCGTCGAGCGGTGACGCATGGGCAATTCTTCCGGCATGCCGAGTTCGGCAAGCGTTTCGCGTTCGAAGGCGTCCGGATCGATGCCGGCGGGATCGACCGTGTGATAGCGCATGTCGACCAGCGCCGAGGCGAGATACTCGGTCGTATCGAAGCCCTGTTTGAAGGTCGTCGTGTCCTTGATTTTCTGGACGAGTTCGTCCGGAATCGGTTCGCCGGTCTCGTGATGAACGAAGTATTCGTCGATCACTTCATCGGTCGAAACCCAGCGCTCAAGAAGCTGCGACTGAAATTCGGTGTAGTCGCGCACCCCGCCGTTGAGCGTCGGGTAATCCACAACCGACGCCAGGAAATGCAGGGCGTGACCGAATTCATGGAAGAACGTTTCCGCATCGTCCCACGAAATCAGCACCGCCTCGCCCGGCGCCGGCTTGATGAAGTTTGAGTTGTTCGCCGACAGCGTCGTCTTTTTCTCGCCGTCCATCGTGTCATGAATTCGGTAATACGTCGCCCAGGCGCCGGACCGTTTGCCCGGCCGCGCGAAGGGGTCGAGATACCAGAGCCCGATATGTTCGCCGCTGGTCTTGTCGTTGACTTCCCAGACCTTGACGTCTTCATGCCAGACGGAAACCGATCCTTCGGGAACCGGCGTGAAGCTGTAGTTGAAGAGTTCGCCGGCGACGAAGAACATCGCTTCGCGCAGCTTGTCGAGCTGGAGATATTGCTTCACCTGGTCCGAGTCGAGATCGTATTTCGCCTTGCGGACCTTTTCCATGTAATAGCGATAGTCCCAGGGCGCGATGGCGAAACCGCCGCCTTCCTGATCGACGATCGCCTGCATCTCGGCGACTTCCTCCTCAACGCGCGCGACCGCCGCCGGCCACACCGCTTCCATCAGCGCCAGCGCGTTTTCCGGATTTTTGGCCATGCGGTTCTGCAGCCGCCATTGAGCGTAATTGTCGAAACCCAACAGCCCGACCCGCTCGTCGCGCAGTTGCAGGATTTCCGCGATGATGGCGTTGTTATCGTATTCGTCGCCATTGTCGCCGCGATTGTAATAGGTCCGCCAGACCTCTTCGCGCATATCGCGTTCGTCGGAATAGGTCAGGAACGGATCCATGGACGAGCGCGTGTTGGTGATGGCGTATTCGCCTTCCCGGCCGCGGTCGGCAGCCGCCGCCGCGGCTGCGTCGATGAAGGATTGCGGCAGGCCGGAAAGCTGGTCTGCGCTAAGATAGGTAACGTAGTTTTCCTCGTCCGCCAGCACGTTGTTGGCGAATGTCGTCGTCAATTCGGCCAGACGCTTGTTGATCGCCGCATAACGCTCCTTGGCCTCGCCATCGAGGGTCGCGCCGTTGGAGGCGAACTGATCGTAGATCAGCCAGACCAGACGCTGTTCATCGGGCCGCAACCGGTCTTTGGCGTCGCTTTCGTAAACCGCGCGCACGCGCTCAAAGAGCGCTTCGTTCTGGATGATCCTGGAGAAGAATTCCGACAGCTTCGGGGCCATTTCCTGCTGCACGGCGCGAAATTCCGGCGTCGACATGTTCGACGACCAGATGCCCCAATAGGTGAAGACATTGTCGAGCGCGGCGCCGCTTTTTTCCAGCGCCACAATGGTGTTTTCGAATGTCGGGGCTTCGGGATTGCCGGCGATGACGTCGATTTCTTCGAGCTGCTTGGCCATGCCCGCTTCAAGGGCCGGCTTTAGGCCTTCAAGGTCCATTTCATCGAAATGGGGCACGCCGCCATAGGGTCCGTCATAAGGGGAAAGCAAAACATCGGCCGCCGCATTCGACGCCGTTGCCGGTTCGATGCCGGTAAGAACATCGGTAAGGCGCGCCCCTGAGGGCATGGATTCCTCCGCGGCGGCGACGGTCTCGTCGCCGGTTTGCGCCTGGTCGTCCGAACGACCGCAGGCCGAAAGCGCCGTAATGAGCGCAAGTGATGAGATAGCGAGTTTCCTCCGCATTGGCGGCTCCTTTATGTCAAGCAATACCCCGCGCCGCCGGCGTCGCCCGCGCGGCGTCATGATTCCCGGCGCATGGTGATGAGGCTGGGCCCAACTTGCATGCGCCCCAAAGCCGCATTTTATCGGTTCATCGCAGAAAGGCGTCGGTTTGTCGGCGAACCAGGCAAAACCGGCCTCAGCGGGCCGGCTGCTGCTGGGTGATGCAGTGAAAAGAGCCGCCGCCGGTCAGCAGCCGGGAGGAATCGATGGCGAAGAAATGGTCCCGGGCGATCAGCGCTTTGAGCCCCTCGCAGGCGTCGGCGGCTGCTTCGTCGCGGCCGTTGCGGCGGGCGAAAACCGGCATGATCGCCGACCGGTTGGCGACATAAAAATTCAAATGGCTCGCCGCGGCCGGCGCGCCGTCGATCTCGACCCGGCCCGGCGACGGCACGGTCGCAACCTCAAGGCTACGCCCGCCCGCATCGGTCTCGGCCGAAAGCGTCTTTTCGATAGCAGCGAGCACGGCGGCGTTGGGATCGTCCTCGCCGGTGGGTCGCATGCAGACGACTTTGCCCGGCGCCACAAAGCGGACGAGATTGTCCACATGCCCGTCGGTGTGATCGCCGGTAAGGCCTTCATCAAGCCAGATGACTTTTTCCGCGCCCAGCGCCCCGCGAAGCGCCGCCTCCACATCGGTTTGCGTCAGGGAGGGATTGCGGTTGTTGTTCAGGAGGCACTGGCGGGTGGTGATGAACGTCCCCTCCCCGTCGGTTTCGAGCGCGCCGCCCTCGACAACGACGCCGTCATGACGATCCAGCGGCGCATCGGCAAGGCGGGCGATGATATCGGCGATCTCGGTATCGCCGACGAGGTCGTATTTGCCGCCCCAGCCGTTAAAGCGAAACGCGACAGCGGCGACGGCGCCGCTCTCGGTCCTGGTGAATATCGGGCCGGTATCGCGCAGCCAGATATCGCCGATCGGCGCGTCATGAATGTCGAGGGCGTCGGGATCGGGCAGATGGCTGCGCATGATTTCAGCGATCTTTCGGGCCTCCCCGCCGCGCACCAGAAGATGAACCCGCTCGCCGCGCTCGTCCTCGCCGGGCTTTGCCTCATTGGGATAGAGGATGGCGCGGATCAGGTCCTCGACTTCCGCCCGCGCCGGTCCCAGATGATCGCCCCAAAGATCGGCCGCGCTGGGCCAGCCGATAAAGACGGCGTCATGATCGGCCCATTCGGCGGGCTGGCGGATGCGGGCGGTCATGGCCTCTCCTGGCGGCTGTGCGCCTGCTTATTGCAGCGCCGGGGCGGGAAGGCTATATTATCGCCATGAATCTTCGGGGCGGGGTGGAATTCCCCACCGGCGGTCATGCGGACGAAAGTCCGACGAGCCCGCGAGCCGAAGCGCCCATTTTCCATAGGGGCGCCGACGCAGGATCCTGGTGAGAGCCCAGAGCCGACGGTCAAAGTCCGGATGAGAGAAGGTTCAAGGCAGGCCTTTGGCTTGCGCGCTGACGCCTTTGGTGCGCTCAGCGCGCGCAGTCTTAAAGGACCTGGTTTGACCCACGCCCCTTGGAAACTGTGAGTGCATTCGGCCGAGGGGCTTTTTTATGGGCGACGCCCGCCAGCACGATCGCGACTTCATGCGCCAGGCGCTTGCCCTCGCCATGGGCGGCGCCGGCCGTGTCGCGCCCAATCCGCTCGTTGGCAGCGTCATCGTCAAGAACGGCGCCATCGTCGGCCGCGGCTGGCATGAAGGACCGGGCAAGCCCCATGCGGAAATCGTCGCCCTTCAGGACGCCGGCCCGGCCGCGCGCGGCGCGACCGTCTATGTCACACTTGAGCCATGCAATCATGACGGCCGCACCGGACCGTGCGCCGAAGCGCTGATCGAGGCCGGCATTGCGGAAGTGATTTACGCCCTTGCCGATCCCAATCCCACGGCCGCCGGCGGCGGGAAACGGCTGCGCGCGGCGGGCGTTAGGGTGTGCGGCGGCGTCCTGGAAGACGAAGCGCGCGAACAAAACCGGTTCTGGCTGCGCTGGCTCGAAACCGAGCGGCCCTATGTCATCGCCAAATTCGCCGCCAGCCTCGACGGCAAGCTGGCCACGCGCAAAAACGACAGCCAGTGGATCACCGGCGACGCGGCGCGACAGCGCGCTCATGATCTGCGCCGCCGAATGGATGCGATCCTGGTCGGCGCCGACACGGTGATCGCCGACGATCCGTCGCTTACGGCGCGCAATGACAGCGACGACCCGCAACACCCCCTGCGCGTGGTGCTCGACACCGCCGGCCGCACGCCGCCGGGCGCGAAAGTCTATGATCGCGCCGGCAAGGGCGCCCTGCTCGTCGCGTCGGAGAAAACCACGCCGTCGCGACTTCATGCCTATCGCGACCTCGGCGTTGATGTCCTGCAGCTTACCGCCGGCCAAGACGGCCGGCCCGAACTTGAGGCCCTGCTTGACGCGCTTGGCGCGCGCGGCGTCAACGCGCTGCTGGTCGAAGGGGGCGGCGCGGCGCTGGGCGCTTTTTTCGACGCCGGACTGGTCGACGAGGTCTGGGCGTTTATCGCGCCGCTGGTGATCGGCGGGGCCGGCGCGCCTTCGGTCGCCGGTCGCGGTCCGGCGCTTCTCGCCGAGGCCTGGCGGCTCGCCGAGCCGCAGACCGAATGGCTTGGCGGCGACGTGCTGGTGCGCGGCCGCATCCGCAAGGAGGCGCCCTAATGTTCACCGGCCTGATCGAGGAAATCGGCGCCGTTGCGGCGGTTCAGAACGCCGCCGACAGCACGGCGCTGACCATCCGCGCCAAGACCGCGCTGGAGGGTTTGAAGCTGGGCGATTCCATCGCCGTCAACGGCGTGTGCCTGACCGCAACAGCGTTCGACGGGGAAACCTTCGCCGTCGGCCTTGCCCCGGAAACCCTTAAACGCACCAATCTCGGCGACTTAAAAACCGGCGATCCGGTCAATCTCGAACGTTCCCTGTCGCCGACCGGGCGTCTGGGCGGGCATTTCGTTCAGGGCCATGTGGACGGAACCGGCGTCATCAAATCGTTTCGTCCGGACCGGGACGCGTTGTGGCTGACTGTCGAAACCGATCCGGCGCTGATTCGCTATGTCGTGACCAAGGGCTATATCGCGATCGACGGAACCTCGCTGACGGTCGTCGATACGGGTCCCGACTGGTTCAACGTCACGCTGGTCGATTACACCCAGCAGCATATCGCCCTGCCCCAGAAAAAGCCCGGCGACCGGGTCAATCTCGAAGTCGATATTCTCGCCAAATATGTCGAGCGCCTGATCGCCGACCGCGAAGGCGCCGGACTGACGACCGACTTTCTCAAAGAGCATGGATTCATCAAGGAAGGAGCGCGCTGATGCCCATCGCATCCGTTCCCGAAGCCGTCGCCGCTTTCAAGACCGGCGAAACCGTCATCATCGTCGATGACGAACACCGCGAGAACGAAGGCGACCTCGCCATCGCGGCGGATTTCGTCACGCCCGAGGCGGTCAACTTCTTCGCCCGGGAAGGCCGCGGCCTGATCTGTTGCGCCATGGCCCCAGCGATGATCGACCGGCTCGACCTGCCGCTGATGGTCGCCCAAGAGGATAACGGCTCCGGCTTCGGCACGGCGTTCACCGTCTCGGTCGAGGCGGCCAGGGGCGTGACCACCGGCATTTCCGCCCATGACCGCGCGCATACGATCCGCACCCTTATCGATCCCGCCTCGACCGGCGCCGACCTGGTGATGCCGGGCCATATGTTTCCGTTGCGCGCCGCCGAAAACGGCGTTCTCGAACGCGGCGGCCAGACCGAAGCCGGCGTCGATCTCGCCCGGCTGTCCGGCCTGACGCCGGCGGCGATGATCTGCGAAGTGATGAACGACGACGGCGCCATGGCGCGCCTGCCCGACCTTGAAGCGTTCGCCGACCGCCATGGTTTTAAGATCGTTTCCGTCAAGGCGCTGCGCGATTACCGCCGCGCCAAAGGGCGGTCGAGCGAACATCTGCGCGCGGCCGGTTAGGAGTTTTCCATGGGCAAGACATTTAAAGGCGCCATGTCCGGCGACGGATTGAAGATCGCCATCGTCGCGACGCGCTGGAACGCGTTTATCGTCGAGCGGCTCATCGCCGGTGCGAAGGATGCGCTTTCCCGTCACGGCATCGGCGAAGACGCCGTCGACCTCGCCATGGCGCCCGGCGCCTATGAGGTTCCGTTCGTCGCCAGAAAGCTCGCCCGCACAGGCCGTTATGACGGCGTGGTCGCGCTTGGCTGCGTCATCCGCGGGGCCACCCCCCATTTTGACTATGTCGCCGGCGAGGCCGCGACCGGGCTCGCCGCGGCGGCGCGCGAGACCGGCGTGCCCATGGGCTTCGGCGTCCTGACGGTCGATACCATCGAACAGGCGATCGAGCGGGCCGGAACCAAGGCCGGCAACAAGGGCGAGGAAGCGGCCCTTGCCTGTCTTGAAACTATCAATCTCTGCCGTTCCATCGAGGAGGCGTAAAGTGAGTGCTGAAACCATCCCCCTAAAGAGACCGCGCCAGGTTGCGCGCGAAGACGCCGAAGCGGCGGTGAAAACGCTGCTTGCCTATTTCGGCGAGGACCCGGAGCGCGAGGGCCTGATCGACACGCCACGGCGGTTTGTCGACGCCTATGAAGAATTTCTCGCCGGCTACGCCGAGGACCCGGTCGACATCCTGTCGCGCACTTTCGAGGAAGTCGAAAATTATCGCGACATCGTCCTGTTGAAGGACATCCGCTTTGAAAGCCATTGCGAGCATCACATCCAGCCGATGATCGGGTTTGCTCATGTCGCCTATCTGCCCGGCGACAGGGTCGTCGGGATTTCCAAGCTCGCCCGGGTCGTGGACGCCTTCGCCCGGCGGCTGCAAAGCCAGGAGACGCTGACCAATCAGATCGCCGGGGCGATCGAGACCGCGCTTGAGCCGCGCGGCGTGGCCGTGCTGATCGAGGCCCAACATCAATGCATTACGACCCGGGGCGTCAGCAAGCCGGAGGTTATGTGCGTGACCCGCGCCATGACCGGCGCTTTCGCTGAGGACGCCAAACTCGAAGAGCGCTTCGTGCGGCTGATCGGGAAGTAGCCTTTAAAAAACCGGCGCAATAAAAAAGGGCGGCCCGAAGGCCGCCCTTAATTCTGCCCCCGCTTAGGCGCTTAGAACTCGTAACGGACGCCGAACTGGACCTGCCAGATCGAAATGCCGTTATTGATCCGCTGGTCAAATCCGCCTGTGAAGTCTTCGTAGACGAACTGGCCGGCGCTCTCATCGAATGACGCCTCAACCACCGGATTATTGTATTCGAACCCGATTTCCCGATACAGGCCCCATTCATCGTTGATGAGATTGGTCAAGTTCTGAATGTCAACGACGAACTTAAGCGCGTGTCCGTCGATGGGCGCCGGGAGCGACTGTTGGAAGCGGACATCGAGACGTCCGTTCCAGTTGCTGCGCTGGGTGTTTCGTCCGACGATTGCGCCGCGCTCAAGGCCGTTCTCTGCAATGAAGGCGTTAAAGCCCGCCAGATCGAAGCCCGGCGCATACATGACGCTGGGATCGTTTTCGAGCGGCACGTAAAGAAGCGAACGATCCTCGCTGCCGTCTTCGTCGCCGAAGATGTTGTTATTGAACGGCACGCCGTCAACGCAGGTGGTTCGGCTGCGCCCGCATTCAAAGGTGTAGCTGAACGGACGACCCGACTGCACGAAACCGAAAAGCGTCAGCGATGTCGGATGATCTTTGATGAACTCGTGCTCCAGATTAAGCCGCGCGGTGATCGCGTGCTTGATCGAATAGTTGGAGATGGCCGCGCTTGAGAAGTTGAAGTTATCCGTCGAGAAATTCTCGAAGTTGGATATGGCGCGCGAGCTCGTGCCCGGATTGACGTCTTCGGACCGCGTGTAGGCGTAACCGATAAACAGGTCGATCGCGGATCTGTCGAATACCCACTCTTTCCCGATCGAGCCCGAAACCGTAACGCTTACGGGCGTTTCGTCGGAATTGGTCAACAGCATTTCGCCATTGCCGCCGACGACGCGCGTGGAGCAATCCATGTCGAGCGGATCGGCCTGACAGTCGGGATCGAGCAAGTCAGCCGACCGATAGAACGGACGACCGTCCGGCGCCGTGCCGACCTGCTGAAGCGTCAGGTCGCGCCACTCGTTCGGATTGCTCGTGCGCGTGTAAAGAAGATCGGCGGTCAAGCGCCAATCGTCGCCGAGCCCGACTGACGACAGGTCGGCAAAGTAATCGGCGCCTAAGCTGCCGCGCCAGACCGACGGGATTGTATAATCCGGGTCGACCACGTTCACGCCGCCATTGCCGACCGACGCCTGGGCCGTGTTATCGGCGAGCAATGCAGCGGGAATATCAAAGCCGTTAAAGCCGTTGATAACCATGGGGTCGGCGGAAAAGGCGCCGCCCACGAAACCAGGATTGGAATAGCTATTGGAAATCCAAACGCTCGGATCGCCGCCGGAGAACCGGCCGAAGCCGCCGCGAACGGTCAACCGCTCGTTCACGTCATAGGTTGCGGCAATGCGCGGCTGGATCAGGCTAATTCCGTCGTAATTCGCCGTGTTCGTAAATCCGTAGCGCTGTTCGAACGTCGGATTTTCGGTCGGTTCGTCGCCAGACGTATACATGTCGTAACGCAGACCCAGTGTCACGCTCAGGTCCGGACTTACGTCGATATCGTCCTGCAGATAAAAAGTGTGCAGGCTGCGCTTGAACGACGCCGCGCCGTCCTCAGCATTATTCGACGCCGCGTTGGAATAGAATATCGCCGATGGCGTCTGATTTTCCAGATCCATGACGGAGTCGAAGGCGACCTCGCCCTGGGAGAACGGGACGAAGAGGTTGAAGACGTCAAGCTGATCCCACTCGTAACCCAGGGTGAAATTGTGCGCGCCGATTGTGTAATAAGCCGCCGCGCGGATCTGGATCTGGTCGTTTTCCAGCCGGTTCGCATGGCGGAAAACGTCCGGGCCGACGAACACCGTGCCCAGCCCGTTGGGGCCGACGCCGTTGATCTCAAAGCTGGCGAAGTCAGGATCGCCAAGCGTGTCCTGACCCGTGTCGCGCTGCGAGAAGGACCCGCGCAGCTCGGTCGAGAAATTGCTGGTCCAGTCCGAGAACAGCCGGCCCGAATATGAATTCAGCTTTTCCGACCGCATATACCATTGCGACGCGAGGCTGAGCTCGTCGTCGGGCGCGTCGTTGTTTGACTGAACGATGCTGTTGCCGTCGGTATTTTGCCAGGTGAATTCGAAACGGTGGCCGTCGGCGAGATAGAAGTCGCCCTTAACGAGGAACCGTTCATCGTCGACATCAAGGCTCGACGGCTGACCCAGCGGATCAAAACCGTAAACCGACTGCAAAATGCTGGTGATCTCGTCAAGATTGGCTTGCGTGATCTCCTCGGTTTCATTGACCGTGCCCGAACCGACCGGGCCGTCTTCATTGATGTCGCCGCCGGAGAATTTCTCGTAAGCGAAGGTGAAGAACACGCGATCCGGCAAGATCGGGCCGGTAATCACGCCGCCATAGGATTTTTCGGTTAGATCGAGGTTTTGGTTGATCTGGTTTCCATCAACGGATTTGCCGACGAACCGATCGTCCGTGTAATCGAAAAAGGCCCGTCCATGGAACTCGTTTCCGCCGGAACGCGTAACGACGTTGATGTTACAGCCGGTAAATCCGCCATACTGAACGTCAAACGGGGCAATCTCGACGGAGACCTGCTCGGCCGCATCGAACGGAAACGGCAGACGCTGTGTCGGAAAGCCGTTTGCGTTAAGACCGAAATCGTCATTTTGGCGCACGCCGTCGACAGTCAGAGAGTTTGACCGGTTTGAAGAGCCGACGCAGTAAACGCCGTCGCCGAAGGTTTCGTCGATCGTGATGCGCGGATCGATTCGGATAACGTCTTTGATGTCGCGGCTGATCGACGGAAGCTCTTGAATATCGCTCAGGTCGAAAGTGGCGCTTGGGCCTTTCGCCAGGTCGGCGACGTTGGAGCGGGTCGCGGTAACGACAATCACGTCGGCCTCGGCGCCGCTGGACAAATCGAAGCTGACGGCGGCCGTGTCGCCGACCGTAAGAAAGATCTGCTCGACCGTTTCGCCGCGATAATCTTGCGCCTGAACCGACACCTCGTAAGGACCGCCGACCGGCAGGTTCGGCGCCGTGTAGGCGCCCTGATTGTTCGTCTGAATGGTGCGGGTGACGCCGGTGCGGCTATCCGTGACGGTGACTTGCGCGCCGGCGATGGGCGCGCCGGCTTCGTCCGTTACGACGCCGCGGATATTGGACGTCGTTTGCTGCGCCATGACGGGCGTCGGCACCGTCGCTACAAAAGCCGTTGACAGCGCAATCGCGGCCGCGCCCGCGGAGAGCGTTTTCATCAATCTCATTTCAATAATCCCCAAGCTCTGACTGGATGGACGGGCCGCCCCAACCGTGCGGCCCGAGTTGCGTACTCGGACGTAGCTTTCTTACATGACAATCATATGGCAGTCGGCGCCTGTCTGTGCGTTTTATTCGGGACGCTTTAACGCACCCTGCGACAGGCTGTCCGGACCTGTATTGGCGGCGGCGCCCCCTGTTGAAAACTAGCGCAGAAAAATCAGCCGCTTAGCCTCTCGATGCTAGAAAATGGCGGCGCCGTTTTATTTTACTCCAACATTACTTGGGGTTCACCTTGGGATTTTCGGAATCGATTGTGGATTGTGCGTCACAGTGCCCGACACGCTGCCGGCGTCAGCGGGTGCATTCTGTCAGTACGCGTTACAAAGTTACATCCGTTGCGGCGCTTCGATCCCCAGCAGATTGAGGGTCAAGTCGAGCTGCCGTCCAGTCGCCGCGGTCAGTGACAAACGCGACGCTCTGGCCGCTGCATCCGCCTCATCGGCGATGCGGCATGCGGCGTAAAATTTGGAAAAAGCCTGCGCCAGCGTGAACGCATGATCGCACAAAATGTGCGGCAAGCGCTTTTCATAGGCGTCGCGCAACGCCTCGCCAAAGGCGAGCAGCGACAGGGCGAGGTCGCGCTCTTCCGGCGCAGCAATACTGACCGGCCCTGGCGCGCCGGCCCCGGCGGCTTCGGCCTTGGCCAGAACCGAGCGCACGCGCACGCTGGCGTAGAGCAGATAGGGGCCGGTCTTGCCCTCAAACGCCATAAAGCGGTCGAGATCGAAAATGTAATCGCTGGTCCGCGGATTGGAGAGATCGGCGAACTTCAGCGCCGCGATCCCCACTTTTCGTGCAATGTCAGCGGTTTCCGCCTCGCCATAGCCTTTAGCGAGACCGCTGTCGGCAAGCCGCGCCCGAGCCCGCTCGGTGACCGTGTCGATGAGATCGCGCAATTTCAAAACACCGCCCGCGCGGGTTTTAAACGGCTTGCCGTCCTTGCCGTTCATGGTGCCGAAGCCGATATGCTCGAGCCGGTCGGCGGGAAAGATGTCGGCCAGCGCCGCCGCGCGGAACACCTGTTCGAAATGCAGCGCCTGGCGCTGATCGACGACGTAAAGCATGCGGTCGGGCGCGAGCGAACGGACGCGATCGAGGATGGTGGCAAGGTCGGTCGTGCCGTAGGTCACCCCCCCGTCCCGCTTGAACAGCATCAGCGGCGGGATGTCTTTTTTGTCGCCTTCCTTTGCGACCCGCACGACGTGTGCGCCGTCGCTTTCTTCCAAAAGACCTTTCGCGCGCAGGTCCGCCGCCATCACTTCGGTCAGCTTGTCAGCATCCGCCTCGCCCTTCCACAAATCGAAGGTGACGCCGAGATCGGCGTATTCCTGCTCAATGGCGGCGCGGGAGACGGCGACGAAATGGCGCCACAGGGCGAGATAGCCGGCCCGGCCCTTTTGCAGTTCGGCGGTGGCGATACGGGCTTCTTCAGCACGCTGCGGATCGGCTTTGCAAGCCGCCGAGGCCTGCGGATAAAGCCGCTCGAGATCGTCTAGCGTCACCGGCGACGTGTCCGGATAAGACCCTTTGAAAGCCTCGTCGAAATAGGCGAGCTGCGGCTGCTCGCGCTTGAGCTCGGTGATGAGCTGGCCCATGGGCAGGCCCCAGTCGCCAAAATGAACATCGCCGATCACCTTGTCGCCTGCAAAGCGCAAGACGCGCTTTAGGCTTTCCCCGATAATCGCCGCGCGCAAATGACCCACATGAAGCGGCTTGGCGACATTGGGGCCGCCATAGTCGAGGACGATCGTTTCCGTTTCGGGTTTCGACCACGCGCCCAAGCGCTCATCGCCGGCAAGCGCTGCGGCGCGGGACGAGATAAACCCATCCGTCAATGTGATGTTGATGAACCCGGGACCGGCGACCGCAATGTCGGCGAAGTTCGGATTGTCCTTCAAGGCAGCACAAATTTTCTCGGCCAAGGCGCGCGGATTTTGTTTGGCCGCCTTGGCCGCGGCCAGCGCGCCATTGCACTGGAACTGGGCCAGGTCAGGACGGTGCGCCGCGGTTACCCGCCCCAGGCGCGCATCAAGACCCGCCGCAGCGAACGCCTCGCCGACCGCAGCGCTGAGATCGTCGGTCAAAATCATCAAAGCTGTGGAAATTTCAAACTCTTGCCCGAGCGATTGAAAATAACCTGTTCCGGCGTGAGCGCGAAACCGACAATGATCTCGAAATTCGCCCCGGACACTTCATCACTGGAGCGCGTGATATGGATTTTGCTGATGTCTTCCTTTTTCAGCACAATGACCCGCTTTTCGCCAAATTCGGCGGAGACGGAAAACTCCTTTTTAGCAATAACTTCAAGGTCTTTACGGGTGACAGCGACAAAATAGGTGAAGGTTTTCTCGCCTGCCGCGCCTTTCGGTCCCTTGCCGAAGGCCATTTCGACCGAAATCCCTGCATCAATCGGATCGCCGTCAAGATAACGGCAGGCCATGGAGACATTCGTGATTTCGCCGGTATAGGCGATGTTTTCCGCCGTTTGCTCGCCGTCGAATTCAATTATTCGCGATGCGTCATTGAGCACCAGAATATTAGGGCACGGGGCGGGGTTGCTCTCTTGGGCCTTTCTGCTGAGACTCGCACATCCGGCGCTGATCAGCGCTGCGGCGATAAGCGCGCCTACTAACGGTTTGTTCATTGAGATGAACCCCTATATCTGCTCACAAAATAGCCCGGCAGCGGCCGGCGGAGCGCCGTGATTTGGCCCCGATTCAAGGTAATCATCTCGTAGCGTCTCGCACCGAAAGGCGCAACGCTCCATGGCCCTGGGAGCTTTCGTGAAGCCGCAACGCGATAGGACACGCAATAGCCCCGCCCCGGAATTGACCGTGCGGCTTGCCTCGCCTAGGGGCTTTTGCGCCGGCGTGGAGCGGGCGATCCGAACCGTAGAGGAGACCCTGGCCCGGCATGGCGCGCCGGTTTTCGTGCGTCATGAGATCGTCCACAATACGCATGTGGTCGACCGGCTCGCGGCGATGGGCGCGGTGTTCGTCGACGAACTCTCGGAAATCCCTGACAATGATCGTCCAGTCATCTTTTCCGCCCATGGCGCGCCCCGCGCAGCCCATGACGAAGCCCAGACCCGCAATCTTGTCGCCATCGACGCCACTTGCCCGCTTGTGCTGAAAGTGCATGCGGAGGTTCGCCGGCACATAGCCAACGGCCGCCACATTTTTCTTGTAGGACACGCCAATCATCCAGAAGTGATCGGCACCACGGGCCAGGCGCCAGCCGGCGCCGTCACTCTGGTCGAGACGGTCAAGGACGCCGAAGCCCTCGCCCATCGCGACGGCGCGACAGCCTATGTCACCCAGACGACGCTGTCCGTCGACGACGCTGCGAATGTCGTTGACGCGCTGAAGAAGAAGTTTCCCGATATCGTCGGTCCGAAAAAAGAGGACATCTGTTACGCCACCTCCAACCGCCAGGCGGCGGTGAAAGCGACCGCGCCGGGATGCGGTCTATATGTCGTGATCGGATCGGCGACGTCTTCAAATTCCCAGCGCCTGGTGGAAGTCGCCAAGAGCGCCGGCGCCGAAAAGACCATGCTGATCGAGGATCATACGGCGTTCGATTACGGTTTGCTCGAACCCGTTTCGATTCTCGGCGTCAGCGCAGGCGCATCGGCGCCTGAAGCGCTGGTTGAAAAGTTTCTCACGGCGCTGGCCCAGCGCCGACGCCTGATCATCGAAGCCGTCAACACTGTTGAGGAAAATGTCGTGTTCAACACGCCGCTCCAGCTTGCGAGCTGACCGTGGCCGTTTACACCGACGTTTCCGACGATGCGCTTGTCTTATTCCTCGCCGATTACGCGGTCGGAGAGCTGCGCAAGAAAACGCCGATCCTTGAAGGCGTTGAAAACTCCAACTATCGGCTCGAAACGACGCGCGGGCAGTTTATCCTGACACTTTTCGAAAAGCGCGTGCGCAAAGAAGACCTGCCGTTTTTCATGGCGCTAATGACCCATCTCGCCGCCAAGTCGATGCCCGTCGCCGCGCCGGTGACGGACAAGGCGGGCCAGGCCGTTAAAACGCTCGCGGGCAAACCGGCCGCGCTCATTCGCTTCATGCCGGGCGCGCCGCAAATGTCGCCGGACGAAAAACACTGCGCGGCGCTGGGCGAAACGCTTGCGGACTGGCATCTTAATATCGGCGATTTTTCCTGGTCGCGGACCAATCCCTTATCGCTTTCCGGCTGGCGCGAGCTTGCCGAGGCCTGCCGAAACGGGGCTGATGGGCGCGCGCCGGGCCTGGCCGCCTATATCGATGAAGAACTCAAATTCGTTTCCCTTCACTGGCCCGAGGATTTGCCGGCCGGCGTGGTGCACACGGATCTCTTTCCCGACAATGTGTTGTTCGAAGGCGCACGCATCGCCGGTCTGATTGATTTTTATTTCTCGGCGAATGATTTTTTCGCATATGACCTCGCGGTCTGCGTCAACGCCTGGTGTTTCGACGAGGCGCGGGCATTCATCCCAGCCAACGCCGCCGCCCTTATCGGCGCTTATCGACAACGCCGGCGATTGAGCGCGACGGAAATCGCCGCTTTTCCCGTATTGTTACGCGGGGCGGCCTTGCGGTTTTTGCTGACGCGGCTTTATGACTGGATCAACCAGGTTGAAGGCGCGATCGTGAAGGTGAAAGACCCGTTGGAATACCGCGACATTATCGATTTTCATCGCGTACACGACGCGCTGACGGCGATTAGCGCCAATGATTGACGTTTTCACCGACGGAGCGTGTTCCGGCAATCCCGGCCCCGGGGGCTGGGGCGTTCTGATTATCGACGGCGACGAACGCGTGGAACTTTCCGGCGGCGCGGCGGAAACGACCAACAACCGTATGGAAATGCTCGCCGTCATCGAAGCGCTTAAGGCGACCGCAAAGGCCGACGGCATAAGGCTTCACACTGACAGTCAATACGTCAAAAACGGCATTAACGACTGGATTAATGGCTGGAAACGCAACGGCTGGAAAACCGCTGCGAAAAAGCCGGTCAAAAACCAGGATTTGTGGCGTGAGATCGACGCCTTGTCATCCGGCCGCAAGATAGAATGGCGCTGGGTGAAAGGCCACGCCGGCCATCCGGGTAATGAGCGCGCGGACGAACTCGCCCGGCTGGGCGTCCCATCCGCACGCTGATAAAAGGTCCCGTCAGGCTAGAGCTGGCCCAGCATATGCTCCGCGCTTGACACCTCAAACGCGCCAGGCGCTTCAACGTTCAGCTGTGCGACGACGCCATTGTCAATAACCGCGGAAAAGCGCTGCGACCGCTCGCCCATGCCGTAGCCTTTGCCGTCAAACGCGAGGCCCAGCGCGCGCGACAGATCGCCATTGCCGTCGGCCAGCATTTCCACTTTTTCTTGCGCGTTCTGATCGTCCGCCCAGGCCTTCATAACAAAAGCGTCGTTGACGGACATGCAGACGATCTTGTCGACGCCCTTTGCCTTGATCGCCTCGGCCTGCGTGATGAAGCCGGGCAGATGTTTTGCCGAACATGTGGGCGTAAAGGCGCCGGGCACAGAAAACAGCGCCACTTTGCCCGATCCCAGGACTTCGGCCGAATCGGCCTGCTGCGGGCCGTCGGCCGTCGCCATCATTATCTTCACGCTGGGAATTTTGTCGCCAACAGAAATCGTCATGAGTTCAATTCTCCCGATTGCGCGCAGCTTTTACCGCCCTGCAGCACGCAGGTCTACGGCCATAACGCCGTTTTCCTTGCGCGGACCCGGCGCGGCGAATAGAGTTTTCGGTGATGGACCTTAAAGAACCGACGTCAGACCGCCGAGAACGAGATTTCCTAGCTGGTCAGCTGCTGATCGCAATGCCCAATATGGGCGATCCGCGATTTGAAAAATCCGTCATCTTCATCTGCGCGCATGACGAAGAGCACGCCATGGGCGTGATCGTCAACAAGCGCCTGGCCGATGTCGAGCTGTCCGACCTGCTTGAGCAGCTTGAAATCGAACCCCAGGAAAGCGCCGAGTCAACGCCGGTTTATTTTGGCGGGCCGGTTCAGACCGAACGCGGCCTCGTCCTGCACACGCTCGATTACTGTCGCGACACGACGCTCATCCTCGGTCAGGACATCGCGCTGACCGCGACCAAGGACGTGTTGATCGACATCGGCGGCCGGCATCCGGTCAAACCGCCGCCCCGGCGCTTTTTGCTCGCGATCGGCCATGCCGGCTGGGCGGCGGGTCAGCTTGAAGAAGAAATCGCCAAGAACGCCTGGGTTCACTGCGATCCTGACGAGGCGATTATTTTCAACGGCGCGGAAACCGCGGCCTGGTCGCGGGCGCTCGCCAAGCTCGGCGTGACAAGCGCCATGTTGTCGCCGGAATGGGCGTCGGTCCGGCGCGACGATCAACCGTTGAATTAAAAAATCGGCTGTTTTTGTTTACTGAAAGCCGCGGCGCCGGAACATCCAGCTGCCGGTCGTTTTCGGTTCGCTTGAGGGCTCGGTATTCGCAAGGGCGGGTTTGGTTTCCGCGGGCTTTTCTTCACTCGGTTCGCTTTTGTCCAGCTTCTTGGCGAGAAACTTCGCTGTCGCGCCGGTCGTTTGGCGCTTTTTGAATTCCTCCGGCGGGCCCAGCGCATATCCTTGAGCGTAGCCGCACCCCAGTTGGGCTGCGGCCTTCGCTGTCGTTTTGCTTTCCACGCCTTCGACAATGACCTTAAGGCCGAGTTCCTTGCCAAGCGCTGCAAGCGCGCCGACGATTTTTTCGCCATCGCCCTTGCTTTCGAGATCGTCGACGAACGACTTGTCGATTTTGAGATAGTTGAAATCGTATTTGCGCAGATTTGACAGACACGAAAACCCAGCGCCGAAATCATCAAAAGCCAGCGCCGCGCCGGCCTCTTTGAGCGCCTTGAACACTTCGCCGGCTTGTTCCTGGTCGGTGACGGCGTCGCCTTCCGTCAGTTCGAGCACCAGCGCCTGTTTCGGCAAAGCATATTTCGAGATCGCCTCGCGCACGGCGTTGATGAACTCGCTGTCGCGCATCTGACCCCAGGTGACGTTCATGGCGACGAAGAGATTGTCGCGCTTTTCCGATTTATGTTTTTCGGCGAGAAACGCGGTCGCCTGATCGAGCATCGTCACCGCGAGCACGCTGCCCTTGCCGGCGATATCGGCGGCTTTAGCGAAGGTTTCCGGCCCTTCGGCCGCGCCTTCTTCCTGATCAGGCCAGCGCGCCAACGCTTCATAGCCCACGATCTTGTCGTCCTTGAGCGAAACGATCGGCTGGAAGGCCGCTACGATGTCGCCATTGTCCAGCGCGTCAGCGAGTTTCTTCACCAGCGGGCTGGCGGCGGCGGGAACGATCGCCGCTTCGGTCGCCTTGCGCACGGTCACGCCGTCGACGCCGCTGACGCCGGAAGGCTTGAAGATCGGCGATGCGGTTTCAATAAAGGCGACCAGACGCTCCAATGCGCCTGCATCTTCATTGGCCGCGCGCGCGCCGCGCAGCCGCACTTTGCGGCCGTCAAACAGTTTCAGCGCCACATCGAAAGGACCGTCAACCGGCGCCAACACTTCCTTTTCAAAACGCGCGATATCTTCCTTGTGGATGAAATTGCGCAGGGCGTCAGGCGTGAACGGCGCCGTTGAATCCGCGCCTAAGAGCGCGGGCAACGATTCCGTTTGATCGATAAATTCCGGACTCCAGTCCCAAATCGCAACGCCGGAATAATCAAGAACCCGGGCAAGCTGACTGTCGAGTGCGAGTTCAGCGCGCTCTCGCTGGCACGCCCCATTGGCGGGAAGGAATGCGCCATGTTCCTCGGCGCCGTAAGACGGAACGGTTTCAAATGACGAATGACCGGCGTTCAATCGCGGGGCCGCGCCCTCGGTGAGCGATACGATGCTCGCGGCAATAACGCCGAGCGTGAACAGCGCATGCGGCAAAAGCTGAAAACCTTCCGCGCCAATCGGTCCAAGCCGCCCGACCAGCGGGGCGGCGATCGCAAGCACGACGCCAGGCAGAATGAGCCGCGCGCTGACGTCTCCCCGAAGCGCCTGGGTGAACGCCAGCAACACCGCAAATGCGCCCACGCCCATGACTGACCAACGCATCAACGGCGCGACATTGATGCGGTCTATGAAATTGATCAGGCCCATGCCGGCGATCACCAGCGCAGCGGTGAACATCACGCCGCCGAGCAGGGCATTATATTTCGCCGCGCCAACGGAAGCGGAAAGAAAGATGATCGCCGCCGCCGCGAAAAGGCCGAGGATCATCACGGAAACATTAGCCGAGATCGAAGAAAAAAAGCCAAGCCAGGTAAATTGGAGCGCCGCCGCGCCAAGCACCATCATAAGGGCGCAAACAGCCAGCCCGCTTCTGCGGATCGCAGCGTAGCCGGCGAGAAATGCCGTCGCGACGATGAAAGCGCCGGCGATAGCGCCTCGCCCAAGTTCAATCCCCGGGGTCGCTGCAAGCGTCGCGCCGTCGAGCATTCCAACCGCTATCCCACCGATCATCGTCGCCCCAACCCCTCTATTTACACATCCCCTCGCCGATTACGCGACGCAGAGGATCATGGCGCACATGCGCCAAGTTACCCAAATTTCAGGCCAAGCGACCGCAACTGCCGCATGCGCTGGCGCGCATGTCCACCCCGGCGACGGGTAGTTGACCGCCCTTGCGGGTATATTCCCAAGGACGTGACATTATCGCAAGTGTCCCCGACCGGCCTTCGGCCAAAATTTTGGGTCGTTTGGTCGATTTCTACCCAGACGTGTCTTCGCGGTTGCGAAATTCCTGGGCGGTAATCGCAAAAAGGTCGTGATCGCGCCAACGGCCGTTGATCTTCAAATAATCCTTTGCGCAGCCTTCCCGGCGAAAGCCGCACTTGGCGAGCAATCCTCGTGAGGCCTGATTCTCCGGCTGGCACGCCGCTTCGACGCGGTTGAGGCCGATCGTGTCGAAGGCGTGTCCGAGAACGGCTTTGACCGCCGCGGCGCCATAACCGCGCCGCGCATGTGACGCGCCGACCCAGTAGCCGAGATTGCCCGCCCTTGCCGCGCCATAGCGGATATTCGTGAGGGTCGTTCCCCCAACTAAAATGCGGGTTTCACGCTCAAAAACAAAAAGCGAGAGCCCGCCCCCGCGTCTGGCGTCGCGTTCGATACGTTTGAGCCGTCGGCGAAACGCAGAATAACTCAGATCCTCAGGCGACCAATCCTCCTCCCACAGGACGAGATGCGTCCGGCTTTCCTCGCGCAACCGGGCCCACGGCGCATAATCACCCGCCGCCGGCAGGCGCAGATAAACGGGATCGCGCACCAGAACAGGGTCGAAAACGGCGCGCGACGGCGTGTTGAGCTGAAACATAAGCAAAATGCGCTGGCGGGCTGAAGCCGCTCCATATTCGCCGCTCAGACCCTGCTCTGTCAAAGCCTGGCGGGGCTCGCAGACGGCCCCGCCCTCAAGGTGACGGGCCCCTATTGCGCGTGCTTCAGTCTAGACTCCCTTTGCGCGTGGGAAAACGTACAAGGCGGAAGAAAATTGCGCGCCCTTCCCTCCCGGTCCCGTCGCCGGCCCTTAAGCCGGACCCTTTGCCGGCGTCGCGGCGCCGGCCTATAATGGGCCGCGCAAAGAGCGGGGGCGATGCGTCATGGGCGACAACAAGGTTCACTCAAATCCTTTCTCCTTTCTGCGGCGGGGCCCTGCCGCGCCGCTATGTGCTGGTTTCGCGCTCATCGCCGCGGCCGCATTGCCGGCGGCGTGCGCTTCGAACGGCGCGCAAAGCGGCGATGATGCAAGTCTTGCCGCCCCGCCCAGCGCGGAACGGGGCCTTGCCTTTGCACGCGCCAATTGCGGCGCCTGTCACGCCGTCACGCCCGACCAGGAAACCTCGCCGCGGGCCGGCGCGCCGACCTTTTACGCCCTCGCCAACAATCCGGCGGTCACGCCTTTAAGCTTTGACGTGCTGCTGCAAACGCCGCACGCTAACATGCCCAATCTGATGGTTTCGCCGCGCGACCGCGAGGACCTTTGGGCTCATCTGTTGACCCTGCGCCGGACCCCATAGGCGAAAGGCCTATATCTTTTTCGCGACCACGAAACGGTTGCGGGCCTTTTCCGGATAATAGCCCGTCTCGATAATCTCAAAGCCCGCCGCCTTGATCAGATAATCGAGCTCTTCGGTCTTTAAGAACCGCACATAGGGCGCTTTGCCGATCAACCGCATCGCCGGCAGCATGAGCGCAAAGAGCTTCGTGCGTTCCGCCAGGCACAAGGTCTTTGAGATAAAAAGACCGCCGGGTTTTACGAGCGCATGAATCTCGCTCAGCGCGGCGGGAAGATCCTCGATGAGGTGCAGGAAATTGAACGCCAGCACCGCGTCGAACGCGCCATGGTCGAATTCATGATCGTCAAGGGTCGCCACGACGCAGCGCACATTTTTCGTACCCTCATAGTCGACCTTTCCTTGCGAGATCTCGATCATCTTCGACGAGATGTCGCTCGCCGTAACATGCTTGACATATTCGGCGACCGTCAGGGCGGTCGTGCCGGTGCCGCAGCCGACTTCAAGAACCTCGTCGTCTTTCCCGAGATGGGCCCGCACGCGATCGAGCGTCGCCTGATAGGCCGCTTCGTCCTTGACCGGGCTGGCGGCGTATTTTTCCGCGATCTTGTTCCAGAATTTCGCCGATGCGGTCATGCCCGCCCTTTCTCATTTTGCTGCGCCGCAGCGGGATAAGGCCTTTGCCCGCGCCCTGGCAAGGTCGGCCTCCGCAAATGTGGGGCGCCATTGGCGCCCTTCGCGTCTGGAGACTTTCCCGGTTTCAAGCCGAAAAAGCCGAAATGTGGGGCGCCATTTGACTTCCCCGCGTCATCCCGTGCGCGCTGCAGCGATTTATCGCTGCTGCGCTGACACGGGATCGCCTGAAACAAAGCCAGCGCAGGCCGATGGCGATCCCGGATCAGCATTGCATCATCAAAGATGCTGCCCCGACCGCGAAGGCGGTCAAATTATGATTTGCGCGCATTCGCGCACGGGGCATCCGGGATGACGACGGCGGTATCATTGGGCTCCATTTCATCACGCGGCCATTATACGGCCGTTCCGAAGGTGTTCGATATCTATCGACCGAATGCGGGTTTACGGGCCGAATACCCTCCTGGGGTTGTATAATCAATCTCTATACAACCTCAAAAGCCGCCGCCATATCCGCAGCCCCCAATCAACCGGCCCGAAGCCGCCGGCGATTGCCCGTCCTCCCCGTCAGGTCTAGGGTCGGGGCAAGGTTGCGTTCAGAATTTTTCTCACTGCAACAACGGGGAAACATCATGAAAGTCAAAATCCTGGCAGGCCTCTTTGCGGCCTGCGCGATGACGCCTGCGCTGGCGCAGGAGGACGCCGGCGGCGACATCACGCAATATTTCTATGTCGAGGTCAAACCCGGCCACAATGCGGAATACCAGGCCGGCTGGGCCGCCTATTGGGACTGCTATCGCAGCAATGGCGGCGCATGGGAATGGCACGCCTGGTCGCCCGCAACCGGCAAGCTCGGCGGCACGATGTTCCGCACCGACGGTCACAAATGGTCCGATTTCGACGCCGACGACCCGGCAGGGACCGCATGCGAAAGCGTGTTCTATGGATCTCTGCTGCCCCATTTCGGCGACGTTTATTCCGGCTTCGAGCGCTATGCCGCCGATATCAGCCGGCCGCAAGACGACCCGGTCAATGTCGTGATGACCTATAGCTTCGATTTCTCCGACTATGGCGCCGCCCGGGACGTCATCGCCGAGTGGCACGAAGCTTTCGAAGACGCCGACTGGGGCTCTTATGTCTGGCTTGAAAGCGCCGCCACCGGCGATGAATGGGACATGACCGTCGCGGTGCTCGAAGAAGGTTTCGCCGGCTTTGCGCCGGCCGATCCGAGCTTCAACGAAGTCCAGGAAGCCTATCACGGCAAACGCAAGGCCGAAGCGCTGAACGATCAATGGACCGCCGCCGTCACAGCCGTTCAAACCAACATTTGGCGCCGCAATGAAGAGCTGAGCTATTCGCCCGAATAGCCGGCCCTGACGACTTAACGGTCCTAACGACTTAAAAAGCAAAGCCGCCGCGCGGGATGCCGCGCGGCGGTTTTTGTGAGCCTGTCGCCTGCTCATCCCGTGCGCGCTGCAGCACGAAGCGCTGCAGCGCAGACACGCGATCCACGACGCCCGCGCCGTTATTTCACGTAAATGCAAACCTCGGCGACGCCCGCCGTCACCAGGTCGATCTTGGCCGCCGCGGCGCGCGACAGGTCGATAATCCGGCCGGGCGTAAAGGGGCCGCGATCGTTGACCCGAACCTCGACTTCATCGCCCGTGTCCTTGCGGACGACGCGCAGCATGGTGTCGAAGGGCAGCGTCTTGTGCGCGGCCGTCATTTTTTTCGGATCGTAAGGCTCGCCGCTAGCCGTGTTGTTGCCCGCGAGCGAGTCCGCATAATAAGACGCCTGGCCGCATTCGCTCGCCTTGGATGCGTCGGTCTTGGACGCGTCGGCCTTCGACGTTCGATTAGACCCCGTCGTTCCCGGCTGATCGTCCGTAGACGTTGCTTGCGGCGCTGATTCCTGTCCCGATTGGTCTCCTGTTTCGCCCATCGAGGCGCAGCCCGCCAATAAAATCGCTGAAAGCAGACAAAGTCTCTTTTTCATGGTCCATCCCCTTTGCGTTTCACCCGTCAATACGAATACGCAACCGGTTAAAATCCCAGTGAGGCCGGCGACGGCGCCATTGTCAATATCGGGGTCAATATCGGCATCAACATCGGCGCGCCCTTTCCCGCCGGCGCTGCGTCTGCAAGCCTAATGAAACCGTCATATCCCCGCGCACAGTGCAGCTTTTCGCCGTCATCCCGTGCGCTGCGCAGCCTTTAGGCGTCATCCCGTGCGCGCTGCAGCACAAAGTGCTGCGGCGCAGACACGGGATCCATGGCGCCGTTGCTCCTCCCGAAAATCCCCGCACAGGTGGGGATCCAGTTACATATAAAAAAGACGGGCTTTGCCCAACATTATATCTTTTGCTGGATTCCCGCCTGCGCGGGAATGAGCGGGGGAAAGGAGCGGCGCTTTTCCTCCCCCGCTTGCGGGGGAGGTGTCCCCCCGGACCTGTTCCGGGACGACGGAGGGGGTTGGCGAATGCCGGAGGATACCCGCCAATCCAGCCTCGCGATCCATGGCGGGTATCGGCCTTTGACCTCAACCTGTCCTACTTGCTTAATTTTCAACGCACGGAGAAAGCCACTCGCGAATTTCATTTACATCTTCGGTAGATATATCTTTCAAAAGCAGCCGTGCACGGGATATCGTACTGTCACAATAACTTAAGCCTATCTTCTCTGACGTTGAATAATCTTCAAGACTACCTGCAAACAATAAAGCTTTCATTACATAGTCGAGCGCGGCTCGCGAAACATGTCTTACTCCATCCGTATCAAGAGCATCTCGGGCTCGCTTAGTGACTCGATTTATATAGGGAATACCTGAATCCGTTGAATTAGACAAAGACCGCATCGCACTATGAAGGTATCTATAAATTTTTTGAAAATCCTCCTTCGAAAGAATAGGCAATGACTTATCAACTTGTTTCAACTTGCCCGCAATTTCAGGTACACCATCTGGCAATCCAGAACCTGAATGTTGATATGACACCAACCCTGAATAATTCTCTGGAATCACTAATCCTGGTGGCCTTGCCTCGATTTCCACTTTAGGCACTGCATGTAAAAGCAATTGTTTGAACGAATCAAAGCCAAACCATGAACCGTCAAAGCTTGTTCCTAACTCTTTCTGTAGCTTGAATGCGACATTGGCAATGGATGTTGGCTTCTCTAAACTTTCTACAATCTTACGCAACTGCTCAACAGCCTGAGTTTTTACAAACTCATCCCTCGCACTTATGGATTGCAACTTGTGAGGGTCTTTTCTAACTGTTGCGTCGGTTTCTTCTGTTGAAATCTCTGTGTGTTCGAAAACAGAAAGCTCATCGGCTAATGTTTGCGCCATATTATCTAATGTCGCTAACAAATCAGACATTTGGCGGCTAATCATTGTTACGACTTTCGGAACCTGGGTCCCAGGCTTATATGTATCTTCATGTGTTAACTCTCCCCAAGCATCCTGCAATAATGTTCGTGCCTGAACCTCACAAGTAGAAAATTCTGATCCTGCATAGTTTGGAAATCGATGCGCCAATCCCACATGAACCGCTCGGTATCCTGTTTCCTTTACATTTGTGACGTAGTCTTTTTTTGTGCTTTCTAAGACAGATAGCCCGTTATTAAGATTCTCGCCCCAATCAACAATCGGAAGCGAATCTAAAAAATCTCGAATCCTTTCGAGATCTGCAATGTTGGTGCATATAATCCTTGTTCCCAGTATATCTTTTAAGTGTTTGGGCACTTCATCTAATTCTGAAATTACATAATTCTTCTCATTGATTTTAATCCACGCTCGATTTGTGCGCTTTACGCGCCCAGACTGAACTGTAATTCTTTCCAAGAAGGGAGCATCGAACTCATCATTCAATGCATCTTTCAACATTTCGCAGAAAGAATTTAAGCGTTCACAGAATTTATTTTCATTTTTTTGGTACCATTCTTTAAAAGCACCATCTGTAAAATTTATGCTCACAATTTGAAAACCATTTATAAACTTCTCCATAAAATGGAATATTTATTTCAATTTTCTGAGATAACACAATAATTCTCACACATGCAACACCTTCCCCCAGGCGTCGAGCACGCTCTCATGCATCATCTCGCTCAAGGTCGGGTGCGGAAACACCGTATGAATAAGGTCGGTCTCGACCAGTTCGGCGGCGCGGGCGATGGAAAAGCCTTGGATGAGTTCGGTGACTTCCGCGCCGATCATATGCGCGCCTAAAAGCTCGCCGGTATCGGCGTCGAACACGGTCTTGACGAGGCCCTCGGGCTCGCCCAGCGCCACCGCCTTGCCGTTGCCGACAAAGGGAAAGCGCCCGACCCGGACCTTGCGGCCGTCTTCCCTGGCCCTGGCTTCGGTGAGGCCCACGCTGGCGATCTGCGGCTGGCAATAGGTGCAGCCGGGAATGAGCGACGCATCGAGCGGGTGAACGTCGTTGACCCCGGCGATCTTCTCTACACAGATGACCCCTTCATGGCTCGCCTTGTGGGCGAGCCAGGGCGGCCCGCAGACATCGCCGATGGCGTAAAGGCCGGGCGCGCCGGTTTCGAGCCATTCGTTGACCTTGATATGGCCGCGGTCGATTTTAACGCCCAGCGCCTCGAGCCCCATGTCTTCCGTGTTGCCGATAATGCCGATGGCGACGACGACCCGCTCGGCCTCGACAGTCTGGGTCTTGCCGTCCTTGGTTTTGACTGTCGCGGTCGCGGCCGTTTCGCCCTTGTCGACCTTTTCCACCGTCGCGCCGGTCAGGATGGTCATGCCCTGTTTCTTGAACTGCTTTTCGGCGAATTTGGAAATCTCCTCGTCCTCCACCGGCAGGATGCGGTCGAGCATTTCCACCACCGTCACCTCGGCGCCCAGGGCGCGGTAAAAGCTCGCAAACTCGATGCCGATGGCGCCCGAACCCACCACCAACAGCGATTTGGGCATGATGTCCGGCGTCATCGCCTCGCGCGCGGTCCAGATAAACGTGCCGTCCGGTTCGAGCCCGGCGGCGGGGATGGTGCGCGCCCGGGCGCCGGTGGCGATAATGACATGCTTGGCGCGCAGGGTTTGTTCGCCCTTTTCCGTCTTTACACGAACCAGCGGCGCGCCGGAGCCGTTGGCGCTTTTCTCCAGCCGCGCCGCGCCCATGACCACCTCGATCTTGTTCTTTTTCATGAGGAAGCCGACGCCCTTTTCCATGCGCCCGGCGACGTCGCGCGAGCGCTTGACCACTGCGCCGATGTCAAAGCCGATATTGTCCGCCTTAAGACCGAAGCTCTCGGCGTGCTGCATGTTGGTAAAGACTTCCGAGGTTCTCAAAAGCGCTTTGGTGGGGATGCAGCCCCAGTTGAGGCACACCCCGCCCAGGGCGTCGCGCTCGACGATGACGGTCTTAAGGCCCAGCTGGCTGGCGCGGATCGCCGCCACATAGCCCCCCGGCCCCGCGCCGATAACGGCGAGATCGCAAGTGATGTCGGTCATGAGGTCTCCTGCCAATGCGCGTCACACACAATCGACGCATCGATACAGCAGATGTCCTAAAGTACAAGAAGAAATCCAGTGATAATCGTCAACGCCATGCCGATCATGAAACACAGACTCATCGCAATCGCCGGGAGTTTTATATTTTGACCATTTGTAGACGCCTCAAAAGCAGTCTTTTGCGCTGCTGACAATTTTAATCCATTATCTTTTCGGTCGATGGCGTCCAACGTGCCGGTGATGGCGCCAAGCGTCATGAGCGCCGCCATAATCGCAATGCCGAAGGCAACCCATCCGACAAACATCGTGCAGGGGACATCGCGCGCTGCGGACGCGCCTGGATCAACGATCGTATCGAGAAACGTGACGGTCAGCGCGATAACGCCAGTAGAAAGCGTAATCACCTGCTTGGTGAAATCGGCGGCGGACTTAAGCCCTTCGGTGGAAGTGTTGTCAGTCATAGGGCTGTCAGCAAATCGGAAACAGAGGACAGATGATCGACAACGCGCGCGTCAGCGTCTCCTCGCCAATCACGCCGGGATTCGTAGTCGTATATTGCGGTATCTGATCCGCCTGAGAGATCATTTCATCCACAAGCCTCTCAAATGCCTGGTCGGCCGCGCGCATGGCATCGGGTCTTTCCGCATCCGGCTTTGCCATAATCTCATCCGCCGCGCGCTGCGCCATATAACGGATTTGATCGCCCGCGCTGTCTCCAAAGCGCTTGTTCCGTGTCGCCGCATGATCCTTCGCGAGGTTGAATAATTTCCTTGAAAGCCCATCCTTATCCATGAGTTCGTATCTCCTGAATTTATTTTCAGCTGAAACGCGGCCTAAAGGCAAAACTCACAATACGCAGACGCACGCACTTATCTAGTTTAGTTCATGTAAACATAGAATATAGACGAACGGAAAGGAAGACTGATGACTGATAAGGTTTTAAGAACCCCCGATGCGCGTTTTGAAAACCTGCCGGACTGGCCCTATGCGCCGCGTTATGTGGAAGAGCTGCCCGGCTATGAGGGCCTGCGCATGCATTATGTGGACGAAGGCCCCGGGGACGGGCCGGTGTTCCTGTGCATTCACGGCGAACCGAGTTGGGCCTATCTCTTCCGCAAGATGATCCCGGTCTTTACGGGCGCGGGCCATCGCGCCGTCGCGGTCGACATGTTCGGCTTCGGGCGCTCGGACAAGCCGGTCGAGGATGAAACGTATACCTATCATTTTCACCGCAACGCGCTTCTCGCGTTCGTGGAGAAGCTAGACCTCAAAGACGTCTGCCTTGTGGTGCAGGACTGGGGCGGGCTTTTGGGCCTGACGCTGCCGCTCAACACGCCCGAGCGCTATACGCGCCTCATCGTCATGAACACCGGCCTGCCCGGCGGCGAGGAAGCCCCGGACGGTTTCGCCGCCTGGCGGGCGTTCAACCGGTCCCAGCCCGACCTTAACGTCGCGGCGCTGATGAAACGGGCAACGCCCATCCTTTCCGATGGCGAAGCGGCCGCCTATGGCGCGCCCTTTCCGGACCAGTCCTATAAGGGCGGCGTGCGGCGCTTTCCCGAACTGGTCATGCTCAAGGAAAAAGGCGCGGCGGATTTAACGCAAGCGGCGAAGGAAGGCGTTGAAACCTCCCTGAAAGCGCGCCGCTTCTGGTCGCAGGACTGGACCGGCGAGGCGTTCATGGCCATCGGCATGACCGATCCGGTGCTCGGCCCGCCGGCCATGCACATGCTCCGCACCATGATCAAAAACTGCTCCGAACCCATGGAAGTCGCCGAGGCGGGCCATTTCGTCCAGGAATGGGGCGAGCCGATCGCCAAAGCGGCGCTGAAAGAGTTCAAGCTCGCTTAAGGCGCGCCGGTCTTATTCGCGCCGGGCGATGAAGATCATGCCCGGACTCGTCATCGCCGGCGTTCATGCTATCTTCCCCCGAAGGCATAGCGGGGCGCAGGGGGCGCAATATGAGCGAAGCGAAATTCGAGTTAAACGGCCTGTTCGTCGACCGGCGCTGGTTGATGTTCGAATCGAAAAAGGGCGCGGGCGTCATTTTCTCGGTCAAGTTCTTGTTCGACGATCCGCCGGAAGGAAAGCGCGCCAACGAAGTCAAGGTGCAGTTCGACGGAACCACCCAGGAGCTTCAGGTCGGCGAGGCGATCGTGCGCAAGGCGTATAACAAGGTCTGGCTCGATCCGGCGAGCGGCAACGCCCTGGTCGACGTCGCCGTCATTCCCCTCCACAAGGGCGACTAAGCCGCCGCGCCCTTGACGTCTGACAGGCGCTTGACAGGCGCGCGCGGCGCCGGCCTCATGACACGCCATGAAGATAACGAAACTCCTCGCCTATCAGGTCGACCTGCCGCTGCATGAAGGCCGCTATAACTGGTCCGGCGGCAAGTCGGTGGCGGTGTTCGATTCAACGGTTGTCCGCATCGAGACGGATGAAGGCGTTGTCGGCCATGGCGAAGTCTGCCCCCTGGGGCCGGTCTATCTGCCCTCTTACGCCGCGGGCGTGCGCGCCGGGCTGGCCGAGCTCGGGCCCCATCTCATCGGCGCCGATCCCTTGTCGCTGGGCGCGCTCAACCGGCTGATGGATTCGCGTCTTAAAGGTCATCCATACGTCAAGTCCGCCGTCGACATGGCCTGCTGGGACATTCTCGGCCAGCGCGCCGGCGAGCCGGTTTCAACGCTCTTGGGCGGGCGGCATGGCGAGGACGTCATCCTTTATCGCGCGATTTCCTGCGAGGCGCCGGAAGCGATGGCCGCGCGGGTCGCCGACTATCGGGCCGAGGGCTACAGCCGGTTTCAGCTCAAAGTCGGAAACGATCCCGATACGGATATTGAACGCATTCGCGCCGCGGCGGCGAAGCTTAAACCCGGCGACCGGCTTGTCGCCGACGCCAATACGGGATGGCTGCCCCATGAAGCGATGCGCGTCGTGCGCGCGGTCAGGGATCTCGACGTTTATATCGAGCAGCCCTGCGCGACCTATGAAGAGTGCCTCAGCATCCGGCGCCATTGCGATCATCCTTTCGTGCTCGATGAATCGATCGACGATATCGGCACGCTGCTTCGCGCCCATGCGGACGGCGCCATGGATGTCGCCAATCTCAAGATCAGCAAGTTCGGCGGCCTGACCAAGACCAGACTCGCGCGCGATCTTTGCGTCGAAATGGGCGTTGCGATGACCCTTGAAGACACCTGGGGCGGCGATATCGTCACCGCCGCGATCGCGCATCTTGCTCATTCGACGCCTGAAGCGTTTCGCTTCACCGCGACCGATTTCAACAGCTATGTGACGCGCGACATCGCCGACGGCGCGCCGCGCCGCAAAAACGGCCGGATGGCGGCCTCGACCGCGCCGGGCCTCGGCGTAGCGCCCAGGGCCGAAGCGCTGGGCGAGCCGGCGCTTGTCATCGACCGCGCCGCCTGACCGCCGGCGCCGCAACACCCATGCGGCGCGCCTATTCGACCTTTTCAAAAACGATCACGAGATCGTCCTTATGGGACGCAATGTCCGGATCGTTCGTACCGCGAAAGGTCAGCCTGTCGCCGCTTCTCGAATATACGATCGCATCCGGCGCCTTGGGATTTTCCGACACCAGGTGAAACGCCGCCCTGTTATCGCTTGCCGACGTCAGCCGGTAGACATTGGGCCCGTCCTTTTCCCATGGCGTATAATCCGCGTCGAAATGTTTAAAGCGCAAGAACACGCCGTCTTCTTCGGCGCTGATGATCGTCAACTCAATCGTCGCCACGCTTTCGACCCGGGCCCATCTGAACGCTGCAACCTTCGTGGCGCCCGCCGCCGGCATCCACCATTCCTCGACCGGTCCGGTGGGCGAATCCCAGCGCCAAATCCCGGTCATGAAATCAAGCTTTTCAAGATCGCCCGCCGACGCCGCGCCGAGCCAGCAACACGCCGCCGCCAGCGCCGCAAGAATTCGCTTTCCCATCATCGCTCTTTCCTTTCTCGCGTCTTTCCTATCAGACGCTTCGCCGCTTGGAAGGCTGAGAAGTTTATGGCGATTGGCGTATCGGCCGCGATTATTCCTCGGCCGTGACCGCGCCCGCATACATGGTGTTTTTCGGGCTTTCGAACAGCTTCATGACCATGGGCTCGAACGCTTCGAGCGGCATCGATTCGTAATCCGGATCGAACGCGGTTTGGTCGTATTTCTCACAGAACTCCGCCGTATACTCAAAATACGGATGATCGCGCAGGCCGTCGCGCATATTGCGGTCCATGCCGAGATAATGAAAAAAGTAATAGCCCTGAAAGATGCCGTGCTTTTCGACCATCCAGTGGTTTTTCTCCGACACGAAGGGCTTCAGGATCGCCGCGGCGATGTCGGGATGGTTATAGGCGCCGAGCGTGTCGCCGATGTCATGCAGGAGCGCGCACACGACATATTCCTCGTCGCGCCCGTCCTTAAAGGCGCGCGTGGCGGTCTGCAGCGAGTGCTCCAGCCGGTCCACGGGAAAGCCGCCATAATCGCCTTCGAGCAGGCGCAAATGATCGAGGATGCGTTTGCCGCCGCGCGCGGCGAACGGGCCGAACTGGCTGGCGATGGTCATCCAGTCTTCCTGGGTTCCCTCGTCCATAGAACGAAAGCGCGCCCGCGGCGCGGCGGCGTCGCCATGATCTGGCATGTCGAAGGCTCCTTTCGGTGGCTTGGCGTTAATCTACACCGCCGCTAGATTACGGCTCAACCGGCGACAGCAGGGATCGCGCGTTTGGCGAAAGGATTGTCCGGTGATTGCCCGCCTATTGACGAGCCTGTTGGGCGTCTTTTTTGTGGTTTACGGCGTGATTGCAGCGCTTTCGCCCCTGCCCCTGGGCGTGCCGCTGGTCGTTTTGGGCCTTCTGATGATCGCGCTCGCCAATCCCGCCGCGCGGCCGCTGATCCGGCGCATGCGGGCGAAATGGCGCTGGTTCAACCGCCTGGTGGAACTGGTCGGGGCGCGTTCGCCGGAGAAGTTCAAAGACGTCATTAAGGAAACCGATCCGGACAAAGAAGGAACCGGCCCCACATGATTTTGTTCCGCATCGCTGTCGCCGCGTTCGCCATCGTCCTGATGATGTTCGGCTTTGTGGTCATGATCGCCCCGACGCCATTCGGTTTCATCCTGGTCATTCTCGGTTTTCTGCTGCTCGCGACCGCCGCGCCCTCGCTTGTCCGGTCCATGCGCAAACGCTGGCGCTGGCTTGACCGGCGGCTCGACGCGCTGACCGAAAAAGCGCCCCGCTGGCTGGCCAGACGGCTCAAAGAGTCCGATCCGCCCGAAGGCGACGATGACGACGAAGAGCAAGAAGAGCAAAGCCGCGCGGCGCGGCGTTAACCTTTCCAGGCGTGCGTTGCACGACATTTGCTTGCAGTCGAGATGTCGTGGAACTTTCGGTTTGCATCTTCGCGCATAATGAAGAGCGCTTGCTGCCCAAATGCGTGGGCGCGCTTGACGCCGCCGCGGCGGGCGCGGATTTTCGTGCGCATATCCTGGTTAACGGCGCGACCGACTTAACCTTTGATGTCGCCAAAACCCTTGCCGCCGCCGATCCGCGCATTACCGCCCATAACCTGCCGGTCGCCGACAAGGCGAACGCCTGGAACGATTATGTCTTTCGCATTGCCGGCGATGCGGCGGTTCATGTCTTTCTCGACGGCGACATCGCGCCGCGCCCCGGCGCCTTGGCGGAGCTTGCCCGCGCTTTGAAGACGGCGCCGCGGGCTTACGCCGCCGCGGCCGTGCCCGCATGCGGACGAAGCCGCCGCGCCTGGGCGCGAGAGCTGGTCGCCAATCGCTGTCTCAGCGGCAATCTTTACGCCATGAGCGGACGCGCGCTCGACGTCTTTCGCGCCAAAGATTTGCGCCTGCCGTTCGGGATGAAGGGAGAGGACGGGTTTATCGCCTATCTTTTGTTGACGGACCTCAAATGCGGCGCGGACGACACCCATGACGAGCGCCTTGTCGCCGCCCCCGGCGCCGCCTTCGAATTCGACTCCTTAGGACTCAATGCGCGCGATGCGAGGACCTATCACCGACGGCTGATCCGCTATTCCGAGCGGCATTTTCAAAAAGCGGTGCTCTACCGGCGGCTCAAGCGCGGCGGCGCCGCCGCCCTGCCGGAAAACATCAGCGAGATCTACACCAGCGAAGCGCTGCGCGGTCTTCGCCCGCGGCTCGATCCGGTCAATTTCTGGTATGACTGGACGACCCTGCGCCGCCTTCGCACCCAGGCGCAACGGCTAAAGCCGCGGTTTGCCTAGACGGTTGCGGATCAGCCGGATCGCCCGCTCATCCCGGGCGCGCTGCAGCGCCCCGGATCATAGTCCGGGGTGATGCTGCGCAGAGCCGGGATCCAGTAAACAAAAAGATGACGGGCGAAGCCCGACTTTATTTATCAGACTGGATTCCCGCTTTCGCGGGAATGAGCGGAGATATGGATTACGCTACCCGCAACCGACCCTAGTCGCCCTTTTCCACCTGGGTGAATTCAAGCTCCACCGGGGTCGCCCGGCCGAAGATCGACACTGCCACCTTGAGGCGTTCGGTGTCCTCGTCCACATCCTCGACCACGCCGGAAAACGACGCGAACGGACCGTCCGTGACGCGCACGCTTTCGCCGATTTCAAACGTGATGGTCGAACGGGGCCGCGCCTCGCCTTCTTCGATGACGCCGCGGATGCGGTCGACTTCCTTTTGCGGCACCGGCATGGGCTTGTTGCCTGAGCCCAGAAAGCCGGTCACCTTGGGCGTCGACTTGATCAGATGATAGGTATCGTCGTTGAGGTCCATCTTGACCAGCACATAGCCGGGAAAGAAACGCCGCTCGGTGTTGACCTTGCGCCCGCGACGCACTTCGGTCACTTCCTCGGTGGGCACGTAAACTTCTTCGATGAACTCGTCGAGACCTTTTTCCTTGGCCGAAAGCAAGATGGCGTCGGCGACTTTCTTTTCGAAATTCGAATAAGCGTGAACGATGTACCAATTCGCTGTCATCATGTATTTCGTCCGTTAACGCCCGCGCGTCTGGTCAGCTTACGAAGCGCAGTTGATGGGCAGGAAGGAGCAGACGCCCCAGCGCAGGCCCTGGTCGAGCACGAAGAAAAAGATCGCCATAATCAGCACCATGATCAGCACCATGATGGTCGAAACCATGGTTTCGCTGCGCGAGGTCCAGGTGACTTTCGTCCCTTCGTTGCGCACCTGCTGGAGAAATTCAAACGGACTTGTCCGCTTCTTTTTCTTTTTGACTTCGGCCGCTTTGCCTTCAATGACCTCTGCGCCGCGAGATTTTTTATCTTTCGCCATGGATCGCCGTGTTGTCCCTCTCCGCCCTCGCCCCGGATACGCCGCCTGGAAGACACAAGGGCTCGCGCGCCGGATAGACGCTGAACGTTAATCTTCTCAAGGCTTTCGGAAGACGCCGCCTAGGTAAACCTTTTTCGCCCGTCGTCAAGGCGCCGCGCGGCCCATGGACCGCAGATCGGGGGCCGCCGATCAGGGGCCCGCCGGGGCCGAAGGCGGCGATTCGGCGATCAGCCGCAGCGCCGGGCTCGTTTGAAGGTCCTCGAGGCTGATATAGATACGGCCCGCCCGGACGCTTTTTTGCGCCGCCGCGTCGCCTGCACCGGCCGCCGCGAGGGCGCGCCAGACCAGTTCCGTGCAATAAAGCCGGTCCTCGCTGGTCAGGGAAAACTGACGGTCGAACGGCGCGCCCCGGGCCGCCGTCGCCTGGGCGTAGGCGATCATCCGCGCCAGTCCGCGCGGATCGGCGTCCGGTCGGTAAAGCGCGGCGGTTTCGACCCCGGCGAGAAAGGCGTCGATTGGATCGGCGCGCACCCGCCCTTCCCGGCTGACGGGATCGCCGCCGGCGTGAACCACCGACAACGCGCCGGCGCTTGTCTTTACGATAATCCCCACATGGCCGAAACGATCATCGCCGGCGGAAAAGGCGCGCGCCGCATTGCCCCAAAAACCGCCGGCGTCGCTTTTAAACAAAACGTCGCCCGGCGCAGCCGCGGCGATCATTTCCGTGAAATCCGAGGCGGGCGCGGCCGCGCCGGCCGGATGCGCTAAGCCCGCATCCAGCGCGCGCGCCGCCAAGACCGCGACAAGGCCGGCCGCGGCGGCGGCGACTAGAGATCGTCGAGAGAGCAACTTTTCGCGGCGCCGACGAAGGACATCATCTCAGCGTCGCTGACGCCTTCTTCCTCAAGCGTTCGTTCGAGGTCGTCGCCATCCTTGGCTTTTTTGAACGCGGCCGCGACTTTTTTGAGGCCGTCGTCGCTCATGTTTTCCTTGAGGTTTTCCGCCATGCAGGCGCACATTTCCTTGGACTTTTCCTTGTCGCTTGAGTCCTTTTCGAAGCGGACGCAGTTTTTTTCGATGGTCGCTTCAGGCGCTTCGCCGCACGCCGCCAGGCCGGCTGCGAGCGTCGCAACGGCCAAGAATCTGATGGATTTCATAAGGCTCCCCTCTGATGATGAATGCGTCGGTGTCAGGAAAGGCACGCAACGGACTCAACCGGACCGGGACGCTAGCGCGCTGCGGGCGTCGGCGCAACATGGGGGGAAATCCGGTAGTGGGTCACTCTGGCAGTTTGTTCAAATTATTTTACAACCCTGAGATGTGGTTTTTTATCCGCGTAAAGCTCTGAGAATTCATCCGGATTCAACATCATAAGGGAGGCAAACTCCTCCGCGTGCGTCTCCATCATTTCATCTGTTTCCGGATGATTATGGATCACCAAATGCGCCAACTCGTGCGCAAGAGTGAATCGGTATCGGTCGCCAGGGATTGTTGAATTAATAAAAATTAAGGGCGGAAGCCCCGGCAGTCGGAAGCTCAGCGCATCCAATAAAGTCGTATCAAAATCGATCTTGATAACAACGGCGCCTGCATCTCTTGATTTTTGAAATCAACGCCTGTGTCACGCCAGCACTCTTTGCGAGTTGGCCTTGCGTAAATCCCCTAGCGCCTCGCGCCGCCGGATGAAAAATGACAATTCTTTTTGACCAGTGCTTATTTCATTTTTTTCAAAACCTCACCCGCAACAGTTCTCCCCGCCCAACCGTTTAAATAAGGAACAGGATGCGATCCTGCACTTGCATTCCATAAGCAATCAATTGGTGTCTTATTATTCGCGAAATCGGGAATAGGCCGCCATGGCCCAAGTTGTGTCGGAGACGCCATACCGACTTGCGCATAGTTGCCTTTGTAGTTGTTGTATCGCTTCTCGAACTGATCAGGACATGTCGTAAAGCTATCTTCGATCAGAGAGCTAATTCCGGGCGCATAGGTTTCCAGAGTCGAAATGCAGTTCTCAACGAATTTTTCGCTATGGCTTTCCCAGGTTCGTTCGTCTGAAAACTTGTAAGGTGTATTTACGGCGTAGACATACATCGTTTCGCCTTCGCTTCCGTCAGGCACCACTGTTCGATCAAAAATAGATGGAAAATAGGTTGTAAGCGGCATATTCCCAGGGTCATATGTGCCGGCAGAACAAGCCGATTCGGACCGATACCAGTCCTTCATATTTTGACAAAGCACTAACGCCGCCAGAACTTCCGGATCAGCATCTTCGTGCCCAAAACCCGAAAAAATAGGCCGCTCGCGGAGCGCGAGGTCAATTTTGAAAACGTTGATTGGTGCGATGGTCCCATCCAATGCCTTTAACTGGCGATGCGTCGTATCTGGCAGATCAGAGGCATCTAGCAGTCGATTACCAAGCACCAGCGGGTCAGTCGCCGCAATAACATGTTTCGCCGAAATTTCCTCACCGGTGTTTAACGCAACGCCTGTCGCACGTCCGTTACGCACAATAATCTTTTCAACCGGCGTGCTGACCCGAATATCGCCGCCGTGATCATTAACACATGCGGCAATCGCACGGGTAAGTTGCCCGCTGCCGCCCATAGGACGGCGAAGGCCGAACTCGTGTGCTCCCGTTAGAATGCTAAGATACGCACCACTGCCTAACTCAGACATGGACGTAAAATTCGCAAGGCAGAACCCTCCAAGGGCAATTTTGATTTCTTCGCTTTTGAAGTACTCATGAAGCATCGCATCCATCGGCGACATCAAGATACGCGCACCGGCCGCAACTTCTTTTCTTGACTTCAAAAGGGTTTTCAATATTTCCCAAAGAGCCCCGACCGATGGTCGCGACGCCGGCCCCATCAAATACGGCATCGCCGCTTTCAAGGCCCAGGTAATATGGCTGACCATTTTTCGGTAACCATCAGCATCTTCTTTCGAAAACTGCTGCTCAAAATGAACTGCTGTTCTTTCCAGATCCTTATAGAAAGTAGCGCGCCTCCCTCCTTCAAAAAGACCGGAAATTAAAGTTGTTGGATATACAAATTTCAATCCATATTTCTTTAAATCAAGTTGATCGATAATTGATGGAGACGCGCCCATCAGCAGAATTTCGAGAGCGCACGGATTTACTCGATATCCCGGAGCCCCCTTCATATCCATGCTCCAACACATTCCCCCGACAACGTCCCTTGCCTCAATGACAAGTACTTTTTTCCCCGCCTTTGCGAGAAAGGCCGCCGCCGTCAACCCATGATGACCGGCGCCGACAATCAATACATCGTATTCACTACTGTTTTTGTTGACCGTTCTATATTGAACTAACTGCCGGTCTTCGATGTTTTTTTCTGACGCATTCATAATTTATCAGTCGCTGTCGGTATTTTCACACCGAAAACAGCGTCCTATCTCTAGCGGGTTTGGTAGAATTGAACGGCGCTTCCTTTAGCCGACTAATCAGGATGCAGCACCCCTAGCCATAGATCTACAAGGGTATCGATAATGCTTGTTTCACTGGTTAGATCCTTGCTTGCGGACGTACCGGCGATATAAAGAAGATGAGAAGTGGACCAAAGCACTGCAGCGGCGCGTTCGCGATCGACCTCCTCAGCCAGCGCCGCCGTAAACTTGGCTACGACTTGAAGCCACATTTCCTCAAGCTCGGGAACGATACGCCAGTTTTCGTGAGTTGCATGCAAGACTGCACGATGGTTACTCCATAATTTTATCGAAGCGGTCAGAAGTTGCCGAATAGAATCCCGACTCCGAAGGCTATTTGAAGATAGCACCGAGTAGTTCAACACCGTGTACATTTCCGACATCACATTACCCAAAAGGTTAGCGACGACTTCATGCTTTGACGTAAAATACGAATAAAAAGTGGCGCGAGAGACATCCGCCTCCCAAATAATATCCGCTACTGTTATGTCGTGGAGTCGACTTTGTTGCAAAAGCCTTTCCGTGGCGAACAGAATCTCGTCCCGTGTGGTGACGTGCGCCTTAAGGTGTGTCTGCATTTTCTATCCAATCTGAATTCATAAACAGAGCGATTGACCCGCCACGCCGCTCCTGACGGGCGGAAAACATATCTATACGTTGTGTCTTTTATACTAGACAGCATGTATGGTATGTGTCAATAAGCTAGAAACAATGGAAAGATGTTTGGCACACAGTTCAAAAGTCGATTTGTTAGAAATTAAAGCCTAGCACTGACGACCCTCGCGACGTTGCCAGATTTTACGATGGATTTTTTTGAAATGAGTGCTGAAGAACGCATTCCAGGCTTGAGCGCGACCGGCCAGTTGATCGGAGCTTGGAGCGGCGTTGTGACAATTGTTTTTTTTGGATTGTCGTTTTGGCCTTTCGCTCAATTCTTACCGCCCCTTTCTCCATCTCTCACAGCAGCCGAAGTGGCTTTTCATTATCGTCAGCACGCTAATGGAATAAGGACTGGCATGATTTTTATGCTATTTGCCGGCACAACCAACTTGTTATTTGTAGCCGCAATTGCCGTACAGCTTCGGCGAATAAAAAATGTGGATCCTATTTGGACTTACACGCAAATCACTGCTGGGGTTGCCGGCAGCGTTATCATCGTAATAGGCGCTATGCTGATGACGGCAGTTGCGTTCCGCCCCGACCGATCGCCGGAGATACTCTATGCCCTGTTTGATTTGGCGTGGGTGATGGTTGTTATGCCGGCCGCGCCCGCAGTCCTTCAGATTTGCGCTATTGGCTTTGCAATTTTATCCGGCGACGCCCGCAAACCATTTTATCCGCGATGGCTCGGCTATTTCAATCTTTGGATAGCAATCCTCTTCATTCCTGGCGCGTTGATAAGTTATTTTAAATCGGGGCCCTTTGCATGGGATGGACTTGTTACATTCTGGATACCCGCAGTATTTTTCGGGGCATGGTTTCTATTGATGACCATCATGATGTTGAGACGTGTCGGTATAGAAACGCACCACAAAGAGCCAAGTCAAAGCGAAAATTATTCTTAAGTCGCCGCCTCTCTTAACGGTGAGCAGGGTTTTCCAAACCGAAACTAAAACGATTGTATGCTGAGTTTTTGCTGTAGGATCAGAGGTAAGAAATGACGACCGAAGCAATAATCTACGATGCGGTGCGAACGCCCCGTGCAAAAGGGAAAGCAGACGAGAGCCTTAACGAAGTTAAACCAGTGGACCTCATGGCTGGTCTGTTAACGAGCATTGAGGCTCGTCAAAGCCTAGACCCTTCCAGAGTTGGAGATGTAATTTTAGGTTGCGCTGGCCCTCTTGCCGAACAAGGCGGCGCTATTGGGAAAACAGCGGCGATGGTTGCCGGTTGGCCAGACTCGGTTTCTGGCATGCAACTTGATCGCTACTGTGGTTCCGGACTTGAAGCAATAAACATTGCCGCAATGAAGGTGATGTGCGGACTGGAAAGCTTAGCGGTCGGCGGCGGTGTTGAATCCATGTCCCATGTGCCGATAGGTATCGGCGGCAGCGCATGGGTTTCAGACCCTGCAATTAGCACCCAAACCGAATATATTCCGCAAGGCATCAGCGCAGATCTGATCGCTACTATTGACGGTTATTCTAGGAATGATGTTGACCAAGTAGCGTTGTCGTCGCAATCGCGAGCGGTCAACGCCCGCAAGAAAGGCTACTTCAAAAGTGTCGTCCCTGTAGTTGATAAAGCCGGACGCACAATTTTGGCGGAAGATGCGTTTATTAAACCTGACACCACAATGGACATATTGGGCGGATTGAAACCATCATTTGTTAAAGCGGGCGCTATGGGTTTTGACGATTTAGCGATCGCAAAGTATCCGCGACTGGCGTCAATAAACCATGTTCATACTCCGGGAAATTCGTCCGGCATTGTCGATGGCGCGAGCGCCGTTTTGATAGGAAATGAAACTGTTGGAAATGAACTCGGATTGAAAGGCCGTGGGCGCATCGTATCAATGGCGAACGTATCCACAGAACGTTTGATTATGCTGACGGGACCAGCTCCTGCCGCCCGTAAAGCGATCAAACAAGCAGGATTGACGTTCGACGACATAGATCTTTTTGAAGTCAACGAAGCGTTCGCCTCTGTTGTTTTAAGATTTATTCGGGAGACCGGAGTCGATCCAGAGAAGGTCAATGTAAATGGCGGCGCTATTGCAATGGGCCACCCTCTAGGGGCGACTGGCGGCATATTAATCGGTACGGTTTTAGACGAGCTCGAGCGTCGTGGGGCGCGGTACGGTTTGTGTGCGCTTTGTATAGGCGCCGGCATGGGCATAGCGACTGTTATTGAACGAATTTAGGAGTGCACACAAAAATGTCTAGCAAAGGATTTATCTACGAGCTTGGCTCAGATGGCGTTGCTGTTGTGACAATGGATATGCGCGACCAACCGGTCAACACAATGAATGATGAGTATATATCTCTCATGAGTAATGTGTTGAGCCAAGTTAAAACGGATATATGCCGGATAAAGGGCGTAATTTTTACATCTGCCAAACGCACATTTTTTGCAGGCGGGGACATCGCCACCATAAAGAGCGATCGAGAGGAGCAAGCCTGGGATCGCGCATTGGATCTAAATCTGAAAATAAAGCGGCAACTTTCTGAACTCGAAACTATCGGTGTTCCTGTTGTGGCCGCAATCAATGGTGCAGCGATGGGCGGCGGCTTTGAGTTGTGTTTGGCTTGCCACCGCAGGATAGCGTTAAGCTCCAGGGAGACGACACTAGGGTTTCCCGAGGTGACACTGGGGTTGTTGCCAGCAGCTGGCGGAATTGTTCGTACCGTTCGTTTGATCGGTATAGAAAAATCCTTCGCACCTTTGATGGAAGGTAAGAAGTATACCGCCCAAGAGGCCCTTGAATTGGGTTTGGTCGATCAGGTTGCTTCGACTAAGGACGAAATGATCAACGACGCCAAAGACTGGATTTTCAAAAACCAGAATGCCGCGCAGCCCTGGCTCGTGAAGGGATATAAAATCCCCGGAGGCGATGCATTCGCACCTAATAATGCGATGATGCTCTCGGCGGGCCCCGCCATAGTGAGGAAAAAAACCAAAGGTCTTTTGCCGGCGCCCGAAGCTATCCTTTCGGTGATTTCGGAAAGCACAATGTGCGGATATCAATCCGCCATGATGGTCGAAACGCGATACTTCATGGAATTATTGAAAAGCCCCGAGGCTGGGGCTTTAATCAATACAATGTATTATCAAATGAACGAGATTTCCGCAGGCCAATCCCGGCCGAAGAATATCGAAAAAACCGAATGCAAAAAAGTCGCCATCCTTGGTGCTGGCATGATGGGTCGCGGGATCGCCTACGTGACCGCCAAGGCCGGCATAGAAGTCGTTTTGAAAGACACGAATTTGGAGAATGCCGCTCTTGGCAAAGAGTATTGCCGAAATTTGTTGGATAAACAAATATCCAGCGGCCGAATGAGTGAGGAGAAAAGCGAGCGCATTTTATCTCTTATTCATCCAAGTGAAAACGATAACGATCTGAAAGATGCTGATTTGATTATCGAAGCGGTTTTTGAAGACCTAGATCTAAAGTTGGGGCTTACTAAAGCCACAGAGCCATTTCTCAACGAAAACGCCATTTGGGGATCTAATACTTCAACGCTTCCAATTGGGTTGTTGTCCGAAGGATTGTCTGACGCCAAGCGGTTTATCGGTGTTCATTTTTTCTCGCCGGCGGATCGTATGCCACTGGTTGAGATCATCACCGGTGAATTGACCAGCGACGAAACCATCGCGCGCGCATACGACTATGTAAGGCAAATTAAGAAGACTCCCATAGTTGTTCGCGATGGCCGGGGCTTTTACACCTCCCGCGTTTTCGGCTGCTACATCGATGAAGGCCTGCATATGATTAGCGAGGGGGTGGACCCCGTCCTGATCGAAAATGCGGCTAAATCTGCCGGCATGGCCGTAGGTCCGCTTGCCGTCATGGATGAAGTGGAACTAGAGCTTATGCGAAAAGTTGGCGTCACCAATAAAGAATTGGACGAACGACTCGGTGAAAATTTTTGCAAAATACACTCTCAGATGCAGGCGCACGCGATAAAAATGTGTGATATGGGCCGCTCGGGCCGGAGCGTCAAAAAAGGTTGGTACGACTACTTTGACGACGGAAGCAAAGTAATGTGGCCCGGCATAAAAGAGATGTACGGCGGTCAAACGGAAATACCGTTTAACGACATAATAGACCGTCTCCTTTTCCGTCAAGTAACCGAAACGCTCGACTGCGTTCATCGCAGCATCTTGAGTTCGTCACGCGATGCAAATATTGGTTCGATTTTTGGCTGGGCTTTTCCAGCACACACCGGCGGCGCCATACATTTCATAGATTGGTTTGGCGGGCGCGACGCCTTTGAAGTACGGCGCAGTGAACTGGTAGAACGCTACGGCGCCCGATTTGAACTACCTGATTCTTTGAACAGAATTTTGGCGGCGATCGGTGAGTAATCGGATTTAAGGCAAGGCCGCTGTTTCGATGGCGGCGATAGACATCACGGATTCGTATGTGATGATACCGCCTCAGAAAACCGGCGCCATAATTTGATATCGTTGCCTGCATATTATCGGTTAATAGTCGGTTCAAAATACCATTGCCCTATGATTAATTGGGCGCGTTTCTTAAGTTCTACTTTTCCTTCAAAAGAAGCTGATTAACTGCTCATCCAGAGAAGTGTTATCAGCACCGCGCAGACCACTACACCCCACACCTCGACAAAGAGTCGAGCGGGCAGCACCGCATCGCGCAATTCCATAAATTCGAGCAGGATAAATCTTGTTTTGAAAAACGCCAGCGCTAGCAGCACCGAAGATGCTGTTTTCGTCGGAATGCCGCTTATTGTATAGTGCGTAAACGCCCAAGACGCCGCAGTAACCCCGACAAGCAAAAGCCAAACCAAGGTTTGTCGGATGAGAGGACGGCGCACCATTGCTTCAGCCTACGAGATAGAAAAGGGCGAAAAGAATGACCCACAAGAGATCGACGAGATGCCAAAATGCGCCTCCGCTAGTGAGCATATCTACGTCGGCGTTGTTGATTTGTTTGCGTCGGAATCGCTGTGAGAGAAATATCAAGACCCCGAGACCGATTACAACATGTAATAAGTGGATTCCCGTGAATACGTAGTAAAACATAAAAAAGTCGTTGCTAACGAGTGTGAAGCCCTGGTCAAATTTTTCTCTATATTCAAAATACTTTAAAAAACAAAATATCACGCCTAAAGTAATCGCGGCGAGCAAGTTAATTCGTGTCGCTATGTTATTTCCAGTACGCGACAGTTGAACTGCGACAACAACAAACAGGCTGCTTGTTAGCAGAATAAAGGTATTCGAAAGGCCGATAACCTTATTGAGGTATGCTTGGGAAATTTGGTAAATTTCTTGATTCTGTATTCGATAAAATAAATAAGTGGCAAAGAAGATTGCAAAGATAATCATATCGCCAAAAATTATAATCCATACGCCCTCGTCACCTGGCATCCCTTTCGATGAGGCTGACTGCGTTCGCCGATAGCGACCGTGTGCGCTCTTTTCATCAGTGGTTCTTGCCTTGGTATTATCGAACTCGTTTTTCATCCGGCGACTTGTTATTTTTTTCCAGGTTTTGCTAAGGACAAGAAAAGAACTGACGAAACCCCGACGGCGCAGCCAGTGTTTATGTAACCACGAGATCGCTTCAGACGAAAGACCGATCTGGCGCGAGCTCCCAAATAACGGGCGCCAGATCGGCCGCTTTGATTGTTTCCGGCGCTGGCGGTTTGCCGCCTAACGATGAATGCGGGCGCACGGTCGGGTCAGGGGGATGAGGCTTATTGACTCGATTGTTTTGGTCATAAGTTTCGATCCCAATGGCGAATGTTTGGGATTAGAACTCTGCGCCTATTCTCACGCCGAATGTTCTAGGCGCAGCAGCCGAAACAAAGTCGCCAACTTCGCTAGAAATGGAGAAGTTGGAATACTCCGTATCTGTTAGATTGTTGCCAAATACCTGAATGTAGTAACTATCAGATGGCCTCAATGTCATCTGTGCGTTGAAGATAGAATAAGCATCTTGAGCGAGGCGATTTTCTGATTCCCAGAAAAAACCGTCATTATAGTAATAGTTCACGCTAGTCGTCAGATCGCCGAAACTCAATTCCGCTTCATGAACAAGACCGGCGGAAAATGTGAATTCTGGCGAGCGTGGAATCTCGTTGCCTGAAAGGTCCGCTGCAATCTGAACGTTACCTCCAAAGCCCGTAGGCGCTAGCAACGGCCCGTCTAAAAACTCATCATATTCGGTGTTGAGATATGAAAAGGCTGCATTGAATGTAAGGAAGTCCGTAATCGACGCCAACAGCTCCACTTCTCCGCCAAAAATCGTCGCTTCCGCGGCATTGAGGATTGTGTTCCCGGCAGGCGTTGAAATTGAAACCTGAAGATCCTGAAAGTCGTAGAAAAACGCCGATGAATTCACGCGCACCCGGTCGTTGAGAAACTGAGTTTTCAATCCAATTTCATATGCATCCAGAACCTCGGGTGAAACGCCGGGCCCTGGCCCGGTTACAGGGTTGAAAACATTCAGGTTAAATATTCCCGACTTGAATCCACGGTTATAAGAAGCATAGGCAAGCGTTGAGTCGTTTATCTGGTGAGACAAAGCAAAACGCCATGTAAGCTCTCCAAACGAGATGTTATCCTCAAATGGCAAACTGGCGGCTACAATTCCACCAAGACCGCCCACCAATCCTTCGGTTACGCCAGACAGGTCACGATCATCTTCTGTGTACCTAAGTCCGATGGTTAGTGTCGTTCTATCAGTAAAATGATAATCCCCTTGCGCGAAAAGCGCCCAAGAGAAGGTATCCTGCATATTGTCATCGGTAACAATATCTAACGGCGATAATGCCAACCCGCCAATACTTGTCGGCAGACCATAGCCTGCCTCCTCACTCAAAATAAACGCGCCCGCAATCCAGTCCAGATTCCCAAAACTGGAATCTAACCGAATTTCCTGTGTGAAGGTTCGTGTAAATTGATCAAGCGTCACATCAAGAAAATTGGGAAAAGGTATAAAGTCCTGAGCAAGAACCTGAAAGGCGTCTGTTTCACGATATGCAGTCACGCTCGTGAATCCGACATTACCAAAATCATGTTCGATTTTTAGTGACACGCCCCATTTTTCAATTTCCGATCGAGGGTCAATACTGGAATCGACATCTTGAAAATCACCGGCGAACGTCGAGGCTCCACCAGCGGCCACAGGCGCACAGGCTCCTGCTTGTGCAGGTGTCGGCGCAGCAGGGTCGCCTCCCATTCCCCCGACACATCCTGCAAAAATAAGCTGACCGTCGACGCCCAACGTCCCTGGCGCCAGCCGGCTGGCGATCCCATTACTTGTTGTCGTCTCTCCATAATCTGCGGACAAAGTAATCTCAGTATTCCCGCCTGCTGTGATCAGCCATTTGTTGCGAAGGACAAATTCATCGGTGATATTAACGTCCTTACCGGTCGCCAAGTTAACGCCAAACCCTTCGTTCTGATCGGAATAGTATGCCGAAAAATCTACAGCGACGTTGTCGCTGAGGCCGCCGGTCAAGTAGAGTGAGCCGCCAAAGGTCTCGAAATTTCCGTAGAACGCTTCGATATTTCCAGCAAATTCTGTAGACGGCTTTTTAGTAATCACATGCAGCAGTCCGCCCGTGGCATTTCGACCAAATAGCGTACCCTGCGGACCCTTGAGCGTTTCAATCCGGTCAATATTTGTCAGTGATAGGATTGACCCTAATGCGGATGAATAAAAGACATCGTCAACATAGAGTGCGACACTGGAATCTTGTCCCGCCGCAGTGTTTTGCGTCCCCACGCCGCGGATAAAAGGAACGGCGCCCGCTAGCTGTGTTCCAACATTAAGCCCTGGCGTGATAAACTGAAGATCCAAAGTGCTGTTGATTCCGGCTTCGCTCAATCCTTCAGCCGTCACAGCAGAGATCGCGATCGGGACCTCTTGTGATGACGCTTCGCGGCGCTCTGCTGTCACCGTGATTATATCCAACTGAGCAAGCGCAGCGGTTCCAATTACGGACATCGCACTTGTAAGCAATAAAGTTGTCGCTATTTTGTACGACTTTTTCATCTCTTTCCCTCCCAAGGGCGTTACGCAGCCCAATTAACCAAGACCGTGCACGGGCTATCAATAAATTGAACACTGTTACATTAACAGTGGTTTGTCAATTCGCCGCATTCACTTAAAACCCCAAAACAAGTCGAGAATTGCAGCAAAGCCACACCTACTCCGTAAGATTTTGGGACGGTTCAGGCCATCCGACTTGCTCTGCACCGCAACATAGGATGTGATTAAATCCTCGGTTGTGGAAATGAGCGAACTCTTCCTTAGGACCGCTATAAGCGTGAGGCATGACAAACAAAGTATCGATTGACCAAATGTCGACGGCATCAGCTGATTATTATTTGTTAATGCACTCCAATGATCAAAAGAGTATTTGATCGATCAACCGCCCTCATAACTCCTAAATGTGCGAGCATGAGCATTGCGACCAGTAAGGAATAACAGTGCAAGACCGCAGACTGATAAATCCTAGTGTACCCTCAATATTGTGAGGAGACGTCGCATTCCTGAAGCCGCGATCGTTTTCTTAAGCTATTGTCTCGTTTTTGTCGGTAACCGGCTGGCGCGCCGCGCCTGCGAGGGAGCTGCGCACTTTGGCTCTTTACCGCCATCACCTCGCTATGAAACTCGTTATCAAAATTAGTCTTGCTCCGATTTTGAGATACGTAAGATAGAAACATTGCACGCAAATTGGACTTTCTCTAAGTTTTTCGAAGCATTGCAAACAAAATGGAGTTTTCATGCCGCGCCCGTCATTTTCACCGGAACAATCAGAACAGATCCGTCAGGATATCATAGCGGAGGCATTAGAACTGTTCGGTGAGGATGGGATTGATCAACTTTCCCTTCGAAGGCTCGCCGAGCGCATGGGAATAGCGCACACAAAGATATACAGCTATTTCAAAAACAAGGACGAGCTGCTTGATTCACTGCTAAACGAAATGTTGCTGATCCTGCACGAGTTTCTAGAACAAGCAGACAATCGCCGGGCCAAACCTGTCAAGCGCTTACGATTGGCGGCGCGGGCGCTCCTGGAATTCGCAATGGATCATCCAGACTACTATACATTTATGTTTGCCTTACCCATTAGAGAAACGAATTCCCGCGGGCTATCGACCCGTCATACTGTATTCAATCATGTTGTGGATATTGCAGAAATTGCGCACGAAGAAGGCTCGATTAATATAGAACCCCGAACACTCACCAACCTTTCTTGGGCGATGCTGCATGGTTTAATCACGCTGGAATTGAATGATCAGCTAAAAGAAGGGCGTACTCTCGACGAACTTGCTGATGCGGCCATGGACATATTGTTTGCTCAATAGGCGCAACCAGGTTGTAAGGTTTTTAATTTTCTAAATAAACCTTCGTAAGAAATTGAGTATTTTTTCTGTTTGCGGAGAATAAGGAGGCTGAAGCATTTTCGTATTCGTAAACCTACTCTGTTCGAACACGGGTTTCATATGCGAAAAGGTTTCGAATCCGGCTGCGCCATGATAGACGCCCTGCCCCGAAGCGCCTACGCCGCCAAAGGGTAGGTTCTCCTGAACAACATGCCAATTTGTATCATTAATTGTAACGCCGCCGGCAACAGTGCCGGCCAAGATTTGTGACTTGCGATCAGCATCGTCGCCAAACCAGTAGAGCGCTAGGGGCCGGTCGCCGGCATTGACATAATCGATTGCGCCTTTCACTGACTCATAGGGCACAATCGGCAAAATCGGTCCAAAAATTTCTTCCTGCATCAAGGCAAGCTCTCGCGATGGATCAATCACTATAGTCAGCGCCATTTTACGGCGGCTCTCTAAGGAGGCATTGTTTCCAAGCTCAATTACTGTTGCGCCGCTTGCAGCCGCGTCCGCCACAAGCGCGGTCAGTCGACTAAAGTGACGATCAGAAACAATCGAGGAGTAATCCGACGTGCTATTGACGTCTGGATACATGCTCTCAAATGCTTGCCCTAGCGCGTTAACAACCGCGCCAACTATCCAACGCGGCGCCAAGACATAATCTGGCGCAACACATGTCTGACCAGCGTTGAAGGACTTACCGAAGACGATTGAGCGCGCAGCTTTTTCCAAATTCGCTGATTGATCAATGATTGCCGGCGACTTTCCGCCCAATTCCAAGGTTACGGGCGTCAGGTTTTGCGCTGCAGCTTCCGCGACCTTTTTTCCAACCGCGGTCGACCCAGTAAACAATAGATGATCAAAAGGCAGAGAAGAAAAAGCCGCGCCTAGTTCGACGTCACCAGTATGGACGGTGACTTCGCCATCCGGAAACGCCTCAGTAATCATCTCTTTCAAAAGGTCGCTCGAATGCGGCGTCAGTTCGCTTGGCTTGATCATCACGCGATTACCCGCTGCGATCGCCGGCGCGAGTGGAGAAAGCGCAAGGAAAAACGGATAGTTCCATGGCGCGATGATGCCAACGACACCAAGCGCTTGCGGTACGATATAGCTATGACCGGGCCGCATGTGAAGCGGCGTCGGCACGCGTCGACGCTTCATCCATTTACCGACGTTCCTACGCGCCATACTAAGCCCGCCGATCGTCGCAACGATCTCCCCAAACATTGTTTCCATCCGCGCACGATGGCCAAAATCTTTCGACACAGCGCTGACGATCTTGTCTTCATTTTGGTTCAATACATCTACGAGCCGGTCCAGGCGACGTTCTCGTTCGCTGCAGCTTGGATTAAAGTCAGAGGCAAATGCAGCTTTGTGTGCGTTGAATGCACGGCTCAATTCAGCAAGAGCCGGGTCGACGGCATCATTCGTTTCGGCAAGTGTCAACATTTGCTGCTTTTCCTTGCATATCGCGCGAATTCAACTAGCGGGCCAACGGCTTATGAATTCAACACCTCTTTATTTTAACGCTGTTAATTATACTGGCGAGAACAAGATTGCAAGTGGTCCGGCAATGACGCATACGCACGAAAATCAAAGCAGGGCGTCTGCGCTGAAGCTCTACGCGAACCAACAGCCCGCCTTAATCAGGCGCCAAAAGAACCATCTCTCGCAGCAATGACTGGTTTTTTTTGAATCAGAAAGAAGAGCAATGACGTCACGCAATGACGGTTGTCTTGGCGACTTCCCAAAGTCTCGAATATCAGCGCCAGCGGAAAACATTTTTTCGGATGCTGTCAAAATAATGGATTGAATTGCATTGTCTTCCGTCGCCTTCGCGAGCGCGTCAGCGATGCCGCTTCGCACGGGAAAAGAAAGTGCGTTTACCGGCGGATTATTGATCTCAATGACTGCAACGCCATTTTCTGTTCGGTAAGATATGGGGTTCCTTGGCGCATCAGACATTGGCGATACCCTTTATTGATAAATTTTCAAAAGAATTCGTTGACCCGATTAACAATGTCGCGGATAGTTTGCGCAACAGAAAACGAAAAACAATGGATATTATACTGTGTACGGAATACTGAAAGGGATGACCGTGATTGAGGGTGCGTCCTTTGTGGCCGCCCCAAGCGCGGGACTTTATCTTTCGCAAATGGGCGCAGACGTCATTCGCTTTGATCAAATTGGCGGCGGACCGGATTTCAGGCGCTGGCCAGTAACCGATGATGGCGCAAGCCTTTATTGGGAGGGGCTGAACAAAGGAAAACGTTCCATCGCTGTCGATCTGAAATCGCCCGAAGGCCGGGAACTCGTCACGCAATTGATCACGGCGTCGGGAGTGAACTGCGGCCTTTTTCTGACGAATTATCCTGCAGCCGGGTTTTTGTCCTATGACAAATTGAAAGCCAAACGGGACGATCTCATCGCTATTCGCGTCATGGGAAAAAGAGATGGAAAACCTGCGGTGGATTACACGGTGAACTGTGCGGTCGGCTATCCGTTCATGACGGGTCCTGAGGACCTTGCCTCCCCCGTTAATCATGTTCTTCCCGCGTGGGACTTGCTGACAGGCGCCTATGCTGCTTTTACGATGGTCTCGGCGGAACGTCATCGCCGCCTCACTGGCGAAGGTATCGAAGTACGCATTCCGCTTGACGACATGGCCGCGGCGACGCTTTCCAACCTCGGCCAATTGGCGGAAGTGCTCGTTTCTGGATCTGATCGGCCGAAAACCGGCAATGCAATATTCGGCATGTTTGGGCGTGACTTTGAAACTTCTGAGGGTAAGCGGGTCATGCTGACGGTGGTCACGCCAAAACACTGGTCTACGCTTACGCGACTGTTGGAAATAGAAGACGCAGCAGCCAACATCGAATCCGAGCTTGGTGTCGACTTCGCGCAAGACGAAGGCGCGCGATTTGCCCATCGCGAGCGCTTGTTTCCCCTGCTGGAAGAAAAAATCGGCGCTGTTTCTTTCGATGAGATAGCCTCCAAATTCGATGCAGCGGGGATTGTATGGGGACCATATAGAACAGTGCGTGAAGCAGCGCTCGATCCAGCCATGATTGACGCGAACCCGCTTTTTTCGGAAGTTTTTCAGCCAAGCGGTCTTGATTATCCTGCCGCGGGCGCTCCGGGAACAATCCTGGACTTGGAACGTAATGACGCCCGCCCGGCGCCGGCGCTTGGAAAGCATACGGAAGAAATACTTCTGGAGCATCTCGAATTGACCCAAAAAACGATCGGCGATTTGATCGATCGCAACATCGTTGCAATCGCGTGAGGAAACGTAATTTGGCCGACAACTGGGATACATGGATCGGAAGATCGGAGGTTCGCGAAGATATCGTCAGCCCGGCGATACTTCGACGATTTAGCGCTACTCTCGATTTGAATACGCCCGAAGAAATTGCGCCTGACGGTGTTCATTGGTGTTTGTGCCTGCCGGACGCGGATACGAAGCAACTGAAAGAAGACGGACATCCGCCGCTCGGCGAGTTCATACCGCCGCTTCCTTTTCCGCGTCGTATGTGGGCGGCCTCGTCGGTTCGCTTTTTAGCGCCATTGGCGCCCAACATGGTCGTCATGCGCCAGTCGAACATTCGCTCGATTGAAGAAAAGATCGGAAAAAGCGGCGATCTGATATTTGTCGAAATTGATCACATTACCAGTTGTGACGGTCAGAAATTGATCGAGGAACGACAATCTATCGTTTATCGGGATCATCCAACTAAGAGTACGCCGCTTCCTGACGACGATATGTCGTTTGACCTTAGCGACTGGCCGTGGCGCCGCGAAGTGACCCCTAATACGGCTTTGCTTTTTCGCTATTCCGCATTGACGTTTAATTCGCACCGAATTCACTATGACAGGGCCTATGCTGTCGAGCAGGAACTTTATCCAGCGCTCATCGTACACGGACCGCTGACGGCGACGTTGCTGTTGCAACTTTGTGCGAGTGAACTTGGAAACAACAGGCTGGCCAGTTTCGAATTTCGTGCAAAAGCGCCGCTTTACGAAGGACAAAAACTGTATCTTGTCGGTCGGCCGGAGAGAAACAACATTACGCTCAAAGCGCTTGGCGGCGACGGCAGGACCGCCATGGAAGCGACTGCTGCTGTTCGCGCCTAGGACTTAATGCGCAAACTCTCCAAGACACGATATTCTAGAGCTTTTTAAAGTCGGCACGACGCTTTTCCATAAAACTTTTAAATCCTTCATCAAACTCCGGACCAGTCAAGCAACTCACCTGATTGCTCAACTCGTCATCCAGAATTTCGTTGAAGTTTGGCGTGCTAAGTTGTCGTTTGACGAGCCCAAATGCATGCATCGGCAATTGCGCAAGACGTGTCGCTTTTTTTATGGTTTCAACTTCACCGGCGCCCTCATCGACAAGAGTGTCAAAGAAACCAATCTTATGCGCTTCTTCAGCATCGATCGTCTGACTTTCAAATATCATCCGCCGCGCCGCGGGCAACCCTACCCGCGCCGGTAAAGTTTGGATCATTCCCCAATCTGGAATCAGGCCAAGCTTCAGGAAAGGTACAATGATGCGGGAGTTTCGTTCGCCGATGATATAGTCGCCCAACAGCGCAAGTCCGATCGCCGCCCCTGCCGCCGCACCGTTGACACAAGTCAACACCGGAACATCTATATTCGCAACATAGCGGCACAAACGATGAATATGCGCAAGGCGATCAACTGCTTCTTGCCGACTAAGTCCTTCCATTGACGGCAAGTCTCCGCCGGCGGAAAGGTTGCCCTCAACACCGCCAAATATGAGAGCGCGAAACTTTCGAGGCGTATCTCTTTCGTTCCCGTCCGAGTTAATCGGGATGTTGCTCTCAAGGGCGTTATAGATTTCTTCGCGCACATTGTAGTCAATGGCGTTTCGTTTGCCCGGCCTATTGATGCGTACCCGAAGCACGTAATCTTCAGGCGTATCTACGATGATATTCTTCAAAGCGCTCACCCATCGAGATGGCCAACAATAGAAATTGAGCAAACATTCTGCGAAGGTTGACCGCCTAAATTATGCGTCAATCCCAGCCGAGGGTCCGTGAGCTGACGGTCGCCGGCGCGGCCATTGAGTTGCAAATACATTTCATACAACATCCGAATGCCGCTTGCGCCCACCGGGTGGCCGAAACATTTTAGCCCGCCATCAATTTGGCATGGGTTTTCACCCTCAGCATCAAAGCGACCATCCAGGACATCCTTATAGCCTTCGCTGTCTTTTGAGAGTTGAAGGTCTTCCATGGTCACAAGCTCGGTAATGGAAAAGCAATCGTGCACTTCCAGCATGCTAATTTCGTCACGGGGGTTTTGCACGCCAGCTTCTTCATAAGCGCGCTGCGCTGCGATTCGCGCTGTATGCACATAGCTTCCGTCCCAATCATTCGATTGCATTTCCCAACCATTAGAGGTTGCAACTTGGAGCGCTTTGAATGCAATAATCGGAGATTTGCCGTGTGCTTTTGCAATTTCGGGGCGCGCTAAGATTACAACTGCGGCGCCGTCCGAGACACCGCAACAATCAAATAGTCCCAACGGCTCAGCGACCATTGGTGCGTTCAAGACTTGCTCTTCTGTAATTTTGTTACGCAAGTGCGCCTTTGGGTTTTTCGAGCCGTTATCGTGACTCTTAATTGACACATGAGCGATTGCGCGTTTTAGGGTGTCTTTGTCCACCCGATGTTTTGCGCTGTAGGCGCTTGCAAGTTGAGCAAAGTTCGCAGGCGCCACAACAGCCGGATACCATTGCGGAATATAGGCGCCGACTTGCGCAACTGGTAAACCGCCATAGCCGGTATCTTTCAGTTTTTCGACGCCGACCGCAATTGCAATATCGCAAACCCCCGCGGCAACGGCGTAAGCAGCAGCGCGGAACGCTTCTGTCCCGCCAGCGCAAAAATTCTCGACACGAGTAACACCAATATTCGGCAAACGAAGAGCAATCGCCATCGGCAAGCCGCCGCGCCCGGTTCCGACATCCGACATATGCGTTGAAAAATACCCAACCTCCAATTCCGATGGTGAAATGCCGGCGTCTTCCATCGCTTCCTGATAGGCTTCCACCATCAAATCTTCCGGACTTGCATCCCATCGCTCGCCAAACCGGCTGCACCCCATACCAAGTATGGCGACTTTATCCTTAATGCCCTTCGCCATGATGAAATCCTTTTCTTAACTAGGCGCGTTAGTGCGACAGCGGCGTTGCTTTCCAAAAATATCGTGTGAAATTTCTGCGCTCGTCTCGGTCCTTTACGCGAAATACCATCTCAACTTCGGCGCCGGCCTCTACGTCGCCCGGATCAACATCGGTAAATTCCATCAGGACCCGTCCGCCGCCGTCAAAATCGACTTGGCCATATTGATGCGGCGGCGCCGGATAGTAAGAGAGCGCTTCTGCAGAACAGCTGAGGACGCGCCCTCGCCTATCGGCCAGCGGATAGTCCTCTTGCGTATCAAGAAGCGCTCCTTGCAGGTCATAAGAAAACCGTGTTGGCGGAAAGGAAACACTGCCGGTTTCTCGGCACTTCCCAGCGACAAAACCAAGAATAGATTTGCGGTGACGATAGAGTGTGCTCAGCGCTGCTTTGCGATCCTGCTCGCCGCGCATGCCTTTGTCTAAATCAAGCTGGCCTTTGAAGCTCAGAAACTTTGTATAGTTTTCTTCAGTTTTTCCGCGCTCCAGCAAAGCGCTTACGCTTTGGTGGGGCGCATATAATTTACAGCGCTCCGTCATACGCAAAATTGTCGCCGATGCACCGCCGCCGAACTCCACAGCTAGGATTGTCTCACCAGGGCCCGCTTCCTCCAGCGCTTGGACCAAGTGGATCATTGTATTCGCAGCGCCGGTATCTCCTATTTGCTCATGCAGCGGCGCGGCGATCCGCTCTGGATCAATACCTGTCATTTTCGCGATTTTCGCATCCATGCGAGTAAAGCGCACCGGGAACACAAACTTATCTATGGCGCTGGCGTCGAGGCCCGCTTTGCTCAGGGCATCGGTGATCACTTTTGGAACAAAGGAAGCAACGCCCTCATCGCGAACCCAACGCTCTTCCCATTCGTAATTTATGTCATTGCCCGCTTGCCGAAATTGATCAACAAAGTCGATTGTAGAGCGTGAATGGCTTAAGATCTCAGCGAGAACATTATCCGTACCAAACGCTAAAGCGCCCGCACCGTCGCCATACGACAACTCAGCAGCACTGGCAGCCCGCGCCCTCCGACTATCGGCTGCTACAACTAGCGATACTTTACCTGACGCTTTTGCACTCGCCATCGCCACCGGCGCCGCATTGACAGCATTCGCCGAGCTTCCGGCCATATCGAAGGCATTCGTATCATCGGTGAGGCGCAACGCTTCCTTTAAAATTCCAGCGTTTAATCGGTCCGCAAATGGGTGGGTCGTCGAACAATGATATAAGTCGCCCACAGTTTCACGGCTTTGGCCGCCGCCAAAAATATTGCGGCACGCCTCAACGGCCATTGTATTTACATCTTCGTCCCAATTCGCAAGCGCCTTCGTTCCTTTTGCTTTTCCCTTTAACCCAGGAGCAAACCATTTATTCGCTTCATAGATCGATGCGCGCGACAGCCTGAGACGCGGCAAATAAGCGCCAAACCCAACAATCCCTGTCATGCCGCCCTCTTTAAGTCGCTTACGCATCTGCGCCGCGGTTCAAGTTTAAGTTTCACAAAGGCTTCCCTTGACGTTCGCGACAAACCCTTAGGATAGTATCGTGTCATTTGTTGAATTGGCTTTGCTCGATGACTGATCGAAAAGTTTCCAATTTTCGTCCACGCGCGGTCGAAAGCGCTCTTGAGATTTTCTCTGATAAGTGGAGTTTTAAAGTTCTGCAGGAGCTTTTCTTTGGCGTTCGCCGCTTCGATGAATTTCAACGAAACCTTGGCATTTCGCGCAGTGTTTTGACGATGCGCCTCAATCGGTTGGTCGAAGAAAACATGATTTGGAAACGTCAATATGAGGAACGCCCGCCCCGTTTTGAGTACCTTTTGACCGATCAAGGCCGCGATATCTACACAATTTTTATATTGCTTGAGCAATGGGGCGAGAAATGGCTCGACGTTGATGACAAGAAAAGGTTGCGGCTGATTCACACGCCTTGCCGTAAGCGCCTTGTCGCAGATGTTATCTGTAAAAAATGTGGCGGCGAAGTCAACGCGAGATCGGTCAGCTACAAAGCCAAATGATTCGGCCATTATTTCGCCTCGCCTAGCTTTGTTTTGATAAAGTCAGCGATATTTGCAACTGCCTCGCGCGCCTCAACAAGATCTTCCGGGAATTGCTGAAAAACGTGAATCATATTTGGCCAATTTTGAAATTCACACTCAACACCATGTTCAGAAAGACGATGCGCGAAATCTTCCGCGTCACTGAGTACGGTTTCACGATCGCCAACCTGAATCAGCGTCGGCGGAAATCCCTCAAGGGATGCGTTGAGCGGCGATACGATCGGATCGGCTGGATCATGTTTGCCGAGATACGCAGCTGCGGTTCGCTCAAGCAAACTGCGCTGGTGAATCGGATCAACATCGGCCCGCGTTTCATAGCTGGCTCCGCGTAATTGCATATCTGTCCAGGGAGACAGAAGTGCAAGCGCGCCAGGCGCATTTTCGCTGTTTTGCAGAATTGACAAGACGGCGCCCAAGATCAGATTTGCGCCTGCCGAATCGCCGATGAGTCCAATTCTCGAATGGTCAAAGCCCTGTTCCAACAGGAAGTGATACGCCGCAAGCGTATCGTCGAGTGCTTCTGGAAATTGTGACTCGGGCGCCAAGCAGTAATCTATGATCAGCGTTGGCATTCCAGTTTGATCGCAAATGCGCGCAGCGAGCTCTGCATGCGATGTTATGGAACCAACTTGAAAGCCGCCGCCGTGAACATAAAGCAATGCGCCATTTTCAGTATTTTTGCGCGGGCGAACCCATGCCGCCGGCACACTTTCGATGGAAAATCGCTCCAGCCGTTCCTCTGTTGAAGGATTGATAAATAGATTATCCCAATCGCGGCGGCGTTCACTGTGCGGGGTGTCCCGTCCCCAACCTCGATAAATATCGAGGACGCGCTCGGCAACACGGTCAACGGGGCTGAGGTCGCTCATACACCCATGCCCCCGGAGACGCCGATAACTTCGCCCGTAATGAAGCTCGCTTCATCTGAAGCAAGAAATACGACTAATCCTGAAACTTCCTCTGGCGTCCCAAGTCTTCCTAGAAGAGTCGCCCCGGTCATCGCTCCCAAAATTTTCTCGCCGCCTTTTTCAATTGCTTTTTTCAATAGCGGCGTATCGACAGGACCGGGCAAAACGACATTCGATGTCACGCCAAACTTAGCAGACTCGCGGGCAATCGATTTGGTAAAGGCGATGACCCCGCCTTTCGCAGCAGCGTAAACAGAACCGCCGCGTGACCCGCGCCTTCCAGCCTCTGACGCAATATTGATCAGGCGTCCGAATCCTTGGTCTTGCATGTCCGGAAGAAACGCCCTGGTAACGCTCAAAACGCCCGTCAAATTGACATCGAGCAATCGTCGCCATTCGTCGAGATCGGAATTTGTGAAGAAGCCATGTTGATCAACGCCGGCATTATTAATGAGTATATCGACGGGACCGATTTCGTCACGACAGGATTGCGCGCCATTTGGGTCAGCGACATCAAAAGCAATAAACTTTCCGCCGAATTCGGCTGAAACCTTTCCGGCCCTGGCGTCTCGGCCGGTGATAACAATGTCTGCCCCAGCAGCAGAAAGACTGCGGGCAATCGCCAAACCGATCCCGGCGGAACCGCCCGTGACCAGTGCGCGTCTGCCTTGCAATCCATCTGAGCTGAAGACTGAAGCCACGTCTTTTACCGTCCTTTAAATTGAGGTTTGCGTTTTTCGATCACCGCAGCCAATGCTTCACGCGCATCCTCAGTGCCGGACAATTCAGAAACGGCCCGAGATTCTTCCGGCAGACAGGTCTCTACATTCGTTCCAATTCCATTCCACAGCATTCTTTTGGTCTCGGCCAATGCGAGCGGCGCGCCTTGCGCCAGTTCAGCTGCAAGCTTCTGGGTTCCAGATTCAAGATCGTCGTCGGCGACGACCTGCGAGATCAATCCGATCTTCAAAGCTTCATCGGCTTCGATCGGCCGATTGCGCATAAATAAATCCATTGCGCGCCGCATTCCGACGAGCCGTTGAAGCGTCACCGTCGCGCCCGCATCCGGCGCCATTCCAGCGCGGGTGGCGCCGGTTAAGAACTTTGCTGACTGCGAAGCGACAACAAAGTCGGATGCGCAAACAAGCCCGAACCCGCCGCCGCCCGCAGCATATCCATGGACAGAGGCGATAACGGGAATTTTGAGGTGAATCAGCGCTCCAGCAATATTCCCGAGGTAAGAAGTCGCCTGTCGGAGATAATCCGGAAGCGCCTCCCCTTTGGATGCAAAGTCTTTGACATCGCCGCCGGCGCAAAAATTCTTACCCGCCCCCTTCAGCACCAACACTCTTAAAGACTTGTCGCCATGGACCGTCATGACCGCATTGTAAAGTGCAAGCAAAAAATTAACGGTCATCCCATTCGACGCTTCGGGGCGATTAAATGTTATCTCGGCAATGGCGCTGTTGCGGGCGAGAAGAATATCTCCGCCGCCAAATTCTTCTCGCTGCATTTTTTCAATTCCCTGCATGGCCAACTTTTCGTTTGGTTATTTGCGGCGCTATATTAAAAACGCCAGCGTATATATCGCTTTGTCGTTATTCGTCAGCACAACGATCTTTTTCGTCATTTTGAAGCTATCCCCTTCACGACGTAACAAAAATGTATTTCTTGTTGACCAAAGTTGCTCGCCTCTAAGGTTGGACTCAAAAATCATTGCATTTGTTCGCGCTTCAATTTCGCCGTTATCTAGCTCCCGCACTTCGATATTGGAAACGGTACGGCAGATGCTTGACCTCGGTTCCTGTGAAAATCGCTTTCCACTATTCAGCTGGCGCACGCGCAATCCGATCCGTGATCGGTTATCGTAGATGATTGACATTTTATTTTCGGGATCGATATCGGCGCCATTTGCTGGAATCCAATATATGGCGTCGTCAGTCCACAACGCCTCCCAATCATCATATTCATGATCATCTTGCAGGCGGGCTTCTTCAAAAAGAAACTGACTGACCTGATGATAAAGCGAAAGGTCGGTTGTTTTTTGAACTTCCTGCGAAGTTTCAGAGCTTACAGCGACGGTCGCCATGATCACGCCTCCATCAATGATTTGTAGTGACGCCATATGCCCCGAGACGGCGTTTCATCCGTCGTGTGACTGACGCGAAAACCATTTTCATCACGCGTTTCGCGTTGCTCGCCACGCCCCAGGAACAGCCATTCTGGATCACGCGACTCGACCCCCCGCTGCGTGCGTTCATACATTTCGCTGTCATCCGCAAGCAGAAAACCCGCAGGCCCAACAGATCCCATGGTCTGCTGCCGCATTCGCCGGTTGAGATCCGGCGCGCCTTTAAACTGGAGTGCTGTTACATGTTGAATAGTCTGATTGACTGCTGTTGGCTGAATAACAAACAGCTGAATTTCGGCAATGAACAAGTTTGGATAAATCATCACATGCGGCGTGCCATCAACCATGATTTCACGCGCGCGCTTTTCACCATAGGCTGCGTTCATTTTACTCACATAGTCCGGCAATCTCGTTTCATCGGTTCCGAACCATCTGAGCGGCTCGTCAAATTTGCGAAATTCCGGCCGTAAGTCGTTTTCTGTGTGGCCATTGCCATAATCGCGGGCAAGCGCCGTGGACTCGGCGCCATAAAGACCGCCGATACCGCTATCGGCGACATTGAAAATAGACGCGTGTACAAACGCCGGATGGTAGCCGTCCGTCTCGTTCTCTACCAGAAATTTCCAGTTGCTCTGGGTCTTGTGCTGCAAAAACCCAGCGGTAATTTCTATTTCACCCTCAGGCGACGTTTCGCAGAGCCGATCAAGTGTTTCAGCGGCGCCGCCAAGGTGCTCCTCGAGGGATGGACCTTCCTCAGCCATCGACCCAAAAACGAAACCACGATAGCTGGCAACACGCGGAACCCGAGCGAGCCCGAGTTTCGTTTTATCTGCGTCCGGATGGCCTGCATACCCATCTGGGAATGCGTATCCTATGAGCTCGCCCGAATTCGAGAACGTCCAACTGTGATAAGGGCATGTAAACATCTTCGCGTTGCCGCTGTTCTTCACACAAACCTGGTTTCCCCTATGGGGGCATCGGTTTTGCAGAAGACGCAGCTCGCCATCCTTGTTTCTAACCATGATAATCGGTTGGGGACCGATTGACTTCATCACAAAATCGTTCGGGTTCGGCGCCTCCGACTCATGCCCGACGTAAACCCATGTTCGGAACCAGATTTTTTCTAGCTCCTCACGAAACAGGGCTTCGTCGCTGTAGAGCGATCCGTGTACACGATTTGACGTAATTAGACTGTCAAAATTCACTTGGCTGTTTTGCATCACAACACCCCATTCCTTATGCGAGTTCTTTTTTCGAACTTACAATAAATAAGCCCTATTCCGCAACTGAAAAAATCGGTTCAATTTTGTTTCCGGCGTAGCAATTCGCGAGCAACGACCTTAATCGCCAGCGTCTCCTCGGCTCCCTCGAAAATCGAAAGAACACGGGCGTCGACAAAATAGCGCGAGACCGGCGTTTCTTCCGCGTAGCCCATTGCGCCATAGAGCTGGAGCGTGTCGCGGGTAACTAATTCAGCTGACCGGCACGCCAAAAGTTTTACTAGGCTTGCCTGCATCCGGCCGTGGCCCTCGTCAATCATCACTGCAACTTTGTAGGCAAGCGCACGACAAGCCCGGTAACGCGCCGCCATTTCTGCGATTCGCGATTTTGTCAGTTGATAGCTCGCCAACGGCTTTCCAAAGACCTTACGATCCCCCGCATAGGTTATGGCGGCGTCTATTGCAGCGGACATGACCCCGCAGGCGCGCGCTGCCGTTTGTATGCGCCCGCCAGTCATACCCGCCATCGTCATATAGAACCCTCGCCCAAGCCCTTCTTCTTCACCAAGCAAATGACTGTTCGGGACAAAGAAATTTTCATAAGACATGTCATAACTGTGCATCCCGCGATAACCGATGGTCGCGATTGCCTTTCCGGTCATACGTCCGCCGCCGGATTGCTCAACAACAAACTCGTGGTCTTCCGTTGTTGGTTTTTCGACGAGGAAAATACTCAAACCTTTATGACCGGCCTCATCACCAGCACGCGCAACGAGCATGATGACGCCAGCTTTGCCTGCGAATGTGCACCAGGTCTTAGCGCCGTTTAAGACCCATCCGCCATCCGCACGCGTCGCGCGAAGGTTCAAACTCGCAACATCCGACCCAAAATCCGGTTCTGTGATCGAGATGGCGCAAAGGGGATCACCGGCAGCCAATCGAGGAAGCCAAGTTTCTTTTTGACGATCGGTGCCGCCTTCAAGGATTGCGCGGGATAATATCTCCGGACGGGTGATTAAACTGCCGGCAGCGCCCAATGAAGCCGAAGAAAGCGCTTCTGTAATCGCAATCATCGCCGCCGTATTCTCACCGCCGTCAGGCGCACTTCCGCCATAACGCTCAGGAATAGAAAGGCCAAAGACGCCCATTTCGCGCAATGGCGATAGTATTTCCTCAGGAATTGTCAGATCGTTCCGGTGAATTTCTTCCGCTAAAGGCGCCACTACGTTTTGGCCAAAACGCCAGAACATTTCCCTCGCCAAATCGATATCTTCGTTAATTGAATTTGCACGATAGGCGTCGCCTGATTGAATGACTTTGTCACCAAGCTCTTCGAGAATACGCACACGCCCCAATGAGAGTATTTCATTGGAGATCACATCCACGGAATGAACGGGGAGCGCACACTCCGCCATTATAGATTTCAAACGAAGCGCTGCGGACGGCAGCGTCGCTGTCGCAAACGCGTTCGCTAGTGACGAGGTAAGATCGCATTTTTTATCTTCCGCCTCTTCGAACAACGCCACAGCGGCCGACAGTTCAGCTGCGACGAAGGCAAGATCGAAACACATTGTCTGGTGATCATCCTGCGCGTCGGCGCCATTCGAGAATGTGCGCTCTGCGAGCGCTACGACAACCTCCTGGAACAAATCGCTGAGGGAATCCAAATTCCGAACGATAGTATTACAAGGTGTATTTTTGGATTGCATCGGATGAGCGTTCCTTATGATCACATCACGATGATTTTTGGCGCCCAAACATCGAGCGCGCGATCAAGTCTTTCATTATTTCGTTCGTACCGCCATAAATTCTCTGTGCGCGTGCGTCAGTCCATGCTCTGGCAATCTCGTATTCGCGCATAAATCCATAACCGCCATGGAGTTGAACGCATTCATCGGCGACTCGTCCCTGAAGATCGGAGCACCATGTCTTCGCCATAGACGCCGTAACTGTGTCCAGAGAACCCTCCAGCTCCCTCTTCATACATTCATCGACAAAAGTGCGTCCGATCGTTGTCTCGGTCGCCAATTCCGCGAGTTTGAACTGCGTATTTTGATAATCGCTGACCTTGCGGCCGAAAACGTCACGTTCGCGAACATACTCGACCGTAAGCTCGATCATGAGTTCACACCAGGCGATTGAAAGAATTGCGATTTGCAGACGCTCCCAGGGCAATTCCTCCATGCAATAGATGAAGCCGCAGTTCTCATCACCAAGAAGGTTTTCTGCGGGCACGCGAACATCGTTAAAGAAAAGTTCCGCCGTATCTTGCGATCGAAGCCCAATTTTCTTCAGTTTTTTCCCTTTTTCAAATCCGGCCGATGCGGGATCAACAGCAAACAGGCTGACACCCTTTGCGCCCAATTCAGCATCCGTCTTGGCGACAACAATAACGACACCGCTGTAAAATCCATTACTGATAAAAATCTTGGATCCATTTAAGATAAATGAGTCACCGTCTTTAACCGCCCGCGTCTTAATGGCTTTTAGGTCCGATCCCGCACTGGGCTCGCTCATCGCGAGCGCGCCAATGCAATCACCTGAGACCATTCTGGGAAGAAATTCTCTTTTTACCGATTCTGTAGCATATCGTTCAAGATACCGAGCGACGATATCGGAATGCATCGCCATCGATAACCCAAAGCCTCCAAGCGGGCCCAATTCTTCAAGAACGATCATCGAGTAAAGTCGGTCAGCGCCGGCGCCGCCATAGGTCTCAGAAAGCGTCGGACACAAAAGTCCGGCCGCACCACAACGCCTCCAAATCTCCGTACCAGTATCTTCCGCGTCATCCCACGCTTCCAAATTCGGACGAACCTCCTGAGCACCGAATTTTCGCACCATTTCGCGAAACATTTCATGATCGGACGAGAAAAGAGATCTAGTATTCATCTGTTAGACCGCCTCTTCGGCAGTGGACGCCGCCGCACTCTCACGCTTGTTGCCTTTCTTGATGCTTCGCTTAACGAAACCTGAGACGAAAGGCGCCGGAAGCGCGTCGAGGATGATCGCTTGCGCTTTGAGAAAAGCCGTCGGAACGTTGACAATCTTTTCTTTAAGAAGGCCTTCAATACCCGCTTTCGCGACCGTCTTTGGATCCGCGATGAACGCCGAAGCAAAACGCCGCATACCACGCGCAGCCTCAGTATTAGACGCTGCGACATTCAAAAATTGAGTTTCTGTCGTCCCAGGACACAAGCAAGATACGGTGACGTTGTAGTCAGACATTTCCTGCGCAAACGCTGTGCTAAACGCCAATGTCGATGCTTTCGTGCCGCTATAGGCGGCAAAGTACGGTGACGCGGAAAAGCCGACTAACGATGCGACGTTGAGAATTTTTCCAGACCTGCGTTCTTTCATCTGCTTCCCGAAACGCAAGCACAACTCCATCAAAAGCGTGTTGTTGAGCGTCACCATATTTCTGATAACGTCAGGGGACTGCTCAATATGCTCCCCCATTTTCCCAAAACCGACATTGTTCACAAGAATGTCGACAACGATTCCACGCTCTACACACAAATTGAATAACTCCTCAGCCGCTTCTGGCCGGGCAAGATCAAGAGTGAGGAGCGTAACTGTTCGGTCCTGATGGCGGCTTTCAATATCCTTTGATAGCGACGCCAATCCTTCTTGTGATTGATCGACCGCAATAATATCGCAGCCGCGCGCCGCAAGCTCTTGCGCAATTTCCCGTCCAATGCCGCCAGCGGCGCCTGTCACCAGCGCGGTTTCTCGACACATTGAATTATTACTTACGCCCATACCGACGCTCACTTTGCCGCCGCGCGATAGGCAGCAGCAATCTTGTTTTTATAAAGCTTCCCATTGTCCAGGCGCGGCAACGCCATGTCGAAGTCTATCGAGCGCGGACATTTAACTGCGGAAATGTTTTCGCGGCACCAAGCGATGAGTTCTGCTTCCAGTTCATCTGCATCAAAGCTCTCGCTTGCCGGTTGAACGACGGCCTTAACTTCTTCGCCAAATTCTTCATTTGGAATGCCAAAAACGCCGACATCTGCTACTTTGGGATGCATGATGAGTGTGTTTTCTATCTCCTGCGGATAAATGTTCACGCCGCCCGAAATGATCATGAAGTCTTTTCTGTCTGCAAGGTACAAGAAGCCATCATCATCGACGAAACCAATATCGCCGACAGTCGCCCAGCCCTTATTGTTGCGCGTTTCGGCCGTTTTTTCCGGCTCTTTATAGTATTCGAAATTCATGTGCGGATTTTCAAAGAAAACCTCGCCAATTTCTCCAGCTCGCAACTCGTTTCCATCTTCATCCAGAATATGAATAACGCAGCCTAACGGCGCGCCGACCGAGCCCGGATGCGATTGCCACTGTTCGGTATTGAGCAGCGTTGCGCCAGCGTTTTCGGTGGAGCTGTAATACTCAAAGATAATCGGCCCCCACCAATCGATCATTTGTTTTTTTATTTCGACAGGACACGGCGCCGCTGCGTGGATCGCTTTTTGAAGGGAACTTACATCATATTGTTTTCGCTGTTCTTCACTCAACTTGAGCATCCGTACAAACATGATCGGAACAAATTGAGCGGTCGTTACGCCATGTTTTTCGATAAGCTCAAGAGCAGCCTCCGCATCAAATTTTTCCATAATGATGGAGGCGCCGCCTTGAAACATCACCAATTGATTGAAGATCAAGGGTGCGGCGTGATATAGCGGCGCGGGCGAGAGGTATACGGTGTCGTTATTAATACCGAAGAAATCGCGCAACGCCGCCATGCCCGGCTCAATGTGGTCGAGCGTGCGATCTGGCGCCCAGACCGGATAAACGCCTTTTGGATGACCCGTCGTTCCCGACGAATAAAGCATGTGTACGCCAGCGCACTCCGGCCCTTGCGGTTCGACCGGCGCCGCATCGAGCGCCTCTTGCCAACTTTTAAAGCGCTCAGGTTTATCGACGGCGTATGCTTCAATGCTTCGTGAAATTGAGGCCAACGCATCTGCTGCAACGCCCTCTAATTTTGGCGATGTGACCAAAACTTTTGCATCGCAATTATCGATTATATAGGCGACTTCTTTTTCCAGTAGGTGGCTGCTGATCGCCGTAAATATGATTCCTGCTCTTTGCGCCGCCCAAACGATTTCAAAGAACCGAGGATGGTTTTCCATCAATATCGCGACATGCTCGCCTGGCTTCACGCCCAGCGAACGAAACACGTTAGCCCCACGCGAAGATCTTTCATCGAGTTGTTTGTACGTAACGACTTCCCCGGTATCGCCCATGATATAGGCTGGCTTATCGGGTGTTCTTGCGGCGTGACCGCTCGGATGCGAAAGCTCAGTCATTTGTTTTTCTCGAAAGCATCACCTGCAACAACGTGCACGCGATATTTAACTCAAAATTGCGATCCGCAATTACTCTTCAACAAGGTCATAATCACCTTTTACAGCGCCACATTCCGGGCAATACCAATCGTCAGGAATGTCTTCGAATTTGGTCCCTAGCTCGACGCCGGAATCCGGATCGCCTTCCGCCTCATCATAGATATGACTGCAGTATCGGCATTTATACTTTTTCATGAATCTAGGCGGCCCCGACAGCGGCGTCGGGAGACCTTATTCGGTATTCAGGGTGCGTCTGAAAACCGGTCACTAGCGCAAGATCTCTCTCTCTCATTTCTGGCTCAAGAAGGCGCCATAACTTGACATTGTTGTAAAATGGCGTTGTCGGCCAAAGGTGATGAATAAGGTGATAGTTCTGATACTGCAGCAACGGGCTCATGATCCATTCGTTGCCGGTGCGCGTTAACGTCGCCAGCGTGAAATTCTCCGACTGCTTCAAGCTGCGCTCATCGTCGGGCCAATGCGCATGAGGAAGCCAGAAAAAAGCATATCCAATCCCGATAAACGCTAAGCGCGAAGGGATAAACCAGAGCATAAGAAGTTCAAATCCATACCCAAGAGCGATAATCCCGATAATGAATGCAATACCTCCAATTATGAATGGCGTCGTTTCATTCAAAATTCGCTTCATGTTTGGATTGTCGGAAGTGAATGCGCGATATGCGTAGTACACATCGATCGTCATCCACCTGAATGGCAACGTCCATGCTGAACCATGACACCAAATATCGGGATCTTTTTCGTCATTGGTAAACCGATGGTGTTCCATATGCGCCCACCGAAAAAGCGACATCGCGGCAAAAGGCGCATACACGGAGACGGCCGATTGGCAAATAAAGTCATTCAACGTTTTATTGGTGCTGATCGACCGATGAACGCCGTCATGAATAACGGTGAAGAAGAAATAGTAGACTATGGTGTTCACAATCAGCCCACCCCAAAGCGGCGCCGCGCCGGTGATCGCCAATATGTCAACCGTCAACACAACAGGGATAACGATCAAAGCCAATATGATCGTCGGCCCCGAAAAATCCGGCGACGCCGTCAATTCTCTAAAAGCCGCCTTCTTTTCCGGCGGAATGGATACGCAAGTCGGCTTTCCTAAATCTCGGGTTGCAGACATCGCCTCAATTCTTCCTTCCTTGCGCGCGTGGCGTATACGAAATTTCTTTTTTTTGAACAGCGTTAATTTAACAGCAGCCCCGGGCTACGTCAAGAATCCGTAAATCGGCTAATTTAGCCGTCCAATGAGCTATATCTATATTATTTGAACGATGGTCAATTTATCATCGTTGCGGTAAATTCAAAATTTGTAGCCCATCCAGCCATACAATCAGGAATTGAGCGTGAACATCGACCAATTAAGATCACATCTCTTTGTCCCAGCATCGCGGCCCGATATGGTCGCGCGAGCACATCAGCGCGGCGCCGACGCAATTATCCTCGACATGGAAGATGGTGTCGCTGACGCAGATAAATCAGAAGCGCGAAAAAGCCTAATTTCACTTCTGGAAGCGCTAAATCAAAAAGGCGCACGCGTCATGGTGCGGATCAATGAACTTGATTCTGGCGGTACAGATGACATTGAATGCTTGGCAAAAAATTTCTCGCCCCCTCTTCTTGTTCCCAAAGTTAATCACGCCAGTGATATTGCTGCTGTCGAAAATTGTTGGCTTAAGTACAACAAGGATCGCGCGGCGTTAAAACTATTGCCAATGATTGAAAGTCCCCAAGGAATGTTTCGATCAAACGAGATCGCCGCCGCGAGTCCGAGTGTTTCAGCGCTGGTTTTTGGAAGCGAGGACTTTGCCACTGAATCCGGCTTACACGCTGAAATGGAAGCGTTGTCGATGCCGGCACAATGGGTTGCACTCGCCGCAGCATCAGCAAACATTCCAGCAATCGGTATGCCGGGTTCGCTTGGCAATTATAAAGATATGGCGCTTTTCAGGACCACCTTGGATCGCGCCAAGGCTATTGGTTTTTCGGGTGCCCTATGCGTCCACCCCAAACAGGTAGAAATCGCCAATGAAGTCTTTCAACCCGGCGAAAAAGAGCTTGCGTGGGCGAAAACGGTTCTTCAGCAAGCAGGCGATGGCGGCGCTGCAGGCAGCGATATCGGAATGATCGACGCCCCAGTTCTGGCTCGCGCAAAAAAAATTACCGGACGCTCGAATTAGTCACCGCACGAAAATTGCGAAAAGCTGGTAGGCGCATGGTTTAGGGCCTCCGGGCGAAACCAAAAATAATTGCAACTCTCTTTGACCCTATAGTGACCCTATTTCACTGAGCGAAAATGCTGTGTTTTTTTTCGCATAGTCTAAGTAATTGTTATTATTGTTAAAACTGGCAGGGGCGGAGGGACTCGAACCCCCGACCCTCGGTTTTGGAGACCGATGCTCTACCAACTGAGCTACACCCCTAGGCCGGGTCATTGCCTTAGGGCGCGCGGGGGCCGCGCGCAATAGTCAAATCGGCCCTTTCTCGACCCGGTTCAATCCCCCATCCAGGCAAGGATCGTCTCGGCGGCGCGCGTCGCGGCGGGCGCGCCGTCGACCCCGAGCCGGGGCAGAAGCGCCGGAAAAGCGTCGAGCTGGGCCGCGCGTTCGGGCGTTGCGTCCAGCAAGGACAGCAGCGTCTTCGCCATCGCATCGGGGCGGCAATCTTGTTGCAGAAACTCAGGCGCCACCGCGCGCCCGGCGGCGATGTTGACCAGCGTGACGTAATCCGCCGTGATCACCGCCCTCGCCCAGCGTTCCGACAGCCAGCCGACGCGATAAGCAACCGCCATGGGCGTTTTGTGAATGGCAAGTTCCGTCGTCACCGTGCCGGAGGCGGCAAGCCCAGCGTCGGCCGCCGCGAAAGCTTCATAGCGCTCGGCGGCGCCGATCAGGATCGGCGCGGACGCCCAGCCCTTAACGCCTTCACGCACTTGCGCCTCCACCGCCGGGGCGACGGGGATGACGACGCGCAGGTCGGGCTTTGCCGCGCGCACAAGCTCGACGGTTTCTTCAAACGGTTCGAGCAAGCGGCGCACTTCGCCGGCGCGGCTGCCGGGCAGAACCGCCAACAGCGGCGCGCCGCCGACGCCATGGGCGGCGCGAAAGGCCGCGCCATCCGTCTTTCGCGCCGCCGCCTGAAACACCGGATGGCCGACAAAGGCGGTTTTCACCCCAAGCGGCGCGAACCAGTCGGTCTCAAACGCAAACAGGGTCAAAACCCCGTCGAACAGGTCTGCGAGCTTTTTCGCCCGCCCAGGGCGCGATCCCCAGACCTGCGGTGCGACATATTTAAAAAGCTTTGTATGCGGAATGGCCCGCCGGATACGCTTCGCCGCCATTTGCGAAAACGCCCAGCTGTCGATCAGAACGGCGGCGTCAATCCTGTTTTCTTTCGCGCATGCCGCCAGCGCATCGGCGCCTTTCATGGCGGCGGGCAACGCCTTAAGCGCGCTCATCGGTCCCATGACGGAAAGCGGCGCGATGGGGAACAGGCTTTCAAGGCCCGCCTGCGCCATCAAGGGCCCGCCGCATCCGACAAACCGCGCCGACGGCGCTTTTTCGCGCAGCGCCGCAATCAACGCTGCGCCCAGCGCGTCGCCGGAAGGTTCGACGGCGCTTAACAAAAAACTCGGCGGCGCGCCGGCGGTCATGTCTCGTCGATCTCGTCTTTTTTATATCCGTATACGAACAGCCCGGCGGCGTCGGCGAGACGGATCGCTTCGGCGCGATCCATCACCAGGGCGCGGCCGGATTCAACAGCGACGCCGGAAAGCCCGGCCGCCTGGGCGCGGCGGATGGTGTCGGAGCCAATAACAGGCAGGTCGACGCGGCGATCCTGGCCGGGTTTGGGACACTTGACCAGAACGCCGCCCCTGACGGCGTCCGGCAGGGTTGCACAACGCTCCAGCATCGCGTCCGTGCCCTCGGCCGCCTCGATCGCCAGCACCAGGCCGCGGGCCACCACCGCCGCCTGGCCCACATCATAGGGCCCCAGCGCGGCGATCACCGACGCGGCCTTTCTGATATCGGTGAAATCGTCCTGACTCGGCGTGCGCGCGCCCAATGGACCGGCCGGCGCGGCGAGGCCTTCAACCGCCTCTTCTGCGCCGATGACCGCAACGCCGTCCGCCTCAAGTTCTGCGACCAGCAGGTTCAGCACCGCCCCGTCGCCGCGCGCCGCCGCCGCCAGCAGTTTCGGCAATCGCATGGCCGCGCCCCAGTCGAGCTTTAATGTTGCGAAATCGGGCCGCTTGACGATCCCGGCCATGACCGCCGCATCGCAGGCGTTTTCCTTAAGCTCGCGCAACAGCGCGCCGAATTCGCCCAGGGCGATATCGGCGCCGGGCAGTTCCTTAAGGGCGTCATCGGCGAATCCCGCAAGCCGGATAAGATGAAAGGGCGTCTTCTTCTGCCGGCACGCTTCGACAATTTGCAGCGGCAGCGCGCCGCCGCCGGCGATGATGCCAAGTTTGTTCCAGCCGGTCATCGCCGTCAGCGGGCCGGGGTCAGGATCGGCCGTTTTCCAGCGGCGTCGATGAAATCCAGGATGCGCCCGACTTCTTCGACCGCGCCATATTGCTCGCGCACCCGTTCCACGCGCTCCTTGAACGTACCTTCCTTGACGAAAAGAAGCCGATAGGCGCCGCGCAAAGCGTGAATAACCTCGCGCTTCATGCCGCGGCGTTTCATGCCGATGATGTTGAGCCCTTCAAGCGAAGCGTGATTGCCGAAGGCGGTCGCATAGGGAATGACATCGCCCATGATGGCGGCGCATCCGCCGACAAAGGCGAAAGCGCCGATGCGCCTGTTTTGGTGGATGGCGCAGAGCCCGCCGAGAAACGCGCCCTCTCCGACGCACACATGGCCGCCAATGGTCGCATTATTGGCGAAAATCACCTCGTCGCCGACTTGGCAATCATGGGCGATATGCGCGCCGATCATGAAATAGCCGCGATCGCCGACCCGGGTGACGCCGCCGCCGTCATGCGTGCCGGGATTCATCGTCACATGCTCGCGAATGACGACGTCCGCGCCGATCACCAGCTGCGTATCGCCGCCTTTAAAGCCGAGATGCTGGGGCGGGCCGCCCAACACCGTAAACGGATAGACCGTCGTCCGCGGGCCGATCTCGGTCGCCCCCATCACGACGACATGGCTTTTCAGCGTCACGCCGTCTTGCAGGCGGGCCTGCGCGCCCACATGGCACATGGGTCCGATGTCGACGCCCTCGCCCAGTTCCGCGCCGTCTTCAACGCACGCCGTCGGATGAATGCTCATGCGCGCGGCCAATCCTTAAAAGTCCTGGGCGAGCATGGCGGCGTATTGCGCTTCAGCGACGCGCTTGCCGTCCACCGTGGCCTGGCCCTCGAACCGCCAAACCGGCGGACGGCGATGAACGGTGCGCACGCGAATGCGAAGCTGATCGCCCGGTATCACCGGCCTGCGGAAACGGGCCTTGTCGACGCCCATGAACAGGACGACCTTTCCGTCCGCGTCTATATCCTCCGTATACACGGTATATGCCGCGGCCGCCTGCGCCATCGCCTCGATGATCAACACGCCGGGCATGACGGGCTTTTGGGGGAAATGGCCCTGAAAAAACTCTTCGCCGTAAGTGACGTTCTTTATGCCGACGGCGCTTTCTCCGGGCACAATGTCGACCAGACGGTCCACAAGCAGCATGGGATAGCGATGCGGCAAAAGCTGCATCAACTCATCGACTTCCAGAACGGATTTTCCAGGTTCGGGTTTGTTCATGGCTTCAATCGCTACTTTTTTCGCGCAAGTCTCGCAAGCACCGCCGCTTCGCGCAGGTAATTATCCACCGGCCGCGCCGGCGAGCCGCCCCAGATCTCTCCGGACGGCACGTTGCGCGACACGCCTGCTTGCGCCATAAGCCTGACGCCGTCGCCGATGCTGATATGATCGGCGACGCCGACCTGCCCGCCCATCATGACCCGATCGCCGACGACGCAGCTGCCGGACAGGCCCGCCTGAGCGGCGATGACGCAATAACGACCGATGCGCACGTTGTGGCCGATTTGAACGAGATTGTCGATCTTGGTTCCTTCGCCGATGACCGTATCGTCCAGCGCGCCGCGATCTATGGTCGTATTGGCGCCGATCTCGACGCCGTCGCCGATGATCACCCGGCCCAGCTGGGGCACCCGCATCAGGCCGTCGTCGCTTTCAACGAAGCCGAACCCGGCCTGACCGATGCGCGCGCCCGCAAGCACGCTGACATGGCGGCCGACAACGGCGTGGGTCGCGGCTACGTTCGCTTCCAGCCGGGCGCCCTCGCCGATGATCACGCCCCGGCCGATATGACAGTGCGGACCGATGCGCGCGTCGGCGCCGATTTCCGCGCCGGCGCCGATGGTCGCGCTTGGGTGGATCTCAGCACTCGAAGCAATGCGCCGCTCGCCGGCCGCGTCCGGTTCGGTTTCCTCCAGGGAACAATGAAGACGCGCCGCGAGCATTGCGAAGGCGCGTTTTGGCAAATCGATCTCGATGACCGGCCCGCTTCCCTTAATCGATGGGGCAAGCCCGCGCGCCGTCAGGCACAGGCCGAAGGCGCGGCCCGCAAGCAACCCGCAGGCCGCCTGATCTGCGCAATAGACCGCTGCGTCGCCAAGCGCGTCGTCAGCCAGGGATGCGACGTTCGCGATCTCGCCTTCGGCCGAAAACGCGCCGTCGGCGCCGACAAGGGCCGCGGCCTGGGTGACGCTGATCGGCCCGGTCGCAGCGAAGAATCGCGGATCAGGCATGGATAAGAACCCCGTTTAACGACATTAAGGAAAACGGCCGGCGTCTCAGGCGCCGGCCGTTCCATGACAATGGCGTTGATGCGACGCTTATTTAATTCTTGCCGTCTTTGTCTTGCGCGGCCTGCTGCGCTTTTTCCTGCGCCTCTCTAAGCTGTTGTTCAATTTCGTTAAGTGAAAACTTCTGTACTTCAACTTTTTGAAGTTTCTTATCCAGTTGGGAGATGACTTCCTGCGTGATGTCAGTCTCCACCGCCGCGTACATAACCGCCGAGCGGTCAAGCAAAACCGTCGCGCCGCGGTCTTTGACGATCTTTTCCAGAATCGGTCTGGATTCGGCCATGATCGTCGATCCCGCGTTTTGAACGGCGATCCTGAACGCCTGTTCGGCGATTTGCGCGCGTTGCGGCAATCCGTATTGCTGACGCACGGCGAGTTCTTGCTCGGTTTTCTGACGCACTTCATCGGACATCAACGAAGCGTTCTTTTGAAAATTCTCGATATCCTTTTTCAGCTTGGCGGCTTCGCTCTCCAGCTCTTTGGCGACGCTGACGCGCACCGCTTCGGCCTGGTCGGGGATCGTCTTGCCGGCCTTGGACTGCGCAATCACCATCTCGGTGTTGATGACCAATATGACAGGCGCTTTCGCCTGGTTCTGCGCTTCAGCGGCGGTAAACGCCGCGAGCCCGCCAACGCCGGCTGCGACCAGCGCCACAGCGCCCGTAATCGCCATCAGCTTCCTTTTCATGACACACCTCGTACTTTCATACTCTCTAAAAGACCGTTCCGGCGCTGAACCGAAACCCCTCCGTCTGATCGTAAAACTCTTTCCTCAGCACTTTGGCGAGATCAAACCGCACCGGCCCGAACGGCGATTCCCATGACACCGTAACGCCTGCGGTGACTCTCAGCGCTAAATCGTCCTGCACCGGCACCACGGTCCGCTCGATAATAGCGTTTCCATTACCATCAAGGACAAGGTCGCCATTTTCATCCCGCAAAGGCAAATCAAAAGCGAACATCGGATCGTCGTTGATCATCTTCGTGGTAGCGTCAACGATGCCGACGGTCCCAAAATCGCTGAACAACGCCGCTCGAATGCCATATTCTTCCGGCAGCGGCAAGGGCAGCAGAACTTCCGCCGAACCGATGGCGTAAACCTTTCCGCCGATGGATTGCCCGTCGGGATCGTTATTACGGTTAAAGCCGGTCAAAAATCGCGGCCCGACGCCGGCCACTTCAAAGCCCCGGAAGGTCGATGCGCCTTCGAAAAAGCGGTCGGACAGGCGAACATCGTCGCCCCCATAGCCCTCGATGAACCCGGCTCGACCCTTCAGGGCGCCGATAAGTCCGCCGAATAACGGCATGTAATAGGCGCCGTTGGTTTCAACTTGGTAATAATTGACGTCGCCGCCGAGCCCCGCCACCCGGACCGCCGCTCCGGCCCGCCAGCCTCGGGTCGGCTTGATCGGATCGTCGCGGGTGTCGAAGGAGAGCGAAAATCCGACCAGCGACGTCAGGAATTCGCCGCGCGACTGGCAGGTTGGCGAAATCGACTGAAGGACGAAATCACACAGATTGGCGACGACCTGCTGCACGGGATCGCCGTTCGCATTGGTCAGTTGCATGCCGTTCGATTGCGTAATCACCTGCGTCGGCATGGCGCCGGGGACGAGAATGGACGTCGGGGCGTCAGCGAGCGGAATGATCTGCGTCGAGACGCTGTCGATCGTCACATCGTCATTGGTCAAGAGGTAATTCACCCCGCCGCGGCCATATTCGGAAACCTGAAAGCCGCTGTTCAATCCGAAACCGATGCGGTCTCTGATAAAGCCGGATTCCCGGAAATTCGTGCGTTGATTAAATGCCGAAAAGCCCGCGACCAGATTGCGGTTCATAAAATAAGGCTGGGAGAATTGTATATCCACGAGCCGCGTGCGCGAGCTGGCCTGCACGCGAAACCGCAGGAGCTGGCCCCGCCCCATGAGATTTCGTTCTTCGATGGAAAAGTCGACGATGAAATTTTCCGTCGATGAAACGCCCACACCGATGCTGAACGAGCCTGTCGCCTGCTCCTGCACCGTAACGTCGAGTTCCGTGCGATCCGGCGCGGAGCCGGGCTGTTCTTCGATCTCGACTTCTTTGAAAAAGCCGAGCGCGCGGATCCGCGCGCGCGATCGGTCCACCAGCACGCGGTTGAAGGCGTCGCCTTCGGCCAGCCGGATTTCGCGGCGGATGATCTTGTCCAGGGTTCGCGTATTGCCCTTGATATTGATGCGCTCGACATAAACCCGCGGGCCTTCGTTCACCTCGAAGGTGATGTCGATCGTGTTGGTGTCCGCCACGCGATCGAGCCGCGGATTGACGTCAACGAACGCATAGCCCGTGGATCCGGTCGCGAAGGTGATCGCCTCAACGGCGTCTTCGAGTTTTTCGCTGTTGAAGGTTTCGCCGCTTTTGATCGGCACGAAGCGCGCGAGCACGTCTTCATCGAGCTTGGCCAGCGTGGTTTTCACGCGCACTTCGCCGACCGTGTATTTCGGCCCCTCTTCGACGGCGAAGGTGATGAAGAAATCCTTGCGGTCCGGCGTCAGTTCGGCGACGGCCGAGAGAACCGCGAAGTCCGCATAGCCGTGACGGCCGTAAAATTCGCGCAACAGCTCGCGTTCAAATTCCAATCGATCGGGATCGTAATTGGTGTTGCTGGAAAAAAACCGCCACCAGCGGCTTTCCTTGGTCAAGAGCTCGCCGCGCAGCACCGCGTCGGTGAAGACCGTATTGCCGATGAAATTGATTTTCGCGATCCCGGTGCTCGGCCCTTCGTCGATTTCGAAGATGACATCGATCCGGTTTTGCTCAAGCGGCGTGACCTTCGGCGTCACGATGGCGGCGAACCGACCCTTGGCGCGATACATTTCGATGATTTTCTGGGTATCGGCCTGCACTTTCGCACGGGTGTAGACGGCGCGCGGGGCGAGTTGGATTTCTGGGGTGATCTTGTCTTCCTTGACCCGCCGGTTGCCCTCGAAGATCACGCGGTTGACGATCGGGTTTTCCGACACCTCGATCAGCAAGATGTCGTTCGGCGTCATTTCCAGTTTGACGTCGGCGAAAAGGCCGGTGTTGAAAAGCGTCTTCAGCGAAAGATCTAAAAGTTCGAGTTCGGCCGGCATGCCGGGCCGAAGCGGCAGATAAGAACCAATGGTTTCCGGTTCGATGCGCTGATTGCCGGTGACGCTAATGCCCTGAATGATCGGCGCGGGCCCATCTGAAAACAGGCCAGCGGCGACAGGCGGCCCGGGCTGGGGCTCCTGCGCGAACGCCGCGTCTGTAAAAAAAACAAAGCCCATCGCCGCGGCGATAAGCATTACTGCGCGATATACGCCGCCCCCCAACCTGTCCAAACTCATGCCGACGCCCTAGCTGATTGAAGAGAGCAGATTGTTGATGTCGTTCCACGTAACGAAGATCATAAGCGACACCAGTAGAACCAGCCCTAAGCGAAAGCCGATGGCTTGCGCCCGCGCCCCAAGCGGCCGGCCGACGATCGCCTCGTAGGCGTAATACATCAGATGGCCGCCGTCGAGAACCGGCACGGGCAAAAGATTCAGAAAGCCGATCGACACCGATATCACCGCCGCAAGGGAAATAAAGTCGACCAGGCTCACCTTGAGCTTGGTCCACAAACTGGGAGGTTCGCTATAGCCTGACTCGTCAAAGCCGGACATAGCCGACTGGCCGGCATATTGGGCGATTTTGATCGGTCCGCCCAGTTGCCGCGTGTCTTCCTTGCCGGTGACGATCTGGCCGATATAGCGAATGCTGACGTTTAAGATCCGGCCAAGTTCCTTCACGCCCTCGCCAAGCGCGCCCAAGGGGCCGTATTTTTGAAATGAAAAGTGATCCTCGTCGCCCAGGATTCCCAGTCGCCATGTTCCAACTTTGTTTCCATAGCGGTCTTCGGTTTCTTCCCGCCGCGGCGTCACCGTAAGCTCTATCGTCTCATCGCCGCGCGCGATCAGCATGGTCAGCGGCTCGCCGCCGCTCAGCAATACAAAGTCCTGAAGTTGACGGAAGCGTTCGATCTTGCGCCCATTGACGGCAAGAATTCGATCCCCAGGTTGAATGCCGGCGGAAATCGCCGGCGAGTCTTCAACAACCTGGCCCACCACTGGGGTCGCATCGACCTTGCCCAGCGTCATGAACAGCCCGGCGAAAATCACCACCGCCAGGACGAAATTGGCGACCGGCCCCGCCGCCACGATCGCCGTGCGCGCCCATACCGGCTTGAAGTGAAAACACACCGCGCGTTCTTCCGGCGTCATGTGCTGGGCGACTTCGTCTTCGTGACCGGGGCGCGGAAACTGCGTCGTCACCGGATGCGGCTCTTTCTGTGCGATTTCCGGGGCCGCCTGAGACGTCGCGTCTAAGTCGCCGAAAAATTTGACGTATCCCCCAAGCGGCAATGCCGCGATGCGCCATTCGGTGCCCTTGCGGTCGGTCCAGCGCAACAGCGGCTTGCCGAACCCGATCGAAAACACGTCGACCCTGACGCCGAGCATGCGCGCGACGGAAAAATGTCCGTATTCGTGGAAAAACACGATGATGGTCAGCAGGATCAGGAAAGCAAGGATCGCGACAGGAAAAACCAGAAGCGACTCCAGCGGAAATCCTCCAACCGACATCCGTTTCTTCCCGCCTCGACTATGCGGCCGCTCTGGCCGCGACGCACTCACCGGCCAGCCGGCGCGCTTCCCCGTCGGCGGCGACCACTTCCTCCAGGGTCGTCAGCGCCGCCGGGCCCCCTTGGCGGCTGACCATTTCGAGTACCTGCTCCGTTATCGCGGCAATATCAAGAAATTTGACGGCGTCGTCGAGAAAGGCGGCCACGGCGACTTCATTGGCGGCGTTAAGCGTGGCCGACATGACCCCGCCGGCGGCAATTGCATCGCGGGCTAAGCGCAACGCCGGAAACCTATTGAAATCAGGGGGTTCAAACGTAAGCTTGGAGACTTTCGCGAAGTCAAGCATGGCGCTGGGGCTGGGCGTGCGGTCGGGCCAGGCCAGGGTCGTGGCGATCGGGGTGCGCATATCCGGCGTGCCAAGCTGTGCGAGCACCGACCCGTCGACATATTCCACCATGGAATGAATCACCGACTGCGGGTGCACGAGGATTTCGATCTGCTCATGGGCGACAGGAAATATATGCGAGGCCTCGATGAGTTCGAGGCCCTTGTTCATGAGCGTCGCCGAGTCGACGGAAATCTTCGCGCCCATGGACCAGTTGGGATGGGCGACCGCCTGGGCCGGCGTCGCCGACGCCATCTCATCGCGCGTCCAAGTGCGGAACGGCCCGCCGGACGCGGTCAGGATGAGACGCGAGACCCGATGGGGGCGTTCGAAATCGAACACCTGAAAGATGGCGTTGTGTTCACTGTCGACCGGCAGGAGCGTGCCGCCCGCCTCGGCGATCGCCTTGGTGACGACATCGCCGGCGCAAACCAGGCATTCCTTATTCGCCAGCGCGATCGCCGCGCCGCGCTGCGCCGCTTTGAGAGTCGGCTTAAGGCCCGCCGCGCCAACAATCGCGGCCATGACCCAGTCGGCCTCGCGCGCTGCGGCTTCTTCGAGCGCCGCTGCGCCGGCGCCGGTTTCAATGTTCGTATCGGCAAGCGCGGACTGCAACGCGTCCTTGAGCGACTCATCGGCGATGGCGACGAATTCCGGCTGGAACTTGCGCGCCTGCTCGGCCAGCATTTCGACATTTTTGCTCGCCGTGAGCGCAACGATCTCGAAATCGGCTTCCCCGCGCGCAGCGGCGTATTCGAGAAGTTCGAAGGTGGAAACCCCGATCGATCCGGTCGAGCCTAGGATGGTGATCCTGCGTGCGTTCGGCGAACGCCCTGTCGGGGCGCCGTTTGTTGCAGACGTCATGTCCCTACCCCTGAAAATCGCCGGCTAGCATATAGAGGAAATACGCGCTCGTCATCGCCGTGGTGGCGAAAATCATGCCGTCAAGCCGGTCGAGCGCGCCGCCATGGCCGGGAATGAAGCCCGATATGTCCTTCAGACCGAAATTGCGTTTGAACGCCGATTCGACGAGATCGCCGCACACCGAGGCCGCGCCCAGCGCGCCGCCGACGATCAAGAGCAGCGCCGCCGCATTGGCGCCGAAGAGATAAGCGCCCGCCGCCGCGCCGATCGCCGCGCCGCCGATCACGCCGCCGCCAATGCCGGCCCAGGTTTTCGACGGCGACAGGGCGTGACTGATTTTCGGCCCGCCGATGAGCTTGCCGGTGATGAAGGCGCCGGTGTCCGCAGCCCAAACAATCAGAAACAAAAAATAGGTGAGCGCGCGTCCGTTTTCCGGATCGAAGCGCAGCCAGATCAGCGCAATCGACGGCGCCGTAATATAGAGTGCGGCAAGGGCCGGCCACAGGCCGAGGCGCCGGGCGTTCTTGGCCAGCACAAACGCCGCCGCGCCGCTTGCCGCGCAGATCAGGAACGCGGCGCCGTAAGCGCCCGACGCCGCCGCGTAGAGCGCCGCCGCCGCACCGAGCGACAGCGCGTAAAAGCCGGCGCTGTATTCGCGTCGTTCGACCATGCGTGTCCATTCGAAAATCATCACCACCGTTGCAAAGGCGATCAGGGCGGAAAAATATCGCCCGCCCAGATGCACCGCGACGATCACGATCGGAATGAGAACCGCTGCGGAGACGAAACGCAGGACAAGCGAGCGCGTGGAAGCGGGCGCGCCCGTATCGAGCTTGTCGATGGCTGAAGCCGCGTTCATCTGTCCGCCGCGCCGCCGACGCCGCCGTAACGGCGTTCACGCCTGCAATATTCATCAATGGCGGCGGCGAAGATGTCTGCGTTGAAATCCGGCCATAAGACATCGACGAATACATATTCAGCATACGCCGCCTGCCAGATCAGAAAGTTCGATGTGCGTTTTTCCCCGCTGGTGCGGATGACAAGGTCGGGATCGGGCGCTTCGCCGGTGTCGAGAAACTGCGTGAAGCCCTCTTCGGTAATGTCGCCGGGGGCGAGCGCGCCGTCGCGCACGGCTTTGGCGGCGGCCCGCGCGGCGCGCACGATTTCGTCGCGGCCGCCATAATTGAAAGCGACCTGCAGGAGAAACCGCTTATTCTCGCGGGTTTCGCTCTCCGCCTTTCGCACCAGCGCTTTAAGGTCCGGCCCGAGGTTTTGCTTGTCGCCGAGAATGCGCACGCGCACGCCTTCTTGCTTGAGACGGGGCAGATCGTCGATGATGAACTGCTTGAGCAAGTCCATTAGATCGCGCACTTCCCCCGCCGGCCGGCGCCAGTTCTCGGTCGAAAAGGAATAAAGCGTCAGATATTGAAGGTCGAGATCGCGGGCGGCTTCCACGGCGCGGCGCGCAGCTTCGACGCCCTCGCGATGGCCGGCCGTGCGCGGCAAGCCGCGCGCTTTCGCCCAGCGTCCGTTGCCGTCCATGATAATCGCTGCATGACGGGGCCGCGCGGCGGCGGCGGCGCCTTCAAGCGGCGCCCTCGGGGATGCAGCCGGCGCGCTCATGACCGCACGCTCCCGCCGGAGCGCGCAAACCAGCCGCACGCTGACAAACTCGATCTAAAAGGCGAATGGACACGCGAAAACAATCGATCAAACCTGCATAATTTCAGAATCTTTGGCCGCAAGGGCGTCGTCGACTTTTTTGATGATCTCGTCGGTAAGTTTTTGCACGTCCTCGGAATGCTTTTTCTGCTCGTCCTCGCCGATATGTTCGATCTTCTTGATCGACTCCATGCCTTCGCGCCGGACATTGCGGATCGCGACGCGCGCCTGCTCGGCGTATTTCGCGGCGACCTTGGTCAGCTCCACCCGGCGCTCTTCGGTCAGGGCCGGAATGGGAATACGGATGTTGACGCCGTCGACCACCGGATTGATGCCGAGACCGGATTCGCGGATCGCGCGCTCGACGGCGCTGACGAGGCCCTTGTCCCAAACCTGGATCGAGATCATGCGCGGTTCGGGCACGGAAACCGTGCCGACCTGGTTCATGGGCATCTTCGACCCGTAGGCTTCCACCTCGATCGGCTCGACCAGGCTGATGCTGGCCCGGCCGGTGCGCAGACCGCCGAATTCGGTTTTCAGGGCCGTAATCGCGCCTTCCATGCGCTTGCGCAGATCCTTGAGATCGAATTCGCTCTTGCTCATGCCGCACCGTCTCCTGATATTGCTCTTATAGCCTGTTTTTACGGCAAAAACCGGGCGTAAACCCGAAGTCCCGGCCCTATTTGTCGCAGATTACCGTCGAGGGCCCTTCCCCGGTCAGCGCGCCGACGATGCCGCCGCGCCGGCCGATCGGGAAAACCACGATCGGAATGCCGCTCTCCCGCGTCAGGGAAATCGCCGCCTGATCCATAACCTTGAGATCGCGCATGAGCACCTCGTGATAGGTCAGCGTGTCGAACCGTTCGGCCTTGGGATCGGTCTTGGGATCGGCCGAATAAACGCCGTCGACCAGGGTGCCTTTCAATAGCGCGTCGCAGCCCATTTCCGCCGCCCGCAGCGCGGCGGCCGTATCGGTCGTAAAAAACGGATTGCCGGTGCCAGCGGCGAAAATCACGACGCGGCCCTTTTCCATATGCCGCAGGGCCCGGCGGCGAATGTAAGGTTCGCAAATCGCCGTCATTTCGATGGCCGACAGAACCCGGGTGTAAAGCCCGACCCGTTCGAGCGCGTTCTGCATCGCCAGCGCGTTCAACACCGTCGCCAGCATGCCCATATAGTCGGCGCTTGCGCGCTCCATGCCTTTGGCGGCGGGCGATACGCCGCGAAAGATGTTGCCGCCGCCGATGACGAGGCTCATTTCCACGCCCAATTCCTTGGCGTCCCTGACCTCCTCGGCGATGCGGCTGACCGTGTCGTTGTCGATGCCGAATTGGCCCGGCCCCATGAGCGCTTCGCCGGAGATTTTCAGCAAAACCCGCTTGTATTTCGCGCCGGCGGTTTCAGGGGCTTTGGATGGCTTGGTCATAAGCGTGCGTCGTCCGTCAGTGCGCCCGGCCGCAGATTACGCCGTCCGGAAGAAATTGAAACACTGGAGGGCCTCATTCCACAGGAAAAAGCGCCGCGGGCCAGGGGCTCCGGCGGCGCTTTTGAAGGGTTTGGGGCGGCTCGTCAAACGCCGCAGGCGGCCGATTAATCGTCTTCCTCGGATTTCTCGACGCCCTCGCCCAGTTCGAGCCGGACAAAGCCGACCAGCGCGATCGGGGCGCCGGCCTCCTTGGCGGCGTTTTCGATCACCTTGCCGACCTTAGTCTCGCTGTCGATGACGAAAACCTGCTCGAGCAGCACCGATTCTTCATAGAATTTGCGCAACCGCCCTTCGACCATTTTCTCGATGATGTTTTCGGGCTTGCCGGAAGCGCGGGCCTGATCGGCAAGGACGTTCCTTTCCCGTTCAAGCACGGCGGAATCAAGGTCCTCAACCCGGGCCGACAGCGGACGCGCAGCGGCCACATGCATGGCGATCTGCTTGCCAAGGGTCTTAAGCGCGGCCTTGTCGCCGGACGATTTCAGCCCGACGATGACGCCGATCTTGCCGGCGCCTTCGGTGACCTGGCCGTGCACATAGGAAGCGACGACGCCTTCGTCGACGACGATGCCCGCCGCCCGGCGCAGCGCCATGTTCTCGCCGATCTGGCCGACCATTTCCGCGATATGCTCGTCGACCGACTTGGCGCCGCCGGCAAAGGTTTCTGTGCGGAGCTTTTCATAATCGCCGCCGACGCCGAGCGCCGTCTGGGCGACGTCGCCGACCATTTTTTGAAAGACTTCATTGCGCGCAACGAAGTCGGTTTCGGAATTGACTTCGACGACGACGCCGGTCGCGCCCTTGCCGCCCTCCTCGACGGCGACGGCGACAAGACCCTGGGCGGCGGTGCGGCCGGCCTTTTTGGCCGCCTTGGCGAGGCCTTTCTTGCGCAGCCAGTCGACCGCGGCTTCCATGTCGGCGCCGGTTTCGGTGAGCGCCGCCTTGCAGTCCATCATGCCCGCGCCTGTCTTATCGCGCAGTTCCTTCACCATCGCTGCTGTAACGCCAGCCATAGGGGGCTCCTTTTCTTTCATCATATGCGTGCGGCGCCTTTAAAGCCGAGAGGCTGCGGCGGGCCGCTTTATGCGTTAACGATCGGGCCGCCTGCCATCTTGGGCGCATAGCGCGGGTCGATGACAGTGATGCGAAACCGGGCGCGCCCGGCTTTAAGCAGTGGCCTGCTTTGTTGAGTCCTCGGCGGGCGCGCTCTCCGCGCGCGGCTGGGCCGCTTCGGGCTCGGCGCCGGCGTCTTCGCCAGGAGGCGTTTCAGCTGGGGGCGTTTCAGCCTCAGGCGCTTCAGCCGGGGGCGTTTCGGCGAGCGCCGGTTCGGCCGGCGCTTCTTCCAATTCGCCGATGTCGACCCCGAGCGCGGCCTGGCCTTCGCCGATACCGTCGATCACCGCATCGGCGGCGAGATTGCAGTAAAGCGCGATGGCGCGCGAGGCGTCGTCATTGCCGGGGATGATATAGTCGATGTCGTCGGGGCTGCAATTGGTGTCGACCACGGCGACGACGGGGATGCCGAGCTTTTTGGCTTCCTTGATGGCGATCGATTCCTTGTTGACGTCGACCACGAACATAAGGTCCGGTAGGCCGCCGATTTCGCGAATGCCGCCCAACGACGCGTTCAGCTTGTCGCGCTGGCGGGTCAAGTCGAGCAGTTCTTTCTTGGTGAACCCGCTGGCGGCGTCCGCCAGGCGTTCCTCAAGATCCTTCAGCCGGCGGATGGAATCGGAAATCGTTTCCCAATTGGTCAGGGTGCCGCCGAGCCAGCGCACATTCATATAATATTGCGCGCAGCGCTGGGCGGCTTCGGCGATGGGCGCTTGCGCCTGTCGCTTGGTGCCGACGAAAAGAACCCGGCCGCCCCCGGCGACCACGTCGCGGATCTTGACCAGCGCCTGGTGCAAGAGCGGGACGGTCTGGGAAAGATCGATAATGTGAATCCCATTGCGGTCGCCGAAGATGTAAGGTTTCATCTTCGGGTCCCAGCGATGGGTCTGATGGCCAAAATGCACGCCAGCTTCCAGCAGCTGGCGCATGGAAAAGTCCGGCAACGCCATGCCATGCTCCTTCAGTTTTGCCGCCGCGGGGCTTTAAGCCCGAAGGACGTAGAAAACGCCCCGCCGGCCACTGAGGATGGCCCCGCGTGAGAGATGGCGCGCCCTATACGCGCTCCGGGGCGATTGCGCAACTGCAACATGACGATCGCCGCACGGCCGGCGGCGAGGACGGCGGGCGCTCAGATCAGTTCGACGTCGGCGACGCCGGCGACGCCCTTGAGCGCGCCGCGCATGGCCGGGGTGCAGGCCGCCTCGCCGGGCAGCGTGATCTCCACATTGCGGCCGGTTCCCGCCAGCTGCATGGCGATCACCACCTTGCCGCGCTCCTTGGGCCCGGCCGGTTTGACGTTGCCGAGACGGCGTTTAACCCCCTCGAGGGCTTCCTCGGCGAGGATCGACACGCGCAGTTGAGAGGCCGCCGCGGCGGCGGCGACATCGAGGCTCCGCATGGCTTCGCCGGTGAAACGGACGTCGCCGTCGCGGTCCTCGGCGGTCACCGAAAGGAGCACCGCCCGGCCGGCCTCGAGCAGATCGCGCGCCGCGCTCAGGGTTTCGGAAAACACCGTCACCTCGAACTCGCCGGAGGCGTCGGAAAGCTCGACCCAGGCAAAGGGTTTGCCCGCTTTGGATCGGCGGATGCGCACGGCGCGCACGACCCCGGCCATCTGATAGGCGGCCCGGCCCGCCCCTTTCACCCGTTCGGCGGCCTCGGCGTAGGAAACCACGTTCAACCGCCGGAGTTCTCGTTCATAATCGTCAAGCGGATGGCCGCTGAAATAAAACCCCAGCGCCGCGCGCTCCTCGTCAAGCAGGATTTGCGGCGTCCAGTCCTCGGCAAGCGGCAGTTTGGGTTTGGCGAGTTCGGGCGCGCTGTCGAGGGCGAACAGCGCGCCCTGATCGCTGTTGCGGTCCTCGGCGGCCTGGACGGAATAGCGGGTCAAGAGATCGGCCGCGGCGAGCGCCTGGGCGCGCGAGGCGCAAAGCCCGTCAAGCGCGCCGGCGCGGGCGAGATTTTCGATCGCCCGTTTGCCGACGGATTTAAGGTCGACCCGCTCGGCGAAATCCATGAGATCCTTGAACGGCCCGCCCGCCGCGCGAGCCTCGGCGATCTCTTGCATCACCCCCTCGCCGACATTCTTGATCGCCGACAGCGCATAGGCGATGGCGCCGTCATGGACGGAAAAGTCCGCCTGGGAATGATTGACATGGGGCGGCAGCACCTTGACGTCGGCGCGCCGCGCTTCTTTCAAAAAGACGGCGAGCTTGTCGGTGTTGGCGCGGTCGAGCGACATGGAGGCGGCGAGAAACTCGGCCGGATAATTCGCCTTCAGCCAGGCAGTCTGATAGGCGATATAGGCGTAGGCGGCGGCATGGGACTTGTTAAAGCCGTAGCCGGCGAATTTCTGAACGAGATCGAAAATCGAGGACGCCTTGGCCTTGGCGACGCCCTTTTCCGCCGCCCCGCCGATGAAGCGCTGGCGCTGCTTGTCCATTTCCGACTTGATCTTCTTGCCCATGGCGCGGCGCAGAAGATCGGCTTCGCCAAGGGAGTAGCCCGACAGGATCTGGGCGATCTCCATCACCTGTTCCTGATAGATGATGACGCCGTAGGTCTCCTCAAGCATGTCCTCGAGCAGGGGATGGAGGTAATCGCAGGGCGCAAGGCCCTGCTTGCGCTCGATATAGGTCGGGATGTTCTCCATCGGCCCCGGCCGATAAAGCGAAACCAGGGCGATAATGTCTTCCAGCGTGTCGGGCTTCATGGCGCGCAGGGTCGAGCGCATGCCCGCGCTTTCCAGCTGGAACACGCCCACCGCATTGCCCTCGCCGAGCATGTCGAAGGTCGCCTGATCGTCGAGGGGGATCTTGGCTATGTCGAGCGCGATGCCGCGCTCGCCCGCCAGCTTCACGGCGCGGTCGATGACCGTCAGGGTTTTCAGACCGAGAAAGTCGAATTTAACCAGTCCCGCCGGTTCGACCCATTTCATGTTAAACTGGGTCGCGGCCATATCCGAGCGCGGATCACGGTAAAGCGGGACCAGCTCGCTGAGCGGCCGGTCGCCGATCACCACCCCGGCGGCGTGGGTCGAAGCGTGACGGTAAAGCCCTTCGAGCTTTAGCGCCTTTTCGATCAGCGCCGCCACCGTCGGATCGTCCTCGCGCATCTGTTTGAGGCGCGGTTCGGTTTCGAGCGCTTCGGCGAGCGTGACCGGATTGGCCGGATTGTTCGGCACCAGCTTGCAGATACGATCGACCTGGCCGAACGGCATGTTGAGCACCCGGCCGACGTCGCGCAGGACGGCCCGCGCCTGCAGCTTGCCGAAGGTAATAATGTGCGCGACCCGGTCGGCGCCGTATTTTCCCTGCACATAGCGGATGACTTCGTCGCGCCGGTCCTGGCAGAAGTCGATGTCGAAATCGGGCATCGACACCCGCTCCGGATTCAAAAACCGCTCGAACAAAAGCCCGAAGCGCAGGGGATCAAGATCGGTGATGGTCAGCGCCCAGGCGACCACCGAACCCGCGCCTGAGCCCCTGCCCGGCCCCACGGGAATGCCTTCGCGCTTGGTCCATTTGATGAAATCCGCAACGATCAGGAAATAGCCGGGAAAGCCCATGGAGTTGATGATCTCAAGCTCGCGCTTGAGGCGCGACCAGTACTCCTCCTCGGGCGCGGCGAGATCGATGCTCTGCAGACGGAGTTTTAATCCCTCGCGGGCCTGACGTTCGAGCTCCATGGCTTCGGCCTTGGAGGCTTCGGCGCCGTCGCCATTGGCGTCGACAAAACGCGGCAGGATCGGATCGCCAAAGCGCGGCCGGAAGGCGCAGCGCCGGGCGATTTCGACCGTGTTGTCGAGCGCCTCAGGCAGGTCGGCGAACAGCTTGGCCATTTCCGCGGCGGTTTTGAAATAATGATCCGGCGTCACCCGGCGGCGATCGTCTTCATGCACATAGGCGCCCTCGGCGATGCATAGGAGCGCGTCATGGGCCTCGTAATCGTCCGGCGCAGGAAAGAACGGTTCGTTGCAAGCGACCAGCGGCAGGTCGAGATCATAGGCGAGATCGACCAGCTCGCCCTCGACGTTTTGCGCCGCGCGCTCCTGATGGCGCTGAAGCTCCACATAAAGCCGGTCAGGAAAAAACGCCCCAAGCCGTTCCAGCGCGGCGCGCGCATCCGCCGCGCGACCTTCGCGCAAGAGCCGATCGACCGGCCCGTCATAGCCCCCGGTCAAACAAATAAGACCGTCGCTGCGGCCGTCGAGCCAGTCGAGCGCCGCGCAGGGCCCGTCCTCAGCGGCGGTATTTAAAAACGCCCGGCTGGTCAGCGCCAACAGATTGCGATAGCCGGCCTCGGACTGGGCGAGCAGCACCAGCGCCGGCTGACGCCCTGCGCGAGCCAGCGGCAGGGCGAAATCGCCGGCGAGAAAAGACTGCTCGATGCCGATGATCGGCTGCACGCCGGCGCCGGCGAGCACGGTCGAGACTTCCAGCGCGCCGAACAGATTGTTGGTGTCGGTCACGGCGACCGCGGGCATTTCCGACTTAACGCAGAGCTCCTTGAGCCGGGCGATGGAAATCGCCCCCTCCGACAGGGAATAGGCCGAGTGGAGATGAAGATGGATGAACTGCGCCGGCATAGGACCGCGGCTCCCGAGCGAAAGGCTGGTCATGAAGGCGGGCGCCGTCAGGCCCCGAGCAGCGCGCCCCACATTTGCGCCGCGCCGATGACGACAAGCAGTACGCCGAGTCCGACAATGTCGCGCAAGGCTTCGTTTTCCATATGGCTTCTCCCAATATGTTCGTCTTTTGTTCTATATTCCCTTTTTGTTCTTTTGTCTAGTGAACATTCTGGGGAAAATTCTCAGCCCCGCCGGAAGCAAGGATTTACGAAGAAATCAGCGCCCGCCGGTCGGGCAAAAACCCGCCCCGGTCAGTCATGCCGGCCCCGTCCGACGTTTTAGATCTTAGGGATGTCGCCTCGACCGACGCGCCGCGGCATGGGGCGGCCAAAGGCCGGCGTCAGGTAAAGACCGAGATCAAAATCGCGGCGACCACGAACAGAAAGATCAAGAACGCCAGCAGCAGCCAATGGCGGGGAGTCATCATCGCGCGTCACCTTTGTGCGAACCTCCAAACCAAGAATGCAAAACATAAACGGCGTTCTGCCGGCCAGATGTATGTAAATATAGTGCATCGATGACGGATTGCGACACGCCCCCCGGATCGGGTCGGTTTCTCGCCGCGCCGCCAACGACGATTATCGGCCGGCCGGCCTGCGGGCTAAGGGCCATACGAATCAAGGCTTGTGTCGCAGAGATCAGAAAAGGCATCAGCGAATGACCGCTATAAATGAAAATCGAAAGCCCCATGCTCTCGTATATCTGATCCTTCCATGAACGTATAATAGTACGCCCTATAACCATTTTCAGTGGGTAATTTGCATATCGCTTGAGCCTGCCATTTCTCAGTCGCTTTATCGCTGGGGTCTATCCCTTGAGAACGCGTGCAAAGTACAATTCCTGTGTTTGACAACCCACACTGCCAGCCTTCTTTGGCAAGAGATGCAAAGAGAGCGTTAGTGACGGCTTTGCTGTTTTCTCGCTCAACCTCGATTAAGCCCCTCGTTTTGCAAGGGGGCGGCGGCGATATTGCAATAGCCGGATGCGCAAATAGCGCTGAAAAAATGATGAGGGCGCCTGTCCGCCAGGTCAGCAAATGGTTGGAGATTTTATTCGGCAGTTTCATGGTTCAGATGTTGTTTAGCGAGACAGAAATCAGGATAAAATCTAGGACTTTCTGACGCTAAGCGCCAGCGCCTGCTCGTCATGGGAAAGGGCAATGGCCCGGATTTGATGTTTTCGGTCACTGTCGCGCGTTGAATGGATGGATTGCAGCAAATATGGTCGCGCCGCGCTGGTGAACTGAAAGGACGCTCCCATGCCCCATCCCCTCAACGCGGTCGTTACAGGCTCGACTTCGGGCATTGGACTGGGGATCGCGACCGCGTTCGCCGCTAAAGGGTACAACATCATGCTCAACGGCTTCGGCGATGCCGGCGAAATCGAGGCCGTCCGCGCCGAGCTGGAAGACAAATACGGCGTCACCGCGCTCTATAACGGCGCGGACATGACCAAGCCGGAAGACATTCGCTTACTGATCAAAGAAGCCGAAACGGCCTTCGGGCAAGTCGACATCCTCGTCAACAACGCCGGCATCCAGCATGTCGCTAGGATCGAAGAATTTCCGGAAGAAAAATTCGACGCCATCATCGCCGTCAATCTCGTTTCCGCGTTTCACGCCATCAAGGCCGCAATCGGCGGCATGAAGGCGCGCGGCTTTGGGCGCATCGTCAATATCGCCTCGGCCCACGGGCTGGTCGCCTCGCCTTTTAAATCCGCTTACGTCGCCGCCAAGCACGGCGTTGTCGGACTGACCAAAACCGTCGCGCTCGAAGCGGCGGAATTCGGCGTCACTTGCAACGCGATCTGTCCGGGCTATGTGAAAACGCCGCTGGTGGAAAAACAGATCCCCGACACCGCGCGCGAACGGGGCATCACCGAAGATGAGGTCGTCAAAGACGTCATGCTGGCGCCGCAGCCGACCAAGCGCTTTATCGACATCGAAGAAGTCGCCGCCCTGGCGACCTTTCTGTGTTCGGATCAGGCAGGCTCGATCACCGGCGCGGCGCTTTCCATCGACGGCGGCTGGGCCGCGCATTAGATAGGCGCCGGGCGTATTCTGCTTCGCCGCCATCCTTCGAGACGCAATAATCTTTTCAGGATGAAGGAAAAATTTCGTCACGACCAGGCTACGCCGAAGCGAAGCTCCGGCTTCGCCCAGGCGAGAGGACGAGGAGATGATCGCCCTCAGGCAAGGAAGCGATTCAATCCGTTCGCATTGGCTCTAAGGTCGGTTGTGGATCAGCCGGATCACCCGCTCATCCCGGACGCGCTGCAGCGCCCCGGATCATCGTCCGGGGTGATGCTGCGCAGGTTCGAAGCATGCTTCGAACGGATCCAGCAAACGAAAAATGGCGGGCGAAGCCCGACTTTACTCATAAGGCTGGATTCCAGCTTTCCCCCCGATCAGGTCGGGGGGAATGAGCGGAGATATGGATTATGCGATCCACAACCGACCCTAGTGAACATGGCCGCTTTCGAAGCCGTGCGTAAGCGACAAAGCCCCTGCAATCGCAACGGCAAGCATAAAAAAGAATAGATTTGAAAACCGTCCGGGACGGCGGATGTGTCGCGGCAGATGCGCGGCGCCGACATACAAGAGCGCCCCCGCCGCCAGGGCCAGGAACTGTCCGACCGCTTGTTCGCTTAACGGACCGATGAACGATTGCGAAAGAAGCGCGCCTAAAGGGGTTGTTGCGGCGGCGATCACCAGCGCGCCGAAGGCGGCGACGAAGGCGCCCCGACCGGACGCGCGCAGGATGGCGAATACAATCGCGCCCTCTGCGAATTCGTGAAGGATCAGGCCCGACGACGCCAACAGGCCAGTAAACGGATCGTGTGCGAAGAGAATCGGATATTCTAGTCCGTCGACAAACGAATGAAATCCGATCCCGACAATGGGAACCGCCGCCGCCGAAAGTTCGCCGCGCCGCCCATCGCTGAGATGCTTGTCGCCGTGCGAAACGCTCAGGACCTGATCGCTGATCGACAAAATGAGATAACCGGCGAGGATGTAAACCGCGGCATGGGGCGCAACGCCCATCCCTTCAGGCATGAGATGCAAGAGCGCCGTTGCGACGAGCATGCCCGATGCAAAAGACAACACCGCATCGAGATGGCGCTCGGCCCATCCGGCGTTGAACAAGATGACGACAATGCCGGCGCTCGCCATCAGCGCAGCAAGAAAGCTGGCGAGGATCGCCGGTTCGCCGAGTGCAAATTGGATCACGACCGCTCCCCGCCATGACCTCGCCGGATAAAGCCGAAACGCTCATCCCCGCTATCCGGCGACGCATTGTGAGGGCGGCGCGCGAATAACGCGCCGCCCCGTTGGACTAAAACGAACCGTAAAGCGAGACTTTGACGTTGCGGCCCGGCAGCGGCGCCAGATCCTTCAGGAAGGAGGTATGCAGCCGCATGTCCTCATCCGTCAGATTGTTACCGGCGACCTGGACCGCCAAGTTTTGCGCGCCCTGGAAAGGACGCAGCGTCACAAACGCGTTGAACACCTGATAATCGTCCGTCGGCAGTTCGAAGTCGGCGATGTCGTTCTGCTCCCCGGCGAACTCAAGCTCGGCTCTCAGATCGACCATCTTCGAGCGCGCTTCAAGTCCGATAAGGCCGGACACCGGCGGAATGCGGGGCAGATTGTCGTTGCCGCTTACATCCGTCGTCGCCCGAACATAATCGAACGCTGCGTCCCCATGGACGTCGAAATCGCCGAAACGGAACAGCTCCGCCTCGAGTTGCGCCTCGAAACCACGGAATGTCGCATCTTGCGCGAAGAACTGGAAGACCGGCAATTCGTCTTCCTCCGCGCCGGTCGGCGCTTCGAAGATGAAATCCTTATACGATGTATAAAATCCGTTGATCGTAATGTTGAAGGTTTCGCCGTTAAAGCGCACTGTTCCTTCAACGCCCGTTGCGACTTCTTCATCGAAGGCCGGATTACCGACTTCGAATGCGTTGGTCGCCAGATGAGGCCCGTTGGAGAAAAGCTCTTCGGTTGACGGGGCCCGTTCAGTGCGGAACGCCGTCACGCCCAGGAAGACGTTTTCAGTCGGTGTCACGCCGATCCCGCCGGAAATCGAAAATCCGTCGAACTCTCGCTCGAAACCGGTTTCCTGCACTTCGTGCGTGGTGCGTTCGTACCGACCGCCGAGTTCGAAGCGCCATGGGCCGTATGAAAGCTCTTTCAACGCAAATACGCCGAATTGCGTGGTATCCGTCGGAGGAACGAACGCTTCCTCGCCGATGGCGGAGAAGTCTCTCAGCTTGAACTGGAATCCGACCGCGCCGTTAAGCTCGCCGCCCAGAACATCCATAGGCTTGTCGATAAGCTCAAGCCGGCCTTCCCAACCTTCATTGGTGAATAGCGTGCCGACTTCCCCGCTTGGTTCGATTTCGGCGTGTTCGTAGTCGGCGTAGCCGAGGCGGATTTTCGCTTTTCGGAAGAAAGCAAAATCGCTTTCGACTTCGCCGTTGAGGTCGAGTCGGCGCTGTTTCAAGTCAATGGTGACGCCGCCTTCTTCTTCCTCCTCCTCTTCTTCCTCTTCCTCTTCATGACCGTGCCCGTGACCGCCGGGAACGCCGTAATCGGTGTCGATCGCCGTGCCGGAGACGCCGAAGAAGCCGTTGTCAAACACCCAAGAAAGTCCGACAGCCCCGCCCTTGGTTTCGAAGGCCGAATTTTCGACGGTGCCGAAGACTTCTTCTTCGCCTTCTTCCTCTTCTTCTTCCTCTTCTTCTTCCATCGCCCTTAAAATGGCGGATTCGGCAAACCCCGGAATGTCGTAATCTTCGGCCTCGCGGTAAAAACCCTCGCCGTGGAATACAAGCGAACCGTCGCCGAATTCTCCAAGTTCGAGATCGAAGCCGCCAGCGGCGTCAAAGCCGTCATCGACGGTCGACGCGCCGATACGCACGGCGCCGTCAATGCGCCCCTCGGGAACTTCAGAGGGGATGCGGCCGTTGAAGACGTTGACGACGCCGCCGGCCGCCGACGATCCATAAAGCAGCATGCCGGTGCCGCGGACGATTTCGACCCGCTGCGCCGTGGCCGGCTCCACCGCGACGGCATGATCGGGACTTGTCGCCGAGGCGTCGATCGTGCCGATGCCGGAGTCGAGCACGCTGATGCGGTCCCCGCCCAAGCCCCGGATCACCGGGCGGCTGGCGCCCGGACCGAAGAATGTCGACGACACGCCCGGTTGGCGGCGCAGCGTTTCGCCGATCGAATTTTCAAGTCGCCGCTGTATTTCATCCTGAGAGATCACCGACGTGCTTAGGATCGTTTCGCCGACCGTTCTGTCGATCGGCGAAGCCGTCACAATGATCTGCTCTCGTTGCGAATCAAATTGTTCTTCTTCGTCCTGCGCTAATGCAGGCAAGGACGCGCTGACGGCCAGCGTCGCCGCGCTTGTAAACAGGATATTCTTACGCATGGGAGTCCATTCCTTTTGCCTTTTGCCCGGCGCGCAGGAGCGGCCGGTTCACAATCAAACCAATGCTCAGTTCGTATTGCTAAAGGCTGGGAGGACCGCGAGGATTGGCGGCGCGAACGACAATCCGCGCGCGTTCGGTCTGCGAAGCGCCGGCGGCGATGCGCCAAAACGCAATGATCGTCACGAATGCAAGAGCCGCGGCGGCGATGATTTTATCGCCGCCGGGCGCGGCCAAGCAAAGAACGCAGGACTGTCCGTAATGGTCATGGGGATCATGGCCGTCGTGGGCGGCGTGCGAGGCGATCAGAATTTGAGACGCCACAAGGCAGAGCGCGGCTGCGATCAATACAGCGCGCGCCTGAGATTTGTCGAAAATCCCCTTCAACCCGGACATGCTTTCAGTCGGCCAACCCACCACTGGATTTGTTATAATCTCACAACCGCAACACTATGTCCACAAAGGGAAACTACGATTTACCGTGCGGGGCGGCCATCTGGGCGCAACCACCGGCCGCGTCCGGGCGTTGCTTTTGCCGCAAAGAAGTCAACTGTTCCGGCTTTTTCTGTTCAGCTCTCTTCGGATTGATCCGCGGCGCCTTCGCTGTCGTCCTCGCTCGCCGGGATGGCGTAACCGCCCGACAGCCAGCGGTGCAGGTCCACATCGGCGCAGCGTCTGGAGCAGAACGGCGCATAGTCGAGGGCCGGCGGCGCATTACAGATCGGGCATGGGGCCTGCCCGGTCTTGGTTTCATTATCATTGCTCGGAGAGGTCAAAGCCGCGCTCCTCCATGTCCGCGTCCGTTGCGATCTCAAACCGCGCGCCGTAGCGGTCTTGCAGCCGGTCGCGCCATACCGGCCGACGATTGAGATACGCGCCGAGCGACGCGCCCACAACCAGCCGCATTTTGGCGCGCGGCGCGGCGCGCAGGCGTTTTTCGAGCCGGCGCAGCGCAGACCTGGCCTGCCAGTCGAGGGTGAACCGGCGTCCCGGCGCCGGATCGGCCGGCGCGGGCTCCGTAAACCGTTCGAGCAAGGACTGCGCATGATGGGGCGCGGTAAAGGAGAAAAGACCGGACTTTGAAAAGCTCGCCGCCCCGGCGCCTGCGATCGCGCCGATGGCCATGCGCAGCTTGTCGCGAAAGCGATCTCGGCTCGCCTTGGTGGTTAAAGACGGAAAGTCAATGACGACATGACCGCCGATATTGCGCAGGCAGACCTGGCGCGCCGCTTCGAACGCCGCGGCGATAGCGATCTTTTCGCGCAGACGCGTCGGCGAAGACGCCGCCAGCCCGCCCGTGTCCACGTCGATCGCCGTCAGCGCCTGGGCTTCGTCGATCACCAGCCGCCCGCCGCCGGGGATCGCCGCGACGCGATCGAACGCGGCGTCGAGCGCCGCGTCGGCGCCGAATGTTTCGAACAGGCAAACCGGATGTTCTTCATAGCGGATATCCGCATCGAACCCGGCGGCGTTCAGCGCGGCGCAGGCGCGGCCGTCATCGACGATCATCGAACCGGCGCCGGCGCCAATCGCCCGGGCGGCCTCAACCGCCGCATCGTCAATTGGCGCGAGCCGGCCCGGCTTTGTCGCATCGACGCTGGCGGCGATGAATTTGACCACGGCGCCCTTGTCTTGCCGCGGCGGCGATTTGATCGAAACCGCAACCAACGCGCCCTGGGCGATGTTTTGCCGATAGGCTTTCTTGATCGGCAGATAAGCGTTGAGGGGATCGCCGATATCGACAAACGCCGCATCGAGCGATTTGTCGATCGCGGTTATTCTGCCGGCGAAACGCCGTCCCGCGCGCGCCGATCCGTCATCGGCCTCATCGCCGCGCGCGGGCCCGAACCAGAAACGGCGCACGCGATCATCCTCAATCAACGCCGCGCGGGTCTCGGCGACGCCGCACTCGATGATCAGCACGGCCTTGCTCATGACCGCCAGCCGGCGCCGGCGAGCAGATTGGCGGTTTCATAAAGCGGCAGGCCGACGACATTGGAATAAGAACCGGCGAGCGAAACCACATGCTTGGCGAACAGGCCTTGAACGGCGTAGCCGCCGGCTTTGCCTTTCCATTCGCCGCTCGAAACGTATTCTTCCACCGCCTGGCGATCGAGACGGCGCACCTTCACTCGGGTTTCGACAATTCGTGTCAGGACGTTTTTGTCGGGCGTCGCCAGGGCGAGGCCGGAATAGACCCGATGCGCGCGGCCGGAGATCAGCATAAGACAGGCGCGCGCGGTTTTCTCGTCATTCGCCTTGGGCAGGATCCGCCGGCCGCAGGCGACGACCGTATCGGCGCCGAGTACGAAGGATCCGGGATGGGCCGCTGCAACCGTCGCCGCCTTTTCCTGCGCCAGGCGCAGCGCATGGTCCTTGGGAAGTTCGCCTTTCAACGGCGTTTCGTCGATGTCGGCGGCGATGACGGCGCTGGGGCGAACGTCGATCTGTTCAAGCAGCGCCTTGCGACGCGGGCTGGCGCTGGCGAGGATGAGCGGGGCGGCCTGCATCGGCGGCCGATCTATTTGAAACGATACGTGACGCGGCCCTTGGTGAGATCATATGGCGACATTTCCACGAGAACCTTGTCGCCGGCGAGCACGCGGATTCGGTTCTTGCGCATTTTTCCGGCCGTATGCGCGATGATTTCGTGCCCGTTTTCCAGTTTGACGCGGAAATTCGCGTTCGGCAGCAGCTCCTCGACCACGCCTTCAAACTCTATGAGTTCTTCTTTCGCCATTCGCTCCTCAAGTCAGACGGTCGCCGGCCCGATCCGCCGCTATGTTCAACGGGGCGGGAAAATGGGTCCGAACGCGGATAAAATCAAGGCTTTTCATGATGCTCCGGAAACCGGGCGCGAATCCGCGCGGCGAGTTCGTCGCGCACCCGCCGATAGGCGCCGATAACGGCTTCCTGATCGCCCCGCGCCTCGGACGGATTTTCGGTTTCCCAGAATTCGACGGCCATGCCCGGCATATTGCGGCGGGCTTTCATGACCGCCTCCGGCGTCAGCGCGATCAGCACGTCGACATCGGACAGATCGACATCATCTAGGGACTTCGGCTCATGCGCGTCCATGACGACGCCAGCCTCCTTCATGACCAGCTCGACGAACGGATCAAGGCCGCCTTCGTAAACCCCCGCCGAATCAACCCGGATCTCGTCTCCGGCGCAACGGCGGAGCAGCGCCGCCGCCATGGGCGAACGCACGGAATTCATACTGCAAACGAATAGCACCAATTTCGTCATCACCCGCCCTGCCGCAGGTGAAAGCTGCAGATCAGCGTGAACAGGCGCCGCGCGGTGTTGCCGTCGATTTCGATCTTGTCCTTAAGTCTTTCCTGCAAAATTTCCGAGCCCTCATTGTGCATGGACCGGCGCGCCATATCGATCGTTTCGATCTGGGCCGGCGCGGCGTTGCGGATGGCGTCGTAATAGCTTTCGCACAACATGAAATAGTCCTTGATCAGCTTTCTGAACGGCGTCATCGAAAGATGCACCTGTCCCAGCGCGTCGCCGCCGTGCCGGCGCACATCAAAGACAAGCCGCCGCTCCACATTGGACAGATAAAGCTCATACGGCCCGTCGCCGGCGCCGATGGGCATAAAGAAATTTTCCTCCAATAAGTCGTAGATCGCGACCTTGCGCTCATGCTCGATATCGGCGGTCGCCGGCGCAAGCGAGCGCTCGTCAAGATCGATCTTGACGATTTTGAAACCGCTTTTGCTGTCGCCTATGTCGCTCATCGAAGGTCCGATCTGGCGAATCCTTTTAGCCAGACCGACGCCCTGCGTCACCGGTCATTCTCAGCGGCGTTCGAATCGCGCGATTGTCGCGCTCTCGGGCGGTCATGATCGGTTCGTATTAATGTTAAAAGCAACAGGCGTATTTGCGGCCGCTGCGCTTGGCGGCGCCCTTCCTGCCGCAGCCGAGACGCTGCAACAGGCGACCGACATTCCCGATATTCCGCAGGCGCTGCTCAATGCGGCCTACGAGACGGAAGACCCCGAGGAAATCGCCGCCGTCGCAAAAGCGGTCAAAGCCGTGTTCCCCGATTACGCGGCGGCGATCGAAAGGCAGTCTGCCGCGCAAATCGCCATGTTCTCTCCGACGCCGGAAACCAAAGAAGAAACCGAGCCCCAAGACGAGGCGATCGGCGGCGTTTTTGCGGTCAAACCGTGGGACGGAAAGATTCAGGCGGGCGCATCTTTCGCCTCGGGTAATTCAGACAATGTCGCCGCCGGTCTTTCGATCGACGCTGCGCGAACCGCCGGTCCATGGGTTCACAATGTCAAGGCCTATGTCGATATCGCCGAAGCCGACGGCGTCACCAGTCAGGAACGCTGGGGCGCGTCCTACAAGCTCGACTATGCTTTCAGCGAGCGGACCTATGTCTACGGACGCTTTTCCTATGATCAGGACGAGTTTTCCGGCTTCGACTACCGGCTCTTCGCCGGCGCCGGCTTGGGCCATTTTTTCTTTAAGTCCGAACCCTTCAAATTAAAGCTCGAAGGCGGTCCGGGCTATCGCTATTCGCCGATCGAACTCAGCGACGCGATTGAAGAAGAAGTCGCCCTATTCGCCGCAAGCGAAGCCGACTGGGTCGTGCGTGAAGGGGTTATTTTCGAACAGGACGTCAATGTGACATGGACCTCGCCGACGACCACGCTGCAGTCGATTTCCGCATTGCGCACGGAATTGACCGACGCCATATCGACAGCGATTTCTTTCGAATATCGCTATGAGACGAACCCGCCGGCCGGCCGCCAAAACACCGATACGATCGCACGGGCGTCGCTGGTTTACGGCTTTTAGAAACAGCGCGTCTTGCGGGCGGTTCTAAGATTCTTCATGGCTCGGCTTCGCCCGCGTCCGCCAAGGCTCGGACAGGTCCGACATATAGGCGTTGACGCTTTCCACGTCGAGGCGAACGGCGCCGCCGCCGGAAAAGTCGAGCACGATCGCGCCGGCGCCGTCCTCGGCCGGCTCGAAGCGGATCGAAAGAAGCTCGACCACGGCGTCTTTCGCGTCCGTCCTGAGATGCTGGAATTGGGCCGCCTTGACGTCGTCGAAATGGGCCCCGGCGCGCACCCGGGCGAACGGCCCCGCCCTGCGCCCGCCCGCGCATTCCCACACGAACCGGTTCGCAACGAAGGCGAAGCGCCGCTCGCCGGGCAAATAGGCGAAATCGCCGAGCTTGGCGATCGCATCCTGCAGGCAGGCGGAGATCAGCTTGAGATCGTCCGCATCGCTCGCCATGAGGCGCAGGGGCTTGTAATCCTTGAGCGCAGCCAACGCCTTCTCCTATTCCTTGACGCGCTCGATCAGCGCGCCGCAGCGCTGCAGCTTTTCTTCCAAACGTTCAAAGCCGCGGTCAAGATGATAGACGCGATTGACCATGGTCTGGCCTTCCGCGGCCAGCGCGGCGATAACCAGCGACATCGAGGCGCGCAGGTCCGTCGCCATCACCGGCGCGCCTTTCAGACGCGCAACCCCGCGCACCGTCGCCGTCTGTCCGTCAACGGAGATATTCGCGCCCATGCGCGACAGTTCCGGCGCGTGCATGAAGCGGTTTTCAAAAATCGTCTCCTTGATCGTCGCCGCCCCCTCCGCCGTCGCCATCAGGGCCATGAATTGCGCCTGCAGATCGGTGGGAAATCCGGGAAAGGGCTGGGTGACGATGTCGATGGTCTTAAGACGCGCACCCGTCTTTTTCACGCGCACGCCGCCATCGGTTTCTTCAAGATATAGGCCCACTTCCTCAAGCGCCGCCCAGGCCGCGCCGAGCAGTTCGGCCGTTGCGCCCTTAAGGGTGAGTTCGCCGCCGGTCGCGCCCACGGCCATGGCGTAGGCGCCGGTCTCGATACGGTCGGGCAATACGCGATGGGATGCGCCGCCGAGACGATCGACGCCATCGATGCGGATGGTCGACGTTCCCGCCCCTTCGATTTGGGCGCCCATGGCGTTGAGGCAGTCGGCGAGATCGGCGATTTCGGGCTCGCGGGCGGCGTTTTCAATCGTCGTCTCGCCTTTGGCGAGGGTCGCGGCAAGCATCGTATGTTCCGTCGCGCCGACCGACACGAAGGGCAAGGAAATATCCGCGCCCTTTAGCCCGTCCGGGGCCTGCGCGATCACATAGCCTTCGTCGAGGTCGATATCGGCGCCCATGGCGGCGAGCGCCTTGAGGTGAAGATCGACCGGCCGCGCGCCGATGGCGCAGCCGCCGGGCAACGAGACCTTCGCCTTGCCTTCGCGCGCCAGCAAAGGACCGAGCACGTTGAAGGTCGCGCGCATTTTGCGCACAAGATCATAAGGCGCTTCCGTGGAGACGATGTCTTTGGCCTGCAGCGTCAGGGTCGAATTCTCGAACGCATGCGCTGCGCCGTGCTGTTCGAGCAGGCGCAACAGCATGTCGACATCGGCCAGACGCGGCACGTTGGAAAGCGTCAGCGGCGCATCGGTCAACAGCGACGCCGCCATCAGTTTAAGCGCGGAGTTCTTGGCGCCGCTGATCGGGATCTCGCCGTAAAGCGCCCGTCCGCCGATGATCGCCAGCTTGTCCATTCAGTCGTCTTTCGTCTCTTCGTCGCGGGCGGCCGCCTTGCGCCGTCTCAAATTCTCTCGCAGCGCCTCGGCAAGGCGCGCTTCGCGATCGGCGCCTTTGGCTTTTGCCGGCGCGCGGGGCTTTTTCGGGTCGGCATTGGGGCGGTTCCGGGGTTTTCCGCCCGATGGGGCGTCCTGCGACATGGCCGGGGACTAAAGGCCCTGCGGCCCGGCCCGTCAAGCGCCCTTTTTCGCCACTTAAAACGCTTTTCCCGCCGCCGCGATTTGCTAGGTAGGGCCCATGATCGACCCGGACAAGCTTGGCGGCAATCTTATCGGCGCGCAGGATTTTGCGAGCGCCGCCATGATGACGCGCACCGCCGGCCCCGACGACATTGACGAACTCGGTCATGTCAACAATGCGGTCTATCTGGCCTGGGCCCAGGATGTCGCCGTCGCTCACTGGCGCCGCGTCGCCGATGACGAAACCCGGCGGCGCTTTGTCTGGGTCGCCCTGCGCCATGAGATCGACTATCGCGACGAGGTTCTTGCGGGCGAAACCGTCGAAATGCGCACCTGGCTCGGCGCAGCCTCCGGCGCGCGCTATGAACGCCATGTGGACATCCGCAAGCCCGGCGCGGCGCGCCCTGCGGCGAAAGTGCTCACGGTCTGGTGCCTGATCGACGCCGAAACCCGCAAGCCCCGGCGCGTGGGGCCGGAAATTTTTAAGCCTTTCGGCTTTGGCGACTGAGCGACGGCGCTTTCACGCAAGCGCCTTTCCATCGTTCCGGAGCCGCGCTATACCGCCGCCTCGCTTCAGCGCCGCTGCCGTAGCTCAGGGGTAGAGCACTCCCTTGGTAAGGGAGAGGTCGTGAGTTCAAATCTCACCGGCAGCACCAGCCTTCGCAGCACATCGAGCGAAGCGAGCTTAGCGAGTCCGCTCTTTGGCCGGTCCCTGTTCCCGCCGGCGGCGGCGCTTGCCCTGCCCCCGCCTTTCCTCTATAGACCGCCGCTCATTCTGGAATTTCAAGCCGCTGCGAGGGGCCCGGATCCGCCCGCGCTGCGGCTGTTTTTGCGCAAGGACGCCAAAAAGATGGCCGACACAGACATATTTTATTGCGAACCGCGCGAACGCGTGGGAACCGGCGGGGCGCGCGCATCGCGGCGCGACGGCTGGGTGCCGGGCGTGCTTTATGGCGGCGCCGAAGGGCCGGTGCCGATCCGGCTCAGACAGGCTGAAATCATGAAGGCCTATTCGTCCGGCCGCCTGCGCGCGCATCTGGCGAAAATCGACGTCCCCGGCGAGGAAGGTCAGCAGCCGGTCATCGCGCGCGCGGTTCAGGTTCATCCGGTCAAGGGCCAGCCGATTCATGTGGACTTCATGCGGGTTGACGAAACCACGCGCATCGACATCAAGGTGCCGGTGCGGTTCGTCAACGAAGAAGACTCGCCGGGCCTCAAGCGCGGCGGCGTCTTGAACGTGGTGCGCCACGCCATCGAGGTTTACGCGCCGGCGACCGCCATTCCGGCTTTCTTTGAAGCGGATGTGGCCGATCTTGATATCGGCGACGCGCTGCACGTTTCCGCCATCGCCATGCCCCAAGGGGTCACGCTCGTGACCACGGACCGCGATTATACGATCGTCACGATCGCCGCGCCGTCGGCGGTCCGTTCCGCCGAAGAGGAAGAAGCGGCCGAGGCCGCTGCAGCCGAAGCGGCTGAAGCCGCCGAAGGCGAAGAGGGCCAGGAAGGCGCTGAAGAAGGCGGCGAAAAGCCCAAGGAAGACGAATAGGCGGCCATCCGCCACCTTGATATGCGCCGTCGCGAACGGAGCACGCCATGATCCTTCTCGTCGGACTCGGCAATCCCGGCAAAGACTATGCGCGCCATCGCCACAATGTGGGCTTCATGGCGGTCGACGCCATTGCCGACGCCCATGGCTTCGGCCAACCCAGACAAAAATTCCACGGCGAGATTCGCGAAGGGTTTTTGGGCGGACCGTCGGGCCGCATCAAAGCCATCGCCCTCAAGCCGATGACCCATATGAACGACTCCGGTCGAGCGGTCCGGGCGGCGACGGATTTTTATAAGCTCGCCCCTGGGGACGTGATCGTTTTCTATGACGAAATCGATCTCGCGCCGGGCAAGCTGCGGATCAAGACCGGCGGCGGGGCGGCGGGCCATAACGGGATCCGCTCCATCGACTCCCATCTCGGCAATGACTTTCGCCGGGTGCGCATCGGCGTCGGCCATCCCGGCGATAAGTCGAAAGTCACGAGCCATGTCTTGGGCAACTTCTCAAAGGCCGATCGGGAATGGCTGGAGCCCCTGCTCGACGCCATCGCCGCCGCCGCGCCATTTTTGACGACGGACGACCAGCGCTTCGCCACCGACGTCGCCCAGCGCATCGCGCCGATGAAAGCCGAATCGGCAAAAAGCGACGCGCCTGAGAAAAAACCGGACGCCGCGCCGGCAAACGAAGCCCGCGCAGGACCATTCTCAGCACTCAAGAAGCTGCTGCGCGGCGATAGCTAAAAGCGCGGCGCGACCGGTTTACCCGCAAGCCGATCTGCGATACGCCCCGGCGCGCCTTTTCATCTGGGACTGTTATGGGTTTTCAATGCGGCATTGTGGGCCTGCCGAATGTCGGCAAGTCGACGCTTTTTAACGCGCTGACAAGAACGGCGGCGGCGCAGGCGGCGAATTATCCTTTCTGCACCATCGAACCCAATGTAGGCGACGTCGCAGTGCCGGAAGCGCGCCTTCAAAAACTCGCCGAGATCGCCAAGTCGGCGGAAATCATTCCCGCGCGCATGCAGTTCGTCGACATCGCCGGCCTCGTTAAAGGCGCATCCAAGGGCGAAGGGCTGGGCAACCAGTTCCTCGCCAACATCCGGGAGGTCGACGCCGTCGCCTATGTGCTGCGCTGTTTCGAAGACGCCGACGTCACCCATGTCGCGGGCCGCATCGATCCAATTTCAGATTTCGAAACCGTCGAGACAGAACTCATGCTGGCCGACCTTGAAAGCCTCGAAAAGCGCCGCGTCAATCTCGAAAAGCGCGCCAAGGGCCAGGACAAGGAGGCCAAGGCGACGCTGGCGCTGGTCGACCGCGCGCTTGAAGCCCTGCGCGAGGGCCGCCCCGCCCGCACGGTCGACATCGCAAACGAGGAGAAAAAAGCCTGGCGCGGATTGCAGCTATTGACCGCCAAGCCGGTGCTGTTCGTCGCCAATGTGGACGAGGACGCCGCCGCGGACGGCAACGCCCATTCCCGCGCCCTCGAAGCGCGCGCCAAGGAAGAAGGCGCGGCCTGCGTTGTCATCTCGGCGAAAATCGAAGCCGAGTTGGCCCAGCTTTCGGCGGACGAACAGGCCGAGTATCTCGAAAGCCTGGGACTGACCGAGCCCGGTCTTACCCGGCTCATCCACACCGGCTACGACCTTCTCGACTTGCAGACGTTTTTTACCGCCGGCCCCAAGGAGGCGCGCGCCTGGACCGTGCGCCGCGGCGCGACCGCGCCAGAGGCGGCCGGCGTCATTCACACGGATTTCGAAGAAGGCTTTATCCGCGCCGAGACGATCGCCTATGACGATTATGTCGCACATGGCGGCGAGCAAGGCGCAAAAGAAGCCGGCAAGATGCGCCTTGAAGGCAAGGACTACGTCGTCCAGGAGGGCGACGTCATGCACTTCCGATTTAATGTGTGACGACCGGTTCTCGCCGAAGCGGCCATCGGAATCACAAAGTGCGTTTCGAATTTAGCGCTCTTACGGCCCAAACTCAGCGATCACGCCACCGCGCCCATGATCGTGGCTGCTGCTCTGTTCTACCTATAACAACCGCTTGCATTATTTCATGTCTCGAGAACGCGAGAACCAAGGCGCATCTATAACCAACGCGACCAACGCAAATCCAATCATCGCTAAAGACTGTCCCCAGGGCGTCGACGCTCCCGTTTTTTGGTACACACCCCAAGTGGCTGCAAAACTCGCTGAATAAAAGATCAGCGTCCCGGTCGGCAACGACCATCTCGCAATGGCGCTACTCGTTTTAAACGCCGCCAATGCCAGAATGACGGTGAAAAAACCCAAGACAAGCCAACCGCCACCGGCAACTTTCATAAGCGCCAAGATTACCGTCTGCAGGCCTGAATTCACTTCTTGCCAAGGAGCGCCGACCGCCTGGGAATGATAAGACAAAAACTCTTTTGAAGAGAAATACGTTGCCCCCAATACGATATTTATCGCGCCAATAATGAGGTAAATCCCGAGCACCAATTTCATTCGCATATAAGAGCTCATTTTTAAGCGATAACGGACGCGTTGCAGCAAACCACTACGACATGACGTCGATAGACTTGTAACGTTGATTGCTCGGCGTGCTTATCACTGTATGGCGCTTTCTTTATTTCGACTCTCGCCACCGTTCAGCGCATCACTGCCGAATAATTCAGAATCAATGAAACGAAGGTCTCCTGTTTCGGTCAGTAAGGCAAACTTCATTCCAGCATTCTCAATAAGCAGTGGAATGATCTTTTCCGCGATCGCCGCGGCAGGCGTCCAAAAGCCGCCAGACAAAGCACTTTTCGGCAGGCCTTGCGCTAAACAAACCGCCACTTCTCCAATCATGCGGCTTGACGCGCCATAGCCGGGGTCACGATCGCCGCTAACCACGAGCGTCAATCGCTGACCCGATCGCGTTCGAGCCAATAGATGGAACTCAAACTCGCCATCTTCACGCGCTTTTCTCGACGGCCCCTCACCGGACTTAGGCAACACGGTAGCATTCATGAATGCGCGCATCGGGCGCGATCTGTATGCCCGATAAAACATCCGAGAAATCACGGCCACAAAGCCAGCAGCACGCCGGCCGCCCAAATCCCAGCCTTCGTCGTAAGTGAAATCAGTTCCGTAAGGATAGTCCAAATGCGCATTCGTGGCATGAACCACCCGCGTATTAACGATCGCCATGAAGAAGGGTCCGAGCCATGCCCCGGAAAAAGAGCGCCGAACAGCATCAATATCCGGTTGCGTTACGCCGCTGCGCCGGCCCGGCGGGCAGATGGCGTAAGGATTTTTCAGAATGGCGGCCACCTTGTCGTCGCGCGCCGCATCATTGTGCATGCCGCCGAGGCTTGAGATGGTGCCGCCACTGAATACGCCCTTGAAGGACTTTACCTCAGTCGTGACATGCGCAAGCCCGCAACCAAACTGTTTTTGTGCAATTTCATTGAGAGCCCACACCCCCAAATCGGAAGGCAGGGAATCGACGCCGCAACAGGATAATATCCTGGCGCCGGAAGCCCGCGCTTGATCGGCGTGCACGTCCATCATTTCCTGGATGAATGGTATCTCGCCGGCTAAGTCGCAATAGTCGGCGCCGTTCGTAGCGCATGCCTCAACGAGCTCCTTGCCATAAAGCGCATATGGGCCAACGGTCGACAACACCACTTTGGCGTTCTCGGCCATAGAACCAAGGAACTGGCGATCGCGAGCGTCGCCGACAATTAAAGGAAGCTTTTCGGCGCTGGCGCCTAACGAAGCGCGCGTGGCCTCTAACTTATGCTTATTTCGTCCCCCTATCGCCCAGCAAAGGCCGCCATCAACGCCATACTGTTGGTGCAAGTGCTCAGCGACGAGCTTGCCGACAAAACTAGACCCGCCCCACAGTACAATATCGAATTCGGGTTTCTTGATCATTATCGAAGCCTCGGTTTCGTTCCGCGTTTTGAATGGCTGATCGGCATTGGCTATTGAGCGTGACGAAACCCCGATGACGCAGCCAGTTGTTATGTAACCATGAGAACGGCTCCGGCGGAAGGCCGATCTGGTCGGAGCCTACGACGCCGAAGGTGATCATCGGAATCACTCACTACTTTTCAGCCGTTCAGCGCCACAGCGATTGATCCGCCCACGGTCCGGGAACGACCAGCGGTTCAGGACGGCGCAATCGATCGTCTGAAATCCACAGCGACTGCCAGGCGTCCGCCCACTCCTCCCGCAAGGGATAAGGCGCCAGAATGGTCCGTTCGGCCCTAAAGCCGAAGCGGCCATAATAGGCCGGATCGCCAAGCACCAGAACGGCGGCGGCGTTGCGCTGACGCATCGCATCGATCCCGGTGCGGACAAGCTGGCTGCCGACGCCCTGTCTCATGAACTCGGGATGAACCGCGAGCGGTCCAAGCAACGCGCATTCGCGACCATCCCCCTCAAGGCGGCACATCGTCAACGCGACATGGCCGACGATCCGGTTCTCGCGCGCGGCCACAAAAGATTGCGCGTCGCGGCCCCCGGCGAGGTCTTCCACAAGGGGGACGAGGTCCTCCTCAGGAAAGGCGGCGGGATAGATCTTGAGCACGGACTCAAGATCGGCCGGTCTAAAAGCGCGCAAAGTGACTTCGACGTTCATTAGCGCTCGCCCCCATCGCTCAAAATCAGTTTCCGCCTACGCCTCGCCTACGCCCGCCGGGGGAATGGAGCGGAACACCAAATCGCGCAAGGTGACGATGCCGACGAACTTTCCCCGTTCCAACACCAAAGCGCGGGACAATCTGAAACGAACGAGCAGACGCACGGCGTATTTGATGTTCATATCCACATCGAAACTCAAAACCGGCTTCGACATGATTTCATAAACGCTGACGCGTTCAGGGGCGCGGCCGCGGCTGATAATCTGCTCGGCGATGTCGTGCACCGCGACGATCCCATATTCATCGCTGTCATCGCGCTTGTCGACGACGAGCGAGTTGACATTGTGTTGGTGCATCAATTCAACGGCTTGTTTCACCGTCGCCAGCCCGTCGACAGCGATCGGCGAAGCCGTCATGACGTTGCGTATGGGCGTGTAAGATTTGTCGGTCATATCTGATCTGCTATTTCCAGTTGAATGTCTTCGATTTGGCTCAAAAGTCCGACAGCGTCTTCGATGTCGATCTGAATGGCGACGCCGGCGCCATGTTCTTCATTGAATTTTCCTTCGCGGGCGATGGCTTCGAGGATCCGGCGGCTCAGGTGTTCTTCGACCAGGAACATGACGATATCGCGTTGTCCTTCCAGGGTTAGGCCGAAAAAAGTTTTGGGCGGATTGCGGCCCTCGCCGCGCGCGGCGGTGATGACCGTACATCCTGTCGCGCCTTCTTTGCGGCCTGTATCGGTGACGATTTCTGTTTTCTCGTCCGCCACCAGCGCGATAATCAATTTGAATTTCATTGCCTATTCCTCGCTCTTTGCAGCACCGGTTTTCTTTCCCCCTTGATGCGCGTTGCTCGAATTTCCCGCTTCGCCGCCCTCCGCCGCCGCTATCGCATTAGACTTGTCCATTGTTTGTCGCTTAGCCCACCGCGCCCAAATGAGCGAGCCTTGCGCGTAGCCCATTACAGTAATCATGGGAAAAAGGCTTGCAAGCGCGATGAGGCCGAAGCCGTCGATGAGCGTGCTGCGCCCCGGCACGGTGGAAGCAAGGCCGAGCCCCAAAGCCGTGACCAGCGGCACGGTGACGGTCGACGTCGTCACGCCGCCGGAGTCATAGGCGAGAGGCACAATCTCCTTCGGCGCGAAGAATGTCTGCACGATCACGACCAGATAGCCGACCATCATGTAAAAATGCAGCGGCGTGCCGGTGACGATGCGAAAGGCGCCGATCGCAATGGAGGCGGCGACGCCGATGGCGACCGCAATGCGAAGCGCCCACGGCTTGACGGCGCCGCCGGAGGCTTCGTCCGCCTTTAACGAAACGGCGATCAGAGACGGCTCGGCGATCGTCGTCGAAAAGCCGACCGCCGCCGCAAAGAGATAAACCCAATAATAACGTATCCAATTGACCTCGCCTTCAACGACCGCCTCGCCATAAACGAAAACGGGTTCGGTCAACTGCTTAGCCATGGTCTCGCCGAGCGGGAATAACGCTTCCTGCAGGCCGACAAGAAAAAGCGCCAGGCCGACCAAAACATAACCAAAGCCGAACAGAACCTTTTTCAGATTCGGAATTTTCTTACGCAGCACAACAAGCTGGAAAAACGCGAGGATGATCGCGATCGGCGCGACGTCGCGAATGGTGCCGACGAAGACGCTCGCGATATTGATCAGCACATCGAACATCGCGTCACACCACCATGCCGTATATAAGCACGAACGGGATCGGCATCATGCACGTAAATGCGATCAGTCCGAAGCCGTCGACCAACGGATTGCGGCCTTTGATGACGGTGGAAAGGCCAATGCCGAGGGCCGTGACCAAGGGCACGGTAATTGTCGATGTGGTGACGCCGCCGGAATCATAAGCGATGCCGATGATGTCGCGCGGCGCAAACTGCGTCAGAATGACGATCAGGAAATAGCCGCCCATGATCAGCCAATGGATCGGCCAGCCTTTTAAGATCCGCAACACCCCGATAATGAGCGCTGTGCCAGCCGACACCGCCACGGTGTAGCGCAGACCGAGCGCATAGGCTTCTTTGGCGCCGGGATCGCCGCTTAGCCCGCCTTCGGCCGCCTTGACGCTCGCGGCTTCTCCCGCGACGGCAATCAGCGCCGGCTCCGCCACCGTCGTGCCGAAGCCGAGCGAAAAGGCGAAAGCGAGCAGCCACCAGAGGCTGCCCTTGCGCGCGAACGCCCCGGCCATCACCTCGCCAATCGGAAAAAGGCCGATCTCGAGCCCGCGAATAAAGAGCGTCAGCCCCAGCAGCACGGCGACAAGCCCGAACAGGACGCGCGGCAGATCCGGAAAGGGCTGCTGTAGGACAGCGATCTGAAAAAACCCAACGACCAGAATGATCGGCGCCAAATCGCGGGAAGAGGCGAGCAGCAAACGAAAAAACGCGACCAAGGACGGCGCCATTGAAAAGCGTTCTCACCCCTTTTTTAGTTTCGGCGGGCGCAATGCATCATAAGTCGCGGGGGAATTGAAGCGCGCGCCGGCGGCGATCCAGGCGTTTCTTTCCCCAAAAGCGGCGGGCCGGCGCAAGGCGTGAGACATGCGCCGGGCGCGCAACGGTAAAGCCGTCAGCCTTTCAAAAAGCGGCCCGCCACGGCGTCGAGTTTCGCCGTCAATTCAGGATCGCGCGCTTCCGGCGCGGTGATCACCGCAAAGTCGAGCATGGTTTCAACCCCCAGCGGCGAAGGCGCTCGGATCTGGCCGAGGCGGCCGGCGACATCGGCGATCAACCGGCTCGCCTTGACGGTGTTTTCCTTCATCACTTCAAGGACGCTGGCGACCTCCACGGGTCCTTCTTCTTCATGCCAGCAGTCGTAATCGGTCACCATGGCGAGGCTGGCGTAGGGCAGTTCGGCTTCGCGCGCGAGCTTGGCTTCGGGCATCGAGGTCATGCCGATGACGTCGCAACCCCAGGCGCGGTAAAGTTCCGATTCTGCGCGGGACGAAAACTGCGGCCCGTCGATAATGAGATAGGTTCCGCCGCGGCGATAGTTGATGTCGAGCGCTTTGCAGGAGGCCTCGAGCGCGTCGCCGAGCGCCGGACAGACCGGATCGGCCATGGAGACATGGGCGACGAAACCGGGTCCGTAAAACGATTTTTCCCGCGCCGTCGTGCGGTCGATGAACTGATCGACAATGACGAAAGTTCCCGGCGGCAATGCCTCGCGAAACGATCCGCAGGCGGAAAGCGATATCAGGTCGGTTACGCCCGCGCGTTTTAAAGCGTCGATATTGGCGCGGAAATTGATCGCGTGCGGCGGCGTGACGTGACCGGCGCCGTGACGCGCAAGGAACACGATATCAACGCCGGCCAGCCGGCCGCGGGTCAACGCGCCCGAAGGCGCGCCCCATGGGGTTTCGACATGCGCCATTTCCGGATTTTCCAGGGCGTCCATCGAATAAACGCCCGACCCGCCGATCACGCCGAGAACGCGTCTTTCCTTGGTCATTCTACATTGTCTCCGTGAAAATTCGTATGCGTTTCACCATAAGCGAAATATCGGGCGATTTGTCATGAGCCAGAATATTGTCAGGACGGCAAGAAACGCGGGGACGCCGCACCAAAACCAGTGTCGGAAGAGTTTATAATAGGCGGCAGGAAGCGGCGCACCCTCCCGCGCCGCCGTCGCCGCCAATAAGCGCATGCGTCGCTGCATCCAGATGACAGGAAGCCAAAACGCGCCGGTAACGACATAAAGGACCAAGGACAGCGCAATCCAGCCCTCGCTCAAGCGCCACCCGATTATATGCGCCAACGCCAAGCCGGTGATCGGCTGAACGACGACCGCCGACGCCGTGAAGATGTAATCCGCGATGACGACAATGCGCGCCGTATGGGCAATGAACGCGGGATTGCCCGTTCGATGCGCCATGAGCATGAAAAATGCGATCCCCGCGCCGGTTCCCAAAAGCACTGCAGCGCCAATGACATGCAGCCAGCGCAAAAACGGCAGCCAGTCGATCATCGCTCCACCGTCAAAAGCGCAATCGCCGCGGCAAGAACCATGACCGGAATGATTTTGACCAACGGCCCCATCGGATCGCTCCATAAGTGCGGCGTTAATAAGGCGCCGAAAACCAAATACGCGAAACTCAATGCAATCATTCCAACCGCCGCCGCCACAGTCCAGGGGCGCGCGAGCAACGCCAGGCCCAATCCGATATCAAGAAGCGAACCGCCTATGACCAGCATTTTTGCAAAGCCGCTTGAGACCGCGTCGCCAAGCACCCTCGCCGCCGCCTCCATGCGCCACAGGCCAATCACCCCGGATGCGGCAAAAACAGCCGCGAGCGCGACCAGTGCGATCGGATAAAATAATTGCGCGCGGGCAAAGATTCGCTCCTGCAATGTGGCGGGATTGCGCGCCAGCGTTTCCTCTAACGACTGAAGCGCGCGCCCTGTCGCATCGCGCCAAGGTTTTGGATCGCCGACAACATTCATTTTGAGAACGCGCAGCGCCGTGCTGCGCAAGGGCGCCCGCCAACCGAGCCAACCGGCGATATCGGCGATTTTAGCGATCGCGAGACCGACGGCTTCCGGCAAAACGACTTTCGGCGCGTCAGCGTTAAGTCCCATCCAGCCGCGGAATTTCGCGACAAGCTCACCGAGGCGATGCGCGTTATTTTCGACAAGGTCGTAGTCCTGACGCAATGGAACGCGGCCTTCCAGGGCGAAAGCGGCAGCACCGGCGACGTCTTCAACCGCAACGGTTTGTATCTTGGCGTCCGCCAATACCAGCGGCTGGATGCCGGGAAAGGCCGCCAACATTCTGATGAGCGTCGTGCCGCCATAAGCGTTTCGGCTGACGACCAAACCGGGCTTGAAGATGATCCAGGCGAGCTTACTCGCGCGCAAGGCGGCGTCGGCGCGGCCCTTTGACCGCATAAATTCGGTGTCGGCGTCGGGCTCGGCGCCAGGGGCCGAAATTTGAATAAACGTCTTGGGACCGGATCGCTCGCACGCGTCGATCAAGGCTCGGATCGAACGATCATGCAGCACGCCAAGATTGTCGCGAAGCCCCGTTTGAAGCGCGCCGGACGCGTTGATCACGGCGTCACAGTCTTCAACAAGCTCCCGCCAGTCCTGCGGGTCGGTCATTGTTGAAATGTCGGCTTTAACGCACGGAACGTCGGGCAGCAATTGCGCCGCTTTTCTGAGCGACCGCACAAGCCCGCGACATTCCGCGCCTTCTAACTTCAGTCTTCGTGTTATCTCAGCGCCGATCAGCCCATATGCGCCGAGCACCAAAACGCGCATCGATGCAGAACTCCAAAACGGCCGGGACCGGGGACGAACTCACAGCGCTTCGTTATTAGACTTCCAAACGCACGTAAGCGCGTAGACGGCGTATACGTCCGACCCGCCGATCACGCCGAGAATGCGCTTATCCGGCATGGGCCGCACCTATCGCTTGAGATTCGACCAGATCTTGCGATAGGACCAATAGACCAGGCCGGCAAGAATAACGAGATAGATGAGCGACATCACACCAAGCGCCTTGCGCGCTTCCATTTTCGGCTCCGCCGCCCAGGTTAGAAACTCGGTCACGTCCTTGGCGTATTGCTCGACGGTCTCGGGGGTTTCTTCATCGGCGTATTCGATCATGCCGTCCATGAGCGGCGGCGCCATGGCGAGCACGCCGCCCAGGGGAACCTCGACGCCTTCGCGCGGATAGCCTTCCTCATCGACATGTTCCGGTTTGAGATATTGCGACATGTCGCCGGAGAAATAGGGATTGTAATACTGGCCCGGGTCGATCTCGACCGTGGCCGGGGGCTCCTCGTACCCAACCAGCAGCGAATAAAGATAATCCGTCCCGTGATGGCGCGCCTTGGTGATCAGCGACAGGTCCGGCGGCAGGGCGTTGTTGTTGGCCAGACGCGCAATCTGTTCATTGGGGAACGGGCTCGGAATGCGATCGGAAGGAATCGGCGCGCGCTCGAACATATCGCCGAAATCGTCAGGACCGTCCTGAACTTTGAATTTATAGTTTTCGGCGATCGCCTTAATGACCGGATTTTCGTTGGGATTGGAACAGTCGATATTGTCCGGAACGCCTGCAGGACAGCGGTCCAGATAAAACGGGCCGCCTTTCTGGCCGAGCGTGCGGAAGGCTACGAGTTCGAGCCCGTGGCAATTCGCGCAGACGGCCTCGTAAACCTGAAAACCGCGCTGAAGCGCGTCCTTGTCATAGGTCCCGAAGGGACCGGCGAAATGCCAGTGTTCGTGGATCAGTTCGCGCGCCTTTCCGCCTGCGGCGAGCGCGCCGGACGCCCCGGCAAGCGCCGTCATGACGGTCAGGATCAGCGTCCGGACGATTGTCGTTCTATTCATCTCTCGCCCCCTATTGCGCCGGCGCGGGTTTCGCCTCGGGGGGCGGTTCCGCGTCGGCGGACGGTTCGGCCTTTTGACCTTTTTTGAGCACGGATTCAGCGATCGAACTGGGCAGCGTCTTGGGCTTTTCCATGATGCCGGCGAGCGGCAGAATGACCAGGAAGAAAATGAAGTAATACGCCGTCGCAATCTGGGACATCACGACATAGCTTCCTTCCGCCGGCTTGCCGCCGAGATAGCCCAGCGCGATACAGGCGACAACGAACAGGAAAAACCACAAACGCGTTTTCGGGCGATAACGCATGGAGCGAGTTTTCGACGTATCAAGCCACGGCAGGACGAACAGCACGAAGATCGACGCAAACATCGCAATGACCCCGCCAAGCTTCGATGAAATCGGGCCGATGTCGAACGTGATCGCGCGCAGGATGGCGTAGAACGGCAGGAAATACCATTCCGGCACGATCGAAGGCGGCGTCGACAGGGGATTGGCCGGAATATAATTGTCCGCGTGCCCCATGCCGTTGGGGTTAAAGAATACGAACGCCGCAAGGACGATTAAGAAAACCACGATCGCAAAGCTGTCCTTGACCGTGTAATAGGGATGGAATGGAATGGTGTCTTTTTTGACGTCCTTGACCTCGACGCCCGTCGGATTGTTGTTGCCGGGCACATGCAGCGCCCAGATGTGCAGGGCGACGACGCCGAAAATCGCAAACGGCAAAAGATAGTGCAGCGAGAAGAAGCGCGTCAGCGTCGGATTGTCGACGGCGAAGCCGCCCACCATCCAGATGCGGATGTCCTCGCCCACCAGCGGAATGGCGCTAAAGAGGTTGGTGATCACCTGGGCCGCCCAGAACGACATCTGACCCCACGGCAGGACATAGCCCATGAACGCCGTGGCGATCATCAGGACGAAAATGATGACGCCGAGGATCCACAGGACTTCGCGCGGCTCCTTGTAGGAGCCGTAATAAAGGCCTCGAAACATGTGGATATAAGTGGCCAGGAAGAACAACGACGCGCCGTTGGCGTGCATATAGCGCATCAGCCAGCCGTAATTGACGTCGCGCATGATGTGCTCGACGCTGTTAAACGCCATGTCGGCGTGGGGAATGTAATGCATCGCCAAGATGACGCCGGTGATGATCTGGATGACCAGGCAAACCGCCAGGATGCCGCCGAACGTCCACCAGTAGTTCAGGTTTTTCGGCGTCGGAAAATCGACGAAACTGTCATGGGCGAGGCGAACCAGCGGCAGGCGTTTATCGAGCCACTTCTCAATGGCCGTGCCGGGATTGTAGGTCGACTGATGGCTCATGGGATAGATGTCTCCTAGCCGATCTTTACGAGCGTATCCGACACGAACTCGTAAGGCGGCACCTCAAGATTTGTGGGCGCCGGTCCCCGGCGAATGCGGCCGGCGAGATCGTAATGGGAACCGTGACAGGGGCAGAACCAGCCATTGAAGTCGCCGCGGTTCTCGCCCTGGGCGGTGCCCAGCGGCACGCAGCCGAGATGGGTGCATATGCCGGTCACAATCATCCATTTCGCATCGATGCGCCGATTGGCGTCCGACGCATCGGCCTCGCCGTCGGCGAGGTTTTCGTTGCGTGCGATCGGATCTTTAAGCGCAGACAGCGGCGTTTCTTCGGAAGCGGCGATTTCCGCCGCCGTGCGATGGCGGATCAAGACTGGCCTGCCCTGCCACATGACCTTGATGGCCTGTCCTTCCGGCACGGCTGAAAGATCGACTTCCCGGGTGGACATGGCGAGCACGGAGGCGTCTGGGTTCATCTGATGCACCAGCGGCCACAGGACGGCGCCGGCGCCGACCCCGGCGGTCACGGTTGCAAAAATATGAATAACGTCGCGGCGGGTCGGTTCGCCGTCCTGGCTCGTGTCTGCAGTCGTCATGGATGTGCGGCCTCCGGAGATGGGCGCCCGAAGATAGGAATCGCGGCGTGTTTGGCATGGACGTTCTACAGAGTCTAGGCGGCGCGGGGCTGCGGCCTAGCGTCGCGACATATGGCGAAAGATATGCAAAAACAGCCCCATGCGGCTGGCTCTCTACCAACCGGACATCCCCCAGAATGTCGGCGCGGCGATTCGCGCCGCCGCCTGTTTCGGCGTCGGCGTGGATATCATCGAGCCCTGCGGTTTTCCGCTCAACGCACCGGAAGTGCGCCGTGTGGCAATGGATTACGGCGCCTTGGCCGCGCCGGACGCCCATCGCAGCTGGGCGGCGTTTTGCAATGCGTACAATGGGCGGCGTCTCATGCTGCTCACCACCAAGGCGACCGCGTCGCTTTGGGACTTTCGTTTCGAGAGAAACGACATCGTGCTCGTGGGCCGGGAAAGCGCCGGCGCGCCGGACGAAGTCCATGCGCGGGCCGATGCGCGGCTATTCATCCCATTGGCGCCCGGCGCGCGCTCCTTCAATGTCGTTGTCGCAGCAGCCGTGGCGCTGGCTGAGGCCCGGCGGCAATTAGGATGGGACCAATCGTGACTGACATCGACTCAAACAAAGAAAAAGCCAAAGCCTGGTTCGAAACCCTGCGCGATGATCTCTGCGCGGCCTTCGAACGCCTCGAAGACGACGCCGACGGGCTTTACGCCGACATGGCGCCGGGCCGGTTCGAGCGTACGCCCTGGACCCGCGGCGACGGTTCCGAAGACCAGGGCGGCGGGGTCATGTCGCTTCTCAAAGGCCGCGTGTTTGAAAAAGCCGGCGTTCACACCTCCACCGTCTATGGCGAATTCTCGGAAGACTTCCGCAAGCAGATTCCCGGCGCCGAAGACGATCCGCGGTTCTGGGCCTCCGGCATTTCGCTGATTGTTCATCCGCGCAACCCGCATGCGCCGGCCGCGCATATGAACACGCGCATGATTGTCACCACCAAATGGTGGTTCGGCGGCGGCGGCGACTTAAATCCCATGCATCCCGATTATCGCAGCGAAACCCATGAAGACGCCGTCGCCTTTCATGCGGCGATGCAATCGGCCTGCGATCCGCACGATCCGGAATATTTCCCGAAATTCAAGAAATGGTGCGATGAGTATTTCTTCTTGCCGCACCGCAACGAACCGCGCGGCGTCGGCGGGGTATTCTATGACCGCCACAACACCGGCGACTGGGACAAGGACTTCGCGTTCACCCAGGATGTCGGTCGCGCGTTTCTCGATATCTACCCCAGGCTGGTGGCCGAACGCATGAACCAGCCCTGGACGGATGGCGACCGCGAAAAGCAACTCGTCCAGCGCGGTCGCTATGCCGAATTCAACCTGATGTACGATCGCGGCACGATTTTCGGCCTGAAAACCGGCGGCAATGTCAATGCGATCCTCTCCTCCCTGCCGCCGGAAGCAACGTGGCCCTAGCCTTTTGAGCGGTTTTAAGGGAACCTGCGGTGTTCAGTATGGGACTGCGGGAGGGCGCACATGACTCACATGAAAATCAACCGCCGCACGCTGTTCGTCGTCGGCCTTGGGGCCGCGGCGTCGGCCTGCACGACCGCCGAGCAGCAGGCGATCCTGGACAGCGTGCTCAGCGGAACAGCTGGCGGCGCACCCGGCCTGAGCGAAGCGGACGCCGCGGCGGGCATTCGCGCCGCACTGAACAACGGGATCGCCCACGCCGTCGCCACGGTCGGACGGCGCGGCGGGTATCTCAACGATCCGGCCATTCGCATCCCCCTGCCCGGCTTCCTGCGCGACGCGCAATCAACGCTTTCCAGGATCGGGATGTCGGGCGCGCTCGACGATCTTGAAACCCAGCTCAACAGAGGCGCGGAAGCGGCCGCGCCCGTCGCCCGGGATATCTTTCTCGACGCCATCCGAGGCCTGACCATTCGCGACGCCATCGGCATCGTGCGCGGTCCCTCCAACGCAGCGACGCAATATCTGCAGCGCACGACGACGCCGACATTGACGGGCCTTTTCCGTCCGATCACGGTGACGGCGCTTGAGCAGGCGGGCGCCATGCGCACTTACGACAATCTCGTCGGGCGCCTGCGGAATATTCCCTTAGCGCCGCAATATGGCGAGGACGCCAAGAACGATCTCATCGATCACGGCGTCGAGAAAGGGCTGGACGGGCTGTTTCACTATATCGGCAAGGAAGAAGCGGCGATCCGCGCCAATCCCGCCAAGCGCACGTCGGAAATCCTCCGCCGGGTGTTCGGCTGAGCGCATTTATTAACGAAACGCCGGCGTGACGAAATCGAACATCCGCAATTTTCATTGCGGCTCGAAACCGATAGGATCGGCTGAGAGCCTCGTTACGAAATAACAAGCAGGCCCCATGCCGGATTTCGAAGCGCCTTACATTCTCGCCATCGATCAGGGCACGACATCAAGCCGCGCCATGGTGTTCGATCACGCAGGTCGGGTCGTCGCCGTCGCGCAGAAGGAATTCGAACAGCTCTATCCGAATGACGGCTGGGTCGAACATGATCCGGAGAAAATCTGGAAGACAACGCTCGACGTCTCACGCGAGGCGTTCACAAAGGCGGAAAAAAACGGCGGCGAAATCGCCGCGGTCGGCATCGCCAATCAGCGCGAGACGACGATCATGTGGGACCGCGCGACCGGCGAGCCGATATATAACGCCATCGTCTGGCAGGATCGGCGCACGGCGGACGCATGCAAGGCGCTGCGTGAAGATAGCCTGGAGCCCCATGTCGCCGCGCGCACGGGCCTGTTGCTCGATCCTTATTTTTCCGCGTCCAAGGCGGCATGGATTCTCGACCATGTGGAAGGCGCGAGCGAGCGAGCGGAAAAGGGCGATATCGCGTTTGGCACGGTCGACAGTTTTCTGATCCATCGTCTGACGGACGGCAAGGTTCACGCAACCGACGCCACCAACGCCAGCCGCACCTGCCTTTTCAATATTCACACGCAGCAATGGGACGAAGCGCTGCTCAAACTCTTCCGCGTGCCGCGCGCCTGTCTTCCCGACGTCTTTGACTGCGCGGCCGACTACGGCGAAACCGATCCGAACATATTCGGCCGGCCGATCCCGATCGCCGGCGTCGCAGGCGACCAGCAGGCGGCCGCCATCGGGCAGGCCTGTTTCGAACCGGGCGCGGTCAAGAGCACTTACGGCACGGGCTGTTTCGTCCTTGTGCATACGGGTGCCGAAGCCGTCGCCTCGCAGAACAAGCTGCTGGCGACCGTCGCCTATCGCCTGGGGGGCGAAACCAGCTACGCGCTTGAAGGATCGATTTTCATCGCCGGCGCCGCAGTGCAGTGGCTGCGCGACGAACTCAAGATCATCAAGGATGCGGCTGAATCCGCAACGCTGGCCGAAAGCATTTCGTCCAATAACGGCGTTTATCTTGTGCCAGCCTTCACCGGCCTTGGCGCGCCGCACTGGGCGCCGGATGCGCGCGGGTTGATTACCGGCCTGACCCGCGGCGCCGGACGCGCCGAGATCGCGCGCGCCGCCCTTGAATCCGTCGCCTATCAGACCGCGGACCTGATGGACGCCATCGCTCGGGACGGCGTTGCGCTCAAGGCGCTGCGGGTCGACGGCGGCATGGTCGCCAATGACTGGACCATGCAGTTTCTCGCGGACATTCTCGGATTTCCCGTGGAGCGCCCGAAAGTGCTCGAAACGACCGCGCTCGGCGCGGCCTATCTCGCCGGACTGCAGACCGGGCTTTATCAGGATACGGACGAGATCGCCAAACAATGGCGCCTCGACGCCCGTTTCCAGCCGGCCATGGCCGCGGAGGAGCGAAATCGCTGTCTTTCAGGCTGGCAGAAAGCGCTTAAGCGAACGCTTGGCTGACTCCGAAAGCGCAACGCAACGCGCGCCAGCCGGCGACGACCTTGACACCCATGGCGGCGGCGGGAAGTCTGCCGCCATGGATATTCTCAACGGCGTCAAGATCGTCGAATTCGAAGCCATCGGGCCGGGCCCCTTTTGCGGCATGCACCTGGCCGACCTCGGCGCCGAGGTCCTGCTTGTCGAGCGGCCGAAACACCCGGGATCGACGGGCGAAAGCGATCCGCAAGACATCTTAAAACGGGGCAAGCGGTCGATCGCGCTTGATCTCAAATCGCCGGAAGGCAAGGAAGCGGCGCTGAAGCTCATCTCCGACGCAGACGGTCTGATCGAAGGCATGCGCCCCGGCGTCATGGAGCGGCTCGGGCTCGGTCCGGAACCATGTCTTAAAGTCAATCCTGCGCTGGTTTACGGACGCATCACCGGCTGGGGCCAAACCGGACCCCTCGCCCGCGCCGCCGGTCATGACATCAACTATCTCGCCCTGTCGGGCGCGCTTTGGTATGCGGGCGAGCCCGGCTCGGCGCCGTTTACGCCGCCGACGCTGCTCGGCGATATCGGCGGCGGCGCACTTTATCTCACCATCGGCCTGCTCGCCGGCATCATGAAAGCCCGCGCAACCGGCAAGGGCGACGTCGTCGACGCGGCGGTTGTCGACGGCGCCGCGCATATGTCGACCTTGCTGCTCAGTCTCTTGGCGCACGGCCATATGAAAGACGAGCGCGGGCAAAGCCTGCTCGACGGCCCGCACTGGTATCAATCTTATGTCTGCGCCGACGGGGAATATGTCACCGTCGGGTCATTGGAGCCGAAATTCTATGGCGAGCTCCTCGATCGTCTCGAACTCGCCGACGATCCGGCTTTTGCCAGCCAGTACGATCCAACGCTCTGGCCGCAGCAGAGATTGGCGTTCGCGGATTTGTTCCGGACAAAAACCAGCGAAGAATGGCGCAGCATTCTTGAAGGAACCGACGCCTGTTTCGCGCCCGTGCTCACGCCGCGCCGCGCCGCCGCACATCCCCACATCAAAAATCGCGGCTGCTATTATGAAGAGAACGGCGTATTGCAGGCGCGCCCGGCGCCGAGATTTTCATCCCAAAACGACGGCGATCCCAAGCCCGGACTATAAAGCAAGGTCTTTTAGCGGCGCATCCGGATCGGCGAGCCGCTCAGCATCGATCGGCGCGCCGTCGATGATGAGCTTGCGGCTCTGTACGTAATCCTTGGCGCAATTGACGCCGTCGAGCGCCAGCAAACGATCGCCTTTGAGATAGGCGACGCTGAAGCTGCGCGAGGCCGGGTCGCCGCGCACGACCGTCCTGTCGTATCCAACCGACAGGCCCATGGTCTGAAGTTTGAGATCGTACTGATCTGACCAGAACCAGGGAATGGCGCCATACGCAACCGGCTTGCCGGCGATCGCTTTTGCCGCCACGGCGCCTTGGTCGTTAGCATTTTGTACGGATTCAATGCGGAGCATTTCGCCGCCGGCGAACGTGTTGGCGTGCAAGGCGCAATCGCCGATCGCATAGATGTCCGGCAGGCTGGTGCGGCACTCAGCGTCAACCGCGACGCCGTTGCCGCCCCTGGCGCCCGCCGCCGACAGCGGCGCGGTTTCCGGATCGATGCCGATGCCGACGATCACCATCTGCGCGTCGAAAACGCTCCCATCCGCCAGCCGGACGCCGCTTGCGCGCGTTTCGCCGAGAATGCGTTCGACCATCGCGCCGAGATGAATATCGACGCCGCGGGCGCGGTGTTCGGTTTCGAAGAAGCGCGAAAGCGGTTCGGCGGCGACGCGCGCAAGCACACGGTCAAGCGCCTCGAGCAGAACGACTTTCTTTCCCAGTTGGGTAAGCGACGCTGCGGCCTCGAGCCCGATATAGCCGCCTCCAACAATGACGACCCGCCCGACCGCCGGCAATTCGGCCATGATACGATCTGCATCGGCGCGCGCGCGAAGCGTATGCACCCCCGGCAGATCGGCGCCCGCGCAGGTCAGCCGCCGCGGCGCGCCGCCCGCCGCCCAGACGAGATGTCGATAACCGATGACGTCGCCGCCATCGGTCGTGACGCAATGGCGGTCCGGATCAATGGTTTGAACCCTGGTTGCGAGGCGAAAGTCGATCGCGCGATCGCGCCAGAACGCCTCCGGCCGGAGCAATAGTCGGTCAAACGTCTTGCCGCCCGCCAGATAGTCTTTCGACAAGGGCGGGCGCTCATAAGGCGGATCGGGTTCCTCGCCCACGACGAGCACGCGTCCTTCGACTTTCTCTTTACGCAATGCAATGGCGCACGCCGATCCCCCGTGGCCGGCGCCGACAATCAACACATGAGCGTCTTCATTCATACAGCCGCTTTCTAATTGCGCGAATTCGTCGCCGCGCTCATTCGCAAAGGCACCATGGGCGAATAAAAGAGAATGCGCCAGTTCGTGGTGCGGACGGTGGGACTCGAACCCACACGGGCTTTCGCCCAACGGATTTTAAGTCCGTTGCGTCTACCGGTTCCGCCACGTCCGCGCCGGGAGAGCGGCCTTTAGCACTCAACGACATTCACCGCCAGTCCGCCCTCGCTGGTTTCCTTATACTTTCGCGACATGTCCATGCCGGTCTGGCGCATCGCTTCGATCACCTGATCGAGCGAGACTTTGTGTTCATCCGACGCGCGAAGCGCCAGACGCGCGGCGTTGACCGCCTTGACCGCGCCGATAGCGTTGCGCTCGATGCAGGGAATTTGCACCAGACCGCCGACCGGATCGCATGTCAGGCCGAGATTATGCTCCATGCCGATCTCGGCGGCGTGTTCCACCTGGGTCGGCTCGCCGCCCCATACCGCAGCGAGCGCGCCAGCGGCCATGGAACACGCCACGCCCACTTCGCCCTGGCAGCCCATTTCAGCGCCGGATATCGATGCGCGCTGCTTATAGAGCATGCCGATTCCCGCCGCCGTCAGCAGAAAGATGCGGATATGGCCGATATCGACCTCGTCCTGGGCGCAATAATGTTTGAGCACGGCCGGGATGATTCCCGCGGCGCCGTTGGTCGGCGCCGTGACGACCCGGCCGCCGGCGGCGTTTTCCTCATTGACCGCCATGGCGTAGACATTGAGCCAGTCGAACAACTGCTCGCGCTCATTGGCGAGCGGGACATCGGACAATTTGCGGTAAAGCGCCGGCGCCCGCCGTTTCACATTCAGCCCGCCGGGCAACCGGCCTTCGGTTCTTAGCCCGCGTTCGATGCAATCGCGCATGGCGGCCCAGATGCCGTCGAGCATCCGTTCCGTTTCCACGCGCGGGCGCAGGGCGTCTTCGTTTCCGAGAATGACGTCGTGGACCTGCAGATTCTTTTCGCGGCATATCGCCATCAGTTCGTCGGCGGAAGAGAATCTGTTCATCCGGGCGTGCGGGTGGTGCGCTTTAAAACTGCCTTCTGAAGTCGTCTTGAGTTGCTCCGCCGTGGAAATAAACCCGCCGCCGATCGAATAATAGGTCTGCTCGAACAATGGTGCGCCATCCGCATCCAAAAGGCGCAGGGCCATCTCATTTGAATGAAGTTCGGGAATGATGTCGGTGCGAAAATCAATGTCCTTTGCGGGATCGAATGCAATTTCGCGCCCGCCATGGAGCCGCAGCCGCTTCTGTTCGCGGACGTCGCCGACCGCCGCGTCGGCTTCGTCGGGATCGGTTTTATCGGGCGCATAGCCCATCAGCCCAAGCATGACGGCCTTGTCGGTACCGTGGCCAAGACCGGTAAGGGCGAGCGAACCGTGCAGATCGACCGCAACGCGCGCCGCTTTTTCCAGAACGCCGGCGCTCGCGGCTTCGTTCAAAAAGCGCAGCGCAATGCGCATGGGACCGACCGTGTGCGACGAGGACGGCCCGATGCCGATTTTAAAAATGTCAAAAACGCTGAGCATTCATTCTTTCACTTCGCCGATGGTTTTGAGGGCAGCTTCGAGCCTGTCTATATCGTAAAGCGACAGGCGTCGATGGGCGTTAAGATCGCTTAGGACGAGGTCCATTGCAGCGATAGCGCTTTCGATCTGGTTTGCAGTGGAAATGGCATCGCCGGAGAGCGCCGACCGGGCGGCGGCGAGTTTCCCGGCGAGGCTTTCCAGTCCCTCCCGCTGAGGCGCAAGGTCCGGTCCGGCGAAGCGTTCATGAATGCGGCCGAGCGCCGATTGCGCGCTGACCAGCAGAAAATCGGCCGCCGCTTCATCGCCCCGCCGTAGGGCTTGGCCAACCGCAGTTAACGCCCGCGCTACATCGGCCATGTCGCGCCGAACGTTGCGCGGCGCAGCGCCGGAACAGGCCGCCGGATCAAGCCAGGCGACATAAGCTTCAAGCCCGCGCAGGACAATGTCCGGCGGCGGCGCGCCCTGAAACTCGTCGGTCACAGCGCTTGCGATGAAGGCATGAAGGCTCGGCGCCGGCGCATGCGCGCCGAAAGCGTCCTTGCCGGCGATCCCCACGAGACTCGGAATGGGGACCGGATTGAAAACCCCATCCTCGCGCACCTTGCTGAATAGCGATGACGTAACGTCCGCGGTTCCGGGGGCGCCGGAAAGGCCCGCCAGGAAAAACGCCGAATTGTCATGACCGTCGCGGTGACAGCTGGCGCAGGAGAGCCCGCCCCGCGCCGCCTGCCCGCCGAACAGGAGCGGGCTTGAAAACGCCGCGCGGCCGACTTCAACCAGATAGGCGTCTTCGCTTTTTGTCGGCGACCGCAAGCATTCGCCTGGCGATTGCGTCAGGATACGGAGCTTATCGGCGTCTGGCGCGATCCAGGCGAGTTCCGTCAACAGCGCCTGTTCAGCCGAAACCGAAAGACCGGACGCCGATGCGCTGTCCGGCGTCGGATCGCTAAGGCATCCCGAGACGGCGAGGGAAAGGCCGGCGAGAACGACGCGTCTCGTCAACGGCGCGCGTTCCTGACCGATTCCTTGGTTGCGATCAGACGCGCCAGATCCTCGCGTTCCGGGCAGGCGAAAACGCAGATCCGGTCGAGCCGGGCGAGCTGTTTCTTCGCCTTCTTGATGTCGCCGCGTTCAAGATAGAGTTCGCCAAGATACTCCGTGGCCCCGCGATGGTCGGGATCGAGCGACAGGGCCTGCGCGTAATATCTTTGCGCGGTTTCGAAATCGCCCGCCTTGCGATGGGCGTAGCCGAGATAATTTAAAATATCCGGATGCGGACCATAGGTCGCCTGCGCCCTATAAAGATCGGCGATCGCCGCGCCATAGCGCTCCTGATTAATCAGCTTCACCGCCGCGTTATAACGCGCCGGCCCCGCCTCCGGCCCGTCCGAAGACAGCAATGCTAAGCGCGGCGCAACCGCCGGCGCAAGGCTGACATCTTCGCCTTTCGCCTTAGCGTCGCTCAGCGCCGCCTCGACCGCGGCGATGGCCTTTTCCGTGCTCGCCATATAGTCCGCATCGCAAGACGCATCGGCGCAGTCCTGCTTTATCTCTTTCAGCGCTGTAAGTTGTTCGCGCGCCTCTTCAGGCCTATCCAGACCGACGAGAACGATCGCCAGGTTTTCGCGCGCCTCGACAAGGTCCGGCCGTTCCGCTATGGCGCGTTTGAAATAGCGAACAGAAGATTTTTCCTTGCCGCGGGCGACTTTGGTAAGACCCATATAATAGTTCGCATCGGGATTATTGCGCGCTACGCGCAACACCTCGCCGAACATTTGCTCCGCCGTTCGGTAATCGCCCGCCTTAAACGCGGCGAGGCCTTGCTGATAGGCTTGCGCCGGATCGATTTCCGTCGCCGTCTGAGGCAGGTTGCCAACAGGGGGCAGCGGTCCAGCATTTGGATTTGCGCGCGCAACGCCCGAACCGATCGCCAACAACGCCAATGCGGCGAGCATCGCGGCGACGCCGCTATTGTTGAATTTCCCAAATGACCCGGACATGGTTGTGTCTCCCTTGAAACAATCCCGCTTCACGTCGCCTGCGGATGAAACTGCCCTATTTTCGCGGGCAATGCAGCCCCGCCGTCATCACATGTCGCGGCGCGGGTCGCCGCGCCGGTCTTCAAGAACCGGATCGACCCCCAGCGCGCGCATGGCCTCGCACGCCGCGTCGATCGCCGCCTGCGCCAGCGCCGCATCCTCCGCCCTGGCGACGACGGTGACGCCTTTTTCATCGCCCTCGATGGGATAGCTTCCGATCGTTACCCCTGCATGGGCCGCCTGAATGTCGCGCAGGGCGTCTGCGAGCTTTGATTCCGGCAGGTTCCACGCCGTCGCTGCGCGCGAATGCAGCGCCGCGCCGCGCTCAATCACCGTATCGACGGCGTTGAGCATGCCCTCGAAAATGCGCGGCACGCCGGCCATGACGAACACATTGCCAATCCGGACCCCGGGCGCGCCAGACACCGGATTGTCGATCAATTCCGCGCCGTCAGGGATGCGCGCCATGCGCAGGCGCGCCGGGGTAACCGCTTCGCCGCGACTTTCATACCACGCCCTGATCATCCGCGCCGCTCTTGGATGTTCCACGACGTCAACGCCGAACGCCGCAGCGACGGACTCGGCCGTGATGTCATCGTGGGTCGGCCCAATGCCGCCGCTGGTGAAGACGTAATCACAGCGCTCGCGCAGCGTATTGAGCGCCGCAACGATGGCGCCTTGGTCATCGCCGACAATCCGCGCCTCGACCAGCGCGACGCCGCGTTCGGTCAGCCAGCGCGCGAGATAATGAACGTTCGCCTCGCGCGTGCGTCCGGACAGGAGTTCGTCGCCGATGGCGAGCATGGCGGCGGTTTTTCTGCGGGTTGCGATGACCATAGCGCGATCCTGTTTATGCCAAACATGGCCCCCCGCAAAGCAGCGCGCCGCCGCCGACGGCCTGACGGCGCGGCGAATCTTGCCTAAAACCACGCCATGCGTCTTCCCTCCCCCCTGCTCCGCGGCCGGCTGATCAAACGCTATAAGCGGTTTCTCGCCGACATCGCCCTCGACGACGGCCGCGAGATCACCGCCCATTGCGCCAATCCGGGATCGATGATGGGCGTCGCCATCGAGGGCGCGCGCGTCTGGGCCCATGAGCATGGCGATAGAAAGCGCAAGCTCGCCTTCTCCTGGGAACTGGTCGAGATCGGCAAAACCTTGATCCCGATCAATACCGCGAACCCGAACCGGATCGCCCATGAAGCCATAGAGGCAAGCGCGGTCCCGGCGCTTAAGGGCTACAAGACCATTCATCGCGAAGTGAAATACGGCGAAGGCAGCCGCATCGACCTGCTGCTGGAGGGCGGAAGGCGGCGCAAGCCCTGCTATGTGGAGATCAAGAACGTCCATCTTTCCCGCCGGCCGGGCCTGGCGGAATTTCCCGATTCCGTCACCAAGCGCGGCGCCAAGCATCTTGGCGAGCTTGCCGCCATTGCCCGGAGCGACGCGCGCGCGGTTATGCTGTTTATCGTTCAGCGCAATGACTGCCGCGTTTTCCAGCCCGCCGCGGATCTCGATCCCGGCTACGCCGAAGCGCTAAACGTCGCAGTGAAGGCAGGCGTTGAAACTTTATGCTATGATTGCGATGTCAGTTTGAGCGAGGTAGTCCTGCGTAGGCCGATTGAAATCGATATGTAGGTCGAGAGCTTTTTCGAATGACCGAGATCGCCGTCGAAAATGAAGCAGAGCTCCCTTCGGGCGCGATTAAGATTCATCCGCCTGAAGATTTCGAGGGCATGCGCGTGGCGGGTAGGCTCGCGGCCCAGTGCCTCGACATGCTCACGGAGCATGTCGCGCCCGGCGTGACCACGCAAAAGCTTGACGATCTCGTGCGGGAATTCGTGTTCGATCATGGCGCACTTTCAGCCACAATCGGCTATCGCGGCTATCGTCATGCGAGCTGCATCTCTCTTAATCACGTCATCTGCCACGGCATTCCCGGCCCAAAGGCGCTCAAGAAAGGCGATATCCTGAATATCGACGTCACGGTGATCGTCGACGGCTGGCATGGCGACACCAGCCGCATGTATTTTGCCGGCAAACCGAAGGTGAAGGCGCGCCGCCTCGTCGAGACGACGTATGACGCCATGATGGCGGGGATCGCCGCGATCCGCCCCGGCGGCTCCTTGCGCGACATCGGCCGGGCGATCCAGACCCTGGCGGAGGCGGAAAACTTTTCCGTCGTGCGCGATTTCTGCGGCCACGGCCTTGGCCGGGCCTTTCACGCGCCGCCGAATATCGTTCATTATGCGGAATATAAAGACCGGTTCGGCACGGCCCACAGCGCCCCGGAGACCGAGCTTAAACCCGGCATGTTCTTTACCGTCGAACCCATGATCAACGAAGGCAAGCCCGACGTTAAGCTCCTCAAGGACGGCTGGACGGCGGTTTCTCGCGACCGTTCGCTGTCGGCGCAATTCGAACATTCCGTCGCCGTGACCGAAGACGGCGTCGAAATATTCACGACCTCGCCGAAGGGGCTGCACAAGCCGCCTTACGCCTAATGCCGGACGGCAACGCAAAAACGCCTGATCACGCGAAGGGCCATCGCGAGCGCTTGCGCGCGCGGTTTAAAAAGGCCGGCGTCGACGGCGTACAGGATTACGAGCTGTTGGAGCTCATCTTATTCCGCGCCATACCCCGCCGGGACGTCAAGCCGCTGGCCAAGGAACTCATCGCGAAATTCGGCGGCTTCGCACAAGCGCTGGCCGCGCCCGTCGAGCGCCTGACGGAGATCACGGGCGTTTCGGAAAACGTCGCCCAGGAACTCAAGGTCGTGCACGCCGCAGCGATCAAGCTCGCCCAGGAACGGGTCCTGAAGCGGCCGGTCATATCGTCGTGGGACGATCTTCTCTCCTATTGCCGCGCGGCGATGGCGGACGAAAAGACCGAAATGTTTCGCATTTTGTTTCTCGACAAGAAGAACATCCTGATCGCCGACGAAGTCCAACAGCGCGGCACGATCGATCACACGCCGGTCTATCCGCGCGAGGTGGTCAAGCGGGCCCTTGAGCTCGGCGCGGCGGCGATCATCCTGGTCCACAATCATCCGTCCGGCGATCCCACGCCGTCGCGCGCCGATGTGGAGATGACCAACAAGATCATCAAAGCCGCCGCCGCGCTCAACATTCGCGTCCACGACCATCTCGTCATCGGTCATGAGCGCGACGCCAGTTTCAAGGCGCTGGGCCTGATTTAGGCGACGGGCGGCAGGCTGTGGCGGCTTAAGACGAGTGTTTTTGGCAAAAGAATCCGGTGAAAATGAAAATGGCTATTGCTTACCGGCCGCATCTTGTTGCCTAATCCCCCGTCCCTACCCGCTCATCCCATTTCCCCTATGGCCCGCATCATCACCCTGACGCCCAACCCGACCTACGACTTTGCGGTGGAGGTCGACTTTGTCGAAGCGAACCGGAAGCTGCGGTGTAAAAATCCCGACACCAAACCCGGCGGCGGCGGCATCAATGTCGCCCGCGCGGCGAGCCGGCTCGGCGCCGATGTCCTGGCGATCTTCACCACCGCGGGGCTTTACGGCGACGCGCTCAAAAAAGCCGTCGCCGAAGAACAGGTTTCCATGCGCGCCATACCGGTCGCCGGCGAAACCCGGCTCGCCTTTCATGTGCACGAGCAGGACAAGGGCGACGAATATCGCTTTAATCTGCCCGGCGCGGCGATGAGCGCCGCGGAAGTTCAATCGATGCTCGACGTCCTGAAGGAAGAAGCCCGCGCAGGCGACATAATCGTCGGCAGCGGCAGCCTGCCCGGTGGCGAGCCCGTCGATTTCTGGTCCCGGGCCGCCCATGTCGCCAAGGAGAACGGCGCGCATTTTTTTCTCGACTCCATCAACGGCCTTGAGACGGCGTTTGCCGAAGGCGTCTTTCTTTTCCGCTGCAATCAGTTCGAATATCAAGCGATTGCGAACCGCACGCTTGAATGGCCCGATGAAATCACGGCCCTCGCCGAAGAGCTGGTTGGCAAGGGCGCGGCCGAACGGGTCATCATCACCCATGGCGGCGACGGGTCGGTGATGGCGACGCCCAACGGGACCGTGTCGACGCCGGTAATAAAAGTTCGCGCCCAAAGCGCCGTCGGCGCGGGGGATTCGTTCATGGCGGCCTTTATCGTCGCCACGATGCGCGGGTATAGCGACAAAGACGCCCTGCGATACGCCTCGGCAGGCGCGGCGGCGACGCGCATGTCCGCCGGCACGGCGTTGTTCGATCCTGCAGATGTAGAACGGCTTTATGCCGGCTAGCCCCGCTTCGCGCGGGCGACGTCACCCGGCTCTTGCTTGAAACCCCACAAATAACCCTGTAGTTTTTCTGAAACTCGGGTGGGTGAAGATATTTAGTATTTTCGATACTAGAGCTTGGGCCTTCATTTGCGTGCTGGTCGCCGGCGCCGTTCTGCACGCCTCTCTACACTATTATGTTGCGAACGCCTTGGAGCGCGAAAATCGCGCGCTTCTCGCGCGCCTCGCCAACCCGGAACCGATGACAGATTTCGAACCGTTTGTTTCGTTTCCGCTCGACGACCGAAAAATTCTGAATGCGTTCCAGGCCGAACGTGATGCGAGATTCCGCGCACGACACGCGAGTTACGTTCGTCCGCAAAGCGCATATGAATTCGCTCAAAAGCCGCTATTTGAAAATGTAAGACTTTCGCCGAATGGCCGGTATCTGGCCGCCGTTCAACGCAGCAATAAAGGAAATCTTGCCGTCATATTCGATCTCGACGGCGTAATTCCGCCGCACCATCTGAATTTCGGCGATCTCAGCGTCGACTGGGTCGCCTGGGTCCGGGAAGACAGGGTGTTGATCGGCTATTCGCTTTATCTCGTGATTGAATTCGCCCAATATAAGTTTGTGTTCGGCGGTTCACGGGTTCTCGCCATGAACCGTGACGGTTCAAACCAAGTGAGGCTATTCGGCGGCGAGCCGGCTGTCACAGGAAGCAATTTCAATCTCGCCACGGTCACGCATCTGCTGCCTGACGATCCGTCGCACATATTGATGCCGGCTTTTGAGGACGAAAAGCTGGGCCTGTGGCGCGTTAATATCGACGATGGCGGCGCCGATCTCATTCAAGCCGGCACAAACCGGACCGGCGCATGGTTCGCCGACAGGAGAGGCAGGCCACGCGTCAGAATCGACTCAAACAAACGCGGCGATTATTTGCGTCTGTACGCCCTGAACGACCGCACCGGCGATTGGACGGAAATCTCTTCGGGGCCCTTTAGGCCGCATCGAACGCCCAATATCTGGCCCGCCGCAACATCCGACGACATAAACGCCATCTATGTGCTGGCGAATACGGATGACGAAGACCGGGTTTCAATAAAATTGCTTGATCTTAAGTCCGGCGCTTTCATAGAAACGATTTACGGGCACCCAACCGTCGATGTCAGCAGCGCAGTCGTTGATACGCGCGATGGTTCTTATCTCGGCGCGCTTTATCTTGAAGATTTTTATGACGTTGAATTCAAAGATAAACAAATGCAGGCGCATTATGAGGGGCTGAAACGATTTTTCGGCGGCACGGCGAATGTCGTGATTCAAAATGCGAGCCTCGAGCGGGAACGATTTTTGGTTTATGTGGACGGCCCCCAGGACCCGGGCGATTATTACATTTACGATTACGGCAGGCGGCATATCACGCCGCTATTCACACTGCGCCCGCAAATCGACCGCGCCATTTTGGGGCCCGTCGAAAAAATTACTTATCAAGCGCGCGACGGGCTGCTTCTGACCGCCTATTTAACTCATCCAAACGACAATGAAACGGGACCAGCGCCTCTAATCGTTATGCCGCATGGCGGGCCCGAACAGCGCGATATGATCGCATTCAATCTTCACGCTCAATATTTCGCAAGCCGCGGCTTCCGGGTTCTGCAGCCTAATTTTCGAGGGTCTTCAGGTTACGGCAAAGCGTTCGCCGAAGCAGGCTATGGCCAATGGGGCCGAAAAATGCAGGACGACGTAGACGACGCCGTGCATCATGTCATCGGCATTGGCCTTGTCGAAGACGAGAGGATTTGCATCGCCGGTTTCAGTTACGGCGGTTATGCGGCGCTGACGGGCGCAATGAGATCGCCGGAGCTTTATCGTTGCGCCGTCAGCGTAGCGGGCGTTTCGGATTTGATCGAGTTTCTCAGATATGTGCGCGAAGAGGATGGCGCCGACTCGAAGTCGTATGACTATTGGGTAAAGGCGATTGGCCACCCGCACGACGATCGCGAAACGCTGAAAGAAATTTCGCCGCGCTTAAACGTTGACAAGATAATAGCGCCCGTCTTTCTGGCGCATGGCGACGCTGACCAGACCGTGCCGGTCGAGCAATCGCGCGCCATGCGCGACGCGCTGGAACGCAGCGGCGGAAATGTGACATATATGGAACTCGAAAAAGCAGGCCATGGCGGCTGGTCGTTCAAACATGAAGTGAATTATCTGAATGCGGTCGAAGTATTTTTGACCGAGCATCTGAAAGATCTGGGGCCCGCGACCACGGCTTCCCTGAAGACGGAAGAATTGCAACACGCCGAGCGCCTTTCAGCCCCGGCGTCACATGCAGCGCACTAGCCGGCTAGCCCCGCGACGCGCAAGCAACGTCCTCAGCATAACGTTCGCTGACCGGGATGAACTTTTCCTGCTTCGGATCGTAAGCGGTCACGTCGCCGGTCCGGATGTCGTAGAGCCAGCCATGCAAGCAAAGATCGCCTTTTTCGAGCCGCGCGGCGACGGCGGGATGCGTCCTTAAATGCTTCAACTGCAAGAGAATGTTGCGCTCCAGCAGCAACCGCATGCGCGCGGTTTCGTCCACGTCCTGCCCCTGCGCCGCGACGAAGTCGACGGCTTCCTTTGCGTGTCCCAGCCATTCGCAAACATGCGGCAGATGGGCGACGCGCGCAGGGTCCATAGCCCCGCGTATGGCGCTGCAGTCGGTATGGCCGCAAATGACCGCATGGGGCACGTTCAAGACGGCCATGGCGAATTCGATGGATGCGGCCATGCCGCAGGCTTTTTCCATATGCGGCGGCACGATATTGCCGGCATTGCGGCAGACAAACAATTCGCCCGGATCGGTCTGGGTGATCATGGGGGCTACAACCCGCGAATCCGAACAGGCGATGAACAGCGCCTCCGGCGACTGGCCGCAGCATAATTGCTCGAACAGGGCTTTCTTCTGAGGAAAGATCTCGGTTTGAAATTTGACCACGCCGGCGGCGAAGTTGGACATAAGGGCGTTCCGTTCTATTCGTCGGCCTCATCTCCGTAGATGGCGACCATCTGAACGCCATTGGCGTTCTTAACGCCGCGGAACATGCCGGCGGAGTTGAACGGCATGGCGTATTCGCCATTCGCGCCAAGTGCGATGACGCCGCCGTCGCCGCCGAGATTTTCCAACCGGTTGTGAATCACGTCATGCGCGGCGTCCTCGACCGACTTGCCGGCGTATTCCACTTGGGCGCAGATGTCGCGCGCAATGGTCAGGCGGATGAAATACTCGCCCCATCCGGTGGAGGATACGGCGCAGGATTGATTGTCCGCAAACGTGCCCGCGCCGATAATCGGCACATCGCCCACCCGCCCGAACCGCTTGAGCGTCATGCCGCCGGTCGACGTCCCGGCGGCGAGATTGCCTTGCGCGTCGAGCGCGACGGCGCCGACCGTACCGTATTTGTGATCATGGGGAAGTGAGGTTTCGCTTTCGGTCTTTTCCTTTTCGAGCGCTTCCTCAAAGGACTTCCAGCGACGCTCCGTATAGAAATAATGAGGCGGAACCATTTCCAGGCCGCGGCGTTCGGCGAATTCCTCCGCGCCTTCGCGGGCGAACATGACATGTTCGGAATTCTCCATCACCTCGCGTGCGAGCTTGATCGGGCTCTTGACATTCGTGACGCCGGCCACGGCGCCGGCGTTGCGCGTTGCGCCGTCCATGATCGACGCGTCGAGTTCGTTTTTGCCATCGCGCGTGAACACTGACCCCTTGCCGGCGTTAAACAGAGGGGAGTCCTCCATGACGACGATCGTGGCGACCACCGCGTCGAGCGCCGAACCGCCCGCTTCGAGAACGCCGTAGCCGGTCTCCAGCGCCTCATTCAGTTTGGCCTCATAGGCGGCTTCTTCTTCGGCCGTATAGCGGCCCGGCGCCTGGGCGCCGGCCCCGCCATGAATCACCAGCGTCAAAGGCGGCGGACCGCTTGGCTCAGCGGGTTCTTCTTCGATCGCCTTCTCGCCGCACGACGCCACGAGACAAGCCGCAGCCAGTCCTAACAGAAAAATGCGCATGGAACGGTCTCCTTCTGCGCGCATTGTGCGCAGACGAGCAGCAGGATCAAGAGGTTGGGGAATAAACCGGCCTCAACGCCTGAACCCGCCAAAGAAGCCGCGGAACAGCGTCTTTTCGGCCCCTTTTACGGCCGCGCGCCCGCCGCACCGGCCTTTGTGAAGAGGACGGCGGATACAACCCGGCAGTGCGTTCTGCCTCGTGTCTATTCAAAGTCCGGCGTGAGAATGCGCTGCGCACGCCATTGCTCGACGATGCGCTCGATGAAACCGGCGTCTTCCATGTCGACGGACCAGCCGTCGGAAAAACTCGCGGTCAGGCTGCGCGGCACGGCGTCCGCCGGCAACGCGTCAAAGCGAATGCGCGTGGGCATCGGCACGCCCTCGCCGACCGCAATCGCCTCGCCCATGCCAAGCGACGGCAGACAGCTTAAAAGGCTGGTCGAGGCGTCGGGCACCGCGGCGCGCAAGGCTTCCTGGTCCGCCTGGTTGGCGAGCCGCATGGCGAAGATGGTGTTGCACTGGGAAAGAATTGTCGGATCGAGTTCGGTCGGCCGCTGCGAGGCGATCCAAAGCGACACGCCCGCCTTGCGCCCTTCCTTGGCGATGCGGATCAGCGAACGCCGCGTCGGGCCGAAGCCTTCTTTCGGATCGGCCGGCGCGTAACGGTGCGCGTCTTCGCAAACCAGCGCGATCGGCGCGGCCCCGTGACTCCACAGACCGAATTCGAAGGCGAGCCTGGTGATCACCGAAACGACGACCTGGACGACTTCGGTCGGCAGGCCGCCCAGTTCGATGACGCTGACCGGTTTGTCGTCCACGGGAATGCGAAATACCTGACCGAGCAGATCGACCAGCGTGTCCTGGACCGTCAGGCTGCCGAACATGAACGCATATCGCGCGTCCTGGCTGATCGTATAGAGCCGGTTGCGCAGTCTTTTATAGGGGGCCGTGTTGCGCGTATGGTCGAGCGCGCCGAGGGATTTGTCGATCAGGCCGAGCAGTTCGGAAATGCGATATGGCGTCGGCGTGTCGACAGTGATGGTCGTCAGGTCGGCGCGGATCCGGCCCATGCGGCTCGGATTGGTCATGTTCATTTTTTTCGCCGCGGGCACGAGATCGGCGAGAAGGTCGATTTCCTCATCATAGCCGGACCGGGCCGGATAGAGCACTTCGATCAACTCGTCGAAGGTGAGCATCCAATAGGGCAACGTGAAGCTGCTGGGATCGAAAACCACGGCGCGATCATCAAAACTATTCGAATATTCGTTATGGGGATCGAGGACGACGATATGACCGTGCGGAAAACGCTCCAGCACCGAGCGCAACAACAGCGCAAGCGCACAAGACTTGCCCGCGCCGGTGGTGCCGACAATGGCGCAATGGCGGGAAAATATTTCGTCTACATTGACGGTTGCGGGGATTTGCGTGTCTTGCTTGACCACGCCGACGCGCACGCTGGAGACCCCGTTGATGGAAAACAGCGCCCCCAGTTCGTCACGCGTGGCCACATGAACGCCGTCGCCCAAGGTTGGAAAAGACGACACGCCGCGATGAAACCGCGCCGGCGCGTTGATCGTCGGTTTTGAAAACTCGCCGACAAGTTCGACTTCGACAATGCGCACCGCCGAAGCCGCGTCGTCGAGCGACGGCGCCGGCACGGTCATCGCCGAAATGAGACCGAGTACGACGCTCTGGCCCACATCGATGCTCATGATGGCGCCGAGTTGCGGCCGGTTTGCGCGGTCTTCGTCCGGCTTATCCGCATCGAGCATGACCAACGCATGGGAGCCGGTCACCGAAATGACGGTGCCAATGCGCGGTTTTTCCTGAAATGCGCTGTCGAATGCTTCGGCCGTCGGCGCGGCGCTGCCCTTGCACACGATCGGGCTTTTTCGAGCGGTCGCATTATGCGGCGTCATGGGTCCTCTCCACGCTGAACTGTTCGGGCTGGCCGGTTGGTTGACGGCCGCTTTCGCCGGCGCGGCCGGCTTTGCGTCGTTCGTTGGGCGGCGGCAGGGTGATGGCCGCAAGCGTGCCCTGGCCCTTCTTGCTCTTGATCAAGAAGCGCCCGCCCTGCATTTCGATGAACGTCTTGGCGACTGCATAGCCGACGCCAGGTCCGGAAAAAGACCGATCAAGCCCGCGATGAACTTGCTTAAACGCGTCGAGCGCGGTTTCGATCTCTTCGGCCGTCAGTCCGGCGCCGTCGTCGCGCACGTCGACTTCCGCCCAGCCTTTATCGTCGCGCCGCGCCCGCACCAATACGCGTCCGCCCTCGACGCAGGATTTGATCGCCGTCTGCAACAGGTTGTCGAGCGCTTGGCCGGTGCGTTCAGCATCGCCCCAGGCCAATACGTTGTCGCCTTCGTCGCGCCGTTCGAGAACGACATTGGCAGCCTCGGCGCGGATCCGCGCCCGGTCGAGCGCCTCGCCGAGGAGATCGCTCATGTTGAATTCCCCGTCCCTGAGTTCGACGCCGCCGCTTTCGAGCGCAGCCACTTCCAGCAGCGTGTTGATATGCCCGAGCAGCAGGTCCGCCGACTGCAGAATATAGTCTATGTAAGAGCGTTGCTGATCGGCGCCCAGGCCGAATTGCTCGCCGTCGCGCAGCATCGTGGCGAAGCCGATAATCGCATTCAAAGGCGTTCGTAATTCGTGATTCATATTGGCGAGGAATTCGGAACGCGCTTTGATGGCGAGTTCGGCCTCGACGCGTGCGGCGCGCGCTGCGATATCCGCCTGACGGCGCACGAGGGCTTCGCTCATACGCGACGTGTAGTCAGCGATGAGCGAGCCTTCGGACTGGGCTAACAGTTTGAGGGCGCGCATAGGCTCTTCCTTTCGGAAAACCTAACCCGGCAAGCGCTAATGCGTCGTTAAGCAATGCCGCCGCGTGTTGATATTAAGAGTCTGTTAAGCAGCTTTATTGCGCGTCGGCGGCGGCCATCAGGAGGGTGGCGGGAAGTTGCAGCCGCCAGGCAAGCCACTGCGCCCCGACGCGGCGCGGCCTAACGGTGCTTGAACACCGGTTTGCGCTTTTCATTGAACGCCGCCATGCCTTCCTTTTGATCCTCGAACGCAAAGACGGAATGAAACACGCGGCGCTCGAAACGCACGCCTTCCGACAGCGTCGTTTCATAGGCGCGGTTGACTGCCTCTTTGGTGAGCATGACGATGGGGCGTGAAAAGCCCGCGACCTGCTTGGCCACGCGGATCGCCTCGTCGCGCAACTCGCCCTTGGCCACGATGCGGCTGACCAATCCGCAACGCTCGGCTTCCTCGGCGTCCATCATGCGGCCGGTCAGGCACATTTCCATCGCCTTTGACTTGCCGATAAAGCGCGCCAGGCGCTGCGTGCCCCCGGCGCCGGGCATGGCGCCGATGGAGATTTCCGGCTGGCCGAATTTGGCGTTGTCCGCGGCGATAATGAAATCGCACATCAGCGCCAGTTCGCAGCCCCCGCCCAGCGCGTATCCGGCGACGGCAGCGATGATCGGCTTGCGCGTCCGGGTCGCTTCCTCCCAGTTGGCGGTGATGAACTCTTCCTTATAGACGTCGATATAGTCCTTGGCGGCCATTTCCTTAATGTCGGCGCCGGCGGCGAACGCTTTTTCCGAACCGGTCAGCACCATGCAGCCGATAGCGTCGTCGGCCTCGTATTTCCTGATCGCCTCGGTCACTTCGTCCATAAGCTGGTTGTTGAAGGCGTTGAGCGCATCGGGGCGGTTGAGCGTGATCACGCCGACCGGGCCGTCCGCCTCGGTCAAGATGCATTCATAAGGCATGTCTTACGTTCCTTTGCGCTTTATTTGGATCAAGAAAAGCCGATCAGCTTCATGACTTCCTGGCGGGATTTTTCATCGTCGCGGAAAGCGCCCATCATGCGGCTCGTGGTCATGACGACGCCGGGCGTTTCCACGCCGCGGCAGGTCATGCACGCATGGGTCGCTTCGATGATCACCGCAACGCCGAGCGGATCAAGGGCTTTCCAGATGCAATCGGCGATTTCCGCCGTCAGGCGTTCCTGCACCTGCAGGCGCTTGGCGTAGGCATGGACGACACGGGCGAGCTTGGAAATCCCGACCACCCGGTCGCGCGGCAGATAGGCGACATGCACCTTGCCCATGATCGGCGCGAGATGATGCTCGCAATGAGAATGAAACGGAACTTCGCGCAAAAGCACGATCTCGTCATAGCCGCCGACCTGCTCGAAAGTGCGCTGTAAGTATTTCTCCGGGCATTCGTCATAGCCCTGAAAATACTCCATAAAGGCGGAAGCAACACGGCGGGGCGTATCCTTGAGTCCTTCGCGCTCGGGATCGTCGCCGATCCAGCGGATCAGTTCGCGCACGGCTTCCTCGGCGCGCTCACGTTGCTCGTCGGTTCGGTTGCCCGGCTTTTCGTCCATGGGATCGCTATCTCTTCTCGATCGGTACGAAATCGCGCTGGGTTTGTCCGATGTAGTTCGACAAGGGGCGGATCAACTTGTTGTCTGCAAGTTGTTCGATAATATGCGCGGTCCAGCCGGTGATCCGGCTCATCACGAAAACCGGCGTGAACATCGGTATCTCAAAGCCCATGAGATAGTAGGCAGGCCCCGTCGGAAAATCGAGATTGGGGTAAATGCCCTTTTCCGCGACCATGGTCTCGTTGAGGATCTTGGACATTTCCCAGTATTGCTTCGCCTCGTCGGTGCCGATGATGTCGACCATATTCTTATAAGCGTCCGTCATGGTCGGCACGCGGCTGTCGCCGGCGCGATAGACGCGATGGCCGAAGCCCATGATCTTGCGCTTTTCCTTAAGCGCCGTCAGCATCCATTCCTGAGCATTCTCGGGCGAGCCGACTTCTTTGAGCATGTGCATGACAGCTTCGTTCGCGCCGCCGTGGAGCGGGCCTTTGAGCGAACCGATGGCGCCGGTGACGGCGGAATAAATCCCCGAAAGAGAGCTGGCGATGACGCGCGCGGTGAATGTCGACGCGTTAAAGGTGTGTTCCGCGTACAGCGTCATGGAAATATCAAAGCACTTGACGATATCCGGCGCGGGAACCTCGCCGAAACACATGTAAAAGAAATTTTCTGAAAATGGGAGATCGGGATCGGGCGCGATTAGCTCCTTGCCGTTGCGCAAGCGAAAATCGGTCGCGACGATCTGCGGGATTTTGGCGAAAAGGCTGATCGAGCGCTCATAAAGATGGTCTATCGCGTGGTCTTCGATTTGCCGGTCTTCCAGACCGAGAAAACTCACCGCCGTTCTCAAGGTCGCCATGGGATGGGCGCCTTCGGGAAACTTTCGCATGACGTCGATCAGCGTATCGGGCAGGCCGCGATTGGCCTTTTCCTGCGCGTTGAATGCGTCAAGCTGGGCCTGCGTGGGCAGTTCGCCGTTCCAGATGAGATAGGCGGTTTCCTCAAACCGGCATTGCGTCGCCAAATCTTGCACGGCGTAACCGCGATAGGTCAGCGAGTTGGTTTCCGGCATGACTTTCGAAACCGCCGTATCGTCGGTCACGACGCCCGCAAGGCCATATTTGACATCCGTTTCGGCCATATTCACGCTCCTAATTGATTGTCATTTCATTCATACCGTATGCGCGCTCCACTTTGGCGATGCGCACAACATAGTTTTCATACCAGGTCTCGCGGCCGCGCGTTTGAGCCGCAAGATGCTCCGCATTCGCCTTCCAATTCCTGATGGCTTCATCGGACTCCCAATAGCAAACCGTTATTCCGAAACCGTCTTCGCCGCGCGTCGACTCATACCCAAGAAAACCCGGCGCCTGACGGGCAAGTTCTTCCATGCGCGCCATCATGGTTTCATAACCCTCATCGTCCTCGGTGCGCCGCGCGGAGAAGATCACGGCGTAGTAAGGCGGTTCAGGCAAGCAATCCGAACTCATGGCTGGCGGGTTATCCTATATTAGCGTTGTGAAAGAAAGGCCTTGGCGTTCATCAATAATTCTAAAAAGATCAATACCTTCGCAACGCAATTGCAGCGCTCTAAACAGGCTAGTCGCCGGTCGGGACAACACCAGAAGACGCCGCCATGAGAACGACGACTCGCGCCGGCGCGCGCGTTCGGTGAACGACGCCTTTCGGAACGACAAATCCCTGCCCCGGCCCGAGCGTATGCGTGCGATCGCGAAGGTCGAGCAGCAATTCGCCTTCGAGAACGAAGAACAACTCGTCCTCTGCATCGTGCTTGTGCCAGTGAAATTCGCCTTCAAGCACGCCCAGACGCAGAACGCTGCCATTGACCTCGACCAGCGTCTGGTTGAACCATTTGTCGGTATTTTCTTCGAGGACGTCCTTGATATCGAACTTCGCAAGATGGGGATATTTGACGTCGGTCTTGATTTTGTAGGCGGTCTCAGCGTTCATGTCTTCCTCCGCCGCTATTTCGTCGGCGTATCGCCGACCTGAAAATTGTAAATCGACTCATCGAACTTGTTGTAGTCGTGATAACGCAGGAGATCATAAAGATCCCGGCGGTGCTGCATGATGTCGAGAATGCCGTTTTGGTCCCCGTCTTTTAAAATGCGGTCGAGCCCGACATCGCAGGCGCCCATCGCCAACCGTAATGTGGTCACCGGATAGATCACGAGATTAAAGCCGAGATCTTCAAGCTCCTTCTTGTTGAGCAGCCGGCTTTTGCCGAATTCGGTCATGTTGGCGAGAATGGGAACGTCGAGCGCCTTTCGGACCGCCTCGAATTCGGCTTCCGATTTCATCGCTTCCGGAAAGATCATGTCGGCGCCGGCGTCCACATAGGCCTTCATGCGGTCGATGGCCTTGTCGAGCCCTTCGACGGCGCGGGCGTCGGACCGCGCGATCAGCACGAAATTGGGATCGCGCTTGGCCTCGGCGGCGGCCTTGACGCGCTGGATCATGATGTCGGCCGGCACGATTTCCTTGCCGTCGAGATGGCCACAGCGCTTGGGCATCACCTGGTCTTCAATGTGACAGGCGGCCAGCCCCAGTTCCTCCATCGTCCGCACCGTGCGCGCGGCGGCCATGGGCTCGCCGAAGCCGGTGTCGATATCGATCATGGCCGGCAGGTCGGTCACGCGCGCGATCTGATGGCCGCGCTCGGCGAATTCCGTCAGGGTCGCAAGGCCGATATCCGGCAGGCAGAGATCGGCGGACATGACGGCGCCGGAGATGTAAACGCCGTCAAAGCCCTTGCGTTCGATCATCTGGGCGCAAAGCGGGTTAAACGCGCCGGGGAATTGCAAGAGCTTGCCTGAGGCCAGTCCCTTGCGAAAGTTTTCGCGTTTTTCAGCGGCGGATTTTTCGGTAAAGAGCATCGCAGCTATCCTTGCTTGAACGTCGCCAGTTTCGCGCCAACGCGCGGGGCCATTGCCTCGCCGAGCGCCATGAGGCCGGAGACCGGGCGGATCATCACTTCGAATTCGATAATCTTCCCGTCCGCGTCGAACTTAATGAGATCCACGCCCTTTAGCTGCTTGCCGCCCACATGGGCGCTGAATTCAAGCGTCGCGTTTTTGCCGTCCGCGGTGAAAAACTGGCGGTGATAGGTGAAATCTTCAAAGACATTGATCACGGTCGACAGCGCCAACACCAATGCATCTCGCCCTTCATAAGGCTTGTGCGCGACGGGCGAGCGGAAAACGGCGTCGGGATGGATAAGCTCTTTGAGCGCCTCAAGGTTCCGCGAGGCGATCATCTCGTGCCAGCGGGACAAAGCGTCTTTCACAGTTCCGACCATTTAAACACCCCCTCCGGTCGCTTCGCGACCACCTCCCCCGCAAGCGGGGGAGGAATCCTTGTTGTAAAGTTTCGCTGCAATATTCTTCTCCCGCTTGCGGGGGAAGTGTCCCGAAGGGACGAAGGGGGTGTGACGGAAAACTGAAATTTCTAAAAAATCCCTTTCGCCGTGTTCTCGACCAGATAGCCCGCCGGCGCGACGGGATTGAGCAACAGAACTTCGTCCGCCGACAAATCGGGAAGCCTCTGGACGAGATCGAGAAAGCGTTCGGATTCAGACGGCTCCAAAATCTCTTCGGTCAGGGTTTTGAACTTGCCCACATATTCCGCCCGGCCGAAGGGGCGTGCACCGAAGGGATGGGCATTGGCGATGCCAAGCTCGTCTTCAATGACGGCGCCGTCCTCCATCGTGATCACCACGCGGGCGCCGAAGGCTTTTTCATTCGGATCGTGCGAATGATAACGCCGGGTCCATTCGGGGTCTTCGATGGTCGAGATCTTATGCCAGAGCCGCACCGTGTCCTCGCGCTTAGCGCGTTCAGGCGCGTAGGATTTCACATGATGCCATTCGCCGTCCTGCAGCGCGACGGCGAAGATATACATGATCGAGTGATCGAGGGTTTCGCGCGACGCGTTCGGATCCATCTTCTGGGGATCGCCCGAGCCTGTCCCGATGACGTAATGCGTGTGATGGGACGTATGCAGAATGATGGATTTGACCTTGTCGAAATCGTCAATCTGCTTGCCCATGCGGAACGCAAGGTCGATCAGCGCCTGGGACTGGTATTCCGCGGAATGTTCTTTCGTATAGGTCTCGAGGATCGCGCGCTTGGCTTCGCCCGGCGCAGGCAGCGGCACATGGTAGGACGGTTCATAAGGGCTGCCGCCCTTATCGCGCTCGGTTCGCCCGTTGAGGATCCAGGCGATGACCGAGTCTTCGCCTTCGTAAATCGGGCTCGGCGCGCCCTCCCCGCGCATGCAGCGATCCACCGCTTCGATCGCGAGCTTGCCGGCGTAAGCGGGCGCGAAGGCTTTCCAGGTGGAAATTTCGCCCTTGCGCGACTGGCGCGTCGTCACCGTCGTGTGCAGGCCCTGCTGCACCGCCTGATAAATAATCTCCGTATCAAGACCAAGCAGCGTTCCCACGCCCGCCGAGGCTGAAGGCCCGATATGGGCGATATGGTCGATCTTGTGTTCGTGCAGGCAAATGGCCTTGACGAGATTGACCTGAATTTCATAGCCCGTCGCAATCCCGCGCACGAGGTCGCGCCCGTTCCGTCCGCATTGCTGAGCCGCGGCCAGCACCGGCGGAATATTGTCGCCGGGATGAGAATAATCGGCGGCGAGAAACGTGTCGTGAAAATCTAGCTCGCGCACCGCCGTGCCGTTCGCCCAGGCCGCCCATTCGGCGCAGACGGCGTGTTCGGCCGGCAGCCCGAACAGGGTCGCCCCGCCCGCGCGCATATGCGCGTTCGCCATGGCGCGCGCCGATTTGATCGGACCCCTGTTGAGAGAAGCGATCCCTACGGACGCATTGTCGATGATCCGATTGATGATCATGTCGGTCGCTTCGGCGTCGACCTCGACCGGGTCGGCGGCGACTTCAGCGATCTTCCAAGCGAGTTGATCCTCGCGCTTTAAGTTGTCTTTGGACCGGTGGGCGCGAACGTCATGAATCTGCATCGGGGTTCCTTTTGAAAATCCTGCGGCGGTCTTGCGCCCCCTGCGACAGACTGTCCACTGGGGAAAAAGCGTCATAACGCCTCTGGAAAACTTTTCTCAGAAAAACAGGAGCTTAATCGCCATTGCCACAAGCGCGAGGTAAAAGACGCGTTTGATCAGGGCCTCGCCCCGAGTAACCGCCGAATTGGCCCCAAGCCAGCCGCCGACCGCATAGCCGGCCGCAAGCGCCAGGCCCAGCATCCATTGGATTTTCACATTCGCCGCAAACACCGCCAGCGCCACGACCGAGAAAACCAGGGCGACGAAAACCTTGTGCATGTTGGTGCGCACCAGATCGAGGCCCATGACCCGGTTGAGAATCGGCATCATCAAAAAGCCGACGCCGATCTGGATAAACCCACCCCAAAAGCCGGCGCCGACGAACAACATATGCCCAAGCGCAATATTGCGGGGCTTGCCCGCTTCGGTTGGTCTTTGTCCGACGCCCGTGAGCATAATGACAAGAATGGCGAGCATGATCAGCGCCAGGGTGCGTTCGAACCACACGCCCTCGAGCCTGACGCCGAGATTGGCGCCGAAAAAAGCGCCGACCGACGCACAGGCCGCCAGACTCGCGCTTAAGCGAAAATCGGAAAAGCCTTTCCGGAAGAAGCCCCACACCGCGAAGATGTTTTGCGCGATGATGCCGATGCGGTTGGTGCCGTTGGCGACCGGTCCCGGCAGACCGAGAAACACCATAACCGGCACGGCGAGAATCGATCCGCCGCCGGCGAGCACATTGATCCAGCCCGAGGCGACGCCCGCAGCGAACAACAGCGCAATTTTCCAGACTTCGATGTCCATCGGGTCAGCGAACGCTTTGCGCAGGAATGCGCATCAGTGCTTCATCGCCGCGGCGCCGGAAATCAGCGCGCGGGCTGTAAATGGTTGCGCCGCGCCCGGTGCGACGGTCACCAGCGTTGCATCCTGAACGCCGTAGGCGACGCCCAGGGCGTTACGGCCATAATCACCGGCCGCATTAAGCCGCCACAGATTGTCTGCTTCGGCGCCGGCGAAAGACTGGCTGAGCGAAAACGGCGCGGTGTCCCCATGGATCACCAGCACCGGCCCGCCAAAGGCATGCGCCGCATCGCGGATCGCCGCCCGCAAGGCGGAAAATCCGTCGCACTGCACCTCCCGTCCGGCATCGGCCCCGGCGCAGGCTTTGCCGCGCAGGCGCGAGGCAATGACGGTCATGTCCGCCTGTATCGCGATGATAAGGGCGCGCGCATTTTCTTTCTTAGCCGCAGCCGCGACCTCGTTCAGCCAGGCGAGATTGGCGCTGTCGCGCGCATCGGCGGCGGCCGCCGCATCGGCTGGATCGTCGCCGGCGATTTCATTGCGGCCGTTATTCGTCCCGACCGCATGCAGCGTTGCAAAGCGCGCGCCCTGATAGACCCAGGTTGCGTTTTCGGCCTGGACGCGCTGGCGACGATATTCCAACCCTGGCGGCGCGGCGACAGGATCAGCGAAGAACAACGTTCTTACCGTGTCGAGCCTTTGCAGTTCAGAATAACGCTTGCCGGTCGCAGGGTCGGATTTGCGGTCGCAGTCGGTCCACTCATTATCGCCAGGCGTATAGAACACCGGCATGGGGGCGAGACTTTCAATCAGCGCGGCATGGGCATTGTCATGATCGTCCGTACACTCGGCGCCGCCGCTCTTATAATCGCCCACATGGATGACGAAAGGATAGTTTCCCGCCTTGACCGCCGGTATAATTTTTTCTTCCAGCAGAACGGCGTCTTCCTTGCTGTAAGGGATATCGCCGATGACCGGAAAGACAAAAGCGGCGGTTTCTTCGACCGCTGCTTTCGGCGCGGAAGCACACGCAGCCAGGCCGAAAACGCCGACCGCCGCCAAGGCTCTCAAACCATTCATGAACCGCTGACCAGTGTTGCCTGCCAGCGGTTCTTAGGACTTGCAGCCCGGGATAACAATCAGCCGCAGGCAATTCGTCATGCAGCCGCTCCCACGACCGCAATCACAAAGGCGAGTTCGATCAGGACCGTCAGCGGCAGGCGCGCGGCGAGATACCATGCCGGCGCGCCGGAGCCGCGGCGCGTCGCCTTAAGATCGTCGACGAGCAGGATCGCGGTCAGCGCCATGATGACCGGAAATTTCCAATATAGGCCGCCGATCGGCGCGAGTAGCGGCATGGCGGCGGCGAACGGCAGGCACGCGCCAAGCAACGCGCGAAGCGTCGGTCCGCCTTCCTTCATGACCGCAACGCCCCAGCGCACGCCGCCGAAAAAGACGATCAGCGCGGCCCCATATAGACCCATGAAATAGGCCGCCGGATGGGCAGTTCCGGTTTCGCCGGCGACAATGACAAGCGCGGCCGCAATCAAGGGCGAAGCGGCGAGATAAGCGAGCCATTGCGCGGCGCCGGTTTTAGTTTCCTTCGGCGCGGCGGCAACGACATCGTTGATGACTTTATCTGCGACAAAAGCATTGTAAGCCATGACTTGCCTCCTTTCCCACGGCCGGCCAGGGGCCTTTACATTTCTTTCGCCGCGCCCCGGCCTTTTAGCGGCGCGACATAATCGAATATTTTCGTTCCCATACGGATGAGCGGCAAAAGGATCGATTTCGGCGCCTTGTTCATCTGCTCGTACCAATTGTTGAGGAGAACGATGGTTTCCTGCATATCGCTGAGCCGCTTGACCGCCGCCGGCGTGGCTGCCGGATCGGTCTTGGCGTCGTTGAGACAGGCCTCGAGCACGGCGGCGGCCGGATCGAGTTCGCGCGCCTTGCGCATGGCGACAATGCGCGAAACCATCTCCCACATGTCGCCTTCCGCGACGAAATGATCGCGGCGGTCGCCCATGACTGGCGCGCGCAGCACCAGGTTCCAGTTCAACAGTTCCCTGATGGAATTGGAGACGTTGGAGCGGGCGATGCCGAGGGTTTCAGCGATCTCTTCCGCATTGATCGGCCGGTCGCTGACGATCAGCAAGGCATGGATCTGCGCCACCGAGCGATTAACGCCCCATTGCCCGCCCAGATCGCCCCAATGGAGAATAAAGCGGCGGATCGCAGGGCTGAGCGGAAGGCTATTTACAGTAATTTCTGTCATAACAGAAATATATGAAATTTCTGAAGAGAGGTCAAGAATGAGTATGGCAATCACGATCAAGGGATATATCCCACGACTGATGAACGCAGGGACGTTTTCTTCTTGACCTGACCAAAATGTCTGTTAGTGGGGCCTCTCTCTTCACCTTATCGTGGGAAATATCCCAACCATGAATGAAATTCAGGACCTGATCGGCCGCGCGGAACGGATCGCTACACGGGCAGACCTGTCGCTGACCACCGTCTCGCGCAAACTCTTGAATGACGGCAAGGGCATCGCCCGGCTCAAAGCTGGCGGCCAGTGCACAGTGAAAACCCTCGACGCCGCCCGGGCGCGCCTTAAAGCCCTGGAAGCGCAGTATCCCGCCTCCGCCGCAGCGCCGGCGGCGATCGCCAAGCCTCAACAACTGCTGGGCGGTCCACGCGGAATGACCCATCTCGACCGGCTCGAAGCCGAAGCCATCCACATCATGCGCGAGGTCGCCGCCGAGATGGAAAACCCGGTGATGCTCTACTCGATCGGCAAGGATTCAACGGTCATGCTGCATCTGGCGCGCAAGGCGTTTTACCCCGCCAAGCCGCCCTTCCCGCTCCTGCATATCGACACGACGTGGAATTTTAAGGAGACCATCGCGTTTCGCGACGCCGTCGTAAAAGAACTTGGGTTTGAGCTTATCGCGCACATTAACGAAGACGGCGTGCGCCAGGGCGTAACGCCGTTCACCCACGGCTCGCAGATCTATACGGACGTGATGCTCACCCAAAGCCTGCGCGACGCGCTTGATAAATACGGCTTCAACGCCGCATTTGGCGGCGGCCGGCGTGACGAAGAAAAGTCCCGCGCCAAGGAACGCATCTTGTCGTTCCGGTCGACGGGCCACCGCTGGGATCCGAAAAATCAGCGTCCGGAGCTTTGGTCGATCTACAACACGCGCATTTCCAACGGGCAGACCATTCGCGCGTTTCCGATCTCGAACTGGACCGAACTCGACGTATGGCAATATATCTACCGCGAAAATATCAAACTTCCCGGCGTCTATTTCGCGGCGGAACGCCCGGTCGTGACGCGCGGCGGCGTCACGCTGATGGTCGACGACGAGCGCATGCCGCTTGAGCCAGGCGAGACTCCGCGCATGGAAATGGTGCGGTTCCGCACGCTGGGCTGCTATCCCCTGACCGGCGCGGTGCGCTCCGAGGCGACGATCCTGCCGGAAATCATCCAGGAAATGCTCGTCGCGCGCTCCTCCGAGCGCCAAGGCCGGGTCATCGATCACGATCAGTCGGCGTCCATGGAGAAAAAGAAGCAAGAGGGATATTTTTGATGTCGTCCGTCGCCCTCGCCTCCACCGCCGATGTCGAAAACTATCTCGCTGCCCACGAAAACAAGGGGCTCTTGCGCTTTATCACCTGCGGCAGCGTTGACGACGGCAAGTCGACCCTGATCGGCCGGCTGCTTTACGATTCGAAGCTACTTTACGACGACCAGATCGCGGCGCTGGAAAACGACACCAAGCGCCACGGCACGCAGGGAGAAAAGATCGACTTCGCCCTTCTCGTCGACGGCCTCGCCGCCGAGCGCGAACAAGGCATCACCATCGACGTCGCCTATCGCTATTTCTCGACGGAAAAGCGCAAATTCATCGTCGCCGACACGCCGGGCCACGAACAATATACCCGCAACATGGCCACGGGGGCCTCGACGGCCGATCTTGCGGTCATTCTCATTGACGCGCGCAAGGGCGTGCTCACGCAAACCCGGCGGCACAGCTATATCGTCTCGCTGCTCGGCATCCGCCAGGTGGTCGTCGCCGTGAACAAGATGGATCTGATCGATTATTCGGAAAGCACCTTCCGAAAAATCGAGTTCGACTATCGAGATTTCGCAAAACCATTGGGATTTGAATCGATTACAGTTATCCCGATGTCCGCCCTTGAAGGCGACAATGTGATCACCAAGAGCGCCAAAACGCCCTGGTATGACGGCGCCGCTCTCCTGCCCTATCTCGAAACGGTCAAGATTCACAGCGATCACGCGGAAAAGTCGTTTCGCCTGCCCGTGCAATGGGTCAACCGCGCCAGCCACGATTTTCGCGGCTTTGCCGGGACCGTCGCCGGCGGAACCGTCAGGCCCGGCGATGACATCGTCGTCCTGCCATCGGCCAAGCGTTCGAAAGTCGCACGGATCATCACCCATGACGGCGATCTCGCTGAAGCCGGCCCCGACATGGCGGTCACATTGACGCTGGACGATGAAATCGACATCTCCCGCGGCGACGTGATCTGCGCGGCGCGCGCGCCGGCCGAACAGACCGACCAGTTCGCCGCGCATGTGCTCTGGATGGCCGAGCAGAAGCTCTTTCCCGGCCGTCAGTATCTTTTGAAAACCGCCAACCGCATAGTCTCGGCGACGGTCACCGAGCTCAAGCACAAGGTCAACGTCAACACACTCGAGCACATGTCCGGCAAGACGCTGGAGCTCAACGAAGTGGGCTTTTGCAATTTCAGCCTATCCCATCCGGTCGCCTTTGATTCCTATAAGGACAATCGACGCACCGGCTCGTTCGTGTTGATCGACAAGCGCGCCAACGCCACAATCGGGGCCGGACTGATCGATTTTTCCCTGCGCCGGGCGCAAAACGTTCACTGGCAGGACCTCGACGTCAACAAAACCGCCCGGGCCAGCGCCAAACATCAGCGGCCCTGCGTGTTGTGGTTCACCGGCCTTTCCGGATCGGGCAAGTCGACGGTGGCCAATCTCGTCGAAAAACGCCTGCATGATATGGGGCGGCACACTTATACGCTTGACGGCGATAATGTGCGCCACGGCCTTAACAAGGATCTCGGCTTTACCGACGCCGACCGGGTGGAAAACATTCGCCGCGTCGCCGAGACCGCCAGACTCATGGCCGACGCCGGGCTCATCGTGTGCGTTTCGTTCATTTCGCCCTTCCAGAGCGAGCGCCGCATGGCCCGCGAACTCATGGGCGAAGGGGAATTCATCGAGGTCTACATCTCAACGCCGCTGGAAGTGTGCGAAAAACGCGACATCAAGGGGCTTTACGCCAAGGCGCGGCGCGGCGAGATCAAGAACTTCACCGGCATCGACAGCGCCTACGAGCCGCCCCAGATCGCCGAGATCGACATCGACACGTCCGACATCCCCGCCCCCGACGCCGCCGACCGGATCGTCGAATATCTCAAAGGGAATGGATATTTGGAGGGGTGAGCGTTACGTAGACGCGATCGTCATTCCGCCGCCCTAGGCTGTAACGTCTTGCGCACCTTCTCCCACCGCTCATCGCCGCCCGCCACCAGCAGCGGCCGTCCTTGCGTCGCGTATGGCGCATAGGGCGCACCGTCGTCGAGATATTCCGCACGGCCGTCAATTTCACTCAGCATCAATATGCCCGCTGCATGATCCCACGGCCAGCACCGCGAATAGAGCGCAAAGTCCCGGTCGCCGCGCAGGAGATGCACATATCCGTAAGCGGAGCACCTGATGGTTTCCGTCTCGTACTGATCGCGCAGCTTCGGAACCAGCCGGTCGCGCCACGGTTCGGCCATGTTGCCCACCGCGCGAAAGCCGATTAGCGGGCCCGACGCCGGGGCAAGGGGCCCGAGCCGTTCGCCGCGCCACGTCGCCCCGTCGCCCTTCGAACCCATGGCGAAACCGTGATCGGGAATGGCGTAGATCCATCCAGCGCGGGTCTCGCCCTTCTCCACCAGCGCGACGATGGTGCCGAATTCCCGGCGGCCGAGGACGAAATTGCGGGTGCCGTCGAGGGGATCGACGATCCACACCGCCCCCTCGCTGCAAAGGTGATCCAGAACCAGCGGATTGGCGGAAGCAAGCTCCTCGCCGATAAACGCTGCTCCCGGATAAACGCCGGCGAGCGCCTGCTTAAGCCGCGCCTCGGCGGCGTGATCGGCCTGGGTGACGAAATCGTTGGGGCTGGTTTTTGTATCGATTTCGTGCGCGGCGAGCCGGCCGAAGCGTGCGGCGATTTCTTCCTCCGCGATTTCGCCGATCAGCGCGGCGACCTTTTCCGGATCGACAATCATGCGGTCAGGCGCGCTTCTTCGATGAGTGCTGTAGCGTCGCCGGCGTCAGGGAACGTTTTAAAGAACTGGCCGCGGACCTTTTTGGACATCCGCGCAACAAGGACCAGGCCGTTCTCGCTGTCTTTTTCCTCAAGCACGTCCGCATGGCCGTGCAGCCAGGCGCGCGCCGCGCCGTCTGTTGCGGGAATTTCGATCGCGAGCGTTTTATGCGCGGCGGTCAGCGTTTCTTCGATCAGCGCCATAAGGCGGTCGACGCCCTCGCCCGTCTGGGCCGAAACCGCGACGCGCATGGGCGACTGGACGGCGCCGACCGCGCCGTCCTGACTCGCCCGCGCGATGGTTTCCACGCTCGCGCGGTCTTCCGCCTCGAGCAGGTCGATCTTGTTGAGCGCTTCGATGACCGGGCGTTCGTCGTCGTCGCCGATTCCGATCTCGTTGAGCACAGCGATGACGTCGCCGCGCTGGGCCTCGCTGTCTTCATGGGCGACGTCGCGCACATGAATGATGATGTCGGCCTCAAGCACCTCTTCAAGGGTTGCGCGAAACGCCGCGACGAGTTGCGTCGGCAGATCGGAGATAAAACCGACCGTATCGGACAGGATCACTCTGACGCCTGATGGTAGATCGACGGCGCGCATGGTCGGATCGAGCGTGGCAAAGAGCAGGTCTTCGGCTTTGACGCCGGCCTTGGTCAGGCGGTTGAACAGCGTCGACTTGCCGGCATTGGTGTAGCCCACGAGTGAGACCACCGGATGCGGCGCGCGCTTGCGCTTGGCCCGCTGGAGCGTGCGCGTGCGCCGCACGTCTTCAAGCTTTTTCTTAAGCCGGACGATGCGATCGTCGAGCGCCCGGCGGTCGGATTCGATCTGGCGCTCGCCCGGCCCGCCGAGGAAACCCGCGCCGCCGCGTTGACGCTCGAGGTGCGTCCAGGACCGCACCAGCCGGGAACGCTGATAGTCGAGATGGGCGAGTTCTACCTGCAACGCGCCTTCCGCCGTGTGCGCCCGCTCGCCGAAGATTTCGAGGATCAGCGCGGTGCGGTCGAGCACCTTAACGTTCCACGCCTTTTCGAGATTGCGGTGCTGCACCGGCGTCAACGCGCCGTCAATGATGACGAGTTCCGGCCGCGGCGTCGACGCGTCAAGCCGAGCGGCGATGTCGGCGACCTTGCCGCCGCCGATCAGCGTCGCCGGCTTTGGGTGGGCGACAATCACGACTTCCGATTCCAGGACATCAAGGTCGATCGCTTCGGCGAGACCGACTGCTTCTTGCAACCGCGCTTCGGGCGAACGCGCGCCGCCAGCGCCTTTCAGCGCCGGATGAAGGACGATGGCGGTTGTTTGCTCTACCAAGTGTGCGCCGTTACTCGTCGTTGCCGTTGTCTTCGCCGTCCCACAGTGTCACCGGCTGTTGCGGCATCACTGTCGAGATCGCGTGCTTGTAGACGAGCTGCGCATGGCCGTCACGCTTCAACAGGACGCAGAAATTATCGAACCAGCTGACAACGCCCTGCAGTTTGACGCCGTTGACGAGAAAAATCGTCACCGGGGTTTTTGATTTACGGACCTGATTGAGAAAAGTATCTTGTAAATTCTGTTTCTTATCGCTCATTGAGCCTGCATCTCCGCCTTCTCGTTGTTATTATTGCAGTGCAGCATCATATTGGCCGCAGAAGCGCGCCAACGCAACCGGTTTTGGCGGAAAAGTCCGATCAGGCCAGACGGCGGGCGCGCGCCTTGTAGGCTTCGCGCAAACGCAAGGCGACAGGCCCCGGCGCGCCGGCGCCGACCGGCTTGCCGTCGATTTGCGTCACCGGCAATACGATATTGGCCGCCGAGGTCAGAAACGCTTCGCTTGCGCCGTGCGCCTCGTCCGTCGTGAACGGTCGTTCTTCGACTTTGATCTGGAGTTCTTCGGCGCAGACGATCACGTTTTCACGGGTAATGCCGCCGAGAATTTCATGGCCTTTCGGATGGGTGATCAGCACGCCGTTTTGATCGACAATCCATGCGTTTGACGACGAGCCTTCCGTCACCTTGCCGTCGCGCACAAGCCAGGCTTCAACGGCGCCGACGGATTTGGCCGCCTGTTTGGCGAGTACGTTCGGCAACAACGCCACGGTCTTGATGTCGACTCGGCCCCAGCGGATATCCAGCTGGGTGATCACAGATCCGCCTTGTTCCGCCTGAGCGTCGCTCGCGTCGAGATCGAAACGCTGCGCGGTCACGACAAGCGCCGGTTCGATGATGTCGGACGGAAAGGGGTGGTTGCGCGGCGCGACGCCGCGGGTCACCTGCATATAGACCAGCGCGTCGCGAAGGTGGTTGCGGGCCAGCACCTCCTGCATGACGACGATCAATGACGCGCGTTGCATGGGCGCGCGCATCTTCAGTTCCTTAAGCGAACGTTCCAGGCGCGCCAGATGGCCGTCGAGATCCCAATACTTCCCGCCGATGACCAGGCAGACTTCGTAAATGCCGTCGGCGAACTGATAGCCGCGATCCTCGACGTGAACCCGGGCGTTCCGATGAGGCACGTATTGACCGTTGACATAGGCGATGCGCGGCATTGGCGTTCAGGCCCTCCAAAAGGCGCGGTTGAAAAGCGCGAGCGCCGCAGCGCCCTCCAGCCGGCCGAGGATCATCCCAACCAGCAACAGCCAGCGCACCGGCTCGCTAAAAACGGCGTAGCCTTCTGCGCCGCCTTCGGCAAGCCGGATCAGCGGTCCCGTATTGCTCAGCGCTGCGGTTGCGGTCGTTACCGCCAGCTCGAAGGAATGCCCGGCGACGGACAGCGCCACCACAAGGATCGCCAGCGTCATCGTAAAGACGATGAAATGCATCCACACGCCGAACTCGTTCGCCACCCGGCGCCGGCCGAAAACGCCGTTCGGCGTGATCAGCCGCCGGATTTCCTCGCGCGCGCGGCCCAGGATCACCAGCCAGCGCAGGATCTTGAACCCGCCCGCCGTCGACACCGCCGCGCCGCCGATAATCGCGGTGACCAGCACGATGATGAGCGGCGGCGCATCGCCAATCAGATAGCCGTTGGTCGACAGGACGGACGCCGTATTGAAAAGTTGCGCAAAGACCTGGTCGGCGCCGTGGGCGCCGGCAAGTATCCAGTAGAGTACGCAGACGACAAGCAAAATGCCGAGATAAGCGCCCGTTTCTACGTCGCGCAGGCGGCCCTTGGCGCCGGCGCCGCGCAGAACGCGCGCAATGGGAACGAAATTGGCCCCGCTCAGGACGATAAATGGAAACAGGATCAAGGCGACGGCGGGCGCATAAGCCTCCACTCCGCCCGGCGCAGGAACAAACCCGCCCGACGCAACCACCGATAGCGCCATGACCACCGCATCGAAGGTCGGCGCGCCGGCGATCGCCAGCGCGGCAAACGCGAAAAAGGTGAGAAACGCATAGACCGAAAAAAACGCCGTCACCGCATTGCGCAGCGGACGCGAGTAAGACGCCTTTTCGCCGCGGGGAAAGGGCGGCAATAACGTATCAATGCCGATAAACGCCGGCCGGATGAAAATCGCCGCCGCGATGGCCAGCGAGGCGAGCCCGCCAAGCCATTGCAGTTCCGCACGCCACAAGGCGCCGGCCGGGCTTTCGACCGCGCCGGCGTGGGAAAGCCATCCGCCGGTTGTCGTCAGGGCGGTGACCGCCTCGTAATAAGCCTCCGCGAATGTGAGCGGCCCGGCGGCGAAAGGAATGGCGGCGAACAACGGCACGACCGCCCACCACAGCAGGATAATGATCAGCGCGCCGCGAAAATCGGCCGGCGCCGTGCGGCCCAGGCTGGCGGCGTAAGCGCCGCCGCCCGCGATGAATGCGGCGACCATGGCGAACAAATAAGCGCCCGCGCTGTCTTCCGCGCCGCCCAGCGCAACCAGCATCGGCGGGATCATCGCGACGCCGACGATCAGCAGCATGGCTGCGAAGCCGCGGAGGATGCTGGTCAGGCCCATCGGGGCTTTCCTCCCGCGCGATCAGAAATATTCGATGCTGACGCGGAACATCTGTTCGACGTCTTTAACGTTCTCACGCAACGACATCAGCACAATCCGGTCGCCGGCGTTGATGATCGTATCGCCGGTCGGCATCTGCACTTCGCCGTTGCGAAACACCGCGCCGATCATCACGCCTTCGGGAAGCTGCGCGTCGCGCAGCGGTTTGTTGACCAGCGGAGAGGTTTCCAGCGCCACCGCATCGACCAGTTCGGCGGCGCCGTCCCAAAGCGAATAAACGCCTTTGATGCGCCCCCGGCGCACATGCTGCAGGATGGTCGACGTCGTCGTCGCGCGCGGGTCGACAAAGCGGTCAATGCCGACGGCTTCGGAGATCGGGCCGTAATCCTGATCGTTGATCAGCGCCATGGCGCGGCGCGCGCCTTCGCGCTTGGCGACGACCGAAGCGAGAATATTGACCTGGTCGTTGTCGGTCACGGCGACGACCGTTTCCGCCTCGGTGACGCCGGCTTCACGCAAAATGCCGCGATCAAGACCGTCGCCCTGCAGCACGATCGTGCGCTCTAGCTCTTCGGCGATGAACTCGGCGCGGGTGCGGTCGCGCTCGATGATGCGGATTTTCATGGCGCCTAATTTTTCGAGCCCCTTGGCGACAAAGAGGCCGACATTGCCGCCGCCGACAATGATGACGCGCCGCGCCTGACGCGCCGCTTCGCCCATAATTTCCAGCGCGCGCTGCACATCGTGGCGCTCGGCGATGAAATAGATCTGGTCGCCGACGGTCAGTTGGCCGTCCGCATGGGCGCGCCACAATTTTCCGTCCCGCCGAACGGCAACGATGGTGATCTTCAAGTCCGGAAAGAGTTCGGCCACCTGACGCAACGGCGTGTTGATAATCGGACAGTCGTCTCTGAGCTTGACGCCGACCGCCCACACCCGTCCTTCGACAAAGGATTTGACTTCGAAGGCGCCGGGCGTCGACATGCGCTGCATGATCGCTTCGGAAACTTCGCGTTCCGGCGAGATGATGACGTCGATCGGCAGATGGCTGCGCGAATATAGATCGGAATATTTCGGATCGAGAAAGGCCTGCGCGCGCACCCGCGCGATTTTTGTCGGTACATTAAAAAGCGAATGCGCGATCTGGCAGGCGATCATGTTGACTTCGTCGGAATAGGTCACGGCGATCACCATGTCCGCTTCCCGCGCCCCGGCTTCTTCAAGCGTTTCCGGAAAAGCGCCGTTGCCAACGACGCCGCGCACGTCAAGGCGCTCGGTCACCCGGCGCACGAGATCCTTAGTCTGATCGATGACGACGACTTCGTTATTTTCCCGGGACAATCGTCGCGCAATGCCGACCCCGACGCGGCCCGCGCCGCAAACGATGACTCGCATGGTCAACTATCCGTCTTGCCCGCGCAACGATTGCGCGCCTCCAGGCGGCCTGCTTATAAGGGCGGTCGCGCCTTACACCAAACCCCAATCGTCTAGACTTCAGCCCCGATCCGGCTACGCGCTCTCCACGCGCGCCTGGCCATTGACGCCGAGCGCCTTGAGTTTGCGGTGGAGCGCCGACCGCTCCATGCCGATAAAGGCGGCGGTGCGTGAGATATTGCCGCCGAAGCGGTTGATCTGCGTCAAGAGATATTCTCGTTCGAACCGCTCGCGCGCCTCCCGCAGCGGCAAAGATATGATCTGCTCGAGCCCTTCGCCCGCGGGGATCGAAAGACCGGCGTCCATCACTTCCGATGGAAGATGCTCGCAGGTAATTTCGATTTCCGGATCGCGGCCCATCAGGATCAATGTGCGCTCAATCACGTTGCGCAGCTGACGCACATTGCCCGGCCAGTGATAGGTCTGCAGCGCGGCCATGGATTCGGCGGAAAACGGTCGTTTGGGAAGACCCGAACTGCGCGCAATGCGGTCGACGAAATAGGCGGAAAGCGCGGGAATGTCCTCTCGGCGTTCGTCCAAGCCCGGCGCAATGATCGAAACCACATTGAGCCGATGGTAAAGATCTTCGCGGAAATGGCCTTCCGCCGCCGCGGCGAGGAGATCCTGCGACGTTGTTGAAATGATCCGGGCGTCGACTTCGACGGACTTTTCGCCGCCGACCCGTTTGAACCGTTGATGGACCAGCACGCGCAGGATTTTGCTTTGGGTTTCAAACGGCATGTCGCCGATTTCATCGAACATTAGGGTTCCGCCATGGGCTTTTTCCATCAGCCCGATCATGCGCGGCGCGCCGCCCTCGCCTTCGATCCCGAAGAGTTCTTCTTCCATGCGATCAGGCGCAATCGACGCGGCGCTGACGACGATGAAAGGCCTGCGCGCGCGCGCCGATGTCGAATGGATCAAGCGCGCGATCACTTCCTTGCCGGAGCCCGAAGGCCCCAGGATGAGGACCCGCGAGCGCGCGTCCGCCACGCGTTCGATGACGCCGCGCAGGGCCGTCATCGCCGAGGAAGAACCGATCAGGCCCCAGTCCGGCGCGCGTTCGCGCAGTTCGGAGTTTTCCCGGCGCAGGCGCGCCGCTTCAAGCGCTCGGTTGACGACCAGAACCAGCCGATCGGCGTTGAACGGCTTTTCAACGAAATCATAGGCGCCCTTCTTGATCGCCGCCACCGCAGTCTCGATCGTGCCGTGCCCGGAAATAATAATGACCGGCAGATCGGGATGCAGACGTTTGAGTTCTTCGAGGATCTCAATGCCGTCCATGGCGGAATTTTGCAGCCAGACGTCGAGAATAACGAGTGAGGGCAGCCGGTCACGCACCGCTGCAAGCGCCGCCGTCGAGTCGCCGGCCGTGCGCGGACTGAACCCTTCATCCTCCAATATTCCCGATACCAGTTCGCGAATATCCTGTTCATCATCTACGATAAGTATATCAACGCTCATGGACCCTACGCTCTTTCGCCTTTCTATTCCGCTGCAGCCCTGTGGGGCGGCTTGGTCGCACCCGCGTCTTCGACGCGCGGCAAGGTGAACGTCAGGCGCGCCCCGCTGGCGCCCAACGACCGGTCATCGTGAAATTCAAGCGATCCGCCGTGCTCCTCGGCGACCTTCTTGACGATCGCAAGCCCCAGACCCGTGCCCTTGTCGCGGGTCGTCATATAGGGCTCGGTCAGACGATGGCGTTCGGCCTCCGGCAAGCCGACGCCATTGTCGATGATTTGAATGCGCGAAGCTTTCTCGCCGCGCTCGATCATGATCTTGATTTTTCCCGGCGCATGATTGTCGGTTTCGGCGAGCCTGACCGCGATCGATTCGCCGGCGTTTTTCAACAGGTTCGACAGCGCCTGCACGATCAGGCGTTCATCGCATTCGGCGAACACCGGCTGATCGGGCGTTTCGACAATGAAGTCGACATCGGGAAAGGCGACCTTTTGCGGAAAGACGGCGGCGCGCACCAGTTCGCGCAAATCTTCGGGCCGGATGACCGGCTTCGGCATACGGGCGAATGAAGAGAATTCATCGACCATGCGGCCTATATCGTTGACCTGGCGGATAATCGTCTCTGTGCATTTGTCGAAGACGTCCGGCGAGGTCTTCACTTCGCCGAGATATTTCCGGCGCAAGCGTTCGGCGGAGAGTTGTATCGGCGTCAACGGATTTTTGATCTCATGGGCGATGCGGCGCGCCACGTCGCCCCAGGCGGCGTTGCGCTGCGCGGCGATCAGCTGGCTGATGTCGTCGAATGTCGCAACAAAGCGTTGCTCGCCGTCCACGTCATCCTTCACGATACGCACATTCAGCGTGCGCGTGTGGTTATTCCGCGTGAGTTCGATCTGATCGCCGACTTCGCTGAAGTCGGACATGGCCGAGCGCACCAGGAGCGGGCGCAGCTCCGGCATGACGGCGTTGATGTTCTCGCCGGTCAAACGGGGCGTTTCCTCGCCGAGCAGTTCAGCGGCGGATTTGTTGGCGATGGTGATGCGCCCGTCGGCCGCCAGGCCGATCACGCCCGCCGATACGCCGGAAAGCACCGCTTCGGTAAAGCGACGCCGTTCGTCGAACTGCCGGTTCGTGTCGACCAGATCATTGCGCTGGGTCTGCAACTGCGCCGTCATGTGATTTAACGCGCGCGCCAGCCCGCCCAGTTCGCCGTCTTGCTTGTAGACCTCCACCCGGGCGCCAAGATCGCCGCCGGAAACCCGCTTGGCCATGTTAATCAGCCGGCCGATGGGCTGGACAAGCCGCGTTGCGGCCCACAGCGCCAGCCAGATCGCGCCGAACAGGATGATGACCGCCAGCACGACATAGCCGGCCAAAAAGGTGCGTTCGAGGCGGGCGCGGCTGAGGCGGGCTTCCTCCCAGTCGGCCACGACTTCGCGGGCGGCAAAAATGCGCGCGGTGGTGGTCGGATCGATGGCGTAATAGGCGATCAAATAGCCCCGGCCGTAATCCTCGATATTGATGGCGCTGCGAAACACATCATAGGTCTCATCGTCATTGACGCCGAATACGAAGCTTCCGCCGGGAACGGCCTCCTCTTTCATAGCCTGCAGCAACTGCGCGGGAGGAAGGTTGTAGGCGCCCGGCGTGATCTCGGCCCGCACCAGCATATTCATGTCGCCATCGAGCAGGTAAAGCGCGGAAAGTCCGCGGATCTGCGCCTGGGCGAAAAGATATTGCCGAAAGCTGATGGGCGTTTGCTCAAGACCGATCTGGGCTTCTTCCTGGCGGTGAATGTCGAAGGCGATTTCGCGGATCATCTGCTCGGCTTCGGCCGAGCGAAATTCAATCAACGCTCTAGCGAGGTCCCGGGCGGTATTTTGATAGTTATCGATCCGCTCACTGAAGACGTCGTTGAGGCTCGCGCGCAAAATTGTAAAGGCGAAGAGAAAGGCGATTACCGCCGGCGTCACCGCGAGGGCGGAGAAAATCCAAAGGAGTTGCAAATGCGTGCGCGAACCGGCGCGCTGATGCCGGCGTTCCGAAAGGACATGCAACAGCCTGCCGCCAATGAGGATCGCAAAGGCCGCGGCGATAACGATATTGCCGACGACCATCCAGACGAGGAACGAGCGGTCGACCCGCTCGACCAGAGGCGACATCAAAAACCAGGTGGTGAAGAATGCAACGGCGCCTGCGCCGATCAGCGCTGCGGCGGCGGTGGTGTTCGACAGCGCCCATTGCGGCAGAAAGCGGCGCGCAGCCGCAGCGCCGGCCGGATGACCATCCGTAACGTGCTGATCAGACTCTTCTTTACCCAACTTGTTTCGCCCTGCGGGACCCCCGAATCCCAAATACGAACCCCATATTCCGGGCGCCCCTGGCAGGCCCAGCCGCCGTCTTCGGGCGGGCTTAAGGTCTGCAAGCCGCGAACCATCTGGGATGCTGCGTCGATTGTTGCAAAAAATCAACACAAATGTTGCCAAAAAGAGACAGGAATCGCGCCCGCTTTGAAACGCTAGGCCGCCAGTGTCTCAACCGCACTGAATGCGCCGTCGAAAAATGCCGCCAGCGCCTCTTCAACTCTTTGCGGTGAAGCCATTCGGCACAGCCCGGCGCGCAGCGCCCGGCACCGGGCCGGATCAATGTCGACCGGGGCGCGATCCACATAGGCGGCAAGATGCTTGCGCGCCATGCGCACGCCGAGCGGTTCGCCGTAATGAACGATGGTCTCCCGGTAGTGCGCGAGCGCGGCGTCGCGCTGGACGGCGATCGCCGGCGCTGTCATGGCGCCGCCGGTCTCAAGCGCTTGCGCCACGGCGCCGGGCAGCCAGGGCCGGCCGATCGCGGCGCGCCCGATCATGACGCCGTCCGCACCGGATTGGGCGAGCGCCTCGCGCGCGGATGTTTCATCGACAATGTCGCCATTGACGATCACCGGGATCGACACGGCCTGTTTAACGGCGCGGACCGCGGCCCAGTCCGCAACGCCGTTGAAAAAGTCGTTACGGGTGCGGCCATGCACCGTGAGCATCCGAACGCCTGCGGCTTCTGCACGCGCGGCCAGTTCCGGCGCATTCATCGCCGTGCGGTCCCAGCCGAGGCGCATTTTCAATGTCACCGGTTTTGCGGTTGCTGCAACCGTCGCCTCGATCAGCCGCAGGGCGTGATCGAGATCGCGCATCAGCGCCGAACCGGAAAGCTGACCGGTCACCTGGCGCGACGGGCAACCCATATTGATATCGATGATGTCGGCGCTGGCGGCGTCGGCGAGCCTTGCGCCTTCGGCCATCCAGCGCGCCTCGCGCCCGGCAAGCTGGATGACGAAGGGATCAACGGCGCCGCCGCCGGCGGCGCGGCGCATCACATCGGGCCTGGCCCGCGCCAATTCCTCGCTGGCGACCATTTCCGAGACCACGAGCCCCGCCCCGAAACGCATGGCCGCGCGCCGGAACGGCAGGTCGCTGACCCCGGACATGGGGGCCAGGGCGACATTGTTTTTCAGCGCGATGCCGGCAATGGAGAGCATTCTTCAAGACGTGCTTGGCGTGGGCGCTGTTTAGCCGCTAAACCAGCCGCTTACAAACGACTCCGAATTTGAATGGTTAACCAAGACGTCATCGCCGTGATTGTCGCCGCCGGACGCGGAACCCGCGCCGGCGCCGGCGGACCGAAGCAATACCGCCCCCTCGCCGGCCGCACGGTGCTCGCCTGGACGGTGGAAACGTTTCTCGATCATCCGCGGATCGACGGCGTCCGCGTCGTCATCCATCGCGATGACCGCGAGGAATATGAAACGGCGATGGCCGACAGTCTGCGCCATGCCAAACTGCTGCCGCCGGCAACCGGCGGTGCGGAGCGTCAGGATTCCGTCCGGCTCGGTCTTGAAAGCATGGCGGACAAGCCGCCAGCGCATGTGCTGATCCACGACGCGGCCCGGCCGTTCATAGACGTGGGCACGATCACGCGGGTGATCGAGGCGCTTTCCGATCATGACGGCGCCATTGCGGCCCTGCCGGTGCACGACACCATCAAGCGCGCCAAGGAGGGCGAACGCATCGAAACCACGGTTTCCCGCGAGGCCCTGTGGCGGGCGCAGACGCCCCAAGGCTTTCGCTTCGGCGAAATCCTCGCCGCCCATCGCGCCGCCGCCGGCCGCACCCTGACCGACGACGCTGCGGTCGCCGAAGCGGCGGGCCTTGACGTTGCGCTGGTTACCGGTTCGCCGGACAATATGAAAATCACCCAGGCGGAAGATTTCGGCATGGCCGAGATCCTGCTCGGACGGAAAGCGCGCGCGATGGAATACCGCACCGGTCACGGTTTCGACGTTCACGCCTTTGAGGACGGAAACGCCGTCATGCTCTGCGGCGTCGCCATTCCTCATGACAGGAAACTCAAGGGCCATTCCGACGCCGACGCCGGCATGCATGCGCTTACCGATGCGATTTTCGGGGCGCTGGGCGAAGGCGACATCGGCGATCATTTCCCGCCCTCGGACCCGCAATGGAAAGGCGCGCCGAGCCGCGTGTTTCTTGAAAAGGCGCGCGATCTCGTTGTTGAACGCAAGGGCCGCATCGTCCATTGCGACGTCACCATCATGTGCGAAGAACCCAAGATCGGCCCGCACCGGATCGCGATGCGCGAGGCCCTGGCGGCGATCTTAAAGATCGAACCGGCCCGGATTTCCGTCAAGGCGACGACCACGGAAGAGCTCGGCTTTACCGGCCGGCGCGAAGGGCTCGCCGCCATGGCGACAGCGACCGTGGCGTTGCCTGCGGAGATCTAAAATCACCCAGACCCATCGCATATGGTCGCTGGCCCAGGCCATCATCGACAAGGCCGGGGCGGACGGCGTCACGATCGCCACGGCCGAATCCTGCACCGGCGGCATGATCGCCGCGGCGCTGACCGACGTGCCGGGCTCTTCGGCGGTGCTCGACCGCGCCTTCGTGACCTATTCCAACGAGGCCAAGATGGACATGCTCGGCGTGCCCGCAGCGCTCATCGGCCGGCACGGCGCGGTGAGCGCGCAGACCGCGCGCGCCATGGCGGTCGGCGCCCTAAGGCGTTCGCGCGCCGACATCACAGTTTCGGTGACGGGCATTGCGGGGCCTTCCGGCGGCAACCAGGAAAAGCCGGTGGGCCTTGTCTGGTTCGGCCTTAAAACCGCCGACCAGCCGACGCGCGTCGAACGGCGCGTCTTCGCACAAGGCGGGCGGGATTTCGTGCGCTCGAGAGCGACCGAAACGGCGCTGCACTTCCTGTTGCAGGCGCTATCAGCCCCGACACCTTAATAGTCCGGAAATTCGCTGTATTGAGCCTGAAGAAAGGCGACCAAATCAATCGGCTCCGTGACCTTCATGATGTCGTTGTAGCTGCGCATGATTGATCCGCCGTCCAGCGCCGCGGCGCGCCCGGATCAGCCGGTTAGACGCCCGTAGATCTCTTCCGCCCGCTTGATAAACGCCTCGCTCATCTTCGCGAAGGCCTTATCAAAGACGGCATGGGCCGCTGCTTTCAAATGCAGGTGGCGAAATTCGAACTGGATATAAAAGTCGACCACCGAGCCCCCTTCGGGAAGGTCTTCGAACCGCCAGGTGTTGTGCAGCCGCTCGAACGGTCCATCCATATAAACCACGTCAATGCGCTTGCCGGCGACGTCGAAGAGGTCTTCCGTGCGGAACTGTTCGCGGAACGATTTGTAAGCGACCACCATTTCGGTGAGGACTGTGTCCCCGCCCCCCGCCATATCGCGCCTGAGCACCCGAAGCGCGACGCACCAGGGCAGAAACTCCGGGTATTTTTCGACATCGGCGACGAGGTCGAACATCTGCTGCGCCGAATAAGGTACTTTGGTTTGTTTCTGTCGCTCGGCCATAAGCGCCGGCCTATAGCCTCCCGCGCCCGCCTAACTCAAGGGCCCGCCGGGCCGAACGCACCATTTTACGCCTTGTTGAGCCTGTGGAAAATAACCCTCGAGCGAATACACAACCAATACTGGATTCTCCTAAAAGTTGTAGCTAACAATATTTAGTAATTGTAGAATTGTGGGGGAAAGGCGAAAATGTCATTCAATGATAGTCAGCGATGTATGGATATCGCCTTTATCAATTCTGAAAAAAGGGGCGGCTCAAAAGACGACCCCTGCAAGCTCCTCTGCCGCATTGTGTTGTTTGTGCTCTTAGCGGTCTTCTTTGTCGGCATTGGATATTTTGCTGGATTGCAGGCGGGTTATTTCGCCGCGCCGTCCGACGCGTGCTGTTACGGCGTTCTCGAGTTCGAATTCGATCTGGACCGCAACGACGGCTGACGATGCGTCAATATCAAAGCCCGCTTCATTGAGTTAGATGCCAAGGGGGTACACATGAACAAACATCTTGCAACTTTTGCCGCCCTCCTCGTCGGCGCCGGCGGCTGCGCGTATAATGACGAGGCGCATAACAACAATATCGACCCAACATTCATCGAACCTGTGCGGCCCACTATCGAGGATCGAACTAAAATCGCTAGTTCGACATGCGAGGCGCAGTACTCCAAGGACCGGCAGAACTACCTTGCGGCGATTGAATCGGTCATCGCAAAACACAACGGCACACCTAGCGTCGGCAGCGCGCCTCTTGACAGGTTCAGGGCCGAGATCAATGGCGCCTACAACGCCGTTGTCACGCGCTGCAAGACGCACACGCACTGCCTCGAAGTGCATGGATACGAAGAAGCGAAGTGCTACATGGCCGCGAGCGACCGCAAGGACGCCGAGCGACGGTTTGCAGATATCTCTGAACGACTTCGCGAGCTTGAACTGCAGCGCGCCCGAAAAAAGAAGAAAAAGTCAGGAACGTCGGTGAAAGTCGAAACCACCGTCGTCCAGACCAACAAGCAAAAGCAATCTGTCGACACCGGCGATGACATCGAAGATCAGGACGTACTGATCTTGTGCGGCAAGGCTGGCGATCTGCTCAAACGGCGCTGCCGTCAGCCATGCGACCCGGGTAAGTGTTGACCTCTTACACCCCGGCCCGCGCCGCACGGGCCGCTTTGAGTTTGGCGAAATCCTCGCCGGCATGATGCGAGGAACGGGTCAGGGGCGAAGCCGAGACCATGAGAAACCCCTTGGCCCGAGCCATGCTTTCATAGGCCTTGAATTCGTCGGGATGAACGAAGCGGTCTACGGCTGCGTGCTTGCGCGTCGGCTGGAGGTACTGGCCGATGGTGATGAAATCGACGCCCGCCGAGCGCATGTCGTCCATCACCTGCATGACCTCTTCGCGCGACTCGCCAAGACCGACCATCAGGCCTGACTTTGTAAACATCAGCGGGTCGCGCTCCTTTACCTTCTCAAGCAGGCGCAGGGAATGAAAATACCGCGCGCCCGGCCGGATCGAGAGATAGAGCCGCGGCACCGTTTCGAGGTTGTGGTTAAACACATCCGGCTTTGAATCGATAACGATTTCCGCCGCGCCTTTCTTGCGCAGAAAATCCGGTGTCAGAATTTCAACGGTTGTTTCCGGCGTGTGCGCGCGGATCGCGGAAACGACCTGCGCAAAATGATCCGCGCCGCCGTCGGAAAGATCATCGCGGTCGACCGACGTGATGACGACATGATGAAGCCCCATTTCTGCGACGGCTTCCGCGACATGGCGCGGTTCGTCGGCATCGAGCGGCGCCGGCAAGCCGGTTTTCACATTGCAGAACGCGCAGGCGCGCGTGCAAGTATCGCCCATGATCATCAGCGTAGCGTGCTTTTTCTGCCAGCACTCGCCGATATTGGGACAGGCCGCTTCCTCGCACACCGTATGCAGGTTTTTTGAGCGCACGATGGCGCGCGTTTCCGAATAGCCCTTCGACACCGGCGCCTTGACGCGAATCCAGTCGGGCTTGCGCAAGACAGGGCTGTCCTCGCGGGACTGTTTTTCGGGATGGCGCGGCCGTTCATTGCCGGCCGGCGGCGCGTCGAGGCTGTCAATCAGGGTCGCCATAACGTTCATGTAGCAGCGGCGCGGGGCGATTGTAAGAGGGCTTAACCGTTTGAAACCACCCGCTAAACCAGCTGCTCTACGGTTTCGAGGAGTTCATCGAACGGCCGGTGGATCAGCGCGCCGTCAAGCGGCTCGCCAAGGGCGACGTTGACCGCTTCCCAAGCCTCAATCGAGTCGATTTTGGGCGTTTTGGACTTTTGCGCCATTTTGGACCCCTCGGTCGAGAATTTTACGACTTCGCGCGACACGGGCAGGCGCAGCCAGCGCCATACGCGCCGATTCATCTCGCCGCTGACATAAAGCTCCCAGCGCGGATCGGTGCCGTCATTGGAAATGTCGAAAAACAGCGTCTTGAGATCGCCGGCGTCGGCGAGCGCAAGCACGCCATGTTCATGTTCGATGAAGCGCGGGCTGCGGCCGTTGCTCAAGAAAGACGACTCGCCGAAGCCGCACCGAAGATCGGCGACCGCTTTGCGCTTTTCGATGGAACGCTCCTGAAACGCCGCAACGATATCCGGCCATTCCTTCCTGCCAGCCAAGTAAACGCCGGCAATCACGATGACGAGGATAAGCGCGCTTGCCTGCAGCGTCGCGCCGATGCCAGAGCCCTGATAAACCAAAGCAAGCGCGACCGGCGCGATTAAGGCGAATGCGGCGGCAATCGGACGTTTGAAGCCGATCAGATCCTCACGCGCGAATTCGTTCACATTATCGTTGAAGGACGCAGCATTCCTCAAGCGCGCGGTTACGGGCGCTGGAATCTCCACGCGGGCGGTCGACAACATCTGTTTGCTCTCCGTCTGGAACTGCAACTGGAAAGTCTATGTTCCCCCGGAGTTTTTGCCGTCCGTTTAAGGCCTTAACGTAAAATTGAATTGCATTTTGCCGAACGCGCGCGGAATAGCTCAGGCGGCGGGGACTGTCCCATCCGTAAGGGAACCCATAACCCTAACAGGGTGGCGCCAAGGCCGATGAAAATTGCAGGCAAGCCGCCCGCCCAAGCCAATGCGCCCGAATGCTTTGCTTCTTGGAACTTTGTGCTAAAGGAGCGTGAGAGCGCGCCCGCAGGACCTGGCAGGCGCCGCAGTGGCGTACCGACATTACAAATTACAGACATCCGCCCCGCCTGAAACAGGCGGCGTTTTTAAGGGAGGCGAACAATGCGCGTGGGCGTGCCGAAGGAAATCAAAAATTCGGAATTCAGGGTGGGCCTGGTGCCGGGCAGCGTCAGGGAATATGTCGCCCACGGGCATGAGGTGCTGGTTGAAACCAACGCCGGCGCGGGGATCAAAGCGAGCGACAGGGATTATGAGGCCGCTGGCGCCAAAATCGCGCCGGACGCCAAGTCTGTGTTCGAGTCGTGCGACATGATCGTCAAGGTCAAGGAGCCCCAGGCGAGTGAATGGCCCCAGCTTCGCGAAGGCCAGATCCTTTACACGTATCTTCACCTGGCTCCCGATCCCAATCAGGCGCGCGGGCTGATGGAATCCGGCGTAACCGCCGTCGCCTATGAAACCGTTACCGATCATTATGAAGGCCTGCCGCTTCTGGCGCCGATGAGCGAAGTCGCCGGCCGTCTTTCCATCCAGGCCGCAGCCTATGCTCTTACCGCGCACCATGGCGGGCGCGGCCTGCTCATGGGCGGCGTGCCCGGCGTGTTGCCCGCCAAGGTGGTTGTAATCGGCGGCGGCGTCGTCGGCACCCACGCCGCGCGCATGGCGGTCGGGCTTGGCGCCGACGTCACTATCCTTGAACGCAGTCAGCATCGGCTCGGCGAACTCGACGATCTGTTCCAAGGGCGTGCGAAAACACGCTATTCTACTTTTGAAGCGCTTGATGACGAATCCCATGGCGCCGACGTCGTGGTCGGCGCGGTGCTGATCCCGGGCGCCAGCGCGCCCAAGCTCGTCACCCGCGACATGCTGCAGGGCATGAAAGAAGGCGCGGTGCTTGTTGACGTCTCCATCGACCAGGGCGGTTGTTTTGAAACGTCCAAAGCGACCACCCACGAAGATCCCACCTATGTGGTCGACGATGTCATTCACTACTGCGTCGCGAACATGCCGGGCGCGGTGCCGCTGACGTCATCTTACGCCCTGAACAATGCGACGCTGCATTACGGCCTGATGCTCGCCGAACAGGGCCTTGATGCGCTGCGGCAAGATCCGTATTTGCGCGAGGGGCTCAATATCCACCGCGGCAAAGTCACCTACGAAGCTGTCGCCGAGGCGCTTGGGGTCGATTTCACCCCGGCCCTGGACGCCTTGAACTGACCGCCATCGTCGCCATATTGGGCGGCGCGGAGCGATAAAATCTTCGTGACTCGGCATGGATACGGTCCAGATCAGGCCGAAAATTACGTCACGTTAAGGAAATAGCCGTTCCGCAGGGCCGTTTCGCGCTTGCCAGCGAGCGTGGAATGAAGGCATATGTCGGCGAGGAGAGAGCCAACATGTTCAAGATGTTATCGAGCTCTGCGGCGGTAGTCGCGCTTAGTCTTCAGGCGGCGTTCGCCTCACCTTTCACCGCTTCGCCGCTCGCGAGCGAGAGCGAGCGGGCCGAGATGGGCGAAGAGCGCGGCGGCGTGGCCGCTTTTCTGATGAATGTGCTCGCGGCAACGATCACCGGCAAGGCTGGACACTCTGAAGACAGCCCGCGTTCGCAGTCTTATTACGGCCAACAGGAATGCGAGACGAACAAGGCCGCAAAAGACGAAGAAGCCAAAGAGGAAGACGCCGAGGCTGCCGAAGTGACGGGACCGGAGCCGATTTACTACGGTTTCTGATCGACAGCGAAATCGCAAACACGGCGCGCCGCGACACTCGTCCGGCGCGTTTTATTTTGGCTATCGGCGATGCGCCGCAATACTCCTGCGACCGATCCTGCAGAAGCGCGGCGGATTCGATTTCGCCCTCGCCGGCAAAATCGCTGCGCTCAACCTGGCGTGCGGCTGATAGCCGTGCAGATGACACAGCTTTCGACCAGACCGCAGCCGCAGGCGGCGCGAGCAAGCCCGGCCAAAGCGCGGCGCAGCGATGAATGGATTTAAGGAACCGGAGGCCGGTTCCTAGGCGGGCGCGCCGTCGAACGTCGACATGCCGAAGGCGCCGAGCTTGACGTTGCCGGAAAGGGCGCCGCCCTCTTCTGTCCCTTCGAATTCGAGGGTGAGCGGCATCGGCGAGGTCACCTTGGCGTGCCATTTCAGCGTATTGCCTTCAACCGTGCCGTTTTCAACCTGCGTCGTGCCGTCCGAGCCCGACATTTCCCCGGTCAGCGCGTCGCCTTCCTGCTTCAGGGTCAAAACAGCGTTCCGATCGCCCATGGGCGTTTTGATCGTCAGGTTCCACTTGCCGTCAATGGCCATTTATATCCTCCTGTTCGGGACCCGTCGGGACCCGCCTTCAAATAATGCGGGCCGACCTTAGCGATTGGCGCTACCGGTGCAAGAGGCGGACGCAGAACCGCAAGCCTGACAGGCAAGGACCCGACCATTTCGGTCCGAGACCGGTTATCGGTAGGGCGCCCTCGATTAATTGGTACGGCTCGGCGACATACGCACAGCGTAATCCATGCAGACAACGCGGGCGCCGTCAGCCCTTACGGCGGGCAGTCTCGCGCCAGCTTTCCATCGCCTGCGAAATCGCGAAGGTCTCGCGATATTTCGGCGAGTCCGACGGGCGCGGCGGACGCTCGGCTGTCAGCGCCATGATCTCCGCCAGCTTGTTATGCGCCGCGCCCGACTGCCCCGCGCCGATATAGGCGTGCAGTTCCACGAGCGAGTCTGAAAGCGGATCGTCCGCGCGAATGACGAAATAGGGCTCATCCTCTGCGAGGTCATGATAGCAGTCAAATTGCGACTTGTTGGCTTTAGAGCCGAGGGGGGCGGACATGGGAAAATTTCCTTCAGCGGGCACGTTACCCTTGCGCGATTCGGAGCGCATCCATGAATTTTTCCATCTCCGCTTACGGCTGCGCATTTTTCAGACTTGCGCATCTTCCGGTGGGCACTCTGGTTTCACAACTAGCTGCGCATTATTGGTGGAAGGTTCTATTTCTGCCCACTCATCGCGAGTCAGCCAGTCATCTCTACGCCGGTCAAGCACGACGACAAGCTGGTCGCCAGCTTGCACGTTCGACTGCGCGATGCGTTTGCCAAGCACCGTTCGAAAATGAAACTCGAAATCTCCAGCTTGGTTTTTTAAATTCTCCTGTTGCGTGACCGGCAGCCAGCCTATCAGACGGAAACCTTCAATGCGCGACTTTAGAATCGCTGCATAAGGCTGGCCGCAAATGCCATCGCTCTCTTTAACTTCAAATGAATAAAGATGAACATGGTCGGTGACATTTAGGAGCGCGACGACATAGTCAAGTATCCGGCTCTTCTCGTATATTTCTTTTGTTAAAAACCGTTCAACCAGCGTGAGGCTGCAAATTATGCCTGTCGCCCCCGCTGTTTTAAACATTTCCCGATTCTTCGCATTTAATGCTTCAACAGTGATTTGCACCGGATGATCAGGTTGACAGTCTTGAAAATACTTATCCAAAAGACGCGTGTTTAATATCGTAGTTGCATCTATTTCATTGATGTCGATGTCCGTACTACATGCGCTTCGTTGTCCTTTATTCGTCAGCAAAATGACATGGCTGTAAATCACATCAGGGTTGAGGCATGCGGAAATTTCCTCATTAGTCATCAACCGCGTCGGCGCAGGGTGCCCGTCCAGATGAGTTTCATCATTAAGAACATTGAGCCCATCATGAATAGTCGCAAGCTCATCGTCACCGAAGAGTAGAATGCCACCTGGTTTTTTACGCCTAACGCAAATATCTTCAGCAGTGATTTCCTTGCTATTATCGATTGCAGATACGTCCCGGCGCTGCGCGATCGCTTTTCTATTACGTGCACTGAATATCAGCACGTTTGAATCCTGAAGAACCGTAGATCGGCCGGCCTTTGTGGTCAGTGGCAGGAAAAACGGTTTATTGTCTTCTACCGCCTCAATACCGCTGTGAAAGGATGACTCGAAAAGCCCGTGCTCCCGTTCCTGGCCCAGCACCAGACCAACAAGGTTAGCGCCGCGTCGAATAAGGTGTTGGTGAGCCTTGTAGGCCGGTTCGCCAGAGATTTTCTCACCAATTATTTTCTCTACTTCTTTCACTGGTTCAGCAATGAACTGATCCTGCTTATTATAAGTAAGCACGTCAAAAATAAAATCGATCAACAGCGGGCTTACAGTGGACAATACCGCCATCCTCGCGATCAACTTGTCGGGTGAGATAAGCGTGTTACACCCGCATGCCACAAAATGGGAGATATTTTTATCGAAAGCTAATTCAGCGCAAATATGCATTTCCTCGCTGATTGCGCGCAGATTCATTACTGTAAGAACACCTGTCAGATTTCCCTTTTCCCTGTGCTTGCAATCGCACAGCACAATTGCTGTTTTCGCCTTGTAAGCGTTAGCTTCTTTGAGGTTATCCCGATTGGAGCTGTCGCCCTGGCAATAGTGCACATATCGCTGATCAAAGTTGTACTTTTCAATAGGCGAGCCATCGCCGCAGTCTGCAATAATCGTTACTTCCCGCTTTTCGTCGACGTCTTCGCCCGTCAAGCTAAAAATTATACCTGGTGCTTTCTCATTCCAGCCGCAAATAAGAACATGCTCGGATTGCGTTGAACATGTTTCACCTCGCAATCGCTTTTCTCGCGTGCGGTTGCTTTGTGCGATAAGAAAAAAAATCAGCGTGACCGGCCCCATGATGCCAACCAGGGCCATAAAATTCGCAATGAGGAGCCCGGCCGTGCTTTGCGGCAAAGTATCTTGAAGAGTTAAGCCGCTCACCACAAAGGAAAAGAGCCAGAATGCTCCATCCCATAAATTCATGCCCACAAATTCGTTATCGATATTATTCGTTCGCGAATAGGTCGCCTCGGTCAACTGCACAAACCAGAACGAAACGATAAGGGTGATGACGACGGCGCTAATAGCAATAACGACGGGCGCAATTCGCGCGACAAAGTCAACAGCGCGCTGACGGGCGCTCAACTCCCCGCTTGCAGATGTTTCCCCAAGGCGGTTGTAAGTCGTGCGATAGCGCACAGCCAGATAACAAATTAGCAAAATAATGAACCAAGCCAACAGTGAAACGCTGACCAGCGCGCGAATTGGCCAGACGGCCTTGACGTACCCTGCCCTGGCCAATTCTACTGAAACAACGTTGTGGTAAGGAATGGGGTGCGATGCAAGCGCTATTTCAAGCTGGCCAAGCGTTGGCCAGCTTGCCCGCAACTGAGGCCATGCATCAATAATCTGTCGAGCTAAAATCGCGGCGTCATTGCGCGAAACGCCGTCAGAAAGGACAAGATACGCTGTAACGCTTAAATGCGTATCGCTGCTCTCATCGGATCCAGTGATAACTGTAGGTTTATAGTAAGTGTATTGTTCCGACAGCAACTGAATCAGCCGCAACGGGAGGATAAGCAACTGAATGTTATCGTTGTCTCCCAGCGCCGTCAGTTGACCGGTAACAAAAGCAGCATCGATATCTCCGCCTCGCAGCTGCGCAAGACTTTCAGCTTGAGCAAGATAGCGCGAATTAAAATCCACGCCTTCGGTCAAACCCACCTCATCGAGAATATGCATGGCGTTATAATAGGTTCCCGACTGTCGAGGGCCGACGCTGACCCTTTTCCCGCGCAAGTCGCCAAGCAAGCTTATGTCGGCGTTATCGCGCACGACCACCTGCACATATTCTTCGAAGAGCGGGAAAAGGCTTTTGAAATCTGTAAACCGCGTTAGATCATTTTGCCCGCGATAAATATAGTGCGCCAAGTCATTTTGTACGATGGCGGCGTCTAACTCACCGTTTGCGAGTTTGTTCAAGTTATCAAGCGTGCCGCTGGTTTCGATCACCTCAATAGGCGTTTCCAGTCGCTCCGCCATTTCATTTGCAAGCGCATAGTAAGCGCCGCCAGACTGCCCGGAACCTAGCTTCAATGGCGCTCCGACCAACCGCGCGTGCCCGCTGTTTGCAAATAAAAATAGTGCAAAGACAAGCACGTTCAAAATGTATAGAAGTAATTTAATAATCTCCGCCCATTCTATTGCGGAAAGTATTAGCTCTTCTTACCCTCTATAGGCAAGTCAACTAGACATTTCTTAAATCAGAAGCAGTTTTAATTATCCAAAAAAGACCTTAGCTTCCGGCTTCGGCTGGGATGTTTGAGCTTCCTGAGCGCCTTGGCCTCGATCTGGCGGATGCGTTCGCGGGTGACCGAGAACTGCTGGCCGACCTCTTCGAGCGTATGGTCGGTGTTCATGCCGATGCCGAAACGCATCCTGAGGACGCGTTCCTCGCGCGGGGTGAGCGAGGCGAGGACGCGCGTCGTCGTCTCGCGCAGGTTGGACTGGATCGCCGCGTCGATCGGCAGGATGGTGTTCTTGTCCTCGATGAAGTCGCCGAGGTGGCTGTCTTCCTCGTCGCCGATGGGCGTTTCCAGCGAAATCGGCTCCTTGGCGATTTTCATCACCTTGCGGACTTTTTCCAGCGGCATGGAAAGCTTTTCGGCAAGCTCTTCCGGCGTCGGCTCGCGGCCGATCTCGTGCAGCATCTGGCGCGAGGTGCGCACGATCTTGTTGATCGTCTCGATCATGTGAACGGGGATGCGGATGGTGCGCGCCTGATCGGCGATCGAGCGGGTGATCGCCTGGCGGATCCACCAGGTCGCATAGGTCGAGAATTTATAGCCGCGGCGATATTCGAACTTATCGACCGCTTTCATCAGGCCGATATTGCCTTCCTGGATGAGGTCGAGGAACTGCAGGCCGCGATTGGTGTATTTTTTGGCGATCGAGATGACGAGACGAAGGTTCGCCTCGACCATTTCCTTCTTGGCGATGCGCGCCTCGCGTTCGCCCTTCTGCACGGTCGACACGATGCGGCGGAAATCCTGCACGGTAAGGCCGGTTTCCGTGGCGAGATTGCCGATCTCCTCGCGGATCGCGAAAATCTGCCGTTCGGCCTTGGTGACGAAATTCTTCCAGCCCTTGCCGTCTTTCTTGCTGATGCGGCCGAACCATTCGGGATCAAGCTCCGCGCCGATATATTCGGCGAGAAATTCCTGGCGGTTGACGCCGTAGCTGTCGCCAAGGCGGACGAGCTTGCCTTCAAGCGCCATCAGCCGGCGGTTGATGTCGTAAAGCTGTTCGACCAGCGCCTCGATGCGCTGATTGTTAAGCCGCACCGAGCGGACCCGCTCGACAATATCCTTTTGCAGTTTCTTGAAGCGCCGCAACTGCGACGGGGTAAGGTCGTCGCCCTTGCGCTGCTCCTCGATCATGATGTCTTGCAGGCGACGCAGCTTTTTATAGTCCGAGGAAATCTCGTCGAAGGTCTGCATGACGCCTTCGCGCAGTTCGGCCTCCATCGCCGACAAGGACAGGGCGCCCTCGTCGAATTCGTCTTCTTCCTCTTCGGCGTTTTCGGCCTTTTCGGCTTCCTCGCGCTGGACGCGCTCGGCGACTTCCGGCTGGGTCATGTCGGGCCGCGATTCCGGCCCGCCGCCATAGGTGGCGTCGAGATCGATGATGTCGCGCAAAAGGACGCGGCCTTCCTGAAGTTCGTCGCGCCAGACAGTGATGGCCTCAAAGGTGAGCGATGACTCGCACAGCGCCTTGATCATGGTCTCGCGGCCAGCCTCGATACGCTTGGCGATGGCGATCTCGCCTTCGCGCGAGAGGAGCTCGACGGTGCCCATCTCGCGCAGATACATGCGCACGGGATCGTCGGTGCGGTCGGCCGAGGCGCCGGTGTTGGTGGTGACAACGCCGCCCTTTTTTTCGTCCTTCGTGGCCAGCGCCTTTGATTTCGACGCGCTTTCTCCTTCGGAGGAGTCGCCCTGGTCGCCGTCCTCTTCTTCCTCATGCTCGACGACATTGATGCCCATTTCCGAAAGCTGGGCCATGATGTCTTCGATCTGTTCGGAAGAGACTTTTTCCGACGGCAGCACCTTGTTGAGTTCGTCATAGGTGACATAGCCGCGCGACTTGGCCGACTTGATCAGTTTCTTAACGTCGGCGTCGGTCAGATCGAGGATCGGACCGTCGCTTTGCTGCTCCGTCGTTTCCGGCTGCTTTTTCGCCGCCGTCGCCTTTTTCGCCATCTCGCCAACACCTTTACCGGTTGAATTTCTTCTCGACGCTCTGTCTCATCTGTTCCAGCGCGTCTTCGAACCGCCGCGGTCCGTCTTCCCCTTCCTGATCGCCGGCCTCGTTTGGCCGGTTCAGATTGACCGTCTCTTGCCGCGCCGCCGCGGCCGCCTTCCAGGCTTCATCGCCTTCTGTGAATATCTGAGACGCTGATCGGGCGACTTCCTGCTTGAGGGTGGATTCAAACAGATGAAGCGCCAGGGCGTTTTTAAAACCCTGCTCGACCTCGTCTATCTCAGCTTCGGGGCGGAGGAATCGATGTTTCGAGAGCTCAGGATCGCCAAGGATCCGCTCCAAGGAGCCTGCCGCGCCGGTCTGGCTGAGATGGCTTTTCAGTTCAGCGCTGTCAAGGCCGGGGTCGGCCGAAAACGCCGATATAACCTCGGCGAGCAGCGCTTTGAGCCCTGCATCGGCGAGATCGAGGTCAAAAAAGGCGGGCTCCTGGCGTTCCAGCAGCCGGGGGTGGCTGACGGCGGCGAGCACCAAAACGGCCTCGCGCGTCCATTGGGAGGGCGCGCCGCGGCGTTTGAGCCCCGGCGACGGGCGGGCCGGCTCGATGAACCGAAAGCCCTGCCCCTTTGGCCGTCCCCGGAAGGGATTGCGATCATCGGTCCGCGCGGATGGACCGAATGGCGTCTGCCGGTCGCGCGCCGGCGGACTGAAATAGGCGTCAAGACGAGCGGCGAGTTCGGCGCCATAAGCCCCGAGCACATCCCGGTCCTCGATAGTTTTGACAAGCTCGCGCAGATGCGCCTTGAGCGCCGCACGGCGTTCGGGGGTATCAAGCGGACGCGCCGCCTTTTCGCGTTCCCAGAGAACGTCGACCAACGGTTCGGCCTCGGCCAGGACGTTTTCGAACGCCGCCGCGCCCGCCGCGCGCACAAGATCGTCCGGGTCCTGGCCTTGCGGCAGAAAGGCGAAGGAAAGCGACTTGCCGGGCTTGAGCATCGGCAAGGCGCGATCAATCGCCCGATGCGCCGCGCCGAGCCCCGCCTTGTCGCCGTCAAAGCAAAGCACCGGCTCGTCCGAGACGCGCCACAGCAAGGCGAGCTGGCTTTCGGTGAGCGCCGTGCCGAGCGGCGCCACGGCGCGGCGAACGCCTGCGCCCCACAGGGCGATGACGTCCATATAGCCTTCACAGACGATAAGGGCGGCTTTGTCCTCCGCCGCCGCCTGACGCGCGCGCGTGAAGTTGTAGAGCACCGAGCCCTTGTGAAAGAGCGGCGTTTCCGGCGAGTTGAGATATTTGGCGCGGGCATCGGGATCGAGCGCGCGGCCGCCAAAGGCGATCACCCGGTCCCGATTGCCCAGAATCGGAAACATGATGCGGTTTCGGAACCGGTCGTAGCTTTCGCCGCCGTCATCCGGCTTGATGAGCAGCCCGGCTTCGATGAGCGTTTCTTCCGAAAAGCCCTTATTGATCAGGGCGTCCTTGAGCGCGTTGCGACCCGCCGGCGCATAGCCGATGGCAAAGGCGTCGATCTGCGCATCGGTGACGCCCCGTTCACGCAGATAGTCGCGGGCATGGCGTCCGTCGGCGCGGCGCAGCATGTCGGCATAGTATTTTCCCGCAGCCGCGCAGGTCTCGGCGAGCCCTTTGGCCTTTTCGGCCCGCTCCGCTTCGCCCGGACGCTCCGCCGGCAGGGGCAGGCCGGCTTCCTCGGCGAGGCGCTCCACCGCCTCATGAAACGAAAGACGCTGGGTTTCCTGCAGGAAGGCGATGACGTCGCCATGCTTGCCCGAAGAAAAGCAGTGGTAAAATCCCTTCTGATCGTTGACGAAGAAACTTGGGGTTTTTTCTTTGGTGAAGGGAGAAAGCCCAGCCCATTCATTGCCTTGCTTTTTTAACTTCACATAGCGCCCGATGACCGTCGACGGCCTCAGGCGGGCCTTGAGCTCATCGAGAAAGTCGGGTGTGAAGCGCGGCATGGGTGCAATCCGCCGGACATAGCAGGCGCGCTGCGTTTAATAAACGCGCTTGCTGATTCGGTTCCGGCATAGGGTGCGGGAAAGGGCGCGGCGGCAAAAGCGCTCATTATCCCCAAACTGGGCGCCCCCGGCCGCGAAAGTCCTTGCATGGGCGGCAAAAAACCCCCACTTCGCCGCACCATGACGCAACGCAATATCGATCTGCGCAATATCGCCATCATCGCCCATGTGGATCATGGCAAGACGACGCTCGTCGACGAGATGCTGCGTCAGTCGGGCGCCGTGCGCGCCGGCGCGGACATGGCCGAACGGGCGATGGATTCGAACGCCATCGAGCGCGAGCGCGGCATCACCATTCTCGCCAAATGCACCAGCGTATTGTGGGAAGGCGGTCAGACGAACGCGTCGCCGGTCCGGATCAATATCGTCGATACGCCCGGTCACGCCGATTTCGGCGGCGAAGTCGAGCGCATCCTTTCCATGGTCGACGGCTGCCTCTTGCTCATCGACGCCGCCGAAGGGCCGATGCCCCAGACCAAATTCGTATTGTCCAAAGCGCTCGCACTGGGTCTGAAACCCATCGTCGTCCTCAACAAGATCGACCGGGCGGGCGCGGCGCCGGACAGAGCGCTGAACGAAGCGTTCGATCTTTTCGCCGCGCTGGGCGCGAGCGACGAGCAGCTCGACTTTCCCGCGCTCTACGCCGCCGGCCGTGACGGCTGGGCCGCGTTCAGCCTTGATGATCCGCACGATAATCTCGCGCCGCTTTTTGAAACCGTCATCGCACATGTGCCGCCGCCGGCCGTGGAAGGCGGCGATGCGGCGCCGTTTCGCATGCTGGCGACGACGCTGGAGGCCGATCCCTATCTCGGCCGCATCCTGACCGGGCGCATTGTCTCCGGCGCGGCGCGGCCGGGCGTGACGATGAAAGCGCTCTCACGCGACGGCGAAGCCGTAGAACAGGCGCGCGTCACCAAGGTGCTCGCCTTTCGCGGCCTCAAGCGCCAGCCCGTTGACCAAGCCTTTCCCGGCGACATCGTGGCGCTTGCGGGTTTTTCGCGCGCCTCGGTGGCCGATACGATCTGCGATCTCGACGTCACAGAGCCCCTGCCCGCCCAGCCGATCGACCCGCCGACGCTGTCGATCACCATATCGGCCAACGACTCGCCGCTGGCCGGCCGCGAAGGCGACAAGGTGCAGTCCCGCGTCATTCGCGAGCGCCTGTTGCGTCAGGCCGAAGGCGATGTCGCCATCTCGGTTCGCGAGACCGAAAGCAAGGACGCCTTTGAAGTCGCCGGCCGCGGCGAATTGCAGCTTGGCGTGCTGATCGAGAACATGCGCCGGGAAGGGTTCGAGCTTGCGGTGTCGCGCCCGCGCGTCGTGACCCGCACGGACGGCGATGGAACCGTTCTCGAACCCATCGAGGAAGTCGTCATCGATGTGGATGACGCGTTTTCCGGCGCTGTCATCGAAAAGCTGTCGCAGAAAAAGGCCGAACTTGCGGAGATGAAACCCTCCGGCGCCGGCAAGACGCGGCTGATCCTGCATGCGCCCTCGCGCGCGCTGATCGGCTATCACGGCGAATTTCTCACCGACACGCGCGGCACCGGCGTCATGAACCGGTCTTATCGCGAACACGCGCCCCACAAGGGTCCCATCGAGGGACGGCGCAACGGCATGCTGATCTCCAATGGCGACGGCGCGGCCGTGCCCTATGCGCTGTGGAACCTGGAAGAGCGCGGCGTCATGTTCATCGCGCCCGGCGAGCAAGTCTATGAGGGCATGATCATCGGCGAGAACGCCAAGGCCGAAGACCTCGACGTCAATCCCCTGAAAGCCAAGCAGCTCACCAATATCCGCGCCGCCGGCAAGGACGAGGCCGTGCGCATGACCCCGCCGCGGCGGCTCACGCTGGAGCGCGCCATCGCCTATATCGATGATGACGAACTGGTCGAAGTGACGCCAAAGTCCGTCCGTCTGCGGAAAAAGGCGCTCAAGCCCCACTTGCGCAAAAAACGGGCGAAGGACACCGGCTGATCAGGCCGCGCGCAGACCTAAGTCAGCTTCTCTTTCATGAGCTTGCCGGCGCAGCCGAAATCCATGGCGCCGGTGTAGCGCTCCTTAAGCGCGCCCATGCATTTGCCCATGTCCTTCAGTCCGGATGCGTCATATTCCTCGATGACGTCGGCGACGGCGGATTTGATTTCGGCTTCGGAAAGCTGGCGCGGCAGGAAGTCCTTGATGACTTCGATTTCGCTGCGCTCCTGCTCGGCGAGTTCGGGCCGGCCGCCAGCGTCAAACGCTTCCGCGCTTTCTTCGCGCTGTTTGACCATCTTGGTCAGGATCGCGAGGATTTCATCGTCGCTCACGCCGTCGCAACGGTCTTCGCCGCGCGCGGCGATGTCGCGGTCCTTAATGGCCGCGTTAATCAGTCGCAGCGTGGCGACGCGCAGCTTGTCGTCTTTTGCTTTCATGGCGCTTCGAAGCGCGGCGTCGATTTGCTCCCTGAGCATCGGTGATTCTCCAAACATCCTCGACGGCGCGTTTCAAATTTCGCGCCGAGAAACCCCAATTGAATTTATCTGTTTGTTTCAGATGGATAAATTCCATCTTATCCGTTTTGTTGACCCTGTCGGCGCCTTCGCATAGCTTCCGGCCGGTTTGCGCGGGGCGCGCTGAGGTTTTGCCCACCGCGTCAACGCCGCGAAGAGATATGCTTTCATGAAAATTAGTCAAGGCGCCTCTCGACCGTTCACCGCAGCCCTGGTTCTGGCAGACGGTACAACGGTTTACGGCGAGGGCCTGGGCGCCGTCGGAGAAGCCGTCGGCGAGGTCTGTTTCAATACGGCGATGAGCGGTTATCAGGAGATTTTGACCGACCCGTCCTATGCTGGCCAGATCGTCACCTTTACCTTTCCGCATATCGGCAATGTTGGCGTTAATGCCGAGGACGTCGAAAACGCCTCCCCCGCTGCGGCGACAGCGGCCCGCGGCGCGGTGTTTCGCGCCATGGCGACCAGCCCGTCGAACTATCGCGCCCAGCTCGATCTTTCCGCCTGGATGCGCCGCCGCGGCATTGTCGCGATCGCCGGCGTCGACACCCGTGCGCTGACCGCGCGCATCCGCGAACAGGGGATGCCCCATGGGACGATCGCCCATAGCCCCTCGGGCCGGTTCGATACCGACGCCATGCTCAAACGCGCCCAGGAATGGGCGGGCCTTGAAGGACGCGATCTCGCCAAAGACGTCACGACCCTGCAGTCCTACGCCCATGACGAGACAGGCTGGGAATGGCCTTCCGGCTACGGCGTTCGAACCGCGACAGGCCCGCATATCGTCGTCATCGACTATGGCGTCAAACGCAACATCCTGCGCCGGCTCGCCAGCGAGGGTTGCCGCGTCACGGTGGTGACGGCGACGGCCGCATTCGAGGACATTATGGAAAAGCGCCCCGATGGCGTGGTGTTGTCCAACGGCCCTGGCGATCCGGCAGCGACCGGCGAATACGCCGTTCCGGTGATCCGCAAGCTGATCGAAAACAAAATTCCTGTTTTGGGCATTTGTCTCGGCCATCAAATGCTGGCCCTCGCCGCCGGGGCCAAGACGAAAAAGATGGCCCAGGGCCATCACGGCGCCAACCATCCGGTCAAGGATCTCGCCACCGGCAAGGTCGAGATCGTTTCCATGAATCACGGCTTTACGGTCGACGGCGAAAGCCTGCCGGACCATGTCGCAGAGACCCATGTCTCGCTGTTCGACGGCTCCAATTGCGGCCTTGCGCTGAAAGACGCCCCGGCGCTCTCCATCCAGTATCATCCGGAAGCCTCGCCTGGGCCTCAGGACAGTTTTTATATCTTTCGGCGTTTTGTGGACCGGCTCAAGGCCGCTTAAGAGCGGCCGACCGATAATTGCGAAACGCGCATCGATTGCGGCCGCGCTTATGCTATGAAGAGGCGGTCAAGGAAGGGGACCGTCAAATGCCAACTCGCCGTATGCAATCCCGATTCACGAGTCTTTTCGTTTTCGCCGCAGCGACAGCTTTAAGTCTTGCGTGCGTCAAAGGCGCGCTCGCCTATGATATTGATGATGTTCTTTCCGCGCCCTACGCCGAAAGCCTGGTCCGCGCGCAAAACGCCGATCGCATCGCCTGGATTGAAACGGCGCGCGGCGCCCGCAGCGTCTGGACCGCCGCCGCGCCTGATTTTGAGCCGCAACAATTGGCGAATTTTCCGAACGATGACGGGCGTCCGCTGTCTCAACTCTCCTTGTCGAGCGATGGAAAATACGCTGTCTTTACTCGAGGCGGATCGAAAAACTGGAACGGCGAACATCCAAATCCGGACAGCGACCCGGATGGCGCAACGCAAACCGTTTGGATCGCACCGATCTCGACCAAGCAAGCGCGCATGATCGCTGACGGGGCGAATCCGAAACTGTCCCCGTCGGGCGAAACAGTCCTCATTCAGCGCGACGGCGAGGTCTATGAATATCTCACCAGATCGCGAAAACTGAAATCCGACGATCCCTTATTCACCGTCCGGGGTGCGGTGCAGAATATTGAGTGGTCGCCCGATGGCGAAAAAATCCTCTTTGTCAGCGTTCGGGAAAGTCACAGCCTTGTGGGCGTTTTCGACATTGAAGCGCGTCAGATTCGCTGGATGGGCCCAAGCGTATATCGCGACATGCACGCCGTCTGGTCGCCCGACGGACGCGAGGTCGCGTTCCTTCGACGCCCGGGGCGCCTGAACGGCGAACGCCCCCATCTTATGACGGCGTGGCCGTTTTCCATCATGGTTGCGGATGCGGCGACCGGCGATGCAAGAGAAGTCTGGCGATCCCCAGGCGAAATGGCGGGCGGTCTTGCGCAGCGCTATTTTCCCGAACCGTTGCGCTGGACCGCGACCGGCGTCCTTGTCTTCTATTCCGAGCATGACGGATTCATGCGCCTTTACAGCGTACCGGCCGCCGGCGGCGACGCTGTCGCGCTCACGCCCGCCAATTGCGAGGCCGAAGACACCGACATCACGCCTGACGGCGCCGCGCTGATCTATTCCCATAATTGCGGCGATGTCGATCGCCGGCGCCTCGCGGTCGTAGCGACAGACGGCGGGGAGCCGACGGCGTTGACGCAGGGCGACGGCATCGAAACGAGTCCGGTCGCATTGTCAGCTGAACGGGTCGCCTATCGCGCCGGCGGCGCGACGGCGCCGACGCGCATCGCTTATCTGGCGCCCGGACAAACGCCGTCATTCATCAGCAGCGCGCCGGACGCCGATTTCCCGGCGGCCGAGCTTGTCATTCCGCAGCAAGCCATCTTGCAGGCAAGCGACGGCGTCACCGTTCACGGTCAACTCTTTGCGCCGCCGGACCTCAGCGAGAACGATAAGAGGCCTGCGCTTCTCTACCTCCATGGCGGTCCGATCCGTCAGATGCTGCTCGGCTGGCATTATCGGGGCTATTACGCGAACGCCTACGCCATGAACCAGTATCTCGCCTCTCAAGGCTATGTCGTCCTCGCCGTCAATTTCCGCGCCGGCATCGGCTATGGCCGCGACTTTCGACTGGTCCCTGATCATGGACCGCGCGGCGCCTCGGAATATAAGGATGTCCTCGCGGCGGCCGATTACCTGAAATCCTTGTCCTATGTCGACGACGAACGGATCGGCTTATGGGGCGGCTCCTATGGCGGCCTTTTGACTGCGCAAGGTCTGGCGCGCAATTCCGACATATTCGCCGCCGGCGTCGATCTTCACGGCGTTCACGACTGGTCGCTGGATTTCCCGAATGTTCCCGGTCGCTATTGGGGCCTGACGCCCGATGAAATGGAACTGGCGCGAAAGTCCTCGCCGATCGCGGACATCGACGGGTGGCGCTCGCCGGTTCTCTTCATCCATGGCGATGACGACCGCAATGTGGTTTTCTGGGAGACCACGGACCTGGCGATGCGTCTGGACCAACGGGGCGTTCACTGGGAGGCGCTGGTCCTGCCCGATGAGGTTCATGGATTTTATCGTTACGCGTCATGGCTCGCGACTTTTCGGGCGACCGCCGACTTCTTCGACCGCATGCTGAAAGAATAGATGGGGCTGCAGTCGAGGGCGAACGCGGCGCTTTATGATCTTCCGAGCTCGCCCTATGCGCGTTTGCGCCGCCATCGAACGTCCCTCGCATCGATGAAGCGGCCCATCCGCGCGAGTTCCGCATCGAGCTTCCTAAGCCGCGCCGGCGTCGGTTTGACGCCCGGCTCCCACCAGACATTGTCAACGACAAGGCGCCCCTTCTTGCGGTCGGCCTTGACCTCGATGCGGCCAACAAAACGATCGCCCTCGAGCATGGGGTAGATATAATAGCCGTATTGGCGTTTCGCGGCGGGCGTGAACATTTCATTGCGGTAGTCGAAACCGAAGAGTTTTTCGAGCCGTTTGCGGTCGCGGATCACCGGATCGAACGGATTGAGCAGCCGCAGCCGGCTGGTCGGGGCTTTGAGCGTTGCAAGACGGTCCTCGATGTCGCCAAGCGCCAGCGCCTTCTGGGCGCCGTTCGCGGTTTCGATTTCAACCTGGATTAAATCCTTGCGCCGGCGTTTCGCCCAGGCTTTGACTTCTTCCAGGTCCACTGCATCCCAATAGCGCTGAATGTCGCCTTCGCTGGCGAATCCCATCCGCTCAAGCGCGTTCGCGCACAGCCAGTCGACTTGCGCCCGGTCGCCGATCTCTTGCTTGAGGTGTTCTTCGGGAATGACCCGCTCGCGCAAATCATAGTGCTTGATGAAGTTCTTGCGGTGACAAGTCGCAAGCACGCCCGCATACCAGTAATAGTCGAGCACGAATTTGTGCGGCGGACGCGCCCAGGGATGATCGCTCTTGCTCTGCGCGGCCTCGAAATCGCGCGTCGACAGCGCCCCCTCGCGCTCGATGCGCTTGAGGATCTTTTCACGCTCTCGTCTGGGCGGCATCGCCTCTCGCCAGCGGCTGTTTTCAACGCGCTTGCGCAGGCGCTCGAACTGGCGGCGCCAATAAGGATAGATGCGCATGGGCAGCGCCGAGGCGTCATGGGTGAAATGTTCGAACGCGATGCGGTCCTTGACCATGTCGTCGAGCATCAGCTCGCGATAGTTCTGGTTGCGCGACCAGAGAATGTGATCGTGGGCGCGCGCGACGATGCGAATGGTGTCGAGCTGGACGAAGCCCAACCGCTCGATGATGGCGCACAGCGCCGTTTCGTTCGCGGCGCCAGTCGGCGACTGGGCAAGGCCCTGTCGCTCAAGCCAGAGGCGCCGGGCGTTGCGGTTCGAAATGACAAACGGTTTCGACAAGCGGTTCCTTCCCCGCAATCTATTCCATCGCGCCAAGCGTCGTGACAGGGACCCGGGTTTTAGTCTATCACCCGGCGCATGACCAATTCGCCAGTACCGCCATTCCGGATCCGCGTCGCGCCGGTAACGCCGTTCGAGCAAAACTGCTCGATTATCAAAGCGCCGTCGGGCAAGGCCGCGGTGATCGATCCCGGCGGCGAGCCGGAGAAGATCCTGCGCGCCGCGGAGGAATTCGGCGCGACCATCGAACAGATCTGGCTCACCCATGGTCATCTCGATCACGCCGGCGGCGCCGAAGCGATCAAGCGCAAGACCGGCGCGCCGATCATCGGGCCGCAAAAGGAAGACGCGTTCTGGCTCGACCAGATCGAGGATCACTGGGCGCAATACGGCCAGCCGGGGCTAGGCGAGGACTGCAAGCCCGACAAATGGCTTGAGGACGGCGACACGGTCGAACTAGACGGGATTATATTCAATGTCGCCTATACGCCGGGGCACACGCCGGGCCATATCATTTTCTATCATCAGGGCGCGCGCATCGCCTTTGTCGGCGACGTCCTGTTCGCCGGCTCCATCGGCCGGACGGATTTTCCCCGCGGCGATCACCAGACGCTGATTAATTCAATCACGCAAAAGCTCTGGCCGCTCGGCTCGGACATGCAGTTCGTGCCGGGCCACGGGCCGGTGTCGACCTTCGGCAAGGAACGGCTTTCCAATCCGTTCGTCGCCGACCGCGTCACCGGCTATCAGGGCGCGGAAAAACAGCCGGCCAATGTCGCCGATCAGAAAACAGCGAAACGATGGATGTAATGGCGCCGGCGACGATCAGGCGCGCTAAAAACATCACTGCGGCGGCGGCAGCCAAAAGTCGCCAGGCCTTTGAATGATAACTGTCTTGAAATGAATTTGATCGCCGAATGCGGACTGATCATCGTTACTTGCATTAACGGCAATTGAGAATTTGACGTCGCCGTCTGCTTCTGCAGGCGACATCCATTTCAACTTCCACCGTACTACGTTAGAGGTACAGCCAATACTTTTTACGCAAACTTGTGGCGAAAAGCGATTGTCAGTTAAAGATGAATTGTAACTCGGTAAAATAGATCTCGCTTGTACGCCATTTGATTCAATATCTTCAGATTCAGAGATAAATTTTCCTTGGGATGCAATAATTTGAAAACCGGCTTTTTTGTGTTTCATGTTCATGAACTGCACATGGACGTTGACTCCCTCTCCAAAGGAGACCGGTCTGTCATCAATGAATATTGCTATTAAGGGTGAGTCCAAAGCTGCTTCACTGTCGAAATGACAGGACGCGCAATTCTCCGCTGCTTGCGGGTCCGCCGAACCCCAAGACGCACCATCGGGATGGGCGAGCGCAAGGCTGGGCGCTGCAACAACGGTTAAGACAACTGCAGCGCCAAGCCGCATGGCTATTATTCCTGCGGCTCGACGATGGCGCGGCCGATCGTATTGGCGTCGGCGCCGAACCACACGGCGCCCGAGGGTTCGTGATAATACATATGGCGGAGCGTGCCGCCGCCCGACGGCACGTTCGTCGCGCTGAAGAATTCCTCCGTCGCCGGATCGAAACCATAAAATATATTCGGCTGAACGCCGGTCGCCACGGCCCAGATGCGCCCGCTTGCGTCCGACGCCGTGCCGTAGGGACGCGCCTGTTCGCCTTCCGGAAAGGCCCATTCTTTGAATGCGTCGGCCGCCGGATCATAAGCCCCAAGAAAACCTTTTGCGTAATCAACATACCAAACGCGTCCATCGGCGGTGACCTCAAGCCGGCGCGGGCGAGTTTCTTCTCTCGGCAGAACGATTTCGCGAAGCGCCATCGTCTCGGGATCGATCTGCGCCAGCTTGTTTGTCCCGAGCAGCACAACCCAGACCGATCCGTCCGGCGCCTGTTTGATGCCGTAAGGCCGCGAACTTTCCGTCTTTGACGAGATAAGATCGACCTTGCGCGTTTCGATATTAAGCCGGCCCATCATATTGGCGCCCTGCAGCGTAAAGAATATGTTTGCTTCTTCTTTGTCGAAGACCAGCGTGTGCGGGTCGCGCGCCGCCGGGTCCGGCATCGGAATTTCTTCAATCTCGCCCGTTGCCGGATCGTACCGGCCGATCAATGCGGTGCGATTGCCGGCGTACCAGACGATCCCATCAGAACCGACAATGAGATTGTGCGGGGCCGAGCCTTCTTTGAGGTCGACCTTCATGATCTCGCCGGTTTCGGCGTTTAGGCGGGCGAGATATCCGGCGCGCTGGCCGACGAACCAGACCGACGTCGCGCTTTCCGCAAAGGGATCGCGCGGCCGGGAGTTTTCATACGGCACTTCCCATTCCTGGATATCGACTGTCTCTTGAGCGTATGCCGCGGTTGCTGCGAGCATCGCCAGGCCCGCTAAATACCCTTGTGTTTTCCACATTTCGTTCTCCAGTCCTCAGTCGTTCCCCGATCCGGCTTTCCCGCCGGAGCGGACAATACCACAAAGCGCGCGCCGAAATCATGACGTTCCAGACGCGCGATGCGGCAAATGACATAAAACTTTCGTTAGTCTGGAAAAGACAGCGGCTTTACAAGCAAGACCCTAGTCTTTCGAATAGGGACAAAGCGGATGTTCAAGCAGCCGGCGGTTATAAGCGTCGATGTTCGGGAATTCTGCGATCGCGCCGACCATGCGCGCCCAGTTGGTGGCGAAGCCGACAATTATGTCGGTGACGGAAAACGCGCCGCCCACAAGATACTCGTTTTGTGCGAAATGATTGTCGAGAACCGGCAGGGCGCGTTTAAGTTCGGCGTTATTTTGCTCGATGACCGCCGGCAGGCGCGCTTCTTTCGGATAGACGAACGTATTGCGCGCCGTGTTCCATAAATGCGCCTCGACCTCGGTCAGGGCGAATGAAACCCATTGCTCATGCAGCGCGCGCTCCCATGTCCCGGCCTTGGCGATCAAGCCCTTGTCCGCATGTTTGTCGGCAAGCCAGGTGCAGATCGCAGCTGATTCGAACAGCGGCCGGCCGTCGTCTTCAATCGCTGGGAGCTTGGTCAGCGGATGGACTTTCTTAAAGTGCTCGGCGCCAATCAGACCGCGATCGGATACGCTCTCAAATGGGATGTCGAGCTCCAGCAACGTCCAGCGCACGCGCCCCGACCGGCTCGGCGGATATTCGTAAAGCGTCAGCGACATCGAGAATCTCCTTTCCGGCTTGTGACGATTGGCAGGCTTCATTGACACGGTAAAGACGAAAAGCGCCAGGAAAAATCGACTTTGCCGAGGATTTATACCGGCCCCAATTCGCCGCTGGCGCAGATGTGGGAAATATCGATCCCAATCTTTGTTGCAATAGGCTCTTCCCCTTCGCCCTTCGATCGCCTATGAGAGCGCTTTAATCGACAATTGATTCTGATCCTGCGCGCGAGCGGCTGGCATTCGGACCGCCTCGCTGGCGGGCGTGCGCGAGTAAAGGTCTGGCTTATCGATGCCAAAACGCGACGACATCTCTTCCATCCTGATCATCGGCGCCGGTCCCATTATCATCGGCCAGGCCTGCGAATTCGATTATTCCGGCGTTCAGGCGGTCAAGGCGCTCAAGGAGGAAGGCTACCGGGTCATTCTGGTCAATTCCAACCCGGCGACAATCATGACCGATCCGGAAATCGCCGACGCCACCTATATCGAACCGATCACGCCGGCATTTGTCGAAATGGTGATAGCTCGCGAACGTCCTGACGCGCTTTTGCCGACCATGGGCGGCCAAACGGCGCTTAACTGCGCGCTCGATCTTTATCACACAGGCGTGCTCGAAAAATACGGCGTTGAGATGATCGGCGCCCGCGCGGATGTCATCGAAAAAGCCGAAGATCGCGAAAAGTTTCGCGACGCGATGGAGCAAATCGGACTTGAAAATCCGCGCTCGGCCATCGCCGCCGCGCCGCCGATCCGGGACAATGACGAAAACATTATCGGCTATGACCGCGCCGCCGGCGTCGCCAAGGCGATCCAGTTGATCGATGAAATCGGCCTGCCGGCGATCATCCGCCCGGCCTTTACGCTTGGCGGCACAGGCGGCGGCGTCGCCTATAACCGGGAAGAGTTCGAACATATCGTGCGGTCCGGCATCGACGCCTCGCCGGTCGGGCAAGTGCTTATCGACGAAAGCCTGCTCGGCTGGAAAGAGTTCGAGATGGAGGTCGTGCGCGACAAGGCGGACAACTGCATCATTGTCTGCTCTATTGAAAACGTCGATCCCATGGGCGTGCACACGGGCGATTCCATCACTGTCGCGCCGGCGCTGACGCTCACCGACAAGGAATTCCAGCGCATGCGCAATGCGTCGATCGCCGTCATGCGCGAAATCGGCGTCGAAACCGGCGGCTCGAACGTGCAGTTCGCCGTCAACCCGGATACGGGCCGTCTGATTGTTATCGAAATGAATCCGCGCGTGTCGCGCTCGTCCGCCCTCGCCTCCAAGGCCACGGGTTTTCCCATCGCCCGCATCGCAGCGAAACTCGCGGTCGGCTACACGCTCGACGAGCTCGGCAATGACATCACCGGCGCAACGCCCGCCTCATTCGAGCCGACCATCGACTATGTGGTGACGAAAATTCCGCGCTTTGCATTCGAGAAATTCCCCGGCGCCGAGCCGATGCTGTCGACCGCCATGAAATCGGTCGGCGAAGCCATGGCGATCGGCCGCACCTTTGCGGAATCGCTGCAAAAGGCGCTGCGCTCCCTTGAGACCGGGCTTTGCGGGCTCGATCCCATCGCCATTCAGGGGCTCGGCGAAGGCGATGACGCCGACGCTTTCCGCGCCGCCCTCGCCGCGCCCACGCCGGAGCGGCTGCGTGTGGCGGGCCAGGCGATCCGTCACGGCCTGCCCATCGAGCAGGTCCGCGCGATTACGCAATATGATCCCTGGTTTCTTGATCGGATCGACGAAATTGTCGCCGCCGAGCGCTTGGTCGAACGCGAAGGTTTGCCGGACGATCCCGACGCGCTGCTTGCGCTCAAGGCCATGGGGTTTTCCGATGAAAGGCTGGCGCAACTTTGCGGCGGTTCCCAGGCCGAGGTGCGCGCATTTCGTCTCGCCCGCAACGTGCGGCCCACATTCAAACGCATCGACACCTGCGCGGCGGAATTCGCGGCCAAAACGCCCTATATGTATTCCGCTTACGAACCACCCTTCAGCGGCGCGAACCATTGCGAAGCCCGCCCCAGCGACCGCAAGAAGGTGATTATTCTCGGCGGCGGACCGAACCGCATCGGCCAGGGCATCGAGTTCGATTATTGCTGCTGTCATGCGGCGTTCGCGCTCGGCGACATCGGCGTTGAGTCGATCATGGTCAACTGCAACCCGGAAACCGTATCGACCGATTACGACACGTCGGACCGGCTCTATTTCGAACCGCTGACTTCCGAAGACGTTCTTGAGATCGTCCGCATAGAACAGGAAAAAGGAGAACTTCTCGGCGTCATCGTGCAATATGGCGGGCAAACGCCTTTAAAGCTCGCCGGCGTGCTCGAAGCCGAAGGCGTTCCCTTGCTGGGCACGCCCTTTGACGCCATCGACCGCGCCGAGGACCGCGAACGGTTTCAGCAGGTAGTTGAAAAGCTCGGCCTCAACCAGCCAAAAAACGCCACCGCCGGCTCTAAGGAAGCGGCCCCCGCCGTCGCCGCGTCTGTCGGCTACCCGCTGGTCACAAGGCCGTCTTACGTGCTCGGCGGGCGCGCCATGGAGATCGTGCGAGACGAAACAGCGCTCAAGCGCTATCTCGCCGCGGCGCAAATCGAAATCACCGAAGACGAACCGCTTCTCCTCGACCAGTATCTGCAAAACGCCATCGAAGTCGACGTTGACGCTCTTTGCGACGGCGACGACGTATTCATCGCCGGCGTCATGGAGCATATCGAGGAAGCGGGCGTTCATTCGGGCGACAGCGCCTGCTCCCTGCCCCCGCATACGCTGTCGGAGAAGATTGTCGCGGACCTCAAAACCCAGACCGCCAGACTTGCGCGCGAACTCGGCGTCGTGGGTCTGATGAATGTGCAATACGCCATCAAGGACGGCGAGATTTTCCTTCTTGAAGTCAACCCGCGCGCTTCGCGCACGGTGCCCTTCGTCGCCAAAGCCACCGGACTGCCGGTCGCGCGCATCGCCGCCAAAGTGATGGCGGGCGCCAAGATCAAGGACTTCGCCCTCGCGCCGGCCGACCCGGCGCATATGTCGGTCAAAGAAGTCGTGCTGCCGTTTTCGCGCTTTCCCGGCGTCGACACCGTGCTCGGCCCGGAAATGCGCTCAACCGGCGAAGTCATGGGAATCGACGTCAATTTCGCCAAGGCGCGGGCAAAAAGCCTGATCGCGTCGGGCGCGCGCGTGCCGCTCAAGGGCTGCGCCTTTATTTCGGTGAAAGACTCCGACAAGCCAGACATGGTCGCGTCCGCCCGGCGCATGATCGAAATGGGATTCAAAGTCATCGCCACCGGCGGCACGGCGGAATTGTTCGCAAGCGAGGGTCTTGACGTTACGTGCGTCAACAAAGTGCTCGAAGGCCGGCCGCACATTGTCGACGCGCTGAAAAACGGCGAAGTTGATCTCATTTTCAACACCACCGAAGGCGCGCAGTCGATCAAGGACTCGCGCTCGATCCGCACCACCGCCCTGGCGCAGAAGATCCCTTGCATCACGACGGCGGCCGGCGCTCGCGCGGCGGTCCGCGCCATCGAGGCGCTGCGCGCCGGCGGCGTCGAGGTCGCGCCGCTCCAGTCCTATTTCCGCAGTAAATAGGGGCTCTAGGCTGGTCATGCGGCTTTAGGCGTGCAACCGCGTCAGGAATAGATGGGAATTCGCGCGGTGATCCTGACCCTGTGGCGCAGCCTGCGAAACAGGCGCGGATAGACCGGGCCGTTCTCGTCCCGGCTCGCAACGAATTTACCGCGCGCGATGTCGTAAGGCTCGCGGACAATCATGCGGGCCGTCTTCGGATCTGACTTGATCGGCGTGTGATAGATGCAGCCGTCGAAATAATAATGCGTGACCTGGCTCAGCCGCGTCAGGTTTGAGTCGCTGCGCGGCTCGCCGCCGTGAAACAGATTGGCCGACCATACGAGCGCCTGGCCCTTTTTGAGAAGGCCGGTCGTTTTTTCATATCCCGCCGCACGCAGTTGATGCAGGACAAACGCATTATATTCGTCATATCCGCTGTCGGCGAGATCGGCGTTGGTGAACACCGGCAAGGCGTGGCTGCCGGGATAATAGTGCAAGGGCCCCGCCTGCGGCTGAACGTCTTCGAGCGCCACCCACACACCGCACATAAACCGCATCGGCGTCGTGTCGAAATGATAGGTATCCGCATGAGCAGCCTGCTCTGAGCCATACGCGAAATTCAAGGTCTGAAACGGAAAGGCGCGGCGCTCGTATAGTGTTTCGAGAAAATCCAACACCGGCTGATGCGTCGCCAGTCTTTTCACGGCGGCCGATTTCATCCATCCATCCTGAACGCGCCCGGCCTTGCCGCGCAGCGTGCGCGTATATTCCGCCGCCTGATCGATATCATCGGGCGCAAAGCCGAAATCGCGGATCAAATATCCCGTCCGGCGATAGTCTTTGGCCGCCTCGCACAGCGCCGGATCGGCCGTTCGTTTTTCCAGTTCCGCCGTAAAAAGCGGCTCGGGCCGTTCAAACCAGGGCGCGGAAGGCTTGAAAAAATCGTCCATGACTTTCCCTGCGAAGAGGGCGCTGCACGCGGGCGCGCCTCCTCTAGAGCAGCCAACGAGGCAAGTACACCCGCCGGTCCGCAGGGTCGCATGGATTTGCGGAATTTCTATTAATTGATTGATAAATATGATATTTTTTAATCGACGGTGGCGGATTTTCCGGGCCCGGGCTTGAAGTCGGCCTGGCCCTGGATTATTTTTGTCGTGAAGCCTGAAGCGACGGCCGCGGCGATAGAGCGCCCGGCCGCGCTCTTTTTTTCGCTCAGGAGTCCCGCTTCGAGGCTGAACGTGAAGAGAAAGGGCGGAACATGGATAAGTTCCCGATGACCGTGGCCGGCTATCAGAAACTTGAAGCCGACCTGAAAAAACTGAAGAACGAAGAACGCCCGGCAATCATTCAAGCGATCGCCGAGGCGCGCGGACATGGCGATCTTTCGGAAAACGCCGAATATCATTCCGCAAAGGAGCGTCAGGGCTGGATCGAAAGCCAGATCCTCGAGCTTGAGGACAAGTTTTCTCGCGCGGAGGTGATCGACGTCTCGCGCCTCAACGGCAAAACCGTGAAGTTCGGCGCAACCGTGACGCTGATCGACGAAGACACCGAAGAGAAAAAGATCTGGCAGATCGTCGGCGACTTCGAAGCCGACGTCAAAGAGCGTAAGGTTTCCATTTCTTCGCCGATCGCGCGCGCGATCATCGGCAAATCCGAAGGCGACAGCGCCGAGGTCGCCGCCCCCGGCGGCGCGCGGTCCTATGAAATCGCCAAGGTGCGATACGTCTGATCGCGACAGCGACGCGCCTTATTCTTCGCCCATCATATCTTTGACGACCGCCGCCAGACCGATCTGGCGGCGGCGTTTCAGACGTTCGGCGATGAGAATCGTGGTGAGCAGTCTTTCCGACTCATCAAGATCGGCGTTGATGATGACATAGTCATATTCCGCCCAGTGGGACATTTCCGCGTCGGCCTTGGCCATGCGCTGGCGCACGACTTTTCCGGAATCCTGCGCCCGCCACCGCAGCCGGCGTTCAAGCTCTTCACGCGACGGCGGCAGGATGAAGACCTTGACGACGTCTTCGCCGGCGACTTCCGCAAGCTGCTGCGCGCCCTGCCAGTCGATATCGAACACGACATCCTTGCCCTGCCGCAATGCGGTCTCCACCGCCGCACGCGGGGTGGCGTAATGATAGCCGAAAACATTCGCCCACTCGAAGAATTCTCCATTATCGCGCATGCGGAAGAATTCATCGTCGGAAACGAAGAAATAGTCTTTGCCGTCGGCTTCGCCCGGCCGGCGCGGCCGTGTCGTCGCAGACACGGAAAGAACCAGGCGGGCATCCTTTTTCAAGAGCCGGTCCGCGAGCGTGGTCTTGCCCGCGCCGGACGGGCTGGAAAGGATGAACATCAGGCCCCTGCGGGCCACATTTGCTTCGCCGCCGATCATCGCATGCCTTTATTCGACATTCTGGACCTGTTCGCGAAGCTGATCGATGACTTTTTTGAGATCAAGACCGACGCGCTTGAGCGCCAGATCAGACGCCTTGGCGCATAGCGTGTTGGCTTCGCGGTTGAGTTCCTGGGAGAGAAAATCCAGCTGGCGCCCGGCGGGGCCATTATTGCTGAGCAAGGCGCGGCCGGCCTCGACATGCGCGCGCAGCCGGTCGAGTTCTTCGCGGACATCAGCCTTGACCGCCATAAGTGCGGCTTCCTGCGCCAGGCGCTCTTCGGGAACCGGGGCGCCGGCGAGCAGCTCATCAAGCTGGGCGGCGATCCGCTCCCGCAGCACCGCCGGCGCCGCCTCGGCGAGGCTTGCCGCCTGACCGGCAAGGCGCGCGACGTCGTCGAACAGCGCGCTCAGCGCGGCGCTCACCGTCTTGCCCTCTGCGGCGCGCGCCTTGATCAGCGCGTCGACGGATTGACCGAAACTCTTAACCATGGCGGCGATGAGCGCCTTGCGATCCTCCTCCGCCATGGACTCATCTGCCGGCTCGATAACCCCGCGCAGGGCGAGGATTCCCTCTGCGCGGGGCGGATCGCATTTTAATCGCGCGCTGATTTTCTCGACCATCGCCAGCGCGTTTTCGAGCGCGGCCTCGTTTATCCGGCTGCGCGTCTCATCGGCCGCCGAGTCGAGCGCAAGATTGACGCTGACCGATCCGCGCTTGAGTTTCTTTTGCACAATGCGACGCAGTTCCGTTTCAAGATCGTCAAAGCCCGGCGGCGTTCGGAACCGAATTTCAAGTCCGCGTCCGTTGACGCTTTTGACTTCCCAGGTCCAGCGCCGATGTTCATGAGCGCCGTCGACGCGCGCAAAACCGGTCATTGAGGAAACGCCCACGGCGCTAATCGCCTTGCCGGCGTTCGCGCTCAATCCGGCGCCAGGCGGCGACATTGCGTTCATGATCGCGCAGATTAGAGGCGAAAGCGTGCCCGCCGGTGCCGTCCGCCACAAAGAAAAGGTCGTCCGTATCGGCTGGATTCAATACGGCTTCGATGGCCGCGCGGCCTGGATTGGCGATGGGCGTCGGCGGCAAGCCGAAGACAACATAGGTGTTATAGGGCGTATCGCGCCGCAATTCGCTTTGACGCAGGCCCCGCCCCAAGGGCTCGCCGCCGGTAAGGCCGTAAATCACGGTCGGATCGGATTCCAGGCGCATGCCTCGCCTCAGTCGGTTGACGAAAACCGCCGCAACGCGGTCGCGTTCCTCGGCAATGCTGGTTTCCTTTTCCACAATCGACGCCAGGATAACGACTTCTTGCTGGGTCGAGAACGGCAGTTCCAACGCACGCTCGGTCCATAGCCGGTCCAGCAACGCGTCCTGGGCTTTCATCATGCGCCGGATCATGGCGTCGCGGGTTTCGCCGCGGGTAAAGGCGTAGGTCTCCGGCAGGAGTTCGCCTTCGGCCGGCGTCAGGGTTAGCTCGCCTTCAAGGGTTTCATCGGCCGCAACAAGTCTGAGAATCTGTGCGGTCGTCAGCCCTTCCGGCGCGGTGAGGGTGTGCAGGATACTCTTGCCCTCGATCAGGATATCGATGATCTCCATGACGCTAGCGTGGGCGGGAATTTCATACTCCCCGGCCTTGAGTTTATTCTGCGCGCGCTTGACCCGCACGACGGCGGTGAAGAGATCGGCGTTGCGAATGACGCCGGCATATTCCAACTCCTGCGCGATCTTCGAAACCGCGCTGCCGGGCTTGAGCGCCACAATGACCGCCTGCTGCGCCGGGCCCGGACTCTTCGCCTCGCGCCAGGCGAGATAGCCGCCGGCCCCGAGCGTCGCCGCCGCCAGCAAAGCAAGGCCCGCCAGAAAAATCAGGAACGACTTAACCGCACCGCCCTTCTGGCCAACTTGCAATGGAGATTGTCCGCTCGCCCGCATGCCGCCTCCAGCCCGAACCCGCATTTTCCACTGACCGAGAGTTTAGCCGTCAATCCGCCGCATCACCAGTGAGGCGTTGGTGCCGCCAAATCCAAACGAATTGGACAGCGCGACATTGATAGTCTTTTCCACAGCCCGGTTCGGCGCGAGATTGATCGGCGTTTCAACAGAGGGATTGTCAAGATTGAGAGTCGGCGGGACGGCGCCGTCACGCATGGCGAGCAGACAGAAGATCGCCTCGACCGCGCCCGCCGCACCAAGAAGGTGACCGATGGACGATTTCGTCGACGACATGAGCAGGCCTTCCGCAGCATCGCCGAAAAGCCGTTCGACCGCATGGAGTTCGATTTCATCGCCGCGCGGCGTCGAAGTGCCGTGCGCGTTGATGTAATCAATATCTTTCGGCTCGAGCCCTGCGCGCTGCAGCGCCATCTTCATGGCGCGATAAGCGCCGTCGCCGTCCTCGGCCGGCGCAGTGATGTGATAGGCGTCGCCCGAAAGCCCATAGCCGATCACCTCGCCGTAGATTTTCGCGCCGCGCGCTTTGGCGCGTTCCAGTTCTTCCAGGACGATGAATCCAGACCCCTCGCCCATCAGGAAGCCGTCGCGGTCGCGGTCATAGGGTCGTGACGCTTTTTCCGGCGTATCATTGAAATGGGTCGTCAGCGCCTTGCATGCCGCAAAACCCGCCACGCCGATGGGACAGATCGAGGCTTCCGCGCCGCCGGCGAGCATGACGTCTGCGTCATCAAGCGCAATCAGCCGCGCCGCGTCGCCGATCGCATGAGCGCCGGACGAACAGGCCGTCACGACCGCGTGGTTCGGCCCTTTCATGCCGAGGCGGATGGAAATCTGGCCGGAGACGAGGTTGATTAGATTGCCGGCGATGAAAAACGGCGAAACCCGCCGCGGACCTTTGCCCTCTAGCAGCAGGACTTCCTTTTCGATGCCCGGCAAGCCGCCGATGCCCGATCCGGTCATCACGCCGGCGCGCTCGCGCGCTTCCTCGCTTTCGAATTTGAGGCCGGAATCTTCAAACGCCATTTGCGCCGCCGCAATGCCGTAGACGATGAAATCGTCCATGCGTCGCTGATCGCGCGGTTCGACCCAGTCATCGGGATTGAACGCCGCCGCGCCGGCGGCCGCGCCGCCGCCATAGCCATCCGCCTTGGGCACTTCCGCGGCGATATGGCAAGGCATGTTTGAAGTGTCGAACTTTTCGATCCTGCCGGCGCCGGAATCGCCGGCGATCAGACGTCGCCAAACGGGGTCGATCCCGAAGCCGAGCGGTGAAACAATCCCAAGACCCGTGACAGCAACGCGACGCATTTCATCCAACTCCATACGCAAACAATTCGCGCCCGCATAACGGGGGAATGGCGGCCGGCGCGGAATGTCGGAAAAGCAATCGGCGGCGCGCGCTATAGCGGCCAACGCTCATTGCATCGAATGACAGTTCAGCTTTTTTGTTCTTCGATGAACTTGATGGCGTCGCCGACCGTCTGGATGGTTTCCGCGGCGTCGTCCGGAATCTCGACGTCAAATTCTTCCTCAAAGGCCATGACGAGTTCGACGATGTCGAGGCTGTCCGCGCCAAGATCATCAATGAAGCTCGCTTTTGGTTCGACCTTCCCTGGATCGACATCAAGATGCTCGACAACAATTTTCTTAACGCGTTCTGCCAGATCAGACATGCAAGGCTCCTTGATTGAACGTTATTCTGTTTTCGGCGGCGCGCCGGAACAACCTTCACTGCGGGTTTCCGGCGGATTAAGGCATATTGGGGACGGTTGCAACGACTAAGGACCAAACGTCCTTTAAAGGCGGAATTCACACCATCACCATGCCGCCATTGACGTGCAGCGTCTGGCCGGTGACGTAGCGGGCTTCCTCGGAGGCCAGATAGACCGCCGCGGCGGCGATATCGTCAGGCGCGCCCATGCCGCCGGCGGGGATTTTCCCCAGGATCGCCTCGCGCTGCTGGTCGTTGAGGGCGTCGGTCATGGGGGTGGCGATAAAACCCGGCGCGATGCAGTTGACCGTGACGTTGCGGCTGGCGACCTCCTGGGCGAGGGATTTGGTCATGCCGATCATCCCGGCTTTCGAGGCGGCGTAATTCGCCTGGCCGGGATTGCCGGTGACGCCGACGACCGACGTCACGCCGATGATGCGTCCGAAGCGCTGTTTGGTCATGCCGCGCAGCGCCGCTTTGGCGAGACGGAAATAGGCCGTGAGGTTCACCTTGATGACCTCGTCCCACATGTCCGGCTTCATCATCATCATCAACGTATCGCGGGTCACCCCGGCGTTGGACACGACGATGTCGAGACCGCCCATGGCCTCGGCCGCCTGTTTCGGCAATGCGTCCACCGCTTCGAGATCCGAAAGGTTGCAGGGCGCGACATGGACGCGCTCTTTCAGCGCGCCGGCAAGCGCCTCAAGTTTTTCCTCGCGCGTGCCGGAAATCGCGACGACCGCGCCTTGGGCGTGCAGCGCTTTGGCGATTGCGCCGCCGATGCCTCCCGTCGCGCCCGTAACGAGCGCTCTTTTTCCCGTCTGATCAAACATTCAGCGTTTCTTTCCTCATCGATAAGGTTATGTCTTCAAAGCTTGGCGAACGCGTCAAGATCGCCGGGCTCGCCGATGCTTAGAGTCGTCGCCTCGCGGTTGATGCGCTTGACCAGCCCACTCAACACCTTGCCGGCGCCGACTTCGATGAATTCGCCGCAGCCTTTGCTGATCATATATTGAACGCTCTCGGTCCAGCGTACGCGCCCCGTCACCTGTCTGACCAGAAGATCACGGATCGCGTCGGGGGTCAGAGCCTCCTGGGCCGTGACATTGGCGACCAGCGCCGTCGCCGGCGCCTTGATCTCGGTTTCGGCCAGCGCCTCGGCCATGCGTTCGGCCGCCGGCTCCATCAGTGAAGAGTGAAACGGGGCCGAAACCGGCAGTAATTTCGCAAGCTTAGCGCCGAATGCTTTGGCCCCGGCGCAAACCGCTTCGACGCGCTTCTTCTCTCCTGAGATCACCACCTGGCCGGGCGCGTTGTCATTAGCGATTTCGCATAGGCCTTCGCCTTCGGCGGCGTCGATCGCCTGTTGCGCGCCTTCAAGATCGACGCCGATCAGCGCCGCCATGGCGCCGTCTCCTGCCGGGACCGCCGCCTGCATCGCCTCGCCGCGGATGCGCAACAGACGCGCCGTATCGGCGAGGCTGATCGCCCCAGCCGCGCACAGAGCAGAGTATTCCCCCAAGGAATGGCCGGCCACAAACATGGCGGTCCCCACATCGGCCCCGGCCTCGGCTTCAAGAACGCGCATCGCCGCCATCGAATGGGCCATCAACGCCGGCTGGGCGTTCACGGTCAGGGTCAGTTCCTCCATTGGCCCGTCGCGCATCAGCCTGGAAAGCGGCTGGTCAAGGGCGTCGTCGACCTCCTGCAAAACCGCCCGCGCAGCCGCAAAAGCCTCCGCCAGGGCCGCGCCCATACCGACCGCCTGGCTGCCCTGACCGGGAAAGATATATGCGCGCGCCATCGGGCCTCCTTAGGCCAGCCTGCCTCAAGACCGGGCGACGGCTTAGCGCCCGCGGCGCGCCAGGGCAAGGATGCGCGCTTGCATTCCGGCCAGGCCTCAGCTATGCCCCGCCGCCTGACGAGCGACGGTCGCCGGCGCCTGCTCCCCCTCGGGGACGGGTTTGAGGGATGGTCCCTTTGCCGCGCGAGCCAAAGGCCGCATGAAACGTCCAGCCGTTTCTTCACCGGTCTCCGTCGCCTGAAATGGAGCTGGCTTAATGCCGTATTACGAGCATGTCTTCATCGCGCGCCAGGACATATCCCCGGCGCAGGTCGAAGGCCTTACCGAAACCCTCGCCAAAATCGTCACCGACAATGGCGGCAAGATCGAAAAGTCGGAATATTGGGGGCTGAGAAACCTTCAATACAAGATCAAGAAAAACCGCAAAGGCCATTACAGCCTCTTCAACATCGACGGTCCGCCGGACGCCGTACTTGAACTGGAACGTCAGGAAAAGATCAATGACGACGTTTTGCGCGCCCTGACCGTCCGCGTCGACGAGCTCAACCCCGATCCGTCCCCGGTGCTGAGCCGACGCGATCGCGGCGATCGCGACAGACGCCGGTAAGGGAAAGGAAGGAACGTCATGGCCAAACCGTTCTTCAGACGCCGCAAAACCTGTCCGTTCTCCGGCGATAAGGCGCCCAAAATCGATTACAAGGATCCAAAGCTGTTGCAGCGCTACGTTTCCGAGCGCGGCAAAATCGTGCCGTCGCGGATCTCCGCCGTTTCCCACAAGAAGCAACGCGAGCTTGCCCGCGCCATTAAACGGGCGCGCTTTCTGGCGCTGTTGCCTTACGTTTCGGAGTAGGCCCCATGGAAGTCATTCTTCTCGAACGGGTGGAAAATCTCGGCCAGATGGGCGACGTCGTCAAAGTCCGGCCCGGATTTGCGCGCAATTTCCTGCTGCCCCAGAAAAAAGCGCTGCGCGCCAGCGAGGAAAACAAAAAAGCATTTGAGCACCAGCGCGCCGACCTCGAAGCGCGCAACCTCGAACGCAAGAAAGAAGCCGAAGCCGCCGCCGAAAAGATCAACGGCCGGTCCTTCGTGGTCATTCGCCAAGCCTCGGACACAGGCTCGCTTTACGGCTCGGTGTCGACGCGCGACATCGCCGATGCGGCCACCGCCGAAGGGCTCAAGATCGACCGTACCCAGGTCCGCATCGACAAACCGTTGAAATCGCTCGGACTGTGTACGGTACGCGTTGCGCTGCATCCGGAAGTCGACGCCTCGATTGAAATCAATGTCGCGCGATCGGAAGACGAAGCTGAACGCCAGGCGCGCGGCGAAGACGTCTTGGCCCAACCGGGCGATGAGGCCGAGCAAGAAGAACCTGAAGCGGAAAAAACCGCCGAATTCTTCGATGAAAGCGCGCAGGCGCCGGTCGCTGCCGGCGACGATGCGGAAACATCCGACGACGGCGGCGAGGCCGACGACGCGGCGCGAAATGAATAGCGCTCTTCCGCAACTGCGGCATGGTGAAAAATATGATTCTCGGCCGTCTTTGCAGCCGACGCATTTTTTGATTTAAAGTCTGGATGGCCGACGGCGCGGGAAGATCTGAAAAAATTAATCCTGATACGGAAGAAAAACTTCCTGTCAGCCTCGATGTCGAACAGGCGATCTTGGGCGCTATTTTATTCGACAACGAAATCTATTATCGCGCATCGGGATTTTTAAAGGGCGAACATTTTTTCGACCCAATCCATCAGCTTATTTATGACGCCTGCGGCGAGTTGATCAGCGCCGGCCGGCTCGCCTCGCCGGTCGCGCTCGACACGCATCTGGCCAATTCGCCCGGTTTTGCGGAGGCCGGCGGCAGGAAATATCTTGAGCGGCTCGCCGCCAACGTGCCCTCGACCGCCGGCGCCGTCGATTATGCGCGTATCGTCTTTGACCTTTCGACATGTCGCGGTTTGATGTCGATCGGTTCGGAAATGATCGACCGCGCCAAATCGTCCTCGCTCGACGACACGCCCGCACGACAACTCGAAGAGGCCGAACAGGCGCTCTACACGCTCGCCGAGACCGGCAAATATGGCGGCGGATTCAAATCGTTCCGATCCGCGATCACCGAAGCGATCGAACTGGCGAACGCGGCGGTCAAGCGCGACGGCGGACTGGCCGGCGTCGCGACGGGCCTGCGCGATCTCGATCGCATGCTCGGCGGGCTTCATCCTTCCGATCTGATTATCATTGCGGGGCGCCCGTCCATGGGAAAGACCGCCCTCGCCACCAATATCGCCGTCAACGCCGCCAAAGCCTACAAGGCTGAAAAACAGCCCGACGGCTCGGAAAACGCGGTCCAGGGCGCTGTGGTCGGCCTGTTTTCGCTCGAAATGGCGGCGGAACAACTCGCAACGCGCATCATTTCAGAGTTTTCAGGCGTTGAGTCCGTGAAGATTCGGCGCGGGGAAGTCGACCAGCAGGAATTTGACGGTATCTACCATGCAGCGCGCGATCTTGAAAAACTGCCGCTTTATATTGACGACACCGGCGGGCTTTCGATCGCTCAACTTGCCGCCCGGGCGCGGCGGCTCAAGCGTCAGCACGGCCTTGGCCTCATCGTGGTCGATTACCTGCAGTTGCTGACGAGTTCCAGCAGACGCAATGACGGCCGGGTTCAGGAAATCACCGAAATCAGTCAGGGACTGAAAGCGCTCGCGAAAGAACTCAACGTGCCGGTCATCGCCGCAGCGCAGCTTTCGCGTCAGGTCGAAGCGCGCGACGACAAGCGTCCCCAGCTTGCGGACCTGCGCGAGTCCGGCTCGATTGAACAGGACGCCGATGTCGTCATGTTCGTCTTCCGCGAAGAATATTATCTGAGCCGATCAGAGCCGCGCGACGACACGCCTGAGCATTTGGAATGGCAGGACCGACTGAAAGAGGTCCACAACGTTGCCGAAGTCATTATCGGCAAACAGCGTCACGGACCAATCGGAAAAGTCGAGCTTCAATTTGAGGCGAAATTCACGAAATTCTCCAATCTAGCGAGCTATCACCAGATCGGTCAGTCTGATCATTAGGCGGTTCGTGCTTTTCCGCGCGCTCAAACCCGCCTAATGCTGTGCCCATGGATCTGGAGCAGCCATCAGCAGAGCATGCAGCGCGGCCATGGGTTGATATCGACCTGGCGGCCCTATGCGCCAACTACGCCATGATCCGCGCGCAGGCGCCTGCCGCGGAGACCGCCGCGGTGGTCAAGTGCAATGCCTACGGTCTCGGAATGGAGCCGGTCGCAACGGCGCTCGCCGAAAGAGAAAAATGCCGGACATTTTTTGTCGCCTATGCGCAAGAAGGCGCTGCGCTGCGCAACCTGTTAAATAGCGCCGATGCGAAAATCTATGTCTTTAACGGGCCGACCGCGGAAACGACGCCGCTTTACGAACGAGCCGCTCTGACGCCGGTGCTCAACAGTCTTGAGCAGGCAAAGACTTGGGTCCGGTTAAGACCGGGCGCGCCGGCGGCGCTCCATATCGACACCGGCATGAACCGGCTTGGCGCGCCGGCAAGCGAGATCACCGAGATTGCCGCGCTCCAAGGCCTCTCCATCGAATTGACGATGAGCCATCTTGCCTGCTCTTCCGATCCGGCAAATCCGATGAACGACGCGCAGCGCGAAAAGTTCTTAGAACTCGCCGCCGCGTTTCCCAACGCACGCAAGAGCCTTGCCGCCTCCGGCGGCACGCTGATCGACGCGCGCTTTCACTTCGATCTCGTGCGCCCAGGCATCGCGCTTTATGGCGGCAGCCCGTTCGATGTCGATGACGCGCGCATTAAGCCTGTCGCGCGCCTTTGCGCGCCGGTGATTCAGGTCAGGACCATCGCCGCCGGCGAGGCGGTCGGCTACAGCGCGACCTTCGCCGCACGGACACAGACCCGGATCGCCACGGTTGCGCTCGGTTACGGCGACGGGATTCCCCGCGCCGGGTCGGGCCGGGCTGAGGCCTTCATCGCCGGCGGCCGCGCCCGGATCGCCGGGCGGGTGTCCATGGATCTGATTTCCCTTGACCTCGCCGGCCTGACGCCGGACGTTCAAGCCGGTGATTATGCAGTCTTTTTGGGCGAAGAGGTGAGCCTTTTCGAGGCCGCTGCGGCGTGCGGCACCTTTCCGTATGAAATGCTGACCAGTCTTGGCCGGCGGATAGAGCGCCGATATTTCTCATAACGCTGCGCCAAAGCCAGGGGAAAACCGCATAAGATGTCCTGGATGAACGTCTTCGCCGCCACAGGCCGATTGTCGCTCGACGCCGTGCGCGAGGTCGGCAGGATGTCCAATTTCGCCTTTCGCGGCGGGACGGCCTGGCTCAGCGGTCCGTTTTACTGGCGCGCGTTTTTCGGCGCGCTCGGACGCATCGGCTACGCCTCGCTGCCGGTGGTCGGTCTTACCGCCATTTTCACCGGAGGCGCGCTGGCGCTGAATATTTACGACGGCAGCACGCGCTTTAACGCCGAGTCCTTTCTGCCGCAGATCGTCGGCGTTTCCATCGTGCGCGAACTGGGGCCGGTGCTCGCCGCGCTGATGGTGGCGGGCCGCTGCACGTCGGCGATAGCCGCTGAACTCGGCGCCATGCGCGTGACCGAACAGATCGACGCGATGTCGACGCTTTCGGTCGATCCGTTCAAATATCTCATCGCGCCGCGCGTTCTTGCGGCGACCATCGCCCTGCCCTTGCTTGTCCTCGTCGCCGACATCATCGGCATTTACGGCGGCTATCTGGTCGCGGTTCACACGCTTGATTTTTCCGGGCCCGTCTTTGTACGGAATATCGATGAATTTCTGACCAACGAGGACGTTCTGTCGGGGCTGATGAAGGCGACGGTTTTCGGTTTTTTGATTTCCGTCGTGGGTTGTTACTATGGCTTCACCAGCCGCGGCGGGGCCGGCGGCGTCGGCACGGCGACGCGCACCGCCGTCGTCGTCGCGGCGGTTCTGGTGCTCGCCGCCAATTACGTCATGACCACGTTTCTGGTCGAGACCTGAGGGCGGGATGAGCGAGGCAACGACAAAGATTTCCATCCGCGGCCTGGCCAAGGCGTTCGGCGCCAATCAGGTGCTGCGCGGCGTCGATCTTGACGTCGGCGAAGGCCGGTCGCTCGTCGTCATCGGCGGATCGGGCGTCGGCAAATCGGTGCTGCTGCGCTGCCTGTTGGGCTTGGCCAAACCCGACGCCGGTTCGATCATGATCGACGGCCGCGACGTCGCCCATCAGAGCAACCGCGATCGCGCCTTCATGACCCGGCACTGCGGCATGCTGTTTCAGGGTGCGGCGCTGTTCGACAGCCTCAAGGTCTGGGAGAATGTCGCCTTTCGCCTGCTCTACGGCGAACGCAAATCGCGCCGTGCGGCGCGGGCGCGGGCGATCGAATGCCTCGCCCAGGTGGGCCTGGCGCCGGAAGCGGCCGACCTGTCCCCGTCGGAGCTTTCCGGCGGCATGCAAAAGCGCGTCGGACTTGCACGGGCCATCGCCTCCGATCCGGACATTTTGTTTTTCGACGAGCCGACCACCGGGCTTGATCCGATCATGGCTGACGTCATCAACAATCTCATCATCGAACGCGTAAAGGCGCTGGGCGCCACGGCGATCTCGATCACCCATGACATCGCTTCGGCGCGCAAGATCGCCGACGAGATCGCCATGCTCTATATGGGCCAGATCATCTGGCGCGGAACGCCGGACGAGATTGAAAACTCCGGCAATCCCATGGTCGACCAGTTTGTCCACGGCCGCGCCGAAGGTCCGATCCAGATGCCGGTGCGCAAGGCTTACGCGGTCAAGCGGTAGAACTGGCGTTGAAGAAAGTCGAAGCGCTGGGCGGCGCGAATCCGGTCCCGGCTTATTTTGATTTAAAGCCTTGCAGCACCTTGATGTAGTTGGCGCGTTCATAGGTTTCCGGGTTATCGATATTGCCGTGGCTGAGCTTGCCGCGGATGGCGTCGGGCGATTGAAGATCGCGGGAGTCGAGCCAGTGGATCAGTCCCTCTGACAACGCCTTCATATGCGAAATCCCGCGACGCAATAAGGCCGAGGTGGTCATCACCACGTCGGCGCCCGCCAAAAGGTACTTGACCACGTCGTCGGCATTTTGAACGCCCGTGGTTGCGGCGAGCGACGCCTCAATCCGCCCCGCAAGCACGCCGATCCACAACAGCGGCAGCCGCATCTCGAAGGAATGCGACAGCTCCAAACTCGTCTCGACGGAGAGTTTCAAAGGATCGATATCCGGTTCGTAAAAACGATTGAAGATGACCAAACCGCTGGCGCCGGCTCTGACCAACTCGCCGGCCATGTGACCAGGGGAGCTGAAATAGGGACCGATCTTGACCGCGACGGGAATGTTCACGGTTGAAGCGACAGCGCCGACGATATCGACATAGCGTTTTTCCACGTCCCTGCCGCTCAGCGCGATGTCGGACGGAACGAAAAAGATATTGAGCTCCATCGCGCGCGCGCCGGCGTTTTCCATATCGCGGGCGTACTCCACCCAGCCGCTGTCAGTCGCGCCGTTGAGACTGGCGATGACCGGAATGTCGAGCGCGTTCGTGGCCTCTTCGATCAGTTCAAGATGGTTGGACGTATCGAAGGCGTAAGACGTCTGTGCGGGGAAATAACTCAACGCTTCGCCAAAGCTTTCCGCGCCGTGCAGCACCAGCGCGTCGAGGATTTCCTGCTCGCGGACGATCTGCTCCTCGAACGCCGACGGCAAAACGACGGCGCCGGCGCCGAACTCCTCCAGCCGCTTGAGATTATCGAGATGCCCGTTGAGCGGGCTTGCGCTCGCCGCCAGCGGGCTCTTGAGGGTCAGGCCGAGATAGCGCGTTGTCAGATCCATTTCGTGGCCCTCACCGTTTCCGCGCCGCGCCGAGCGTTCGCGAAGGATCCGGCCCGGCTTCCATTTCGGCGAACTCTTCGTAGGTGCGGTACTTGTCGAGGATCAACTCTTGCGCCTCCTCGAGAAGCGCGGCGGCTTCCTCGGGCCGGTGGGCCGCCAGCGCGCTGTAGCGCAACTCATTATACGCGTAATCCTTGAAGGGAATCGTCGGCCGCGGCGAATCGAGTTGGAACGGCGGCACGCCGACATCCTTCAGCGCCGGATCGTATCGGAGCAGCGGCCAATAGCCGCTCGCGGCAGCCTTGCTCTGCTGGTCGAGGCCCTGGCGCAAATCGAAACCGTGCGCGATGCAATGGCTGTAGGCGAGAATCAGCGACGGCCCTTCATAGGCTTCCGCCTCACGGAACGCCTGCAGGGTCTGTTGCGGATTGGCGCCCATGGCCACCTGCGCCACATAGACGTTTCCGTAGGCGATCGCCTGCAAAGCCAAGTCCTTGCGCGGCGTGCGTTTGCCGGCGGCGGCGAATTTGGCGATGGCCCCAAGCGGGGTTGCTTTCGACGCCTGCCCGCCGGTGTTGGAATAGACCTCGGTGTCCATCACCAGCACGTTGACGTTGCGTCCGCTGGCCAAGACGTGATCGAGACCGCCATAGCCGATGTCATAGGCCCAGCCGTCGCCGCCGACGATCCAGATGCTGCGCCGGACAAGATGATCGACCACCGACAATAGATCCTGGACTTTCGCGTTGTCTTTCAGCGCGAGAAGCCGGATCTTGAGCAAGCCGACCCGTTCGCGCTGCGCCCTGATTTCCGATTCCCGGATCTGCGGCGCCGAGAGAATGTCGGCGACGAGTTCCTCGCCGACCTCGCCGGCAAGCTGGGTGAGCAATGACTGCGCCAAGTCCACATGCTTGTCGGCGGCGAGACGAAAACCAAAACCGAACTCGGCGTTGTCCTCAAACAGCGAGTTCGACCAGGTCGGTCCGCGCCCTTCGCTGTTCTTCGTCCAGGGGGTCACGGGCAGATTGCCGCTATAAATCGACGAGCAGCCGGTGGCGTTCGCCACCATCAGCCGGTCGCCGAAAAGCTGGGACAACAATTTGACATAAGGCGTCTCGCCGCACCCCGTGCAGGCCCCGGGAAACTCGAACAACGGTTCGAGAAACTGCACGCCGCGCACATTGGCGAAGTCGACACGCGCGCGATCGTTGACCGGCAGCGTTTCGAAAAAGGCGATGTGCTCGCGCTCTTTTTCAACCAACCCGGTTTTGTCGGTGAGATTAACCGCCCTTACGCCCGGCTCTACAGGACTTTGCGCCGGGCACGCTTCGACACACAGTCCGCAGCCGGTGCAGTCCTCAATATAAAACTGCAGCGAAAATCGAGCGTCGGGATAGCCGCGCGCGTTGATCGGCGCGGACTTAAACGTTTCCGGCGCATTTTCGAGCGAAGACTCGTCATAGTATTTCGCGCGGATGACGCTGTGCGGGCACACAAAACCGCATTGTCCGCATTGAATGCACAGATCCTCACGCCAGACCGGCACCTGTTCGGAGATGTTGCGTTTTTCCCAAACCGCGGTGCCAGTGGGAAATGTTCCGTCGACCGGCACGGCGCTGACCGGGATGTCGTCGCCCTTGCCCGCCATCATCGGCGCGGTGACGTTGCGCACAAAATCGGGCGCAATGTCCGGCACGGTCGGCGGCCGCTCAAAGCTGCTCGTCACTTTTTTCGGCGTTTTGACTTCATGCATCCGGTCGAGGGCGCCGTTGACCGCCGCGAAATTCTTCTCCACCACCTGACGGCCTTTGCGGCCATAAGTCTTTTCAATAGACTTTTTAATTTTGTCGATCGCTTCGTCGCGCGGCAGTATGCCGGAAAGAGCGAAAAAACAGGTTTGCAAAATCGTGTTCGTGCGTGAGCCCAATCCGAGCTCGCGCGCTGTCGACGACGCATCAATCACGTAAAATTTGAGCTGCTTGTCGATGATCTGCTTCTGCACGGTTCGCGGCAGCCGGTCCCAGACCTCGTCCGGTCCATAAGGACTGTTCAACAGGAAGATCGCCCCCGGCGCGGCGAGGTCCAGGACATCATTCTTGATCACGAAATGAAACTGGTGGCAGGCGACGAAATTGGCCGAATGAATGAGATAGGGCGAGCGGATCGGATTCGGCCCGAACCGCAGATGCGAGATCGTTTGCGCGCCGGATTTGTGAGAATCGTAGACGAAATATCCTTGCGCAAACCGGCCGGCGTCCTCAGCGATGATCTTGACGCTGTTCTTGTTCGCCCCAACGGTGCCGTCAGCGCCCAGCCCGAAGAACACCGCACGCACCACTTCGTCGGGCTCGATCGCATAATCCGCATCGACCTCCAGGCTGGTGTGCGTGACATCGTCGACAATGCCTACGGTGAAGCCGTGTTTCGGATCGGCCTTCTTCAATTCGTCGAACACCGCCTTGACTTGCGCCGGATCGAAATCCTTCGAGGACAGACCATATCGACCGCCGATCATGCGCGGCAGTTTCTTCCGCTCGCCGCGGGCGACGGCGTCCGCAAGGGCCGCCACGACGTCGAGATATAATGGCTCGCCGGCCGCCCCCGGCTCCTTGGTGCGGTCAAGCACGGCGATCGCCTTGCAGCTTTGCGGCAGCGCCGCCAATAGATGCCTGATTGAAAAAGGGCGATAGAGCCGGACGGCGATCCCGCCGATCTTTTCCCCGCGCGCCGTTAGATCGGCGACCGTCTCGCGCATCACGTCGACGCCCGACCCCATGGCGATGACCACGCGTTCTGCGTCCGGCGCGCCGAAATAGTCAAACAGCTTGTAGCGCCGCCCGGTTAAATCGGCGAACTGGTCCATCGCCGCCTCAACGATTGCCGGCGTCTCGGCGAAGAAACTGTTCGCCGCCTCTCGGCTCTGGAAGAAAACGTCAGGATTTTGCGCCGTCCCGCGGACAACGGGATTTTCCGGGCTTAGCGACCGGGCTCGATGCGCGCGAATCAAATCGTCGTCGATCATCGACCGGATCTGTTCGTCGCTGAGCACGTTAAGCGTATTGACCTCGTGCGAGGTGCGAAATCCGTCGAAAAAATGCATGAAAGGCACCCTCGATTTGAGCGTCGCCGTCTGGGCGATCAGCGTCATATCGTGGGATTCCTGCACCGAATTCGACGCCAGCATGGCGAAACCGGTCTGTCTTGTGGCCATCACGTCGGAATGATCGCCGAAAATGGACAGGCCGTGAGTCGCCAGCGCGCGCGCTGCAACATGGAAGACCGTGGGCGTCAGCTCGCCGGCGATCTTGAACATGTTCGGGATCATCAGCATCAGACCCTGCGATGCTGTAAATGTCGTGGTCAGCGCGCCGGCCTGCAGCGCGCCGTGCAAGGCGCCGGCGGCGCCGCCCTCGCTCTGCATTTCCTGGATGACCGGAACATTGCCCCAGATATTGGGCACGCCCGCGGAAGACCATTCATCGGCCAGTTCCGCCATCGGAGAGGAGGGCGTGATCGGATAGATCGCGCATACTTCATTCATCCGATAGGCGACATGGGCGACCGCGGTATTGCCTTCCATGGTCGCCATCGCAGCAGTGGTTTTAGCCATTGGAAGCGGTCTCCGGTATCATGTCGATGGCGTGGCATGGGCATTGTTCGAAACACGTCGCACAGCCGGTGCATTTGTCATAGTCAAACTTATAACGCTGTCCCGGACCGAGCTTGATGATCGCGTCTTCGGGACAGGCTGCATAGCAGTTGTCGCACTCATAACAGTCGCCGCATGAATAACAGCGCTGGGCCTCATAGCGCGCTTCGGCGTCGCTGAGGCCGGCCACGATTTCGTCGAAGCCTTCGATCCGTTTTGCCGATTCAAGCATGTTTTGCTGACGCGGGTCGGCATCGGAATAGACCGGCAGATGCAGCTTATCGAATGTCACGATCTCCGCGGCTTGCGGTTCCTGATATTCCTCGCCGCGCAGCCAGGCGTCGATATTGCGCGCCGCTTTCTTGCCGTGACCGACCGCAATAGTCACCGACTGGTCGCCAGGCACCATATCGCCGCCGGCGAAGACGCCTTCAGCCCCGGTCATCATGTTCGGCCCGACTTCGACGGCGCCGTTCCAGGTGAATTCAAGCCCCGGTACGTTCTGCAGGAATCCGCTGTCGGTCTGCTGCCCAAGCGCCAGCACCACCGCATCGGCGGAAAGGTTGTCGAACTCGCCGGTCGGCTGCGGCTTGCCGTTCTCGTCGATTTCCATGCGCTCGACCGTGAGGTCGGTTCCCGCAATCTCCTTGATCGTGGTCAGCCATTTGATCTTGACGCCTTCCTCAATCGCTTCATCCGCCTCGAATTCATGCGCCGGCATATGCTCGCGATCGCGCCGGTAGACGATGACCGTCTCCGTAGCCCCCAGCCGCTTGGCGGTGCGCGCCGCATCCATTGCGGTGTTGCCGCCGCCGTAAACCACCACGCGCCGTCCGAGCAGCGGCGGCTCGCCTTCGCTCGCTTCATGGAGCATGTTCACGGCGTCGTAGATCTTGGCCGCATCCCGGACCGGAATATCGACCCGCTTGCCCATACCGGCGCCGATAGCGACGAACGCAGCGTCAAACCCGCCCTCTTCCTTTTCCTTAAGAAGATCGGTCACCTTGTGATTGGTGACGATCTTGACGCCAAGCGCCTCGATGCGCGCCACTTCTGCGGCAAGCTCGTGCCGCGGCATGCGATAGGCGGGAATGCCGAAATGCATCATGCCGCCGGCGACCGGTCCTGCTTCGTGGATTTCAACCTGATGGCCGAGCCGGGCGAGATGATAGGCGGCGGAAAGGCCCGACGGGCCGGCGCCGACCACCAGCACTTTTTTGCCGCTCGGCGGGCGTTCGGGCGTAAAGGCCCAGTTTTCCGCCAAGGCGAGATCGCCGAGAAAGCGTTCCACCGCATGAATGCTGACCGGCGCATCGACCTCGCCCCGGTTACAATCCGATTCGCAAGGGTGATAGCATACGCGTCCGTGTACGGAGGGCATCGGATTTTGCGAAACCAGAATATTCCATGCATCGAAATACCGGCCGGCTTGCGCCGCGGAAAGCCACTCCCTGATATCCTCCCCGGCCGGACACGCATTGCTGCATGGCACCGTCAGCGTAACATAAAGCGGTTTCTGATGCCGGACCGGACCCACACTGCTTGTCACAGTCGGATCAACCGGCGGCGCAAAATCCTTAAGTCTCGGGCTCATGGTTTTAAAACCCCTGCATTGTTCTTTTCGACCGGAAAGCCGCCGGCCTGATCGTTGCCGACAAGACTAGCGTCCCGGCGCGGATCGTAAAACCTTTATTGCCGCGCTGGCTTCACGCATCGCAGGACAACCGGCTTTATCTCAAGATAGATGGGCCCGGCGCAGCCAAACAGGCTTGCAACGCGCCGCCGATGGCAATCGCGCGTGATGCAATTTCTTGACATATGTCAATTAAACGTTGCGCGAAAGAAATGAATGCAACAGCAGCCTATCGGAAGGAACGTCGCCCAAACGCGACCTATTGCGCAGCCTTTAAGAGCCGAACCGGAGCATACTGTACGCTGTCGCAACGATGGCGTCGTCGCGCTTGAGGCTGCGCCCGGTCTATTCCCACTCTATCGTGCCCGGCGGTTTGGACGTTACGTCGTATACGACGCGATTGACGCCGCGCACTTCGTTGATGATGCGGGTGGCGCAACGGCCAAGAAAATCATGGGGGAACGGATAATAATCCGCCGTCATGCCGTCGGTCGAGGTGACGGCGCGCAGCGCCAGCACATAGTCGTAGGTCCGCTCATCGCCCATGACCCCCACCGTGCGCACCGGCAAGAGCACGGCGAAGGCCTGCCAGATTTCATCGTAAAGGCCGGCCGTGCGGATTTCATCGAGATAAATGGCGTCGGCCTTGCGCAGAATATCCGCCTTTTCCTTGGTGACGTCGCCGGGAATACGGATGGCGAGGCCCGGCCCGGGAAAGGGGTGCCGGCCGACGAAATGGTCCGGCAGGCCAAGCTCCCGGCCGAGCGCGCGCACTTCGTCCTTGAAAAGTTCGCGTAAAGGTTCGACGAGCTTGAGATTCATCCGCTCCGGCAGACCGCCCACATTGTGATGGGACTTAATGGTCGCCGACGGTCCGCCGGAAAACGACACGCTTTCGATGACGTCGGGATAGAGCGTTCCCTGGGCGAGAAACGCTGCGCCCTTGATCTTGCCCGCTTCCTCTTCGAAGACGTCGATGAATGTCGCGCCGATGATCTTGCGCTTTTGTTCCGGATCGTCGACGCTGGCGAGCTTTTTCAAGAACAATTCTTCCGCCTGCACATGGATGAGCGGAATGTTATAGCTGTCGCGGAAGAGCCGCACGACTTCCTCACCCTCGCCGGCGCGCATCAATCCAGTATCGACAAAAACGCAAGTGAGTTGCTCTGCGATCGCTTCATGGATCAGGACAGCGGCGACGGAAGAATCAACGCCGCCCGAAAGCCCGCAGATGACCCGCGCCCCGCCCACCTGCTTGCGGATAAGCACAATCGCTTCGTCGCGGAAAGCGGCCATGGTCCAGTCGCCGGAAAGGCCCGCGATCTTGTGCGTGAAGTTTTTCAAAAGCGCCGCGCCGTCGGGCGTGTGGACGACTTCCGGATGGAATTGCACGCCGTAGATTTTGCGCGCCTCGTCGGCGATGGCGGCGAAGGGCGCGCCGTCGGATTTGGCGATGACGGTAAAGCCTTCGGGAATGGCGTTGACCCGGTCGCCATGGCTCATCCACACCTGATGGCGTGATCCCTCGGTCCAGACGCCGTCAAACAGCGGGCTTTCCTTGACAATGTCGATCATAGCGCGGCCGAACTCGCGATGGTCGGAAGTTTCCACGTTGCCGCCAAGCTGAGCGCAGATCGTCTGCTCGCCATAGCAGATGCCGAGAATCGGAACGCCGAGATCAAATATCGCTTTCGGCGCGCGCGGGCTCTGGTCGGTTTTGACGCTCGCCGGCCCGCCGGAGAGAATGATCGCGCGCGGCGCGAATTCACCAAGAAAGTCGTCGCCGATCCGGTTGAACGGGTGGATCTCACAATAAACGCCGGACTCCCGGAGGCGACGGGCGATGAGTTGCGTCACCTGGCTGCCGAAATCGACAATCAGGATGCGGGCGTGCTGTTCGGCGTGCGGGTCGAGAGACATGGTGGGGTCTTAGCCGGTTCGTTTCAAAGTCGCGATAAAAAAACCATCGCCGCGAAGCCTGTCGGGCGTGATACGCAAGGCGCCCTCGGGCGTAACGCAAGGCGCAAGGGCGATGCGGCCCTCGTCGGTCAAAAGGCCGGACGCGGCGATTTCATCGAGCGCCGGCGTCATGGCGAAGTCGGGATGAGCGTCCAGAAACGTTTCCAGCCGGTCCTCGTTTTCCTCCATGAGAAAAGAACACGTCGCCCAGACCAGACGCCCCCCAGGTTTCACGTAAACCGCCGCCTCGCGCAGCACGGCGTCCTGTTCGGCAATGCGCCGTTCCAACTGCTGCGGCGTCAGGCGCCATTTCGTATCGGGATGGCGCCGCCAGGTCCCAACGCCGGTGCAGGGTGCGTCGATAAAGACGACATCCATTTTTTCTTTGAGGTTTTCCAGCGCATCTTGGTCCGTGGCCGGGTTAATAACCTGCAAATTCCTCACGCCCGCCCGTTTGGCGCGATGATAGAGCGGCTTGAGACGCCGGGCGTCGCTGTCATAGGCGTAAAGCTGGCCGGTATTTTCCATCAGCGCCGCCAGCGCCAGGGTCTTGCCGCCCCCGCCGGCGCAAAAATCCAAAACCTGCACGCCTTTGACAGCGCCGGCCGCCGCGGCGGCGATTTGCGAGCTTACATCCTGCACTTCGACCCAGCCCTTGTTGAAGGCGGGAATGACAGTAACGGCGGGCGCGCGTTCGGCCGAGTCCGGCGCGGCAATGCGCGCAGACGTCGTCAGTAGGGGGAGCGCTTCGCCTTTGACTTTCTTGAGCGCAGCGAGCGCTTTTTCCGGCTCGGTCTTGAGCGTGTTGATGCGCAGGTCGATGTCGGCGCGCTCGGCGAAGCTCGACATGGTCCGTGCAGCGTCATCGCCGAACACGCGCTCGATTTGCGGCGTCAGCCATTCGGGGAAATCCCCGGCGATGTGATTACAAAATATGACAAAATATACGTCTAAATTTTGACCATCTATTTTGACAGATGAAGGCAATTCGAACATCGGAACGAGCGGCTTGGATTTTAGGGCCTGCGTCTCGACCTCAGTTAATTCACCCGGACCATGCGGCATTTCACCGGCAGCTTCCGCAATTTCCTCAATCGACATGTTCCAAACGAATCGTAAGGCGCCAATTGCAAGGGCGCGCGGTTCATCATTCAGCATTGCGGCATTTCGCATTGCGACCGCAATCCTCATTCTTTTTCGCAACACATCCAAACACAGTCCCGAAATCCACGCCCGGTCCTTGGCGCCGGCATAGCGCGCGCATCGCGCCCAGTCGGCGATCGCGGTCTTGAGGGGTACGCGGCGCTTGTCGAAGTCTTCAAGAATTTCGATGGCGGCGCTCAAACGCCCGGATAAACGCATTACCCTCCGCTCGGATAGTTCGGCGCCTCGCGGGTGATGGCGACGTCGTGAACGTGGCTTTCTTTCAATCCCGCATTGGTGATCTTGACGAACCTGGCGCGCTTTTGCATTTCCGCAATGTCGGGCGCGCCCACATAGCCCATGGAGGCGCGCACGCCGCCCACCAACTGGTGCAGGATCGGCCCCACGGCGCCCTTGTACGGAATGCGCCCTTCGACGCCCTCGGGCACAAGCTTGATCTGTTCGGTGATGTCGGCCTGGAAATAGCGGTCAGCCGAGCCGCGCGCCATCGACATGATCGAGCCCATGCCGCGATAGGATTTATAGGACCGGCCCTGATAGAGAAAAACCTCGCCCGGCGACTCGTCGGTGCCGGCGAGAAGCGAACCGATCATGACGCAATCGGCGCCCGCCGCGAGCGCCTTGGCGATATCGCCGGAATATTTCACCCCGCCGTCGGCGATCACGGGAACGCCCGCCTCCCGCGCGGCCGAGGCTGCGTCCATGATCGCCGTGAGCTGCGGCACGCCGACCCCGGCGACGATCCGGGTCGTGCAGATTGAACCCGGGCCGATGCCGACCTTGATAGCATCCGCGCCCACATCGATCAGCGCGCGCGCGCCGTCATGCGTGGCGACATTGCCGGCAATCACTTGCGCCGCGTTGGACGCGCGCTTAATGCGGGCGACCTGTTCGAGGACTTTCGCCGAATGGCCGTGGGCCGTATCGACGATAATGACGTCGCAGCCGGCGTCGATCAGCGCTTCGGCCCGTTCAAAGCCCTGATCGCCCACGCTCGACGCCGCCGCGACGCGCAAGCGTCCTTCAGCGTCCTTGCAGGCGATCGGAAATTCCCTCGCCTTCTCCATGTCCTTGACGGTGATCAGGCCGACGCAGCGATAATCGTCATCGACGACGATGACCCGCTCGATGCGCCGCTTGTGGCAAAGCTCGCGCACCTGATCCTGGGTGGCGCCGGGCTTCACGGTGACCAGATCGACGGCGGTCATCAGATCGCGCACCGGCTGATCGAGATTGCGCGCGAAGCGCATGTCGCGATTGGTCAGCACCCCGACGAGCTTGCCGATGCCGCTCTCATCGCGGTCCTCGACCACGGGAAAGCCGGAAATGTTCTTTTCCAGCATGATGGTCTGCGCCGTCTGCAGCGTGTCGTCGGGCGTCAGGGTCAGGGGATTGACCACCATGCCGCTTTCAAAGCGCTTGACCCGGCGCACATGTTCGGCCTGCTCCTCGACGGAAAGATTGCGGTGAAGCACGCCGAGGCCGCCGTTCTGGGCCATGGCGATGGCCATTTCCGCCTCCGTCACCGTGTCCATGGCGGAGGAAAGAACCGGAATGTTGAGCGTTATAGTCTTGGTCAGCCGCGCCTTGACGTTGACTTGGGTGGGCATCACTTCCGACGCGCCCGGCTCCAGAAGAACATCGTCAAATGTCAAAGCTTCACGAATTTGCATAATTCTGCCTCATACGATGGTCGGTTCGGAAAGAACGCCTTGTGCGTCAAACGACTGGATCACTATTTCGCCGGGGCAATCGACATCCGTCTCGATCACGATTTCCAGCGTTTTTTGCATGCGCGCCCTGTGCGAGGACACAAATGATTCTAACGCTTTTGCAGCGCCGATAGCCGCATCCATGCCTGAGCCGCGCGCCCAAAAGACGCCGCGCTCAACCTCTGTAAGACAAAAACTGTTGTCGAAGTCCCAGATAGCGCCTGTTTTGTGAACGAGAATCCCGCTGCCGGTATAACGCTTCACGCCTTCGTCCATTTCGCCGATGTCAAACCGCCCATAGGCTTCACGCATGAATTTCACGATTTCAAACGGGTGCTGCGCGTTCTTTGGAAATTCGTCCGAACAGGCTTGCAGCGCTTCGGTTTTCGGTCCGGAGCCCGTGATGCCGATCGCCCAGCCGTCAAAGCTCACCCATTTTTTGTCAAGCGACGGGGCAACAAAGCTGCCGATCGACGCACGACCATTGCCGCCGAGCCAGACAACATTTTCTTGCTTGTCGCAGATCGCCGTGATGATGCTCATGCCTGTCCCTTGAATCCTGTCGCCACGACATATTTCTCCGCTGAGTCCGAACGCGACGCTTTCGGCTTGGCGTGTTTGACGGCGGTGAAACGATGCTTAAGGCGCGCCAGCAATTCGCCTTCGGCGCCGCCGGCGAACACCTTGCACACGAACGCGCCGCCGGGCCTCAGCACGTCCTCGGCGAAATCGAGCGCGGCTTCGGCCAGCGCGACGATGCGCAGATGATCGGTGGACTTGTGGCCCGTGGTCGGCGCGGCCATGTCGGAAAGGACAAGATCGGCCGGCCCGCCGAGCGCTTCTTTCAGCCTCGTCGGCGCATCCTCGCCGAGAAAATCCATCTCCAGGATCGTTGCGCCGGGAACCGGCGGCACGGAAAGATAGTCGATGCCGACCACCCTGCCCCTCGCGCCGACCGCCTTGACGCAGACCTGCAGCCATCCCCCCGGGGCGCAGCCGAGATCGACGATCCGGGCGCCGGACTTTAAGAGCGAGAATTTTTCATCGAGTTCAAGCAGCTTGAAGGCGGCGCGGCTGCGCCAGCCCTCGGCCTTGGCGCGAGCGACATAAGGATCGTTGAGCTGGCGCTTCAGCCACAGGGTCGAGGAATATTTGCGTTGCTTGGCGGTCTTGACGTGCTGGCTGAGTTCGCGCGGCGCGGCGCCTGCTTTTTTCGGCGCGGTCTTGTTGCGCCCGCGCTTTTCCGGCTCGGCGCCAAGCGCCGTCTTCGCGATGTCGGTTTTTTTCCCGCGCTTTCGCCGTTTCGGCGGCCTGTCGGTATTAGGGCGTCGCTCCATGGTCCTTCATAGCGGAGTCGGACCGTCGCGCAACCGGTTTTTCGATCCGTCAGGCGCGATGCTGACAGAACGCTTGGGGATTCGCTGTTTTATAGGCCCAGCAGGCCGAAGGGTTTGCGGTCAGTCGTCGCGGTGAACGCGCTCTTCGCGTTCGTGGCGCTCCTGGGCTTCAAGGGAGAGCGTCGCGATCGGGCGCGCATCGAGCCGCCGCAGGCTGATCGGCTCGCCGGTTTCTTCGCAATAGCCGTATTCGCCGGTCTCGATTTTGCGCAACGCTGCTTCGATCTTGGCGATCAGCTTGCGCTGGCGGTCGCGGGTGCGAAGCTCCAGCGCTTTCTCGGTTTCGCTTGACGCGCGATCGGCGATATCGGGCAGATGATTGTTTTCTTCCTGGAGATTGTTCAGCGTGCCTTTGCTTTCCTGAATGATTTCCTGTTTCCAGGTCAGGAGTTTCTTTCTGAAATACTCCTTTTGGCGATCATTCATAAAAGGTTCGTCTTCATTCGGACGATATTCTTCTACATCGCTCACTGACATCTCTTACTCCCGGGCCCGCACGGCGGTTAATCGGCCGTCCCCCTGCGCAAAAGCGCGGCCTGTATAACGGCGCGGCGCGCCGTGCTCAAGAGCTAACTGGCAAGGCCCCCGCTGTCACAAAAATCGATAAAAACCAAAGATTGAATTTCGGTTTCCGCCGCCAATATTCACCGGCCCAGCTTGGCCAGTTCGACGCGGGCGCGCAGGGCGATCTCATCGTAAACCGCAAGCAGGCGAGCATCGGCCCCGGCATGCGCGCGCGCCCCGGCGGCCGCCGCCAGCGCCTCCAGATCGGCCGCCTTTGCTTCGCCTTCAAGCAGCCCCAGGCGCAGCCGGTCAAGCAGGTCCAGCGTGCGCTGCGCCGCAGCAAGCGTTTTCGCCTGCCCCCCGCCCTCGCTTTGCAGATCGATCAGCGCGCGCAGCATGGCCGCCGGCTGAGTCTCGGAAGCGGCGGACGCGCCCGATGGGTTCGACGTCGTCGGAGCGGACGACCGGAACGACGCCGCACTCTTTGCGGCTTTTTTCGCGCGCGGCGTCTGCGGGGTTTCTGCGGGACCGGTGATTTTCATCATGGGCGATGATGCGTTCGCGCCCATAAAGGTTTCGTTAAACACGGCAGAAACTTCCCGGCAGGAACTGCCGTTTTGACCGCTGCATGGCCCGCCCTCGCGCCTCGCCGATGCGTGCAAGCCCTGATTTCTGCAGGCATTTTTCTCCTCCCGCTCCGTCCGGCCCAACTGGCACGGGTCTCGCTATGACGATCGCGGGCGGCATGCGCCCATGCAACCAGACGAGCGAAACCGTTGTCCCTTAAAAGCGTCAGTGTCATCTTTATTGTAACGTTCGCGGCGACGACGGCGGCCTTTGCGGATTCGCGCATCAAGGACCTCGCCGACGTCGAAGGCGTGCGCGAGAACATGCTGATCGGCTACGGTCTGGTGGTCGGCCTCGACGGCACCGGCGATCGCATCCGCAAAACGCCGTTCACGCGGGAAAGCCTAGTTTCCATGCTTGAACGCATGGGCGTCAACATTCGCTCTGAAACGCTCGACACAGACAACATCGCCGCCGTGATGGTGACGGCGAATCTGCCGGCCTTTGCAACCCAGGGAACGCGAGTAGACGTATCGGTCAGCGCCATGGGGGATGCAGAGTCCCTGCGCGGCGGGGTTCTTCTGGCGACGCCGCTGCATGGGGCCGACGGAGAAGTCTACGCCATCTCGCAAGGCTCCGTCGCCGTCAGCGGTTTTGCGGCGCGAGGCCAGGCCGCCTCGGTTACGCGCGGCGTGCCCACCAACGGGCGGATCGCCAACGGCGCGGTTGTCGAACGCGAACTCAGCTATGACATCGCCGCGCGGGAGACGATCAAGCTCGCCTTGCGCAATCCCGACTTCACCACCGCCCGGCGCATCGCCGAGGCCGTCAACAAAAGCCTCAACGCCGCCGCTGCGAACGTTGTCGATCCGGGCACGGTGCGCATCGGCCGCCCGCAAGATTATGCCGGCGACATGGTCGCACTCATCACCGCCGTCGAGGGACTTCGGGTCAAGCCGGATCACGCCGCCAAGGTCGTGATCGACGAAGCCTCCGGCGTCATCGTCATGGGCGACGATGTTCGCGTGTCAACGGTCGCCGTCGCCCAAGGCTCGCTGACCGTGTCGATCTCCGAAACGCCGCAGGTCAGCCAGCCCAGCCCGTTTTCCGAACGCGGCCGCACGGTCGTCGTGCCGCGCACCAACGCCGGCGTCGACGAAACGCCTTCGCAGCTGCAGCTTGTGGAAGGCGGGGTGCGGCTGCGCGATCTCGTCGACGGCCTCAACGCCCTGGGCGTGCCGCCGCGCGACATGATCGCCATTTTGCAGGCGATCAAGGCGGCCGGCGCACTGCAGGCCGACATTGAGGTGCTGTGATGGAAGCGACCGCCGCCATCGCCGCTGCGCCGGCCCTCGGCCCGGAAAAGACCGCCGTCACCGCACGCAAGGCCGAGGAATTCGAGGCGCTGGTGCTTTCCCAGATGCTCAAGCCGATGTTCGACAGCGCGAAATCGCCGAGCCTGTTCGGCGGCGAAGGCCCGAAACAGGACGCTTTCGCGTCCATGCTGCAGGACGAATTCGCCCGCGTCATCGCCGCGCGCGGCGGCGTCGGCATCGCCGATCAAGTGCAGGCCGCGCTGATCCGTCTGCAAAGCGAAACCTCAATCCACCGGGGAATTATCTCATGACCGCTGACGTTATCGACGCTGCATCGCGCATCAAATCGCTGATTGAAATCACCGAGTCCCTAAGCGCGATTTTCGCCAAGGAAAACGGTTTGCTCGCTGATAGCCGGCCGCGCGAAATCGCGCCGCTGCAGGCGGAAAAGGCGCGGCTCGCCGCCGCCTACGCCCAGTCCATTCGCGACATCGCCGCCAACCGGGCCGTTGTGGGCGGCGCAGACGCGGCGCTGCTCTCCGAGTTGCGCGCGATCACAGAGACTTTTGAAGCGCGCGCGGCGCGTCAGCGCTCGCTGCTCGACGGTGCGCGTCAGGCCGCCGAAGGCGTCGTCAAGGCCGTCGCCGAGGAAGCCGCCGCAGCGGAAAAAAGCGGCGCTTACGGCGCATCGGACGATCCCGCAGCGCCGGCCGCGCCGGTCAGCATCGATGAGAGCGCCTAATCGGCCGCCGGCGTAAAGCGGACATTCCAAGTGTTCGCGATCGCTGCGGATTTTGCGTGGCTGATTGAGTATTCTGCAGGTAAGGATGAAGGCTCCGCCGCCTCGCCGCTCGCTTGCGCGACATTGTCGAGCTTGCCCTGCGCGTCTTGTTCAATTTTCAGAGAAACGGATGTGCTTTCCACTTGGGATTGCGCGTATTTTTGCATATCCGACAGAAACAATCCGGTGAGAAATTTGAAATTGTCTCGGGTGATGCCGCCGCTGAAATAAATCTGCGTGCCGAATATGACGACATTCTGCGCCGAAACGTTGAACGCCTTTGAGACATTGGCGGTGGAATTGAATTGGTTGAGCTCTTCAAAACTCAAGCCGGCGTTTGAAAAAGCGGTAAACACCGCAGCGCCTCGGCAGCCCTCGCCCGTCGCGGCATCGTCGCAGTTGAACATCGAAATGATGAACCTGCCGCCGCCGGCGGTGAGCGCCAGAACGGTTGCGATGTCATTGCCCTCATAGGGCGCCAATTGGGTTTGAATGGCGGCTTCCGACATCATCGAGGAAATGTCCGCCGCATTGAACTGCTCCTTGAGCCCGGCGCTCATGAGCTGTCTGTTCGAAGGATCTTGCGCGGCGGCGGATTGCAACGCCAGGGCGCAACATATAAGGCCGCTGATCGCGGCTTTTGCATTCAAAGACTTATTCATCATCCCCTCGATCAGCGCTATTGGGCGACGCGCCAGCCTAGCAAGAAAACCGCCGCCCGCAAACCAGTCACGCGGGCGTGATCGCAATCCTACACTTTCGCCTTATTTTTCGTTAAAATAACCGGTTGTGGTCATGGAGCGGGCGCGTGAAAACATCTGAACGCGGCATAGGGCTAATCAAGCAGTTTGAGGGGCTTGAGCTTGACGCCTATCAGGACATCGCCGGCATTTGGACCATCGGCTACGGCCATACCGGCAGGGACGTAAAGCCCGGCACGCGCATTACCGAAGCCGAGGCCGAGGCGCTTTTAAAAAAAGACCTGAAATCGCGCGAAGATGCGGTTCAAAAACTGACTTCAGAGCCGCTTAACCAGAATGAATTCGACGCCCTGGTGAGCTTTATCTACAATGTCGGCGCCGGCGCCTTTCAGGGCTCGACCGCGCGCAAACGTCTCAACAAGGGCGACCGGCTGGGCGCTGCGGAGGCGCTGACCTGGTGGAACAAAGCAACCGTCGGCGGCGTGCTGCGCGAAGTCCTGGGCCTGACGCGAAGGCGCGCGGCGGAAAAGGCGCTGTTCTTAACGCCGACCAGTCCGCCGGCTGTGGTCGATCCGAAAAACCTTCAGGAAAATTCCCGCGCGCCCGCCGTTGAATCGCCGCCGCGCCGGGGCAGCGTCGCGCAAAGCAGAACGGTGCAAGGCGCGGCCGTTGCCGGCGGCGCCGGGGTCGCCGCCACGACCATCGGCCGCGACAGCGCTCAGGAACTCGACCAACTCGAAACCGATATCCAATCAGGCGAAGTCGGCGAACATGGCGGCGTCGCTCAAAGCGAGGAGTCCGATGTGGAAACCGGCGAGCTTGTCGCCATGCCTGACCGGCCGACGAAACACGAGGTTCACGCCGTTCAAGCGCAGGTTCAGTTCGCGCTGCTGATACTGATTATCTTGTCCGTGTTGTTTATTATTTTCGCGCGAGTCGACGACTGGATGAAGTACAAGCGCTAACGGCGTCTAGTTTCGCGTCGCACGGAAACAGACAACCCGCAACTGTCCGGATTTCAAGGCGTCGAACCGCTCCGCCCAAAGACCGGCATGCGCCGCAAGGGCGCGCATCAAGTCGGCGCGCAAACGCGCGTCGTCGATATCGGCGATAGCGGCGTAAGCGCTGCGCCATCCGGCCCACCCCTCAACGATCAACGACATAAATGCGGGCGTTTCATCAATAATGTCGGCGACGGCGAAACCGTTCTCGCGCAGCGTGTCGGCATATTCGCTTTCGGTCTTCGGCGCGCCGTGCTGGGTGGAAGGAAAACAGGACCGAAGGCGCGCCCCGCGACGAGCGACGGCGAAGTCGACAAACGCCGCTTTGGCGCCGGGCAGCAGAAGGTCGGCCGCAAGACCGACAAAGGCCGCCGGAAGGGCATCGCGATGAAGTTCGAAAAACGACAGCGCGCCGGCCGCACCCGCCTTGTTCACACGCGGCCCCGCCATGTTGTAAGACCGCAAGGCGCCGCCGGCGACATGCTTTGCGCGCGTCAGGCCCGACACTTTCCAACGCGTGCCGTGTTTGAGGTCATTGAGCGGGGCGCCGGCCCCGGCGCCAAAAACAATGACATTGGCGCGCACCGGCAGCGCCAGCATGCGCGCAAGGCGCATCGTCCATATGGGTGCGCCTGGTTCGAGACGGCCCTCGCCCCAGATGGCTTCAGCAACGATCTGATCGGGCGGACGGGCGTCCCCGCCGGCGAACTGCGCCGCGACGGCGGCGCGTTCGGCCGTTTCGTCGAAATTGTACCCTTCCCACCAGGCGTGAAATTTCCGCCCGGCGAAGGCAAGCTTCGCTCGCAAGCCGGAAAGTTTGGCTGCCCCTGCGGTCATGCGCTCTTAATGCCCTTTGTCGTCGGCGCGCATGCTTGAGCGCGTCGAATTTTTGTAAATATCTAATCGCTGGGGGGCTGAAAAATCGTTAACGCCGCGCGTCACGGAATAACCTTTTAGCAAGCACTATTAAGGGCGTATTGACTTAATCCTGATCGCCTGAGCCGCTGGGCTCTTATCCGGCAATTGGCTTTTCACACATTAGCTGGGCGAAATTGCCCTCCGAATCACGAAAGCCGGCCAGCCACAATTCGCTCTCTTCGGTCTTATGGACAGCATGCGGGGAATGCAGAAAGTCAACGCCTTTCTTTTTCAAGCAGTCATATGCCGTTTCGATATCGTCAACACGGTAATAGAGGAAGGAATTAGCTGCGTATTCCTGACTTGTCGGCACGCCGAGGTAAACCCTGACGCCCCCACAGTCGAAAAAAGCCATGTTTTGCTCGGGAACGTCAAACAGCATTCGAAGACCTAGGACGTCTCGATAAAACGCCCTAGCGCGTTCGAAATCCTTCGCACTGATATGGATCTGGCCGATGGACTTTATGTCTGAGGCTTGCACGATGGACCGCCCTTATCTACTCTTTTAACAGTATTAACATTTAATAAGGTTAAATATCTTGTCAATACCCCCCCTGCCCGCGGGCGCAAAAAACAGCGCGCTCATGCAAACTGCAAATGCGCTCCATTCCCTCGCCATCCATCTCCTGCGTCGGGCGCGCACAGCCGATAAGAAAAGCGGGTTGAGCGCCGAACGGTTGTCTTTGCTGTCCGTTCTTGCTTACGCCGGCCCGCAAAGCGTCAATCGGCTCGCGGAAATCGAAGGCGTCAGCGCGCCGGCGATTTCGCGCATCGTTTCCGCCCTTGAAAAGCTTGGTTTGACGGAGCGCAAACGGCGTTCGGACGACGCCCGGTCTGTAACTGTGCGCGCCACGCCCAAGGGCCGCAAACTCGTGGAAGCAGGGCGGCGAAGGCGGCTTGAGTTGATTGCGCGTGAATTATCGTCATTGAGCGCACGCGAACTTTCAACGCTCGGGCGCATCAGCGACATACTGAAAAAACTGGAGCAGCAAAAAACTAATTCATAAGCTTGCGTATCCGCCTGCGGAGAACCGGCAGGAGTTCTTTTTCAAACCAGGGATTCTTTTTCAGCCAGGCGTTGTTGCGCCAGGATGGATGCGGGGCCGGAAAGAACCGCGGCGCATAATCGCGCCAGGCCGCGACGGTTTCGGTCAGGTTTTTTTTCGCCGCCGCGCCCAGATGCCACTTCTGGGCGTAGCCGCCGACGAGAATGCAGGTCTCAAGATTGGGCAGCGCCGCCATCAGCCGGGCGCGCCAGCGCGCCGCGCATTCCTTGCGCGGCGGCAGGTCTGAGCCTTTGTCGTCATAACCGGGAAAGCAAAAACCCATGGGAATGATGGCGAGTTTTGCCGGGCTGTAAAACTGTGCTTTCGTCAAGCCCATCCAATCGCGCAGACGATCGCCGGACGGATCGTTGAACGGCTTGCCGGTCTGGTGGACGAGATTGCCCGGCGCCTGACCGAATATGGCGAGCCGCGCAGACTTCGCCGCCTGCAGCACCGGCCGCGGCTCATGGGGCAGCGGCGATTTCAACGGCGCCTCGACGCAAATGCGGCAGGCGCGAATCTCCTTTAACAGCGGTGCTAACGCTTCAGCCATCGTCTCTTGAAAGTTCCGCCAGCGCGGCGGCGTTATCCTCCCAGTTGCGCCCGTCGAACGGCTCGATCGTTACGGACGCGAACTGCGCCCGATCCATGGCGCGCAGGTTGAGCGAATAGCCGTCAGGATTGGAACGCGGCACATAGAACGATTTCACGCCGCAATGTTTGCAGAAATAATGTTTCGCCACGCCCGTGTTGAAACGATATTCCGTAAGCGCATCTTCGCCGGCGATCAAACGGAATTTCGACTGCGGAATAATGAGGTGCAAAAAGCCCGTCTTTTCACACATGGAGCAGTTGCAATCATGGGCGACCACATCGTCCTCAAGCAAGGCTTCCCAGGCGACCGCCCCGCAATGACATCCGCCCTTTTTCCAGCTTTCCGACATCGCCGCTCCTCATTTGCACACATCTTAGCGGGCGCGCTGGCCGAACAGAATGCTTTTCGCCTTATCGTTGTCCGAAATATCGCTGCGGCGCTCTTTACCGACGGCGAATCCGCGCTGCACCGCCGGGCGAGCGGTCACCGCATCGATCCAGCGCTTGAAATGGGGGAATTCTCCCGGATCGATATTGTGGCGCTCATATGACTTGGTCCAGCCGGCGATCGCCATGTCGGCGATGGAATAGTCGCCGGCGACAAAGTCGTTTTCCGCCAGCCGTTCGTTCAGCACGCCATACAGGCGATGGGCTTCGTTTTCATAGCGCTTAATGGCGTAGTCGATTTTTTCGGCCGCGTAATTGTTGAAATGGTGAAGCTGGCCGAGCATGGGACCAACGCCGCCCATCTGCCACATCAGCCATTGATCGACTTTTACCCGGGCGCGCTCGTCGGCGGGATAGAACTTGCCGGTCTTGCGTCCGAGATATTGCAGGATGGCGCCGGATTCAAAGATGGAAATCGGCGCGCCGCCGGGTCCTTCGGGATCGATAATCGCCGGCATTTTGTTGTTGGGCGAAATCTTCAAAAAGTCGGGCTTGAACTGATCGCCTTCCCCGATGTTCACGAAATTGACGTTATAGGGAAGGCCGGCTTCCTCAAGAAAGATCGTCACCTTCCAGCCGTTCGGCGTCGGCCAGTAGTAAAGTTCAATTGGCTTGGTCATCAGAATTCCTATTGCATATTTTTGCCGCCGTCGCACGGCGCGAATGGGCATCTGGCCATTGCATGCGCCAAGTTAAACAGACGCGCAAAGAACTCCACAACAGCCAACGCGATTGTGAAGACTGTCGGCGGATCAGCCGAACCAGATAAGCCCGATGACAGCGCCGGTCATCAACGTCGCCAGCGTGCCCGAGATCAGCGCCCGCGGGGCGAGACTGATGACGTCCTGGCGTCGGCCCGGCGCCAGGACGGTCAGCCCGCCGATGACGATGCCGAGGCTGGCGAAATTTGCAAATCCGCACATGGAATAAACCAGTATCAGGAAGCTCCGCTCGCTGAAGGTTCCCGCTTCGGCGTTCGCCAACTGAACATAGGCGAAGAGTTCGTTGACGGCGGTCTTGATCCCCATATACGAGCCTGCGTCGAACGCCTCCTCCCAAGGAACGCCCGCGAGCCACATCAGCGGCGCAAAGACAGCGCCGAGAATACGCTCCAGGGTGAGCGGCTCACCGGCGACGTCCGGCGCGGCGCTAAGCATGATGTTGACGAGCGCGGCCAGCGCCGTGAAGGCGATCAGCGCGGCGATGATGTTGAGAAAAAGCGCCAGCCCGTCAGTGACCCCCTTGACGAAGGCGTCCATAGAACTGGCGTAGGCGAAGTCGTCCGCCGCGTCGGAGGGCGTCGGCGTTTCGCCGCGCTCGGCGGGTATCATGATCTGCGCCATCAGGATCGCCGCCGGCACGGAAATGATCGAGGCGACGATGATGTGCCCCAGTATCGACGGATCGATCTCTTTCAGGATGATGGCGTAGACCGCCATCACCGACCCTGCGACCGTCGCAAAGCCGCCAGTGATGATGACGAACAGTTCGGAGCGCGACACTCGCTCGAGAAACGGCCGGATCATCAGCGGCGCTTCGGTCTGGCCGAGAAACGCGTTCGCCGCCGACGACAGCGCCACCGCGCCGCCGACGCGGAAAACCCGTTCAAGCAAAAACGCAAAACCCCGCACGACGATTTTCAATATCTTCCAGTGCCATAACAGCGCCGACAGACCGGAGAAAAATATCACCAGCGGCAGCGCGCCGAAGGCGAAGTTGAACATTGCGCTTTCATTGGTGACTTCGAACGGCGCGTCGCCGCCGCCGAGATAGCCGAAAACGAAAGACGTGCCGGCCTGGGTCGCTTCCTGCAGCGCCAGCACGACCGTGCGCAAAGACTCCAGCGCTTCGCGCGCCGGCGGCAGGTAAAGCAAGACCGCGGCAATGACGATCTGCGCGCCGATGGTCCAGACCGCAGCGAAGAATGGAAACCGCATTTTGCCGCTGGAAAACAGCCAGGCGATGAAGACGAATGCCACAAGCCCGATCGCGCTTTGCCCGCGCAGGCCGATCTCGCTGATCTCGAACGGAAGCTCCATGACGACCTCTGTAATATTGCGCCGGCGTTTTCACGGCGCCGCGCTTGCCGGCAAAGGCGACGACTATGAGCAAGTCGGTCGACTTTGTCACTGATTCTAGGCTGTTTATCGCAGGGTTGCGTATATCGCCGCCAGTCGTAAAGTGCGCGGCGAACCCTGCCAGGAAAGTCTGAAAATGCTCCCGAGACCGCGCCCCGATCTTCAATCCAACACGCTCGACTATGAAATCACGCCCCTCGTCAAACCCACCGGATTTCGCGAATATGACGCACGCTGGCTGTTCGAAAAGGAGATCAACCTGCTCGGCGTTCAGGCGCTGGGCGCAGGGCTCGGAACGCTGATCCACGAGATGGGAAAAGAGCCGCGCATCGTCGTCGGCCACGATTTCCGCAGCTATTCCGCCTCCATCAAACAGGCGCTGACGGTCGGCCTGATGAGCGCCGGCATGGAGGTGAACGATATCGGCCTGGCGCTGTCGCCGGTCGCCTATTTCGCTCAGTTCGACCTCGACATTCCCTGCGTCGCCATGGTGACGGCGAGCCACAACGAAAACGGCTGGACCGGCGTGAAGATGGGCGCCCAAAAACCGCTCACCTTCGGGCCGGAAGAAATGGGCCGTCTCAAGGAGATCGTCCTTTCCGGCGCATACACGGCCCACCCCGGCGGCGCCTATACTTATATCGAGGGCATGCGCGAGCGGTATATCGCCGATGTTGTCGAAGGCGTATCGATCAAACGGCCGCTTAAAGTCATCGCCGCCTGCGGCAATGGCACCGCGGGCGCTTACGCTCCGGAAGCGCTGGCGCGCCTCGGCGTCGAGGTCGTGCCCATGGACGCCGACCTCGACCACAGCTTTCCGAAATATAATCCGAACCCGGAAGACATGGCCATGCTGCACGCCATGCGCGACGCCGTGCGCGAATACGGCGCCGATGTCGCACTCGGCTTTGACGGCGACGGCGATCGCTGCGGCGTCGTCGATGACGAGGGCGAAGAGATATTCGCCGACAAGATCGGCGTGCTGATCGCCCGGGATTTATCGGCGCTGCATGAAAACGCGCAATTCGTCGTTGACGTGAAATCGACCGGCCTGTTCGTGACCGATCCTGTCCTGAAGGCGAACCGCGCCGAAACAGTCTACTGGAAAACCGGCCATTCCTACATCAAGCGCAAGAGCCATGAGCTCGGCGCGCTCGCCGGCTTTGAAAAGTCCGGCCATTTCTTTTTCAACGCGCCGGTGGGTCGCGGTTATGACGATGGCCTGGTCGCGGCCATCGCGCTCCTCCAGATGCTTGACCGCAATCCGCACAAGAAACTGTCCGACTTGCGCAAGTCTCTGGACAAGACTTGGCAGTCGCCGACCATGTCGCCGCACTGTCCCGACGAAGAAAAATACGCCGTCGTCGAGCAAATCGTGCGCGCTTTCGAGGAGCACGCCAAATCCGGCGGCAAGATCATCGGCCAGCCGATCCGCGATGTCGTCACGGTCAACGGCGTGCGCATAACCGCCGAGGACGGCACCTGGGGGCTTATCCGCGCATCCTCCAATAAGCCGGAAGTTGTCGTCGTCGTCGAAAGTCCGACTTCGGAGGATAATATGAAAGCGATGTTCGCCGAACTCGACGCGGAATTGCGCAAACACCCGCAAGTCGGCGAGTATAATCAGAAAATCTAGAGCACGTTCACTTTAATTGGAGTCGCGAACGTGCTCTAGATTCTTGTTTTGTCGCGTTTTCGACGGAAAACCGGTTCCCACTTTTCCTGAAAACGCTCTAGCCGGCGCTGAACGCAAAGCGCTTTGACGCGAAAAAAACGACCGTCGGCGTCATGGTCACGACCAGCGCAAACGCAATCCAGTAGTGCAGGCCGAGCCAGTTAACGACAACGCCGAAAATCGCGCTGTTCAACCCAAGGCCGCCGACGGCGATCGTCAGGAACCGCGACGCGCTTTTGGCGTGCCGTTCGCGCGAGCGAAACGAAACGAAATAATGTCCAAAATAGGAAAAGACGAATGCTGTTGAAAAGGCGAAGACGTTGGCGAGAGTCGGATGCAGCCCCGCCTGGACAACCATCATATGCAACACGGCGCCATGCAGCGCCGTCGCGATCAGTCCGATCGTTGCGAAGCGTATAAAGGCGCCCTGACGCAACTTTGCAGCGAATGCCTTGACCGAAAGACGACCCATGACGCCAAACTGGCGCCGATCGGAAGCAACGTCCAGCCTGTTGTTTGCAATGCAGCATAATGGTCCTTGGTTGGACATTCGCCAAGGAGAAGAGTAGTTTGACAGGGGCATGATGGAGAGTCCGTTATGACGCCTGTGCCAGAAACGCATCGTCTCGTTGAAAGCGGGGAGATTGTCGTTCCCGAAACCCACGACATCGAAGTGCGCGCGTTAACGCCGGATGACGTTTGGGACGCGTTAAAGCGGGGCTTTGCCGATTTTCGCACCAAGCCGAGTTATATGCTGGTGTTCGGATTGTTTTATCCGTTAGGCGCGGCGTTCGCCGCCGGGATCGCGCTGGGCTATAATGTCTTGCCGCTGGTCTTTCCGGTCGCCAGCGGCATGGCCCTGATGGGACCGTTCGCGGCCATCGTGCTCTACCATGTCAGCCGCCGGCGCGAATGCGGCCGTCCGTTCTCCTGGAATGAAATCGGCAGAACGTTTGAGCGCACGCAGGTTTGGGCCGTCGTTATTCTGGCGGGCGTTTTGTTCGCCTGGTTTTTCCTGTGGCTGCTGGCCGCGGACACCATTTTCCAAATGACATTGGGGTACGCCGGCTATTACGAGCCGCGTGAATTTTTCAGTCGCGTGCTTACGACGCCGGAAGGCTGGACGCTGATCATTGCCGGCCATATCGCGGGTTTTGTGTTCGCCGCTGTCGTGCTCGCCGCCAATGTCGTTTCCTTCCCCATGCTGCTCGATCGTCCGGTGGGCGCGGCGACCGCGGTGGTGACGTCATTGCGCGTGACGATGAAAAGCCCGCAGACCGTGGCGCTTTGGGGATTTATTATCGCGCTGTCCATGGCCGGCGGAACGGCGCTGTTTCTTATCGGCCTTGGCGTCGTCGTGCCGGTGATCGGCCACGCCACCTGGCATCTTTACCGCAAGGCCGTCGAGGAGCCGCCGAACTGGCCTTACACCGAACCGACACGCGACGGCGCCGTCTAAAAGCTTTTCAGGGCCCGGCGATATGCGCCTGAGCGGCGCGCCGGGCGCGCGCCCTCAGCTTTCAATAAAGTCGAGCATCCAGCTGACGCCGTATTTGTCTTTGCACATGCCAAAATAGGCGCCCCAGAACGTATCCTGCATCGGCATGGTTTCTTGTCCGCCGTCGCCGGCGAGCCTGGTGAAAATCGCGTCGGCCTCGGCCTTGCTTTTTGGCGTAAAGGTAACGGAGATGGAATTAGCGGGTGTCGGCCGTTCCCCCACGCTTTTGGGAACGTCCGATCCCATCAGGACGGCGTCATCCACCATCAGCGAGACATGCATGATCTTATCTTTGTCTTCGTCGGAAACGCCCATATCCGGCGGTGCGTCCGCGAAAGTTGAACGGTAGGTGAATTCCCCGCCGAAGACGGATTTGTAAAAATCGAACGCGTCGGCGCAGTCGCCGTCAAAAGACAGGTAAGGCGTGAACGGCATGGTTTTTCTCCCGTAATGTCAAAGCCCGCACGAAAGTCTCATTTGCATTTCCGCCAACGCCATGCAAGGCGATAGGCGATGCGAACGGTGACCTATTTCGCCTATGGCTCGAACATGCTGAGCGCCCGGCTTCGAGCGCGGTGTCCGAGCGCGCGAGTGCGCGGTCCAGCGTCCGTTGCCGGCTGGCGCATAGCATTTTCAAAGCCGAGCCTGGACGGCTCCGGCAAGGCGACGCTTGCGCGCGTAAAAAACGACAGCGCGCGCATTTTCGGCGTGCTTTACGATATCGCCGCCGCCGACATGCCAGCGCTCGACCGCGTAGAGGAAAAAGGCGTCGGTTATGATCGCACGGACGAATTCAATGTCGTTTGCATGACGCGCAACGGCGTTTTTTGTCACACCACTTATATCGCGCGCGCGCCCGTCGCCGGGCTGAAACCTTATGACTGGTATCTTGCTCTGGTGATCGCCGGCGCGCGCGAGCATGGACTCGATGAAAACTACATCGCAACGCTGCTGCGCGTTTCATGCGCGCCGGATCCCCATCCCGAACGCGGCAGGCGACGCGACGCGCTTCGGGCCCTCGGCGAAGCCGGTCATGACAGCCCGGCTGCGGTCCTTGCCGATCTTTGAGCGCTGCGCGGCGCAATTGCGGCCCCGACGTCGCTTGGTATGCTGGCCTCGATGACCCACCCGCTCGATTTCGACTCAACACGCCTTCCCTGCCCCCATATGGGCGAAAGCCACGATGCGTGGCGACGGACCGTGCGCAGCTTTGTCGAGCGCGAGATCGCACCCCATGTAAATGAGTGGGATGAAGCCGGCGCCTTTCCCCGCAAACTGCATCAAAAAGCAGCCGCGGTCGGGCTGATCGGGCTGGGCTTTCCGGAAAGATATGGCGGCGTCAGCGAGGGCATCGACATTTTTCATTCCATCATTTCGGTGGAGGAACTCGCCCGCGCCGGTTCAGGCGGGCTTATCGCCGGGCTTATGACTCACGGCATCGGCCTGCCGCCGATCATGGCCATGGGCGCCGAAGAACTCAAAGCGCGCATCGCGCCGCCGGTGCTCGCCGGCGAAAAGCTCATCGCGCTATGCGTGACCGAACCTTCCGGCGGTTCGGACGTCGCCAATCTCCGGACCAGGGCCGAACGCCGCGGCGACCATTACATCGTGAACGGAGAAAAGACCTTCATCACCACGGGCATGCGCGCCGATTATCTGACGGTCGCCGTGCGCACCGGCGGCGACGGCGCCGGCGGGCTGTCTTTTCTGCTGATCGAGGCGGACCGAAAAGGCATAACGCGAACGCCGCTTGAGAAAATGGGCTGGTGGATGTCAGATACGGCCTCGATCCATTTCGATGACGTTAAAGTCCCGGCGGAAAATCTCATCGGCCGGGAAGATGCGGGCTTTGCCGGCATTGTCGCCAATTTCAACAGCGAGCGCATCTCCATGGCGGCGCAGGCGATCGCCTTTGCGCGGGTCTGCATCGAGGATGCGGCGGCCTGGGCGCGCGAGCGCCGCACTTTCGGCAAGCCGCTGGCGAAACACCAGGTCGTGCGCCACAAATTCTCGGAAATGGTCCGCCGCGTAAACGCCTCGACCGCCTATCTCGATCATTGCGCCTGGCGCGTCTTACAGGGCGACGCCCCTGTCGCCGAGCTTTCGCTGCTGAAAGTGCAGGCGAGCCGAACCATGGAATTTTGCGCCCGCGAGGCGGTGCAGATTCTCGGCGGCGCGGGGTTCATGCGCGGATGCCGGGTGGAACGCATCTACCGCGAGGTGCGCGTCATGGCCATCGGCGGCGGTTCGGAAGAAATTATGAACGATCTTGCCGCGCGGCAGATGGGTTTGTAGGCGGCTGCACAGCGCCATTGCAAAAGCGCAGCGATCTCAACTAGCGTGCCTAAAGTCTCGCCGGAGCCGTTCATGCCGACCATCGAAGAGATCAAATCGCGGTTGCGCCTGCCTGTCATCGGGGCGCCGATGTTCATCGTCTCAACGCCGAAACTGGTGATCGCCCAGTGCAAGGCCGGCGTCGTTGGCGCTTTTCCGGCGCTCAACGCGCGGCCACAGGAAGCGCTCGACGACTGGCTGACGGACATCAAGGATAGTCTTGCACGCCATGACGATGAAAATCCGGACCGTCCCGCCGCGCCTTACGCCGTCAACCAGATCGTTCACCGCTCTAACGACCGGCTCATGGCCGATCTTGAGGCCTGCGTGAGACATGAGGTTCCCATCGTCATCTGCTCCCTCGGCGCGCGGAAGGAGGTATACGAAGCGATCCACTCCTATGGCGGGCTTGTACTCCATGATGTGATCAACAACACATTCGCCAGAAAAGCCGTCGACAAAGGCGCCGACGGGCTGATCCCCGTCGCCGCCGGCGCGGGCGGGCATGCCGGCGTGCAATCGCCCTTCGCGTTGGTTCAGGAAATTCGCGAGTGGTTTTCCGGCCCCCTGGCGCTGTCGGGCTGCATCGCCAACGGCCGGTCCGTGCTCGCCGCCGAAGCCATGGGCGCGGACTTCGCCTATATCGGCTCGGCGTTCATCGCCACGGAAGAAGCCAACGCCGATCCCGCCTATAAGCAGGGCATCGTCGACGGCATGGCCGACGATATCATTTACACGAATTATTTTTCCGGGGTGGACGGCAATTACCACAAGACATCGATCCGCAATGCCGGACTCGATCCGGACAATCTGCCTCAATCCGACCCGTCGAAGATGGATTTCAAATCCAGCGGGGAAAGCGCCAAAAAGGTCTGGAAAGACATCTGGGGCTGCGGCCAGGGCATCGGCGCGGTGACGGAAGTCACGACCGCGGCCGCCTTCGTCGACCGCCTGGCGCGGGAATATGAAGCGGCCAAGGCAAAGCTGTGCGGATAGACGGCCTTTCGCGAAAGGCCTTTCCGCCCCCAGCGCGATTCTTGTGATCAGAACGGACCGCACTATAGTCCCGCCTGTCGCCGCCAAAGCAAGGAAAGCGCTTCATGAGAGATCGTTTCTGCAAGATTGTTGCGACTATCGGCCCGGCGAGCGCGTCGCCGTCCATGTTGCGCCTTTTGTTCAACGCCGGCGTCGATATCTACCGCCTCAATATGAGCCACGGCGAGCATGAAAAACTGGCGGCCGTGGCCCAGGCGATCCGCGAGATCGAGGCCGAATCCGATTCGCCGCTTGCCGTCTTCGCCGACCTTCAGGGCCCGAAAATCCGCGCCGGCGCGTTTTCCGGCGGTTCGATCAAACTCAAATACGGCGCTGAATACAAAGTCCTTTTCGCGGCGGAGACGGACGAAGAAAATGTCATCCCAGTGCCGCATCAGGAGTTGCTTGACGCGCTCGCGCCCGAGGACATCCTCAAATTCGACGACGGCAAGTTGCAGGTCACCGTTACGCAAAGAACCGGCGACGCAATTATGGTCCGCGCCGACACCCCAGGCGATCTCAAGAGCAGAAAGGGAATCAACGCGCCGGGCCGCACGCTGCCGATTTCCGCCCTCACCGACAAGGACAAGCAAGATCTCGAATTCGCCCTCGGTCTTGGCGTCGATTACATTGCGCTTTCCTTCATCCAGAAGCCGGCCGACGTCGAAGAGGCCAAAGACCTGATCAAGGGCCGGGCCGGGATCATCTCGAAGATCGAAAAACCCGCGGCCGTCGACCATCTCGATGAAATCATCGCGCTGTCGGACGTGATCATGGTGGCGCGCGGCGATCTCGGCGTCGAATGCGCACCCGAAGAAGTGCCCCTGATGCAGCGGCGCATCGTCCGTACCTGCCGCCGCGCCGGCAAACCGGTGATCGTGGCGACGCACATGCTCGAATCGATGATCGAATCGATCGCGCCGACCCGCGCGGAAGCGTCCGACGTTTCGACGGCCGTCTACCAGGGCGCCGATGCGGTGATGCTGTCGGCGGAAACCGCAGTCGGGCGCCATCCCCCGACCGCCGTCGCAATCATGGACCGCATCATCATGGCCACCGAACGCGATGAAGAATCAGGCGGTTATCAGATCGATTCCAACGACAATGTGATTTATACCACGGCCGACGCCATCACCCTGTCGGCGCGGCGCATCGCCGAAGTGCTCGATTGCAAATTCGCCGTCGCCTACACCAAGACAGGATCGACCGCGCGGCGGCTTTCCCGCGACCGGCCGCACTGCCCGGTGATCGCCGCAACGCCGGACGAGACAGTGGCGCGTCAGCTCGCGCTCTTCTGGGGCGTTCGGCCGGTCGTCACCGAGGATATTTCCCATTTTCATGAAATGATCGAAAAGGCCGATTATCTTGCGAAAAACCATGGCGGCGCCGACGGCGAACGAATCATTATCACGGCGGGCTATCCCTTCGGGCGGCCGGGCAAAACCAACACCTTGAAAATCAGCCGCATCGGCGCGCTCGAGGGGTAAAAACGGGAGATTGAGATGACGATTAAGACGCGATCCGTCGAATACGACTTTGAAGGCAAGACCTTCGAAGCGATCCTCGCCGCGGACGACGGTCAGTCCGGGGAACGGCCAGGCGTTTTGGTTTGCCACGCCTGGGCGGGGCGCAGCGATTTTGACGTTGAAAAGGCGAAAAAGCTCGCTGAACTCGGCTATGCGGGTTTCGCGCTCGATCTTTACGGCAAGGGCGTGCTCGGGACTTCCACCGAAGAGAACCAGGCGTTGATGACGCCATTCGTGGAAGACCGTTCCATGCTGCAATCGCGATTGTTGAAGATCGCCGACATTTTGCGCGCGCAACCGGAAGTCGACTCGGGGAAAATCGCGGCTATCGGCTTTTGTTTCGGCGGTTTATGCGCGCTCGACATCGCCCGCACCGGCGCGGACCTTGCCGGCGTCGTCAGCTTTCACGGCCTTCTCAACGCGCCGGGCAACACGGCCGGCAAGAAAATCAAGGCGAAAGTCCTGGCGCTGCATGGCTGGGACGATCCCATGGCGCCCCCCAAAGACGTCGAGGCTCTGGGCAAGGAGCTCACCGAAGCGGGCGCGGACTGGCAACTGCACGCCTATGGCGGAACGATGCACGCTTTCACCAATCCCGAGGCGAACGATCCTGATTTCGGCACGGTCTATAACGCCGCGGCGGACGCACGATCCTGGATCGCGATGAAGACCTTTTTAGCGGAGATATTTGGATAAAGGCTGCGGCCTTCATTCTTCGCCCACGGCGCTCAGCATCACATCGCGCGCTTCGTTGATCTGCGCCGCGAGATAGTCCGTGCCGCCCTTATCGGGATGGATTTGCGCGATCAACTTTTTGTAAGCGGCCTGAATTTGCTGTTCGTCTGCGTCGATCGAAACACCGAGCATGGCGGCCGCCTCGTCCACGGTCATCGCCTTGCTCAGCGCCGGCGGTTCAGGGTTTGCGCCTTCGTCCCTGGCGACGGCGCCGTCGCGCCACATCTCGATCGCCGTCACCGCGCCGGCGGCGAGCAGCACCATCAGCGCCAACGGCCAGAGCTTGGCGGCGAAGAGCACAGCAGCGAGGCCGAGCCAGATAACGATCTTGAGCAGCGTGACATTGCGTCCGCCGCCGGTCCGGCTGCGCGCTGCGCGCCAGAGCAGCCATCCCGCCCCTGCGCCGGCGAGCAGCAATGCGATCACGCCAAGTGACATATCGGATAAGTTCCGCCGCTGATCAAAGACCCGATCTGATAGCACATCGTGCCGCGGCGCGCAGGCGTTCCTACGCCGCTTCCTCGCGAACGTCCGGCTGAGGCAGATTGAGCGCGGCGACGAGGGAGCGGATTTCAAGCCGCGCCGTAATATGGCTCATGGTCGACAGCCGCATCGGCGCGCCCTTGCCGCCGAGATCAAGCAGCGTCAGACCCATGGGGAACAACTCGCGATAGATGACGCGATCGCCGAACCCTCGGGCAAGGCGAAAGCCGATGCGCGCGGCGAGATCTTCGAGTTTTTCGCCCATTTTCTTCTTGTTGCGCGCGCGGGTCGCCGACAGGCGGTTGCGCATGACGATCCAGTCGATGCCGCCGGGAACGCCGGTCATCGCCCTTTCCTTGCGCGCGGTCCAGACCATTTCGCTGTAAAGGCTCGGACCGGCGACCCGGCCGGTTTCGGGATCAAGCCGGGCAAGCATATCAAAATCGACAAAACTGTCGTTGAGCGGGGTGACAATGGTGTCCGCATGCAGGTGCGCCAGCCGCGCTAGATGCGTGTCGGCGCCGGGGCAATCAATGACGGCGAAATCACAGCCTTCAAGCGCGATCAAAGCCTGTTGAAGGCTTTCCGTTTCCCGGTGTTTGGATTCCTCGCGGCTGTCGAGAGATGATGTTTCAACCTGGGAAACCACTGGCAAAGGCAGGGCTTTCCCTTTGATTTTCGAAAACTTTCGCCGGTTTTCAAGGTATCGCGTGAGGCTTCGCTGACGAAGATCCAAATCAACCGCGCCGACCTTCCGGCCGCTTCTGAGCAGCGCCACGATCAGATGCATGGCGGTTGTCGACTTGCCCGAGCCGCCCTTTTCATTCCCCAGAACGATGACATGCGTCATGAAATTCGCCCGAAAATCCGTCTTAGCGCCGCTATTTTCACGCTTCTTGCTTACCTCGGGGAAACAAGCCCGCAGGTAGTCTGATAAGATGATCCGATTCTCATTTCGAAATCGAGACCGTCTGAAAGCGACGCTGGCCGCCTTTTTCTGCGCTTTTCTCGCGCCAGCGCCAGCCTCTGCAGACATCGCGCTGAGCCCACTGCGCCAAGTGCTGGCGGCGGATCGCGGCGAGGCGACGTTTTCCATTTTGAACCCGTCAACGCGCATTCTCCACGGCCGCGTGACCTGGATCGACTTGACGGCGACGGAAACGGGATACGCGCCAGCAGACGCCGGCGCGCGCACACGGTTTAGCGCCGCGCCCTATTTGACCTTGTCGCCCGCCCAGTTTCGCCTTGAGCCTGGCGCGCGGATCACCGTGACGGTGGCGCTTAAGGACGGACAGACACCGCCGCCAGGCGAGCGCCGTTCGCATCTGTTGATCGAAACCGCAGCGGCGCGGACGGCGATCCGCAAGGCCAGCAATGGCGGTCTTGAAGTCGATATCGGCGCAGGCGTTTCCGCGCCGGTGTTGTTGCGCGGCGCAGGGCGCGCCGCCGCCGCCATCGGCGAGACTAAACTCTTACGCGACAACGAAGGCATGCTGTTGATCTCCACGACGATCAAACCGAAAGGCGAGATTTCAACTTTCGGCCGCATTGTCGCGTCTTTCAAACCGGCAGACTCGCGCGAGCCGGAGAAAATACTTGGAATTCGCGCGAATGTCGCCGGGTTTGTCGACGCGGAAATGCGGCGAATTGAAATCCCGTTCGGATTTTTCTCTCTCGGGCCGGGGACCCTTACGCTTCGCTATGAAGGACAAGCCGAATACGAAGGGCGCGTCTTTGACAAGCGCGAGTTCGATATCGCCCCGCCGGGCTAACCCAACAGATTAGTCGCCGAGCGAAAGCTTGTCGCCGCTGAAATCCGTCACGGCGCAATAAACGCCTCTGGGATCCAGGCTGGCGCACAGCGCCGCGGCTTTTTCCTGGGACGAAAACCCGCCGCCGATCAGGCGCATGAAAACGCCTTGCTCGGGAATCGCGGCCGTTTCGATGCGCGGCTCCAGAAGGCCAAGCTCATCGGGGTTTTCGCGCTGCAATTTGCGCCAGCCGTCGCGCGCATCGGCAAGCGTGCGATAAGAGGCGAGATGCACGCCGAAAAGAACGCTTTCGGTTTCGATTTCGCCATTGGCTTCGCTTTCGAAAACCGCATCGGTCGCAGCGAAGGTCGGCTGAACCAAACGCGGGGATGGCTTTACCGGCACGTCGGAACTGGCCAGCGCCGGCGCGTCCGGATCATCGACCACGGCGTCCGGTTTCGGTTGCGGGTCGGGCACGGCGATGGTCGGCGCATCACGCAGGTTGGCCTGAAGCGGCGCCCCTTCCGCATCCTCGTCCAAACTATCGTCATTTTCGGCAAGGAGTATTTGATTTTCCATTGTCAGCGCCGAGACACGGTCCGACAGTTCCGCGTTTTCCGCTTTCAGCTGTTCAACCTCCGCCTTAAGCGTCGCGACAATGATCGGATCGGCTTCGCCGATAGCGTCGGACTCGGCCGTGTTCGATTCATTGCCGGACAATGTCGAGCAGGCGGTGAGAAACGACAACGCAATGATTGCGCTCAACAACTGCATTCGTCGCACGACCGGCGTCTCCTGTTCCAAGCATTTGCGCCCCACCGACTAACCCATCATAAGGCCGGCAGCCGCGAAGGCCAATCCGGGCGCGGCTTTTAGTTGAGGCGAATCGCAAGGCGGGTAAAGGATTTCAAGTCTTTCAGGGCGCATCCGAGGGGCCTGCGGGTTCTTCATAGGCGGGCGGCGGCGTCAGCCGGACCGGCCCGCTTGCGCTGTCCTTTTCCAAAAGCGCCACTGTGTAAACGACGGCCGTGCCGAATTCAGGGCTGGCGGCGAGAAAAGCCAGGATTTCCTCGATCCCATCCCCATCAAAATCAGCATTGGCGATTTCCTGGAGAATCACCTGCTGGTCATCAAAGGAAATACGCCAATTCGTCGCATTCTGGCGTTCGACCGCCGGCGGCCCCGGCGATAACGAGGCGTCAGCGCCCAGCCGCAACAGCGAATCGCCGCCAAGCGAAGCGATTTCGGTCGCATCCGGCGAGCCGTCAACGAAATAGCTCGTTTGCACCGGGCGCGCCTCAAGCAGCAAGTCGAGGGCGCCGCAGGCCCTGACGAAATAAGCTGCCCGGCGTATGTCGCGCGTGGTCGCGGCATACCGGCCTTCAACAAGCGCTTCGTCATATTGCCGACAGGTGAAGACGTCTTCCGGCGGCGCGGCGGGATCGCTGGAATGGATCATGGTTAAAACGAGGGCCTGGCCGCGCTGGTCGACCAGCTGCGCGCTTTGCAGGCGCGTAAGTTCCGCGCGCTGATAACAGCGTGCTGCGGCGCCTTCAAAAAACGGCAGGTCGGATTTGAGACAAATCTCGCGGGATGCGCTTTCCCGCGGCGCCGGTTCGCTCGCCCAGCGACCGGGCCCCAAAACGATAGCAACCGTCGCGGCGCCGGCGACGCCCAAGGCGCCGGCGCTCGCCGCCAATATGCGCCTATTGCCGATCATGATTTACAATAGCCCCAACTCAGCGAGTTTTGCGCTCAGTTCCGGCGGCGGCGCGTTGCTGCGCCGGTCGGGCAGATCCTGCGGCGCGTCCTGGGCGGAAAGATAGCGCCACCCCTGGAACGCTCGGCGCGGCTGCGCTTGCGTCAGCACAAGCTGCGGTTTGAGCAAGATCGCGGTGCGTTCGATTCCATCGGCGCCGATACGCTGTTCGAAACCCATAATTTCCTGGCGCGCCAACACGACGCCCTTGATCACCCAGTATAGCGAACCGCCGCTCAGCAGTTCTTGCTCACGGCGCGGCCGCATGCGCGTGACATGGTCATGAATGCGGCGGCCGCGGGCTTTTTTGTTCGCCCCCGCCTTTTTCTCAATCCACGCCTCAAGGTCGCCCACGCTTTGCGCACCGACGCACAATTTCACGAGGTGAACCGTCATGAATTCCAATCAGGCCGCCCGGGGCGGGAATTATTCGGCCACGCGCAGCCGAGCGACATCGCGGGCGCGCTGGCGTTTGATATCGTGGCGTACAGAGCGCTTCACGAGAATGTAGAGAATGAAATAGCACATCGCCGCGCCGACCGCGGAAAGCCACATGGGCAGGTTTTCAAAGATCACCGCGAAACGCTCATAGCTGATCCCGATCGCCTCGGCGAGCGCCGGAGCTTCCTGGCCGAGCAGCAAAAGGGCGCCGACGACGGTAAGCGCAAAAGCGAGCAGACCCGCCAGAACGGCACCGATCGTAACGCCCATATCCGCGTGTTCTTCGGCTTTTGAAATAATCATTTTCGACGGATCGCCGGAAAGCGCCTGGGTCGCCGCGAACAGCGCGCGCGTACGCGCCGCTTTTTCTTCCGTGGTCAGCGCTTTTTTCCGCTCCGCCTTGATTGCGTTGAAATCCACAAGCGGCTTGGCGCCCAGCACCTTGTCGGAGACGTATTCGGGTTCGCATTCGGCCGCCGGTAAGACGTCGGAGCTCGGCACCACCAGCGAGGCGTCGGTGGGCATGAGGAACAGCGACTTTTCCGCCGCCCGACGGCGTACGAGACCATCCAGCGTGACAAGCTCGTTATTGACGAAAGCTTTCGTCCATTGTTCGAAGGCATTGGCCGCGCCGATCTTGTCGCCGGCGTTGAGCTTGCGAAGCACAGTTGAGCGTTTCCAGTTTTCTTCGCCGATATTGAAAATCAGCGAGACCAGCGCGTCATGCTCATTCTGATTGAGCGGCGCGCGCACGGTGTCGCTGATAAGCTGTTCGATCGGTCCCACATCGTCTTTGAGGAGCCGTTCGGCGTCGCCTTCGGTGACGCTCATGCCGTGACGGGCTGTCGAGGTATGGCCGTAACCGACGGTCCACTGCTCGCTCGGCGCGTAATGCGCCGACATGCGCAGGCCTTCATATCCTTTGATCAGATTGAGACCGGTCTCTCCCGTTCGCATCAGACCCGTTTCACCCCTCTCAACACCACGCCGCCAGCGAACGCCGGCGTCTTCTGGCGCACCGCAGCGCCACAAGCGCGCCGTCGCGTTAACTTATTCACTAGCATGCTGCGACCGCAATGGGTAGACGCGAGCACCCTGCGGAAGCGCGCCGGCAGACTTGTGTCATCTTTACACATGGCCTGATTCTGGCTGCAATTGGGACAATCTACGCGAGAAAATGGCTGCAAAACGTCCCCTGTCGCGCCGCCGAACTTCACCGCAACCGCCTGAAATCCAAGGAAATTCGCCAAATCCGGGCGCGCGCGCCGCATGGCACAAGACTTGGGTGAACGACTGCGCCGCGTTTTTCGACGCTCCGGGGCGCGGCCGGCTGAAAGCAGACTATTGGGGGCTTTTGGGGATCAGGAGCAGTAGAGGAAACCATGATCGGCACAGGGTACGCAAATATTGTCGCCGCGTTGATCGTCGCGCTGGCCATTCTTTGGACCGGATTCGGCGGAAATCGCGGCGCCGGCGCTGCCTCCGAAGAAGAATTCGCCGCCTGGTATGCGCGCGCAGTGGGCGATATCCGAAACGATATCGTCGTCAACTGCGGCTGCTGCGGCGAAGGACAAGGCCAGCGGAGGGCCGCCGCCGACTCTTTTTGACGTCCCGCCCCGTTCCGCAGCGGCTGGCCGGATACAAGCCGGCAGCCCCAGTCGAAATTGGGCGGGTTCCGTCAGTCGCGCCGAGAGAGGCGCCGACACCGACGCCGGCGCTTCCGCCGCGCGAGCCGGGATTCTCGTTCCCGCCTTATAGGCCGTTGCCGGTGATTCACATCCCGCCGGTGTTCATTACTCCTGACCCGCCGGTCAAACCGCCGAAGGAGCCGCCGGTCGACGTGCCTGAGCCGGGCGTATTATTCCTGCTGGCGGCTGGCGCGCTGACATACAGGCTGTTGAGCAGGAAATCCCCCGCCTAAGCGCTCTCGCTCTTGCCTATGCGGAGGGAAGCAGGACGATGGCGGCAAGGCCGAGAAAAACGAAAAAGCCGACAATGTCCGTCACGGTGGTGACAAACACCGCCGAAGACACCGCCGGGTCGGCGCCGGCGCGCTGCAGACCGATCGGGACAAGAATGCCGGCAAGGCCCGCCGCGAGCAGATTGATGATCATCGCTGCGCCGACGACCAGTCCAAGCTCCACCGCCTGGCTGCGGTCGCCCCAGCCAAGCGCGAAATACCAGGCGCCGGCGAGCGCGCCCATGATGATCGCGAATATGACGCCGTTGAGAAATCCGACGACGGATTCGCGATAAATAATGCGCGCGGCGTTGGCGGCGGTCAGGTCCTTGGTCGCAAGCGAGCGCACCGCGACGGTAAGGGTCTGCGTGCCCGCATTACCGCCCATAGAGGCGACAATGGGCATCAGGACCGCCAGCGCCACGATCTGGTCGATGGCGCCGTCGAAAAGGGCGATGACGAGGGAAGCAAGAATCGCCGTGGCGAGGTTGACCGCAAGCCAAGAAAAGCGCGAGCGCACGGTCTCGATCACCGTATCGGACAGGCCCGTATCCGCTTCGACGCCGCCCAGCGCCAGCATGTCTTCCTGACTTTCTTCGCGCACCATCTCGACCACGTCGTCGACGGTGATCATGCCGACCAGACGATCCGAGTCGTCCACCACCGGGGAAGAGATGAGATTATACTGCTCGAACAGATAGGCGACTTCCTCCTGGTCCATCGTGACCGGGATTTTGCGCATATCGCGCTCAGTCATGATGTCTTCGATGACCGTTTCGCGCGGGCGTTTTAACAGGGTCGACAGCGGCACCGCGCCGACCGGCTGGAACGAAGGATCGACGACGAACACTTCGTAGAACCGATCGGGCAGGTCTTCCGTGCCGCGCAGGCGGTCGATGATCTGACCCACCGTCCAATAGCCGGGCGCAGCGAAAAACTCGCGCTGCATAAGACGGCCCGCGCTGTCCTCTTCGTAGTCAAGCGCGGCGCGCAGGGCGAGCCGATCTTCGAGCGGCACTTCGGCGAGAATTTCGGCGCGCTTTTCTTCGTCGAGATCTTCAAGCACGAAAGCCGCGTCGTCGGTTTCGAGCTCGGTGACGGCCTCGGCGACTTTTTCCGGCCGCATCGCTTCGACGACGTCTTCACGCAGGTCGTCGTCGAGCTCGGCGAGCACGTCCGGCGGCAACGCGCCGCCAAGCATCTCGATGAGCTCCTCGCGTTCGTCGACTTCAATCAATCCGATCAGGTCGGCGATGTCGGCGGGGTGCATTTCCGTTGTCAGGCCGACAAAGGCGTCAACGTCGCGCGCCTCGATCACCTCGGAAATGAGATGCACAAATTCCGGCGACAGCGTGCGATTGGCGGTGAATTGCGCGTCGCCGTCGGCCATCTCGGCGACGGTCGAACGTTCAGTATCCTCGACGGGCGTGGTTTCGTTCATAAAACACCCCTCGCCTCGACGCGCGAAGCCGATAAGTCGATTGAAACGGGTAGTTAGCTAGGCCAGCGCCTTTGGCTTTTCAAGACGCGCCAAGCGTTTATTCGCGGAAATTAAAGACGCCGCTTAATATAATCGCAACCGTCGCCGCCCACAGCACAAAGGTTATCTTCGTCGTCAGCCAGACTTTTGCTTTGAGCCGCGGTTTGACCGGCGCGCCGGGATCGGCGCCTTTAACGCCGTCATCCTCGCTTTCCCATCGGCCTTGGATGTCTCTCGGCAGGACGGCGAAAAGAACCACCCACCACCAAAGGACGAAGATGACGACGGCAGCCGCTGGGTTCATGACGATATCCTGTGGACAAATGTCTTGATGATCGGCCGCTTGCCCCAGTTGCGATCGAGGAAGTCGCGAACCGCGCGCTTGACGGCGAGTTCGATCGCTTCATCGTCCTTGCGCTTTGACGGTGCAAGACCGAGAACCGCGTCTTCGATCTTCTCAACCAGCCGCGCTTCGAGATGATCCGCCGCGGGATCGCCCAAACAGACGCCTTCAGCGTCGATCATGACATGGTCGGCGAGGTCCTGGCGCCGATCGAAGACGATCGAAACGGCGAGCATGCCCGCATAGGAGAGCTTGCGTCGTTCGCGCATGGGCGCCGCCCCGTCAGGCAACAAGATATCCCCGTCAAGATAGATGCGGCCGGCGGGAACCTCGTCGACAATTTCCGGGCCGTCGGGCGCCAGCCGGATGAGATCGCCATTGCGCGGCGCCAGCGCCTCTTCGACGCCGAGCGCGTAGGCAAGACCGGCATGTTCTTCGAGGTGGCGCGCCTCGCCGTGAACCGGAATGGAGATGTTCGGCCGCGCCCATTCATACATGGCGCGCAACTCCTCGCGGCAGGGATGGCCGGAAACGTGAATGAACGCGTCCTTTTCGGTGATCACTTTGACGCCGAGATCGACCAGATCGTTCTGCAGCGTATAGATTTCCCGCTCATTGCCGGGAATGATTTTCGAAGAAAAGATCACCGTATCGCCGTCCCCCAGCACCAGGTCGCGATGATCGTTCCGCGCGATCCGGGCAAGCGCGGCGCGCGGTTCGCCCTGGCTGCCGGTGCACAGATAAAGCACATGCTCGCGCGGCAGATGGCCGGCGTCCTTAGGTTCGACGAAGGCAAGCCCCTCAGGCAGCAGCCCCACTTCCCGCGCCGCTTCGACGATGCGCAGCATGGAGCGGCCGAGCAGGCACACACTGCGGTCGGCGGCGGCGGCGGCCTCGCAGATCGAAACCACGCGGGAAACATTGGATGCGAAAGTCGTTACGGCGACGCGTCCTGTCTGTTTGCTGATGAGCTTGGTCAGCGACGCGCGCACGGCGGCTTCCGATCCCGACTCGCCGGACGAAAGAACGTTGGTCGAATCGCAGATCATCGCCAAAAGGCCGTCATCGCCAAGCTTTTTGATGGCGCCGGCGTCGGTCGTAGGGCCCAGCGTCGGCGTCGGATCGATCTTCCAGTCGCCGGTGTGCAGGACGGCGCCAAGTTCCGTGCGCAGAACGATGCCACTCGGTTCGGGGATCGAATGGGTCAGCGTGACATATTCTATGTCGAAAGGCCCAAGCGAAAACCGCGCGTTCATGTCGATGACAAAAAGCTCTGCGCCCTTGACTTCATATTCGTCGAATTTGCGCCGCACCAGCGCCGCCGTAAAAGGCGTCGCATAGACCGGACAGCCAAGCTTGGGCGCGAAAAGCGCGACCGCGCCGATATGGTCCTCATGGCCGTGGGTCAGGAGGAGGCCGTGGAGCGCTTCCTTTTCTTCAAGAATATACGTCGGATCCGGACAGATGAGATCGACCCCGGGCGTCCTGAGATCGCCGAACATGACGCCGCAGTCGATCATGATCCACTGCCGGTTCGCTTCACTGCCGAACCCGTAAAGGTTCATGTTCATGCCGATCTCGCCGGACCCGCCGAGCGGCAAAAAGACTAACTCCTTGCGGGACATCAGGCTTTCGCCGCTTCAACGCGCCGGTGAATTTCGTAAAGCCCGCGGATCGTCAGATCGGTGTCGAAAATATCAACGGCGTCGGTCGCGCCTTCGAACAGCGAAGCGACGCCGCCCGTGGCGACGACTTTCATGGGCTTTTTATATTCTGATTTGATACGCGCGATCAGGCCCTCGATAAGACCGACATAGCCCCAGAAAACGCCCGACTGCATGGCGCCGACCGTACCTGTGCCGATCACGGTTTCCGGTTGCTGAATGGCGATGCGCGGCAGGCGCGCGGCGGCGTCGTGCAGCGCCTGCATGGAAAGATTGATGCCCGGCGCGATAATCCCGCCTTCGAACGCGCCGTCCGCGCCGATGATGTCAAAATTCGTCGCGGTGCCGGAGTCGACGACCACCAGCGGCCCGCCATGGGCGCTATAGGCGCCGACGGCGTTGACCAGACGGTCCGCCCCGACTTCCGACGGCTCGTGTATGCGCACTTCGACGCCGGGAATATTGTCGGGCCCGATGACAAACGGCTCGCAGTGGAAATAGCGCCGCGACAGATTGCGGAAGTGGAACAGCGACTGAGGAACCACGTTCGAGATGACGCAATCATTTACGTCGGTAAGCTTGTAGCCAACCAGGCCCATAAGCTGCGACAGCCAGACGGCGTACTCGTCCGCCGTGCGCACCGCCGATGTGGACGTGCGCCACTGCGCCGCCAGCTTGTCGCCTTTGAACAGGGCGATGACGGAGTTGGTGTTGCCGACGTCGATCGCAAGAAGCATGGCCCTTCCTATCGTTCCTGTCCGGCCTCTTGAAAATAGACCTCGCCAGCGTTGATGATCCGCTTTCCGGCGTCGGAGCGCAATATCAGCGCGCCGGTTTCATCAAGATCTTCGAAAACGCCCGTAATCTCTTCATTCGGCAGCCGCACGATGATCGCCTCGCCGAGCCCCCTGGCGCGGGCAAGCCAGAGGCGGCGGGTTTGAGCAAATCCATTCGCCGCCCATTCCCCATGATAGCGCCAGAAATGATCGTCGATGCGGGCGGCGAGGGTTTGCGGCGCCGGCGCAGACGGGACGTGATCAACAAGGCGCGCTGCCGGATAAGGGGTATTTTTCGGCGCCGAGACGATATTAACGCCGATGCCGATCGCCAGGAGCGGCCCTTTTGGATTGTCGACGCGCTCCAGCAGCAATCCGGCCGCCTTGCCCCCCTTGATGAGAATGTCGTTCGGCCATTTCAGCGATATCAGCGCCGGATCGATCAACTCATCAAGCGCGGAGGCGACGGCGAGCGCGGCGACAAAGGAAATCTGTCCCAGCGTATTATTGGCGGCTTGCGGACGCAGCAAAAGCGTGCCGGCGAAATCTCCTGCCTGCTGCGACCAGGCGCGATGGCGCCGGCCGTAGCCGGCCGTCTGTCTGAGCGCAACGAACCAGCGCGGTCCCGCCTCGCCCGCCGCCGCGCGGCGTTTGGCTTCGAGACTTGTCGAATCGAGCGTTTCGAAGAGATCGACCGCCGCGCCGGAAGGAAGCCGTTTCACGTTCTAAAACAGCGACGCCGCCGCGTCCCCCGCAAGACGCGTCAGCAGCCCCATGAAGACCGTCAGCACCGGGAACATCAACGCCGCAGAGCCCCAGGCGGTCACGGTCAACACCGGTCCCGTATCGCGTTCAAAGGCCGGCGCGGGATCGTCGAACCACATGAACCAGACGATGCGCAGATAATAAAACGCCGAAACCGCGCTCGCCAGGACGCCAATGATCGCCAGCCAGACGAGGTCGGCGTCCACCGCGGCGAAAAACACATACCATTTGCCGAAAAAGCCGGCGGTCGGGGGCACGCCGGCGAGCGAAAACAGCAATATGGTGAGGATCACTGCGAGCGGCATGTTGGTCTTTGTCAGACCGGCCAAATCGGCGATGTTTTCCGTCAGGCCGCCGCGACGGCGCATCATCAAAATGCAGGCGAAAGCGCCGATGGTCATGGCCACATAGATCGCCATGTAGATCAGCACGGAACTGACCCCCTGGCTCGTACCGGCGGCAAGGCCGATCAGCGCATAGCCCATATGGCCGATGGAGGAATAGGCCATCAGCCGCTTGATGTTGTTCTGGGCGATCGCCGAAAACGCGCCGACAGCCATGGAAGCCACGGCGATCATGGCGACGATGGGACGCCAGTCGTCGATGACGCCGGGGACCGAGGTCGTCAGCGTGCGCACGAACAGCGCCATAGCGGCGAATTTCGGCGCGGCGGCGAAAAACGCGGTCACCGGCGTGGGCGCGCCTTCATAGACATCCGGCGTCCACATATGGAAGGGCGCGGCGGAAACCTTGAACGCAAGACCGGAGATCAAAAAGACCAGGCCGATGACAAGACCGGTGTTGTTTTCCGCCTGGGCGGCGACCTCTGCGATTCCAGCGAACGACGTCGTGCCGGTAAAGCCGTAAATCAGCGAGGCGCCGTAAAGCAGCATACCCGACGACAGCGCGCCGAGCACGAAATATTTAAGCCCTGCTTCGGTGGAGCGGCGGCTGTCTCGATTGAAAGAAGCAAGGATGTAAAGCGCAAGGCTCTGGGTCTCGATGCCCATGTAAAGCGAAATGAGATCGGTCGCCGACGCCATCAGCGACATGCCCAGCGCGGCCAACACGATGAGCACGGGATATTCGCAACGGCCGAGTTCCTCGCCAGCGAGATAACGGTCCGACATCAAGATCGCGATGGCGGCGGCGAGATAGATGATGACCTTGGCGAACGTCGAAAACCCGTCGACGCGGAAAGCGCCATCGAACAACGAGACATTGGCCGTGCCCGGCGCAAACAGCACAAGGCCAACAGCGATCAGAAGAAGGACGACCGACGCCAGGGAAATATGCTTGGACGCCCCGTTGCCGAGAAAAACCCCGGCGATCAGCAACGCCATGGCGCCGACGGCGAGCGCCAGTTCCGGCCAGGCGTAGGTAAGCGTTTCCGCCAAGCCCATCAGCGCGCTCCCGCGGCCAGCGCCGCATGGTAATTGTTCAACAAAATGTCCACGGACGGGCTAAACACCGCCAGCGCCGGGCCGGGATTAAATCCAAGATAAAGCGCAAACACCATCAACGCGCCCAGGGAGAAGAGCTCGCGCCGGTCCACATCGGGAATCGCCGTCAACGCTTCTTTGGTGAGTTCCCCATACATCACCTGCCGGAACAGCCGCAGCGAATAGGCCGCTGAAAGGATGACTCCGAAAGCGGCGAAAAAGGCGATCCAGCTGTTGACCTTGAACGCGCCGATCATCGCCAGAATCTCACCGACAAAGCCGCTGGTGCCCGGCAGGCCGACATTGCCGAGCGTGAAAAACAGGAACAAGAACGCATAGAGCGGCATGCGGTGCACAAGCCCGCCATAAGCGGCGATTTCCCGCGTGTGCATGCGGTCGTAAACAACGCCGACGCACAAAAAGAGCGCGCCGGAGATAAAACCGTGCGACAGCATCTGGAAAAGCGCGCCCTCAACGCCCTGCTCGGTGGCGGTGAAAATCCCCATCGTGACGAAACCCATATGGGCCACCGAGGCGTAGGCAATGAGTTTTTTCATGTCTTCCTGAGCGAGCGCCACCAGCGACGTATAGATGATCGCGACAATGGAGAGCGCGTAAATCAGCGGCGCGAAATCGGCGCTCGCCAGCGGGAACATCGGCAAAGAAAAGCGCACAAAGCCGTAACCGCCCATTTTCAAAAGAATGGCGGCGAGAATCACCGAACCCGCCGTGGGCGCCTGGACATGGGCGTCCGGCAGCCAGGTATGGACCGGCCACATCGGCATTTTGACGGCGAAAGACGCAAAGAAGGCAAGCCACAGCCATTTTTGCGCGTCCGCCGAAAAACCGTATTGCTGCAGCGTTGGAATATCGGTGGTGCCCGCTTCTGCGTACATCCACGCCATGGCGATGAGCAAAAGCAGCGAGCCAATCAGCGTATAAAGAAAGAATTTCACCGCCGCGTAAACGCGGCTCGGCATGGTGAAGCCGGCGAACGTCTTTGTTCCCTTCGAGCCCCACACGCCAATGAGGAGAAACATCGGGATGAGACCGCCTTCAAAGAAAATATAAAACAAAAAGAGATCAAGAGCGCAGAAGACGCCGATCATCAGCGTTTCCATCACCAGAAACGCGATCATGTAATCGGCAACGCGCGTCTTGATCGCATCCCATGACGCAAGAATGCAGATCGGCGTAATGAAGGTCGTCAGCAGCACGAACAGGATCGAAATCCCGTCCACGCCCAGCTTGTAACTGACGCCCCCGCCGATCCAGGCGACTTCTTCGACGAGCTGAAAGCCGCCCTGGGACGGATCAAATAGCGCATAAACCCCCAGGGAGACGAAAAACGTTCCGATCGAGACGGCAAGCGCCACCCATCGCGCATTGTTTTCAATCTGCTCGAGATCGCGGCCGACAATAGCGCCATTGTCGTCTTTTTTCGCGATCAGGCGGCTCAGCATGATCCAAAGCGCACCGACCAGCGGCGCGAAGATGGTCATGCTCAGCCAGGGCTGGTCGGCGAAACTTTCGGTCACGGCGCGCCCCCGGCTCTGATCAGCATGAAGGTGACGAACAGCGCGATCCCGATCAGCATCGCGAACGCATAATGATAAACATATCCGCTCTGAATCTTGACGATGCGTTTGGCGCCGGCGGCGACGGCGGCGGAAATGCCGTCGGGGCCGACGCCGTCAATCGTCTTGCCATCGCCGTCGATCCACAAAAAGCGGCCAATGGCGAGCGACGGCTTGACCAGGAGAAAGTCGTAAAGCTCGTCGAAATACCATTTGTTCTTGAGGAAGGCGTAGATCATACCGCCGGGACGCAAAAGGCCCGGCTTTAGGGGATCGCCGCGCAGATAGTGCCAGCCCGCTGCGACGCTGCCGATGACCATAGCCCAGAACGGCGACCATAAGACCCAGCCGGGAATTTCATCTTCGCCCTCGCCATGGCCGTCCGCATACGCGTCTTCCGCATCGTGATCGTCAGCGGCCGCCGCGTGCGCGTCTTGAGCGCCCGGCGTCCCATGATCGTCCGCACCCGCTTTTTCTGCATGATGGGCGCTCGAAAAATAGAGCGAGCCGTTCCAGAAGTCCTCTTTGTTCTTGCCGGTGAAGTCGCCGTAAAACACCATGCCCGCCACGAGCGCGCCGAGCGCCAGCGGCACCAGCGGCGCCATCATCGTATCGGGCACCGCATGGGGGTGTTTCCTGACCTCCGCCGGCGCCCGGGACGGGCCCCAGAAGGTGAGGAAAATAAGCCGCCAGGAGTAAAATGCCGTCATCACCGCCGCAGCGAGCCCCATGACAAAGGCGAACGTCCCGAAAGCGCGGCCCATGTGGCCGGCGTGATAGGCCCCTTCGATCACCATGTCTTTCGACACAAACCCGGCGGTCCCGAAGGGCGCGCCGAAGAGATAAAAGCCCGGTATGCCGACGCCGGTGATCGCGATCGTCCCGATCACCATCAGAATATGCGTAAAGGGCATCAGCCCCTTGACGCCGCCCATCTTCTTGATGTTCTGCTCGTGATGCATGGCGATGATGACCGCGCCCGAGCCGAGGAACAAAAGCGCCTTGAAAAAGGCGTGGGTGAAGAGATGAAACATCGCCGCGTCATAGGCGCCGACGCCGGCGGCGAAGAACATGTAGCCGAGCTGCGAACAGGTTGAATAAGCGACGATCTTTTTGATGTCGTCCTGCAAAAGCCCGATGGTCGCGGCGAAAAACGCCGTCACCGCGCCGACCAGCGTGACAAGCGCGGCGGCGTCGGGCGCGTATTCGTAGATTACCGAACAGCGGCAGACGAGAAAAACGCCGGCGGTGACCATGGTCGCGGCGTGGATCAGCGCCGAAACCGGCGTCGGGCCTTCCATCGCGTCGGGCAGCCAGGTGTGCAACAGGAACTGCGCCGACTTGCCCATGGCGCCGATAAACAAAAGCACCCCGATTACGGTCAGGGCGTGCAGCTTCATGTCGAGAAAATTGATCGTCAGTTCCTGGATCGGCGCGCCAGACGTCTGTCCGAAGGGAATGGCTTCACTGTTGGCGGCGACAGCGCTGAAGACGGCGTCGAACTCAACCGTACCGAAAACATAAAAGATGCACATGATCCCGAGGGCGAAGCCGAAATCGCCCACCCGGTTGACGATGAACGCTTTGATCGCCGCGTCATTGGCGGACTTCTTTTTGAACCAGAAGCCGATCAGGAGATAGGAAGCGAGCCCGACGCCCTCCCAGCCGAAGAAAAGCTGGACGAAATTGTCCGCCGTCACCAGGGTCAGCATGGCGAAGGTGAACATCGACAGATAGGCGAAGAAGCGCGGTTGTTCGCCGTAATCCTTCATGTAGCCCATGGAGTACCAGTGGACGAGGAAGGATACGGAATTGACGACCACCAGCATGACCGCCGAGAGCGTGTCGAGCCGCACCGCCCAATCGGCCTGGAAGCCGCCTGAGGCGATCCAGGTGAACAGCGTGATGGTGCGCGCATTACCGCCCAGCGCCACATCGAAAAATAATAACCAGGAATAGATCGCCGCGATCAGCATAAAGCCGGTCGTCAAGAACTCCGCCGCGCGATAGCCGAAGGCGCGCCCGACCGGCATCGCCAGCATGGCGCCGAACAGCGGCAATAAAACGACAAAGGGTTCCAGCGTCATCGGGCGGTCAGTTCTTCATCAGGTTTGCGTCGTCGACAGCGATGTCGCCGCGATTGCGGAAAAAGGCGACCAGGATGGCCAGGCCGATCGCCGCCTCGGCTGCTGCCACGGTCAGCACCATGAAAGCGAAGATCTGGCCCGTCAGATCGCCGAGGAACTGGGAAAACGCCACAAGATTGATGTTGACCGCCAGGAGCATCAACTCGATCGACATCAAGATGACAATGATGTTCTTGCGGTTGAGAAAAATCCCCGCCATGCCGGTAGCGAACAGGATCGCCGCAACGGAAAGATAATGTCCAAGGCCGATGTCAGCCATGCGCGGTCGTCCCCCTATGAAAGCCCTTCGCCGGGCCGAATGTCGACCAACTCGATTTCTTTGGCCCGGTTAGCCTGTTCGGCCGGATCCTGTGTTCTGACGCCTTCGCGCACGCGGAAGGTCAAGACGATGGCGCCGATCATGGCGATCAGCAAAATCATTCCCGCGATCTGAAAATAGTGGACGTAGTCGGTGTAAAGAATGAGCCCGATCGCCTCGATATTGTTCGGCCCGTCCGGATCGGCGACGGTTTGGGCCGCCGTCGGCGCGGGATGGGCGAGCTTGAGTTCAGCATCGCTCGGAAAGGCCCAAACGAAAACCACCATGATGAGTTCGACGACGACCACGGCGGCGATCAGCGCGCCGATCGGCAAGTAGGAGAGAAAGCCCTGCTTGAGCTCGACGAAATCCACATCGAGCATCATGACGACAAACAAAAAGAGAACCGCAACCGCGCCGACATAAACGACGATCAACAGCATGGCGAGATATTCCGCACCCATGAGCACGAACAGGCCGGCCGCCGAAATGAACGCGCTGATTAAAAACAGGACCGAGTGAACCGGATTTTTCGACGCGATCACCATCAGTCCCGACAGGATGGCGGCGGCGGCGAAAATCCAAAAGGCGGCGGCTGCAATCATAGCGGGCGCGAACGCGCAATTCCTTCGAAAACTGGCCTAAGCGATTGAGAACAAAAGGTTGGCGCTGCTTGACCGGGATTGGCCCTATCCGCAATGCGACTCAGGACCACGTTGAATCCGAGGGCTTTTAGCCCGCCCGCACTGGGTTTGCCAAGGTCGCAGGTCAAGCGCCGGGCCGCCATCTCAGCGGCGTCCCAGCTTCGCAACAACCGGGTGGCGCACGCCCCAGCGCCGGTCTAAGTAACCCGAGGAACAAAGCTCATGACCCAGGACCGCAGCTACTATCTCGGCACCCATGACGACGAGATCCGCCGCCTCGGCCTGCAGCACCGGGTGTGGCGGCCGCAGGTGCTCGACGCCTGGCGGCGGGCGGGCGTAACCACCGGCTCAACCGTGATCGACGCCGGCGCCGGGCCAGGCTACGCCAGCCTCGATCTTGCGGAGATCGTCGAGGAGACCGGCAAAGTCATCGCGCTTGAACGATCCGAACGTTTTGTCGACGCCCTCGCCGCGGCCGCGGCGACCAGCGGGATCGCCAATATCGAAACCCATAGCGTCGATCTTGTGACCGATCCGGTCCCGGCGGCTGACGTCGACGCAGTCTGGATCCGCTGGGTGCTGGCCTTCGTGTCCGATCCCATCGGCGTGCTTGAAAAGCTCAGCGGATCGATCCGCCGGGGCGGCGTCATCATCATTCACGAATATATGGACTGGGCGACCATGAACTGGACGCCGCGCCGGGAAGCGCTGACAGACTTCGTCGACGTCACAATCCGCGAGTGGCGGGCGAGCGGCGGCGAACCGGATATCGCCGTTCAGTTGCTGCCGATGCTGCCCAAAGCGGGGCTGCGCCTGAAGGAAGCCAAGCCGATCATTCACGCCGTCAGGCCGGACAATTACGTCTGGCGCTGGCCGGCGACCTTCATTCCCAACCATGCGCGCGATCTCGCCAAATCCGGCGTCGTGACCGAGGCCTGGGCCGACACCGTCGCACAAGCGTTCAAGGCGGCCGAGGCCGATCCTGACACCATCATGACGACGCCCCTGGTGATGGAGATCATCGCCGAGCGGATTTAGGCTCAATACCGCACCAGCGCGCTGCCCCAGGCGAGCCCGCCGCCCAGCGCGGCGAACACCAAAAGCTCGCCGCGCTTGATGCGCCCGTCGCGAACGGCGACATCAAGCGCCAGAGGGATCGACGCGGAAGACGTATTGGCGTGCTTGTCGATCGTGACGACGACGCGGGACTCATCGAGGTCAAGCCGCTTGGCGCAAGCGTCGATGATGCGCAGATTGGCCTGATGCGGCACGAACCAGTCAATTTCGTGACGGCTGACCTTGGCGCGCTCGGTCACGGCGAAAACGGCGTTGGAAATTTGCTCCACGGCGTTGCGGAAGACTTCCTTGCCGTTCATGCGCACCAGGCCGACCGTGCCGGTGGAGGCCGGTCCGCCGTCCGCGTAAAGATGTTCCGCAAGCCGGCCGTCCGCGCAAAGATAGGTCGCAAGCACGCCGCGCGGCGGTTCGGCCGTGCGCGGCTGTTCGGCGCTGAGAACGATGGCGCCCGCGCCGTCGCCGAACAGAACGCATGTCGATCGATCGTTCCAGTCGAGAAAACAGGAAAGCTTTTCCGCGCCGATGATCAGCGCATGACGGGCTTGGTTGGTTAAGATCGCACTATGGGCCAGCGACATGCCATAAAGAAAACCACCGCACGCCGCCGATAGATCGAATGCCGGACAGGGCGGCACGCCGAGTTTTTTTTGAACGTATACGGCGGTCGCCGGAAAGGTTTTGTCCGGCGTGACCGTCGCGACAATAATGAGATCGATATCGCGCGGCTTGAGCCCCGCCTGATCCAGCGCATTCCAGGCCGCCGCCGACGCCATGTCGGAAGTCGCCTCGCCTTCCGCTGCGAAATGGCGCTGACTGATGCCGCTGCGCGTTTTGATCCACTCGTCGCTGGTGTCGACGGTTTTCGACAGTTCGCGATTGGTGACGACGCGCTCCGGCAGATAGCCGCCAACACCGCTGATAAGTGATTCAATCGAAGACATGCGCCATCGACCGCTTTTGAAATCCTATCCTTCCCGAGCGGCCAGTTTGCACAATTTTGTGCACTGCGTCACCCGCTAACTTGTCTATTTTTAAGGATTTTTGCAGGAACAACCGCCGCATCCGCCGGCGCTGCGAAAAACCCATGCGGGAGGACTGTTTACGACGGTGCGCTTGGTTCAACCGCGAAAGACATCCGCGGCGAGCGCAATGGCGGCAATCAGCACATAGGCGCCGAAAAGCTTCGACAGCAAATCGCCGCGCACGCGATGGGAAAGCGTTGCGCCTAAGGGCGCAGCGACCGCAGCCATCAGCGCCATGGCGAGAAAAGCCGGCCCGTTAACGAATCCCAGCGAGCCGGGCGGCAGGCCCGCCGTGCTCCAGCCGGAAAGGATGAACCCGAGGACGCCAGGCGCGGCGACCGCGACGCCAAACCCGGCCGAGGTGGCGATCGCCTGATGCATGGATCGTCCGGCCAGCGTCATAACCATAATGCCGACCGCACCGCCGCCGATGCCCATCAGGCTGGAAAAAAAGCCGGTGCCGGCGCCGAGCAGCACCTTCATGCGTTCGCCCAGAAGGCTCGGTTGAGACGCCGGCTTCTTCTTTCCGCCAAACAGGCGCCGCCCGGCGATGTAAAAGGCGCCGCCGGAGAAGATCACGGTCAACAGCTCTACCGGGGCCCATTTTGCCAGCGCCCCGCCGGCCGCGGCGCCGATCGCAATCCACGGCGCCCAGGCGCGCAGCATGTTCGCATCCACATGGCCGGCCCGGTGATGGGTCGCGAGCGACCGGACCGACGTGACGATAATCACCGCCAGCGACGTGCCGATCGCGGTTTTAAGGCTCTGCGCGTCTTCGATGCCGAAGGCGCGAAACACCGCATAAAGCGCCGGAACCGTGACAATGCCGCCGCCGACGCCGAACAGGCCGCCGGTAAAGCCGGCCGCGAAGCCGGCGACCAGAACGCCTGCGAGCAGCAGCCCATGCGCGGTAAGGATCGATGCGTCCATGATTTACGCCGCCGCGCGGGCGCGCATCGCCGCAAGCGCCGCATCGAGCATGTCGGCGCGCAATAGGGCGGCGTGTTCGGAAAGAAAGCGCCGCCAGGCCCGCGCGCCCGGCGCGCCGCGATAAAGGCCGAGCATGTGGCGGGTGATCGAATGGGGGCGCACGCCCCGGGCGAATTCTCTTTGGACGTAGGCGGACATGTTCTCGACAACCGCTTCGCGCGAAGGCGGCGGCGCTGTGTCGCCGAAAAACGCTTCATCGACCTGCGCCAGCAAATAAGGCTCGCCGTAAGCGGCCCGGCCGAGCATGACGCCGTCGAAATCGGCCGCGAGATCAAGGGCCTGGGGGATCGATTCGATCCCGCCGTTGATAATGACGGCAAGGTCGGGCCGCGTTTCTTTCAAACGCCGCACGATAGCGTAATCGAGCGGCGGGAGGGTGCGGTTTTCCTTAGGCGAGAGACCTTCGAGCCAGGCCTTGCGCGCATGCACGATAAAGGTCTTGCAGCCGGCGCCGGCGACCGCGTTGACGAATTCGAACAGGCTTTCCTCAGGATTTTGATCATCAACGCCAAGGCGGCATTTGACCGTGACAGGCGCATCGACCGCTGCACGCATGGCGTTCACGCATTCGGCGACAAGGCCGGGCGTTTTCATCAGACACGCGCCGAACGCACCGGATTGTACCCGGTCCGACGGACAGCCGACATTGAGGTTGATTTCGTCGTAACCGAAATCGGCGCCGATCCGCGCCGCCTGCGCCAACATCTGCGGTTCGCTTCCTCCAAGCTGCAGCGCCACGGGATGTTCCGCCGGATCGATGCCGAGCAACCGATCGCGGTCGCCGTGAACGATCGCCGCGGCCGTAATCATTTCCGTATAAAGCCGCGCATGGCGCGTCAGCAGCCGGTGAAAATACCGGCAATGACGATCGGTCCCGTCCATCATCGGCGCGACGCAGAATCTATGCAGCTGATTTTCCTTCATTTGTTAGCAGATTCAACGGGCTAAGAGTGAACGTGCGCGCTCGTGTGTGCAAAGATTTTCACAGTTCGTCCCAGGTTTTCTCGCCGCGGCTGCACACATAGCACACACGAAAACGGCCTTTTTCGAAAAACGAAAATCCGAAAAATTGCCGCGTCCAAGTCGGACGCAAGGGTCAATATGCGGCCAACCCCTCTCGGCGCAAGGGCAAGGCGGACGCCTAAACGCTTGCGGCGGAGCGGCGCGCCGCCTCAACGCCAGGGGCGTGAACGGTCAATCAAACGCCAAGATGCACAAATTGCTCGGATCGCCGCGATGAGGCGGGCCAATCAGATCTTCCGCCAATTTTATAGGATCAAGCCGCCGATTGCTTGCCCAGTTCTGTATTGGAGCGCGTAAATATAAGCGTTGCTTCTGCGCCGCCGGAACTGCGCGGCTCAAGTGAAAATCTCACGTCGTTGAGTTCGGCAATCGCCGAGACAAGAGCAAGCCCGAGGCCAACGCCTTCAAACGGTCTTGAATGGCTTTCATCGGTTTGACGAAACGGCTTTAGAATATGCTCCAAATGCGACGGCTCTATGCCGCAGCCGGTATCGAGAATCTTCACTGCGGCGCTTTTTTCATCGCATTTCAACAAAATGCTCACATGCCCGTTTGCCGAATTGAACTTAATTGCATTTTCAAGAAGCTCGCGAACCGCCAGACGGACATTTGCTTCGCTTGCATGAACATCGGCGCGACGCCGCAGCGTATCAAGCGATATTGTCACATTCTTCTTGGCGGCCGCCTCACGGGCATAAACTGTCTCTTCGTTTAGGATCCGAACGATATCGGTAATCTCGCCGCCAACATCTTTTTTGGGCGTAGATTGCAGTCTTGAAAATTCGAGAATACGCGTGATCAACGACAACAGGTGTTCGCCGCTATTTTGTATTTCTCGCAGATAGTCGAGCGAGGCGGGATCGTCCGGATCCGGCGGGCTCGCCTCAAGAACGCTTGCCAGGCCTAGTATTTGATTGAGCGGCGTGCGCAATTCATGATTCATAATGGAAAGAAACGCGGCTCTTGCTTGTTCGCCTTGGTCAGGCGCATCGCCGGCCGGTAACGGATCATGCATTTCGGACGTTTGAAATTCATATTCGGCGAGCGCTTGCGATAAGGCGGTCTTGAGTTCTTCTCCGTCGCACGGCTTGCTCAGAAACCGCATGACTTTGCCGTCATTGATCGCGGCCACCGCCGTTTCAAGGTCGGCGTTCCCCGTCAGCATGAGGCGCCGCACGGCCGGCGCTTTTTCTTGAACCGCCTTTAGAAGTTCGATCCCGTTCATTCCGGGCATTTTCATATCGGCGACGATTACCGCGATTTCGTTGTCGATCGAGAGCAACTCGAGCGCTTCGGCGCCGTTTGTAGCGGTGAGGACATTGAATTCGCCGGAAAGCCGTCGCCGCAGGCCCGACAAGAGCAGCTGCTCGTCGTCGACCAAGAGAATTTTCTTATGCTGCGAAGACATCATTGCCCTCCCTGTTGAATTTGGACATTTCAGATTTGCGCGGCAATTCGATGAAAAAGGTCGTTGAAAAACCATCGACATCGGTCAGCCGTAATCGACCGCCATGGACTTTCACGATGCAGTCCTTGGCCAGTGCAAGACCTTGACCTGTTCCCTTGCCGACGGGTTTGGTCGTGAAAAACGGGTCAAAGATTTTTTGCCGTAAGGATTCTGGAACGCCATTTCCATTGTCGCTGATGGCGATTTTAACGAAAGCGTCGTCGAATGACGTCTGCAACCGGATGCGACCGTTGTCCGGTTTGGCTTCGTCAATCGCGTCTGCCGCGTTAAGCGCAATATTGAGAAGAACCTGTTGGATCTGCCCGCGATGGCTAAGAACGCCGGGAAGATCTTCCGTCAAGTCCAATTCGACTTCGGCGTTGCCTTTATAGCGGTATTTGCTGATCGCGATGACGTTTCGGGCGATTTCATTGAGGTCGACCTCTTCCATGTCGCCAGTGCCGGGATGAGCAAACTTTTTCATGAGGAGAACGATATCGCGAACTTGCTGAATCCCTTCACGGGATTCCGCCATCGCCGCCATAATTTCTTTTATGAGCGACAACAGATTAACCGAATTGTTGAACTCGTCGATTGCATGGACTTCATTGCGGTAATTGTCGTCATGCGCCGCCGCTTCTTTCAGCACATCGTAGCGCGTATATGACGTGTGAATTTTCGCTAACGATTCATTCAAATATTCAATATTGTCTCCGAGATACTGCATCGGCGTATTTATTTCGTGTGCGACCCCTGCGGCGAGGGCGCCAACCGATTCAAGTCGGCGCGCTTCCTCCATTTGCTGTTCGATTTGTTCGCGGCGTTTCTTCGCCTGCTCTCGCTCAGTCATGTCGTGAACAAAGAGCAAGTACTGATAATCTTTGTTGATCGAACCAGCGTAACCGTGAACTTCGACTGGAAAGCGGTCTCCGTTTGCGCGCACCGCTTCAGATCGTTCTAAAAAGAACTCGCCGCCGTTATCTCGCGGCAGCGCCGTGCTGGCGCCTGGAAGCACCTCATCCAGCCGCCGTCCCAGCAGTTCGGATTTCGAGAGGCCGAGTTGTCGTTCGGCGGCGGGATTCGCCTCGCCGATGACAAAGTCCTTGGTGCACAGCAGGACGCCGTTCGGCGCAACCTTCATAATTTCCGCTAAAAGATCATTCGCACTTTTCAATGCGTTGGCGGATTTCTGCAATTCTTGCCAACTCTTTACGATCTGTCGTTCGAGCGGGAGAAAGATGCGCCAGACAGTCATAAATATGAGAAAAATCACGCCAAACGCAAGCGTTCGTATGGCGACGCGTCTGTTGCGTTCGCTGCGCGCAATTACGCCTCGTAACTCTTCGCGCAGATGTAAAAATCCCGGAGCAATATCGCGCTCCATCAAGCCGACAAATTCTTCTAAAGACGCCAGATGGCTCCCCGGCGCGTGTTCCTCCATAAAATAAGGCGCGATAAGCACTAATGCCTCGCCAATGAGGTCCTCCAACTCCTCGTCGGTCTCATCTAACGCCGCTTCCGCGCTTCCGCGAACTTTTGTGTTTTCCCATAATTCCGCAACCGCGGGCGGCATATGGTCACGGGGAATTTTGTAGTCGGCAGCCTTGGCCGCAAAGTCAACGCCCGCGGCGTCTAGGTAAGCTCCCAAAGCCGCGCCGATTTGCGCTTCCCTTTCATCAGAGTCGGGCTCGTCCAGCTCAACAAAACCGTCCGGATCCTTCGAACGAATGAGAAAGTAGAGTGCGGTAGGCTCGATGAAATATTCTTCGCGTTCGGCGCCGCTTACAAGCGTTTCCATCCCCGTCTCATGCAGCATCAGTTGACGTTCCGCCTGCCCCAGGAGAACGCCCAAATCATCAATGGCGAAGGCGTAGCCTGTCAGCGCGCTTTGCGAACGCGAGTGGTATAAAAGAAAAACGAACGCTGCGGTCACGAGCAGCGCCATCGCCGCCGAAACGGAAAAGAAGAAAACGCGAAGCGCCGGGGGTTTTTTAACAGCGATCATAATATTCTTTCGTCAGTCGAGCCGGCCGCCGCTGTTGCCTAAGCGCATATGGTCTGTCCGGCGCTGTTTATTGTCACCATTCGACCTGAAAACCGATGAGTGCGCGGGCGTCGGCGCTGTCGTCGTTAAGACCGACGGCGCCGGCAGCGCCGATCTCAACATCATCGGCGACTTCAAGAACAACGCCGGCCGATAGATAACTTTCGGTTTCGCGTTCAATCACGGCGTCTTCTTCTTCACGCTCTCTTTCGCGCAGATATTCCACCACCAGGAGGGCGACATCATCCGCCGCGCGCCAGGCAAGGCCCGCGCCGACCGCCCACTCGCTCAACGCGTCCGCATCAGGCCCGCCATCGGGAACCCATTCGTAAGCGAACAGCGCGTGGGCGTAGACCGTCGGGACCAGCCTTTTGCTGGCGCGAAAAGAGGCCTCATACCCCCAGGCGCCGGCGCCGGTTCCATCATCGGCCTCGCCTGTCGGCGCGCTAGCACCAAAGCCGACGGTTAATTCCGGCGCCCGCCCCCCTTGGTCTTTGACGAGCGCGTAGTCGACGGCGAATTCCATATCGCCGACGCCCGATCCTTCCTCGCCGTCGACGATTGGAAGCTCGACGGAGACCTGTAGTCGGTCGGTCAGACCGTATTCGACCTCTAGTTCGTAAAGCGCGGTCCAGGGATCAAAGGCGAAATCGGCCTTTGCGCCGATTTGCCATTCGCCGGCTTCCTGGGTGTAGGCCTCTTCCAGCTGGAAAAGAAAATCCTGTTGTTCGAATTCTTGCCCGTCATCATCGTCAGCCTTTGCCGGCGCGACGCCTGCGGCGGCGACCGCCATGGCGACCGCAGCGCAACGTATCGTCCGTACACGCTGCTTAATGTTGAATTGCACAAGATTATCAGATGCCAAATGCGCCATGATCCGGCCCTATCCATTTGCAGGGCCGTACAATCGTGCTTCGACCCCCGCTTTTTATTTTGTTTTTAGGGAATCAATTTCCGGTAAATCGCATGCTGAAAATTGAGGACTTATAGACTTCCCTTTTTTAAGGATACTGAAGAGGAACCGCAGCGCACGCGCCGGGGAAAGGCCGCCGGTCTTATTCGACCAGCGCCTTGAGCCGTTCCATCTCCGCATGACTGGTCCTGAGGTCCTTGCGGTCGGCGGCAAGACGCATGTCGCGCAATTCCTCCAGCGCCGCGAGCAGCACCGGCAAGGGCGGCCCGCTCGCCGTCACCTGCGCCAGGCGGGCCTTATCGAGCGCGACGGACGGTCCGGTGATAAAGACGTCCACAAGCTGTTCGTGATGGTGCGCGGCGATTTCGCCGAATACGCGGCAAACGTCGAGATAGGCTCTAACGTTTTCCTGAAACCATTTCTCCTTCGATGACGACGCGCAGGCGAGAAATTGGTCGAGCAGATTGCGCCGGCGCATGCAGTCCCGCAGCGAAGCCTGGTCTTCCGGCAGCATGAACGACATCTTGTCGACCAGAAGCTGCGCATAATAAGGATCGTTGGCGCGGCCGAGACCGAGCAAGAGATCGAGCTCGTTGATGCCGGAAAAATCGCCGGCGTTAGGGCCGCGATATTCGTGCCGCCCCACGCGATAAGGTTTGTAATACGGCCTGACGCAGAAAAAGAACCGATCCACATCGAGCTTGTCGAAAAGCTCCGCGTTGGACTTTTGCACCGCGCGCAAGGCGTCGGCGGCGTCGTGCAGCAAACCCAGCGTCACGGGATGGGAAACGCCCAGGGGAAGGATCCGCTTGATCGCGTCCGCGGCGGCGATATACCGCAAAATCCCGAGCGTGTTGTAGTCCAGAAAAATAAATTCGTCCGTAAGCGTTGTAAAACTCTTTTGCCGGCCGTTGACGGCGCGGTTGCGCGCGCCGAGATGGGCCGCGGCGAAGCGCGGCGCAACGCCGACGGAGGCGGCGATGTGCATGCCGAGGGCGGACGCTTGTTTGAGCGGGGATTTTCCTTCGCGCGCGGGATTGGTCAGCTCATGCCGGCGCATCGAAGCCATGTAAAGGCCGAGATTGCCCAAGAGATCGTAAGCGCTGTCAAAGCCCTCATCGGTATTGCCTTCCTCGACCAGGCGCGCGACGTGCTCGCGGCCTTCGTCGCGGATCGCCGCCTTGATGTCCTCGCCGATTCCCTCGACGGCGGCGCGGTTTTCCTGTGCGAAATAAAGATTTTCGAGCGCGGTGTTCATCTCGACGAAAGCGGAGCGAATCCAGGCGTCGAATTTTTCCGTGTTCTCGCTCATCGAGCGGCCTCCTCACGGCATCTGGGATGTTGCGCGCCATGTGGGGCGCCATCGGGGCCCTTTGTGTCCGGAGAGATTTCCTGTTTCAAGCCGAAAAATCCAAAATGTGGGGCGCCATCGCCTCGAAACCGCGCGGCGGGCGGCGCCTCTTGAAAATTGCTTTTTCGCTCCCAATCAGAGTCCTGACGATTTTTTGCCGTGCGCTTGCGCGGCGCCTTCGACAGGATACGATCATGAAGAGTTTTTCCGTTCGTCAGGCCAAGCAGCGCTTCGGCGACATCATTCGCGCCGCGAGCGACAGCCCGGTGGCGATCACGCGCTATAAGGACCGGATCGCCGTGGTGATGACGCCGGACCATTACCGCATGCTGCTGGCGGGCTGCGAGGCGGCGCGGCGCAATGCGCTCACGCACATCGTCGAAGAGCTTGGCCGCGACGGCGTCAACCGCACATTTTCTCGCCGCATGCTGGCCGCGCTCAAGGAACACGCGCGTCATCGATAGGTCTCCTCGCCGGCCGCCCTGGTCATTCCGGGGCCGGCGCAGCCGGAACCCGGAATCCATGGCGCCGTCCTTCAGCCGTTTCAGCGGTTGCAGCGCTGGTCCATGGATTCCGGATCGGCCCCCCGCGCGCGAAGGCGCGCGAATTATCATTTGACCGCCTTCGCGGTCGAGGCCGTCCGGAATGACGGCGGGAGTTGTTTTAACGATCGAATTCATCACGCCGGGCAATATACGGCCTCCCGGAAGGTGTTCGATATCTATCGACACAATGCGGGTTTCAGGCCCGAATACCCTCCTGGGGTTGTGTTTTGAACCTTACGCTCAATTTATTCGAGTGCGGGTTTTGTGCGTTATTCCTCCCCCGTTTACGGGGGAGGTGTCGAGCGCGAACGTGTTTCGCGCGAGACGGAGGGGGTAAGGCCCGATGCCAACGCAAGAACACCCCCTTCGTCGTCCCGGACCAGGTCCGGGACGACACTTCCCCCATAAATGGGGGAAGAAAGCCTGAAAAGCAGGCGATGCACAATCCGCGGCTAACCCGTCAATAACCCATGATGCCAGCGCAAATGGTCTTCCATGAATGTCGAAATGAAAAAATAGGAATGGTCATAGCCTTCGCGCATGCGCAGGGTCAGCTTCTGGCCCGCTTCCTGACACGCCGCGGCGAAAAGTTCCGGCCGTAATTGCTCGCTAAGATATTGATCGGCGGTTCCCTGATCGATCAGAATGTCGGCCCGGCTCGGACCGCGCCGGACCAGGGCCGTTGCGTCGTAGTCGGACCAGGCGGCCTCGTCCGTACCGAGATAGTTTGAAAACGCCTTGCGGCCCCAGGGAACCTGCGACGGCGTGCTGATCGGCGCGAAGGCGGAGCAGGTTTTGAACGTTTCGGGATATTTCAGATGCATGGTCAGCGCGCCATGCCCGCCCATGGAATGGCCGAAGACGCCGGCGCGCGCCGGATCGACGGGAAATTCCTGTTCGATCAGCGCCGGCAGTTCGCGCGCGATATAATCGTGCATGCGATAATGGCGCGACCATGGTTCCCGGGTCGCATCGAGATAAAACCCCGCGCCGAGACCGAAATCATAGTCGCCGTCCGGATCGTCCGGCACGTCCGGCCCGCGCGGCGAGGTGTCCGGCGCGATCACGATCAGCCCCAGCTGCGCCGCGATGCGCTGCGCGCCGGACTTGATGAGGAAATTTTCCTCGGTGCAGGTCAGGCCCGACAGCCAGTAAAGAACCGGATGGGCCCCGGCCTCGCAGCCCGGCGGCGTGAACACGCCAAAACGCATGTCGCAGGCGCAGGCTTCGCTTTTATGCGCATAAACGCCCTGCACGCCGCCGAAGGATTTCGATTGAGCAATTTGTTTCATGCCGCCTCATTCGTCCTTGAAAGAATGTGCATCCGTCGCGTCATGAATATGACGGGCTAAAGCAGCATGCTAGAGCTTCGGGCGAAAAACACAGAATTGGTTATTGTCAGTGTTTGATCGGAAATTCGATTCAACCCCTCGGCGTCATCGCCGGGTTTATCGCATTGCTGTCCGGTTTAGCGAAATGAATAGTTGACGATCCCGTCGTATTGAAAGCTGCCCCCTCCGTCCGCTTCGCGGACACCTCCCCCGCAAGCGGGGGAGGAGTGGCAATCGCCGCAAGGGTTTCTTCCCCCGTTTACGGGGGAAGTGCCGGCGAAGCCGGCGAAGGGGGTATTAGGAATGACGGGCAAAGGCCGACTTTATTCATAAGGCTGGATTCTGGCTTTCGCCGGAAAGAGCGGAGATATGAATTACCCAATCCGCAACCGGCTAGGCGCTGCCGGCGGTTTCGAAAAGCGACGCCTTAAGGGCCTCGTCGGGCTTCTTGCCGCCCCAGACCAGGAAATTGAACGCCGGATAAAACCGGTCGACCGCCTCGCCCGCAGCGCGGATCAGCGCTTCGGCCTGGCTTGCTTCCAGCGCGCCGCCGTCGGGAAGGATGGCCGAGTGACGATAAACGATGTTGTGATCGTCCGCCCACAAATCGAAATGTCCGATCCAGAGCCGCTCGTTGATCATGACGATCAGATGGCTCGCCTCGGCGATGCGCCCCGCCGGCGCCTTGAGATCGATCGGCGCGCCCATCTGCAGGGTCGACAGTTCCGGCCGCCAGGTGAACCACAGCCCGACATCGCGCCACACGCCCGGCAGCATGACATGAAGTTCGGCCTCGCCGACGCGGTCGCGTTCGAATTCTAAAGTCTCCGCCGCCGCCTCGAGGGCGTCCATGGGATCACGGGTTTTTGTGGTTTTGCGAACCAGCTCGATCGACATCGGCGCTCCATGTTAACCGCGAAGCCCGCAGCCTGGTCACAAGGCGGGCTGGCGCATCACGCGGCGATTCGGAACGCCGAAAAATGATTCTGTTGGACTGGTTTTCCTCAGGCGCCTTTTTCGAGCGCTTCGATGCGCGCCTTGAGAGCTTCGTTTTCCTCCCGCGCGAGGCGGGCCATATCGCGAACAGCTTCGAATTCCTCGCGGCCGACAAAGTCCATCTCGGCGACCAGGCGTTGCATACGGCTGCGGAACACGGTCTCGGCCTCGCGGCGCACGCCGTCCGCGGCGCCGGCGGCTTCGGTCATCAGCTTGGCGAGTTCATCGAAAAAAGCGCTTTGGGTCTGCATGGGACAATTCCTTTCCGATCCCTATATAGGGCGCCGAACGTCTCGGGGCGACAGGCGCGAAAAACCGCGCTATTGAGCCCGCAGCCCGTTAAGGAAACCGCCGCCCGCCCATGAGCCTTCCCTATCCCGATATCGATCCCGTCGCCATACAGCTCGGCCCGGTGCCGATCCGGTGGTATTCGCTGGCCTATATCGGCGGGCTGGCCGCGGGCTGGTGGTATCTGACGCGGCTGATCAAGAACGCCAAGATCTGGACCAAGGACGGCGCGCCGCTGACCCGGCCGTTGCTCGACGACGTGATTTTCTGGGTGGCGGTGGGCGTCATGGCGGGCGGGCGCCTGGGCTATGTCCTGTTTTACGAACCGTCCTTGCTGATCGCGCCGTGGGAAAAGCTCGGGCCTATCCCCTTCCCCCCGGCGCTGATGCTGTGGAAAGGCGGCATGTCGTTTCACGGCGGATTGCTGGGCGTAACGCTCGTGGGCGTCCTTTTTGCGCGCAAATACAAGCTCAATCCCCTGGCGCTGGGCGATCTTTTCGCCTGCGCGACGCCGATCGGCCTGTTCTTCGGGCGCACCGCCAATTTCATCAATGGCGAGCTCTACGGCCGGCCCTGGGAAGGGCCGTGGTCGATGGTCTTTCCAACCGATCCCCTGGGTCTCGCGCGCCATCCCAGCCAGCTTTACGAAGCGTTTTTCGAAGGCGTCGTCCTGTTCGCGGCGATCCGGATCGCAACCCATTCCTTCGGCCTGTTAAAGCGGCCGGGCGCAACGACCGGGCTGTTTCTGGCGGGCTACGCCCTGTCGCGCATTTTCGTCGAAAATTTCCGCGAACCGGACGCGCATATGCCGGACTTTCCCTTAGGGCTCACCATGGGCATGATGTTGTCGCTGCCCATGCTGGCGCTTGGGGCCTGGCTGATATGGCGTACGCGTACAACGCTGACAAAATCCTGAAAAATGTTTTTTATAAAAGCAAAACGACTGACCCCACTCAAATACGCAATCACAACGGGATTATATTTCGCAATCGTTTGGGGCTGCGCAATGTGGTTTTTTGTTTGGAGAAATCAGGACGGCATGACAGTTGAGATCGCGGTCGCAGGCAGCGTGCTCGCTGGTTTACTCTTCGGTTTTTTTTCAGGAATTATACAACATTTTCGACTCAAAAAATGGCGGGAAAAAGCAAGTGATAAGCCGACTTAATAGCTGATTGAATCGTCGACATTTCTATATGACTGCGAAATCCACATCAAAGACGCCAGAGCGCACGCCGCTTGAAGAACGCCTGATCGAACTCATCAAGCTGAAAGGCCCGATCACCGTCGCCGATTTCATGGCCGACGCCCTGGGCCATCCCCATGAAGGCTATTACATGACCGGCGCGCCCATCGGCGCGGAAGGCGATTTCACCACCGCGCCGGAAATCAGCCAGATCTTCGGCGAACTGATCGGCCTGTGGCTGGTCGAGGCGTGGCGCAGCATGGGGTCGCCAAAGGATTTCAATCTCATCGAACTCGGTCCGGGCCGCGGGGCGATGATGGCCGACATTTTACGCGCCGCGCGGCTGCGTCCGGAATTTACCCGGGCGGCGCATCTGTGGCTGGTTGAAACCTCGGGCCGGCTGCGCCACGAACAGCAAAAGCGCCTGCGCGCCGGCGACGTCAAACCGTCCTGGGCCGACGAATTCGCCGACATTTCCCAGGCGCCGTCGCTGATCGTCGCCAACGAGTTTTTCGACTGCCTGCCGGTGCGCCAGTTCCAGCGCGTCAAAGGGGGCTGGCGCGAACGCCTGGTCGGGCTCGATCCGACCGGCGCCGGGCTCGGCTTTGTCCTTGGCGCGACGCCGCCGCCGGCCGCATTGGATCTGCCCGCCCAGGCCGGCGACGGCGACATTTTTGAAATCTCGTTCGCCGCGCGGGAATTCGCCGCGGACATCTGCGCCCTTCTGACCGAGCATGGCGGCTGCGCGCTGCTGATCGATTACGGCCATATCCAGTCGGGACTTGGCGAAACCCTGCAGGCGGTGCGCAGCCATCGATACTGGCCGCCGCTGGCCTCGCCCGGCCGCGCCGACGTGACCGCCCATGTGGATTTCGACGCCCTTGCCCGCGTTGCGATCGACGCCGGCGCGGTGGCGCACGGGCCCGTCCCCCAGGGCCGGTTTCTTGAGCGGCTCGGCCTCAGCATCCGGGTCGACACGTTGTGCAAGGGCAAAAGCGCCGCGGACGCCGAAACCATCCGCGCCGGCGCGCACCGCATCGCCGCGCCCGAGCAAATGGGCGAAATCTTCAAGGTCATGTGCCTTTCCGCGCCCGGCTTGCCGACGCCGGCGGGCTTTGACGACATATGACGCCGCCGCGCCTGACATCGGCGCTGCTCGACGCGCCGGGCCTTGCCCATGGCTTTTTCAGCCGCGAAGGGGGCGTTTCGGAAGGGATTTACGCCTCGCTCAACACCGGCGTCGGCTCCAGCGACGAGCGCGAAGCGGTTGCGGAAAACCGGCGCCGCTGCGCCGCGGCCCTGAGCGTCGCGCCGCAAAGGCTGCTCACCAACAATCAATGTCATTCCGCCGAGGTCGCGATTGTCGACGGCCCCTGGGCGGACGGCCCGGCCCAGGCGGACGCCCTGGTGACGGACCGGCCGGGGCTTGCCCTGGGCGTTCTTGCCGCCGACTGCATGCCGTGGCTGTTTTTCGATCTCGATGCGCGGATTATCGCCGCCGCCCATGGGGGCTGGCGCGGCGCGCTCGCCGGCATTCTTGAAAACACCGTCGCCGCCATGGAACGCCTCGGCGCCGAGCGCGGCCGCATCCGCGCCGCCCTGGGCCCCTGCCTGCGTCAGGCCAATTTCGAAGTCGGCCTTGAGCTGTTAGACGCGTTCGCTGCACAACACCGTGACGCCGAACGGTTTTTCGCCCCCGGCCGCAATGACGACAAACGCCAGTTCGATCTTGCGGGCTTTGCCGTCTGGCGGCTGCAACAGGAAGGCGTCGCCGCAATCGACGACGTCGACGTCTGCACCCTCGCCGAGCCCGAGCGCTATTTCAGCTATCGCGCCAGCCGGCGCCGCGGCGAGGACGATTACGGCCGCAATCTTTCCGCCATCGCGCTTTCTTAAAAAGATGCGTAAAAAAAATCCTGCGCAAGCGGGTTGCGCTGGTGTCAATAAACCGTCATGAAACGCGCGCGAGCAACGCATAGCGGGTCTTTAGGGGAAGGCGCCATGAAGCTGATCGCCGGCAACTCCAACCGACGGTTAAGCGAAGCGATTGCCAAGCGGCTGGCCGCCTCCCTCGCCCACGCCGAAATCAGAACCTTCAAGGACGGCGAAGTCTTCGTCGAAATCCAGGAAAATGTCCGCGGCGAGGACGTTTTCGTCATCCAGTCGACCTCGAACCCGGCGAACAACCATCTCATGGAACTGTTGATCGCGATCGACGCGCTGACCCGCGCGTCGGCCAGCCGGATCACCGCCGTCATTCCCTATTTCGGCTACGCCAGGCAGGACCGCAAGGCCGGTCCGCGAACCCCGATTTCCGCCAAGCTGGTGGCCAATCTCATCACCACCGCCGGCGCCGACAGAGTGCTCACCGTCGATCTCCACGCCGGCCAGATCCAGGGCTTTTTCGACATCCCCACGGACAATCTCTACGCCGTCAAGGAGTTCGAAAAGCGCCTGCGCGAAATCCACAATGGCGATCTCGGCGACGTCACCGTGGTCTCGCCGGATGTGGGCGGCGTGGTGCGCGCCCGGGCGCTCGCCAAGCGCCTCAAGGACCGCCCCCTCGCCATTGTCGACAAGCGCCGCGAAGGGCCCGGCCAGTCGGAAGTGATGAACATCATCGGCGATGTCGCCGGGCGCGATTGCATCATTTTCGATGACATCGCTGATTCCGGCGGCACGCTGTGCAACGCGGCGGAGGCCCTGATCGATAAGGGCGCTAAAAGCGTCGCCGCCTGCGTTACGCACGGGGTTCTGTCCGACCGCGCGGAAAACCGGATCATGAAATCGGACGCCCTGACCCGGCTGCTCATTTCCGATTCCATTGAGGCGCGTCCGGAAGTCGCCGACTGCCCGAAGATCGAACAGGTCTCCATCGCCACGCTGCTCGCCGAAGCGATCCGGCGCATCGCCAATGAAGAGTCGGTGTCGAGCTTGTTCGATTAGAGCGTCGGGCGAATAATCTCCATTAGACCATCTCTTACCCGCCTTCCCCGGCGCCAGCCGAGGTCCAGAATATTTAGAGTTCCCTTTTCTTTCCTTCTGGACCCCGACTTGCGTCGGGGACATCGGACAAGAGAATTTTGCGATGCAGATTCAGCGCCTGATACATTAGGCGGAATACGCTTAATGAGGTTCTTTCAAAACACGCAGCCCGCTCATTCGCCGAGGAGATAGGAAGCGCCGGGATCGACGATGAATTTCCGGCGCAGCGCATCGCGCCCGATCAACAAACGAAACCCCATGGCGTCGCGGTTGGTCAGGGCGAGTTCGACCTTCCACAGACGCGGGCCGAGGCGCAGGCGCGTTTCAATGACATAGCGCTCTTCTTCCTGGCCGTTCGAACTGCGAATGGTCCGCTTGTCGGCGATGGGCGCGCAACAAAAAATTTCCGGCTTGCGCCGGCGCCGGCGCGGATGAAGATAAAACTCCACATGGGGCGCGCCGTCGATGTCGGTCTCCCCGATGCGAAAGGCGTGAAGAGCGGAGGTTTTGGCGCCGGTGTCGATTTTCGCCGCGATGCGTTCGACCCCGAGATCGGGAAACGACGCCAATTCGCGCCAGCCGATCTCTGTGCGCGGGGGTTTTTTCGTCTTGGCTTTTGCAGGCGCACCGGCGCGCGGCGCGTCAACCTCATTGCGCCGCATGGATGTGACTGTGCGCGCCGCCGTCGACCAGAACGCCGCTGAACACGAAGCCTTCAACGCCGGGCACGTAGAGCATGTTGGTCAGCCGTCCGGACAGAACCGCATAGTCCGGCTGTCCCGGTCCCTTCATGCAGACATGGTCGAGTTTCATCACCTCGCCCAGCTGTGACAGCGACTTTTCGCCCACCGCGCGGAACTGGGGCAGGTCCTCGTCGCGCACCACCGCCTTGGTGGTCAGGCCGATCATCAATTCAGGCGGCGCGCCGAGCGCGTTTTCCACCGACGGGCTTGCATAGGTGATGCGCCCTTCTGGCGAAAAGATGATGGTCACTTCGCGCGAGGCCTCGACCAGCGCGCGGAAGCGCTGTTCGGCGACATGGGCTTCGTCGGCCTGTCGCTGCAGGGCGGCGAACAGCGCGTTGTTTTTGGTGTGCAGCAGAATGGAGCGGTCGACCATGCGCTGCATGGAAAGCGCCAGGAGCGTCGTGGCGACGCCGTAAAGCAGGACGACGCCGGCGATGGCAAGGCCGTCGCTGCCCGCCGCCAGCGCATAGACGGCGGCGAGCGGCGTCAGCGCGGGAATGTTGAACGCCAGCGAACCGCGCCATGACGAGCCGGCCGAAACAATCGCGGCGGCGGCCATGCCGGTGATGACGAAAGGCAACAGCGCATGGCCGATCAGTCCGTGCACCGCAAAGATCGGCGCAAGCGATCCCCACAGCGCGCCGTTAAACGCCATGGCGACAATATGCCAGCGGGCGAAACGGGACATGTTGCGTCCCGACGTCGAGCCGCGGCGAACGCGCAGCCACACGGCCGCGCGCAGAAGGGCCAGCGCAAGCACGACCCCGGCCCAGCCCAATAAAACGTTGTGGGGAATATCCGACCAGGCCACGCTCGTGACGATGGCCGCATTGACCGCGCTGACGATAATCGCCACCGGCGCATTGCGGAACAACAGCGCGGCGCGCTCGACCTTCAGTTTGACGACTTCGACCCGGGTCAGTCCTTTTCGCCGCACTTTGCGGCGGGGGACCTTCGAAATTGCCGTCTGCAATTCCGTGATCATTGGCGCTCCATCATGCCCGCTTGAATATGAAACCACACACGCGCCGGGCCGCAAACCAAAAACCCAACCGGCGCGGGAACCCTGAAAGGCCGCCCTCATATTGAATTGTTTTATGTACTTCAAGCGTTTAATGAAATTTATGCTGCATTTGCGAAATCGTTGAATTGACGCGGGCCTTGGCGACGGCGGGCGCAATTCGCCTTTCCCGGGCCATTTTATGCAAATCGCCAAAGGGCTGGGGCGGCCCGCAACAAAGCGGTAAAGACAGCCGCGAACCACAGCCCAGAACGGCAATCGCAGAAAGGCAAGCCATGGCGTTTTCGATCGAACCGTCGGCGGCGGTCGCACGGATCAAACCCTCACCCACCGTCAGCGTGATGCAAAAGGCGCTCGACCTTAAGACGGCGGGCGAAGATGTGATTTCCCTGAGCGCCGGCGAGCCGGATTTTGATACGCCCGATCACGTCAAGGAAACCGCGATCAAAGCCATCCGCGACGGCAAGACCAAATACACGGCCGTCGACGGCATTCCCGAACTCAAGGAAGCGGTCGCTGCAAAGTTCAAGCGCGACAACGATCTTGATTACGCGCCGTCGCAGATCTCGGTTTCCCCCGGCGGCAAGGCGGCGCTTTATAACGCGCTGATGGCCACGCTTGATCCCGGCGATGAAGTGATCATCCCGGCGCCCTATTGGGTGTCCTATCCCGACATGACGCTGCTTGCCGGCGGCGCGCCGGTAATCGTCGAAACCAGACAGGAAAACGGTTTCAAACTGACGCCCGAAACGCTTGAAAGCGCCATCACGCCGCGAACCAAATGGCTGATCTTCAATTCGCCGTCCAATCCCACCGGCGCGGCCTATACGCGCGACGAGATCAAGGCGCTGACCGACGTTTTATTGCGCCATGAACGGGTGATGGTCCTCAGCGACGATATCTATGAGCACATTGTCTATGACGGATTTGAATTCGCCACGCCGGCGCAAGTCGAACCCGGGCTTTACGGCCGCACCCTGACAATGAACGGCGCCTCGAAAGCCTACGCCATGACCGGCTGGCGCATCGGTTACGCCGGCGGTCCCGAAGCGTTGATCAAAACCATGGCCAAGATCATGTCGCAGTCAACGTCCTGCCCGTGTTCGGTCAGCCAGTGGGCCGCCGTCGCCGCCCTTAACGGCGATCATGCCTTTCTTGCCGCGCGCAACGATGCGTTTCGCCGGCGCCGGGACATGACCGCCGAGATGCTCAATGAGGCCGAAGGGATTTCCTGCGCAACGCCGCAAGGGGCGTTTTACGTCTATCCGTCCTGCGCCGGGGTCATCGGCCGCAAGACGCCCGCCGGCGCGGTCATCGAGAGTGACGAGGATTTCGCCAGGGAACTCCTCGCCGCGGAAGGCGTCGCGCTGGTGTTCGGCGCGGCGTTCGGCCTGTCACCGTTTTTCCGGATTTCCTATGCGGCGGCCGATGACGAACTGAAAGAAGCCTGCGCGCGCATCCAGCGGTTCTGCGCAAGGCTCGGTTAGCGAGGGGCCGGGCGATTAGCCGGCAACGGAAAACCCTCAACCCGTTCTTTCCGGCGCCCGCCGTCAAAACACATCCCGCCGTCATTCCGGACGGCCCCGCGCGCAAGTTCGCCGGAAAGGAACCGGCGGACGCGCAAATCAACATTCGACCGCCTTCACGGCCCGCGAGCGCCCTGCCCGCTATTCCCCATACGGCGCGCCATGCCCCTCCCCAGGCCTTGAACGCCCCTCACGGCGGCCTTATATCGATAAAATCGAATGTCTTTTTTGATATTATCTATTTGATTAATAGTAGGTTCGTTCCTATCTCTAATCCGAACGCAGGATTGAACGAAGGGAGATCGCCATGACGCCTGTCGATATCGGCCTTGAAGAAAACGCCCGCAAATCGGTCGCCGAAGCGCTGAACGCTTCGCTCGCGGACACCTACGCGCTTTATATGAAAACCCACGCCTATCACTGGAACGTGACGGGGCCGCAGTTTCACACCCTCCATGTCATGTTCGAAGAGCAATACCGGGAAATGTGGGCAGCGCTCGACGAGATCGCCGAACGGGTGCGCGCGCTGGGCGTATTCGCGCCGTCGAGCGGCAAATCGCTCGCCGACCTGACCGCCATTGAAAGCGCGGACCCGACCCCGCCATCCGCTGAAAGAATGATCGCCAGTCTGCTTGAAGGCCACGAAACGCTGATCAAGCGCGCCCGCAACAGCCTTGCCATCGCCGAGGAAGCCGGCGACGCGGCCAGCGCGGACCTTTTGACCGTGCGCATCCAGACCCATGAAAAGACCGCCTGGATGCTGCGCGCCATGACGCAGTAACCGCGCGCTTAGGCGCAAGCCGCATAAAAGCACGCGCGAACAAAATCGCAGCCGTAGCTCTCTCTCCCCCCAATCGGCTGCGGACGGCCCGCTTCGGCGGGCCGTTTTATTTGCGGCTAAAAGCCAGCCTACTGCGGTTCAATGGTGAAAGGCGTTGGAAACGCAGTCGAAACATCAACCGTATCCGTCACCAGAAAAACACTTGAGCCAGACGGCGCCGGCTGCGTGAAATTAAAACAGGCTCCAGTGAACGCATCGAGCTGACTCTCGAATGAAGTAATCATGGTATCCGCCGGATTGGTGGAAAGATACAATTCCCCGGTGGATTGGTCAGCGGCCCATGGGAGGCCGAAGGGTATCACCTCGCCAGACCGGACAATGTATTGATTGCCTGTACAGTTCATCGTCGTGAAAAATATTCCCATGGGAACATTGGTCAGCCGTCCATCGCCGGTAAATGACAACAAAACCTCATAATCCGTCCCCCCCAAATTCAATTCGGCGATGACGCCGGCGACAGAAACACCGCTGCCTGCAAGTGAGGATATATCGAGTATTGGGCCTATGACGTTATTATTCCCGTCCACAAGATTGAACCCCAGGCCAACTGCGCCGCCGCTGCTCGTTCCCATCCCGGAAATCGCGTTCTCGTTCGCCGTAATCCGCGTATCGAGGGCTGAAAAGTTTTCATTGATTTGAGCAGCTCTCGCCGGCGTGCCGGAAACGAAAGTGTGCGGCGCCTGGGCCAGAACCGATGCATTGGCCGTCATCGCCGCCAATGCGCAACTCGCGCTAATCATCGCTCTATTCATTGCCAAACCGCCTCATCCCAGTTGAAAGAATCCCAGGTCGCAAGACCGATCGGGCCCCCGCCCGACAACGGCTCTACGCCTTCCGTACAGGACGCAAGAAGAAACAGCGCACAAAGCGCGCACAATTTTTTCATGATGAATGCCCTACCCGACACTGAAAAAACGAATCTGTAATAGCAAATAACGCGCGCGTCGCCAACGCGAATGTTTCGCGGCTGCGGACGGCCCGCTGCTTCGGCGGGCCGTTTTATTTGCACCGCAAGCATTGGCCTTTAAGAGTATTGCATCGCATCAGTAATCGGCGCGAATTTTTAATTAGCGATTTGGGTATTTATTCTGAAGCACAACCCTTCCCCGCCGCTCATTCCCGCTCGACCGCGAATGCGGTCTAACTATAATTAGCGCGCCTTCGCGCGCGGGCGCGGGAATGAGCAGGTTTTTGAACTTCGCGCCAATGGGCCCGAAACTCATCAGCCTACCAATTATCGGTATCGACCGCCTTGAAGATTGCCTGCAACAGTCTTTGGCGCAGGGTGGGTTTTTCCTTGCGCGCCGTTTCGGGCAGATCGGGCGCAAGGCTTGCGGCCGCGTCGGCGCCTGCATGAACGCGCGCCTGGGGGAAAAGCTGCACGACCTGGGCCTCAGCCCGGCCCGCGCCTTGCCGGCGGCGCATCTCCCGGCGCTTTAAATCGGCTGGCTTATTTTCGTCCACGACGCACCCTCGTCTCCCGCCAATGGTTAACGCCGAAGCGCGCCCCAGCGCAAGGGCGGTAAGCTTTTAGCAACAAAAACCAACAAGATTCCTCCCTTTGCGAACCGCATGCCGCCGGTCCGCGCTGTAGGAGGCTGACCATGTCGAAGAAAGATCTGCGCCGAGAACAAGTCAAACTGTTGCGTTTCGAGAAAGAAATGATCGCTAGCACCGCTACGCTGGCCACGTTCCTGACCGCGGCGACCGCGCACGCCGAGGAAGCCGGCGATGCGGAATCGCTCGCCATGCTGGAAAAACTGCAAAATGCGCAAATTGCCCTTGCGCAAACCGCTAGCCAGGTACACGATTTCCTTGGCGCCCGCGCCCTGGAGGCCGGGGGCTTGCTGATTGACGGCGGGCGCCCGAAAGATCTGCCGTCGGAGGCCGTGCTATCGCTCTTGGGGATTGGATAGTCGTTGCAATTTACAGCGCCGCCGTGCTCGCCACGGTGGCGCTGGCGCGCGCCTCCCGGGCCAAAGGGCTTTTTTATCTCTCTCTATTCGTCGCTGGCAGCTGGGCCGCCGGCATGGCCGTTTTCTTTTGGGAAGTCGCCGCCGGCCAGAAATATCCTTTCGCCTATCCCGCGATCGACGGGATTGCCGCCGGCCTCATCATGGTCCTGGCGACGCGCCCGAATTATCCCGGCCGGGCGCCGCTTTTCTTCGTCGCCGGCTTATTGCTGATCCAGGCGCTATACCGCCTCACCGTCACCGCTTACGGCGTTCACAGTCCGGGCGCGGAACTGAACATTCCCTATCTGGTGAATTTCGGCGTCAACCGATTGTTCGAGGTCATCCTGATTTCGATCTGGGTTTTTTCCGCCTTGCGCATTTTGCGCATTCATCATCCCGAACTGCATAAGATGATCTGGCGCAGCGTCGGCGTCTTGCCGAAATCGGACCCGACCCCGTTTGACGCCGGCCGCCGGGCGGGCGATGACATCGACATACATGTCGGCGCCAAACTGCGTCAGGCACGGCGCGGGCGCGGCTGGAGCGTTGAACGGCTCGCTTCGGAATGCAGCCTCGCGCCCGCGGACGTTGAACTTTTTGAAAGCGGCGGCAGAACCGTGCCCCCCAACGTCTTGCTCGAACTATCGAGAATGTTCGGCGTCAAGCTGAGTTATTTCACCGACGGGCTGGAAGCCGGGTGACGGGCGGCTCGGCGGAGTCGGCATAGGGTGGGTTGAGCCCGGCCTATGCCGGGGCCGAGCCGCGCCCTACCCTCCTCTAAAGCTGAATATCTAAGATCAATTCCTGTGAAAGCCTCTCGCCTTCATGACGTGTTGAAATCTCAAAAGTGTTGATGCCTTTTCTTAATTCTTTAGCTAACGCTTTAATTCTAACAGTTCCCCGCCAATTGGATTGCATATCACTTTCATCGATTTTTTCCGCATCAATTGTTATTTCGTCTTTAAGGCGCTTTTCATTCACTTGATCAATTACAAAATCTCCCGCAGAACCAGCGGGCACCGTAATTGAAAAAGTAAAAAACTCAGGTTTCTCGACGCCCTCCAACTCTTCGTAGAGGATTTCCGCATTCAACCGATCCACCGTCACGCCCGATAGATTGACCTTTTGAGCAGGTCGCAATGCTTCAACACTTACATTTGTTCGACGTTTTGTGTACGCATCAAAAACTGTGCCCCTTGGAAGATGAGCCGACTTTCCTTGAAGGAATATGAGAGGCAAGAACACGACCGCCGCCAAAGTTGCAGCCAATACGATCTTTCCTTTGCCTTCTTTGTAATATCCGCCGGAAAGTTCGATAGACGTTCCGTCGACCAAAACTGTGTCATAGGCTCCAAGGCTTATTTTCCCTCGAGTGCCCGCCATACCAGAGCCTTTTAGCCGGTCAACACGAACAAGCACTGGGGCGCCAGAATTAATAACTACTTGTCCATCGACAACAACATCCCTCCACACTGAAGCGCGAACTACTTGCCCGAGCTGCGTATGTTTTTTCTTTCCCGACACAAACTGATCAGTAACAACATAGAGCTGAGTATTTGCGGGAACAGCAATCTCTTCAGCCAAAGCCGAAGGCATAAGCGTTGCGTATGCCAGCAGTGCAGCGCTCAAGGTGCGAATTGAGTTTTGTGCAATTTTAGAATTGGTCATTCATCTCTCTCCCAAGTAATCTTCTAAATTCGCCAGATTACGTAGGCTTGAGTCAAGATATTTTGTAACATTCATACTGAAGACTCCTTTTTGATCCAAAATTTAGAACGAGAGTCTTTGGGTTCTATACTTCATCGCTTGTGGCTTACTGAGAAGGTTGGGATCGTATCTTTATTTCGACTCGCTTTCGCCTGGCGGAACCGTTGCACGTCACATAATCATCGCGACTTAGGCTGGCTTGCCGAGCCGAAGCCTGCCCCGCGCGTGAGTTCGCCGGACGGGAACCGGCGGACGCGCAAACAATAAAACTGGCGAAGGCTGGTGCCGCAAGAGGGACTCGAACCCCCGACCTCCTGATTACAAATCAGATGCTCTACCAGCTGAGCTATTGCGGCGTGCGCGCATGCCATAATCGATTGCGCGCGACGGCGCCAGAGGCTGGCCAGGCCCTTAAAATGCCGTTAAACGCGCAAGCCATGTTCGCACGCGCCTTAACGCTTGTCGCCGTGACCGCGCTTGCCGCCTGCGGCGCGCCCGAGGACGGCGCAAGCAAAGACGACGCGCCCGCCGCGCCGTCCCGCCCCGCCGCAACGGCGGCGCCCGCCTTAAGCCCCGCCGCCGAAGCCGGGCGCAAAAATTTTCGTCCCTGCGCGGTTTGCCATTCGGTGCGCGAAGGCGACAACGCACGCGTCGGCCCGAGCGTTTACGGCGTTTACGGCCGCAAGGCCGGCGCGGTCGACGGGTTCGCCTATTCCAAAGCGATGAAGGAATCGACCGTCGTCTGGACCGAAGAAACCCTTAACGCCTTTTTGGAAGACCCGCAGGGTTTCATGCCCCGCAACCGCATGGCCTATCCCGGCGACAACGACCCGGACAACCGCGCCGCGATTATCGACTATTTAAAAACGCTGGGCCCGGCGGACGATGAACATTCGGTCGATTAATCAGCATCGGTAAATCTCTCAACCCGCTCATTCCCCCCGATCCAGTCGGGGGGAATGAGCGGAGATATGAATTACGCGATGCGCAACCAGTTGAAATCACAGGACGTGTTTCTCCCCTCTCTCTCAGGGAGAGGGGCCGGGGGTGAGGGTTACAACCCCAAGCGTTCGGCGACTTTGGAAATCAGATAATCCGGGTGCATCGCTTCTTCTGCGCTAAACCGGATAAGGGACCAACCAAGGTCGGCAAGTTTCTGTTCCCGATCACGATCGCGCAATTGCACCTCGGCGCGTTGATGGATCGACCCGTCAATCTCGATCACCAGGCGGGCGCGCATGACGGCGAAATCGACAACAAATGAACCGATCGGGTGCTGCCGCCGCACGGGATATCCTTGCGCCCGGAGCTTTCGCAGCGCGGTCCATGCAACCTGTTCCGGCGCGTTCGCGGCGCGACGCAAGCGTCTGGCGCGTCGTATCGCCGGATTTGTCGTCAATCCTCAGACCCCCTCACCCCTAACCCCTCTCCCTTTGGGAGAGGGGAATTCCGCCCTACACGTCATGCCCCGGATTTTCACGGGCAAGTTTGCGCAACAGGCCGGGCCAGGCGAGATTATCGCCGAGCCCCGGAATAAACGCCGGCGCGCCCTGCTGGAGCACCTTGGCGCCGAGCGCCGGGGTTTCCTCGCGCGGTTCCTTTCCATCCGCCTGGGCGAGTATCTGCGCCTTGCAGGCCTGTTCGAGAAAATACATGCGCAAAAAAGCGATCGCGCAATTGGGGCCCACGGTCAGCGTGCCGTGATTGCGCAGGATTAAAAATCCATGATCGCCCATATCCTCGATGAGGCGTTCGCGTTCGTCATGGTCGGTGGCGATGCCTTCATAGTCGTGATAGGCGACGTCGTCATGAACGATCATCGCAAATTGCGTATAGCGCCTTAGCCCTTCTTGCTGCGCCGACACCGCCACGCCATGGGGCGTATGCAGATGAAGCACCGCATGGGCGTCTTCGCGCGCCATATGCAGCGCGGAGTGGATGGTAAAGCCCGCCGGATTGGAAAAATAAGGCGTCTCGCCGACGACATTGCCGTCGACATCGATCTTTAACAGCGAACTCGCCGTCATCTCGTCGAAGAAAACGCCGTAGGGATTAATCAAAAAGCGCGGCTTGCCGCCTTCATCGGGACAGCGCACGGAAATGTGCGTGAAGATCATGTCGTCCCAGCCGTAAAGGGCGACCAGGCGATAGGCCGCCGCAAGATCGCAGCGCAGCCGCCATTCCTGATCGCTCACCGCACCCTTGAGCGAAGGCAGGCTTTTAGGATCGGGGACTGCAAAGCCCGCCTCGACGCCGACCGTTTCCGCTGTTTGCACTTGTGCGTTCATGACCTCGCCTCCTTAAAATCCGGGCAGGGGAGAATACGCCAACCGGCGCGCCGGCGCACAGGGTCAATCGCAGTCGCGGGCAAGCCTGAGGCCGGAAAACTGCCAGCGCGCATGGGGCGGGAAGAAATTGCGGTAGCTCACCCGCATCTGGCTCGCCGGCGTGGCGCAGGACCCGCCGCGCAGGACCATCTGCCCGGACATGAACTTGCCGTTATATTCGCCGATGGCGCCGTCCGGCGGCGCATAGCCCGGATAGGCGACATAAGAAGACGCAGTCCATTCCCAGACGTCGCCAAAGAGTTGCAACAGCCGCCCCTCGCCCGCGGCCGGCGCCGGGGCGCAAGGCGCGCCGTTTTCGAGAAACCGGCCTTCCAGCGCAAACAGCGAGGCGGCGGCCTCCCATTCGAATTCCGTCGGCAAGCGCGCGCCCGCCCAATAGGCGTAAGCGGCCGCTTCATACTGGCTGATATGACAGACCGGCGCATCGGGATTGACGGGGCGTTCGCCAAACAGCGTATATTCCAGCCACGCGCCGCCGTCCTTTCGCCAGTAAAGCGGGGCGCGCCATTCTTCCGTGTTGATCAGATCCCAGGCATCGGACAGCCAAAGCGTCGCCGTTTCATAAGCGCCGTCCTCGATGAATGCGATGAACTCCGCATTGGTCACCGGCCGGTTCGCCAACTCAAACGGATGCAGATAGACTTTGTGGCGGGGCCCTTCATTGTCGAAGGCAAAGCCCTTGCCGTCCCAGCCGATTTCACACAGTCCGCCTTCCATCCGGCGCCAGGCGAGCGCCGGCGCGTCACGTTGCGCCGGCGCGTCTTCGTCATAGACGGCGGCCAGCAGCGGATTTTGAAACAGCGCGTGTTTAAGATCGGTGAGCAACAGTTCCTGATGTTGTTCTTCATGGGCAAAGCCCGTCGCCATCAGCGACGCCACGGCGTCGATCGCCGTTTCAGGCGCGCTTTCGATAAACGCTTTGACGGCTTCGTCCACATGGGCGCGATAGGCGAGCACGTCGTCCGCCGACGGCCGCGAGAGCATGCCGCGTTCCGGACGCGGATGCATGGCGCCGACCTGATTGTAATAGGAATTAAAAAGATAGCCGAATTTGGGATGAAAGACCTCATAGCCGGAAGCATGGGGCTCAAGGATAAAGGTTTCGAAAAACCAGCTCGTATGGGCGAGATTCCATTTCACCGGACTGGCGTCGGTCATCGACTGCAGCATCCAGTCTTCCGGCGTCAGCGGCGCGGCCAGGCGCTCGCTGTTCGAGCGGACTTGCGCATATTGGGCTAAAATGGCGCTCCGGTCGGTATAAATCGGAGATTCAAAGGGCATGGCGCCGCCGCGCAGTCTTTTCTTAAGCGCTGGGCCCTAACATAGCGCGCAGCGCACCGAAAGGGTCAAGGAAAGAAAAGCTCGGCCGCCCAGCGCCGCCTGCGCCGTCGCCATGACGTCATGGCCCATATCGACTATAATCGACGGCAAGAGGGGCGATCGGCGGATCATGGGGTGCCAGGCTGTAGTTTCCATTTAACGCTTGCCCGCGCGCCGGCGAAAAACCGACAGTTTCAGGAGGGAGGACGAAGGACATGCTGAGCATATTCGAGGACGACCGACGCAAAAATGGCGGTTTTTCGCCGCGCCCCTCAGGGGTTCGGCCAAAATCGCTCTGGACGGCGTCGGCAATGCTCGAAAGTGGTCTACACTTCCTTGCGCTTGCCTCCTGGTCCAAAGCGATTTTGGTCTCGAACGCGGGGAAACGTTAAATGGAAACTACAGCCTAGCATCAATGAAGTCGTTTTTTCACAAACTGACCCGACGCGGCGAAAAAGTCCAAACCGGCAGGCCGGACGACACGGCGGCGTTGATGGAGGATTTTCGCCGCCATCCCCACAGCATGAAGATGGCGGTGATTTCCAGCGACAAGCCCGAAGCCGTGGCCGCCGCCAAGGAACTCAAGCGACGCTACAAGAATCATTCCGTCGAGGATTGCGACGTCATTGTCGCGATCGGCGGCGACGGGCTGATGCTCCACGTCCTGCAGGCCCACATGACCAGCGGCAAGCCGGTTTACGGCTTTCACCGCGGCACGGTCGGCTTTTTGATGAACGAGGCGGAAATCGACGACCTGCCCAAGCGCATCGCCGACGCCGAGCCGACCGTCATTCATCCGCTGGCGATGACGGCAACGACCAATGACGGGCGCACGGAAACGGCGATGGCGGTCAACGAAATTTCGCTGCTGCGCGAAACGCGTCAGTCTGCGCGGATTCGCATTTCCATCAACGGCAAGGTGCGGATGGATTCGCTGACCTGCGACGGCATTTTGCTGGCGACGCCGGCCGGCTCGACCGCTTATAATCTTTCCGCCCATGGGCCGATCCTGCCGATCAGCGCGCATATGCTGGCGCTGACCCCGATCAGCGCATTTCGACCGAGACGCTGGCGCGGCGCCCTCCTGCCCCATGACGCGGTGGTGGAATTCGAGGCCCTCGAATCAGAAAAGCGGCCGGTCCTGGGCGTCGCCGACAATTACGAAGTCCGCGACGTCAAGCGCCTGGTGGCGAAGGAAAATCGCGATATTTCCATGACCTTGCTGTTCGATCCGGGCCAGTCGCTGGACGAACGCATCCTGCGCGAGCAGTTCGACTACTGATCCGCCCGACGCCGCTAATCTCCAAGGTTCATAAATGGTTTACGCACCCGTCTGAATCGCCGCATGGTGCGGAACTTGTACGTGCGCGCGGCGATCCGGTGGTCTGTTCAGCGAGAATTAACTCCCGCCAAGGATTATAGACGAATTCTTAACGGGCAGGCCGGGCGGACGGCTGACGGAGGAACGGCGGATGGGCGCTCAGGCGGTTCGACTGTCGAATATCGACATCGACAATGCCATGAAGAACAAGGACTTCGAGGTCCTTTTTCAGCCGATTTTCGACCTTGGAAACGGCGCCCTCGCCCGCATGGAATCGTTCGTGCGCTGGCGTCATCCTGAACTGGGCGTGCTGCCGCCGGGCGCATTCATCTCGTTTTTCGAAAATCAGGGGCGGATGAGCGAGCTGACGCGCTACGTGCTCGCCGAAGCGCTGGACGGTTACACCAAATGGCGCGGGCCCTTCGCGCCGGGATTTTCGATCAATCTGGCGCTTTCCGATCTGAGCGACGACGCCTTCGCCAATCATTTCATCAAATTGCTCAGGGATCGCGATTTTCCCGCCGATCTGGTGACGCTCGAATGCCCGATGCCGCCGGTCGACGCGCCTCAGGACGCGGCGGAAGTCTATTTTGAGCGCTTAAAAAAGACCGGCGCGCGCCTGGCGATCGAAGTGCGCGGCCGGGCGAATGATTTCTTGCGCACTATCAATCCGTTTCCGTTCGATGAAATCAAGACCGGCGGGTCGTCGATCTTGCGCTTTGCGCGCACCGTGCGCGGGCCCGGGCTTTCAGCCATTTCCGATCTGCTCGAGATCGCCAACAAGGCGAATGCGGCGATCACGGCGGTCGGCGTCGAGGATCAGGCCTCCCTCGCGGCTCTGCGCGGGCTCGGCTTTACCGCCGCGCAAGGCAATCATCTGGCCAAGGTCGGCGACATCAAGGATTTCCGGCCGACACGCGTCAACGAAGTGCGCCAGCTTCTAGATCTGCCGCAGCTCTCGGCTGAAGATATCGCGGCGCTGTTCCGCACTTCGGCGCCGGCGCCGAGACCCGCCGATGCGCCCGATGGCGCCGGGGCCGGAAACGACAAGCCCGATGCACCCGCCGAGCCTGAACTCAAGGCGGATATGGCCGAGGAAGTAACCGCCAAGAGCGAAACCGCCGAAGGCGCCGAAAAGCGCGCCCGCGCACGCGAAAAAGCCAAGGCCCTGGCGCGCGCCAAAAGCGCCAGAGCCCGTGCGGCGCGCAAAGCCGCCGCCATCCAGCGGGCCAAGCAGAAGGCCGTCGAGGCCAAACGCGAAGCCGGACCGGCGGACGAAGCGGCGAGTCCCCCGCAGCAAGAGCCGACCGCGGTTCCGCGCGATCTTCAGGAACGCCTAGTGCAAGAATTCACCGGCAATACGATGCAAAACGAAACTCACGACGACGAAACGCCCGGCGGCGATCCGAATGACGAAACGCCTTCCGCCGGGCCGGTGGAAGAAACCAACGTCAAAACGCCCGCCATGACGCAATCCGGCGAGTCCGAAACCGAAAAGCAAGCGCCGGTTCCCGAAGTGCAGCACGATCTCTTGGAAACCCGCCCTGTCGCGGAAAAAGATGTTCAGGCGCAAGACGAAGAGTCCGCCGACGTCCGGCTGGCGGTCGGCGGCGCACGCGCCCATTTCAGGCCGGGCATCCGCGTCGGCGGTCCGCCGCTCGATCCGCAGATGCACACCAGTTCAATGCGCCGCGCCGAAGAGACCCAGCCGCCGGACGCAGACGCCCCATCGGAAGCGGAAGAACAGGAAGAGGCGCAAGACTCAGCCGTCGAAACCGTGATTGAAGGCGCGCCGGCGCCGCAAGAACCCGAACAGGGCGCGTTTGTTCTCGATGAACCGCCGGCGCGCGAAGACGCCGTCATGGAAGATGCGCAAGCGGGCGCAGAGGAAGACGCGCCGGCGCCCGAGGCGCACGATCAGAGCGATCTCATGCCCGAGAACAAAGCCGACGAGACGCCCCCGCCGCCGCGCTGGCGAAAAAAGAAAAGCTTCCTGAGGCGCAGATACCGCATCGGCCTGCCCAATCATTTCTGGCCGAAAAGTTGGAAGCGGCGCTATCGTCGCTGGAAAACCGCGCGCGAACTCGAGGCGATGGAATAGCGCGCCGACCAGGCTTTTTCGTCTTTATACGGCCTAACGCCGGCTGTGTATCGCGTAATTCATATCCCGCTCATTCCCGCTCAGGCGGGATGAGTTTTGGAAAGTCTCCTGAGCGCAGTGTGCGGATAAATCGTGTCGGGCATTCTTCCCCCGTTTACGGGGGGTTGGAAGGGGCCCCAACCCCTTCCAACGGCCGCGAAGCGGTCGAAGGGGGTATTGGTGCGTTGGCATCGGGTCTTGCCCCCCTCCGTCTCGCGCGAAACACGTTCGCGCTCGACACCTCCCCCGTAAACGGGGGAGGAAAACCGCGCAAAATCAGCACTAGGATAAGTTGAATTTGGCCTGCCTATTTACAACCCCAGGAGGGTATTCGGCCTTGAAACCCGCATTGCGTCGATAGATATCGAACACCTGCCGGCAGGCCTTATACTTCATCCCAGCGTCGATGAAGGCCAACGCCAAGGCGACCGGTTCCAATGACATGGGACGTCGCAAACACCGCAAAGGCCTTTGCGACGCTCATGCGCAGGGCGGGCGAAGCCCTCATCTCGCGCGGGCTCTTTGACATTGTGAACATCGCTTCCGAACGGCGCGGCTGTCTCTCTCGCGCTGAACGGGAAGGCTGCGCCTAGCGCGCCGCAGCCGTCATCCCGTGCGCGGCGCGGCATGAAATGCCGCGCTGCTGACACGGGATCACTTGAAACAAAGCCGGCGCATGCGGATGGCGGTCCGCCCCGACAATTGTCGGAGCCTGCGGCGCATCATCAAAGATGCTGCGCCGCGCACGGGATGACGCGGAGTGGTCAAATGGCGCCCCACATTCGGGAATTTTCGGCCTGAATGAAGGAAAGCCTCCAAACGCGAAGCAGCGCCGCTTTGCGCTTCGCACTGATCCCGATTTATCGCCCGGCAACCTAACTGCCGCCGGGATCGGTGAAATAGTCTTTATACGCTGCAAGAAAGCGGGCCGGATCGTCGCCGAACGCACCGCCCGCAAGCCCCGCAAAAAGACGCTGCAGGTTTTCATCGGCCAGGCGCGGCGCAATATCGGCGTTAAGATCGCCAAGCGCGGCCCGGTCCCCGGCGAGCGCGAACGCCGCGGCGGTTCTCAGCGCGATGACGGCGTCGGCGCCGTCGATGATCGCCCCATCGACGCCGGCCAGCACGGCGGCATAAGCCGCGCCGGCCGCGCCCCAGTCCTGCGCCTTCCAGAAAATGTCCCCGCGCAGACGCGCGGCCGTTACGCTTGCATCATTGGCCAGAAGATGCAGCGCCGCCTCGGTTTCGCTCTGCCGAATGAGCGCGCGCGCTTCAAGCCATCGCCGGCGATCGTTCAACGCCTGGGGCAGGCGCGCATAGCGCGTTGCGCGCAGCACCTGCAGCGCGTCCTCAGGCCGGTCGCTGTCGAGATAGACCTCGGCAAGATCGGCCGCCGTTTGCGAACGCGCCGAACCGCGCAGCCGATTGAACACCTGATGGCGCAACAGCTCGGCTGCTTGTTTTAACAGATCGAGCGCAGCAAGTTCCTGAGCGACGCCGCGGATCAGCACGTCGCCTTCTTCGCCCGGCGGCGCGACATCGATATTTTCGTAAAAAATTTCCGCAAACGCCAGCGGCGACAGGTTCGTCCTGTCTGTCAGGGTCTTGAGCATTTGCGTCATTTCCGTGCGCGCGGTTTCTGCATCATCCGAATACGGATATTTTTCAACCAGACGCCGGCGCGTGCTGAAACTTTCCGCAACGTCGCCGACGGCGTCATGCAGCGTTGCTTCCAATTGCAGCGCCTCGCGTTCGAATGCGCCGCCGTTCCAGGTCAAAAACAGCGCCTTGATATGGGCGAGCGCCGCATCGGGATGGAGTTCGCCGGTCGCCAGCCGGTCTTTGGCCAGTTCCAGGGCGGCGCGATTCGCCGCCGGCTGCACGCCTGAGGAGGCGAGCGTTTCGAGCAGGCTTCGGGCATCGTCGCGCCGGTCGCGCGCCAGCATCATGCGTGCTTCGATCAGCCGCCGCATGCCGCGCTGGTCTTGGCTCAGCGCCCTGCCGCGCAGTTGATCGAGCGTTGCGCGGGCAAGCGCGCGCTCGCCGCGATCAAACGCATTTTGCGCTTTGGCGAGAAGAAAATCCGCCGCTTCCTCGTCGAACGGCGGCGCCGGGACGGACGCGTAGAGCAAATCGAGCGCGGCTTCCTCGTCGGCGCCGCGTTGCGCATTGGCGAGCCCGCGCCAACCCGCCGCCGCCTCGTTTTCGCGCAGCGCGTCGGCGTTAAAAACCGCGATCGCATCGCTCCAGCGCCCCATCTGATAATGGGCGACGCCTTCATAAAGCGCGAAGCCGGCGCCGTTCTGCTCGCGCATCATCGCCAGCGCCTCCGGCCATAGGTCGTGCGCCATATAAAAAATGACGATGTCGCGCGGATTATCGGCTGCGACGAATTCGGCCAGCAGCATTTCCTCGACCTGGGCGAACCCCTCCAGCGCGACGCGGGCGCGCCACTGTTCGAATTCGTCCGCTTGCGGCGGATCGGCCGCGACAGGCAAAACCGGCGCGAACGACGCCAGAATGACCGGCGTCGCCGGTTCCTTCGCATGCGCCGTTTCATCGACCGCCGGCGCGGGTTTCACCGACGGCGTCGGCGGCGTTGCGGCGACGGTCTTCATCGCAATGGACGGGGGCGCCATGGGCGGCGGCGCATCCGGCGCGGCGGGCCAAGGCGAGTGGAAATGCCTGGGCGGGCGCGCATCCATCGTCGGATCGGCGCCCGCCGCTATGTATGGATGCGCCTCACCGGCGTTCGGCCATGGGAGATCGGCGAGCGGTTCGCCGCGCGCCGTCCCGGCCAGGACATTCATCAGGAGAATGATCGAAAGCGACGAGCGCATCATGTCCGCCTCACGGGAGCAACGCCGGGCCGTCGCCCTCTTGCGGCGCGGTTGGGGCGTTGCCCGCCCCATCGATCGATTGTTCGGCCGGCGCCGTCGCCGCACCGATGCGTTCGCGTTCGGCCAGAAGAATAGTCAGTTGACGCGCTTTTTCCGGCTGCATTTCCGCAAGCGCCCCTGCGAGCGCCTGGGTGCGCATGCCCGATGCGACGGCGACCAGAATGTCCTCGTCGAGCGCGTTGAAGATCGCCGCAGCGTCTTTCGACCGCATGCGTTCATAGGCGCTGATAAGCGCTTCGATTTGCGCGGCGTCCTGGGCTTCTTGATCGGAACGCAGCGCGAGCAGCCGCTCGCGTTCCTGTCTGAATTCGACAATGCGTTCCTCAAGGCGCATTTCCGCCGCCGCGATGACCGCTTCGCGTGTATCGAGGGCCTGTTCGCGCGTTTCAAGCGCGGTGCGACGGTCGGCGAGTTGTTCCAGAATGCGGCGCTCGACCTCGCTGGATTGAAGTTCCGGCGGCGGCGCGTCTTGCGGTTCGGTCTTCGCCGTTTCGGCCTGCTGTTGCGCCTCGATCATCGCCGTCAGCGGCTGCGTCTGCGCGCTGGCGCCGTCAAAGCCGAGCCATACATCGCCGACTTTCAACGCCGCGGCGACGGCGAGCGCCACGACCACCGCGGGCAACAAACGCGCGCGTGCGGCGGCGCTCATGACGGCGCTCCCGGCCGTCCGGCGGCGCGGCGTCCGCCCAGGACGCGCACTTCGTTGACGACGCCTTCGATGCGGCCGGCGATATGGTCGCCCGCATTGACCATCACGGAAAGCTCGTCGATCAGCGCATGAGCGCGCGCCGCGGCGGCGTCGAGATCGCGGCTGGTGGAAAGGCCGGCCTTCTGCATGATGGCGAGATTGCGTTCGGCGCGGCGGCTGGCTTCGTCGAACTTGCCGATCAGCGTGAAAAGCTCCTCCTGGCCCCGGCGCAGGGCGCGGAGCTTGCGGCTCAAGACGAAGCAATAGGCGCAGGTGGCGACAAGCAGCACCGCGATGATGATTTCGATGACCGGTTCGAGCATCACGCCGCCTCATCGTCTGCGGCGCCCGCCGGCGCCGGATCGCCGCTCAGCCGGATCGCGATGGTCTTGCCCGTCCGGCCCACATCGCCATTGGCGATAACCGTTTCGCCGGCGCGTATCTCCGCCTTGTTCGTCGCCGATGCGGGAAAGCGAATGGTCGCGCCCGGCGCCAGGCGCCCAAGCTCGTCGATGGTGATTTCCTTTTCCGCCAGGACGACCTTGAGGTCGAGCGTGGCCGCAGCGATTTCCTCGGCGAGGTGATCGCGCCAGGCTTCCTCGCTGCCGCGCACGTCGCCGATAAAATCGCGCAACAACGTCTTGTAGATCGGTTCGAGCGTCCCATGAGGCGCCAGGATCGCCGCGCGCCCGCCGCGCTCTTCCATGTCGATGCGGAATTTCGCCAGGGTGCAAACGCTCGCTTCCTGGGCGATGGCCGCAAAGCGCGGCGTCGTCTCAATGCGTTCCAGCGAAAAGGAAACATCGGCGACGGGCTTGAAGGCGACGGTTAAATCTTCGGCCATCAAGGCGATGACCCGCTGAACCAGGCCGAGCTCGATCTGGGTGAAATTGCGATCCTCGATGGCCAGCACGGCGCCGCCGCGCCGCCCGCCGAGCAGCAGGTCGACCACGGAGTAGACAAGCGGCATATCGACGGCGAGCAGGCAATAATTCCCCAGCTCTTCGGCCTTCAACACGCCGATCACGGACCGCGTCTCCACGGAATGGACGAAATCGCCGAAACGCGTTGAACTGATGTCGTCGAGCGCGACTTCCACATTGTCATTCGTCAACTGGCGCAGGCTGGTGGTCATCTGCCGCGCGGCGCGGTCGAAAATGACGTCAAGCATGGGCAGCCGGCGATGCGAGACCAGCACCGAATTGATCAGCGCGCGCAGGCCCGCACGGTCCTCGCCTTCCTCGGCCGACAAGTCAAAGCCGAGGAGATCGTTGACTTCATCGGCCCTTAGATCGTTCGACCATTCCACATCGCCCTCGGTCGGGCTCTGCGGCGTTTCATCTTGTGCTTCAATGTCAGACATAACCGCCTACTGAATAACCAGTTCTTCGATGACGACTTCGTCCGCGGACTCAGGCGCAATCACCAGATTGACCCGGCGCAGCATTTCGCGCTTGACCCGCGCCATGCCTTCCGAGCCGTCGAAATCTTCCGGGCGCAACTCGCGCAGAAAAAACGTCAACCGCTCGATCAAGGCCGGCTGCGCTTCGTCGATCGTTGCGGCCCGTTCGACGGATACCGCGCCGCGCAGCGCGATCGACGCATTCATTTTCAGATACGCCGTGCGGCCGCTGCGATCCGGCGACAGGTCCACGAGAAATTCCGGCAGTGTGAAATAGGCCACTTTTTCGCCGCTCACCGACCGGCGATATTCGAGCGCGGCGACGGCCGCGCGCTGCTCGACCCAGGTCAGCCAAAGCCCGGAGCCGATGGCGACCATCACCACCGGAAAATAAAGGAACAGAATGATATATTTGCCCGGCGTGCGCACGCGCAGCCGCGCTCCTTTCATACCGTTCGCCAGCGCCGCATTCTGCGCCATCCTTGGCCGCCCGTGTCAGGTTGCTGCTTTGCCGCCATTGAGCGCCAAACAGGGTTAAAAGACCGTTTCGGCGGCGGTTTTTGCCCGGCAAATATTTCCCGGCGATCCCGGTTTCGCGATTTATCCTGTTGATTTCATTACGTCTTTTCCTGGCATGGGGTTTGCGCCGCAGGTCGCGAAGCATTGTGCGCAATTCGGGTCGATCCCATGGAAAACGCCGTCACGGCAGCCTTGTCGAAACAGATCGCGCTGGCGCGCGCCCTCAACGTGGCCGCGAACAACGTCGCCAACCAGACGACCGCGGGCTTTAAGGCCGAGCGGGTCGAATTTCGCGAATATGTGTCGACTGTCGAAACCGCGGGCGGCGGCGATCCGGAAATCTCGCTGGTCTACGACGCCGATTCCTATACGGATTTTTCTTCCGGCGGCGTTGAAGCCACCCACGCGCCGTTCGACTTCGCCATTGACGGCGACGGCTTTTTCGCCGTGCAGACCGCCCAGGGCGTGCGTTATACGCGGGACGGTCATTTCGATCTTAACGTGTTCGGCGAATTGGTGAACCGCGAGGGCGCGCCGGTGCTCGACCGAACGGGCGCGCCGATCCTGATCGATCCCGAACTCGGCCCGGTGCTGCTTTCCCCGGACGGCGAACTGCAACAGGACGGCGCGCCGATCGCCGCGCTGGGCGTTTTCGCGTTTAACGATCCGCGCGAAATGCGCCGCGAAGGCGCTAATCTGTTCGCGGCGACCGCCGAGCTTGCGCCCGCCGGGAACGCAAAACTTCGCCAGGGTTTTATCGAAATCTCCAATGTCTCGCCGATCGCAGCGATGACCCACATGATCGATATTCTGCGCGCTTACGAAAACGCGGCGCAGGTCATTGAAACCTCAACCGAGCTTGCGCGCGACGCCGTGCGCACGCTCACGCAGGAAGCTTAAGGGGCCGGTCCATGAACGCTTTGAACACCGCCGCCACGGGCATGCTCGCGCAGCAGCGCAACGTGGAAGTGATTTCCAACAACATCGCCAACCTCAATACCGTGGGCTTTAAACGCCAGCGCGCCGAGTTTCAGGATCTTCTCTACCAGACGCTGGAGCGGCCCGGCGCCATATCGTCTGAAACCGGAACCGTCGTGCCCAACGGCATCCAGATCGGCACCGGCGTCAAGACCGGTTCGGTCTACCGCATTATCGAGCAAGGCAACGTGACCGCGACCGGCAATGATTTCGACCTTGCCGTTTCCGGCCGCGGATTGTTCCGCGTGCTCCTGGCCGACGGCGAAGAGGCCTATACGCGCGCCGGCAATTTCGCGATCTCTGCCGACGGCCGCCTCGTCACCGAGGACGGCGACGAGATCGCGCCGGGGATCACCATTCCCGACGACGCGACGGACATTTCCGTTTCCGAAGCCGGCATTGTCCAAGCGCGCATCGCCGGCGAACAGGATCTGCGCGAGCTGGGCCAGCTTGAACTCGTAACCTTCTTCAACGAATCCGGACTTGAAGCGATCGGCGACAATCTCCTCCTGGAAACCGCCGCCTCGGGCGACCCGATCATCGGCAATCCCGGCGATGTCGGTTTCGGCACCATCCTTCAGGGCTTCATTGAAACCTCGAATGTCGATCCGGTGCAGGAAATCACGGCGCTGATCGCAGCCCAGCGCGCTTATGAAATGAACGCCCGGGTGATCGAAACCGCCGACGAAATGCTCGCGGTCAACGCCAATTTGCGCGGCTAAGGGGCGCCGAGAGTAGATGAAGCACGATTATGCAAAACCCTTTCTCCCGAGAATGCCCGCGCAGGCGGGCATCCAGTTGCGGTCGGATATCCGCCGGCGCGGCGATAGCGGTTCATACGGAGATCTATCCGCAAGGTTTCACCGTTCGGCGTATGGAAAAGCGCAGCGCCGCTGGATTCCCGCCTTCGCGGGAATAGTCGGCTCCGGTTTTAACGCTCGGCGTAAGGGACACGTTGGAAAAAAATGAAAACAGTTCAGCAAAAAAGTTTTGCGCCAGGGCGCAATACGATGGAAGGCCCCGGTTTTCTCGGTTATCTGATGATCGTCATGTGGTTCCTGTTGACCATCATGGCGTCGACCACGGTGCGCGCCGAAACCGCGCCGGGGCCGGTGAAGCTGACCGCCGCCGATATTCTGCCGGACATCGAGACCGCGCTCGCCGCCCATGGGGCGCCGGCGGGCGCAGAGATTGTCCTCAATAATCCGGCCCAGGCCTTCGCCCTGACCGGACCGGCCGCCTTCGCCCATGTGAGCTACAGCCCGGCTTCGGGCCGGTTCGTGGTGCGTCTGGCAAGCGCGCCGGTTGCGATCGCCGGGCATGCCCGGATCAGCGAGACCGTTCCGGTGCTGGCCCATGACGTCACCCGCGGCGAGATCATCACCGAGCGCGACATCACCTATATGGAAACCGCCGGGATGGGCGGCGACAGGATCGTGCGCGACGCCGCCGACCTGATCGGCAAGGAAACCCGCCGGCCCTTGCGCGCGCAAACCCCGCTGCGTCAGACCGACGTCGCCGCGCGGGTGCTGGTGCGCAAAGGCGCGCTGGTCACGCTGTTTTACGCCGCCGAAGGCCTGCGGCTCAGCCTTCAGGGGATCGCCATGAATTCGGGAACCGAAGGAGACGTCGTTTCCATACGCAATATGGAGAGCGAGCGCGTGCTTAAAGGCGTCGTCAAGGGCGAAAACTTCGTCGCCATCGCCGCGCCGCGCGTTTCGCTGCCGTCAGTAGAAGGATAATGTTCATGTTTGCCCGCTGCATTTTCATGCTTATCGCCTTTTCCGTTTCGGGCTGTGCGACCTACGACCGGATCAAGAATATCGGCCAGGCCCCCGCCATGGCGCCGACGGAAAACCCCGCCGGCATGTTCGGCGGCCGCGAGGTCTCCCTGCCCATGCCGCCCCGGGACGAGGGGCTGACCAACGCCAATTCGCTTTGGCGGCCGGGATCGAAAGCCTTCTTCAAGGACCAGCGCGCGCGCCGCGCCGGCGACATCGTCACCATCGTCATCGACATCAACGACCGGGCCCGCCTCGACAACGCCACCGAGCGCCTGCGGGCCAACGGGGAGTCCGCCGAACTGCCCGCCTTTGGCGGCCTTGAACAAAGACTGGTCGATATTCTGCCCGACGGCGCCAACGCCGCCCAGCTGGTGGATCTTTCATCGGATTCGTCCTCGCGCGGCGAAGGCTCGGTCGATCGCAGCGAGGATGTGGAGTTGACCATCGCCGCGATCGTCACCGAGGTCTTGCCCAACGGCAATCTCGTCGTCGCCGGCAAACAGGAAGTACGGGTCAATTACGAACTGCGCGAATTGACCGTCACCGGGATTATCCGTCCGGAAGACATTTCGAACGCCAACCGCATCAACCATACCCAGATCGCCGAGGCGCGCATCTCCTATGGCGGACGCGGACAGCTCACCGACGTGCAGCAGGCCCGCTACGGCCAGCAGCTTTACGACATTTTGTTTCCGTTTTAAGCGCGGCTCGAAACGACCGACAGTCACATAAAAAAGCGCGACCGCGATGCTGCGGCCGCGCTCTTTCCATGCATCCCTGTCCGGCCAAATAGGTCTTCATCCTTTGCAAGCGTGTTCTATTGCGCGGGTAGAAATGCACGATGTCCGTTGGCTTATTGGTTCGAAGCGTGTCTCCGTGTTCCATTCAACCAATTCGTCGGCGCCGGAGGGGGGTGGACGCCGACGGCAATAATCGAACGACACCCCCGGGCGATGGTCAACGAAAACCCGCATTAACCATATTCACTTTTTACGCTTTGTTAATGAAGGTAAACAGAAGGTAAACGCTTGTAGCGGATTGTTCTTTGACGCCGCAATAAAATGCCGAAACGCTGGAGTTTTCATGAAGCGCGCCGCGACCATCATCATGCGGGCGTCAACATGAATGTCCCCTCACGCTGCGGCGCCGCAACGCCCGTCGTTCGCGCGCGGCGGCGCTTGTCGTAGGAGTTGCGCATGATACGCTGGCTGCGCACGCGTTAATCGAGGGGTATTCAATGAAACCGCTTTCATCTTCGCTGGCCGCTCTTGTACTGGCCGCCCTGCCCGCAACCGCCTTTTGCGTTTCCAGCGCCCTCGCCGCGCCCGAACGCGTGGAAAAAGGCAATCTGATACTGGAAGAGGTGCCGGAAACGCCGCCGGAAGTTCGCGCGGGATTGCTGCGCTATCAAAATACGCGCGCCGCATCGCTGGCCGGTTTCGACGCGGACAGCCAGAGCGCCCTGATCGTCACGCGGTTCGGCGAAACGTCCCAGGCCCATTTCGTTGCGGCGCCTGGCGGCGCGCGCACGCAACTCACCTTTTTCGAAGAGCCTTTGGGCGGCGTCGAGCCTTCGCCGACCACGCCCGGTCAGTTCCTGTTCGCGCGCGATCGGGGGGGCGACGAAAACTTTCAGATCTACGTGTTCGATGCGAAGGCCGGCGACGCCCGGCTGATGTCCGACGGCGAAGGCCGAAAGACGTTCCCGATCTGGTCGAAAGACGGCGGCCATCTCGCCTGGCAAAAGACCATGGAAGGGGCGACGAAGGGCGTCGTCGTCGCCCCGCTCGACGCGCCGGAGGAACGCCGCACGATTTTCACCGGCGACGGCTGGTGGGCCGGCATCGACTGGTCCCCGGACGGATCGACGCTGCTCCTTTATAATTATGTTTCCATCAATGAGTCGGAAATCTACCTGCTCGACGTCGAGACCGGCGAAGCGACCCAGATCAATCCTTCCGATGCGAAGATCGCCTATGACAGCGCCCTCTTCTCGGCCGACGGAAAAGACATCTACTACACGGCCGACGAAGACGGCGAGTTTTTGAATCTCTTCCGCTACAACATCGCGAGCGGCGAAAAAGAAAACCTGAGCGCAGACATCGAATGGAACGTCACCGACGTCGTCGTCTCGCCGGACGGACGAACCTACGCCTTCAAGGCGAACGAAGCGGGCCGCTCGACCCTGCATGTGCGGCGCACCAGCAATGACCGCGCGGCGCCGGCGCCGGACCTGCCGCCCGGCGTCATCTATTCTCTGGCGTTCAGTCCCGACAGCAAAAAACTCGGCTTTACGCTCAATGCGAGCGATTCACCGGGGGACGTTTATTCCTGGAACCTGCGCGGCGGGCGCGGCGCCCTGCAGCGCTGGACCACAAGCGAGATCGGCGGGCTTAATCCGGCGTCTTTCGTCCAGCCGGAGTTTTTCGATTATCCCACCTTCGACGAAGTCGACGGCGCGCCGCGCCAAATTCCAGCGTTCATCTATCGGCCACAGTCGGAAGGTCCGCATCCGGTCATCGTTTCGATCCATGGCGGACCGGAAGGCCAGGCGCGGCCGTATTTTTCATCGACCTATCAATATTGGGCGAACGCGCTGGGCGCCGCCGTCATCCGGCCCAATGTCCGCGGCTCGGACGGGTTCGGCAAAAGCTATCTCCTGCTCGACAACGGCATGAAACGCGAAGATTCGGTAATGGACATCGGCGCCTTGCTGGACTGGATCGAAACCCAGCCCGATCTCGATGCGAATAAAATCGTCGTCTATGGCGGTTCTTACGGCGGCTATATGGTGCTCGCCTCGATGGTGCATTTCGACGATCGCCTTGCCGGCGGCGTCAACATTGTCGGCATTTCGAATTTCGTGACGTTTCTTGAAAACACCGCCGATTACCGTCGCGATCTGCGCCGGGCCGAATATGGCGACGAGCGCGATCCGGAAATGCGCGCGTTTTTGCAAGAGATCTCGCCGCTCAATCGCGCCGATGAAATCACCAAACCGTTGTTCATTATCCAGGGCCTTAACGACCCGCGCGTGCCGGCCTCGGAAGCTGATCAGATCCTGGCCGCCGTGCGCGCCAATGGCGGAGAGGCTTGGTATATGGGCGCGAAAGACGAAGGCCACGGGTTCCGCAAAAAATCGAACCGCGATGCGATGAACGAAGCCGTTGCGCTGTTTTTGAAGACCCTGTTTGAGGAGTAGCGCCGGTTGAATATGCAGCGGGCTATTTCACCGCTCATCCCGGACGCGCTGCAGCGCCCCGGATCATAGTCCGGGGTGATGTAGCGCAGAGCCGGGATCCAGCTAATAAAAAGATGACGGGCGAAGCCCGACTTTTTCCGTTACTGGATTCCCGCTTTCGCGGGAATGAGCGGATTGAGAGATTTTCAGAGTCGAATTATTCGCCCAACCCCCAGGCGCCGCAATCAGCGCCCGCACGACGCGAAAACCAAATTGAGCCCTACTCACCGGCGACGCGCTGGGCCAGGGCCGCGCTCATGAACCGATCGAGATCGCCGCCGAGCACCGTATCGGGGCTGGGGCTTTCGACCTGGGTGCGCAGATCCTTGACCATCTGATAGGGCTGCAAAACGTAAGACCGGATCTGATGGCCCCAGCCGATATCGGTCTTGGCCGCCGCTGTGGCGGCGGCGGCTTCCTCGCGCTTTTGCAGTTCGAGTTCGTAAAGACGCGCACGCAGCATGTTCCAGGCGGTGGCGCGGTTCTTGTGTTGCGAGCGTTCGTTTTGACACTGAACCACAATGCCGGTGGGCTCGTGGGTGATGCGCACGGCGCTGTCGGTCGTGTTGACATGCTGGCCGCCGGCGCCGGACGCGCGAAACGTATCGATGCGGCAATCGCTTTCCTTGACGTCGACCTCGATGCGGTCGTCCACTTCCGGATAGACCCAGACCGAAGCGAATGAAGTGTGCCGGCGGGCGTTGGAATCGAACGGCGAAATGCGCACCAGCCGGTGGACGCCCGACTCGGTTTTGAGCCAGCCATAGGCGTTATGGCCTTTGACATGGATGGTCGCGGATTTGATCCCCGCCTCCTCGCCGGCTTGCTCTTCGATCACCTCGACCTTGTAATCATGCTGTTCGGCCCAGCGCACATACATGCGCAGGAGCATCGAGGCCCAGTCGTTCGACTCCGTGCCGCCGGCGCCGGGATGGATTTCCACAAAACAGTTATTGGCGTCGGCCTCGCCGGAAAGCAGCGCCTCGATTTCCGCCTTGCCGGCGCGGTCGCGAAGCGCGGTCATCAGCTCCTGGGTTTCGTCAAGGCTGGCCTCGTCGCCTTCCTCGGCGGCAAGCTCAGCAAGACCGACAAGGTCTTCAAGCTCGCCGTCGATCTCGCCGATGGCGTTCATCTGCGCTTCGAGGGCATTGCGTTTTTGCATCAGCGCCTGGGCCGATTCCGGATCGTCCCAGAGTTTGGGGTCCTCGGCCCTGGCGTTCAGGTCATCGAGTTCTTTGCGCGCCTTGTCCCAGTCAAAGACGCCTCCTCAGCAGATCGAGGCTCTGCTTGGTCTGGTTGACGAGATTTTCCATTTCCGCGCGCATGGCGAACTCCTGAGGTGAAAATCGGGAATCGGAAAATACGAGCGGCGACGGCCGGATTCAATCGTCCGGCTCCTGATTTCCGACGGATGATCAGTAAAGCCCGTTGAGGTCTTCTTCCTCGTCTTCAGCGGCGTCGCGCGGCGCGGCGCTTAAAGGATCGAGATAAAGCTCTTCGCCCGAGGCGCCGCCGATCACGTCATCGCTCTTGAAGGCTTCGAGGATCACATTGCGGTCGCCGGCGGTGGCGGGCCTGCCGCTCTTGGCGTCGACCCGCACCAGCCGCACGCCGGACGGCACGCGGAAGGGAATGCCGGGCTCGCCCTTGAGCGCCTCGACCATGAAATCGGCGAAGATCGGCGCGGCGACCTTGCCCCCGGCTTCGCCCTGACCGAGGGTCTGGGGCAAATCGAAGCCGACATAAACGCCCGCGGCAAGGTCCGGCGAAAACCCGACGAACCATGCGTCCTTGTAATCGTTTGTCGTCCCGGTTTTGCCGGCGAGCGGCTTGTTGGTCGCCGCGCGCACGACGCTGCCGGTGCCGCGCCGAACCACGCCTTCCAGGATCGAAGTGATCTGGAACGCGGTGCGCGGATCCATGACCTGCTCGCGGGCATCGGTCAGTTGCGGTTCCAGCTGGCCGGACCAGACCGGCACAGTGCAGCCCATGCAGAACCGTGCATCGCGTTTGTAGATTGTCTTGCCGGCGCGATCCTGAATCCGGTCGATCAGCACCGGCTCTACCCGTTTGCCGCCATTGACGAAAATCGAATAGGCCGCCGTGATGCGCATCAGCGTCGTCTCGCCGGCGCCGAGCGAAATCGCCAGTTCCCGCGGCAGGCGGTCCGACAGTCGGAAGCGTTCGATGTAATCCATGATGCGGCCGATGCCGAGATCCTGGGCGAGCCGCGCCGTCATGGTGTTGCGCGATTGCTCGACGCCGAGACGCAGCGTGCTCGGACCGTAAAACCGGCCTTCGATATAGTTGCCCGGCTTGTACCAGCTGTCGACGCCCGGCGCGACGAAGGGCGCATCGAGCACGATCGACGAAGGCGTATAGCCGCTGTCGAGCGCCACCGAATAAACGAAGGGCTTGAAGGTCGAACCGGGCTGGCGTTCGGCCTGGACCGCGCGGTTGAATTCGGAAAGCTGGAACGAATAGCCCCCGACCATGGCGAGCACACGGCCGGTATGCGGATCAATGGCGATCAGCCCGCCATTCACCGCCGGCGTCTGACGCAGGGCGTAGCTGTTTTCCGGCGCCGGCTGAGCGATTGTTCCTTCGGGCGCACTCTCCGGCACGGGCAGCGAGAAGGCGTCGTATTTTTCAACGTAAATAACATCGCCGCGATTGAGGACCTGTCCGGCGAACGCAATGTCGTCGCCATGATCGTTAGCGGAAATATATTCGCGCGCCCAAAGCATGAGACCGAGCGGGATCGTCGCTTCCTCGCCGTCGGCAAAACCGATCGCGGCGCCGGCGTCGTCGGCGGAAAGCACCACCGCCGGACGCCACGGCGCCATGTCGTCGGAAATCTTGCGCTCATCGTGCAGCGTCTTGACTTCCCCGGCGAAGACTTCGGCCCAGTCCTCCTCGTCGATCTCAATTGTTGCAAGCGGTCCGCGCCATCCATGGCGCTCGTCATAGGCGATCAGCCATTTGCGCAGCGCTTGGCCGGCGACCTGCTGAAGACGCGGATCGACCGACGTGCGCACCGCAAGCCCGCCGTCGTAAAGCGCTTCGACGCCGTAAAGATCGACGATCTGCTTGCGGACTTCCTCGGCAAAATACTCCATGGTCCAGTCGCGCGCGCCGAGCGGCGGCGCGATCTCCGCGCCGAGCGGTTGCGCGCGCGCGTCGGCGGCTTCCTCCGGACTGATGCGCCCGTCGTCAAGCAGGCGGCCGATCACCCAGTTGCGGCGGTCGATGGCGCGCTGCTCGTTATCGATCGGATGATAATTGCTCGGCCCTTTCGTGATCGCTGCAAGATAGGCCGCTTCGGCGATTGTCAGATCGCTGAGCGATTTATTGAAATAATTGAGCGCCGCCGCCGCAACGCCGTAAGAGCGATTGCCGAGGTAGATTTCGTTCAGATAGAGCTCAAGAATGTGATCCTTGGTGAACGCCCGCTCCATCTTGCGCGCGATCAGCATCTCGCGGAGCTTGCGTTCGACGCGCTGCTCGCTGGTTAAGAGGAAGTTCTTTGCGACCTGCTGGGTGATGGTCGAACCGCCTTCAAGGCGCCGGCCGCGCATGATGTTGTCAATGTTGGAAATCTGCGCGCGCACGATGCCGCGCGGATCAAGACCGTTATGGTCGTAAAAGGTTTTGTCTTCTGCCGAAACGAAGGCGTGTATGACGTGGTCGGGCATCTGCTCGATCGGAACGAACAGTCGGCGTTCGCGCGCGAACTCCGCCACCAAAGAACCGTCGCCAGCGTAAACCCTTGTGGTGACCGGCGGGGCGTATTCGGCGAGCGCCTGATAGTCCGGCAGATTCTCGTTGAGCTTGCCGAGATACCAAATCGCGTAAAAGCCTACGGCGATGACGGCCAAGGCGCCGACGGCGAAGCCGATGCCGACAACTCTCAGCGCCGCCATGGAAAGCCCTCCATCGCGCGCCGGCGGGCTGCGCTTATCGGTCGGCGGCGGTGCGGCGGCGCGGCGGCGCGGCGCAACGAACGCCGGGCCTTCATCTTTCGGACCGTCCTTGGCGGCTGCAACGGCGACGTCATCGTCGATATCGCTTTTTTCGGCGGGTTCGTCGGCGAGATCGCTGTCTTCCGCCATCTCTGCCGCAAGCTCGTCCGCTTCGGCCATGTCAGGTTCAACGATGTCATCTTCGACAATGTTATCGGCAAGATCGCTTTCTTCAACGATGTCATCTTCAACGTTGTCGCCGGCGCGGACGCCTTCTTCCGCCGCAAGGTCGTCCCGGCCAAGGACGATGTCGTCTTCATCGCCGTTCTCGCTGTCGTCGTCGCCATCGTTTGCGTTGTCGCGGATTTCGACGAACATATCGTCCTCAATGGTCGATTCGGACTTTTCCTCTCCCGACGCTTGAGCATCGAAGACGGCGTTCCATTTGCTCGGCCGTTGTGAATTTTTGCGCTCGTCGCTCATTATCTTTTCGCCTGCGGATGATTACGCCGCCAAGACCATGCCCGCTGCAATTTGTCCGCCGCAACGCCGCTGCCGGGTTTTTACCGCATAATTTGGACGACAGCGAGGCGCAAGCGGCGCTACAATCTGTTCAAATTGTTAAGATTCCCGGCTCTAGTACGCGCCCCCGGCGCGGTTCGAGGCATATTGCCGGTCGCCATATTCTTCAAAATAGGCGTCGATGGAATCGGCGACCGCCTTCATGGCGCGCGCGCGCCACACGGGCGAGTTGAGATTGGCCTCGTCTTTCGCGTTGGAAATAAAGGCCATTTCGAGCAGCACCGCAGGCACATCCGGGGCCAGCAGCACGCGCAGGTCGCCGGTTCGGTGGGTGCGGTTCAAAAGCGGCGTCTTGCCGGAAAGGTTTTCGATCAGCGACTCGGCGAAAAGCGATGACGCCGTGTTGGTCTTGTCCTGGGCTTTTTTGAGGAGAATGCCCCCGACATCCTCGCCATAGGAGGAGGCGTCGAGATCATAAAAAACATAATCGCCTTCCTCCTTGGCGATTCTGGCGGACCGCTCCGAGCCCTGCTCGGACAGGGTATAGACCGACGCGCCGCGCAATTCGCGCTGAGCGATGGCGTCGGCGTGGAGCGAAATGAACAAATCCGCCCCGGCGTTGCGGGCCAGCGTTTCGCGTGCGTCCGGCCTGATCCTGGTGTCGCCGGTGCGGGTCAGAACGATCTTGTAGCGCCCGCGTTTTTCAAGGATTTCAGCCAGCAGCAGGGCCGCGGCGAGGTTGACGTTTTTCTCAAGCGTGCCGCTTTGGCCCTGGGCGCCGGGATCGGCCCCACCATGGCCCGGATCGATCACCACGGTGAGCCGCTCCGGCGGCGGCGCGGCGACCTCTTTCTGGCTCGGGCTTGGCGGGATCGTCGCTGCCGGGGGTTCTGCGGTTGCGGGCGCCGGCGCGGTTGCTTGCTCGATCACCGCCGTCAAATCCGGATACCGGCTCGGCAGGCTCGCCAGAAAGGCCGGCATGTCGGCGGTTTCAAGATCGACGACCAAGCGGTGCTTGGTCACAGCCCCGGCCGGTTCAAGGACGAAAACCTCCTTGATTTTCGCGGTCTTATTGAAATCCAGGACAGCGCGCGCGCCCTCCTCCCCAGCGGCAGCGAAGCCGTAACGGCCGATATGGCCCTGGCCCGGGCGATAGGCCTGATCGGCCGGGCTTAGGGAAAGGTCAATAAAATCAATCATTAAGCGGCCATTACCGCTATCATCTCCGTAGATCGCGTAATCAGGCGCGCCCATAAGGTCGAACACCACCCGTGTGACGTCGCCCTTGGGTCCGAAGCGCACGCCGAGCAATTGGGCGGCCTCCAGCGGGCCTGCGACCGCAAACACAGTCCAGGAAAAAAGGCTTAACAGCCCGACTTTCAGCCTATGGCCCATGGCCTTGCGCATATTCCAATAAGGATCGGAGCCCCCATTTATATGGGGATTCCAATCTGATTTGACGGCGTTAATGCACCGTTAAGAGTAAATCCACGATTGGATGCAACACTGAGTCGGCCCTTTCTCCCGGATTTCTTTTCCACCGGGGGCTGGGGCGAGAAATTGCTTGCGAAAGGCCGTTCTAATCGCCTAATCGCTATATGGATGAAACGCCTCCCAGGGACTTTGTTCTTAGGTGAGGCGGCTAGGAATTCCGGAACCGCGCGTGGAAAGGCGCATTTCCCCGGATTGTCGCCGGCAGCTCCCGAAAGCCGGCCCGCGCAAGCGGCGATATCGCCCAAGCGCCTGGAGCAAAAAACGGCGCGCCACGCGCCAAATCACCCTGCCGGCCCCTTGCCGGCGTAAAAATAGCTTTCGCCGATGACGCAGACTGCGCAACTGAGCTTTCACGGGACCCGCAACCGGGCGTCCCGCATGGCCGCGCAGGCGCTTCGGCGCCCAACGACAGCCAATGCGACGGCCGCGAGCCCGCATTGCGGAGCCCAATTCAATGACCAAGAAGATGCTTATCGACGCAGCCCACCCGGAAGAGGTGCGCGTCGCCCTGATCGCGCAAAACAAAATCGAAGACTTCGACTTCGAATCTGCGGCGCGAAAACCCCTTAGAGGCAATATTTATCTGGCGCGGGTGACCCGCGTCGAGCCGTCCCTGCAGGCCGCCTTCGTCGAATATGGCGGCAATCGACACGGCTTCCTCGCCTTCAGCGAGATTCATTCCGATTATTATCAGATTCCGGTGTCTGACCGGCAGCTTCTGCAGGAAGCCGAGGCGGAGGTCGCCGAACTCGCCGCCGCGCTCGAACTCGCCCAGCGCGGCGACGAACGCTTCGACGAAGACGACGAGGACGACGACGCCGCGGATGACGACCTGCCGCCGGAACTCGTCGCCGGCGCCGATGAAGACGAGACCGCCGACGGCGAAACGGCCGAGGACGAAACCGAGCAAACGCCGGACGACGACGAAGAGGAACAGGAAGAAGAGGAAGAGGAAGAAGACGTCAAAAAAGAAGACGCGTCCTTGAAAGACAAAGACGCCGATCCTGACGAGGAAGAACAAAAGGCCGAAGAAAGCCGCGACGCCGACAGCGCCGACATAGAAGAACCAGGCGACGACGCGCCGGAGATCGAAACCGAACCGGCCGCCGAAAGCGCTTCAGCATCGGCCGAAGACCAAGAAGACGAAGCCGCACCCGAGGAACCGGAAACGAAAGCGGCGGACGACAAGAAGAAATCCAAAAAAAGCGGCGGACGAAAAGCCAAAGACGACCGCGACGAACTGTTCGAGCGCTACAAGGAAGCCAAACGCAAGCGGTCGCAGCTTTTGCGTAATTATAAAATTCAGGAAGTCATCAAGCGCCGCCAGATCCTGCTGGTCCAGGTCGTCAAGGAAGAACGCGGCACCAAGGGCGCGGCGCTGACCACCTATCTGTCGCTGGCGGGCCGGTATTGCGTTTTGATGCCGAATACTGCGCGCGGCGGCGGCATTTCGCGCAAAATCGCCAACGGATCGGACCGGCGCCGGCTGCGCCGGGTCGTCGACGGCCTAGACGTGCCCCAGGGCATGGGGCTGATCATCCGCACCGCCGGCGCCAAACGCACCAAGACGGAAATCAAGCGCGATTACGACTATTTGCTGCGCCTGTGGGAAAACATCCGCACCCTGACGCTCAAGTCGATCGCGCCTTGTCTGATCTACGAAGAGGCGAGCCTGATCAAGCGCGCCATCCGCGATCTTTACGACAAGGACATCTCCAAGGTGCTCGTCGAAGGCGAGGAAGGCTATCGCGAAGCCAAAGACTTCATGAAAATGCTGATGCCTTCGCACGCCAAATATGTGCAGCCCTATAAGGAGCGCGCGCCGATCTTTCTGCGCTATGGCGTGGAAACCCAGCTTGACGGCATGTATCAGCCCTCGGTTCGCTTGAAATCGGGCGGTTATATCGTCATTCACCAGACCGAAGCGCTCGTCGCCATCGATGTCAATTCGGGCCGGGCGACGCGCGAGCGCAATATCGAACAGACCGCGCTCAGGACCAATATCGAGGCGGCCGAGGAAGCGGCGCGCCAGTTCCGCCTGCGCGACCTTGCCGGCCTGATCGTCATCGACTTCATCGACATGGAAGAGATGCGCAACAACCGCAAGGTCGAAAAGGCGTTCAAAGAAGCGCTGAAGGCCGACCGGGCGCGCATCCAGGCCGGGCGGATATCCGCCTTCGGTCTGCTCGAACTGTCGCGCCAGCGCCGCCGCTCCGGTCTTGTGGACGGCACCACGCATGCCTGCCCCACCTGCGCCGGGGCCGGCGTCATCCGCTCGCACGAAACCGCAGCGCTGCGCATTTTGCGCGGCATCGAAGGCGAAGCGATCGCGGGCAAGGCCGGCAAGATCGTCGCCCGCGCCTCGCTCGATGTCAGCTTGCATATGCTCAATAACAACCGCGAATGGATCAAGCGGATCGAAGACGACAATGGCGTCGAAATCGAGATTCTCGCCGATCCGGAAAAAGCCGGCGACGCCTATGATGTGGAAAAGTCCGGCGCCCCGCGCGAGCGCGATGCGGAACAGACCCATATTCGCGCCGACCAGACCGCGCCTGTCGATATCGACGACGAGGAAATCGCCGCGGACGAAACCGCCGACGAAAAGGACGCCGACAAGGAGAGCGGGCGCAAGCGCCGCCGTCGGCGCCGCTCGCGCAAGGACGCCGCCGGCGCGGACAAGAAGAAGGATGCAAACGCGGAAGCGGGCGAAGACGCCGGCGCGTCCGCCGATGACGACGATCAGGAAGCCAGCGCTGCGGACGGCGATAGTGGCGAAGACCGCAAACCCAAACGCCGCCGGCGCCGGGGCCGGCGCGGCGGAAGGCGCAATCGCCGCGACGCCGGGAGCGACGAACAAAAGACCAAGACCGAACCGGCCGCCGCCGAGGCCGATGATCCGGACGGCGCCGCCGAGCCGAACGAGGCCGTTGAAAATGCGCCGGAAGACTCCGTAGAACAAGACGCCGTCAGTGAAGAGCCCGCTGCCGCCGTCGCCCCCTCCGTTGCCGACGACCCGGTCTCGGAAGACGCCGGCGAAACGACGGGCAAACCCAACGGCGCCGCCGAGGACGAACCGGCGCAGGCGGACGCGTCGACCAACGAGACCGCGCCGGTCCCAGAGCCCGCGCCGCCTGCCGATGAGCCGGAAAAGGCCAAAAAATCCTCGCGCAAAGGCTGGTGGCAGCGGCCTATTGGCTAAAAACGAGGCGCTGTTGCGGCCTTCGGCCGCGACGACCTCGAAATCGCCTCAAAGCGCGCCTACAATTAAGGCGCGCCGATGAAATGGAGCCAGTTTGGTGAATGCGCGTAAGTTTGCGTTGAGCGTCGCCGCCGCCGCGACGGTGCTTGGTTCGACCGTCGCCCAAGCGCAGCGAATTTCCCTTCTCAGGGATGCGGAAATCGAACAATTCCTGGAAGATTATACGCATCCCCTGTTGGACGCGGCCGGCATCGACCCGGACTCGATCGAGATCCTGCTCGTTAATGACGGCTCGTTCAACGCCTTCGCCGGCGGGCGCTATATCGGCATCAATACCGGCCTTTTGACCATCGCCGATACGCCGAACCAGGTCGAAGCGGTGCTCGCGCACGAAGCCGGCCACCTCGCCGGCGGCCATACGGCGCGCACCCAGGATGCGATCAGCGCCGCATCGCGGCCCATGCTGTTGAGCCTTCTGCTCGCGGCCGGCGCCATTGCGGCGGGCGCGCCCGATGCGGGATTTGCCGCGCTCAGCCTCGGCCAGACCGTCGGCATCGCGAACTTTTTGCGTTACAGCCGCGGTCAGGAGTCGACGGCGGACCAGGCATCCATCACCTATCTCGACGCGGTCGGCAGTTCGAGCAAAGGCGCGCTCGAAATCTGGCGCAAGATGCGCAACTTCCAGATCATTCGCGGCGCCCGGGTCAATCCCTACCTCCAGACTCACCCGATGGCGAACGATCGCCTGACCGCATTGCAACGGCGCGCCGAAGCCTCGCCCTATTTCGACGTCGTCGACCCGCCCGAAGAAATCGAGCGGCTAGAATTCATCCAGGCCAAGATTCGCGGGTTTCTGCACGATCCCGTCTCGACCTTGCGCTATTATCCGCTGACGGACCAATCCCTGCCGGCCCATTACGGCCGGGCGCTTGCCTATTACCGAGGCTCGCAGATCGACAAGGCGCTGACGGAACTGAGCGCCTTGACCGAGGCGAGACCGGACAATCCCTATTTTCACGAACTCGAAGGCCAGATGCTGTTCGAGTTCGGCCGGCCCGATGAAGCGATCGCGCCGAACCGGCGCTCCATCGAGATGTTACCCGACAACGCCCTCCTGCGCGTCAACCTGGGCCGCGCGCTTCTGGCCTCGAGCGATCCGGCCAATCGGCAGGAGGCCGTGACCGAACTCAAACGCGCGCTGCTCCTGGAGCCCGACAACAGCTTTGGCTGGTTCACCCTGGCGCAAGCCTATGGCGCATTGGATAATGAAACCATGGCGCTGCTGGCGACGGCGGAATCGCGCTTTCACGGCGGCGCCAAGCCGGACGCCAATCAGTTCGCGCGGCGCGCCATTGTGCGCCTTAACCGCGGCACGCCGGAATGGCGCCAGGCCGCCGACATCATTCTCGCCACGCAGCCGCAGGACGGCGCCCTGCCCTTGCCCGGCGGCATTGACGAAGACGGTCCGCCGCCGGCGCCGCCGGAAGACAAAGACGAAACGCCGGACGTGCCTGATCCGACTTTTTCACAAGGCTGACATCAGGATTGGATAGTCAGGAGATAATTCGTCCCAGCATGCCAGGCGGACGAAGGAGAGTTTGAGATGAACGGAAAAATCGTTATCGGCGCGGCGCTCGCCGGCGTGTTCGCGCTCGCCGCGCTTGTGACGGCGTACTCCTCTGAACGGGAGCAAGACGCGCCGCCGGAGCAGCCGAAACAGGTCAGCGATTCCTTTTCCCAGCCTGAAGAAGAGGACATCCGCCGCATTGTTTACGATTATCTGATGTCCAATCCGGAAATCATCATCGAAGCCGTCAATGAATACACCGCCCGCGAACGCGAACGCGCCAGCGCGCGCATGCTGGAGTCCGCCGCTGAAAACCTGCCCGCCTTGCTCGACCCCGAATACGGCTATATCGCCGGCAAAGATCCCGGCAAGGCGAAAGTCGCCGTGATCGAACTGTTCGATTATCACTGCAGCTTCTGCAAGCGCGCAACGCCGATGATCAAGCAAACCCTTGAAAACGATCCGGAGGTCAAGATCGTGTTCCGCGAATTGCCGATCCTGCGCGAAGAATCCGACCTTGCAGCGGAAATGTCGCTGGCCGCGCGCGAGCAGGGCAAATTTGTCGAGCTTCATTTCGCCATGATGAGCGCGCCGGGCGTATTGACAAGGGAGCGGATCAAAGCCTTCGCCGATGATCTGGGGCTCGATGTCGACCAGCTCGAAAAAACCAGTCGCAAAAGCGAAACCCGCAAGGCGATCGCCGAAACCCACAAAATCGCCGCCGAGATGGGCATCGATGGAACGCCGGCATTCATTGTGGCGACGCTGGACGGATCTTATGTCGAGGCCGTGGAAGGTTTCAGGCCCGAAGAATTGACCGAGAAAATCAAAGCCGCAAAGCGCGCGGCGAAGTAAATGCGCCAATTGACCCTTGCGCCGAAGATGGCCGTGCTCGCGATCCTTCAAGAGCGGTCCGGCGCCGACAATTGACATGATGCTGACGCCGTTTCGGCGATTCCGGGGAATTGTTCGTGTTGTTTATTCTGCTCGCCGGACTTGCCGCCAGCGCCGATCCGGCGATCGGCGACGAAGCGCCCATTGTCATTTCCGAATCGATCATCGTCACCGGCCGGCTGACGACGCCGCAAAGCGCCTCTTTTGAAACCCGCCACACCCTGTCGCCCCAGGACGTCGCCGCAGCGTCGGCGTCTTCCGTAGACGAACTGATCGGCTTGTTGCCGTCCACGCACCTGCCAGTCAACTCCCGCGGCGAGAGCATCGTCTTTGTGCGCAATGCAGGCGAGCGCCAGGCCGCCATATTCTATGACGGCGCGGCGATTAACGTTCCCTGGGACAATCGTCTTGACCTTTCGCTGCTGCCCGCGGGACTGATCGAAAGCGCGCGCCTGGCCGCCGGTCCGCTGGCGCCTCATTACGGCGTAAACGCCCTCGGCGCTGTCGCATTCGAATCGCGCGATCCGGCGCGCGGCGGCCGGGCGCGCATCGCATTCGGCAATGGCGGGTACGGCGCCGGCGAGGCGTTCGTGCCGCTTGTGGTGCAGGAAAGTTTCGCCTTCGCCCTCGGCGGGGGATATTCATCGCACGACGGCCTGCCGTTGTCGGGAAAGGCGGACGTTCCCTTTTCGCAGCCGGACCCGGATCTGCGCGTCAATACCGATCGCAAGCTCGCCCATGTTTTCGGCAAGGCGCGCCTCGATACGGGCGGTCATCGCTTCCGGCTCACGGCCCTGCATGTGACAGGAGAAAAAGGCGTCGCCCCGGAAAGCGACCGGCCCGACGGCGCGCGCTTCTGGCGCTATCCGGATATTGATCACACGCTTGTTATTCTCAACGCGGATTCCCCGCTGGGCGCGCGCACAAATCTCGACGGGACGGTCTGGCTGCAGGATTTCGGCCAGACGATCGACGCTTACGAGTCCGTCGCCTATGAAACAATCGAGCGCCGCGAGATCGATCGCGACCGGACATACGGCGTGCGACAAATCCTAAGCCATGAATCCGGACGCGCGAAATTCGTCGGTTCGTTGAGCTTTGTCGACGCCGAACATCGCCAGCGCGATCTTTCGTTCGAGAACGGCGCCGCGCCCCTGCCCGAACCGGACGCGCTTGTTTTTCGCCAGCGCAATCTCAGCGTCGGCGGCGAATTCGAATATCAGCTCACGGACCGACTCATCGCCGAGATCGGCGCCGGTTACGACCGGGTCGGCTATGTCAGGACCGGCGACAAGCCGCCGATCGACGCCGCGTCGGGCTGGACCGGCCGGGCGGGTCTTGTCTTTGATGCGGGAAACGGCTGGCGGCTGCGCGCCGCGGCCGGGCGCAAGCTTCGGGCGCCGACCATGCGCGAACTCTTCGGCCAGGCGCTTAATCGGTTCCTGATCAATCCCGATCTTCGCCCGGAGCGGATCGTCAGCGCAGAACTCGCCGCTGAATGGCGCGGCGACGACGCCGGCTTTTTCGTCATTCCCTTCTATCAGGACCTTAATGGAACCATCGACCAGCGCAGGGTCGGCGACTTGAGCCAGCGCATCAATCTTGACGGATCGCGCATCGCCGGCGTCGAATTCGGCGGCGATGCAACGCTGACGCCCGAGCTGCGGCTGTCGGGCGCGGCGACCTACGCCAATGTCCGCCGCAAGGGTGCAGCACAAGGCGCAGTAGAGGGCGAATCCGACAGGATCGCGGAAAAGCCGGCCCTTCTGGCGCGGGCCATGGCGGACTACAGCCACCCTTCAGGCCTGGGCGCGGCGCTTGAAGTCGCCCATGTCGGCCGCGCCTTTTCGGCGAACGAAGCGGGCGAGCTTGTGCCGCTCAAAACCTCAACCAGCGTCAATGTCCGTCTGACTTACGCATTCGCGGCGTTTGCGGGCGAAGGCGTTTTATTTGCGCATTTCGACAATCTCACCGACGCCTTTATCGAACCGCAACTCGGCCTGCCCGCGCCCGGCCGGACGATCCGCGGCGGCGTGCGGGTCGACTGGTAGGCAATCCTCAAGCGTCGATCAGGCCGAGACGGCGCGCGGCCGCATGCCGATAATGGGCGTCGCGGCCGTAATGGCGCGCTTCTTCCTGACAGGCGTAAGCGAACTTGATGTCGTGTTCGTCTTCGCAAGACTGCGCCCCCGATGAGATCACATGCCAGTCCGGCGCGCCCGACGGCGCCGGCGCGAGAGACTCAAGCGGCGGCGCGCCGATCGAGGCGTAGGCCGCGCAGACCGCGCTCCACAGCGCCTTTCTCAATTCGACGTCGTTCATCACCACATGCTCGGACAGCACGCGCACCGCATGAACGCCGGTGACACAGTGAAGCGCGGTGAAATCCTCAGCCGCGAGATAAATGCGCAGCGCCGTCGCAGCGGTGTTGTCGAACGAGACATCCGCCGCCGCGGCGCGGTTCAGTACGGCCCCGATGCGCGGATGGGCGAACACTTCAGCGATCCGCCCGGAAATCGTCGGCTGATCGAGCGCGAGCTTTTTCTTGTCGCGCTTAAACGCCGCCGCGACATCGGCGATCAGGGTTTCGTGATCATTGTTGGCCGCGCCGATGGAAATGGAAAACGAAACGGTTTCCGCGTGGGCCCACCAATAGGCCAGACCCGCCGCAATTTCGACGTCTTCATCGGCGATCAGGCCGAAGGCGGTGCGGATCGCGCCGTGAAAGGCGGCCGCGGCAATGGCGTTGGTCAGTTCCGGAAGATACTTCCCCAGCACTTCGGCGCGGCCGTCGCGCGCAATCGCATCGAGAAAAAAATTCAGCGCCTGGGGGTAGACCGTCGGATCGCCGATCCGCGCCGATAAAAGCAGCGGATCGATCGATTTCGCGCCGAGCTTTTTGCGTCTGAGCTGCTTTGCGTATTTCGCCGCGAAAGCGTCGATCGCCTCTTGCGTCGCGCCGAGTTCGCGCAGCGCCGTCACCGCCATGGGCAGGTGATCGGCGAAGTCATGCTCGCCATATTGAGGCGCAAAACGCTTTGCATGCGTTGAAAGGTCGTAAGGCATGGGGCAGGCTTTCAGTTCTTTTTATCTTGGGCCCGTTCGGCCTCGATCGCCCGTTTCAGCTTGCGCCGGCGCGCGAAAAAGAGCGCGCCAAGCGCGATCAGGGAAGCGCCGTATGCGGATGCAATATAGGGCGCATGACCGCCAAAGTCGAAGATTTCATTCATCGCCCGCACCGCCTTGGGTTTCGGTCTCTTCCCGCACCCGGCTCGGCGCGCGCCGGCGACGCGCCTCAAGGCGCTGTTCGATGAGATCGGCGCGCGCGCCCGCCAATGTCAGCCAGACGAAAAGCGCCGTATAGGCGATAATCATGGCGATGAGCGGCCACAGCATGCTCTCATGGATCGTCGGTCCGTCCGCACGCAGAATGCTCGCCGGCTGATGCAAGGTGTTCCACCAGTCGACGGAAAACTTGACGATCGGAACATTGATGAAGCCAAGCAACGCGAAGATGCGGGCAAAGCGCGCCGCGCGCGCCGGCTCCGGCACGGAACGCCAGATCGCGATATAGCCGAGAAAAATGAACAACAGGACGAGCACCGACGTCAGCCGCGCGTCCCACACCCAATAAGCGCCCCAGGTCGGCTTGCCCCAGACCGCGCCGGTAAAAAGCGCCAGCGCCGTAAAGATCGCGCCCGGCCCCGCCGCCGCCCGCGCCAGAAGATCGGCCAGAGAGTGACGCCAGATAAAGGCGACAAGGCTCATGGCGGCGATAAAGGAGTAAGACCCGGTCGCCATCCAGGCCGCGGGCACATGCACATACATGATGCGCACGCTATCGCCCTGCTGATAGTCCTCCGGCGCAAAGAACAGCCCGTTGATCAGGCCGACGAGCGCAAAGACGGCAAAGACGCCGAACGCATATGGCCCAATCGCGCGGGCGAGCGCCTCAAACTTCGCAGGATTGGAAAATCGGCTGAACATGCTTGCTTGGCGGGCTTTCTATTCCAGAGCGAGACGCAGGGCCGCGACGGCGAAAGCCGGCGTCAAAGCCGCCATAAACAGGCTAAGCGCGGCGAGAATCAAGGCCTCCGGCGACCACAGCGCGCCGCCCGCGACATGGTTTTCCGTGGCCAGAACGCCGAAAATCAGGGGCGGCACGGCAAACGGCGCCGCGATCAGCGTGGTAAAGAGGCCGCCGGCGCGAAGGCCCGCCGCCAGCGCGGCGGCGAACAATGCCGTGAGCATGATCGCCGGCATGCCCAGCGCCAAGAGCACGGCCGCGCCGGCCAGCCGTTCCGGGGCAATGCCGAACATGGCGAGCAAAACCGGCGCAGCGACCAGCATCGGCGCGGCGGAGACGACGACGAAACCCGCCGCCTTGCCCAGAACATATGGAAGGAGGCTTTCCTGCTCAGCGGCAAGAATGCGCAGGGAACCGTCGCGCGCGTCATCGTGAAAGGCGTTGGCGACGGAAAGCTCGGTTGCGAACGCCGCCGCCAGCCAGACGATCGCCGGCGCGGCCGAGCGCAGCGAAGACAGTTCCGGACCGATGGCGATGCCGGCAAGGGCCGCAAACAGCGTAAAAAAGACGATGGCGTAAAACCAGCCGCCGCCGGAACGCAGCGCCGCGGAAATATCGCGCGCCATGACGGCTCGGAAAACGGCGGCGGGCGCGGCGCTCATCCGATCACCATGCGCCTGGCGCTGACTGTCAGCGTATCGTGGGTGGCGATAACGGCGAGGCCGCCGGCTTTTAGATGCTCGCCGATGACCGCGGCGACCAGATCAGCGCCTTCGGCGTCGAGCGCGGCGGCGGGTTCGTCAAGCAGCCAAGCCTCGCGGCGGGCGATCAACGCGCGCGCAAAATCGACGCGCCGCCGCTGGCCGGCCGAAAACCGGCTGGCGCGAACGCCCGCATAATCGCCCAGCCCCATGCGCGCCAGCGCTCCGTATACGGCGTTCTTCGCCGCGGCGTCCGTCAAGCCGTAGGTTTGCGCCCAGAAGGAAAGGTTTTCGGCCGCCGTCAGCGCCGGCTTGACGGCGTGTTCATGGCCCATGAAGAAAACGCCGTTATAAGGCCTTGCGGGCGACCACGCGCCCTCGCCCTCACGCCAGGCGATCGCGCCTTCCGCCGGGCGCGAATGGCCGGCGAAAAGCTGGAGCAGGCTCGACTTGCCGGCCCCGTTGGCCCCGAAAAGCTGGACCGCCTCGCCCGGCTTAAGGCTCATGCACACCCCGCGCGCGACCGGCGCGCCGGCGCGGTCGCAACCGGCGTCGTCCGCCCGAAAGGCGATCTGGCGCTCATAAGGCTCGATCAAGCCGGCTTCCTTTCCCATGGCTAAAGCCTTGCCGGATAAAGTGATTCCGCGCCGGCCCGCTTGCCCATTCTAGCCCGACCGGCGGGTCCGCGGCGACGCGACAATAAGCCTGAGCGCACCCTTTGAAAGCGCCGCCGGAGGCGCGTAAATACCAGGCGGAGCGTTTTTCGGAACAGGCCGGCCATGCAGCCCAAACATCGCAACCGACGGATCGGTCTTATCGCCGCAGGCGCGGTATTGCTTGCCGGCGCGGCGTTTTTGGTCTTATCCGCGCTGCAGCGCAATGTTTCCTATTTTTATACCCCGTCCGAGGCCGCCGTCGAAGGCGTCGCCCCGGGAACGCGCATCCGGCTCGGCGGCATGGTCGAGGACGGCAGCGTCATCGACGGACCGGGATTGGAACTGCGCTTTCGCGTCACCGACGGCGCGCAGTCGGTGCCGGTGTCCTATGCCGGCCTCCGACCCGATCTCTTCCGCGAGGGTCAGGGCGTCATCGCCCAGGGCCGCTTTAATCCCTCCGGAGAGTTCGCCGCCGACACCATTCTCGCTAAGCACGATGAAAATTACGTGCCGCGCGAACTGATCGACGTCATGGAGGCCGCCAGGGCGGCGCAGGAAGCCGCTAATCCGTAGACAGACTATTGTTTCGTGCCGTAAATCCGGTCGCCGGCGTCGCCGAGGCCGGGTAGGATATAGCCCTTTTCATTGAGTTCGCGATCGAGCGCCGCGGCGATGACCGGCACGTCGGGATGGGCCCGGGAAAAGGCGTCGACCCCTTCGGGCGCGGCCACCAGACACATGAACTTCATATGCTTCGCGCCGGCGTCTTTAAGCGCGTCAACGGCCGCGATCGCGGTGTTCGCCGTGGCCAACATGGGATCGACCAGAATGGTTCGGCGGGTTTCAAGCTTGCCCGGAACCTTGAAATAATACTTCACGGCCTTAAGCGTTTCCGGATCGCGGTAAACGCCGACATGGCCGACGCGCGCCGAAGGGACGAGATCGAGCAGTCCGTCGAGCAAACCTTCGCCGGCGCGCAAAACCGAAATGAAGCAGAGTTTATCGCCTTCAAGATAGGGAAAATGTCCCCGTTCCAGGGGCGTTTCGATTTCAACTTCGCTGAGCGCCAGATCTTTGGTCGCCTCGCAGCCGAGCACGAAGGCGATTTCACGCAGCACGGCGCGAAAATGGCCGGTCGCGGTTTCCTTGTTGCGCAGGATCGTAAGCTTGTGCTGGATCAGCGGATGATCGACAATGGTAAGGTCTGAGGACATGAATTTCGGCCTGGCGCGAATGACGATATCGTCGCTTGTTATCGGCGATCGGCTGCCTGAAGTCCATTGAAGATGCGCATGTCGCGCCGGCAGGGAGGCTGCCTGATGCTCGGCGAAGGGGATCGGCGTTTTGTCGCGCTTGCGTTTCTTGAAGCGCAAAAAAGCGCAGACAGCGGCGGCCTGCCGATCGGATCGGTGCTGGCGCGCGGCGAGACCATGCTCGCGTCGGGCCATAATCAGCGCGTGCAACAGGGCGATCCCATCGCCCATGGGGAAATGGACTGCCTGCGCAAGGCCGGCCGGCAAAAGACCTATCGCGACACGACGCTTTATACCTCGCTGTCGCCCTGCATGATGTGCGCGGGAACCATCGTGCAGTTCAAGATCCCCCGCGTGGTGATCAACGACACGGTCAATTTCGGCGGCAATGAGGATTTTCTGCGCGAACGCGGCGTTACCGTGATCGACGCCGCCCATGCGCCGTCCATCGCGCTGATGGCGCAGTTCATCGCCGATAACGCCGAACTGTGGAACGAAGATATTATGGCGTGAGCGTGCAGCCGCACAGTGCGAGGTGATCAGTGAATGCGGGCTGCACGTCAAAGCAAATCGCGGCCGTTACCGGCCATGCAAGCTTACGCGAAGTGGAGCGATATACGGCCGCGGCAGATCAAGAACGGTTAGCGCGTGAGGCGATTAAGCGTCTCGGAAGCGAGTAGGACCTTATAGGTTGCAAATAATACTCACCATAAAATATACGGCCAGTACAATTGCAAGAATAAAGAGCGCGAGTGAAAGGTGAAGAAAGCAACGATAGCTTTCTCTAATTTGCATCCAACTTATCCGGAAATCCGTATGAGCCTGCTCAAACCCTCTTAACGCGTCGTCATCTGGAGTAATTGCAGCCAACTCCGGGAACACCCAACGTTTGAAAGCCTCAAGACCCGCTTGAACAGCTTGCGCGTGACGGGCGATGCGAAGCAAGCCGAATCCTGAGAAGTAAATACCGAGAGCACCGACAAAAGTTATTAAGGGGGCAACAAAAATTATTTTGGGATTTGCCATTTGGCTAAGCCAAGCGGAACCCAAAATGTTTGCAACTGTGTTGATGGATATTACGACGATGGCAGCATGGCCAACCAGTAGCGAACGAGCGAGCTCACGATACAATCGGTCGCCTTCACCACCGCTGAATTGGACTCCCTTGGCAAGTGAATCCTTTGATTGGTATTGAAACCATGGACCTGTAAGTTCGTACTGATATGGAGCTAGAAATTTGCTTTTGGGGTCCCCCCCACTCTTTACGCCAACTAATCTTGGTCTTTTCCATTTGGACGTTTCCTTTTTCAGAACATCTATCGAACCTAAAGTGCCCAACCTTTAGGTAAAAGGTGCCTAACCTATAATAAAATCAATTGCTTACAACGTAGATGGTGGGCCCGGAGGGACTCGAACCCCCAACCAAGCGGTTATGAGCCGCCGGCTCTACCATTGAGCTACAGGCCCGGACCGGCGCGCGGTGGCGCATCCCGGCGGGAGCGCCCTCTTAACAGCTATCGCCGCGGCGATGAAGGCCGCTTGTCGCAGGGCCGGAAACGACGGCCTTGCCGCGCCATGGCCGGCCTTCCGCCTTGATTTCGCCTTCCGGGACCTGTCTTCTGCGCGCCGCAAGATTGGAGGCGTTATGCATTTTTTCAAGGGATGTCTTCCCGCCGCGGCGATCGCCGTCATCACGGCGTGTTCCGCCGCGCCCCAGGCGGCGGCCGAAAACGACGCCGCGCGCACCATTATCGTCACCGGCCAGGGCGAGGCGTCCGCCGCGCCGGACATGGTCGTTCTTTCGATCGGGGTGGAAACCCAAGGCGACACCGCCGCCGCGGCGTTGCGCGAAAATTCCGCCGCGATGAGCGCGACCATCGAGAAGCTCAAAGATCTCGGCGTCGCCGACAAAGACATTCAAACCTCAGGGCTTTCCGTCAATCCGCGCTATGACTATGAGCGCAGCCGGACAAACCCGCCCATCGCCGGCTATGTCGCATCGAACACGGTGACCGCGCGCCTGCGCAATCTCAACTCTGCCGGCGCGGTCATCGATCAGGCGGTAGAGAGCGGCGCCAATCGGCTGAACGGGATTTCCTTTACCTTCGCCGATCCCAAACCGCTTTATGACGAAGCGCGGCGCGATGCGGTCGCGCAGGCCAAAGCCAAGGCGGAACTGTTAACCGATGCGGCCGGCGTCGGCCTCGGCCGTTTGCTGACCATACAGGACGGCGCCTATCGCGCGCCGTCGCCGCTGAAAATGACGGCGGCTTTTGCGGAAGCCGACGCGCGCGCCGTGCCGATCGCCGCCGGCGAATCAACGCTGACCGCAAGCGTCACGCTGATTTACGAGATCCGGTAACGGCTCGCAGCGCGCGATCAGCGTTCGCCGGCGAACAGATCGCCGAAAAAGTCGCCTTCATGCCAGCGCGGGCGTTCCGGCGCATCGGCGATCCCGCGGGCAATCAGAACGTTGACGTCGGCGAAACGCGCCACGTCTTCGTAAAGGATGGGCAGCGACGCCTCGTCGCTGGGCTTGTGGTAATGGTCCTTCATGAAGCCGCCGAAGGATGCTTCCCCGCCATTGCCGAAGCCGGGAAAAAGGTAAATCGCCGGCACGCCCTGCTGCACGAACGTGTAGTGATCCGACCGGGTGAAAATGTTCTGTTCCGGAAACGGGTCGGGCGAAAGCGCGATGCCCGCCTCGGCGAGCGCGCTTTTGGCGATCGGACCGAGCGTTGAACGTTCCGCGCCGAACGCCACCACATCGGTAAAGGAATGGAGCATGACGGGCATGTCGAGATTGACATTGGCGACGATGCTGTCCTTGTCGACGGTGGGAAAGCGGGCGAAATAATCAGCGCCGAGAAGGCCCTTTTCTTCAGCCGTGACGGCGAGCACGACGACCGAACGCGCCGGCGGATCTTCGCTTAAGCGCCTTGCGGCTTCAAGCATGACCGCAACGCCAAGCGCATTGTCTACGGCCCCGTTATGAAGACCGTCCTTTCCTTGATCGACCAGATGCTGTTTGACGCCGAGGTGATCGAGATGGGCGGTTAAAACGACATACTCGTCGCGCAGGACAGGATCGGCGCCGCGAATGAGGCCGACGACATTCGGGCTCGATAGCGTTTCAAAACGATTGGCCGCCTTGACGGAAATGCGCACGGGCAAGTCAAAGCCTTTCGGCGCGCCGCCTTTGGCGTCCGCTTGCGCCCGGACGTCGTCATATGTTTTCGCCGCGCCTTCAAACATGCGCCGGCTCGCATCGACATTGAGCGTCGCCGTGGCGACTATCCCCGGCGCGGTCACGTTAGGCGCGCCGTTAGGGCCGATCCATGTCATGGACGACCGGCCCGTATTGGCCGCGATCCGCGCCCAAGGCGCTCTCTTTTGAGCGCTCGACGTATAGATGCCGACGACTCCGAGCGCGCCGCGCCTGGCCGCTTCGGCGGCCTTGTTTCTGCTGCTGCCGTAATGAGCCCGGCGTTCGCTGTCGAAAAGATCGGGCGCGCCGTGAAAGCGGACGATGAATTTGCCGTCGACATCAAGGCTGGCGTAATCGTCATGGCCTTCGTCGGGGGCCGACACGCCGAACCCGACGAACACCGCCGGCGCGGTTATATCCGCCGTCTCCTGTTCCATGGATGCTCTGACGAGGAAATCGTCAAGATGGGCGAGCGTAATCGTCTCGCCGTCCGCGCCGGTAAACGACAATTCGGACGCTTCCAGAACCGGCCCGGCCGTCAGCAGCGGAACCGCCTGATACCAGCCGCTCTGTCCCGCCGGCTTGAGCCCCATCGCGGCCATGCGCGCGGCGACATATTCGGCGGCCTGAACGTAACCGGCGGTTCCCGCTTCGCGTCCTTCGCGCGCGTCATCGGCGAGCCAGCGCACGTCGGCTTCGATGCGCGCGGCGGCGGTCGGCTTGGCGCCCGACTGGGCCGCGGCTTCAGCATAAGCCTGCCCGGGTTGGTCCGCCTCGAAAGGCTTGGCGCAGGCAACGGCCAGGCATGCGCATAATAGGGCTAATCCGGCGCGGCGCAGCATCATCGTCATCGAGATCGGCTCCCTGAAAAACTCGGACATTAACGGTGCTGCGGCGCGCTGCGTCAATGACCGACCCTCGCCGCAAGCAAATCGCCAAGCCGCAATAAGTTGGAATCCGGGCATAATCCGGCGCGCTTGGAAGCCGTTGGGGTTCATTGTATCTTGCGGGCCAGGGGGTGAACGACGATGCGGCTCATCAGAAAATTTATTGCGTTTGGCGCGGTCTTGACGACGGCGCCGCTGGCTGGCGCGGCGCTCGCCCATCCTCATGACGAGGGCGAAGACGCAGACCATGCGCATCCCGCCGGATGGGTGCATGAAAACGGAATCGGCCCCGACGAAGACGGCGATGACAATCCCGCGACCGACACCCGCGCCATCCCGTTCGTGGCCGACGCCGCAGCGGCCGCAGACGATCCGCCCTACGCCGTCATTACGTTCGAGCCGCCGCCTGGCGAGCATGGCGAAGCGATCGTCCGCGATTATGAAGAAAAGTACGGCGTTACCTTCGGCCGCGGCCTGACCTGGCAGGTCTGCGAAGGCCAGCGCCATTTCCAGTATGACTCGATGTGCACCTACGAAGCGGCGCCGAGCGGACGGTTCGCCGCCGGCTATGTGCATCATCTCAACGCGCCGCTGGCGATTATGTTCAAACAGCCGGTCTGCGTCGTGACGATGGCGATTTATCCGACCGGCGGCAAGGAAAACGAGCGCTTCAAGTTCAAGATCGAAGCCTGGAACGAAGCCGGCGAGAAACTGCCCGACGCGCGCACCGATTTCAGATGGACAGCCAACACCGTGCGCTGGCGAAACATGGCCGGCGCTTATTATCCCGATCAACGCGCGGCCAAAGTCGCCGTCAGCATGACGAGCACGCGCCGGATCAAGATCGACACCGACGACGATTACATCGAGGAAGACACTCGCGAGGAAGATCGCTACGATGAAAAGGAAAAGAAGAAGAAAACGCGATCGCGCGTCGTGCGCTATTTGATCGACGATCTCGCCTTTGTCGACGATAGCTGCGAAGCGGCGCTTCAAGACATTCGCGAACGCACCGGCGTCGATCTTGAGGCGGCCGCCGAGGCCGCCGCCGAAGAGCGCAGCGACCTTGAAGAGGCGGTTGACTCGATGGAGGTTTCCGGCTCTTAGAGCTTCGGGCGAAAAACAGGAATCGCTTCGTCCTTCGTGACGAAATTTTTCCTTCATCCTGAGGGTCGGCGAAGCCGACGTCGCGAAGGACGAAGGAAAAATTTCTCCTCAGGATGAAGC
>JANQMJ010000010.1 GCA_028280115.1 Parvularculaceae bacterium
GACCACTTTCGAGCATTTCCGACGGTGAAGGCCGGTTCGGGCGCAGCCCGACAAAAGGTCCGGGGGACCTTTTGAGGCCTGAACGCCCGAAGGGCCAGAGCGATTTTGGCCGAACCCTTAAAGGGCGCGGCGAAAAACCGCCATTTTTGCGTCGGTCGTCCTCGAATATGGCCGGCATGTCCTTCGTCCGTTCGGCGGGAAAACGATTTCATCGTTTTCTGATCCGCCTTCACCCTGAAACTGTCGGTTTTTCGCCGGCGCGCGGACAAGCGTTAAATAGAAACTACGGCCTAAAGGGCTTTTTCATTGCCGTCGCGCCGCCGCGGGACTACGCTTAACGTCACGCCGCTTTGGGGAGGCTTGCAATGAAACCGCTCTTGAAAACATCGATCGTCTCGCTCGTCATGAGCGCATGCTTGTGGGCCGCTGCGAGCGCCGTACAGGAAAGCGAAACCGTCCCGAGTTTGCCGCGCGCGCCGGTCGAAGTCGATCCGCAACGCGTGGTTCCGCTGCCGCAGCGCGAATTCGCGCTGCCGCCGGACATTTCCAAAGGACCGCCCGAAGCGGCGCGCTTTTGGGCCGTGCCCCCGGCGCCGATCGGCGAGGTCGCCCGCGACACGGCCAAGGATCAGCGCGGCGGCGTGATCGGACTTGAACACACGGTGAGCTCGCTGGAAATCCATGTAATGAATCCGAACGGCGACGCCAACGCATCGATTCAAGCCTATTGCCGCGACGCCGCCGGCAAGCTTGTTTCCGAACACAGCGTCAGCGCGCCCAGGTTGGGATTTGCGGAAATCGCCATTCAGAACGATCCGAACAATCTGTTCGGCGCGGCGGCGGATCGCTGGTGCATCGTGTCCGGCACGGTCGGCGTTCTCGTGCACGCCTATCTGGTCGAATACGACATTTATGAGCGCACCGATCCGCGCGCGTCGCGAGACGTGTTGACCGAAGAAGCGCGCCGCCAGCCGATCAGCGCGTTCCCGATCTATGCAGACCGCGATTAGCAAGAACATGGCGACGCGCAAGAAACGGGTGGCGCATCGTTGAAGAACGTATAGTTTGAAGCAATGCCGCTTCTTGCGGCGGCTGGCTTGCGCGCATTATGACGATCTTTTGATGGAGCGACCGCGCCCAAAAGAAAGAACGGACAATCGATGACCCAAGCCGAAAAGACCGCCCGGTTCCGCGCCCTGCATCAGCCTGGAAAACCATTCGTCATTCCCAATCCCTGGGACGCCGGCTCGGCGCGCATCCTTGAAGGGCTCGGCTTTCAGGCCCTGGCCACGACGAGTTCGGGATTTGCGCTGACCATGGGGCGGCGCGATTACGGCGTCATGCGCGAAGAAGCGCTCGCTCATGCGCGCATGATCGCCGGCGCCGTGGATATTCCCGTTACCGCCGATCTTGAAAACGGTTTCGGCCGAACGCCGGAAGACGCCGCCGAAACCATACGCCTTGCCGCCGAGACAGGTCTTTGCGGCGGGTCGATCGAGGATTTTTCCGGCGACCGCGATGATCCGATCCTCGATCAAACGCTTGCGGTCGAACGCATCGCCGCTGCCGCGGAGGCCGCAGGCAAGGCCGGCGCCGGCTTCGTTCTCACCGCCCGCGCCGAAGCCTTCCTGCACGGCAAAGGCGATCTTGATGCGGTCATTGCAAGACTTCGGGCATTCGCCGAAGCGGGCGCCGACGTCGTTTATGCGCCCGGCCTGACGGACATGGCTTACGTGCGCGCCATTTGCGACGCTGTTGAAAAACCGGTCAACGTATTGATATTCGGCGCCCTTGCGAAATGCGATCTTGCCGAATTCGCCGACGCCGGCGCCGCGCGCATTTCGCTCGGCGGCGCGCTTGCCTGGGGCGCTTACACGACGCTGGCCGGCGCCGCCGCAAAGTTACAAAACGGCGCGTTCGAGAACCTGAGCGGCAATCGCGAGGGGGCAAAAACCGTCGGCGCGTTTTTGCGCCCGTAACGGCGCGCCCGCCCGTGGGAAAATAAATCCACATTCTTTCGATCGGCGGATTTCATTCGCCCCGATTGTGAGCTAGACCCCCGCCCCGTATGAGATTGACCCGTGACGACTGCGGAACCTTCTGCGCCGGCCGCCAAAGGCGGTCCCTGGCGGCGCGAGTTCATCGCGCTTATGTCCATCGGCCTGCCGATGGGCCTGACCCAGCTTGTCCAATTTTCCATCAACACGATTGACGTCTTAATGATCGGGCGGCTCGGACCGGAGCCGCTCGCCGCCGCCGCGCTCGGACTGGTGATGTTTTACGTCCTGTTCCTCGTCGGGCTCGGCCCGGCGATGGCGACGGCGCCGATGATCTCCCAAGCGCTCGGCGCGGACGCCGACGACGTGCGCGACGCGCGCCGTTCCGTGCGCATGGGTCTTTGGGCGGTGGGGATCGGCGCCGGCGCGCTTTCGCTGATCTATCTTTTCGCCGAAGAGATCGCGCTGGCGCTGGGCCAGCCGCGGGAGCTGGCGCGACTGGCCGAACCCTACGCGCTGGCCTTGGCGCCGGGGCTGCCTTTTGCGCTCGGCGTCATCGTGATGCGCAACTTTCTCGCCGCCATCGAACGCGCCCGGGCGCCCTTGGTCTTTATTATCCTGACCACGGCGCTGAACGCGTTTCTCAACTATCTGTTGATTTACGGAAACTGGGGTTTTCCGCGCCTTGAACTTGTCGGCGCCGGGATTGCGTCGTCCATATCGCACGCTGCGGGATTCTTTGCGCTCGTTCTTTACGCCAATATCGAACAGCGCGGGCGCCGGTTCGCATTGTTTGAAAATTTCCTAACGCCGGACTGGGAGCGATTGCGCGAGGTGGTTCGTCTGGGCTGGCCGATCAGCGTTTCCATCGGTTTCGAGGCGATGCTGTTCAACGCCTGCGTTTTCCTGATGGGCCGCATCGGCGTCAACGAGGTGGCGGCCTATCAGGTGGCGCTTAATGTCGCCGCGCTCGCGTTCATGATGCCGCTCGGCTTGTCCATGGCGGGCGGCGTGCGCGTCGGCCTTATGGCGGGCGCGAAAGACCAAACCGGGGTGCGCCGCGCCGCGGCGCTTTCGATCATGTCCTGCGTCGGCGCCATCACGCTTGTCGCCGTGCCGATGCTGATCGCGCCGCGCGCGATAGCGGAGCTCTATCTTGAAGCGGCCGATCCGACCAATGCGGCCGTGCTCGGCCTTGTCGCCTCATTCCTGCCGATCGCGGCGGCGTTCGCGCTGTTCGATGCGACACAGGTCGCCGCCGCCCAGGCGTTGCGCGGGCTCAAAGACGTGCGCGTGCCGATGGTCATCGCCGGGGTCAGCTACTGGGTGATCGGCTTTCCCGTCGCCGCCTGGCTGGGACTGGGAACGCCGCTCGGCGCGGTCGGCGTGTGGTACGGGCTGCTCGCCAGTCTTATTTCAGCGGCGCTTCTGCTTGGCGGCCGGTTGTGGCTGGTGACGCGGGGCTGACCGCAGGCGCCCTTGCCGGACATGAAGATAAAACCGGAGGCGGATCTTTTATGGATTGCCCGCTGCAGCTTGCGGTTCGGTTTTTGTTATGACCGATGCAAATTCGCGAAAGATCGTCTCGTAGAAACGCCCGAATTCAACAAATTCCTCTGTTTTGGAATTGATATTGAACGCGACCGCCATCTCATAATCGGGGAACACCAGGAGCCAGCTCTGCGCCCCGCGAGAAACGCCGCCATGATTGGCGTTTCTGGCAAGACCGACGCCTTCGATGTCATATTCGCGCCAGCGCCAGCCAATTGCATAGTCTTGTTCGTTCACCTCGCCGGAATTAAGCCGCTGCGGCGTCCAGAACGCCTCGCGGGTCATTTGTGAGATATAATCTTCATCGAATTGCATTGCGCCCATGCGGACAAGATCAGCCGAGGTCGCGGCCCAGCCGCCGCCGGGCAAGCGATGGGAAAGGTCGACCGGCCGCCAAACGCGATAGCGATCGCCATCGCGATAATAAAATGTCGCCAGGGCGCCGCCGCCCGGACCTGAACGCTTGGGCGCGACGATCATTGACGTCAGCCCGGCCGGGGCGATGACTTCGCCCTGAATGACCTCGCGATAGGATTTGCCTGCCGTTTGGCTCATAGCGGCGCCGAGCAGGACCGTGCCAAGGGACGAGTATTCGAAATCCTCGCCCGGCGGAAATAGCAGCGCGCTTTCGTCAAACAGCGTCACGGCGTCGCGAACATCGCGGAAATGACGGCGCAGCGCGATCATTTGATAAAGGCCGGACCGCTCCGTGTTGCCGCCATAATGGGGAATGCCGGACATATGCGACGCAAGCATGCGCGACGTTATCGAGCACCATGCGGGATTAGGTAAATTCGGTAAATAATCCGTAATCGGCGCGTCGAGATCGATCACGCCTTGATCCACAAGGCGCGCGAGCGCGGTCGCGGTGACGGTTTTCGATGTCGAGCCGATGCGAAACGCCGTTGCCGGCGTGGCCGGCTTTTTGGCTGCAATGTCGGCCCATCCCACAGCGCCCTGCCAGACAATGTCGCCGCCGACGGAAACTGCCGCCGTCATCGCCGGCGCGCCGATGGTTTCCCGATGCGCGGTCATCGCCGCCAGCACATTGTCGCCGGCCTTTGCATAGCGAGGATCGAAAACGTCCTGCTGCGCCGGCGCGTCTTCCGCCATGGCGATCCAGCCCCATGGGGGAAACGGCGCCTCGCCCTGATGCGCAAAGAACCCGTAGACCGGCCAGAGGAGCCATGTGAGCCCAACCAGAACCGCCGTAACAATGACCAATACTATCCGCCAAAGGGTCATTTTAAAAAATCTTCCAAAACGTAACCGCTTGCAACGTACAGCGCTTTTCAGCCTGTGTGCTGCGAACGGATTACGGCGTTCTGATCACCATCAGCCTGATTTCCGTCATGTCTTCGATGGCGAAACGCACGCCTTCGCGGCCGATGCCGGAATCCTTGACCCCACCATAGGGCATATGGTCGACGCGCCAGGACGGCACGTCGCCGATGACGACGCCGCCGACATCAAGAACGTCCCAGGCGCGATGCGCTTTATAGATGTCACGGGTAAAGACGCCGGCCTGCAGGCCGAAATCGCTGTCATTGGTCATGGCGAGGGCGTCCTCGAAATCGCTATAGCGCGAAAGCACCAGCACCGGGCCGAACGCTTCCTGCCGGGCGACGGCGCAATCAGGCGGCACGTTTTCAAGGATCGTCGCCTCGATGACATTGTCCTTGCGCCGGCCCCCGGCAAGCACATTGGCGCCCTTGTCGCGGGCTTCGCCTATCCAGCTTTCCAGGCGATCGGCCTCTTTTGAAGAAATAATCGGGCCGACAAAGGTTGCTTCCTCTTTGGGATCGCCGGCGACAAGTTTGCCGGCGGCGGAGACAAGCTGCTTCTTCATCGCATCGTAAAGGCGATCGTTGACCAGCACGCGCTGGACGCTGATGCAGCTCTGGCCCGATTGATAAAAGGCGCCGAACATGATGCGCTCGACCGCATCGTCGCATTCCCAGTCCTCGACGATCACCGCCGCATTGCCGCCAAGTTCGAGGATGATGGGTTTCTTGCCCGCCTTGGCTTTCAAGTCCCAGCCGACACCGGGCGAGCCGGTAAAAGAGATCAGTTTAAGACGCGGATCTTCGGTGAACAGGCGCGAGCCGGCGCGCTGGGCCGGCAGGATGGAAAAAGCGCCTTTGGGCAGATCGCATTCGGCCAGCGTCTCGCCGATGATGAGCGCGCCGATCGGCGTCAGGCTCGCCGGTTTCAACACAAACGGACAGCCCACGGCGAGCGCGGGCGCCACTTTGTGCGCGGCAAGGTTCAGCGGAAAGTTAAATGGCGAGATGAACGAGCACGGTCCGATGGGCACGCGCTTCCACATGCCCTGATAGTTCGCGGCGCGTTCGGCGTTGTCGAGCGGCAAAACCTCGCCGTAAATGCGCTCCGCCTCGCCCGCGGCGATGCGGAAGGTTTCGATGAGGCGGGTGACCTCGCCGCGGCTGTCGCGGATCGGCTTGCCGGCTTCGATGGTCAGCGCCCAGGCGAGTTCCTCAAACCGTTCGGTAAAGCGCTCGACGCAATGTTCGAGCACTTCCCGGCGCTGATAAGATTTGAGCGCCGCGCAAGGTTCGCGTGCGCGCTCAGCCCAACCGATAGCACTGTCAATGGCGTTCTCGTCGGCGAGCGCAACGCGCGTCGCCGGCTCGCCGGTGTATTTGTCGGCGACCACAAGGTCTTGGTTCGCGGCGACCGGCTCATTGGCGAGATAATAGGGGTAGGAATGATAAAGGCCGAAAGCGTTACGCGACTTGTTGCGGCCGGAAGCGTAAGCCATGGATGGTTCCTGGGTTTCAAAGCTTTCTTCGTCGCCATCATTTACAGCGCAGTACTGATGGCCGTAGACCGGTGCCGGCGCCTCATCCGGCTTGGCGGTGCGGACCGGCGGCCTGCGAAAACGGAAGAGCTTTTTCCCGAACATCAAAGATGCACTTCGATTTTGCCAAGGCGGTTGGTCAGCTTGAGGTTTTCCGAATAGTCGATGGGGACGGCGACCAGCGACGGTCCCTTATAGGCGAGCGCGTCTTTGAGCGCGCCTTCAAGATCGGCAGAGTCGGCGACATATTGGCCGTACCATCCAAACGCTTCGGCAAGCTTGAGCCAGTCCGGATTGCCGAAGGCAAGATCGGTGTGGCGCTTGAACTCATTATGCTGCTTCCAAGCGATCAGGCCGTAGCCGCCGTCGACCCAGACCATCATGTTGACGTCGAGATTGAGCCGCCGCGCGGTCTCCATCTCCTGCACGTTCATCATGAAATCGCCGTCGCCGGCGACGCCGAACACTTTGCGCCCGGGCATGCAGAGCGCCGCGCCGACAACGCCCGGCAGCGGCAGGCCCATGGAGCAAAAGCCGTTGGGCACGATGCAGGTGTTGGGCTCGTGACATTGATAATAGCGCGAGATCCACATTTTGTGCGCGCCGACGCCGGAAAGCACGATGTCGCTTGGGCCCATGACCTGGCGCAAATCCCACAGCGCCTTTTGCGGGCGGATCGAGCCGACGGTCTTGTCGTCCTTGTGGGCCTCGAAATCCGCAATCATCTTTTTACGGACATCCTGCTGATAGGAAAGGTTCCATTTGGGCGCGCCCTTGGCGCGGATGCGTTCGTTGAGCGCCCAGAGCGAATGGGCGATGTCGCCGACGCATTCGAGCATGGGCGCGTAATACATGTCGATCTCGGCGGGAATGAAGTCGACATGAATGACCTGATGGTCGCGCTTTGGATTCCACAGCTTGGGATGATATTCGACCATGTCGTATCCCAGCGTGATAACAAGATCGGCGCCGTCGATGGCGTCGGCGACGAAATCGCGCGAGCCGAGCCCAATCGTGAAAAGACAATAGGGCGCGTCCATGTCCACGGCGCCCTTGCCCATGAATGTCGAGATGACGCCGATGCCCGTCATCTCGCAAAGTTCGCGCAGCTGTTTCGACGCGCGTTTGCGAATGGCGCCGTTGCCCGCAAGGATGACGGGACGTTTGGCGTCGACAAGGGCCTTGTAAAGCTGATCGGCGTTCTTGTCGTCGATCGACGGCCGGCGATAGCGTACAACTTTGAGGGGCTTGGCGCTCGTGTCGTGCTTGGCGACATCCTCAGGCAATTCGATCAAAACCGCGCCGGGCTTTTCGGTCTTGGCGAGCCGCACCGCCTTGCGCACTACTTCGGGAATCGTATCGGCGTCGACAATCTGGTGCGCCCATTTGGTGACCGGATCGAACATCGCCACCACATCCATGATCTGGTGACTTTCCTTATGCTGGCGGCCAGTGTCGCCCTGACCGGTGAGTACGATCATAGGCGCGCGATCCATGTTGGAATCGGCGACGCCGGTGATGAGATTGGTGGCACCGGGCCCAAGCGTCGCCAAACATCCCGCGGGCTCGCCGGTGAGCCGGCCATAGACTTCCGCCATGAAGGCGGCGCCCTGTTCGTGGCGGGTCAGGATGAATTTGATCGAGGAATTTTCGAGCGACATCATGAAATCGGCGTTTTCCTCGCCGGGCACGCCGAAAATATGCGAGATGCCTTCGTTTTCGAGGCACTTCACCAAAAGGTCCGAAGCTTTCATCTTGAGCGCCCCTGCAGATCCGTCAACCGGCGTTTATGCCGTCAGTCTGCGCGGGGAAAGCAATCTTGGCAAGCAGGACCGGCCCGCGCGCATCATGAATTGGCGCACCGACGAAAGTTCCGCTGACGGGTAAGAGATCGCTCAGCGGCGCGACAACCAAAGAGTCAGTATACGATTTCCACCGGCGTGATTTCGAACGGCTCGTCAAATGCTGCACACTGAACGATAACAGCCCGCAATTCCGGCTCGGCAAAAGAGCCTTTCGCATAAGGAAAGTCTTCCACCGTGATGAAGTCATCAGTCACGCCGGCGGTGGTGCGCACGAGATTATAGGCATACGCAGGAGGGTTGGATTCCTCGGCGTAATCGAATTCAAGAGCATATTCATCGCCGCTGCTGGACGTATCGAATGTGAACACGACATGCAGTGTTGGGTTGTCGTTATCGCCCGGCATCTTGTCGATCCAGGCGCTGCCATTTCGCGGCGAGGTCGCGCCGCAATCAGGCTTTTGCATATCCGTTGTGTCGCCGATCGTACTCGCTGCTGCATCTTCTGATGCGACCGTTTCGGCGTTCGCCGCGTTATCTTTCGCCGAGCAGCTCGCCAAGAAAACCAATGCAAAACACACGTTCAACAGATTCAGCTTGGTCATGATGTGTTCCTTCAAAAGTAAGCTATCAGTCTACCGCAGACCAAATAAGCGGTAAATATGGCCCGCCGCAGAGAACGCGCGGGATTGCGTAATTACTTATAACTGATTGGAGTATTTCTTGAATTCCATGCGGGCGATGGCGCGGCAATGGACCTCGTCGGGCCCGTCGGCAAGGCGCAGCGTGCGGATGCCGGCATAGGCTTTGGCGAGGCCGAAATCAGACGACACCCCGGCGCCGCCATGGGCCTGAATGGCGTCGTCGATGACCTTGAGCGCGACCCTCGGCGCGGCGACCTTTATCATGGCGATCTCGCCTTGCGCCACCTTGTTGCCGACTGTGTCCATCATCCAGGCGGCCTTAAGCGTTAAAAGCCGCGCCATTTCGATATCGATGCGCGCTTCGGCGACCCGCTGCTCCCAGATCGAATGTTTGAATATCGGCTTGCCGAAAGCTTCACGAGTCAAAAGCCGCTTGACCATCTCTTCAAGGGCGCGTTCCGCTGCGCCGATGGTGCGCATGCAGTGATGGATGCGGCCCGGCCCCAAGCGTCCTTGGGCGATTTCAAACCCGCGCCCTTCGCCGAGGATGAGATTTTCCTTTGGCACACGGACGTTTTCGAGGGCTACTTCCATATGCCCGTGGGGCGCATCGTCATAGCCGAAGACCGGCAGATGGCGTTCGACCGTCACGCCGGGCGCATCGGCGGGCACCAGGATCATCGACTGCTGAACATGTCGCGCGGCGGTTTTGTCCGTCTTGCCCATGACGATATAGATCTTGCAGCGCGGATCGCCGGCGCCGGACGACCACCATTTGCGGCCGTTGACGACGTAATCGTCGCCGTCGCGGGTGATGTCGGTTTCGATATTGGTGGCGTCCGAAGAGGCGACCTGGGGTTCGGTCATTAAAAACGCCGACCGGATCTCGCCGTCGAGCAGGGGCTTGAGCCATTCGTCCTGCTGCGCCGGCGAGCCGTATTTCGAGAGCACTTCCATATTGCCGGTGTCCGGCGCGGCGCAGTTGAACACTTCCGGCGCGATGTGACAGCGCCCGGTAAGTTCGGCGATCGGCGCGTAATCGGCGTTGGAAAGCCCGGGGCCCCATTTGGGATCAGGGTGGAACATGTTCCACAGGCCCTCGGCTTTGGCTTTCGCTTTCAGTTCCTCGATGATCGGCGGGACCTTCCAGCGCCCTTCAGGACCGAATTCCGTATGCTGACGCTCATAGATTTCCGCGCCTTCATAGACATGCGCGTCCATAAAATCGGAAACCCGCTTGAGATAATCCTTGCAGCGGTCGGAATAGTCAAAATCCATGGCGCGCTTCCCTTGCTTTTGGGCATGATAGCGCGCCCGGCCCTCGGTGAAAGTCTCAAGCGCAGCCCTTCAGCGCCGGTCGCGAAAGAAAGTCCGAAGAAGATCGGCGGATTCTTCCGCCAACGGCCCCTGGACTACTTCCGGCCGCCAGTGACAGGTGGGCTGTTCGAAAAACCTCGGGCCGTGCCACACCGCACCGCCCTTTTCGTCTTTCGCCGCAATGACGAGGCGGGCGACGCGCGCGTGCGATATCGCCCCGGCGCACATAGCGCACGGTTCAAGCGTGACATAAAGCGTCGTTTCCGGAAGGCGGTAATTGGAAAGCTTTTCCGCCGCCGCGCGCAAGGTTCTGATTTCCGCATGGGCTGTAGGATCGTTGGTCGCGATCGGCGCATTGCCCGCCGCGGCGATGATCTTGCCGCCCGCATCGACCAGCACGGCGCCGATGGGCGCTTCGCCGGCCTGTGCGGCCGCGCGCGCTTCATCAAGGGCGCGTTGCATGAACCTGGCGTCGTCGATCACGGGACTTAGGACGCTTTTTTCTTGTGGGCTTCGTAATAGCTGCGCAAGACGGCGTTCATGCGCGTTAAATGACCCTTGCCTTGGGCTTTGAACCATTCAAACACATCGCTGTCGAGCCGCAGATGCACCGAGGTTTTTTCCGGCGCGACAAAGGGCTCGGCGTTCTCCCAGAACGCCGCAGGGACATCATATTCCGGCGCGTCGGGATGGGTGTCGCGGATCTCACCGCGTTTCTCCATGGCGTTGAGCTCTTCGAGCGTAGCGCGCCTGAGCTTTTTTCCTGCTTTTTTCATTGAGCTTCCATGCTGTAATCAACCGGATTGACTCGCCGCGGTCAGCATAGACGAGATTGTAATAGACGTCTCCAACCGGTCCGATTGCATTAATCCTTTGTTCGCCGTCATGATCGCGCGGGTCCGGCCATATTTCCACCGCTTCCGGATCGTTGAACATGCGCGCCGCTCGAAGAATGTCGACGCCGCGTTTGGCTATAATCTCCTGGCGTTTTTCTTCGTCCCATTCGAATGCGAAAGGCATAAGACCCTCTTGAAAGCAGCATTCGCCGCAATCTTACAGGATTGAGCCCCTTCCTGTCCCAGGGTTCGCCTTTCCATAATGATCATATACATGAATGTGTACATTATTTCAAGAGCCTTTGGAATAGCGTTGACCGCATTCAAAAAGCGGCGGTCTGCTTACGCCGGCGCCAGCGCGGCGGGTTTTTCCGCGAGGCAAAAGGCGCTCACCCCGGCGAACCGGTTGACCGGAAAGAGCGCCACGCGTTCGATGTCGCAGACTGCGGTCAGGATCTCGTTGAGCCAGCGCGGCGCGGGCTTGAGCCCGCTGGCGGCAGGGCTTTCATGATTGCTGAAAGCCCGGTCGGCGAGGCGCATGACCGCCGCCGCCGGAAACAGGAGGCCGAAGAAATAACGCAGCGCAACCGGCGTTAGTCCCGCCGCTTCGACCGCATGCTGAAGGCCTGCCAGCGTGTAGCGGCGGCGGTGCTCGAGATAGTCGTCATGGCTCGACCACAGGAACTGAAATGCCGGCGCCGAAATCAGGAACCGCGTTCCCGGCGCGGCGCGGTCCGCATATTCCCGTATCAAGGCGACATCGTCGTCCACATGCTCGATGACGTCGGTCATCAGCACCGTATCGGCGTCGATGCGATCCACCGAGCGCACAAAGTCGATCAAATCGGTGCGCCGGCGGCCGATAAATTCGTCCTCATAGTTGGGATCGATGCAGATCGCCCGGGCGGCCCGCCCCTCGTCGGTGAGCATCTTGGAAAAAACGCCGGAGCCCGCGCCGACATCGAGCAGGGTTTCGATCGGTTTTGCCCCGAGCAATGACTTGATCGCCCGGCCCTTGGATATGTAGTACCAGTGCTCAGCAGGATCGCCGCCGAGGGCTTGTTCTTCTTTCAGATCCATTGCCCGCCCGCCTTGTGTTCAGATCGACTCAAAGGGCGCCCGCGTAAAGGATTACTAAATCATGTCGGCAAAGAGCGCGAGCGAAGATTGGGCCGGCGAACGCATCGCCAAATATCTCGCCCGCGCCGGCGTGGCCTCGCGGCGCGAGGCGGAACGCCTGATCGAACAGGGCCTTGTCACGGTCGATGGAAAAACCCTGACGACGCCGGCCTTCAAGGTGACGGCGGGGATGGATATCCGCGTTGACGGAACCCGCATCGGCGCGCCCGAGGCGCCGCGGCTGTGGCGTTTTCACAAACCGGCGGGCCTGGTGACAACCCACAAGGACCCCCAGGGCCGGCCGACCGTGTTCGAGGCGCTGGAAGGCCGCCTGCCGCGGGTGATTTCCGTCGGCCGGCTCGACCTGACGACGGAAGGGCTGTTGTTGCTGACCAATGCCGGCGCGCTGGCCCGGCGGCTCGAACTGCCCTCGACCGGCTGGACCCGGCGCTACCGGGTGCGCGCCCATGGCCGCACGACGCAAGCCGCGCTCGACGCGCTCAGGGACGGCGTCGAGATCGACGGCGTCGCCTACGGGCCGATCCGCGCGGCGCTTGACCAGACCCAGGGCGGCAATCAGTGGCTGACGATTTCCATCAACGAAGGCAAGAACCGGGAAATCCGCAATGTCTGCCGCCATCTCGGCCTCCAGGTGAACCGGCTCATTCGCACCGCCTACGGACCGTTTCAACTGGGCAAGCTGGCGACGGGCGCGTTCGAGGAAGTCCCCGGCAAGCAGCTCACGGAACAGCTTGGCCGAAAGGTTTGCGAGGAGATCGGCCTGTGAGGCGGAAATGACATGCGCATCATCGGCGGCAAATTCCGTGGACGGCCAATCGCTACGCCCGAAGGCCGCGACACGCGGCCCACGGCGGACCGGACCCGCGAGTCCCTCTTCAACATTCTTGAAAGCCGCGGGGATGTTTCCTTCGAAGGCGCGCGGGTGATCGATCTTTTCGCCGGTTCCGGCGCGCTGGGTCTTGAAGCGCTGTCGCGCGGCGCGGCCGGCGCCCTGTTCGTCGAGACCGACGCCGCGGCGCGCGGCGCGATCCGCGACAATATCGAGGCGCTGGGCCTTTTCGGCGTCGCGCGGCTGCACCGGCGTTCGGCTGCGGCGCTCGGCCCCAGGCCCGCCGGCGTCGGGGCGCCGTTCGATCTTGCCTTTCTCGATCCGCCCTATGGCCAGGATCTCGCCCGAGCGGCCATGCAAACGCTGAAAAGCGGCGGCTGGCTTGCGCCCGGGGCGGTCGCGGTCGTCGAACAGGGAAAGGACGAACCGCCCGTCGCCGCCGAAAGCTTTGAGGAAATCGACCGTCGGCTTTATGGCGCGGCGCAAATCGGGTTTTATCGCTTTGCGCCCTGATCGCGCGCGAACAATTAAACGCGTTTTCCCGCTGTCGGCCTTTTAAACAGGATCAATTGCAACAAGGCTGTTAACCAAAAAGCGCCTTAGATTTCCTGTCCCGACAGGCGCGCCCTGGCGGGCGATCCCGACCGCAAACGGCCAAACAGCCTGAACGCCAGGCGCTTTGCGGCGCCGGGCGAATTCTTCCGGAATTCATCTTCCGCGTTCAGAGAATATTTAACAATAATTGCTTTTCTGCGGTCCGGAGAAAGGGCGTATGGACATGATCACCATCTTCGACGTTTACTCGCTGGTGCTTTTGCTGGTTTCGATGTCGCTGTTCGTGCATCGCTACATCAAGCAGAACCCGCCGGTTTACCCTTATCTCATTATCGCAACGACCTGTCTCGTGGCGAACTGGCTGGGAGAATCAGGCGGCGGCGTGTTCGCCCTGGCGCTTCTTATAGCGGCGTCGTTTTCGTTTCTCGGCTGCCTGCTTTATCCGAGCTGGCGCGATATGAGCAGCAAATCCGCCAAGTCCACCCCGGAGCAGAATTAGCGCGACTTTTCGGCCCCTCTTTACGCTGTGGGGCCCGGCGCCTATCTTCTCATGCGCTGCCCGGCCCGTCAGGACGACATTCCCCGGGGCCTTATCTCATCGAACGGGAGCTGCCTCTGGCTCGGGCCGTGGCCCTTTTCATGCGGCGCCCACCTGGTCCTTAGGGTCCAGGGCGAATAACAGTCCGACGGCCGCGGCGGCGTTGACCTTTTGCCATGAACGCGCGGCGAGGTTCGGCGCGCGAGATAGTCTTCAATGTTGCCGCCAATCGCGCCATTTCTCGACAGCAAGCATGTCCTTCGTATGAAGATGCGCGGTGAACGGCGCGCTGCGGCGCGCGCCCGCCCCGACGCCGCCCGCTTCGCCGCGCATAATTTTCTGACCGCGATCGACGCAGCGCAGGACGCGGCGGTCGCGCTCTATCACCCGATCAAGGACGAACTCGATACCGCGCCGCTGGCCGACGCGTTGATAGAAAAAGGCGCGCGCCTGGCGCTGCCGGCGGTTGCGCAAAAGCGCGCGCCGCTGGTCTTTCGCGCCTGGCGGCCCGGCGACGACCTCGTCAAGGGCGGATTTGGCGCCCTGACGCCGGATGAAACGGCACCGGCGCTGCGGCCGGACATCGTCGTTGCGCCCCTGCTTGCATTCACGCGCGCCGGCGGCCGGCTTGGCTATGGCGGCGGCTTTTACGACCGCACCCTCGCCGATCTGCGCGCGGCCGGCGATATCCTCGCCGTGGGGTACGCCTACGCCGCGCAGGAAGTTGACGCCCTGCCCCTGACCCCCCTAGATCAGCCTCTCGACTGGATCGTCACGGAGGGCGCGGCGATCCGTTGCTAGAAAGCGGGGCCAAGTCTTGCGCATTGCGGTTTTCGGCGACGTCATGGGACGCAGCGGCCGCACGGCGATGATCGAACGCCTGCCCGGCATGCGCCGCGACTTCGCGCTCGATTTTGTCGTCGTCAATGCGGAAAACGCCGCCGGCGGCTTCGGCGTGACGCCGCGGATCTGCGAGGATCTGTTCGAGGCCGGCGCCGACGTCCTGACCACCGGCAATCACGCTTTCGACCAGCGTGACGATGTCGATATTTTCCGTAAAGAGTCGCGCCTGTTGCGGCCGGTGAATTTTTCGCCGTCAAATCCCGGCCGCGGCTCGGGCCTTTATCAGGACGCGGCGGGGCGCAATGTGCTGGTTGTTCACGTCCAGGGCCAGCGTTCCATGCCGCAATTTGTCGACGACCCCTGCGCCGCGGTCGAACGCGAACTCGACGGCGTCAAGCTCGGCCGCGAAGCCGATGCGGTGATCGTCGACTTTCACGCCGAAACCACGTCGGAAAAATATTCCATGGGCCATCATCTCGACGGCCGGGTCAGCCTGGTCGTCGGCACCCACACCCATGTGCCGACGGCGGACGAACATATCCTGCCTCGGGGTACGGGCTTTATCGCCGATCTGGGCATGTGCGGCGACTATGACAGCATCATCGGCATGGAAAAGTCCGAGCCCCTCTTGCGCTTCGCGGCGAAAATGCCGGGCGGGCGCTTTTCGCCGGCCGCCGGCGAGGCGACCCTGTGCGGGGTCGTGGTCGACACCGATCCGTCAACCGGACTGGCGCTTTCCATCGCCCCCCTGCGCCTCGGCGGAAAGCTGCGCGAAATGCGTCCCGACAAGCGCGCCTAGCGCAGCGCATCCGTGCGCTTTTTCGTCAGCAATGCTAGACTCACCGATAGAGCGGGGAGAGAGCCTGTCATGAAGCATCATAAGACGCCATTATCGTTCGCATGCCCATCATCAAAATCGCCGGCATGGCGCGCCGTCATCAGCATGGCGATTTTAACGGCCGGTTGCGCAAGCGTCGATGACGCCCCCGCCGGGGTATGGACGGCGCAAGACGAGGCGGCGTATCAGCAATGTCTCAAGGACAATATGGCCGCTTCCGTCGCCTGGGAAATGATCGAGCAATCTTGCCGCGGTCAAGTTGAAGGAAAAGGCGGACCGCCGTCGCTCGATTAGCCGCACTGCGTTGCGCAACCCCCTGCCGCGACCCTTAGAGCCTGTTGCAGCAAAAGTGGATCACCGGTTTTGCGGTTCGCAACAGGCTCAACTTAGAATCTAGAGCCGATTTTTGAATCATACAAAGTGCAATCGGCTCTAGCGGACGTAAGACGCGCCGTTGATGTCGAAGGTCGCGCCGGTCGCCGACGGACACGCGCCGGTCAGCAAAAACGCGATCATCGCGCCGACTTCTTCGGGCTGCGCCACCCGGCCCAGGGGAATGTCCTTGACCGCTGCTTTTCGGTCTTCGATGTCCTGGGGCGCCATGCGGGTTTCGACCCAGCCCGGCGCAATGGCGTATAACAGGATGTTTTCGGCAGCGAGCCCGCGCGCCCAGGTCTTGGTCATGGCGAGCACCGCGCCCTTAGAGGCGGCGTAGGCCGCATTATCGACCCCGTCGCCGCGATGGCCGGCCCGGCTGGCGACATTGACGATAATCCCGCTCCTGCCCGTCTTGCGAAAATAGCCGATCGTCGCGCGGCAGATATCGGCCGGCGCCTGGACGTTGACCGCCATGGTTGTCGCCCAGCCACCGTCCCACACCGCCTTGCCGCCGGAAAGCGGCGACGGGGTGAAAAGCCCGGCATTGTTGACGACGCCGTCAAGGACGCCGGCCTTGGCCAGTGCGCGTTCCACCAAAGCAAAACCGGCGTCCGGCCGCGCCAGGTCCGCATAGAGCACGTCGCCCGGCGACTGGCCCAAAGCGGCGGCCACATCGGCGGCCGCCTGGCTTTCCGCGCTGGCCTGCAAGAGAACGTTGGCGCCGGCTTTTGCGCATAGCTGCGCCGTCGCCGCGCCGATGCCGCGCGATGCGCCGGTGATCAGCATTGTTTTGCCTTCTAGCGACATCATCGACAGAGCCTTCCCGCTGCCGCCCCCGACGGACGTTTCGAACATGATTTGCGCGGCGCACGCTTAAGGGTCAAGCGCGGCCTTGAAATCCGTCCGCCGGTCGCGCTAAACGGGTCCGCTTTTCCGTCGTCGACAGGCGCGATCGAGGTCGTTACATGGCCGGACACAGTAAATGGGCCAACATCCAGCATCGCAAAGGGCGTCAGGACGCCCGGCGGTCGAAGATATTTTCCAAGCTCTCCAAGGAGATCACGGTCGCGGCGAAAATGGGCGCGCCGGACCCGGAATTTAATCCGCGCCTGCGCCTGGCGATCCAGGCGGCCAAGGCCCAGTCCATGCCCAAGGACAATATCGAACGCGCGATCAAGAAGTCGACCAGCGCCGACGAGGCCCAATTCGAGGAAATCCGCTATGAGGGCTTCGGGCCGGGCGGCGTCGGCGTCATCGTCGAAGCCCTGACCGACAACCGCAACCGCGCCGCCGGCGATATCCGTTCGATCTTCACCAAGAACGGCGGCAATCTCGGCGAGACCGGTTCGGTATCGTTCATGTTCGATCTTGTCGGCTATATCGACTATCCCGCAAGCGCCGCCTCGGAGGACGAAATGCTTGAGGCGGCGATCGAAGCCGGCGCCGATGACGTTCAGTCAACGGATGAAGCGCACGAAATCTACTGCGCCTTCGATCAGCTCGCCAGCGTCGCCGCGGCGCTGGAGGAAAAATTCGGAGAGGCCCAGACCGCCAAGCCGCTGTGGCGACCGCAAAACGGCGTTCCCGTCGAAGGCGCCAAGGCCGAAACCCTGATGAAGCTCATGACCGCGCTCGACGACTGCGAAGACGTCCAGAACGTTTACGCCAATTTCGAAATGTCCGACGCGGACATGGAGCGCCTGGCCGGGTAGACCCTTCGCGGCGGCCCGAGCTCTTTCTGCGGCCAAACGAGCCGACGGCGCGACGAACCGAGCCCGGCGCCCATGACCGGCGCGCCGATCCATGCTCCAAATGACGCCGACTTGATCTTTCCAGGGCGGGAAAATCCATGATGATAGCGTTGAAGGCCGGCGCGCGCCGCCGCGGACAGGGCGCGCGGGCTGGGATAAGGCCCGAGGATTGCCGACTTGGCAAAGATTCTGTCAGGATTCGGCGTTACTATAAGCGGTTCGCCGGGTTGCGCCCCGCCGACAAGATGAAAGCGGCGTTTCTGTTGTGAGGGTTTTATGCGCGTAGCGGGGGGCGTCGTCGCCGCATCGGTCATGCTCGCCGGCGCAGCCGCCGCCCAGCCGGCGAGCGAAACGCCGCGCGATTTTGAAACCTATACGCCGCGCGTCGACGCCGTTCGCATCGCGGAAGAAGACGCGCCCGTCATCGACGGCGATCTTTCCGATCCCGCCTGGTCGCGCGCCGGCGTCATCGACGAGTTTTATCAGGTCGAACCGGTCCAAGGCGCAACGCCGAGCCAGCCGACCCGCGCCTACATCATGTACGACCGGAAGCATCTTTATGTCGGCGTATACTGCTATGATTCCGAGCCCGACCAGATACGTCACGCGCAAATGCGCCGCGATCTCCAATTGCGCGATGAAGACGGCATCAGGATCCTGATCGATTCCTTCGGCACGTTTCGCGATACCTATTATTTCGCGATGAACCCCAACGGCGCTCGCGGCGACGGGCTCGGCGAAAACGGAACGACCTTTCGCAGCGAGTGGAACACGATCTGGCGCGGCAAAGCGCGCATCGTCGATGACGGATGGATCGCGGAATTCGCCATCCCGTTCCAGTCGATCTCGTTCGATGCGTCCCTTGCCGATTGGAATTTGCAAATCTTCAGAACCATTCGCCGCCACAATGAAGAAATCCGCTGGTCGAATATCGATCAAAGCCGCGGCCGGATCGACATGACCAATCCCGGCCGGCTCGGCGGCATAAGCGACATTCAAAGCGGGCTCGGTCTTGAAGTGCAGGCGTTCGTCACCGGATCGGCGTCGTATGATCACATCACAGACGACGCCGACTTCGAATTCGATCCCAGCAGCAACATCTTTTACAAAATCACCCCGGCGCTGACCGGCTCGCTGACGTTCAACACCGATTTTTCAGACGCCCCGCTTGATTCGCGCCAGGTCAACACCGGACGCTTTTCGCTGTTTTTCCCGGAAACCCGCGATTTCTTCCTGCAGGACGCAGCGGTGTTCGAATTCGGCGGGCGCGTTTTTAACGACACGAAAAATGGATTGCCGTTCTTTTCGCGCAATATCGGCATCGTCGATAATCAGCCGGTGGACATTATCGCCGGGGCCAAGCTCAGCGGCAAAGTCGGTCCCGCCAGCGTCGGCGCGATTTCCGCGCGAACCGGGGCGGCCGACGTGATCGGCGTCGACGGACAGTTTCTGTCCGCTGCACGGGTGTCCGTTCCGGTCCTTGCCGAATCCAAACTGGGCGCAGTCTTCACCAATGGCGATCCCGCCGGCGTGGTAGACAATTCAGTCGCCGGCGTCGACTTTCAATATAAGCGCTCCAATATGTTCGGCGAGGGCACGCTGTTCGCCGACATCGCCTACATGCGCAGCTTCGGCGACGGACCGGATGACGACATGGCAGGCCTTGAAGTCGCCTATCGCAGCCAGCGCTGGAACGGCACGCTGCGGGTGCGCGACATCGGCGAGGACTACGCGCCCAGGCTGGGCTTTGCCAACCGCACCGGCATTCGCCGCTACAATGCGAATTTCTGGCGCACCTACCGGCCGCAGAACAGCTTCATCAGGGCTGCGGAAACCGGTGCCTGGACCAATCTCATTACCGATCTCAACGACACGCGTATCGATCACTTTTACGGCGCTTGGGTAGAAGTCGAAAATCACGATGGCGACGAATTCGAGTTCAATTACGAACGCGGCTATGTGGATATCCGCGAGCCGTTTTCGATCGCCGGCGAACTGCCAGTGCCGGTCGGCGAATATCGCTGGAACCAGTACGAACTATCGCTTGAGTTGACCCGCGCCCGGCCGGTGGGCGCGAGCATCGAGGTTGAGTGGGGCGGGGTTTTCGGCGGCGATCTGCTTGAAATCGAATCGAGTCTGAGCCTGCGTCCGATCAAATATTTCGAACTCATCGCCGAGCACGAATATAGCCGGTTCGACCTGCCTGCCGGCAAGATCGGCATTCACATCGCCTCGATCGACACGATCATCGCCTTTACGCCGGACATGACGCTGTCGACGGAAATTCAGTACGACAATATTTCCGAGGCGTTCGCGGTCTTTTCCCGATTCAGCTGGGAGCCGGTCCCGGAACGGGAGATCTTTCTTTCCTTCGGCCATTCGGCGGTCATCGAGCGCGAGAATTTTCCCCGGGATTACCGCGCGCTCAGTTCGGGCCTGTCGCTGCGCCTGGGGCACACCTTCCGGCTTTAGCCTGCCTTGCAAGGGCCTGCGCGCCTTGCTAGAGCGTTTTCAGGAAAAGTGTGTGCGGTTGATGGTTCCCTTCCATCAACTCCGTCGAAAACGCGACAAAACAAGAATCCAGAGCGTGTTCACGACTCCGATTAAAGTGAACGCGTGCTAGAGGCTCGCGCGCAACGCAAGGTCTAAAGACTCATGAAAATCAACGGCAATGACATCCGCCCCGGCAACGTCATCCAGCATCAGGACAGTCTCTGGGTCGCGGTGAAGACCAACGCCGTCAAGCCCGGCAAAGGTCCGGCCTACGCCCAGGTCGAACTGAAAAACCTCCTCGACGGGCGCAAGCTCAACGAACGTTTTCGCGCTTCCGAAACCGTCGAGCGCGTGCGCCTTGAGCAGAAAGACCACACCTATCTTTACGCCGAAGGCGACCTCCTGGTGTTTATGGATCAGGAAAGCTACGAGCAGATCCATATCCCCAAGGACCTGATCGGCGAGCGCACCGCATTCTTGCAGGACGGCATGGCGGTTGTGGTCGAAAGCCATGAAGGCCGGCCCATCGGCGTGCAGCTTCCCGAACAGGTGACGCTGGAAATCACCGAAACCGAACCGACCGTCAAAGGCCAGACCGCCGCGTCCTCCTATAAGCCCGCCACCGTCGACAACGGCCTTCGGGTCATGGTCCCGCCCTATATGTCCGCAGGGGAAAGGATCGTGGTCAACACCGAAACGCTCGAATATGTAAAGCGCGCGGACTAGCAACGGCGACATCGCGCGCCGCTTAAGTCAAACCATATCCGCCCATTCGGCCGAGGGAGCGCGGCAAGGTCATGACAAAGCCCTCAATTGTCCCGGCCGTTCTGGCGCAGCGTTTTCAGCATCTATGGCGTCGCCGCGCCTATTGGGCGCCGGCGGCGTTCTTTTTCGCCGTCGCAGCGGTCTACACCCTGCTGTTTTATTATCGGCTGCCCTATTTCGATCATTGGGAGCTGGTTTCGCTCTACGACGCGACAGCCGACGGACGTCCGCCCATTGGCGAGATCTTCGCGGTAAACGCCGGCCACTGGCATGCGACCGGCTATATCGTCATGCTGCTTCTTGCATCGCTCACCCGGATGGCGCATGCGCCTGAAGCGGTTGCAAGCCTGATCTTCGCACTGTTGGGTTTTTGGGCGTTGGCGCGAATCCTCCGAAACGCAGCAAGCGCCTTTAACGCGCAAAACAGCCTGGCGTTGCTGATCGGCGTCTGCGCTCTTTTTTACTTCTCGCTCGACCAGGCCGAAAATTGGCTGTGGGGCTGGCAGGTGGCGGTGTTCGCCCATGTCGCCGGGGTTTTGTGGTGCATCGAGCGGCTGAGTTCGGGCCCACTGACGCCGGCGCGGGTTGCAGCGGCGAGTTTTTTTGCGGCGGCGGCGATTTACGCCTTCGCCACGGGTTGGGCCCTTCTTCCCATCGGCTACGCACTCATCTTGACCCAAAGCCGCTGGCGATCGCGCAACGGCGTATTGGGTCTTTTGTTGTGGACGGTCTTTTCCGGACTCATCATCTGCCATCTGATGCTGGCCTGGGAAGAAAGCGACTGGACCTATATTGATAAGTTCGGGCCCACATCGGGCTTTGCGCAGTCGCTCTTTGGCGTTGCGCATTTCGGCTTGAACTTTTTGGCCAGTCCGGTTTCGCGCTTCGCGACCGGCCTCGCGATTCCTTTCGCGTTCATCGGCCTGGGGCTCGGCCTCTGGTCGATGCGCCGTCTTTACGGCGGGCGCGGGCTGTATGCCATGCGTGCAGCGGCCCCGATCGTTGCGCTTGCCGCCTATGCCGCCGGCGCAGCGATATTGACCGCCGCCGGCCGATGGCAGGTTTTCGGCGCCGAACAGGCGTTCACGATGCGATACATCACCTTCGGGAACTTTTTCTGGATCTGCACGCTCGCGCTGGCGATCCTGGCGGCGCCGTCATTATCGCTCCGACGCCGGCGCTGGCTTTACGTGCTGGTGGGCACGATATGCGCGATGAAAGTCGGCAACAGCATCAGCGCCGCGAATGTGCAAGCTGGCGTATCCGCCTCCATTCACATGGCGGCGCAGCAACTCCGGTCGCAATATCCAAGTCCGGACCCGGCGTTGCTCGCGCAGGTCTCCGACGGCGGACAGAACGCGGCGCAAGCCCTTGATATTCTCTATCGACGCCGCGCCGGCCTATTTCGGAACATCGACGCAGAGAAAGTCGGCGAAGAACCGCATTCGCCCACAAAATGATGAAACGCAGCATCTGGGGTGCTGCCGACGCTAAGCTTTATAATTTGTTTCCCACATTGTTCGGATCAGCGACAGATTTTAGCAGTCTGCTTGAACGCCCCTTCACGCCGCCGCCCTGTAATGAGGCCGCGCGGAACAGGAGAGTCCCATGCGGTCAGCTTTGCCGAAAATTGCAGCGACGGCGACGGCCGTCTTCCTCGCGAGCGCCGGCGCGGCGGAGGCGGGCGCGGGGTTCGGCGCATCCGCCGGCACGGACGGCCTCGGCGCGGATGCTTATGTGAAATTCAATCCGATTGTCACCGCCCGCGGCGGTTTTCGCTACGCTGACCTCAGTGTCTCCCGTACAATCGACGACATTGACTACGACCTCGATGTCGGATTCACGGCCGGACTGGCGGCCCTGGACATTCATCCCTTCGCCAATGGATTTCACATTTCCGCCGGCGGCTATTTCAGCGACCGCACCATCGATTATCAAGCGACCCCGGCGGCGCCGGTGCAGATCGGCGATATGGTCTTCACGCCCCAGGAGGTCGGAACCGTCGCCGGCGCATCCGACTGGAACGACGCAGCGCCGTTTCTCGGCCTCGGCTTCAACAACCGCAGCCTGGTGACCGGGCCCGTCGCATTTCAGGCGATGATCGGCGTGATGTATATTGGCGAGCCGGACGTCAGTCTGGAAGCGACCGGCGGACTACTGGCGAACGATCCGACCTTCCTCGACGAACTGGCGCAAGAAGAGCAAAATCTCGCCGATGATTTCGACGACTTTCCGGTCTATCCGATCGTCAGCCTCGGCCTCACGGTCAAGTTTTAACCCGCGCCGTCAGCCGCGCCACCATACTGCATCGAGATTTTCCAGATCGTTGATAACGCGCCGGTCGCGAATACCAGGCATTTCAACGATAAAGGATAGACGCCCGGCCCGATTTCGGCATGTTTCGGCGGGACTTTCATTATACGGACGCACGACCATGAAAAAGACCGCTGTTATTGTTCTCGCCGCCTTCGCAGCGCTCGCGCTCGCCGGCGCCCGCGCGGAAGACACCGCCAGCGCTGATTATCCGGCCGCGGCGCGAGCAATCAACGCGCTGATGCGCGCGCATCATTATAATCCGGCAGAGCTTGCCGCGCCCGCCTATGCAAAAATCGAAGCGGGTGCGATTGCGCTCGGCGAGACGGCGCAATCGGACGAAGAATTCATCGGCGGATATAATGCATTATGGAAAGACGGTCCGTTTTCTCATGTGCGCCTGGCCAAAGCCCAAGGAACAGCGGACGAGCTTGCCGCCTATCTTGACGGGCTGCGCATCGGCGGCGGCGGGGCGACGCTCGAATGGGCGGACGAAACAGCCGTCCTGACGGTCAACACCATGATGGGGCTCGATACGATCGAAGAGATCGACACCGCCTACGATGAAGTCGCCGAACGCGGCGCGGATAAATTGATCATCGACCTGCGCGAGAATGGCGGCGGCGCATTTGCAGTGCTCCCGCTGGTGAGCCATGTGCTGGCGGCGCCTTATGAGGCGGGCGTTTTCGTCGCGCGCGCCTGGAATGCCGAACATGACGCACCCCCGACGCGCAAGGACGCGCTGGGCGTCGAGCCGTGGGAAGGCTGGTCGATCGTCGCGTTCTGGCGCGATGTTCAGACCAACATGCTCACGCGCATCCGTTTTTCACCGACCGAGCCGGTCTTTGCAGGACCGGTTTACGTTTTGACCAGCGCCAAGACGGCCAGCGCGGCGGAAATGGCGGCCGACGCGCTTCAGGGCTCGGGCCGGGCGACGATTATCGGCGAACAGACCGCCGGAAAGATGTTGTCCCAGAAAATGTTCGACGTGCCGGGCGGCTTTCACCTGAGCCTGCCGATTGCAGATTATTATTCCCTGGCCGCGGGCCGCATCGAAGGCGCCGGCGTTCGGCCCGACATCCCCGCGCCCGCAGCCGACGCGATGGATATTGCGAAAGCGCAATAACGCCCCATTGTCAGGCGTGCGTCATTCCTCGACTTCGTTCGACATGGCTTCCGTTTCGGATTTGTCGACTTCCGCTTCTGCTTGCGCTTCGGAGTCTTCGGCGTCGCCTCCCGCTTCCGCCCGCTGTGCGGCGACAATGGCTTCGAGTTGCACAATCATTTCGCTGACAGCTTGATACACTGGTCCCGGCAGGCCCATGCGCTGCGCCCAGCGCAAATCGGTCAGTGCGCCGGCGTAGTCGCCCGTCTCGATCCGGGCGCCGGCGCGAAGCCGCAGGAAATCGGACCGCTGGGATCGTGTGAAGACATCGCCATATTCAGCTTCTATTTTCGCCAGTTGCGCTAACGCTGTTTCGTAATCCCCTTTTTTAATCAATCGTTCTACACGTTTAAATTTTGCATAGATGGCTCGCTCGCGGAGAACCTCATTTCGCGCGCTTCTCGAATAACCTCCTACAAGTTCAAAAGTGATGAGCGTTGTCACGTTCTTGCGAACGACAGGTTCGCCCGAAACGATTTTCGGGCGATAACGCCACTGCGCAACGGCTCTTTCCGCAGCCTCGTTAAAACAAGAATTTGTTGATTCAACAATTTGTATATTCTCCGGCACGCCTTCCGTCGACACGTCGAATTCGAGTATCAACTCCTCGAGCTTGGCGGCGCGGCGTTGGCATCGATCCGGATATCGGGGCGGCAAGCGCTTAATCGGCCGGGCGTCGATTTCATCAATGTAAGTTGGCTCCTCAAACACGAATGTGAAGGTCGCCTCGCGGTCCGGCAGGGCGACAGCGCGGCCATTCACTAGAGGCGGTTCATACTGCCAAGCGCGTACGGCGGTAACGGCCGCTTCCTCGAAACATTTATCCGTTGACTCCCGAACGCGGACGTTCTGCGTGCTTCCGTTCTTATTGATGTCGAACATGACGATAACGGTTTGCGGCGCGGCCGTCTCGCCGGCGGCAGGCCGGCACGCAATCGGATAGGACGGCGGAATTTTTGTTATCGGCGCCGCTTCCAATTGTCCTTGGTCCTGTGAAGGCTGAGCGGCCGCAGCAAGCAACAGCGCAAATATTCCTGGGAAAATGCTCATATTCGCCCCTCGAAAACAGCCGAGGGCGAATTTATCGACAAACAGTGGAAAAGTGTAGCGCTAACTTAATTGTCGATCTTCAGCGCCTTGATAAATGCTTCCTGGGGGATTTCGACGCGGCCGAACTGGCGCATCTTTTTCTTGCCTTCTTTTTGCTTTTCCAAAAGCTTGCGTTTGCGGGTGGCGTCGCCGCCGTAACATTTGGCGGTGACATCCTTCCTGAGCGCCGAGATCGTCTCGCGCGCGATGATCCGCCCGCCGATCGCCGCCTGGATCGGGATCTTGAACATGTGGCGAGGGATCAGGTCCTTTAATTTCTCGCACATGGCGCGCCCGCGGCTTTCCGCCTTGTCGCGATGGACGATGATGGACAGCGCGTCCACCGGTTCGTCGTTGACCAGGATCTGCATCTTGACGAGATCGCCGACGCGATAATCCATGAGCTGATAATCGAAACTGGCGTAGCCTTTCGAGACCGATTTCAGCCGGTCGTAAAAATCGAACACCACTTCGTTGAGCGGCAATTCGTAGACCGTCATGGCGCGGGTTCCGGCGTAGGTCAGGTCTTTTTGAATCCCGCGCCGCTCCTCGCAGAGTTTCAACACCCCGCCGAGATGTTCGTCGGGCGTCATGATGGTCGCCTTGATCCACGGTTCTTCGATGCGTTCGACGCGCACGGGATCGGGCATGTCGGCGGGATTGTGCATCTCCATCATTGAACCGTCCGTCAGATGGACGTGATAGACGACGCTGGGCGCCGTAGTGATGAGATCGAGATCGAATTCGCGCTCCAGCCGCTCGCGAATGATCTCAAGATGCAACAGCCCCAAAAAGCCGCAGCGAAAGCCGAAGCCCAGCGCCGCCGACGTTTCCATTTCGAACTCGAAACTGGCGTCGTTTAGACGAAGCTTTCCCATGGCCTCGCGGAGATCCTCGAAGTCCGCCGCGTCCACCGGAAAGATGCCGCAGAAAACGACCGGTACGGAGGGTTTAAAGCCCGGCAGGGCCTCTTCCGCGGGCCGTCGATCATCAGTAATCGTATCGCCGACCGAGGTGTCGGCGACCTCTTTGATCGATGCGGTCATATAACCGATCTCACCGGGGCCAAGTTCGCCCACCGGGGTTTTCTTCGGCGTCGAAACGCCGACCTGATCGACGCCATAGACGGCGCCGGTCGCCATCATGCGGATCTTCATGCCTTTTTTGAGAACGCCATCGACAACGCGCACCAACACGACGACGCCGAGATAAGGATCGTACCAACTGTCGACCAAAAGCGCCTTTAACGGCGCGTTCGCATCGCCCTTGGGCGCGGGCAGACGCTCGACAATCGCTTCGAGTACGTCTTCAACCCCGACGCCGGTCTTGGCGGAGATTTCAAGCGCTTCCGTCGCATCGATGCCGATGACGTCTTCGATTTGCGCGCGGATACGATCCGGTTCCGCCGCCGGCAAATCGATCTTGTTGAGCACCGGAACGATTTCAAGATCGACGTCGATCGCCTGATAGACATTGGCCAGCGTCTGCGCCTCGACCCCCTGGCTCGCATCGATCACCAAAAGCGCGCCCTCGCAGGCCGACAGCGAGCGCGAGACCTCATAGGTGAAATCCACATGGCCCGGCGTATCGATGAGATTGAGGGTGTATATCTCGCCGTTACGGGCCTTGTATTTCAGGCGCACGGTCTGGGCCTTGATGGTGATGCCGCGTTCGCGCTCAAGGTCCATGGAATCAAGGACCTGCTCCTTCATCTCCCGGTCGGTCAGCCCGCCCGTGGTCTGAATCAGACGGTCGGCAAGCGTCGACTTCCCATGGTCGATATGGGCGATGATGGAAAAGTTCCGGATGTTTTTGAGCGGCGTCATGGTTGGCGACGAGACTGACAAAGTCCCGCATATAGACGGGCCGCCCCCCGGCGACAATGGCGGCGGCGCAGTCGCACCGGGGCGGCCGCCCGGATGCGACATCGATGGGAATTCATTGTAAGGCTCGCGCTCATGGACGCATGGCTCACGGTCGGACTGCTGCAAACGGCGTTCGTCGCGCTTATCCTGGCGCGGCGCGCGCAAATCGCGCCGGCCAGCTTCTGGCTCTTTGCCTGGCTCGCCGTCGCCTTCGTCCATCAGTTTTCCATCTATTTCGGATATGCGCACCCGACATTGCTCGCGCGGCCCCTCGCCATCGGTCTCGGTTTGTTGCCATTCCTGCACGGTCCCCTGGCCCTGTGCTATGTGAGCGCATTTTTGCCGGACCGTTGGATCGCGCGAACGGCGCCGCTGCATCTGGCGCCGTTCTTCGCCGTTTGGGGCGTCGCGCTTGCCCTTGACGCAAACGCCGGCGGTGTCGCGGTCGACACCCGCTTTGCGATCACCACGTTTCACGACGCATCGGGCGCACAGATCGCCTGGCCGGCTTGGATGATGGCGCTGTCCGGCGGCGCCTACCCCCTTGCCAGCCTCTTCCTGTTAAGACACGCGCGCCCGGCGCTTTTGTCGACGCGGTCGGAAATATCGGCGGTTCATTTTCGCTGGCTCGAAATCTGGGTGTTCGGCCATCTCGCCGCCTTTGCATCGATCTTTTTCCTGCAATATGCGTTCTCGACCCGGGTCGCCATGGTGCTGACATCCTGGGTGTTGGCGGCGGAGGTGTTTTATCTCGGCGCCTTCGGGGTCTGGGGATTTGAAACCGGGCCGCCGCGCCGGCGCGCGCCGCCGGCAAAACCGGCGCCGGACGCTTTGGACGGCGACGTTGCCCGCCTGATGGCGTTCATGAAAGACGAAAAACCCTATCGCCAGCCGGGGCTCACCCTTGCAGGGCTGTCAACAATGAGCGGGCTTTCCGAGCCGACCATCACAAGCGCCGTCAAGCAGGCCGGCTACAAGCACTTTTTCGATTTTGTGAACGCCTTTCGCTGCGACGAGGTGAAAGCGCGCCTTGACGCAAAGCCGTCGCCGGCGGACTCGCTCCTCACCGTCGCCCTCGAGGCGGGTTTTAATTCAAAATCCGCCTTTAATCGCGTGTTCAAAGCCCGCATCGGCCTGACGCCGTCGCAATATCGCGACCGCGCCGCCGAATAATCTCCTATCGGATCCCAGTTTGGCGCCCTGCAACGAGCGGCGGCGTCCAACTTTCCGGTTTTTCTCTGAAATGGGACGAAGCCGGCGCCCGCAACCGGCAACATGACGCCGCGGAAAAGCCCGAAAAACTAACCAAAAAACTGGATGAGCGCCGATGACCGCCCTTGCCGTCTTTGTTTACCTCTTCGCCCTGATCTATTGGCTGGTTCTTGCCGGCATGGACCGCCTGCGCCTTCTCGGTCTTGGCGGTCTCCTCTTCCTTGTCGCGGCGCAAATCGCCATTGAAGCGCCATACCCGCAAATGTTCCCCGCCTATGGGGCGGCGTTTTTCTTGACGCTGGGGGTTATCGTGCGCCGGTTTGGCGGACGCCGCGGCTGGCTCGCCCTGCGGCTTGGATCGCTTCCCCTGCTCCTTGTCGGACTGTGGGCGTTTCACGCCATGCCGGTCTTTCGCCTGGCGCAGCCAAGCGGTCCTTATCCTGTCGGCACGCGACTGATCGAACTGCGGCTTGAAGACTATCCTGAGCCGTTCACGGCGGACCCCAATGATGTGCGCACGCTTTACGCCCAAGTCTGGTATCCGGCCGAACCGGGAACGGGCGCGCCGGCGCCTTACTGGTTCAACGACGGGGCGTTTGCGGACGCCGTGGCGGCGTTCCAGTCGCGCTGGCAGCCCATGTGGGGCTGGCTTTATTGGCATATGGACCTGATCCCGACCCATGCCCGGCTGAACGCCGAGCCCCTGGGCGGAAATGCCGATTTCCCCCTGGTGATTTTCTCCCATGGCCACCCAGTCGATCCTTATAATTCAAACACGTCTTTGCTGCAGGACCTTGCCAGCCAGGGCTTCGTCACCATCGCCCTCGCCCACCCCTATGAAACGCCGGCGGCCCTTGCCAGCACGGGAGAAGTCGTCGCCTATGACATAAACAACCCAATGCTCGAAGCGCGCATTCGCGAACTTCAAAGCGAGGCCTATTACGCGCAAGCCGACCGGTTTCGATCAATAGAGCAGGTGCGATCGGGGTGGGACATCCACACGCATATACAAGAGATCATGCCGGCGCTCTCCGACAGCGTCGAAATCTGGCAAACCGATATCGACGCGCTCTTGGATAATCTCGCTTCGGCCGACGGCCTCGGGGGCGTTGCGGCGATTGCGGATACGGATCGTCTGGGCGTCATCGGATTTTCGCTCGGCGGCGCGACGGCGACCCGCTATTGCAGCGTCAATGCGCGCTGCAAGGTTGGCGTCAATCTCGACGGCTATGTGTTTGGCGATATGCGCGGCCGCCGCCTCAACGTCCCGTTTTTGTTCATGAACAGCGAAACCAATGCCGGCATGAACGACTTTTATATGCTGGAGTCGAACTTGGAAGCCTATCGAATAAACATTCCGGCTTCGCGCCATATCAATTTCACCGATTTCACGCTGGCCGGTCCTTATATGCGCATACTCGGCGCTATCGGCCCTGGCGACGGCGAGACCATCCATCGGGACATTCGCCGGCCGGTGGTCGGCTTTTTGAAGGCGTACTTGCGTTGCGAACCTAAGGCGTGGCTCGCCTATCTCGAGGAAGGCAGCGACGTCGATATGCTGACAAATGACAATGACGCGGGCGAGAATCTGGCCAGCTGCAACGCCTCCTAATGAAACAAAAAGCCCGGCTCCGCTTGGGGGAAGAGCCGGGCCTTTTACTCACTGGTCGGGGTAGTTCGGGTAACCGCGCGCTTTGAGCGGGACCTTGATGACGCCCGCCGCCCGCGCTTAGCGAATCATGCGTTGATGGAAACGCTAGGGTGATTTGCGTTTCGCGCAAACAAAGATTTTGCTGGAAAGAACGATAGAAACGCCGCTTAGAAAACGGTCATGATGTCTTCAAGCGGCTTTTTGATCAGCGCGTGATCGGGGATTGGCGCGTCCTTCGCCGGCCGTCCCACGACCAGCAAGATAAAGGGTTTTTCCGTCGCTGGACGGTCGAGCTTCTTGTTCAGGAACGACATCGGTTTAGGCGTGTGGGTCAACACCGCCAGGCCTGCATGATGAAGCGCGGCGATGAGAAAGCCGCAGGCGATGCCGACGCTTTCGTTGATGTAGTAATTCTTCTTATCCATGCCCTTCTCAAACCCGCCGCGGCGCTGGGCGAAGATCGCGATCAGCCAGGGCGCGGTCTCCAGAAACGGCTTTTTGTCATCAGTGCCGAGGGGATCGAGCGCTTCGAGCCATTCCCCGCTCGCCCGGCCGCCGTAAAAGGCGCGCTCTTCTTTTTCCGCGGCGAGACGGATTTCCCTTTTCTTTTTCGCATCGCCGATAAGGCAGAAATGCCAGGGCTGGTGATTGGCGCCTGAGGGCGCGCGGCCCGCCGCGGCGATGCATGCTTCAACCACGTCGCGCGGCACGGGATCGGCGATGAAGTCGCGCACCGTATGGCGCCGCTTGATGTCTTCAAAAAAAGCGCGGGCCCGCGCCAGCGCTTCGTCATCGGCGCGGTCGATATAATCGCCCAATTCCGACAGCGTCGTGAATTTGTGTTTGGTCATTGGGTTCTAATTCTCAACATTCATCGCTTCGCGCATGCCGGCGTAAGCCGGACTCTGGAAAAACGAGCGGGCGATTGCCCCGAGACCTCCCCCTATTTGCAGGCACACCTGTTTTTTACGGTTTCGTCAATAGGCCGGTCGCGGATCCTCGAGTCGCCACAGCCCGGTCTAGAGCGTTGTCAGGAAAAGTGGATGCCGGTTTTCCGTTGAAAACGCGACAAAACAAGAATCTAGAGCACGTTCATGACTCCGATTAAAGTGAACGCGCTCTAGCGCCGCCCGAACAGCTTTTCTATATCGGCGAGTTTGAGCGCTACATAGGTCGGCCGGCCGTGATTGCACTGGCCGGAATGGGGTGTTGCTTCCATCTGACGCAACAGCGCGTTCATTTCGTCCCCATTGAGCCGCCGGCCAGCGCGCACCGAGCCGTGGCACGCCATGGACGAACACACTTCCTCCAGGCGCTCTTTGAGCGCCAGCCCGTCGCCGAGTTCGGCGAGGTCGTCGGCAAGCGCGCGCACCAGCCCTTTGATATCGACCTCGCCCAGCATGGACGGGGTTTCGCGCACCATGACCGCGTCGTCGCCGAAGCGCTCCATAACGAGACCGAACCCAGCGAATTCGTCAAACCGGCGTTCAAGACGCGCAGCGCCGTCGGGGTCGAGTTCGACGATTTCCGGTATCAGCAGTCCCTGGCGCATCACGCCGCCCGCCGCGAGCGCTGCTTTCATGCGTTCGTAAACCAGACGTTCATGGGCCGCATGCTGATCGACGATGACAAGACCGTCCGTGGTCTGAGCGACAATGTATGTTTCATGAAGCTGGGCGCGCGCCGCGCCGAGGGGGTGATCGACCAACGAAGCGGGATCGCTTATCGGCTCAGCGCGGGCGCTGGGCGCGTCAACGCCTTCAAAACCCGCCGGCCGTTCGCCGAACACGTCGGCGCTAACCTCGCCAGCCGGCGCAAACGGATTGGCCGGCGCCGGGCGTTGCAGGCCGGGTCGCATGGGCGTTGCGCCGGCGGCGGTCATTCTTCCAAGCGCGTAAGCGCTGGTCGTCGTCGAGGCGCGATGGCCCGCTTCGGCAAGCGCGCTGCGCAAGGCGCCGACCAGAAGCCCGCGCACGACGCCGGGTTCGCGAAAGCGCACTTCGGTTTTCGCCGGATGCACGTTGACGTCGACCTCGGCCGGCGGCAGGTCGACAAACAGCGCCACCACGGCGTGCCGGTCGCGGGCGAGAAAATCCGCATAGGCCGCGCGCACGGCGCCGACGATCAGCTTGTCGCGCACGGGCCGCCCGTTGACGAACAGATATTGCTTGTCCGCAAGGCCGCGATTGTAGGTGGGCAGCCCCGCAAAGCCGGTCACGCGCAGTCTTTCGCGCGCGGCTTCGATGGCGAGCGCATTCTCGCCGAACGCGCGGCCCATGATCGCCGCAAGGCGTTTGAGGCGGCCCGCTTCGCCGGGGCTTTCCGCCGGCAGGTTCAGCATGCGCCGACCGGACGAGGCGAGCGTGAAGGCGACGTCCTCTCGCGCCATGGCGAGGCGGCGCACGGCTTCGCCGATTGCTGTGGTTTCCGCCTGATCGGACTTGAGGAATTTAAGCCGCGCCGGCGTCGCATAGAAAAGATCGCGCACCTCGACCCGGGTTCCCTGGCCGCCAAAGGCCGCCGGCGACGGCCCGTCGATCCGGCCGCCTTCGACGCTGAGCGTCCACGCATCTCCGGCGCCGACGGCGCGCGATGTGATCGACAAACGCGCCGCCGCGCCGATCGAGGGCAACGCCTCGCCGCGAAAACCCATGGTCGCGATATTGGTCAAGTCATAGTCGCCGGCGCGCCCGGGCGCGAGCTTGGACGTCGCATGGCGCTCGACCGCCAGCAAGAGATCGTCCGGTCCCATGCCGCAACCGTCGTCGGTCACGCAAAGACGCGTCTTGCCGCCGTTTTCAATTTCGATGTCGATGCGCGCCGCACCCGCGTCGAGAGCGTTTTCCACCAGTTCCTTGACGGCGGCGGCGGGCCGCTCGATGACCTCGCCGGCGGCGATGCGATTAACCGCATCAGGCGGCAGGCGTCGGATGACGCTGCGCGGTGAAGGTGTTTTTTCGGCCTGATTCGCCATGCTTGATTATGGCAATCAGGCTGGATGCGAGCAAACAAAGACAATCGCTCTGTGGAAAACGTCTAGAACACGCCCGGCAGGTTGAGCGATTTCGATTTGCTGATCACGACCTCGCCGTCTTCGCCGATGGCGTCGCGAATCCGTCGTTCGCGGTCGGCGAACCATTCTTCCGGATTGTCGACGCGCAGCGGCGCCCTTGAATCGTCGACGCCGCTGTCGAGGAAATTCCAGAACAAAAGCTGGTTGGCGAAGCTGCGGTTCTTTTCGCCGCGCCCGCCGGTTTCTGCGTTCAGGAGGTTGCGAATGTTTGGATTGGCCGTAAACGCGCCGGCTCTTTGCAGCAGCGCCTGCTCACCGAGGGTCGGCGGTGCGGCGGAAGTGTCCCCAAGCAGCACTTGCTGGGCGCGTTCGGACGGCGACAGCTCCTGCGGGCGGGATTCACCGGGACGCGGCGGGCGCAGGGCGTAATCGGGCGGCACCACCAACGGGGCCTTGGTGGCGATGGCGAACTCGTCCGGCGAACTCTTGCCGCCGATCGCCCGGCTGATGCCGCAGCCTCCGGCGGTCAGGGCGATTAAGCCGGCAAAAAGCGTCAATCGCAGGAAATTCGTGGTGCTCATGGATTTTGCTACTCCACTCTCCATTTGTCGCCCGCCCCCCGCGCGCGAAGGCGCGCAAGCCATAATGTGGCCGCCTTCGCGGCCGGGAAGGCGCGCACTATATCGGCGCCGCCGCGCCGGCGCAAAGCGCTTCTACGATTTTTCGCCAGGACTTTTTCGCTCCCGTGTCAGCCAGGCGTCGAGCAGCAACAGCGCGATGCCGACATTGATGGAAGCATCTGCGACATTGAACACCCAGGGGAAATAAAGCCCGGAAAAATCGAGAAAATCGACCACATAGCCGTAAGCGAGACGGTCATAAAGATTGCCCAGCGCACCGCCGATGATCAGCGCCACGCCCGCGACCGCGACTTTGCGGCGCAGGCTGGCAAGCCAGTAGATCAGCCCGAGGGCGACGCCGGTGGAAATCAGCGACAGCAAAACGCGCGAGGCCATCCCGCCGGCCAGCAGGCCGAAGCTGGCCCCGGTGTTTTCGACATAGGAAAGATCGAAAATGCCGGAGATTTCGATCTTCCCCCGCTGCGGCAAACGGACCTGATGAACGATCCAATATTTCGACGCTTGATCGAGCGCAACGACCGCGGCGGCGCCGAAAAGGCCGCGCGCGAAATAGGGATTGGTCCTGACGCGCGCCGCCCATTCCGCCGCGCGCCGCCGGATGTCTGCGGCGCCGCTCATGCGCTGGCCTTGTCGTGGGCGGCAACGGCGTCGGCGCAACGCCGGCAAAGGTCCGTATGCGTCTTATCGGCGCCGACCTCGGGCAGAATGCGCCAGCAGCGCCGGCATTTTTCGCCTTCGGCCTTTCCTGGAACCACCGCCACGTCGCCGGTTTCGCCTTCGAGCCGGAAGGCGCCTTCCGGCGCAGGGTCGCCGGTCAGCGTCGCCCCGGAGGTGATGAAAAGTTCGGCGGCGTCTACGCCCTCATAGGCGCCGCGCAGATCGGCATCGGCGACATGCACGACGGGCGCGGCTTCCAGACTTGCGCCAATGCGCTTTTCCCGGCGCTCGACTTCAAGGGCGCCGGTGACTACGCGGCGCACGGCGCGCAGCTTTTTCCACTTCTGTGCGAGTTTTTTGTCGCGCCATTCGGCGGGCGTTTCCGGAAACAGGGTTAAATGGACCGAGCCGTCGTCGGACGGATAGCGTTCCAGCCAGGCCTCTTCCATGGTGAAAACGCAGATCGGCGCAAGCCACGCCGTCAGGCGGTCGAAGACAAGGTCCATCGTCGTCCGCGCCGCCCGGCGACGCGGATCGTCCGGCCGGTCGCAATAAAGACTGTCCTTGCGGATATCGAGATAGAAGGCGGAAAGATCCACGGAAGCAAAATCGAGACAGCGCCGCCAGACCGACTTGAAATCGAATGTTTCATACGCTGAGCGCACCGTTTCATCGAGCGCGGCCAGGCGATCGAGGATATAGCGCTCCAGTTCGGGCATGTCTTCGGGCGCGATCCGTTCAGCGTCGCTAAAGCCCTCAAGGGCGCCGAGAAGATAACGCAGCGTGTTGCGCAATTTGCGATAGGCGTCGACCGCCGAGCCGATGATCTCGTCGCCGACCCGCGGATCCTCGGTGTAATCGGAACTTGCGACCCAGATGCGAATGATCTCCGCGCCGTATTGCTTGATGACTTCTTCCGGCGCGACGACATTGCCGAGAGACTTCGACATCTTGCGGCCTTCGCTGTCGACCACGAAACCGTTGGTGACGACATGGTTGTAAGGCGCGCGGCCGCGCGTGCCGCAGCTCTCCAGCAGCGACGACTGGAACCAGCCGCGGTGCTGGTCCGAGCCCTCGCAATAAACGTCCGCCGGCCAGGAAAGATCGTCGCGCCCTTCCAGAACGAAGGCGTGAGTCGAGCCGGAATCGAACCAGACGTCGAGAATGTCTTCGATCTTTTCAAAATCTTCCGGCGCATGATCCGGCCCCAGGAAGTCCTCGACCGGCCTGTCGAACCAGGCGTCGGCGCCGCTTTGTTCAATCGCCGCGATGATGCGCGCATCGACCGCGGGATCGCGCAGGATGTCGCCGGATTTCTTGTCGACAAAGATCGTCAGCGGCACGCCCCATTCGCGCTGGCGCGATATCAGCCAGTCGGGTCGGTCCTCGACCATGGCGCGGATGCGCTTCTTGCCGCCGGCGGGCGTAAAACCGGTCTCGTCGATGGCGGCGAGCGCGGTTTCGCGCAGGGTCCTGCCATCCGCCAGGGGTCTGTCCATGGCGATGAACCATTGCGGCGTGTTGCGGAAGATGACCGGGGCTTTTGACCGCCAGGAGTGCGGATAAGAGTGCTTGAGGCGACCGCGGGCGAGCAGCGCGCCATGTTCGATCAGCGCGTCGATGACGCGTTTATTGGCGTCGCCGTCCTTGCCCTTTTTCTTGCCTTCGGTGACGATGACTTTCGCGCCTTCAAAGCCCGGCGCATCGCCGGTAAAGACGCCGAACTCATCGACCGTATGCGGAATTTCCTTGCCTTCGAGTTCCACAAGGGCTTCGCGCCATGATTTCGCCTCCGGCGCCATCCACGCAAAGTAGTCTTCGGCGCCGTGGCCGGGCGCCGTATGCACGAAGCCCGTGCCGTCTTCATCGGTAACGTGATCGCCGGCGAAAAGCGGCACGTCGAATTGGTAGCCGCCGCCCAAGCCTTTGAGCGGATGGGCGCAGATAACGCCATTCAACGCATCGGCGGAAACATCCGCAACGCGTTTCCATTCAGCAATCAGGCCGGCTTCGCGCACGCTTTTCGCAAGCGCATCCGATATAATTAATTTGTCGCCGGGTTTCGACCAGGGCTCGAAATCGAGATCGCCTTTCATCGCGACGACTTCGTAGAGTCCATAGGAGAGTCTTGGCCCGTAGCAGATCGCCCGGTTGCCGGGGATGGTCCAAGGCGTCGTCGTCCAGATGACAACGCTTACATTCTCCTCCCCCGCAAGCGGGGGAGGTGTCTGCGAAGCAGACGGAGGGGGGGATGCGGATTGCGCCCCCTCCCCGGCTTCGCCGGACCTCCCCCATAAATGGGGGAGGCGTTCTTTTTTGACCGGAAACTTCACCCAGATCGTCGTCGACTGATGGTCGTGATATTCAATTTCCGCTTCGGCGAGCGCGGTCTGTTCCACCGGCGACCACATCACCGGTTTCGAGCCGCGATAGACTAGGCCGGCGTCGACGAATTTTAAAAACTCGCCGACAATCGCCGCTTCGGCGTCGAACGCCATGGTCGTATACGGATTATCCCAGTCGCCCTCTCCGCCGAGGCGGCGAAATTCCTCGCGTTGAATGTCGAGCCATTTTTGCGCATAGGCGCGGCAGGCCTGGCGGAATTCGGGGACGGGAATGTCGCGCTTGGCCTTGCCCTTGGCGCGGAATTCCTCCTCGACCTTCCATTCGATGGGCAGGCCGTGACAGTCCCAGCCGGGCACGTAATTCGCGTCAAAGCCCGCCATCTGGCGCGAACGCACGATGATGTCTTTGAGCACCTTGGTCAGCGCCGTGCCCATATGGATATGGCCGTTGGCGTAGGGCGGTCCGTCATGAAGGATATAGTGGGGCCGGTCTTTCGACGCGTCGCGCAGGCGCTTATACATGCCAAGCTCGGCCCAGCGCCGCAGCCGGTCAGGCTCGCGCTTGGGCAGCCCGGCGCGCATGGGAAAGTCGGTTTTCGGCAGGAACAGGGTGTCTTTGTAATCCCGTTCGTCGCCTCTCGATGCATCCGGCATCGCAAAATCTCTTGAAATCGTCGTTCTCTTAGAAGGTGCAGTCAGGCCCGGTCCCGGGCGCGTTTGTCAAGCCTGCAAGGGGCTTTGAGCGCGCCGAGCCCAGGCGCGAAGGCGGTCAAATCATCCCCCGCGCGCCTTTGCGCGGGGGATCGCAATTCGAATCCCGAAACTCGGTATGAAAAGACCGCCATTCATGGCGGCGGTCTTATCAGGCCGGATGGCGTTCGTCACCTGGCGAATGGGCGCGCCTAGATCAGTTCGAGCAGATAGACGCGGTTATCGTCCGCCTCGCAATACATGGCGCGGGACCAGCTTTCCCCGCGGCGGTCCTCGGCGAGCACGGTCGCCGTCATCTTCCAGGCACCGCCCATATCATCGGCGGTCTCCGGCGCGGAAGGGGCGGCCAGGACGAAACCGCGATCGGCAAGCGCGGCGCGGGCGTGACGGGTGCAGGCTTTGTAGGCGGCCTCAATGGAAATGCGGATCGGCTCAGGCCCGCCGTCCAGGCGGCCCTCTAGCGTATCGTCGCTGAGATTGCCGTCGGTCGGACCGGGATCATAGGTCCGCGCCGGATAATAGGGGGTCGCCGTTGTGCGGGCCGCGTAACGGTCCCGGTGATAGCGGTCCCGGTAATATCGCTCGCGGGCGCGGCTTTCAGCGACCTCGTTGATCAAGATCGCGCCGCCGATGACGCCCAGTGCGATCGCCGCCGCTTTGCCGCCGCCGCCGCTGCGGTGATGGCGCCGATGATAATGGTGGTGATAATGGCGATGCCCGCCATAGTACGGCTTGCCGTAATAGCCGTGATAATAGCCCACATGGCCGTAGTAATGACCGCCGCCGGCTTTGGCCGAGGCGCCGGCGCCGAGCGCAAGAAATGCAGCCGCAGCGGCCAGGGCGATTGTGTGCGGGGTTTTCAGAGCCATGACGCAACCTCCATCTCAACGCCTATCGGCGCGCCCGAATCCTGATGGGGAAAGATTTCCCGGCAATGTGTCGAGATTATGGCGATTAGAGCGCAAGCCCATGGAATTAGAGGGTTTCTAATCGATTAAAGCAGCGCCCTCAAAGCAGCACTTTGGCGCGCTTGCAGTCTTCAGCGATCTGGGCCTTGAGAAGATCGAGACTGTCGAACTTTTCCTCTTCGCGCAGGAACTCGACAAAGGCGACCTCAATCTCTTTGCCGTAAAGATCGCCGTTGAAATCGAACAGATAGGTCTCCAGGAGCGGCGCGCTGTCTCCCACGGTCGGGCGGCGGCCATAGTTCGATGCGCCGCCATAGACGCGCTCGCCGACCCGCGCGCGCGTGGCGTAAACGCCCTTGCGCGGCGCAATGAGTTCGCCAAGCGTGACGTTTGCTGTGGGAAAGCCCAGCGTGCGGCCGAGCTTTTGGCCTTCAAGAACCGTCCCGCGCACCGACCAGGGCCGGCCCAAAATTTCCGCCGCCTCACGAACATTGCCGGCGCGCAGGGCGCTGCGCGCCGCGCTGGAGCCGAATTTGTCCGTATCGGGCCTGACCAGCAAGTCGGCGATTTTGACGTTCAGGCCGGCCGCCGCGCCGATCGATGTGAGCGCCGCCGCATCGCCGGCGCGAAAGGCGCCGAAGTGGAAATCCGCCCCGGCGACGACGCCGGCAAGGCCCAGCCTTTCCTTCAGCACGCCGCGCACGAAGTCTTCCGGGCTCTGCCCGGCAAGCGCGGCGTCGAACGTCAGGACAAAGATTTCCTCCACGCCGCAAGCGCGCAGCAGTTCGTCCCGTTGCGCCGGCGCGGTGAGCAAAAACGGCGGGTCTTCCGGCCGGAAATAACGGCGTGGATGAGGCTCGAACAAAACCACGCCGGGCCGCGCGCCCGCTTCGGCGGCGAACGCCCGCGTGGTTTCGAGCAGCGCGCGATGGCCCCGATGCACGCCGTCGAAATTGCCGATCGCGGCGATGACGTTTTTGCCTGCGCTTACCATTGCAACCGCTCCATGGCGCCGACGATCTTAACCCCCGCCGCGCCAAGCTGTTCGGTCATGTCCTCTGCGCCGTCGAAAATCCCGCCCCCATGGGTGATCAGCAGCCCATCGAGACCGGCCCGGTTGGCGCCGAGAATATCCGTCTTTAACCCATCGCCCACCGCCAGGACGCGCTCGCGCTCGACCGGCGCGCCGTTGGCCGCCTCGAGGGCGGCCAGGGCAAGCCGGTAAATCGGCGCGTGGGGCTTGCCGCCATAGGCCACCTTGCCGCCGAATTCGGCGTAGATCGCCCCGAGCGCGCCGGCGCACCAGATCATGCGCCCGCCCCAGTTCACGACGATGTCGGGATTGGCGCAAACCATCTCGAGCCCGCGATCGGCGGCCTGGCGCAACAGCGCGCGATAGTCATCCGGCGTCTCGCGCTGATCGTCCGCCAAGCCTGTGCAAATGATAAAGCCCGCCTCTTCGAGCGGACGAAAGTCGATGCCGAGCCCATCAAACAGCGGATCGTCTTTTTCAGGGCCGATCCGGAACGCCGGCGCCGGCAGACGGCGCATGATTTCATCCCGCGTGGCGTCGCCTGAGGTCACGACCGCGTCATAGGCCTCGCGGCTGAGGCCGAGGCGATCGAGTTGGGGCGGAATGATCGAGGCGGGCCGCGGCGCGTTGGTCAAAATCACCAGCGGACCGCAGGTCTGGCGAAACCGCATCATGGCCTCCGCCGCGCCGGGCATGAGCTCGACGCCGTTATGAATGACGCCCCAGGCATCGCACAGCATGGCGCCGTAGCGCGGGGCGATGTCTTGAAGACGGGAAATTCTGATCGAGTCGCTCACGCAGAGGGCGGATAAGGCCGGCGCCGAACGCGGTCAAGAATAGTCGGCGGCGCGGCGTTGCTAAGACGCCTGGACCAGCTCCACGGGCTTGGGCATGTAATCGTCGGCCGGGCGCGGCGGACCGAACAGTTCGCCCTGGCCGAAATCAATGCCAAGCGCGAGAATTTCCGGCATGTGCGCTTCGATCTCGACCTTTTCCACAATCAGATCCAAGCCATTGTCGCGCAGGCGGTCTTTAAAGGTCTTGATCCGCGCCCGGGCCTGCGCATCGCCGCGGTTTTCGTGAAGCAGCATGGCGCTCGGCGCTTTGACGAAACGGAAGTTCCGTTGCCGCAGCGCCTTCCAGTTGAGATCCAAATTGCGGATGTGGTCGACGGAAAAAGCGTAGCCCCGGCGCGCGATGGCGTCGAGGTTCCTTTCCACCCGCTCATGCATGATCTCGACGGCAGGGGAGGTAAATTCAAACACCAGCCGCGACGCCATATCGCCATTGACGTCGAGATAGTCCGTGAACCGCGCAAAGAAATCTTCGTCGTAGATCGTCGCCGGCGAGATGTTGCAGAAGATGTGATAGTGCTGGCTCTCGGTGCTGATATTGCGCAGCGCCTGAACCGCGCGCAGCAGGATCAGATTGTCAATGACGCCGATCCGGTTGGCGCGCTCGGCCGCCTCGAGATAGTGGATCGGCCGCAAGACCGAACCGTCCTTGTTGCGCAACCGCGAGAACGCTTCGAAATGTCTGTGTTTGCGTTGCGGCAGGCTGACGATGGGCTGCAGATAAAGATCGATCCGGTCGCGTTCGATCGCGTCCTTGACGCGTTCGAGCATATCCGAATCCTCGATATTGAGATTGCACGCCCTTTCGAATTTGATGATCGGCGATCTCTTCGTCGGATTCCTGCCCGCCTTTTCGGCGCTGATTTTTTCGCTCTGGCGGTGCAGCAGTTCGATTTCCTGCTGCGCGCGCGACAAAGCGAACCCCGCGCGCGCGTGCAAAATGAGGGACACGACCAGCGCGCTGGCGAGCCAGATCTCGAATTCCGGCTTAAATCCCGATTGGACGATGGCCACCAATAACAGCGCGCCGCAAATGCCGGCCATAAACAAAACGGCGCCGCAATAGCGCGAACTTTTCTGCCGCAGATGCATTCTGTCGCCCCGTCCATCGCTCCGCCGGCGTCCGCGCCGACGCAAAGCGTCTTTGTTAAGGATATTACGCCAGCGCCGTTTAAAAGCGATTAAGACGGTGATCCAAAACGAAACGGACGGTTAACATTTGGCCGCGGCGGCGAGAAAAAGCCCGCCCGGAGACATCCGAGCGGGCCTTTTTTGGAAGGCTTTGATTGAAACGCGCGTTAACTGCTGAATTCGTCGTCGATGGGATTGATGACGATTTCAACCCTGCGGTTGGCGGCGCGGCCGTTTTCCGTGGCGTTATCCGCAATCGGACGGCTTTCGCCATAGCCGATCGCCTGGAGCCGGCCGGGCACGACCCCTTGGGCGGCAAGATAGTTCGACACGCTTAAGGCGCGGCGCTGGGAAAGCTCCATATTGTAATCTTCCGGGCCGGTTGAATCCGCGTGGCCATAAACGCTGATCGTGGTCTTTTTGAATTCGTTGAGGACGATCGCCACAGAATTAAGCGTATCGTAGAATGGCGATTTAATATCGGCCCGATTAACGTCAAAGGTAATGTCCGACGGCATCAACAGGATGAGGTTGTCGCCGTCGCGCTGAACCTGAACGCCGCTGTTGACCAGGCGCTCGCGAAGCTTGGCCTGCTGGCGGTCCTGATAAACGCCGATGCCGACGCCGATCGCCGCGCCCGCCGCGGCCCCGATCGCAGCGCCTCTGCCCGGCCGGCCGGCGATGGCCCCGGCGATAGCCCCGGCCGCTGCGCCGGCCGCCGCGCCGCCGGCCCCGGAGGTGACGGTTCGGCTTGCCCGCTCCTCGCCGGTGTAAGGATTGGTGGTGCAGCCGACGACCAGCGCCGCCGCGGCTGCGAGAATGAGCGCTTTACGCATGAGATCGCTCCCTTTTTGCGATTGAAAACCTTTCGCCGTCCTGACTATGTCGCCCGCATCGCGAACGGATGAAACAGCGGCGGCAATATCAACATATCCCGCTTCGCCGCGCATTAAAAACAGGTAATTGCGGCGGAATTCGCAAGTTTCCCGGGCGAATTCAAGGCGCTAAATCCCAGTTTCACAATGTTCATGACGGGGCGCGGGCCAATTCCCCGGATCAGGACCAAAATCGAATAACACGTCGCCGCATGGCGCCTCACGCAAGCGCGATGGCAGCGCCGCTCGCACTGCAATGTGCGGCGCATGGTCTCGCAGCTTTTCCTCCACGTCGTCGGGAACGAAATTATCCTTCGCTCCTGTCATGGGAAATCCGTAGATCTTCCGTAACCACCTTCCAGCGAGCGAAGGATAGAATCCGGCAATCGTATCAGCAAGCGTCGGGACCGCACGGTCTTCCTGGCGAGCGATTAGCGCGCGTCGATTGTCAACGACGAGTAGATCGCGCTTTTTTAAATCGACGCCTATTGTCTTTGTTCGCGAAGCCAGATGGACGGCAAGCCGTAACGCAACAATTGCTTCGATATGCGCCTGATCCTCTTCTTGGGTGACCCAAACCCGCGCCGGATCATACTGCATTATCCAATCGTTGTTCTTTCCCTTGAAGAGAATCGGGCCGGTAACGGCCGCATAATCTTGCGCCAAGACACGCTCCACACGGGGTGGAAAACGCACAAAAACATTGTCCTGCAAGAGCTGCAACACGGTATCCGGCGTAACGTTGTTGAGTTCGCTGTAAATCTCCTGATGGTCTTCTTTGTACTCGCCATTCTTATCAACCAAGCATTCCACGATGTCTTTTACGGCAAGAATCAAGATTGGTGTGTTGCGGAAATTATTGAGCGTTGAGAACGTTTTGTAAAAGCAGGTATTCGTATACTTTCGCTCGATAGCGCTTTGATGGAACCTTAGGAAAATGTCTGGCTGATCCGCATCGTGCATTTCCTGAACGTCCGGACGCCAGTAGAGATCGTGCACTACTTTTTCAGGGTGCCCTGTGTCGCTATCCTCAAATCGGGACTTCGGCTCCGCCCCGAGCAAGTAATGCACGCCGCCTGCTAAAGAATCGAGTTCAAAGAGCCTTTGTTTTCGGTTCCTCCTTTCACGCCTGCTGGCAAGCTCGCCATTTTCAAGATACTTTTCAGGCCGCCGAAATTCGTAGATCGGTACGGGAAGAAACTTCTTTAGCACTAGGAAGGGAATGTGCGTTTCCCCGGAAAAACGCTCAATCTTGCCAGCAACCCTCTTTTTCGCGCAGTGCCTCATCGCCTTGGCCGCAAATTCAGCCCACTGCCGGGCATTGTCTTTGTCAAACTCTTGTTTGAGAGCGCTATTTGGATTTGAGAGTTTTCTGAGAAACCATCGCACGCACTCGCGAACAAAGAGTTCCAAGAACAGATACGTGAGCACCGATACCGCTATGAACGCTGGAATAAAGTTTGGAGATTCTTGCGACCCGGACGCAGGCACCGAACCTGATTTGCTTTCGGCAGGCAGACCTATCTGCGCCAACAAAGCCTCCGCAACCGGCTCCCCAGCAAAGATAGAAAGAAGATAAATTGCAGTGAGCGGGGCCACGCAAAACAGCAGAAAAGTGCTAACTAGAATATACCCATACGGATTAATCATTCGACCGTTTTTGGCTTTGTGTCGGAAATTGCGCTTAATGCGGTCCCGCACTCCATAGCCAACGGTAATGACCGTATCATCTGCAGGCGGGCGCAAGGGCCCCATCGGCAGGTCAATAATTTTTTGGCCGGTTTCCATGCCCCCCCACAACGCCCCGCTACACGGGTCGAACGATTAGTGGATTAAACCATAGGTTGTCTATAGCCGCCGGGTGCCTGTCATTCGCCGGAATCTAGATTTCGTCACCGACCCCTCTTGACCGCCGCGCGGCCGCACCCTAAATGCCCGCTGGCACTCGATTTCTGAGAGTGCTAACAGGCGGCTCCGGCCGTTGAATTCTTATTTAACAGGTTGTTTTTTCTGTAAAAACTCAACCAAGGGAGACACGTTCTATGGCGTTTCGGCCTCTCCATGACCGCGTGCTGGTCCGTCGCATCGATGAAGACGAAAAAACCGCAGGCGGCATCATCATCCCCGACACCGCGAAGGAAAAACCGCAAAAAGGTGAAGTGGTCGCCGTCGGATCCGGCGCACGCGGCGATGACAATGAAATCATCCCGCTCGAAGTCAAAGTAGGCGACATAGTCCTATTCGGTAAATGGTCGGGCACTGAAACCCCTCTCAAAGATGATGACGGCAATGAACTCATCGTCATGAAAGAGTCCGACATCCTCGGAATCGTCGACTAACCGGTCATCCGCAAGTTCAAGGAGAATACCAACCATGGCTGCCAAGGAAGTCAAATTTGAAGCCGAAGCACGCGAAAAAATGATGCGCGGCGTCGACATTCTCGCCAATGCGGTGAAAGTCACGCTCGGCCCCAAGGGGCGCAACGTCGTCCTTGAAAAATCGTTCGGCGCGCCGCGCACGACCAAAGACGGCGTCACCGTCGCCAAGGAAATCGAACTTGAAGACAAGTTCGAAAATATGGGCGCCCAGATGGTGCGTGAAGTCGCCTCGAAAACCAACGACGAGGCCGGCGACGGCACGACGACGGCGACGGTGCTCGCCCAGTCGATCCTGAAAGAAGGCATGAAGTCGGTCGCCGCGGGCATGAATCCCATGGATCTCAAGCGCGGCATCGATCTCGCCGTCACCCAGGTCGTCGACGACATCAAGACCCACGCCACCAAGATCGCCTCTTCTGACGAGATCGCCCAGGTCGGCACGATTTCCGCCAATGGCGAAACCGAAATCGGCGCAATGATCGCCAAGGCGATGGACAAGGTCGGCAATGAAGGCGTCATCACGGTCGAGGAAGCCAAGTCGCTCGAAACCGAACTCGACGTCGTCGAGGGCATGCAGTTCGACCGCGGCTATCTTTCCCCGTATTTCATCACCAACGCCGACAAGATGATCGCAGAGCTGGAGGATCCTTACATTCTCCTGCACGAAAAGAAGCTCTCCAACCTGCAGTCGATGCTGCCGCTGCTGGAATCGGTCGTGCAATCGAGCCGGCCGCTGCTCATCATCGCCGAGGACGTCGAAGGCGAGGCGCTCGCGACCCTCGTCGTCAACAAGCTGCGCGGCGGTCTGAAAGTCGCCGCGGTCAAGGCGCCCGGCTTCGGCGATCGCCGCAAGGCGATGCTGGAGGACATCGCCGTCCTCACCGGCGGCCAGGTGATCTCCGAAGATCTCGGCATCAAGCTTGAAAATGTCACGCTCGACATGCTCGGCCGCGCCAAGAAAATTTCGATCAACAAGGACGACACCACGATCGTCGACGGCGCCGGCGAAAAAGCCGACATCGAGGCGCGCACCGGCCAGATCCGCAATCAGATCGAAGACACGACCTCCGATTACGACCGCGAAAAGCTGCAGGAACGTCTGGCGAAACTCGCCGGCGGCGTTGCGGTGATCAAGGTCGGCGGCGCCACGGAAGTAGAAGTCAAGGAGCGCAAGGACCGCGTCGATGACGCGCTTAACGCGACCCGCGCCGCCGTTGAGGAAGGCATCGTTCCGGGCGGCGGGGCCGCGCTTCTTTACGCGTCAAGAGCGCTCGGCGACGTCAAGGGCGTCAACGCCGACCAGGAAGCCGGCGTCGCCATCGTCAACCGCGCGCTGCAGGAACCGATCCGCCAGATCGTCCGCAACGCCGGCGGAGAAGGCTCGATCGTCGTCGGCAAGCTTCTGGAGCAGGACAATTACAAGTTCGGCTTCAACGCGCAGACCGAAGAATATGTCGACCTGATCGCAACCGGCATCGTCGATCCGGCGAAAGTGGTGCGAACGGCGTTGCAGGACGCAGCCTCGGTCGCCGGCCTGTTAATCACCACCGAAGCCATGGTCGCCGAAGCGCCGAAAAAAGACGCCGGCGGCGCCCCGGCGATGCCCGATATGGGCGGCATGGGCGGTATGGGCGGCATGATGTAAGCCCGCGAACTTTATAAGTTGCGTATCGGAAGGGCGGCCCGTCAGGGCCGCCCTTTTGGCGTTCGGGGAATTCGACGATGCGACCGGAATCGCAGGCGCGACGCCATGATCAACCGCCTGGATACGTTCATGCCGGATTATGTTCCTGAGTAAGCGGCGCGCGCGCCGCGGCTGAGCGATTTTCCTTGCGCCGCGTCGCGCGCTTCGGCAGGTAGAGGCGAAACCCCCGCCCGCACCATGACAATAGAATTTGCATACGCGTTCGTGGCCGCCTTCGTCACGCTCTTCATCGTGATCGATCCGATCCTGGTGACGCCGATTTTTGCGTCGCTGACCAAGGACGACGCGCCGCGCGAAAGACTGCGCGTGGCGTTTTTCGCGGCGGTCTATTCGGCGGGTCTGTTATTGACGTTCGGTCTCGTCGGAAACGCGACTTTGCATCATCTCGGGGTGAGCCTTGCCGCTTTTCGCGCGGCGATGGGGATCATTCTGTTCATCATGGGCTTCAGGATGTTTTTCGATCCCGACGGCGAAACGCTGGCGAAAACGCCAGGTCCGAAAGCGTCGGCCCGCGAGAATATCGCGTTTTTTCCGCTCGCCATTCCCATGCTGGCCGGGCCCGGCGCCATCGCCACAATCATGTTGTTGATGGGACCCGGCGTCGGCTTTGTCGACAAGCTGGCCGCGCTGACCGCGATGGTCTTGGTGCTCGCCATCGGCGTCTTCATGATGGCGTTCGCCGGCCGCATCGGCGAAATCCTAGGACGCACGGGCATGAACGCGGTAACGCGCATTCTCGGCATGCTGCTGATGGCTTTATCGACGCAATATGTCTTCGATGGCGTGCGCGTGGGCATCCTGGAGCAGATCGTTGCCCCTGCAGGCGGCTAGAACGTTTCGTCGAGCAGCGCTTTTGTTTCTACAAACCCGCTTGCGCCTGGACTTGCGCCATAGCGCAGCGCGCCGCCGCTAAGCGAGGCGCCGGCCCCGTCCCCAGCGCAGATGAAGCGCGAAATCCTGCCCGCATGCGCTTTGCCCTCAGGCTCGCGACACAGCGCTTCCAGGGCGCCGAGCGCACCGTCGCAGGACGCGGCGAGGCTGACGCTCTCCGGCCAGTCCGCCGCTGAGCGCCAATCGATCCTGCCCACAAGCCGGCTGTCGCAGACCGACCGGGTAAAGGCGACTTCTCTTTTCAGCGAAGCCTCCTCCGCTTCCCGGGCGCGGAGTTCCTTAAGCGACTGGGCAAACGCTGCGCCTGTCATGCCGGCGAGCGCCGCCAATATCAGCAGGCCGTTGCGTATGATCGTGGTTCCCCGCATTCCGATTATTGTCGCGCATCAATGCGGCCCTTTTGAGACCAGGCGGAATGGAATTCGTCCCGAAAGCCGGCTCGCGGCGAAGCGCCTACAGGCTTTCTTCCAAAAACCGCGTGATCGCGGCCGAGGAAGGCCGGCCGGCGACGTCCCGATCCGGGACATAGCGGATGGTAAGAACGCCGTCGGCGAATTCAACGCCGGGCTCAAGACTCGCGGCAAAGGATACTTGCTTGATGCGATGCGCGAGTATCCGCGCGCCCGTCGGATCGTCGGCCACGGCTTTAAGGCCTTTGGCCGCGCGCATGACCGCGTCCGCAAGCACCGCGGCGTCCGGCGTTTCGACGACTGGCGGCGCAGCGTCGGCGAAGCTGGCAAGACCCGCCAGGTCGGGCCCGGGCCTGACGGCGAGCACGACCGTTTCGACTTGTTCGCCCTGCGGCGCGGGGTTTATGTCAAACTCGATTTGCACGCCGGTCAGTGTGCTGATGATATCCGTCGCCGCCCGGGCGCGGCGCTGCGCGACGGCGATATCTGCACGGTCCAGACGCAAGCCCGCATCGTCGCCGAAGGACTTGGACGCGGCCAAACCCTGCTCCTCGCCAGGCCAATGGACCGTCGCGCCGCCGTAAGAGGCGATGCGCAGCATGGTTTGGCCCTGAGCGTTTTTGTAGAAAAGATCGCCGCGCGGCCCGCGCGTCTCGGTCAGCAAATAAATCTCCGGCGCCGGCCCATCCGGATCGAGCGTGCAGTCGATGCGGGGATCGTCCGGACCGCAAAGAAATTTAACTCGCGCTTCATTGCTGCGGTTTTCGAACAGAAAAACCCGATTGTCCGAAGCGAGAACATAGCGTTCGGCCTCAACGCGGGCCGTCCGATCAGCCCGGCGCTCACGTTTTTTGCCGACCAGCGCAGAAAACGGATTCGGCTCCGCAATCACGCCGGCAAGGTCGGCCGGATCGGCCGCCGCGCCGCCGGTCAGAAGCGCCGCGCACAGCGCGGCCGCTAGATATGCCGCCGTTTTTCTCATCTTCCTGTCATGCCGGGACGAATTTCCCGCCGGCATAGTACAACACGGCAATTTGGTGAAAAAAGGGCTTCGTTGCGCGCAGCCTTTCGCCGGATATGGCCGGTCAAGCGGCGATATATTGCCCGCCATTGGCGGTCAGCACCGCGCCGGTGATGAACCCGGCCTTATCGTCGGCGAGAAAGGCGACGCAGTCGGCGATCTCCTCCGCCTTGCCAAGCCGGCCCACGGGTATCTGGGCGACAATCGACTGCAGCACCTTGTCGTCGACCTTGGCGACCATATCGGTTTCGATATAGCCCGGCGCGACGACGTTGACGGTGATGCCCTTGCGGGCCCCTTCCTGCGCCAGCGCTCGCGTGAAACCGATCTTGCCGGCCTTGGCGGCGGAGTAGTTGACCTGGCCGATCTGACCCTTCTGGCCGTTGACCGAGGAGATGTTGATGATGCGTCCGAATCCGCGCTCGCGCATGCCCGGGTAGACCTGATGTGTCATGTAGAAAACGGAATCGAAATCGGTGCGTATAACGTCGCGCCATTGTTCCCGCGTCATCTTGTGAAAAAACGCATCGCGGATGATGCCGGCGTTGTTCACAAGTATGTCCGTCGGACCCTGCATCGCTTCGACTTCCGCAACGCCCGCCTCGCAGGCGTCGTAATCGCCCACATCCCATTTATAAACGTCTATACCGGTCTCGTCTTTGAACTGCGCGGCAATTTCGTCATTGCCCGCATAAGTCGCCGAGACATCACAGCCTTTTTCTTTAAGGGCGATCGATATGGCGCGTCCGATGCCGCGCGTGCCGCCGGTGACGATGGCGTTTCTGATCATGATCGTTTCTCCCGAGTAAGCGCCGGCCGATCAGCCAGCTTTGATTGATTCCGCTCGTTCCCATACCGCAATCAGGTCAGCGTAAAACGCATGTGGCGACGCTGCGAACAGCGTCGCAGACTCCTTGGATTTGCCCGACCGTTTCATCTCATAAAGCACCGTCGTCAAAATCTGCGCGCCCGATGCGCCGGCCGGATGGCCAGGGCGATCGCGCTGCTATCGACGTTTGCCTTGTTCGCGTCCCAGTCGCGTTTCTTGCCGAGGGCGACCGATTGGGCGGCGAACGCGTCATTGGCCTTGATTAGATCAACGCCGTCAAGTGACCGGCTGGACTTTTCCAGCGCTTGGCGGGCCTGAAGGGCATGTCCCATGATGATTTCGTAAGATCCTCAACGGCGATGCCAGCATTCGAGCAGCGCAAAGGGCGGTCTCCCCCGTCAAACCCGCCGGCAAAACGGCCGATTGCCGTGCTCGCCGCAGAGACAAACACCGCGGCGCTCACAAGCTCTCCTCCTCGATTTTCGCCGCATTTTTGCGGTTTGACCCAGCGTTTCGCGGTCAAAACGAGCGAAGCGTTCGATTTATCAAGAGGTTACGCCTCACCACCGGGCGCGGAATGCGTAGGCAAAATGGATTTTCATGCTATAGCAGGATTAGCACGCGCAAAAAAGGGGGGTGCGCCGCAACAACGATCCGGCGGGACCGCAGCCAATCGAGCGCCGGACGAACTCGGGAGAGATTGTCACATGACTGACAAAGACGCCAAGGCGCGAAAGAACGGCTCTGCCGGCGAGGCCACGGTCATAAAGAAATACGCCAACCGCCGCCTCTACAACACCGCCACCAGTTCCTATGTCACGCTCGATTTTCTTGCAGACATGGTCAAGAACGGCGATGATTTCGTCGTCTACGACGCCAAGACGGGCGAAGACATCACCCATTCCGTACTGACGCAGATTATTTTCGAAGAGGAAAGCAAGGGGCAAAATCTTTTGCCGATTCAGTTTCTGCGCCAGCTCATCAAATTCTACGGCGACAGCCTGCAGAACTTCGTGCCGTCCTATTTGGAAATGAGCATGGACGCGTTTTCACGCAATCAGGAAGAGCTGCGTCAGCGCATGCGCGACACCTTCGGCGCCGCGCCTGGCTACGCCGTGTTCGAAGAAAGCGTTCGCCAGAACATGGAGCTGTACAACCAGGCGATGAAAATGTTTTCGCCGGTCGGCAGCATGTACGCGCCGAAATCAGACCGCACTGAAAATGCGGCCGCCGCGGGCGACGAAATCGACGAGCTGAAATCGCAGCTCGCAGCGCTTCAGAAAAAACTCGAAAAGCTTGAAGAAAAAGCGCCCGAAACGCCGCGCGGTCGCGCTCAGGACTAGTATCGGCCGCTCCGGCCCAACAGATCGTTCGGCGCGCCGTCCGGCAGCCAGTCCGGATTGGTTTCCGGCTTGCCGATGAGATAGCCCTGCAGAAAGTCGACGCCGAGACCTTTCAAGAGCATGGCGTCGGCTTCGTTATCGACCCATTCGGCGACGGTTTTCATGCCGAAATTGCGCGCAAGATCGAGCAATGTGCGGACAAAAAGCTGGTTTTCACGCGACGATGAAACGCCGGTGACGAACGACCCGTCGATCTTCAGGATATCGATGTCCATCGCCTTTAGATTTCGGAACGACGTATAGCCGGCGCCGAAATCGTCGATGCCGAACGAACAGCCTATCTTTTTGATCTCGGAGACGAATTCGATTGAGGCGTCGATCGCGTCGATGACCTGGGTTTCGGTCAATTCGACGGTGATCCTTTTCGCGAGCGCCTGGTTTGCCCGCAGATGAGAGATATACCCCTCAGCCCAGACGAAATCCTTCACCGTCTCCATGGAGATGTTGACGTTAAGATGAATGTCGGGACAAAGCGTCAGCGTATTGGTGGCGAGTTCCAGAACCCGACGGTCAAGCAAATGGACGAGACCGAGGCGCTCGGCGACCGGAATGAACTCAGGCGCGGGAATTTCCTTGCCGTCTTCGCTTCGCATGCGAATGAGGCACTCGTATTTTTGCGCCGCCTCGCCCAGGTCGGTGACGATCGGCTGAAACGCGAGGCGCACCCGGCGTTCATTGAGCGCTGTCAGAATGACATCCGACATGTGCGTATTCCGGCGGCGCATGGTGACGATATCGGTCTTTTCCGAAAACGCGGCCCAGTTGGATTTGCCAAGACGCTTGGCGGCGTCGAGCGCGGCTTCCGCGCGCGTCATCGCGACATTAACGTCGTCCGCATGGTCCGGAATATTCACAGCGCCGACACAGATCGACGCCGCAACGCCGCCCTTCTTGGTTTCAATGACGCTTTCGCGCACGACGTTCATCAGGCGGGTGCACAGCGCACGCATACTTTCTGCATTGCAGCTGTCCACGACGATGCCGAATTTCGTGCCGGCGACGCGGCCGATGAAATCATCGGAACCAAGCTCCACCGCCAGCCGCTGTGAAATCTCAAAGATCACCTTGTCGGCGGCCTCAAAGCCAAAATCCGCATTCACGGCGCCAAGATCGTCAATGCCGGCGAGCAAATAGGTGCTGGTCCGCCCTTCGGCGATCGATTTGCGAATGGTGGCGCCGAGCGAATGGCGCAAGTGGACGCGATTTAGAAGTCCCGTCAATTCATCCTTGGTCGCCAGCCACGCCATGCGCCTTTCGCGCTGTTTCTGATTTTCAACCGAACGAATGACGCTGATCATGCGTTTGTTGTCGCCCGCGCCGATCCACCCGCCTCGCTCTTCGACCCAGTGCGTGCCGCCGTCGTCGCGGCGCAGCTTGAACTGGCAGCAATAGCTTTGCGTCTTCCCCGAAAAGGCGGCGGCGCGCGCGCTATCGGCTTCGCCGTCGATGCATGCATTGAAGTCTGCAAGGGTGGATATCTTCCGGGCGTCGGCAACGCCGAGGATGCGCGCTGCGGCGTCCTCGTCCGACCACAGGAGCTGGTTTTGGGCGGGGTCGAACTCGAACATGGTCTGCAAAGCGCTGTCGGCGCTGGAATCGGCGTATTGATCGCTAACGCTGGCCAGACCGGTCGAGGCAGACGTCGGCCGCGACTGGTTCTCAGCCGCGGCGACATTTGACTTTTCGCCGAGAAGTGCCTTGGCGTTTTCGACCATTAGACTCGCTCGCTCCGTCGCCGGGAGACCTTATCCTCGCAGCCGTAAATAAAATTTGAAGCTTTTCGCCCCCGGCGCGGCGCGGTTCTTGCCGCCGAACACGCGTGAAACCGATTGTTAACCTCCCGGCGCTGCGTCCTGTCTCGACGCGAGTGACCTACGCGCCCGGAACGCGGCGCGGCGCGGCGCAGGCGCACAAAACCGCGCCGGCGCGGGGACCGATCCCCCATGCCGCGCGCACTGTCGCAATCTGGCACAGACCGGGCGACCTTTCTTCTGAATACGATGCGGCCCGCGCCTATGCACGGGCCAAACATTCGGGGGAAACAGCCCCCGGCGCGATCATTGATCTGTGGGCGTGACCCGGCGCCGATTTCCTAAGACCCTCCTGCAATGCCGCCAACGGCGAGGTCGCGGCGCGCGGTGACCGTCGTCACGATGAACCCGGCCATGAAATCAAGGAAGGTCATCGACATGAAAATGAAGAAGGTTGAATTGCCGAACTCCTTGACGGTGATGAAAAGCAGAAGCGCGGCCACGAACACAACCACCGAAAGCGCGTGATTCATGATCGATTCCGAGCCGGTCTTCGTCGCCCGAAGCAGTTCGACGAACAAGAGCCCTATGCTGAACACAAGAAAGACATCGCCCCATTCGATTTCCCAGTCGTCCCCCGACACCAGTTTCAGCGTGACAAGGTGCGTTTCATGCCACGGAACCTCCGCCGTCCCGACAGCGCCCGTCAGCGTTAGAACGGCGTAGATAATCAAACTGACCGATAGGAGCGGAAACATCTGATACATGGCCCGCAATCCTCCCTTATCTCAACTGCCCCGCCCAACGGCGAGGGAAGCGTCATCCTATCACAGAAGGCGCGCGCAAAAACCCTCTATTCGCGCTCTTCGTCGACCGATTCCGGCCGCCGAGCCCGCGCCATCAGCCAGAAAACACCTGCTAAATCCACGATTCCAACGAGAAACCTCCCCCAGTTGGTGTATTTGGACCGGCCATGCGCGCGCGGGCGATCCTTGACCGGCGCAAACGCCACGCCGAACCCTTCGCGCCGCATCAGGGCCGGCAAATACCGGTGCATGTTGTCAAAATAAGGAAGCCGCAGATAGGCGCCGCGGCGGAACAGTTTAAGCCCGCAACCGGTGTCAGCCGCGTCGTCTTTCAGGATGCGCCGGCGCACGCTGTTCGCCAGTTGCGAAGCGAGCTTCTTGTGCGCCGTGTCCTCGCGCGTGATGCGTTCGCCGGCGATCATGACGACGCCTTGCGCGCGAACGCTTTCGAACTGTTCAAGCAAGGCGAGAATGTCCGCCGGATCGTTCTGACCGTCGCCGTCCATGGTGGCGATGATCACGCCGCGCGCGGCTAGAACGCCAGTGCGGACCGCTCGACTCTTGCCGGCATTGCGCCCATGCCGGATAACGCGCAGGCGCGGATGGACTTGCTTGGCTGCAGTCAATGCGCCCGCCGTGCCGTCGGCCGATCCGTCGTCGACCGCAATGATTTCATAATCGAGATTTGACAGCGCCGAATTGATTTCGTCGATCACCGCGCGCACATTGCCCTCTTCGTTGAAAAACGTCGTCACGACGCTGATCGAGGGCGATGCGCGCGCAAGGTCGCGGTCCAGCGCAAAAAAGGCCGCGTTTTGCGGGCTGGCGTTGCCTTGGTTCATGACCGCCGCTCATAACGGAATTTCCCTGACCGGTCACGCAAGCGCCGCCGCCGTCTCTTGAAGACATCGCCAAAACGGTCGACTAGAATTTCATTCCCGCATGCGGCGGGCGGAACACGAGACGCGGATAAATGCAGAGCGCTTTTGGAAATCTCGCTATGTCCCCGAGATTGCTCGGCGTTATCGGATTCGCCGTTTTTGTCTCCCTAGCCGGGCTCTGGACCATGCCCCCGCTCGACCGCGACGAATCGCGCTTCGCCCAGGCGACGACGCAAATGCTCGAGACCGGCGATTTCATCACCATCCGGTTTCAGGACGAAGAGCGCAATAAAAAGCCGGCCGGCATCCACTGGCTGCAGGCGGCGAGCGTCGCCGCCTTTTCCGACGCCGAAGCCCGCACGATCTGGGCTTATCGCCTGCCGTCGGTTCTGGGAATCGCGCTTGCGGTCGTGTTCACCTATCTGACGGCGAAACGACTTTATGATCAGCATACGGCTTTTCTCGCCGCGCTGCTTCTGGCCGGCGCGCCGTTGATCGCCGTCGAAGCGACCATCGCGAAAACCGACGCTTTTCTGCTGGCGATGATCGCGCTGGCGCAATGGGCGTTCGCGGAAATATACGCCCGCCTGAACGACGGCGCGAAAACCGGCTGGAAATGGCCGTTGCTGTTCTGGTGCGCGCAAGGCGCCGGCGTGCTGATCAAAGGACCGATCGCGCCATTGATCTCGGGATTGACGGGGCTCGGCCTGGCCACGGTGAAACCGAGATGGACCTGGCTTTCCGCCCTGCGGCCGTTGGCGGGGTTGGCGATTGTCATTTTGATCGCCGCGCCCTGGGCGATCGCGATTGGTCTGGCGACGGAAGGGCGTTTTTATCAGGGCGCGGTAGGCGTCGACATGCTGGGCAAAGTCGGGACTGCGCAAGAAGGCCATGTGGGCCCGCCGGGCTATCACGCGGTGCTGGTCTGGGGACTGTTTTGGCCGGCCGCAGCGCTGCTCGGGCCGGGGCTCGTGCGGGTATGGCGCGAGCGCGGCGAATGGCCGGCGCGTTTTCTGCTCGCCTGGATCATTCCCGCCTGGATCGTGTTCGAACTCACGGCGACGAAACTGCCCCACTATGTCATGCCGATGTATCCCGCGCTGGCGATTGTCGCGGCCCGCGTCGCCGCAAGCGCCGATCAAGGCGAGCGCTGGTTCAAGAAAGCCGGCGCCGTGCTTTATGGCGCCCTCGGGCTCAGCGCGGCGGGACTGATCCTGGCGCTGCCGATGTTTCTGAACGCGCCGCCGACGGGCGCGGGCGTTTTCGCCGCCGGCGGATTTACGGCGATGGCGTCCTTGGCGATCGCTTGGCTGTTCTGGAAGGGCAAGGCGTTCAAAGGCGGGATCGCCGCGGCGGCGCTCGGCGCGTTTTTCGCCTGGACCATGCTGACCGCGATATTGCCAAACCTTTCAACGCTGGCGATCTCTCCGCGCGTTTCCACCGCGCTTGAAGACGCCGGCCGGCATCCGTTGAAAGACGGCGCCGGGCCGGTCGCCCTGGCGGGCTATCACGAGCCTTCCGCGGTCTTCCTTTTGGGCACGCAAACGCAGCTCGTCGACGGTGCCGCGGCGGGACGCGCGCTGGCCGCTGGAAGCGTCTCGGCGGCGATCATCGACCAACCGAACGAAGCGGCGTTTCAGTCCGCCTTTCCCGCAACGGCGCCGCAGCCAGTTCGGCTCACTGTGATCGAGGGTCTAAATTATTCCAACGGGCGAAGGGTCAGCCTGACGATTTACGTCTCGGCGCCGAGCGAAAAAAGCGCTCCCTAGCGCGCCGAACGCCGCGCAGAAAGAGCGCGGGCCCGCTTGAGGCCGCGTCCGCCCGCGCGCCGGCGCAACCCAACCAGCCGCAGCGCCTTTCCGATCCCGCGCCGTATGACCAGCAGCCCAAACGACGCCCACAGCGCCCCGGCGGCCAGCCACAAAAACGGACGCGGATAAGCGTCGGAAAAATGCGTGTTGAAGTAACGGATCAGGCCGGCGGTCTTGCGCGCTTCGATGCGCACCGGATTGGCGCGGCTCGAATGCCTGAAATGCGTCGCCGTAACATGCGGATTGAAATAGACCCCGCCGCCGGCCTTGGCGAACCGCAGGCAAAAATCGATGTCTTCAACATGGAGAAAATAACGTTCGTCCATGCCGCCAATGGCGTCGTAATCGGCGCGCGGCGTGATGAAGCAGGCGCCGGATATCGTCGGCGCGCGCACGATGTCGCTCGGACATTCATCCGTATGGAGATTGAAACGCCGAAAATAAGGATGGCGCGGCGCAAGCCTGTAAAGCTTCGTCGCTTCGACGAACGCGCGCCAGGGCGTCAGCGTCGCCCGTCGCGAGCCCCGCTGTTCGTTTCCGTCCGGCTCCAAGAGCCGCGCGCCCATGAGCCACGGCCGTTCCAGTTCGGCGCCATCGCGCAATAACCGCGCAACGCCGCCTTCGCATATCATCGCGTCGGGATTAAGAAACAACAGATACTCGCCTGCAGCCGCCGCCGCACCTTTGTTGCAAGCGGCCGCAAAGCCGATATTGCCGTGTCCGGCGAGCACCTTGACCGGCGCGCCGGGCGCATCGACCGCCGTCGCGCGCTCCACATCGCCAGCGAAATTGCCGTTGTCGACGAGAATGATTTCGCCGATCTCCGGCTGGGCCTTGAGCGACTCGATCGAGCGCGCCAACAGCGGTCCGGTAAAATAGCTGACCACGATAGCGCTCACTGGGGCGCTTACTGAAGCGTCGACGGTCTTGCGTTCTGCGTCTGGGTGCATGTTTCACCCTTTTAAGGCGCGCCCGATCGAATAGCCAAGGCCCGCGCCCATGGCCGCCAGCGCGATCGAGGCGAAACGCCAGACCTGCCACAGACTGCCGTCAACCATCATGGTGGCGAGAAACGCAACGACCGCGCCGATAATGGCGGCGACAACGTTCGGGGAAAGATTCGCCCGGCGCAAGAGCCGCATGCCGCAATAGATGAAGAGGGCAAACGACGCGACGCCCGGCAGCCCGAGTTCCAGCCAGGTCTGGAGAAAAAGATTATGCGGATGGTTGGCGATCACCGACATCGGAACCGGCGCGCCGGGCACATCGATCATCGGCGCGGTTCTTTCCCAGATGCGCGTAAAGTCCGCGCCGAATCCGAACGGCAGACCCTCGGGGATCCGCGAAGCGACGCTCTGCCAGATCGAAAGCCGGTGCAGCCAGGAAGACGGCGCCGCATCGCCGATCCGCTGGTAGGCGGCCTCGACCGGAATGAACGCTGCGAGCGGCGCGAGCATGAGGCCGGCGATGATCGCCCAGCCTGTCGCCGTCAGCGTACGGTTGGGCGCCTTTACCGCCGCATACGCCACAGCGAGGCCCGCCAGGATCGCCACGATATTCGCCATGATGTTATTGCTCGCCGCCGCCGCCGCGCCGAGCGCCAACAGGCCAAGCCCCGCAGCCCTGCCCACGAGCATGGATGCAATGATCGCGGCGGGAATAAGCGATGGCACAAGCGCGCTGACGCCCGAAGCAAGGGCGAAAATATCTTTCGCTCGATCCGGGCTCGGATCATGGGGCGGCAGGACGGCGCGGAGAATTCCGCCGGTGAGCCCTTCAAACAGCAGCACGGCCATGCCCGCAGCCACTGACGCCGCAAAAGCGATCGACAGTCGATAGATCCAGGCGCGGGTCAAGTTCAGCGAAAACCACACGACGCTGCCGCCCACGAGCACCGGCGCGAGAATATAAAGCGCGAGCGTATATTGATGCTTGGGCGACCAGAAACCGGAAAGAAATATCCAGAAGCAAAAGAACATGATGGCGGCGAAGCCGACGAAATAGGGCTCGCGCAGATTCATGCGGTCGAACAGCGCGCCATATGCGGATTGCCAGAAATCGCCGCGCAAAAAAGCCGGAATGCTCGCCAGGAGCAGCCACGGCGCAACCCCGCGGTGACCGAACACCGCCGTTAAAGGCAACAGAACGAACAGACAAAACAACAGATAAAGGCTGGCGCGGTCGCGCTGTTGTCGAAGGGTCAGCCGCATGGCCGCGCCTTAGGACGCCTGGCGCAGATCCGGCGCCAGGGCCTCCCGCGCAAGCGCCGCGATGATTTCCGCGCGCGGCGCAACTTGCTGTTGCTTTTCGCCCAAGCGGCGAAGCGAGATCATTTCCTCTTCGGCCTCGCGTGCGCCGACGACGGCGATGGCCGGCGCCTTGGCGTGAGAATGCTCGCGCACTTTGTAGTTGATTTTCTCATTGCGGATATCAAGTCCGACGCGGACCCCCGCCGCTTCAAACGCCTTTGCGGTGTCGCGCGCATAATCGTCGGCGTCGGACGTGATCGTGGCGACCACAACCTGCACCGGTGCCAGCCAGACGGGCAGCCGGCCGGCGTAATGTTCGATCAAAAGGCCGATAAACCGCTCAAACGTGCCCAGAACCGCGCGATGCAGCATCACCGGCCGCTGCTTGGCGCCCGCGGCGTCGATATAGGTCGCATCAAGCCGCTCCGGCAGGACATAATCGAGCTGATAGGTCCCCGCCTGCCAGGTGCGGCCGATGGCGTCGGTCAAATGAAATTCCAGCTTCGGTCCGTAAAACGCGCCTTCCCCTTCCGCATAATCGAACTTTATGCCCGCCGCCGTCAGGGCTTCGGCCAGCGCCTTTTCCGCCCGGTCCCAGGTCGCATCGTCGCCGGCGCGCAGCTCCGGCCGCGTCGCCAGCCGATAGGCGATGTCGGTCATGCCCATATCGGCGTATATCCGGGCGAAAAGATTGAGAAAGCGCTGTGTTTCCTCCGTAATCTGATCTTCGCGGCAAAAAATATGCGCATCGTCCTGGGTCATCTGACGCACGCGCATGAGCCCGTGCAAGGCGCCGTGTGGTTCGTTGCGGTGGCAGCAGCCGAACTCGGCCATGCGAATGGGCAGATCGCGATAGGATTTAACGCCCTGTTTGAATATCTGAACATGGGCGGGACAGTTCATCGGTTTTAGCGCCATCAAGTCGGTTTCGCCGGTGATGATCGGCCTGTCTTCTTCCGCTGACGGAATTTCATCGGGCACGACGAACATGTTTTCGCGAAACTTGCCCCAATGGCCCGACTGCTCCCACAATTTGGCATCGAGAAGCTGCGGCGATTTCACTTCCGCATAGCCGTCGGCGTCGAGGCGGCGACGCATATAGGCTTCCAGCTCGCGCCAGATGAGATAGCCCTTGGGATGCCAGAACACCGAGCCCTGGGCTTCGGGCTGAAAATGGAAAAGGTCCATTTCCCGGCCGAGCCGGCGGTGATCGCGCTTTTCCGCCTCCTCAAGGCGATGCAGATGGGCTTTAAGGTCCTTTTCGCTCGCCCAGGCGGTGCCGTAGATGCGCTGAAGCATGGCGTTGCGATGATCGCCGCGCCAATAAGCGCCGGCGACTTTCATCAGCTTGAACGCCTTACCAATATGTTTGGTCGACGGCAGGTGCGGACCGCGACAGAGATCGTGCCAGGGCCCGTGATGATAGATGCGGATTTCCTCGCCTTGCGGAAATTCGGCGATGATCTCCGCCTTATAATGCTCGCCGAGCGCCTTGAAATGGTCGACCGCCTTGTCACGGTCCCAGATTTCGCGCCTGGTGGGCAGGTCGGCGTCGACCAGTTCGGCCATGCGTTTTTCTATTTTTTCAAGATCGTCGGTCGAGAACGGCTCGTCGCGGGCGAAGTCGTAATAAAACCCGTGCTCGATCACCGGACCGATGGTGACCTGCGTGCCCGGATAAAGATCCTGAACCGCCTGGGCCAGAAGATGCGCCGCGTCGTGACGGATCAGCTCCAGCGCCTCCGGATCGTCGCAGGTGACGATGGCGACGCTCGCATCCCGGTCGATTTCGCGAAAAAGGTCGACCAGCGCACCGTCGAGCCTCATCGCCAGCGCCTTCTTGGCGAGGGATTTGGAGATCGACTCGGCGATGTCGGTTCCCGTCACGGCACCGTCAAACTGGCGGACCGATCCGTCGGGAAGCGTGATGGCGACCATGGGCTCGCTTTCCGGCTTTTGCAGGCGCGAAATAGACCTTGTCCCTTCTCAGAGGCCGCCGCATTCGTCAAGCGCCGGCGGGGCGCGATGAGGCCGGCTGGCGCTTGACGAATGCAGCGGCGGCAAGGTCTTAACGGGACCCGGATTTCGGCGGCGCGCGTCTTTCCGTCCACGCCCAGTCGCCGAGCCGCCAGAACCGCCAGCCGGCCCGGCGGGGCGCGTCAGGCACGGGATCAAAACCGTGACTGCCGAGAGGATGGCAGCGGGAAATCCGCGACAGGCTGAGCCAGAAGGCGCGCCAGGGGTGATGGCGGCGAAACGCCTGGACCGCATAGTCCGAACAGGTCGGCTGATGCCGGCAGCGCGCACCGAGAAGGTAAAACACCGGCGAGAGCGTGCGCTTGTAAAGCCAGACCAGGCCGAGGGCGATGCTGCTCGCAACGCCGATTTTGCGCTGCGTCTCAGTCGCGGACATTTTCTCCGCCATCATCTAGCGCTTCAGGGCGGGTCCAATAGCGAAATTGCGGCGTCCATTCCGATTGCGCAACGCCTGCAAGGCTGAGGAAATGCCACATCGGCGAATAAAGATCGCCGGGACCGAAGACGGCGCGTCCCCGGCGCATGATCTTGCCGTGCGCGCGCTCATAAATGACGCCGCCCGGCATGTTGCCGCCGCCTTCCATGACCGATTGCGCCGTCATATAGGCGCCGCCGCCATGGGACGCCATGCGAAAGCGCCAGCCGCGGCTTTGCGCCATGCGGCGCTGGACGTCCGGCGGATCTTTGGAGACCAGCGCGACCGCCATGGCGTCTTCAAGATGGGAAAGGATGCCATTGATCCCGTCCGCCCACAGGGTGCAGTAGCGACAGCCCTGTCCCATATTGTGAATTACCAGCAATCGGTCGCGCCCGGCGAACAATCCTGACAGCGTGGTCTCGCCCTCAAGCGTCTGGAATGTGTAATTGGAAACTTCAACGCCCGGTTCGGCCTTGCGCAGGGCCGCCAGTTTGAGCGCTTTTTCGTAAAGCTCCCTTTCAAGTTGTTGCGCCTCTGACATCGGCCGCTCTCCCATGCTGCGTTTTAGAAAACATAAGCCCTTCCCGGCGCTATTCACAGGCCCGGGTCATTAAAAGAGCTTGAAACAGGAGCGGCCTTGCGGCCTTTTAGCGTTGCGAACACTCAGCTTTTGGAGGCGATATGAAACATGTCTTGGGGTTGCTGGGGCTTTGCGTTTTCGCCGCCGCCTGCGCTGCGGAGGAAGCCCCGATGACGCCCGATTTCCAATGGGCGACGCTGGACGGCACGCCACCGCTGATTATCGCCCATCGCGGCGCCAGCGGCTATGCGCCCGAGCACACGCGCTATGCTTATGCGCTCGCCATCGAGCAGGGCACCGATGTGATCGAACCGGATCTGGTCGTCACCAAGGACGGCGTGCTGGTTGCGCGTCATGACCGTTATCTCTCCGCGACCACGGATGTGGCCGATTATCTGGAATTCGCCGACCGCAAGCGCACGGACGCTTACGCCGCGCAAAGCGAAGGCGTGACCCGCGAAGACTGGTGGGTCGAGGATTTCACCTATGCGGAATTACGCACCCTGCGCGCGCGGCAATCGCGGAAGGGCCGGACGACGGCCCATGACGGCAAGTTTGAAATCATGACATTCGCCGACATTCTTGCGCTTGTCTCCGAAAAAGCCGCGCAAGCCGGCCGGCCGGTGGGCATTTATCCGGAAACCAAACATCCGGGCTATTTCGCTTCCATCGGTCTTGATTTTGAAAAGCCCTTGCTCGAAGCGCTCGAGGGCTTCGATGCCGGGCTCGTCTTCATTCAGTCCTTCGAACCGGAGATTTTAAAACGCCTTAGGGGCAAGACCGACGCCAAGCTCGTCCAACTTGTCTATGAGAAAACGCCCGGCGCCGGGCCGAACATTCCGCTTGAAGAGATTGCGACTTACGCGGATGGAGTGGGCGCAGCAAAAAGCTTGGCGTTCGATCCAGGCTCAGAAAACGTATATAGCGACTTTGTAAGGAACGCTCATCGGCAAAGTCTTTTCGTTCATTTTTGGACATTCAGAAACGATGAACCCAATCAGCAAATTGTTGACTTTGCTTCTGAAAAAATAATCTCTAAGCAAGAGTGCGTATCAAACCCTCAAAATCCAAGCGGCTCTTGCATCCATCAGGCCGAAATTGCGCTGCCGTTGGATGACGCGCGTTCGCCCGACTTGGAGTATTTGATCTACTATAGCGCTGGCGCTGACGGCTTTTTCACCGACTTCCCCGACACCGCCGTCGGCGTGCGCGAAAACATCATCCAATGAAACAAGCGACGGACTCGCCGCGCCTACCACCCACGGCGTCTTCACAGATTTTCCCGACACCGCCGTAAACGTGCAGCGAGCCTTAGGTGAAAGGCTCGCCGCACGCTGAGAAACGCCGTCTCGAGGGAATGGGCGGGGGAGCGGCGTTTCGTCGGTTAACTGATCACAATCCGAACGCGCGTCTGTTTCGGCCCGAACCGATAATAATGGCGCGCCCGGGCGTCATAATAGACGGCCACGGCTGCGGGCCTTGCCGTGCCAGACCCAGGCGCTGGCGGGACACACCGTGACGCTTTCGTCGCGCCGGCTCTCCCTGCGGTCACGGCGATCTTCGGCCCGATCGCGCGGGCCAAAGTCGCGCCGCTCGTCGCGCCGGCTTTCAATTCTGTCGTAATAATCCTCCACCAGATCCGGACAGCGCTCCGGATGAAAACGCCACTCCCCGGCGTAAGCGGAAGGGGCGGCGACGCAGCCGGCGGTGATAGCCGCAAGGGCTGCGGCAGGAACTCGAAGCGACTTGATGCGCATGCTTTCTCTCCTAAAAGCAAATGGCGCCGGGCGGGGCCGCGGCGCGTTTCCTTCCATCGCCGACCATAAAACGGGTAAAGGGGAAGCTTTCCGTCGCGAAATTCACAAAAAAATCTGCGACGGAATACGCTCGGTCATGCGTATAAGAGACCGTGGGGGCGTGTGAGGATGATTGGAAGGGCGAAGAATTTCATGGCCAATATCAAAGCCGCATTACTGATCGCATCGGCGTTCATCATGACCGCCTGCGCCTCCGGCGCGCAGCGACAAGCCGGGCCGACGCAAGGGTCCAAGGGAAAAGGACCCGGCGCTGGGATCGACCAGGTCGAGCGCCTGCTTGCAACGGGCCGTCAGATCCGGGCGGAAAAAGGCTGCGCCGCAGCGGCGCCGACCTACCGCGTGATCGCCAGTTTCGGCGAGGGCTATGAAGTGGCGCAATACGAACTCGGCGCGTGCCTGCTTGAAATCGAGGGCGAGAGCGCGCGCGAAACCGCGCTGTTCCGCGAGGAAGGCCTTTTCTGGCTGCGCCGCGCCGCCTACGCCGACAACGCCCGGGCGCAATGGAGGCTCGCTAACACGCTCAGCGGCGCGCCGGCGGCTGTTTCGCACGGGCCCGCCCCGGAGCCCGGCAAAGCGCTGGGCTGGGCGCTGGTCTATAAGGAAAACGCCGCCCACGAACTATACGGGCTGGCTCCGGTCAATCCCAATGTACTGACCCATCTTCATGCGAGCCTGCCGGACGACGCCATCGCCCGAGCAGAGGCCTTCGCGGCGAAATTCAAGCCCATCTCCATGGCGCTCTTTTCCCCGCCGCCGCGAGAGAATGCGAACAGCGGGCCGCGCCGCACGCAGGGCGATTTCTCGGAGCGGCGCCCACGCCGCCGTTAATAAGCAATTCGTATACAAATGAAATTTAGGCGCGCGGCATTTGGCTTCGCCAACCGTCAGCGCAAGAAAGCCTGACGCGCCAAAAAACCTGTCATGAAAACGCCGCCCGGGGGTAGGCCGGGCGGCGTTCTTTTTGGCGCTTCCTCCCTCAAAGAGCGCCGTCTCAGGCCACGGCTTATTCAGCCGCCGGCCTGAATTGCGCGGTCTCGGTCGACTCGCCCATGGCGGTCGTGGACGATTTCCCCCCCGAGAGCGTGTTGGCCACGAGATCGAAATAGCCCGTGCCCACTTCGCGCTGATGGCGGGTCGATTCATAGCCGTATTGTTCAGCGGCGAATTCGGCCTGCTGCAATTCGGAATAGGCCGCCATGCCGCGGTCGCGGTAGCCGCGGGCGAGTTCGAACATGCCGAAGTTGAGCTGGTGGAAACCGGCGAGCGTGACGAACTGGAACTTATAGCCTATGGTGCCGAGTTCGCGTTGGAATTTGGCAATCGTCTCCTTGTCGAGATTGGCTTCCCAGTTGAAGGACGGCGAGCAGTTATAGGCCATCATCTTGCCGGGGAATTCCTTCTGGATCGCCTCGGCGAAACGCCGCGCATCGTCCAGATTGGGCTTTGAGGTCTCCCACCACAGAAGGTCGGCGACCTTGGCGTAGTTGAGCCCGCGCGCGATGCAGTGATCAACGCCCACGCCTTCCTTGAGGCGGAAGAAACCTTCCGGCGTGCGGCCCTGGTCGAAATCGATGAAATCGTGATCGCGCTCGTCGACGTCCGACGTGATTAGCTTTGCCGATTCCGCATCCGTGCGGGCGATCAGCACCGTCGAAACGCCGGCGACGTCGGCGGCGAGGCGCGCAGCGTTGAGGTTGCGCTCATGGGCCTGGGTCGGGATCAGCACCTTGCCGCCGAGATGGCCGCACTTTTTCTCGGCCGCGAGTTGGTCTTCGAAGTGAACGCCGGCGGCGCCCGCTTCGATATAGGCCTTCATGATCTCATAACAGTTCAGCGGCCCGCCAAAACCCGCTTCCGCGTCGGCGACGATGGGCAGGAAGAAATCGCGTTCGACCTGGCCCTCGGAAAACTCGATCTGGTCGGCGCGGCGCAGGGCGGCGTTGATGCGCTTGGCAAGGGCCGGGCCGGAATTGGCCGGATAAAGAGACTGGTCGGGATAGGTTTCGCCGGAAAGATTGGCGTCGCCGGCGACCTGCCAGCCGGAAAGATAAATCGCCTTAAGGCCGGCCTTGGCCATCTGCACCGCCTGGTTGCCCGACAGCGCCCCAAGGGCGTTGATGTAATCTTCGGTTTTCAGGAGCTCCCAGAGCTTGTTGGCGCCGCGCTCGGCAAGCGTATGGGCGATCGGTACAGAACCGCGCAAACGCTCCACGTCGGTTTCCGAATAATTGCGCTCAATGCCATTGAAGCGGCCCTCGGGGGCCGACGGTACGATCTTGGTGAAATCTGTCATGAATGGTGTTCCCACTTGGAATTAGAAACTTGATGTGACTGGCAATGTCGCGATCATCTCGGCGCTGCACAATGGGAAAGTGGTCAGGCTGTAGTAATGCAGACTAATTGTTTTGTAATTTTGTGATTTTTGTAATATTCTGCACCTAATCCTTTATCAAACAATATTCGTTTCGATAGGAAAATAACTCCGATACGCAGCCCAAAATTGATGGAGACCGATGCGTATGGCCAGTCCGTCCCGACGTCTTTTTATCGGCCCGCGCCTTAGGCGCATCCGCCGCGAACTCGGCCTGACCCAGGCGCAGATGGCTGGCGATCTCGACGTCTCGCCGTCCTACGTCACCCTCATCGAGCGCAATCAGCGCCCCTTGCCGGCCGACCTGCTGCTGCGCCTGGCGCAGACCTATGGCCTTGACCTTTCCGCCTTCGCCGCCGGCGACGACGACGCCTTGGCGCGGCTCGAAACCGCGCTCAACGATCCGATCTTTCACGACCTTTCCATCGGCCGCGAGGACGTGCGCGATCTCATCTCGGCCAATCCCGCCATGGGCGAAGCGGTCGCCGCGCTATACGGCGCCTATCGCGCGAGCCAAACCGCGATCATGGAAGCGCGCGCGGCCGGCCGCGCCGGCGCGGCCGACCCGCTTGAAGAGGCCCGCGACTTCATCGCCGCCGCGCACAACCATTTTCCCGCGATCGATGAAGCGGGCGAAGAAACCGCAAACGCCCTGACGGCGGGCGGCGGCGATCTTTTCGCGGCGATCGGCGAGCGTTTGAAAGCCCGCCATTCGTTCAGCTTACGGATTTTACCGGAGTCCGTCATGGTCGGCGCCTATCGCCGTTGCGACCGGCATCGCCGCCAGATTGTCATCTCGGAGGCGCTCGATCATGCGAGCCGCGCCTTTCAGGCGGCGCTGCAGCTTGTGCTGCTGGAGCAGGGAAAAAACCTGGACGAAACAGTGAACGCCGCCGCGTTCGAAACCGACGCGGGACGGCGCCTCGCCCGCGCCGCGCTCGCCAATTACGCCGCCGGGGCCATACTCTTTCCTTATGAACGCTTTCTGGCGTCCGCCGAGGAGTTGAAATACGACATCGAAGCGCTGGCGCGGCGGTTTAGCGCAAGCTTTGAACAAATCTGCCACCGCCTGACGACATTGCAGCGGCCGGGCAAGGAAGGCGTGCCGTTTTTCTTTTTGCGCACCGATGCGGCGGGCAATGTTTCAAAGCGTTTTTCCGGCGGCGTTTTTTCGTTCGCGCGCTATGGCGGATCCTGCCCCTTGTGGAACCTGCACGAAACCTTCCGAACGCCGCGGCGCATCCTCACCCAAATCATTCAGCTCCCTGAAGGCGATCGCTATTTTTCCATCGCGCGCACGGTGCATGGCGGAGAGGGCGGCTTTCTGGCGCCGAAAGCCGAACGCGCTGTCGCCCTGGGATGCGAACTCAAACACCTTGAAAAGCTCGTCTACGCGCAAAATGTCGATCTCGACGATCCCGAAGCCACGCCGATCGGCGTGACCTGCAGGCTTTGCCCGCGCCCGCAATGCGCCGCGCGCGCCCATCCGCCGCTCGAACGCCACCTGATTATTGACGAGCATCGGCGCATGGCCACGCCGTTCAGTTTCGCCTTCGATTGACGCCGCCGCCAACTTGCGGGGCCCTAGGCGATGGCCTAGCTTGCGCCGCGCCGGACGGGGATAACGGCATAACAACATTGGAGACCAATATGCCCGTCAACATACGGAACCTACGACTTGCGTCCGCCGGCTTAATCGCGCTCACCGCCGCATGCGGCGGGGAACAAGCTGCGCAGACCGCAACAGGAACCGCTTCATCCGCCCCGTCCGAAACTGCAAGCGACGCCGCCGTCCAGACCGAGTCGGAACGCATCAACGCCTGGTTCGAGCAACAATTCGAAACCCAGCTCGCCCGCTCGCCCATGTTCCTGACGTTTCTCGGCCGCAAGACCGACTACGACAAATGGAACGACGCCACCGACGCATTCGCCGTCGAAACCCACGAATTGCAGGTCGCCGCGCTCGCAGAAATGCGCGCGAATTTCGAGTTTGACGCCCTCGATGCGGCGGCGCAACTTTCCTACCGTCTATTCGAATATGAAGTCGAGCAGGACGACCGCGCGTTCCCGTTCCGCAGTCACTGGTATGTGTTCAGCCAATTTCGCGGCCCCCATTCCGGCGTGCCGGCGTTCCTCATCAATCAGCACCGCGTCGACAGCATTGAAGACGTCGAAGCCTATATCGCCCGCCTGGAAGGCGTTCAGACCTATCTCGGCCAGCATCAGGAAAACGCCGAAGCCCAATTCGCCGATGGCATTTATCCGCCGCGCTGGTCCTATGAACAGATGATCGCGACATCGCGCAATATCATTTCCGGCGCGCCGTTCGACGACAGCGAGAAAGACTCAACCCTGCTCGCCGACTTCACCAAGAAAGTCGACGCGCTCGACGCCGACGAAGCCGTCAAGGAGGGTTTGCGCGCACGCGGCGTCAATGCGCTGCTGAACAGCGTCAAGCCGGCTTATGAATCGCTGATTGCCATGTTCGAGAAGCAGCAAGAAACCGCAAGCAACGACGACGGCGCCTGGAAGCTGCCCAACGGCGCTGCTTATTACGCCAATCGGCTTGAACGCATGACCACGACGGACATGAGCGCCGAAGATATTCACAATCTCGGCCTTTCGGAAGTCGCGCGCATTCACGGCGAAATGACCGAGATTAAAAACGCCGTCGGCTTTGAAGGCTCGCTCCAGGAATTCTTCGTTTACATGCGCGATGATCCGGATGGAAAATTCTTTTATCCGAATACAGATGAAGGGCGCGAACAGTACCTTGCCGAAGCCACGGCGTTCATCGATACGATGCGCGGGCGGCTCGATGAATTGTTTTTCACCTTTCCCCAGGCCGAGATGATCGTAAAGCGCGTAGAGCCCTTCCGCGAGCGCGCCGCGGGCAAGGCGTTCTACCAGCGGCCCGCGCCGGACGGCTCGCGGCCCGGCATCTATTACGCCAATCTTTACGACATGGGCGCGATGCCCATCTATCAGATGGAGGCGCTCGCCTATCACGAAGGCGTTCCGGGCCATCACATGCAACTCGCCATCGCCCAGGAACTCGAAGAGGCGCCGAGCTTTCGCAAATTCGGCGGCTATACGGCCTATTCGGAAGGCTGGGGCCTTTATTCGGAATACATTCCGAAAGAGATGGGTTTTTATGAGGATCCCTATTCCGACTTCGGCCGGCTCGCGATGGAACTGTGGCGGGCCGCGCGGCTTGTCGTCGACACGGGCCTTCACGACAAGCAATGGAGCCGTGAAGAAGCGATCGCCTATCTCATGACCAACACGCCGAACCCGGAATATGACTGCGTTAAGGCGATTGAACGCTATATCGTGATGCCCGGCCAGGCCACCGCCTATAAAATTGGCATGCTGAAAATTCTCGAACTGCGCGCCCGCGCCGAGGAAACCCTGGGCGACGGTTTCGACGTCCGCGCGTTTCACGACGTCGTCTTGAAAGACGGCGCCGTGCCGCTGGCGATTCTCGAGGAGAATGTCGACGCCTGGATTGCGGCGCAGCAGGCGAGCTAGGCGCGCTGTTTCAACATAATGAAAGCGCCGGCGGTTGCATGATCGCCGGCGCCTTATCGGTCAGTCCGCGTAATAATCCTTGACAAGATTAAGGTCTTCGAGCGCGGGTTCGGTATAGTCGCTGTCTTCTACGGACGGGCGCGGCGACAGGGTAATCGGTTCAAACGCCTGTTCATTGAATTCATAAGGAACGCGGTCGAGAATCGCACGGATGATATTGAGCCGCGCCTTGCGCTTGTCGTCGCCTTCCACCACCAGCCATGGCGCGACGTGCGTGCTCGTGCGATCGAACATCGCATCGCGATATTTCGTAAACTCGATCCACAATTCGCGCGCGCGCAAATCGACCGGCGACAGCTTCCAGCGCTTGCGCGGATCGCAGGCGCGGTCTTGAAAGCGCTGTTCCTGCTCTTGCGGCGAGACGTGGATCCAGAATTTGACGAGATGCAGACCGCTGTCGATGAGCATTTTTTCAAACTGCGGGACCTCGCGCATGAAGACTTCGTATTCATCGGCGGAGCAAAACCCCATCGCCGGTTCGACGACGGCGCGGTTGTACCAGGACCGATCGAACAAAACGATCTCGCCGCCGGACGGCAGATGACGCACATAGCGCTCGAAATACCATTGCGTGCGTTCGCGGTCGGAGGGCTTGGGCAGGGCCGCGATGCGCCAGATCCGCGCGTTCATCCGGCGCATAATCGTCTTGATCGCTCCGCCCTTGCCCGAAGCGTCGCGACCTTCGAACAGGATGGCGATTTTCAACCCCTTGCGCTGCACGGTTTCCTGCAGCTTGGCCAATTCGAATTCCAGCGCGGCAAGCTCGCGCTCAAAGAAGCTCTTTTTCATGGCGCGGCGACCGGCGCGCCCGAAGGGGTGAAGCGGTAATCCTTGCGGCAGAACTCGCAAGTCACCGTGATGGCGCCGTCCTCGACCATGTCGCGCAGATCTTCCGCCGAATAGCGCTCAAGCACGGCGGCGATCTTCTCGCCGTTGCAGCCGCAGGCGGCGCGCATCTTCTTTGGCTCGAAGACGCGCACGCCGTCTTCATGAAACAGGCGATAAAGCAAGGTCTTGGCGCTGATCGACGGATCGAGCAATTCGTCATCCTGGGTCGACTGCACGAAAGCCGCCGCACGGTCCCATAGTTCGGCGTCTTCGGCGGTCATTTCGACTTCTTCGCCGCGCCCTCGATCGCTGCGCTCGCCTGGCGCGAATTGCGCCATGATGCCGCCGGCGCGCCAGCGCTCGGGCTGGCCGGGCGCGGCGAGGCGGCCCACCGCAAGCCTGATGACGGTCGGGATCTGTTCGGACTGATCGAAATAGGAAACCGCCGCCTCGGCCAGACTCGCGCCTCTGAGCGGCGTGACCCCTTGATACCGGTCCATGTCCGGGCCCTGATCGATGGTCATGGCGATATGGCCCTTGCCCAAAAGCGCCGCGCCGAGCAAGGGCGAGGAACGGTCGATTTTCGCGGTCGCGCGCACCGCGCCGCCCGCCCGGTAATCGGCGACGACCATCGGCGTCGGCCCGTCGCCCTGAGCCTGAAAGATCAGCTTGCCGTCGAATTTGAGCGCCGCGCCCATCATGGCGACCAGACAGGCGGCCTCGCCGACCAGCGTCGATACATTGTCGGGAAAACCATGCGCGCCGAGAATCTCGTCGACGGCGCCCGACAGGCTGACCACACGGCCGCGCACCGGCGCGCCGTCGATCTGAAAGGGCAGGATGAAATCGTCTTCGGTCGTCATCGGCGCGGCCAGGCTGTCGTTTCCATTTACCGTTTACCCGCGTTCGAGACCAAAATCGCTCTGGACCAGGAGGCAAGCGCAAGGAAGTGCATGCCACTTTCGAGCATTTCCGACGGTGAAGGCCGGTTCGGGCGCAGCCCGACAAAAGGTCCGGGGGGACCTTTTGAGGCCTGAACGCCCGAAGGGCCAGGGCGATTTTGGCCGAACCCCTGAGGGGCGCGGCGAAAAACCGCCATTTTTGCGTCGGTCGTCCTCAAATATGTCCAACATGTCCTTCGTCCTCCCTCCTAAAACTGACGGTTTTTTGCCGGCGCGCGGGCAAGCGTTAAATGGAAACCACAGCCTAGTCCTTAAGCTTGTATCCGGAACGCAGAAGACCGTAGCACCATGCGCCAAGGCCGATCATCAGCGCCATGGTGAGGCCGACGCCGATGGCGAGGTTGGCCTCCGCCAGACCGGTAAAGCCCGAGCGAAAACCATCGATGAGATAAAAAACCGGATTGTAAAAGCTTGCGGTGCGGAACGGCTCCGGCAATCTGTCTACAGAGTAAAACGTGCCCGACAGAAATGTCAGCGGCGTAATGACAAAATTCGTAACCGCGGCGAGATTGTCGAATTTCTCCGCCCATATGCCGCCAATAACGCCGAGCATGGAAAAAATCACCGCCGCCGCCAGCGCGAAATAGCCGATCGCCCAGACCCCCTCCACACGCATCGGCGCGCCGCTCGCCAGCATGAAGCCGGCGCTGGTGACGGCGGTGATGAAACCCACAAGCAGCCCGCGCGTCGCCGCGCCGGCGACAAAGGCGAGGGTCAGCTCCGCCGCCGACAGGGGCGGCATCAAAACGTCGACGATGGAGCCTTGCACTTTGGCAATCAGGATCGACGAGGAAGAGTTGGTGAAGGCGTTGGTCAGCACCGCCATCATGATCAGGCCGGGCGCGAGAAACTCGATGAACGGCACGCCGGCGATGGCGGGCCGTGACGCGCCGAAGGCCTGGGTAAAGACGATCAGGAAGAGGAGCGTCGAGATGACGGGGGCGAGCACGGTCTGGGTCACCACCTTCATGAACCGGCGCACCTCCTTGAGGTACAGCGTCCACAGGCCGAGCCAGTTGACGGCCCCGAACCGGCGCACGCCGAACATCGCCTGGGATTTGGGTTCAATCGCCGTCGTTATGGGGTCTGCGCCGTCCATCGTCCGGTTTTCGGTCCTTGCTGCGTCGCAACGATGTGGACCCGGGGGCGGCGAAGCGTCAAGCATGAAGGATTATCAACATATAGTGGGCAAAAATATGTAACGGCGCCATGTTGTGTTTTACCCTTGGTAGAGTACTATATTTGGACGCTGATAGAGGCTCACTAATTGAGCCTACAAGATATTGATTTCTTAACGTGGATCGGCGGCGGACGCCGACAAGAGGGAGCAATGCGCCATGGCCTGGACGGATGAACGGGTTGAACTTTTAAAGAAGCTTTGGGCCGAAGGTCTTTCGGCGGCGCAGATCGCCAACAAAATGGGCGGCGTCACCCGCAACGCCGTCATCGGCAAAGTCCACCGTCTCGGCCTTTCCGGGCGCGCCACGCCGGCCAAACCACAGCGCGGCTGCCGCACGCCCGCCGAGGACAAGGCTGCCGGCGGCGCGGCGCCGGCGCCAGAAGTGAAATCCGTCATCCCGGAACCGGAATTCGCCGCCCCGTTGGTTCTGGAAAGCGGCGATCGCACGACCGTTTCCACGATCAAGAACAATATGTGCAAATGGCCGATCGGCGATCCGGCCAAGGACGATTTTCATTTCTGCGGCCAGCCGACGCTGTCCGGCAAATCCTATTGCGCCTATCACGCGCATCTAGCCTTTCAGCCGCCGCAGCGCCGGACCGATCGCCGCGAGCCGCGCCGCACCGCATTGCCGGAAAAGCGCCGCGCCGCCAGCTAGACGAAAACCAACCTCGTCAGCAGAAAAGAGCCCGCCTTATGGCGGGCTTTTATTCAGCGTCGAGCGCGTATCCGGCCGAGCGAACCGTGCGGATCGGATCGCCTTGCTTGAACTTGTTGAGCGCCTTGCGCAGGCGGCCGATATGCACGTCGACCGTGCGCACTTCGACGAAAACATCGGACCCCCAGACGGCGTTCAAAAGCTGCTCGCGGGAGAACACCCGGCCCGGATGCTGAATGAGATGATCGAGCAGGCGGAATTCCGTCGGCCCCATGTGGATTTCCTTGGCGCCCCGCGTCACGCGGTGGGACACGCGGTCGACTTCGATATCCCCGACCATCACCTTGTCTTCCACCAGGCCAGGCCGGATGCGGCGCAGGACGGCGCGCACCCGCGCGACCAGTTCGTTGTTGGAAAACGGCTTGGTCAGATAATCGTCGGCGCCGGTCTCCAACCCGCGGATGCGGTCGGCTTCTTCGGACCGGGCCGTGAGCATGATGATCGGCAAGTTCTTGGTTTCCGGCTTGGCCCGGATACGGCGGCAAACCTCGATCCCGGACACTTTCGGCAGCATCCAGTCGAGAATGACCAGATCGGGCGTTTGTTCCTCGATCTTGAGCATGGCGTCTTCGCCGTCATGGGCCAGGGTGACGGCGAATTTTTCCTTGCCGAGATTGTATTCGAGAAGCGTGCCCAGGGCTTCTTCGTCTTCGACGATCAAGATCCGCGTTGCGGCCATAATCTGCTCCGGTCGCTATCGCGCCGCGCCGCCCGTATGCTTCGGCGGCTCGACGATGGTCGTTGAGGTTTCATCCCCTTTGGGCCGCGCCGCCGACATGCGCGCGCCCGTGACCAGGAAATATAACGCCTCAGCGATATTGGTCGCGTGATCGCCGACGCGCTCGAAATTCTTGGCGATGAAAACCAGGTGGGTGCAGGCGTTCACCTTGCCTGAATCTTCCATCATCGCCAGCAGGATCTCCTGAAAGACAGAATTATAGAGTTCGTCAAGTTCGTCGTCGCCGCCCCACACAGCCTTTGCGGCTTCGATATTGCGCGCGGCGTAGGCGTTAAGGATGTCCGAAAACTGGCGCAGGCTGGTCCGGCCCATGCGCGCAACGCCCAGGGTCGGACGCGCCGGCGCTTGGCGGCTGACCACCAGCGTGCGCTTGGCGACGTTTTTCGCAAGATCGCCGACCCGCTCCAGTTCGCTGGTCATTTTCATCATGGTCATGATCTCGCGCAGCGCCTCTTCGGGAAACGCCTTGTCGGCGAGCAACGCCATGATCCGGGTTTCGATATCCAAATCCATTTCGTCGATGCGCTGGTCGGCGGCGATCAACTCCTCCGCGGCGGCGATGTCGCGGCGTTCAAAGGCGGTAATCGCGCCCAAGAGCTGTTTTTCCACAAGCCCGGCCATGCGCGACAGTTCCGTTTCGAGCGCACGGTGCGCGTCTGCCCACGGATGCGATTGTTCAAGCGCCATAAGAAAGGTCGGTTATCTGAGCTACATCATCGAAAGACAGTTTGAATGCCGATCTTTTGTGACACATTCTTGTCCGCAGCCGCCGTGATAGCGCATATTTTGCGCCACCGCCAAATCCGGCGCGAAACGCTCACGCGGCGCCGAGAAAACAGCAGTTGAACGCGGTGCCGCCGGCGAGCCGGCTTTCGATCTGAAAACCGCCCTTATGTCTGTTCACAATATGCTTAACGATGGCGAGCCCTAAGCCCGTGCCGCCGCTTTTGCGGCTGTGTTCCACATTGACCCGGTAAAACCGCTCGGTCAGGCGCGGCAGATCGGCGCGCTCGATGCCGGGCCCGAAATCGCGGATCTGAAGATAGACGAGATCTTCGACCGCAACGCCGAGCCGAGCGGCGATTTGCGCAGCGGAATCGCCGGCCTTGTGGCCGGGTTCTCCGTCTGCGGACAATGGCGGCGGCGCGCCGCGACCCACATGCAGTTTGATCATCGCCGGATCGCCGCCATATTTGACGGCGTTGTCGAGCAGATTCTGGATCGCCTGGAAAATCTCGTCGAGATCGCCGCGCATTGTCGTCGGCAACTGAGTGTCATTGATAACGTCGACGATCGCGCCTGCCTGCTCGAACAGGGGCGAAGTGCTCTCAACGACGTCTTCGGCGATTTCAGCAATGTCGACGATCTCTTTCGGCGGCACATGCTCGTTGAGTTCGATGCGTGAAAGCGACATGAGATCGGAAACCAGCCGCTGCATGCGCTCGGCCTGGGACTGCATGATGTTCAAGAACTTGTCCTGGGCCTCGGGATCGTCCTTGGCGTGGCCCTTCATGGTTTCGATAAAGCCGATGAGCGAGGCGAGCGGCGTCCTGAGTTCGTGGCTGGCGCTGGCGATGAAATCGGCGCGCATTTGCTCCAGACGGCGCTCGCTGGTCAGGTCGCGAATGAACACCAGCGAGCGGGAACGGCGGGCGCCGGCCTCTTCGCCGACCGGATCGAGCCGCGCAATAAAGGCGCGGCATGAGCGCTCGATCGATCCGGTGGTGACGAAATCGACGGTTTGCGCCTCGCCGGTCTCGATCACGGCGACCGACGCCTCGTAAACGTCCGGCGCGCGCAGCACCGCGGCGAAATGTCGGCCTTCGACGCTCTTCGTGCCCACCAGTTCTTCGGCCGCCCGATTGGCGTGCTCGACGATGCCCTCGGCGTCGAGAATGAACAGCGGTTCGGGAAGCGCATGGGCGACCCCGCGGGCGATGCGCAGATCGGCGAGTTCGGCGCGTTGGGCGTTGAGTTCGGTCTCCACGACCCGCTGGACCGGCTGCGCCCAGACCCGCCCCGAGGAAAACCGGTAGCGCACCGCGAGGGCCGCCAAAAACGCAAGCCAGACCAGCACGATCAGCCGCCAGTCGCCGCTTGCGCCGAGCCAGACGGCGACCGCCGCGCCGACGCCGGCGCTGATGCCCGCCGCCCAGATAAAATCGCGCGTGCGGACTTCCGCCGCGGTTTTCTTGATCAATGTGGCGAGATCATCCTGCATGGCGCCGGGAAACTAGGCGCAGAAATCTGCAAAGGCAATCGCCCGGCCGCCCTTCGCGGCGCGCCCGGTCAAAACATCCTGTTACTGAAGATTTGCGTCACGCCGCTTTCGGCCGTAACAGCGCAAATACGGCGCCGCCGATCACGCCTGCGAGCGTTTGCAGCCCCATGCCGAGCGCGTCCCTTGCGCCGCCCATGGCGCCGACGCCGCCGCCGATAACCAGATTTTCAACCATCCACAAAAGAAGGAAGACGGCCGCGCCGCCCGCGACCGGATACGCAACCGGGGCCAGCGGCGTTAAAATGCGTTTCACCCCCGCAGCGACGAGAAAGCCGATCAGCAGCGCAATCGCCACCATGGCGCCGTAGGCCGGCGCGAGCCCGACAAGATTGTTCGCATATGTCTGAACCTGCTGCGCCCCGGTGTAGACAGCGCCGATCTCAGCCTGTTTCGCCAATACCTGCTGCGTGTAGAATACCGACGCCAGCGCATAAGCGGTCGCCGCAGACGCTATAAACGCCGCTAATAACCTCCAGATCCGCATGCCGCGCCTCCTCTTGCGACGTCAACCCGATAACAATGAGGGGACTGTCACGCGTCAGAGATTGACGCCGCGCCCCTGCCCCCCTTACGCTTATGCTTTGTTTGCATGGAAATCCATGGAGTTGAAACGATGAATCTCAAAGCCTCCCGTATAACTGCTTCTTGCTGCATCGCGCTCCTGATCACCGCATGCGGCGAGCGCGATAGCGCAGCCGCAGCGGGCGCGAGCCTGCCGCCGGGCGGCGGCGGGGGCGATGCCACGCTGCAGGAAACGCTTGCCGATCCGGCGCCGGAGGGCGCGCTGGCGCTGAGCGTGGAAACCCTCGCCGAGGGCCTCGTCAATCCCTGGTCGATTGCCTTCCTTCCGAATGACGTCATTCTTGTGGCGGAACGGTCGGGACAAGTGCGCATGATCGAAAACGGGGCGCTCCTGCCCGACCCCGTCCCCGGCGCGCCGGAAGTCTTGGTCTGGAACCAGGGCGGCTTGTTCGACATCCTTCCGCATCCGGATTTTGAAACGAATAATATCATTTTTATCGCCTACGCCCATGGAACGCGCGACGCCAACGCCTTGCGCATTGCGCGCGCGACATTCGACGGCGAAGCGATCAGCGGCCTTGAAGTGATTTACGACGCCAAGCCGCTCAAAGACACCGGCCATCATTTCGGCGGACGGCTGGTCTGGGGCCCGGACGGCAAGATTTACGCGACGATTGGCGAGGGCTCGCGCTATAAGGAGAAATCGCAAGTCATGTCGTCCAGTTTCGGCGCCGTCGTCCGCATCAATGAAGACGGGTCGATCCCCGACGACAATCCCGATTTCGGCGAAGACGCATTGCCCGAGCTTTACTCCAAGGGCCACCGCAATGCGCAGGGCCTCGCCTACGACGCCGAACGCGGCATTCTCTGGTCGCATGAGCATGGGCCAAAGGGCGGCGATGAGCTCAACATCATCACGCCCGGCGCCAATTACGGCTGGCCGGTCGCCTCTTACGGCATCGACTATAACGGCGCCAAGATTACGCCGTTTACGGAATATGAGGGCACCCAGCAGCCGTTCAAATACTGGACGCCGGCCATCGCGCCGTCGGGACTGGCTGTCTATCGCGGCGATGTCTTCGCCGACTGGGACGGCGATCTTCTGGTCGGAGCCATGAAGGGCGGCGGCGAGGCGCTGCACCGGATCGTCATGAACGGCGACAAGGAGGCCGGCGAAGAGCGTTACCTCGTCGGCGAGCGCATCCGCGAGGTGCGGGTCGGCCCGGACGGCGCGATTTACGTCACCACTGAAGAACGCCGCAGCGCGCCCGGCGGCAAGGTGCTGCGCCTGACGCCGCAATAAGACGCGCCTATTGCGGCAGGGCGAAGGCCACGAGTTCATCGCCGGGCGGGGCGTCCACATTGCTGTAGCCCCCGGCGAAGATCGTCACATATTGGCGCCCGTCCCATTCATAGGTCATCGGCGTGGCCACGCCCGCCGCCGGCAGGCGGCCGCGCCATAACTCCTCGCCGGTTTCCACATCGAAGGCGCGCAGATAGTGGTCGAGCGTCGCGCCGATAAACACCAGCCCGCCGGCGGTGACGATCGGGCCGCCCAGGGTCGGCGTGCCGAGCCTGGCCTTTAGCATTCCGCCGGACAGGTCCTCGACGGTCCCCAGCGTCTTGCGCCACACGATGCGGCCTTCGCCGAGATCGACTGCAGCGATGATTCCCCAGGGCGGCGGCGTACACGGAAGATCGAGCGGCGACAGCACCAGTTCCCGGCGCACGCCGTAAGGCGCGCCGCGCTGCGGGCTGATTTCCGAATCGTGCATCGTCTCGCGCAGGTCATCGACTTCATCGGCCGGCACGAGCTGGATCAGATGCCCAAGGTTCGACATGTTGATCACGAAGAGATTGCGCGAGGCATCGAATGCGCCGCCGCCCCAATTGGCGCCGCCGCCGGTGAACGGCAGGTACAGCGTTCCTTGTTCGGTCGGCGGCGTGAAAAGACCGTCGCGTCGCAGCGCCCTGATCGCCTTGGCGCAGGCCCGTTTGTCGAACCAGGTCAGGCCGAATGCATCGCCGGGCTCGACAGCGCTGGGCGCCAGCGGAGGCGGTGCGACGGGGAAAGGCTGCGTCGGAGAGAGGCGTTCGCCCGGGACCGCGCCCTCCTGAGGAACCGCACGCTCCTCAACCGGAAACACAGGCTCGCCCGTGTCGCGATCGAGGACGAAGATCGTTCCCATTTTCGTCGCCTGCACGACAACGTCGAGATCGCGTCCGTCCTTGCGGATTGAATAAAGACCCGGCTGGGCGGGCAGATCGTAGTCCCACACATCGTGATGCACCGCCTGAAAGCTCCACGCGACCGCGCCGGTCGCCGCTTCAAGCGCGACAACGGAGTTGGCGTAACGATTATCGCCGGGCCTGAGGCCGCCGTAAAAATCAGGGGACGGACTGGTCGTGGGGATGAAGACCAAGCCGCGCGCTTCATCGACCGTCATCGGCGCCCAGGCGTTGGCGTGCCCTTCGACGCGCGGAAAGGCGCCGGGCCAGTCGCCCGCATTGGGCGCATCCGCCGACCGGGGAATAGGATCGAACGACCACAGCGCCGCGCCGCTGCGCGCATCAAAGGCGCGCACCACGCCGCTCGGCGCCGCGACGCGGACGTTATCGCTGATCGCCGATCCGACGACGACGACATCGCCGATAATCACCGGCGGCGAAGTGAACTGAAACTCCCCCGGCCAAAGAAGCGCCATGCCGGGATCGATTTTTATCTCGCCGCGATCGCCGAAGCCGGCGCAAGGCTCGCCGCTGCGCGCATCAAGGGCGAGCACCCGCCCGTCATTGGTTGCGGAAAAAATTCGCGCCGCGCAGACGCCGTCAGCGGTGCCGTCGCGCCAATAGGTCACGCCCCGACAGACGAACTGGTTCGCCGGGCGTTGGTCCAAATCGATTTTCGGATCGAAGCGCCAGCGCTCTTCGCCCGTGCCAGGATCGACCGCGATGACTTCGTTAAAGGGCGTGCAGAAAACAAGACTGTCCTCGACCAGGATCGGCGTCGTTTCCCCGGCGCTGCGCCGGATCGCCTTTGGCTTTGCTGAAAGATCGCCGGTTGAATAGGTCCAGGCGACGTCGAGGCGACCGACATTGTCGGGGGTGATTTGTTTTAGCCCGGAATAGCGCGAGCCGCCCGCATCCGCCCCGTAATGGGTCCACGATCTCGTCTGCGGCGCCGCGCGGACGACTTCGGCGACGCCGTTGACGTCGAGCGAATGCGCGCCGCCCAGCATCCACACGGCCGAACCGCCCAACACCGCCGCGACACCCGCGAGAATGACAACGCTCGCTGCAAGGCCAAGCCATTTCAGTATGGTGTTCATGGTTCTCCCCGAAGCGTGGTGCGGAGGCTATCGCGGCGCCCGCCGGTTTGGAACCTGCCTGCAGAAAGGCTCGTCAATAACCGTCATAGCATGAGCGCAACGCCGACTGGCGCGCAAAGCGCAAGGTGACGGCTTTACGCCGCGCCGGCGCCAGCGCGCGTTCCGTCGCCGGGGTTTTAACGATCGCGCCGTAAGCGTCGGCGAGGATCAGCCCCTCGTCCGCCGGCAATAGCTCGAGGGGAAAGGACGGATCGACCGCAAAATAAAACCGGTCGCAATAGTCGCGATACTCCGGCCATTTCCGGTCGCATTCAAAATCGGCGCGGCAGGATTTGACTTCCGCGATGACAAGCCGGCCCTTGGGATCAAGACCGGCGACGTCCGCGCGGCGGCCGTTCGCCAGGTTGAACTCAATCAGCGGCGCAAGGCCGAGATCGATGAACAGCCGCACCACGCCGCGGGTCAGGACAGCGGTCTGGTCCGGCCGTGACAGGGGATCGGCGGCGAGGTCCTCGTTCTGCATTTGTTCATGAAATGCGCAGACGCCGCCAAGGTCAAGGCCCTTGCCCGCCTAAAGCATGTCTCGTTCAATTGGATTCACTCGACATGCTTTAGGTCTTTGTTTTTCGGTCGAACAATTGTTCGACCTTTTGCGCAAAACCGGGGCCCACTTTTGCGCGACACGCTTTAGCCTTGGAATTCCGGCAGCCGCACGATCAGGCCGTCAAGCGCGTCGGACACCTTGATCTGGCAGGACAGGCGCGAATTTTCCTTAGGCTCGGCGGCGAAATCGAGCATGGATTCTTCCATGGCCTCGGGCTTGCCGACTTTTTCGAGCCACGTCGGGTCCACATAGACATGGCACGTCGCGCAGGCGCAGGCCCCGCCGCAATCGGCGTCGATGCCGGGGACCATGTTCTTGACCGCTGCTTCCATGACGGAAACGCCGGGCTCGGCTTCGATCACATGCTCGGTCCCGTCATATTCAATATAGGTAATCTTCACCATGTCGAATGTTACGCTTTCTTCGCCGCAGGCCTGATGAATGGCGGTGATGTAACGTGCTGCGCGCCTACGGCAAGGGTTTATTCCGATGACGGGACAATTTGCGCCTAAGCCTGGGGTTGCCGCCCCCCGGCATCTTGTGCGGAACGCTTTTCATGGCGATATGGCCGATCCATGATGCTTTTCTCGCAACGGCTTGAAAACGAACAGGCGACGAGCGGTTTCGGGGCCGCGCTGGCGTCGGTCCTGCGTTCCGGCGACGTCATCGGGCTCGTCGGGGCGCTCGGCGCCGGCAAGACCACGCTCGCCCGGGGCGTCATCGACGTTTTCGCCGGTGCGGAGGAAGTCCCAAGCCCCACCTATATGCTGGTTGAAACCTATGAGGGGGAAGGCGCGACGCTGTGGCATTTCGATCTTTATCGGCTCGAAAAGCCGGCGGATGTCTGGGAACTGGGGCTGGAGGAAGCGCTGGAGGACGGGATCTGCCTGATTGAATGGCCTGAGCGGATCGCCGGGCTCCTGCCCGGGGACGCCTTGCAGCTTGATCTGGCGATCCTTGACGACGGCGCCCGCCTGGTGACGGCGTCGGGACCGGAGAACTGGCGCGAGCGCTTGCGCGCCGCCGGAATCGCGTAAACTCGTCCGGATGAGCGTTTCTGAAAAGCCTTTCGACGACGCTGCGGCCGCGTTCCTTGAAAACGCCGGCTGGCAAGACGCGAAGGCTCGCCCCCTCGCCGGCGACGCATCGACCCGGCGCTATGTGCGTCTTGCCAGGAACGGCAAAAGCGCGCTGTTGATGATCGCCCCGCCGGCGGCGGAAAGCCCCGCCTGTCCGCCCGAAGCCAGCGAAACCGAACGCAAGGCGCTTGGCTATAACGCCCTGACGCGGCTGGCCGGACCCAACCTCAACGCTTTTACCGCCATCGCCGACGCCCTGCGCAGCGCGGGCCTGTCGGCGCCGGAAGTCTACGCCGCCGATGCGGATCGGGGCTATGCGCTGATCGAAGATTTGGGCGACGATCTTTTTGCCCGCATCGCCGACGGTGCGAATGAAACGGCGCTCTACGAGGCCGCCGTCGACGCGCTCCTGCATCTGCGTGCGCATCCGCCTGCGCGCCCCGAAAGCGACGCCTATCGGATGCTCGATTACGACCGCACGGCGATGGGCGCCGAAGCGGCGCTGCTGGCCCAATGGTACTGGCCGCTCAAAACCGGCGCCGCCCCGAGCGACGATCTGCAATCGGAATATGCGGCGATCATCGATGCGCTGACCGCGCGGCTGTCCCACCCGCACGCCGTCGTCCTGCGCGATTTTCACGCCGAGAATTTGCTGTGGCTGCCGCGGCGCGAAGGTTTCCGGCGCGTCGGCGTGATCGATTTTCAGGACGGCCTTTTCGGCCACCTTGCCTATGACCTCGTCTCGCTGCTTGAAGACGCCCGCCGCGACGTCGCCCCGGAACTGGCGGGCGCGATGATCGAGCGCTATTGCGCCGGCGCGGCCGCCGCCGGCGATTTTGGCCGGGAAGCGTTTCTGAGCGATTACGCTATCCTCGCGGCCCAGCGGAATGCCAAAATCCTCGGCATTTTCGCCCGCCTCGCCCGGCGCGACGGCAAGCGCCGTTATCTTGAGTTCATGCCTCGCGTCGAGGCCCTGTTCCGGCGCGACCTGGCGCGCGAACCCCTCAACCCCCTGCGAACATTCATCGCCGCCCATCTGCCGGAACTCGCCCCGTGACGGCGATACCGGAAACGGCCATGGTGCTCGCCGCCGGGCTCGGCACGCGCATGCGTCCGCTTACGGATAAAACACCAAAGCCCCTGATCCCGGTCGCCGGCAAGCCGCTGATCGATTATGCGCTCGACCGTTTCGCCGCCGCCGGCGTTCGCCAGGCCGTGGTCAACGTGCATCACCATGCGGACCGGCTCGAAGCGCATGTCAAAGCCCGCGCCCGCCCGACGATCGTGATCTCGGACGAACGCGGCCGGCTCCTGGAAACCGGCGGCGGTCTGAAAAAAGCGCGCGCGCATTTCGGCGACGGCCCGGTTTATTGCACCAACACCGACGCCATTCTGATCGACGCCGATGGCGAGGAAGCCTGCGCCGCGCTGGCGCGCGGCTGGCGCGCGCAAGACATGGACGCCCTCCTTTTACTGGTCCCGACCGAACGGGCCAGCGGCTATGACGGAAGGGGCGATTTCGACCGCGATAAGGACGGCCGCATTTCATTGCGCAAGGGCGAACATGCGCCCTATGTCTTTACCGGACTGCAACTGATCGCGCCCGCGCTGATCGATGAAGGCCCCGACGGGCCGTTTTCGACCCGGCTCTTATGGGACCGCGCCAGCGAGCGCGGCCGGCTTTTCGGGATCGTTCACCGCGGGTTTTGGATGCATGTGGGCGACGCGGCGGGTCTTGCCGAGGCCGAAGCGCGCCTTGCGGGAGACAAGGGTTGAGCGCGGCGATAGGACTTTCGGAAGTTTTCAAAGCGCCGGCGCCGCGGCTTTATTCCATACCGACGGGCCGGCCGTTTCTTCTCGATCTCGCCGCAGCCCTGCGCGCCTCTATCGAAGCCGAAGGCGCCCATTTTGCCGACGCCGTTATCTACCTGCCCACGCGGCGGGCGGCGCGCGCACTCGTTGACGCCTTTGTCGCGACCGCGCCGGGCGCCGGCGCGAGCCTGCTGCCGCGCATCAAGGCGCTGGGCGATATCGACGAGGATGAATTCATCCTGTTCGAAGGAACCGCGCAAGACGAGGCGGACTTGCCGCCGGCGGTGCCGCTCATGGAACGGCGTCTTATCCTGGCGCGGATGGTGGCGGCGCGGGATCGCGCCTTCGCCGGGCAGGAGCGCTGGGCCGGCGCGCTCGCCGCCGCGGACGAACTCGGCCGCCTTCTGGATTCTTTCCATACAGAAGAAGTTGCGCCCGGCGCGCTCGATGCGCTGGTTCCCGAAGCGCTCGCGGAACATTGGGGCCGGTCGCTTGAATTTTTGTCCATCGTCACCCGGGCCTGGCCCGACTATTTGCGCGAGACCGGCCGCATGGACCCGGCCGAGCGGCGGGTCAAGCTGATCGACCGCCAGCGCCGCGCCTGGGACGCCGCTCCGCCAAGCCATCCGGTGATCGTTGCGGGCACCACCGGTTCAACCCCGGCCGTGGCGCGGCTGATAAAAAACGTCGCGTCCCAGCCGCTTGGCTGCGTTGTCTTGCCGGGACTTGATCTTTCCTCGGACGACCGTTTCTGGGAGGCGGTCGACGCGCCGCATCCCCAAAGCGGGCTCAAGCAACTGCTAAGCGCGCTTGAAGCCGACCGCAGCGCGGTCGCGCTTTGGCCGGCAAGCAAGACGCCCGCGCCGAGCGCGCGTAGCGACATCATCGCCGTCGCCTTGCGTCCGGCGGACGCCTCGGACAGCTGGCGCGACTGGGCCGAGGCGATCAAGAACGACCGCCAGGCGCTCGAACGCGCCCTTGCAAATGTCGAACTCATCGAGGCGCGCGACGAGGAACGCGAGGCCGACGCCGTCGCTATAAAGCTGCGCAGCGTCGTCGAGACGCCGGTAAAAACCGCGCTGCTGGTGACGCCCGACCGCAACCTTGCCCGGCGCGCCGCGCGCAAGCTGCGCCGCTGGAACATTACCGTTGACGATTCCGCGGGCGTTCCGTTCGCGCAAACGCTTTGCGGAACCTATCTGCGTCTTGTCGCACGCGCGCTGTTGGATATTTCCGATGCGGTCGCGCTGATGGCGGTGTTGCGTCATCCTCTATTCGGCGGCGGGCTCGACGACAGCGCGCGCCGGCGCGCCGTTACCGCCATGGACCGGGCGCTGCGCGGCCTCAGGCCAAAGCCCGGCCTTGACGGGTTGCGCGAGAAAATCGCTGCCGGCGGCGCGTCCGGCGCCGATCCGGTTATCGATGCGCTGACGGATGCGCTTACCCTCTGGCCGACTTCGGACGCCCCGTTTGTGCAGCGGCTGTCCGCCCATATGCAAATCGCCGAACGTTTGGCGACGACGGCGGATGCGCCCGGGTCCGAACGCCTGTGGCGCAACGAAGACGGCGAGGCGGGGTCGGCTTCCCTCGCCCAACTTTATGACGCCGCCGGCGTCATCGCGCACGACGCCCCTGAAGAATACCCCGACATATTCGACCAGTTGATCGACGGCGTCGTGGTGCGCCGCCGCGCGCCGGCCCATCCGCGCATCGCCATCCTGGGGCCCCTGGAAGCGCGCCTGCAGCATGCGGATGTCGTCATCCTCGGCGGGCTCAATGAAGGCGCCTGGCCGCGCGACGCGGCGATCGACCCCTTCCTGTCGCGGCCCATGCGCAAGGCCGTGGGCCTGCCCGCGCCGGAACAACGCATCGGCCTTGCCGCCCATGATTTCGCCCAGCTTGCCGCCGCGCCGGAAGTCATGCTCGCGCGTTCGACCCGCGCCGGCGGCAAGCCGGCGAAACCCTCACGCTGGATCGTTCGTCTCAAAAATATTTTGAAAGGCGCAAACGCGCTTTCCCTAATCGACCACACGCAGAAATATGAAAGCCTCGCCCGGCGGCTCGACGATCCCGGAGAGATCACACGCATCCCTGCTCCTCAACCACGCCCGCCGGTCGACGCGCGCCCGACGAGGTTTTACGTGACGCGCGTCGAAAAGCTGCTGCGCGATCCTTATGGCGTTTACGCGCGCTATATCCTCGGCCTTAAAAAGCTTGACGCCCTTAACGAGCCCTTCGGCCCGCTTCACATCGGCAATCTGTTTCACCGCATGCTCAGGGAATTCGCCGCCGAAGCGCCCCCGGCGGACGAAGCCGGCCGCCTGACGCGGCTGCAGGCATTGTTCGACCGGTTTGGACCGCAATATGGTCTGACTGACGCGCACCTGCCCTTCTGGGCGCCCCGCATCCGCGAGGCGCTCGCCTTTCTTGCACAATGGGAAGGGGAGCGGCGCAAGGCCGGCGCGCCCGCCATTCTCGAGGAAGAAGGCGGGTGGGACTTCGCACTCGACGGCAGCGCGTTCACCCTTGCCGCCAAGGCCGACCGCATCGACCTTCTATCGGATGGCGCCGCGTTCATCATCGACTACAAGACCGGCAAACCGCCGACCTTAAGGCAGAACGATACGTTCAGCCCGCAGCTTGCCCTCACCGGCCTGATCGCCAGTCGCGGCGGCTTTGAAAGTCTTGGCCCAGTTGCGGTGAGCGGCTTTGAATATGTCCGCGTGCTCGCCCGCAAGGGCGACAGGAGCGACAATGTCGGCGCGGCGGGCGCCGATTGCGCCGACCATATCGCCGAAGCCGAAGCGCGCCTTATGGCGTTGCTACGCCATTTCAACGATCCGGATACGACCTATCCCTCCCAGCCGCGTCCGCAATATATGGACCAATATGGCGACTACGATCACCTCGCCCGGCGGCGCGAACGCAACACGCAGGGAGGCGAGGAATGACGCCTCTCGAAAAGACCACGGCCAATCAGCGCCGCGCCGCCGATCCGGCGCGCTCGGCCTTTGTCATGGCCAATGCCGGCGCCGGCAAGACATGGGTCCTCGCCAATCGCGTCGCGCGGCTGCTTTTAGCGAACGTCAAGCCGGAAAAGATATTGTGCATCACCTTCACCAAGGCCGCCGCGGCGGAAATGGCCGACCGGCTTTTCGAAACCCTCGGCAAATGGGCGCTCGCCGACGACGTGGCGCTTTTAAAAGCGTTGAAGGACCTTGAAGGTGCGGATGCGATCGAGCGCAACGCCGCGGCGCTTGCGGACGCAAGGCGGCTGTTCGCCCGCGCGCTGGAAACGCCCGGCGGTCTTAAGATCCAGACCATCCATGCGTTCTGCGAACAGGTCTTGCGGCGCTTTCCCCTAGAAGCGGGCGCGCCGCCGGGCTTTTCTGTCATCGAAGATACGGATGCGGCCGGTCTTCTTGAAACGGCCCTGAACCGCGTTGCAGAAAGCGCGCACGCAAACGCCGAACATAGCGGCGCATTCGCCCGCCTTGCCGCAAGGCGCAATGAAACCGATTTGCGCAAACTCGTTGCCGCCGGCGCGCGTCAGCGTCTTGATTTCGAAACCATGCTGGACCGCTTCGGCGGGCTTGACGGCGCGCTCGCCGCCCTCGCCGTCGAACTCAATATCGATCCGGCCCTCGATGAAGAACGCATCAAGACCGGTTTCATTGCAACATTGCAGATCGCGGAACTTGAGCGCGCGCAAGCCGCGCTTGCTCAAAGCGGCGGCAATCCCGCCAGATATTGCGCGCCGGCGCTGGCGCGTTTCCTCAGCGCCGGGGCTGCGGCCGAACAGTGGAACGGGCTTGCCGGTCTCTTTTTGACAAGCGCGGGCGCGCCGCGGGAAAAAATTGCGACCAACGCCACGGATAAAATCGATCCAGCGGTAAGGCCCTATCTCAAAGACCTTCAGGCGGCATTCATCGCCGCCAACGAAACCCTCAGGGCGCTCGACGTTTTTCGCGACACCGCCGCCTGGCTGCGCCTGGTCGAAGCGGTGAGCGAGGCGTATGCGCGGATGAAGTCGGCCCGAGCGACGCTCGATTTCAACGATCTGATTTGCCTGACCGAAGCGCTGTTTAAAAACACCGCTTCGGACTGGGTGATGTACAAACTCGATCAGGGGATCGACCATGTTCTCGTCGACGAGGCCCAGGACACCAGCCCCGCGCAATGGGATATTATCCAGGCGCTTTTGAAGGACTGGCTCAGCGGCGCCGGCGCCCCGCGCGCGCCGCGCAGTTTTTTCGCTGTCGGCGATATGAAACAGTCGATCTATTCCTTTCAGGGCGCGGACGCGGAACTGTTCGAGGAAAAGGAAACCGGTCTCGGCAAGGACCTGGCGAGCATCGGCGATTATGAAAATTTCGACCTGCAGCTTTCCTTCCGGTCGACGGCGCCGATTCTCGACTTCGTCGACCGGCTGTTCGTCGAGGAAGCCGCCGACGGTTTCGGCCGGCGCGGCGTACCCGCGCACAGCGCCAGGCGCGAAGGCGACGCGGGTCTTGTGGAAATCTGGCCGCTGACGCCGCGCCCGGAAAAGCCGGAAACCAATCCCTGGGATGCGCCGGTCGACGCGCCGGCGGCGGGCCATCCCGTGCAGGTCCTGAGCGAGCGCGTCGCGGCGACGATCAAGGGCTGGCTCGATAACGGCGAACGGCTTCAATCCCGGGACCGGCCGGTTACGCCCGGCGATTTCATCATCCTTGTCCAAAGCCGGGGAACGCTGTTCGACGAAGTCATCCGCACGCTCGGACGCAAGGGCGTTCCCGTCGCCGGCGCAGACCGCTTGAGGCTCACGCAAGACCCCGCAGTCGAGGATTTGCTTTCCTATGCAAAATGCGCAGCGTTTTCCGGCGACGATCTTTCCCTGGCGGAAATTCTCAAAAGCCCGCTGTTCAATTTCGACGACGACGCCGATCTTTTTCCCCTCGCCCATCAGCGTCAGGACGGCCAAAGCCTGTGGGCCGCGCTGAACGGGCGCGCCGATGAACAGCCCCATTGGCGCGAAGCGCAAAAGGAAATCGCCATCGCCCGCGCCGTGGGCCGAAAAGACGGTCCTTACGCGTTCTTTTCCCATGTGCTCGAAACCGGCGCCGCATCCGGACGCAAACGCTTTTACAAGCGATTGACGCAAGCCTCGCGCGACGCCGTCGATGAATTACTGCGCCAGGCGCTCGATTACGAAGCGAAACATCCCCGCGCGCTCGACGCCTTTGCGGCGTGGTTCGAGGCCAACGCCGGCGAGATCAAGCGTGAGATGGACCGCGCCGACGACGCCGTGCGAGTCATGACGGTGCACGGCGCCAAGGGGCTCGAAGCCAATATCGTCTTCCTGCTCGACGCTCATCGCGGCCCGAATATTCGTGATTTGGGGCCAATCTTTGCGCTGCCGCGCGACGCTAAAAAACCGGGACGGGAAAAGCTGCGCATCCTTGCGGGCGGGGCCGGCAAGGACGCCCCCCTTCCCGCCGCAGCGCGCGACGAAGCCAAGCGCAGGGCCTATGAGGAATATCGCCGCCTGCTTTACGTCGCCGCAACGCGGTCGAGAGACCGGCTTTACGTCTGCGGCGTTGAAAGCGGCAACGACAAGAACCCGCGCGGCAAGGACGCCGACGTCAAGTCTTGGCACGCCTTGGCGCTCGATGCGTTCGACCGCCTTGACGGCGCCGAAACCGCCGATCGTCCGTTCTGGGAGAATTCTGACGAATGCGCGCGCCGCTTCGTCAGCACGCAGACCGCCGCGATTGAAGAAAAAGCCGACGAAGAATCGGCGCGCGCCGCCCAAACCCCGCCCTGGCTTTTTGCCCCGGCTGCGTTCGAAGCCCCGCCCTTGCGCCTATCGCCGTCGCGGCTCGCCGGCGAGCAGGAAGCGCGCGCCGATGCGCCGGCGGAAGCAGCCGCGCTGTCGCCGGTTGCAGGGGACAAATATTTCCGTGGGCGGATATTGCACCGCCTGCTTGAACTCCTCCCGGAATTGGCGCCGACCGCGCGCGCCGGCGCTGCGGACCGCCTGCTCGAGCGTTTGGCGGCGGAGATCGCCGCCGATGAACGCGCCCGCTGGCGCGGCGAAGTCCTCGCCGTCATTGAAGACGCCAAATTCAGCGCCGCCTTCGGGCCCGGTTCACGCGCCGAGGTTTCCATCGCCGGCGCGCCCAAAGGCGCGCGGCCCGGCCTCTTCGTGTCGGGACAGATCGACCGGCTGGTTGTCGGCGAAACCAAAGTCATCGTCATCGATTACAAGACCAACCGCCCGCCGCCCAAAACAGTCGAGGAAACCGCCCCTGCCTATATCGCGCAAATGGCCGCCTATCGGGCGCTGCTTCAGGAAATCTATCCGCGCCATCAGATCGAATCGGCCTTCTTGTGGACGTTCGAGGCGCGGCTTATGGCGCTGCCCGAATCACTGCTTGATCACGCTTTCGCTCGCCATCTGGCGGCGGGTTGATCTTGATGGCGGCGCGCTTATTTTCGCCTTTTCGAATTGAGCCCGCGTAATGCGATGTTGAGGAGTTGAAGCGATGGCGACGAAGACGGTCACCGATGGAAGTTTTACCGACGACGTTCTGAACTCGGACGACGCCGTACTGATCGATTTCTGGGCGGAATGGTGCGGGCCCTGTAAACAGATCAGCCCGGCGCTGGAGGAAATCGCCGGCGAATACGCAGGCAAGCTTACCGTCGCCAAGGTCAATATCGACGAAAACCCCGAAACGCCCGGCAAATACGGCGTGCGCGGGATTCCCACCCTGATGATTTTCAAGGGCGGCGAACAGATCGCCGTGCGCGCCGGCGCGGCGCCGAAAAGCGTCATCACCGCCTGGATCGACAAGACGCTGACCGCCGCCGCCTAACCGTTCTCGCGCAGAATTTCTCCGGCCAAAAACAGCGAGCCGCTGATCAGCAAGCGCGGCGGCGCACCATCCCTGTTTGCACAGGCAAGACCCAAGGCCTCGTCAATTGACGCGCAAGCGCGCGCGTTCAGACCCGCGCCCTGCGCCGCATCGGCGAGTTCTTCCGGCAAGGCGGCGCCGTTATGCGCGGCGGCGACCGTAAAAACCGTCTCGGCGATATCGGCGAACGAGGCAAAATAGCCTGCAGCGTCCTTGTTCGCCTGCATGCCGGCGATCATGACCAGCGGTTTGGGGCTGCGCTCTTCAAGCTGGGCCATGGCGGCGGCGACGGCCCGGCCGGCGCCGGGATTGTGTCCGCCGTCAAGCCAGATCTCCGGCGCGTCGCCGAGAAGCTCATGCGCCCGATCGATAAGCGGTCCCCGCGTCAGGCGCTGGAGCCGGCCCGGCCAGAAAGCCTCGGCAAGCCCGGCGGACAGCGCGTCGTCGGAAAGATCGAGTCCGGCCGCGCGCAGCGTCGCCACAGCGAGCGCGGCGTTGTCGATCTGATGGGCGCCGATGAGTTTCGGCGCGGAAAGATCGCACAGGCCCGTTTCGTCCTGATAGATCAACCGTCCGTGTTCTGACCAGGCGTCCCATTGCCGGCCGAAGGCGAAGACCTTGGCGCCGACTTCCTCCGCGCGGGCCTGCAGCACCGCCATCGCCTCGGGCGACTGCCGGCCGATCACCGCCGGCGCGTCCTTGCGAAAAATGCCGGCCTTTTCAGCGGCGATCTTGGCCAGGGTGTCGCCGAGAAACTGTTGATGATCCATGTCGATGGCCGTCACGACCGCGGCGAGCGGCGCATCGAGCACGTTGGTGGCGTCGAGCCGGCCGCCGAGCCCGACTTCGAGCAGCAGATAATCCGCCCGCCGCTCCGCAAAGGCGAGAAAGGCCGCGCAGGTCGTGGTTTCAAAGTAGGTGAGTTTTTGTTCGCCCACCGCCTTGTCGCAGCGTTCAAGCGCGTCGATCAGATCAGCGTCGGCGATTTCATTCCCGGCGACGACAATGCGCTCGTTAAAGCGGACGAGATGGGGCGAGGTGTAAACGTGCACGGACTTTCCCGCCGCCTCCAGCACTGCGCGCAGATAAGCGACGGTCGACCCCTTGCCGTTGGTGCCGGCGACATGAAAGACCGGCGGCAGACGCTTGTGGGGATCGCCCAACCGGGAAAGCGCCGCAAAAACGCGGTCGAGCGAAAGATCGATAACTTTCGGACGCCGCGCGGCGACGCGCGCCAGGACCGTTTCAACGTCGCTCAACGGAAAACCTATTCAGCCGCCTTGTCGAGCTTGACCGGCTCGGACGGTTCGGGTTTGGGCGGTTCTATCGTCACGGGCCCCGCCGCCGGCGCGGCGCGGCGGCGCTCCTTAATCAGGACACGGATGAGTTTTGACAGCGTCTCCTTGAGGTCCTTGCGGGCGACGACCAGATCGACCATGCCCTTGTCGACCAGAAACTCCGCACGCTGAAAACCTTCGGGGAGTTTTTCCCGAATGGTCTGCTCGATCACGCGCGGGCCGGCGAAACCGATCAGCGCGCCGGGCTCGGCCAGATTGACGTCGCCGAGCATGGCGAAAGACGCCGTCACGCCGCCGGTCGTCGGATGGGTGAGACCAACGATGTAAGGAAGCCGCGCTTCCTTGACCATCTGCACCGCGACGGTGGTGCGCGGCATCTGCATCAGCGATAAAATGCCTTCCTGCATGCGCGCCCCGCCCGAGGCGGTGAACACGATGAGCGGCGCTTTGCGCGCGATCGCTTCTTCGGCGGCTTTGAGCATCGCCTCGCCCAGCGCAAGCCCCATGGACCCGCCCATGAAGGAAAAATTCTCAATCGCGACGACAACGTCCGCCCCGTCGATGGTTCCGACCGCGACCTGCATGGCGTCGTTCTGGCCGGTCTTTTTGCGGTTCTCCCGCAGGCGGTCGGTGTATTTCTTTTCGTCGCGGAATTTGAGCGGGTCCTGCACCGGTTCGGGGATGTCGAGCAGCGTGTACTCGCCATTGTCGAACACGAGACCGAACCGTTCCGCCGGACCAATAGGCAGATGATGATTGCAGGCCGGACAAACTTGATGCGTGGCGTCAAGATCGCGCTGGAAGATCATTTCTCCGCAGCCCGAACATTTTGTCCACAGCGTATCGTTGCCGTCATCTTCGCGTTTGAAGATGTTCTTGATGCCGGGTGGAATATTCGAAAGCCAGCTCATTCCCGAAAATGACTCCTACCGTGCGCCGCGAACCGCGGCCGCAATATCCCCCGCTAGCCTCAAGACAGCGTTAATAGCATTATCGCTATCGGCGGAGCGCGCTTCAAGGGCCTCGCCCCCAAGCGATTTCGCCAATTCGTCGACCAGGGCCGAGCCGACCACCACGGCGTCGGCGATTTTTGCAAATTCCCCGGCCTTTTCCGCCGTTTTGATCCCGAAACCGACCGCCACGGGCAGGCCGGACGCCTTTTTCAGACGGCCAACGGCGCCGGTGACGGCGTCGCGCCCGCCCGCCGCCCGCCCGGTGATCCCGGCGATGGAAACGTAATAGACGAACCCTGACGTATTTTTGATCACCGCCGGCAGGCGTTCGTCGTCAGTGGTCGGCGTCGCCAGGCGAATGAAATCGAGCCCCGCGGCGCGGGCGGGCAGGCACAGTTCGGCGTCTTCTTCCGGCGGCAGATCGACCACGATCAGCCCGTCGACGCCGGCGGCGCGCGCGTCCTTGATAAACGCTTCGACGCCGTAGGCGTAAAACGGATTGTAATAGCCCATGAGCACGATGGGGGTTTCGCCGTCGTCTTTGCGAAACGCCCGGACCATGGCGAGCGTCCTCTTGAGCGTCTGGCCGGCCTTGAGCGCGCGCAGGCCCGAGGCCTGGATCGCCGGCCCGTCGGCCATGGGATCGGTGAAGGCGACGCCGAGCTCGATGATGTCCGCGCCGGCGGCGGGGAGTTTTTTCAAAAGCGCAAGCGAGGCCGCTTCGTCCGGGTCCCCCGCCATGATGAACGGGGCGAAGGCGGCGCGGTTTTCTTTTGCGAGCTTTTCGAAGCGGGTTTTGATCCGGGACATGATGGCTCCGGCGGTCTGCCTAGCGGTCCCGTTGGAGATTGCAAGACTGCCCGCGACGCCGGTCATGGGCCGTGCCTTGATAAAACCGGCTCGACCCAGGACAGATAGCTCGCGCCGAACAGCCGAACATGAACCAGCGCCGGCCACAGCCGATAGATCGCGCGGCGTTCTTCCCAACCCTCTTGCCGCGGTCGGATTTCACCATAGGCGACATAAAAGGGCTCGCCGATGCCGCCGAACATGCCGGCGAAGGCGAGATCGACTTCGCCATGGCCGTAATAGAGCGCCGGATCGATGAAGCCGGTCGCCCGGCCCGACGCGCGCAGCACATTGCCGCTCCAGAAATCGCCATGCAGAAGGCTCGCTTGCGGCGCGACGGGCAACAGCGCCGCGAGCTTTTGCGCAAACCCGTCAAGGCGCATCGCCATCGCTTGATCGATGACATTGGCGTCGCGGCAAAGCCCCGTCATATAGGCGATGCGCCGCTCGGCGAAAAACCCCGGCCAATCGTCCATCCAGCCATTGGGCTGGGGCAGCGGACCGATGGCGACGTCGCGGTCGAACCCGTATTGCTCGGCGCAGACATTGTGCAGCCTTGCCAGGGCGCGCCCGGCGTCTTCGTCCGCCGCATTTGCGTCGGCGCCGTTCTGGTCGAGCCATTCCAGCACCAAGAGCCCGTCGCCCGCATGAAGCACCGCCGGCGCCGGCGCCCCCTTCTCCGCAAGATAGCGCAGCATGAACGCCTCGCCATCAACCAGGCCGGCGTCATCGTCATAGCTTTTGACGAACACCCGCGCGCCGCCCTCGAGACGCGCCTCATAGGCGGCGGCGATCGAACCGCCCGAGACCGGCGACAGCGCGGCGGCGCGCGCGCCGAGCGCGGCTTCGAGACGGGATTTGATTTGAGCCATAAGAATCTCGGGTTCCGGCTTAGCGAAATAGGGAATAGGGAAGAGTGCGTCGTCCGTCGTGCGCAGGATTCCCGCGGCCCCGCATTCCAATTCCTACGTATGACGCACTGCGAACGCTGTCCCACGTTCTTCCAGTCTCTTTCCTACTGCCTACTCACGATTTCCTAAATGTGGGGCGCCATTCGCACCCTTCGCGTTTGGAGACTTTCTCCGTTTCAAGCCGAAAAATCCCAAATGTGGGGCGCCATTTGACTGCTCCGCGTCATCCCGTGCGCGCTGCAGCGATTTATCGCTGCTGCGCAGACACGGGATCGCTTAAAACAAAGCCGGCACCGGAGGATGGCGATCCCGTGTCGGCAGCGCGTCATTTCATGCCGCGCAGCGCACGGGATGACGGCGGTGGTTATCGTTGGGTTCGAATTCATCACTGCGCGCATTATACGGCCTCCCGGAAGGTGTATGATATCTATCGACCGAATGCGGGTTTGCGGGCGAAATACCCTCCTGGGATTGAATCTATGGGCCTGCGCTCAACTTATTCGAGTGCGGGTTTTATGCGCTTTTCCTCCCCCGCTCGCGGGGGAGGTGTCGCCGAAGGCGACGGAGGGGGTGCAGCTTTTGAACGCGAGATTTCAAATACCCCCTTCGTCGGCTTCGCCGACACTTCCCCCATAAATGGGGGAAGAATGCCCGACCCGCTGTATCCGTACACTGCGTTCAAGACGCTTTTCCAAAACCCATCCTCGCTCATTCTCCCCGACCTGATCGAGGGAATGAGCGGGAAAGCCAAATTCATCTGTGCAAATTTCGTTCGGGCCGCTGCGTTCGCGCCGCGAACGGTCGGCCTTCACTCCATCGTCAACACCGCCGCATAGGCTTCGATCCCGTAAAAGAGATTGCCCAGGCGGATATTTTCGTCCGGCGCATGCTGATTGTTGTCGAAATTGGCGATCGGCAAGATGACGATCGGCGCGGCGCTCGCCTCTTCGAACATGTAAAGCGGCAGCGAGCCGCCGAGCGTCGGCGTTAGGATCAACTCATCGCCGACGGCGATGCGAAGCGCGTCGATCAGGGGCGCGACCGAAGGATCGTCCATACGGCTTCTGACCGCGGGATAGCCCGTGCGGCGCGTCACCTTGGCGATCAGGGGATATTTAAGCCGCAACGCCGCGTCCGGGTCTTCGCGCACGATGCGATAGCCCTGGCGCTTGATATGCGCCTCGACGAGGTCGAGCATTTTTTCCGGATCGTTGCCGGCCGCCAGGCGCACGCCGATGGAGGCGGTCGCCGACGGCGGGATGACATTGCGCGCATCGGCGCCGACCTCGGCGCTTTTAAGGCCCCTAAAGATGAGCGCCGGCATAAGAATGCGCTCGGCGAGAAGGGCCCCATCCGCTTCGGTCGCGGCCAGTCCGAAGGTTTCGCGCAATTGCCCGTCGACCGCTGGCGTAGCGGCGATGGCGGCGCGGTCCGCGGCGGTGATCGGTGCGGTCGATGTATAAAAATCCTTGATGAGAACCTCGCCGTCCGCGTCTTTCATGCTGGCGAGCAACTGCGCCAGGCGCCAGCCCGGCCCCGGCGCCCAGCCGCCATAATGGCCCGAATGGAGCCCGCGATTAGGCCCATAGACCGTTACGTCAAGGCCGGTGACGCCGCGCACCCCGAAGACGAGCTGGGCGCGTCCGCTTTGATGGGTCGGCCCGTCGCAAAACAGCCAGAGATCCACATCGGCGAACTTGTCGGCATGGGCGGCGAGGTAGTCGTCGAGATGGGGCGAGCCGCGTTCTTCCTCGCCGTCGAAGATCAGCTTTATATTAGACGTATGCGGAATATCTTCCGCCGCCAGCGCGTCGATGGCGGCGATCAGCGCCGGGATCGGCGCCTTGTCGTCGCCGGTCGAGCGCGCGTAAAGCCGCCAGTCATGATCGACCGGATCGCCCGGCGCGGGAAACGGAACAATCTCCCCGCCCTCGGGGATCGGCTTGGTGTAGAGCACCGGCTCGAAGGGCGGATGGGTCCATTTGGCGTCTTCCGTAGGCTGACCGTCATAATGCACATAGATCGCAACGGTGCGCTCGGCGCCCGGCGCTTCGAGCGCGCCGTAGATCAGCGGCGGCGCGCCTTCGGTTTCCAGAAGCTCCATGGAAAAACCGCGCGCGGCGAACAGGCCGAAAATGGTTTCCGCGTTGAGGCGTATATTTTCCGCGTCGAGCGCGTCGTTGGGAATCGACAATAGATCGGCGAAGTCGCGCACGATTGCCGCCCCCTGCGCCTGATGATAGGCCCGCGCCGCGGCGACGGCGGCCTCTGTGTCAGATGCTTGCGCGTTCGGCGCCTGCGCGTTCGCCGTCTGTGCAGTGGCGCTTACCGTCAGGCCGACCGCGGCGATGAGCGCGGCGGCTTTTTTCATCCAACCCATGAGACAGTCCCTTTCAGCAACACCCCGGACGCGGCGGCGGCGCCCGGGATCAGCGTAGAGCACGTTCACTTTAATCGGAGTCACGAACGTGCTCTAGATTCTTGTTTGGTCGCGTTTTCGACGGAAAACCGGTTCCCACTTTTCCTGAAAACACTCTAGCGCAAAAAAGCGAGCAACGTCAGGACCGGGGATCAATCATCGAGCTGGGGCCGGCCGCGCTTGGCCTTTACCTCGCCACGGCGGCGCTTTTGTTCGAGCCGTTTGGTCTTTTGTCCCCGCGGCACATGGGTTTTTTTGCGTTTGACCGGCGGCTTAGCGGCGCGCGCGATCAGCGCCGCAAGCCGGGCGCGAGCGTCGGCGCGATTATGTTCCTGATCGCGAAAGCGTTTCGCCTCGATGACGATGACGCCGTCCTTGGTCATGCGCCGCCCGGCGATGCTTTTCAGGCGCGCTTTCACATCGTCGGGCAGCGACGAGGAGTTTTGGGCGTCAAAGCGCAACTGAACGGCGCTGGCGACCTTATTGACATTCTGCCCGCCCGGTCCCGACGCCCGAATGAAACTTTCGGAAAGTTCGCCGTCGGGGATGGCAATATGCGGCGTCACAATGAGAGGCATGGCGCTTTGTTTACACCCGTTCGTCGATTGACGTTGACCAATCATACTCGATCCCCACCCGCCCCTTTTCAAGAGGAGGTAAAACCGCGCATCTTGCGCGCATATCCCCCTTGAAAAGGGGGACCGACGCGGAACACATTGAGGGGGATCAATCCGCTTGGATGACGAATCTTGACGGCGCCGGGAACTGGGGATTGTTGAGCCGAGGCGGGTTCTTGACCGACGCCGCGCGAGGCTCTTACGGTGCCCTTGTCGCCGCGTTTCCTGGCGCAGGCCCGCGGCCCCGTAAGGCCGACCGAAAGGGGGAAGAAATGAAGTTCAAAACACCTGTTGCTATTTTGCTTACCGCCATTATCGCGCCGGCGCCGGCTTTGGCCGGCGTCGTCTTCCAGGTTGAGACCACCTATCACACCGGCGCGCCCGGGGTCGAAAGCAGCGAAATGTCGGTGGAAAAGCCCAACCTAAAAATGGAGATCGCGGCCAGTCGCGACGAGCCGAGCGACGGCCCGCCGGACGTTGCGATCTTCAACGGCGAGCGTCGCCAGATGGTGGTCGTCGACCATCGGGAAAAAGCCTACATGGTGGTCGATTCAGCCACGGTCGGACGGATCGACGGTCAGATACAAGGCCAGATGCAGCAAGCCATGAAAGAGCTTGAAAAGCACATGGAAGGGCTCGATCCCAAACAGCGCGAGATGATGGAGCAGATGCTCAAGGGGAAAATGGGCGCCTCGGGCGGCGCGGGCGCCGCCGCGGCCGGCATGCCCAAACTCGTCGCCCCTGAGTTTCGCCGGACCGGCGAGCGCGGCGTGAAACAAGGCTATCCTTGCGTCCGCTACGATGTTCTGCTCGACGGCGAAAAGATCCAGGAACTGTGGGTGACGGACTGGAACAACATCCAGGGCGGGGACGAGGTCGCCGGCGCCTTCCTGGAAATGGCCGACTTCTGGAAAGAGATCGCGGAGGCTTTTTCCAGCGCCGGCGGCGGGTTTTTCAAAGCCGACCGCAACCCGATCGACTCCTTTACCAAAATCAACGGCTTTCCGGTCGTTACGCGCAGCTTCGAGGGCGGCGAACTGGAGAGCGAAACCGTGCTTCGATCGGTCTCCGAGCGCGATCTTGATCCGGACGCTTTCGAACCGCCCAAGGGCTACCGCCTGCGCACCATGGGGCCGCAATAGCATCGACTGCCGGCGGGAAGGCGGCCGTTTGTTCGCGCATGTCTGCCTTGACGCGGAACGCGTCGAGGGGGACCGCCGCCCGATTGGCGCGTTCGTCGACGAAGGAACAGTCGGAATTAAACGCTGCGCTGACAATCCGCGCCTGGGCGCCGAACGAAATTGTTTTCGCCGCTCAAAGGAGGAAACATGAATGACGCCGGGGCGCTGACACTCGTCGAACTCGCAATGGTCATTCAGGGGTTCGCGACGGCGCTCGCCGCCGTCGTCGCTTTCGCAGGGATCGCCATGGTTTATGTCCAAATCCGCGGCCAGCGGGCGATCCAGCGCGAGGCCACCGCAATGAGTCTGTTTCGCCAATATCTCCAGGAGGCGCTTGAACGACCCGAACTCGCCAATCCGGATTACGACCGGCTAAGACAACAGGGCCGTTCCGCTCAATATGAACTCTTCGTGGCGAACATGCTCTATTCGTTCGACGAGGTGCTTCAGAACACGCGGTCGACGGATTGGCGCGAGATTGTCCGCGGCGAGGTGGCCCGCCATGGGGACTTTCTTTGCTCGGCCGAATTCCAGAAGCAACGCCGGTACTATGCGGCCGAAGTCATCGAGATCATCGACGCGGTCTGCGCCGACACGGCGTCAACATCCGCCCCGGCCGACAGCGTTTAGATGTAGATATCGAGCTAGAGCACCTTTGCTTGAAGGCGCTGAAATCCACGATTTGAATCTCTAAGCGCTAGCGACTTTGTTGACATTCTTCCCGCCCGGCCCCGACGCGCGGATGAAGGTTTCGGTGAGTTCAGCGTCGGGAATCATATCAGAGTGGGCTATGATGATATTCTTCATCAGAATTGAAGCCCTGTATTTATGACTAAACTCGTGGTTCGCTCATGCCTTTCCAAGCTCGATTAATTACTCGAAAATACAAACCATCGCCTTTAGATTGATAAAACGGATTTTCAGCGAAATAACATGGAAAATAGCGATTTTATTATTTATGTGGATGAAAGCGGCGATGCCAATATCGAAAACATAGACCCGCAGTATCCAATTTTTGTGCTCACTTTTTGTATTTTCCAGAAGGAACAATACTCCTCAACGGTTTCGCCATCTATTCAACGTTTCAAATTCAAGCATTTCAACCACGATAACGTAATTCTACACGAGTACGATATCCGTAAACCCAACGGTCAATTTTCCTTCCTAAGAGATAAAAATAAGCGCGACGCATTCATGGCCGATCTTGCGCAGATCATTGCTGATGCTCCGATGACAATCATTGCAGCCGTAATTGACAAAGAAGAGCTCAAAAGACGTTATGCGGAACCTGATGATCCTTACGCAATAGCGTTAACTTTTTGCTTGGAACGTACGTATCGGTTTATGACTGAGGAAAAGCAAGAGGATCGCCAAACTTTCATTCTAACCGAAGGTAGAGGCAAAACTGAAAACGATGCTTTAGAGTTGGCGTTTAGGCGTATTGTCGATGGCGGCAACTATGATGGAACACGAATGCCGTGTTTTAAACTTATGTTCGCTGCAAAAGGTGTGAATTTAGGAGGCATGCAACTGGCAGATCTTACCGCTCGACCAATTGGATTGAGCGTACTTCGCCCAGGGCAGCCTAATCGAGCATATGATACCATCAAACCAAAAATAAGACGGGGTCCACGCGGAATAACTGGCTTTGGGCTTAAAGTTTTTCCCTAAAGCAAAGGGCCCCGACTTAGCCGAGACCCTTCGCCGACCGGATATGTCCAGTCCGTAGCTGCCTATTCAATAGTCATTTTTGGGCGATTTGTCAAGGAATCCAGTAGGTTCTGTCTCAAACCGCCGCTTCCCGCCTTGCCTCGCTCGCGCGTTTCTTGACGCTGGCGGATTTGAGCTGCCCACAGGCGGCGAGAATGTCGCGGCCGCGGGGCGTTCGGATCGGCGAGGCGTAGCCGGCGCGATAAACAATGTCGGCGAAGGCTTCGATGCGGCGCCAGGTCGAACATTCATAAGGCGCGCCGGGCCAGGGATTGAACGGGATCAGATTGATCTTGGCGGGCACGCCCTTGAGCAATCGCACCAGTTCGCGCGCTTCGGCGTCGGTGTCGTTGACGCCCTTGAGCATGACATATTCGAAGGTGATGCGCCGCGCATTGCCGACGCCGGGATAGGTCCGGCAGGCGCTTAACAGTTCCGCAATCGGATATTTTCGGTTGATGGGCACCAGTTCATCGCGCAACGCATCATTGGTCGCATGCAGCGAAATCGCCAGCATCGCTGCGGTGTCCTCGCCCAGGCGCTTCATCTGCGGAACGACGCCGCTGGTCGATACCGTGACGCGCCGGCGCGAAATCGAAATCCCGTCGCCGTCGGCGATCACCTCGATGGCTTTTGCGACATTGTCGAGATTATAAAGCGGCTCGCCCATGCCCATGAAAACCACATTGGAAAGCCGGCGACGTTCGCCGCCCGACGGCCATTCGCCAAGATCGTCTTTCACCGCCAGCACCTGGCCGACGATTTCCGCCGCGGTCAGATTGCGCACCAGCGCCTGGGTGCCCGTATGACAAAAGGTGCAGTTGAGCGTGCAGCCGACCTGGGAGGAAACGCATAAAGCCCCCGCCCGGCCCACATCGGGAATGAACACGCATTCAGCCTCGATCCCCGGCGCCATGCGCAAGAGATATTTGCGCGTGCCGTCGCTTGAAACCTGGCGCTCGACGACTTCCGGCCGGGCGATGACGAACTGCGCCGCCAGCGCCGCGCGCATTTCCTTGCCGATATCCGTCATGACGGAAAAATCCGTCGCGCCGTAATGATAGATCCAGCGCCAGAGCTGGCTCGCGCGCATGCGCGCGCGTTTTTCGTTCAGCGCGAACGCCTCGCCCAGGACCGATTGCAGCTCGGTCCGGGTCAGCCCGGCGAGATTGCGGCGCGGATCGTCCGCACGGAAAGAAAGGTCCGGTTCGGTCATAGAAGACCGCCATATAGGCAATGGACCGCCTTGCGTCCATCGGCGCAGCGATGAAGGCTAAACGCTTGTGCGGATTGGGTCATTCCTATCTCCGCTCTTTCCGGCGTCCTTCGACAAGTTCGGTGTCCGATTCAAAATGCGCATGACCCCACGGATTGTCATGCCCGGACTTGCCTCGCTGTTGTCCGGTTTAGCGAAATGAATAGTTGATGATCGCTCCTGTCATGTTGAAAGCCGACCCCCTCCGTCCCCCGGATCAAGTCCGGGGGCTGCCTCCCCCGCAAGCGGGGGAGGAGCGGCGATTACCGCAAGGTTTTCTTCCCCCGCTTGCGGGGGAAGTGGCCCGAAGGGCCGAAGGGGGTATTGGGCTGATCGGCAAGCACAGACCCCGTCGGCCTCCATGTCCCAAAGGGCGATAATCGAGACAGATCCAATGAAAAGCCGGCAGTGCTTTGAAGCTCAAAATCTAAACCGGACAGCAGCAGACTTGTTCCGGGCATCCAGAAGCGTCAGATATTTGCCTGAAAATTCGGGGCGGAACTCACCGTTTCTGGATTGCCGGGAGTTCATGGATGGGAACCATGAACCCGGCAATAACGTCGTTGGTTTGAATTGAATTTCCGTTCAGACACTCAGGATGAGGAGCCGGAAGAAACCGCCATGGACGCGCCCAACACCCGCAACGCCCCTATTCCGCCGGGGCCGACCACGCCGCGCCGGCGCGCCATCGCCATTGCGGTGCTGCTCGCCGGCGCGGTGTGCGCGGGCATGGGCCAGACCATCGTCTTTTCGGTGCTGCCGCCGCTGGCGCGAGACATCGGCCTTTCGGAATTCCGCGTCGGCCTGATCTTTATGTTTTCGGCGATCTGCTGGGTGTTGCTCGGGCCGCGCTGGGGCCGGGCGAGCGATAACCGCGGACGCAAACCGTTCATTCTGATCGGTCTGGGGGGATTTGCGCTTTCCATGGCGCTGTTCGGCGCGTCGGTGAAAGTCGGCCTGGCGGGCGCCCTGTCGGGCATGCCGCTTTATCTTCTGCTGGTCTTTACGCGCTCGCTTTACGGCATGATCGGCTCGGCGGGCCAGCCCGCGGCCCAGGCCTATATCGCCGACCGCACCAGCGCGCTCGATCGCACCGCGGGCATTGCGAGCTTTTCCGTCGCTTTCGGCTTCGGCGCCATGCTCGGGCCGGGCTTCGGCGCGGCGGCGGCGGTGATCGGTCCGGTGGCGCCGTTCTTCGCCATGGCCGTACTCGCCGCGCTGATGGGCGTTGCGGTGCTGATCTTTCTTCCCGAACGCTCCCGCCCGATCAAACGGGAAAAAAACCCCAAAGTGAAACTGACCGATGCGCGATTGCGGCCGTTTTTGATCTTCGGTCTCGGTTTCGGCGTGGTCAATGCGATCCCCATACAGACCATCGGCTTTTACTTCATCGACCGCCTGGGCCTGTCGACCCAGACGGCGCCGCAACTTGTGGGCGTCGGCCTGATGGCGAGCGCCATGGCCTCGCTGATGTCCCAGCTGGTGATCGTTCAGCGCTTTCGTCTGGCGCCGCGGCTGTTGATGCGCATCGCCCCGGCGCTGATCATTGTCGGCCATGCGCTGATCTGGCTGACGGCCGATCTCGGTCCGGTGATTTTCGGCATGATGCTCGGCGGCTTCGGGGCAGGGCTCGCCTTTCCCGGCTATAGCGCGGCGGCTTCGCTGAGCGTGACGGCCGACGAACAGGGCGCGGCGATCGGGCTTGCCAATTCCGCCGGCGCGTCCGGTTTCATCGTTTCCCCGCTGGTCGCGTTCAGTCTTTATGCGGTCGCGCCCCAGGCGCCCTATATCCTGACCACGTCCCTGGCGGCGGCGCTGTTGGCCTTCGCCCTCGCCAGCCGCGCGGTCGGCGCCGCCGATCCGGCCCGGCCCGAAGCGGCGGACGTGCAAACCCAAAAGCCGGCGTCGGCGCCTTATCAATAATTCATTCCGTGTCGAGCATGCGCCCTATGCAGGGCGGCAATTTGATTTCCGCTTGCTCATAAGGCGCGCGACTTTCTCCGGCAGCGCAAGCTCTATCGAAACGACGCCGTCCGCCGAACCCATGTAAAGCGCTTTCGCGAATGGCTGGCGCATGAAAGCGCCATTACGCGCGACCGGCTAAACGCCTTTGTGGGGCGGCCCGCGCCCTGACGGCGGCTCAATCCTCGTCAAAAAAAAGGATATCGCCCGGCTGGCAGTCGAGCTCCTTGCAGATCGCTTCAAGGGTTGAAAACCGGATGGCCTTGGCCTTGCCGGTCTTGAGAATGGAAAGATTGGCGATGGTGACCCCGACGCGCTCGGACAGTTCCGTCAGCGACATGCCGCGGTCGAGAAGCACGCGATCGAGTTTCACCGAAATCCCCATCAGACGGTCAGATCCTGTTCGCGCCTGAGCCGCTCGCCCTCGCGAAACGCGGACGCCAAACTCACGAAAGTGATCGCCAGCAAAAGGCTCGCATAAACACCCGAGGCCGATCCGCCGGCGAAGCGAGCGCCAAACCCGCTATCGAGCACGACGTTCAGGAAATGCATGGCGGACAAAATCGCCGCTGCGCCGGCCGCACGGAAAAAACGCGATGCGTTTTTGGCTTCGAACGGCTTGGCCGCCGCCGTATCGAGCGCGATCCGCAAGACATTTTCCGCAATGAATATGTAAAGCGCGAGCGTCAGGATGACGCCGCCGGCGGCCCATGGATCCGCCAAACGCGGGCTTAAGAATTGCGCGGCGGATTGCACGGCGCCTTGCGTCTCGCCGCCGGACAACAAGAACAATCCTGAGCCGACGAGCGACAGCAGCAAGGAAATATAAAGGGCGAAGGTCAGTCCGAACAAAAGCCCGGGCGCGAACCAGGCGCCGCGGGAGCCAAGCCAGAAGGTCGGCGTTCGCCAGTCCGGCGTCGCTTCATGATCGAGCAAATCGAGAAATGTCGGGATCTTCATGGGCTACACCGTCAAATCCTGCTCTTCCTTCATTCGGGCGCCTTCATGGAACACCTCCGCCAGCACGAACACCGCAATGATGGCGAGCCAGGCGATCATGTTGGAATCGATATCCACGTCGGTGCGCGTCACCAGCGACAAAAACCCGAACGCGAATTTCGCACCCTCGCCCAGCAAGAGCGCATAGCCGACGGCGCGAAACCGGTCGGCGTTTTCTTTGACGAAGGGCGACCCGAAGCGCAGGGTTTTCAGAATCTCAAGCAGCCGGTTGACCACGAACAACATCACCACGGCGGTGACGAAGGGATAGGCGACGGCGATGAAAGCGCCGCCGCCCGTCTCGATGTCTATGTTGTCCGAGTCCCGGAAGGCGTCGGCGATCATCGGCGCGAAGGGCGAGATCACCAGGGCGATCCCGAGCGCGCACACAACGATCCACAAAATGATCCGCGTGAAATGCAACCCCACCGCAAGCAACGAGGCCAGGGATCCTTTTCCGATCGCCCGCATCTTCCGTCTCCATGTGTTGTCGAATTCGCCGCGCCTAAAGCACGTCTTGTTTTATCGGATTCAACAGGCGCGCTTTAGGTATTGTTTTGCCCCGTGTCTGTTGCGCATAACCGGCCCCCACTCATGCGCGACACGCTTTAGAAAATCGCCATGATGCAAAGCGTTTTGGCGCAGTCTACTTTTTGCGCCGATTCGGCGCCGTCGCGCGGCGCGGCCGTGGCGAGCCCCACGAGGCTCGCAGCGGCGACCGCCGCGAAGACGCACGCGGCGGCCAGATGAAGATAGCGGGACATTAGGCTAGTCCGGCGAAAGCGCCGACCGCCGAAAGATAACCGGCGCCGATGACCGAAATCGTCACGAGAACGGCAAGGCCGTTGACAAATCCGCCAAATCCGCCAACATTATTCATCGAGCTATTGCGTGACATGGGGTTTCTCCTTTTCTTTTCCCTTGTTGAACCAACGCAACTCATTCTGATTTTCTGAGCGGTTAGGGATTTCCCTGCCGCTCTTTTTTTGTTGGCTCTTGCCGGCCCCGGCGCCGCCCGCTGCTTGCCCTCTTTGGGGTCTTTTTCGGGCTCTTCCGTGCGGCGGTGTGTCCGCCGTCTTGTTGATTATCGATATACACTTATCGAAAAACGATGCAAGGGGTTTTTGTCGAAAAACGATAAATTTTTTTCGATAAGGGATAAAACCATGGCCGAAAACCCGCGAAAACTGGTCGCTGAAAGGCTCGTCATCGCCTCTCATAACGACGGAAAAGTCAAAGAGATCAATGAGTTACTAGAACCTTACGAGATTGTAATCATTGGCGCCAAAAAACTCGGCCTTTTTGACCCGGAAGAGACCGGAAAGACCTATGCCGAGAACGCAGCGATCAAGGCCCGGACCGCGGCAGTAGGATCCGGCCTACCGGCGCTGGCGGATGATTCCGGTCTCGACGTTGTCGCCCTCGGCGGCGCGCCGGGGATCTATTCGGCCCGCTGGGCGGGCTCCCCCCGCGATTTCGGCCGGGCCATGGTTCGGGTCGAAGAAGAGCTTCGAAAGACAGGGACAGAGGACTTTTCGGCCCGTTTCGTGTGCGTTCTTTGTCTTGCCTGGCCCGACGGCCATGAGGAGATCTTCGAAGGCGAGGTGCGGGGCCGCCTGACCTTCCCGCCCCGGGGAAAAAAAGGCTTCGGTTACGACCCGATTTTTATCCCCAACGGCCATGATATGACCTTCGGAGAAATGGAACCGGATGCGAAACACGCCATCTCCCACCGCGCCGATGCTTTCCGCAAGCTCAAAAAGGCCTGTTTGGAACAATTCTGATCCCCTGCCTACAGGTCCGGGCTTTTATACTGAATCGCAGACCTTCCCCGCCGCTCATTCCCGCGCCCGCGCGCGAAGGCGCGCTAATTATAGTTTGACCGCATTCGCGGTCGGGCCGGGAATCCAGAAAGACCAAAGCGCAAATGGATTCCCGCCTTCGTATTTTATTTCGGATGATTGGCTTGATCGCGACTCGGTTCAGCGTGGTCTGAGTTTGCTTCGGGAGTTGGGCTATGGACATTAAGCTGCACGCCAATGCGACGACGACGCCGAAGGTGCGCGCCTATATTCAAGCGAGCGCGGCCTCGGCGGCGGATTTGGCGCAAGAACTGGGGGGTCAGCGAGACAACGATCCGCCGCTGGCGGGGGCGGTCCGACACGGCGGACCGGTCTCACACGCCGCGCCGTCTTGGGCAATCGACATCCCTGGAGGAAGAGGCGCTGATCTGCGCCTTGCGCAAGGATGCGCGGCTCAGCCTTGACGATGTGACGGAGGTCATGCGGCGCTGCGTGAACAAAACGCTCTCGCGCTCCTCAATCTACAGATGCCTGAAGCGCCATGGCCTGTCGCGTCTGCCGAAAGAAGAGGCGACGCAAAGGACGGGTCGTTTTGATGAGACCGCGTTCGGTTATGTGCACATCGATCTCAAACACCTGCCGAAGCTGGACCGCAGGCCGTCCTATGTCTTTGTCGCCATCGAGCGGACGACGCGTTTCGCCTATGGCGAAATTATCGACAACCGCCGGCAAGGGACGATCGCCGGATGTCTTGAGCGTTTCCTCGAAAGTTTTGGCCATCCCGTCCATACGATCCTCACCGACAATGGCTCTGAGTTTACGGATCGGTTCGGCGGCGCCTACTGGGGCGCCAGGCCGGCCGGAACAGGCCGGCCGCCTTTGACCGCGTCTGCGCAGCCCACGGCATTCGCCACAAGCTGACGCGCCCCTACACGCCCCAGACCAACGGCATGGTCGAGCGCTTTAATCGCAGGCTCGCAGAGGCGATCCGGACCGTACCGCCAAACGGCGACAACGCCGGCAGAAACCGCTTCGCCAATCACCAAGACAGAAACGCCTTCATCAAAAACACCGTTGATGCGTACAATAGAACCAGACTGCAATGCCTTGGATACAACGCACCGCTCCAAAGGCTAAACAATCTCACGGAAGACAACACCTTCGCGGGAATGAGCGGGCCTTTGAACTTCACGCCGATCCCGATTAAGCGCCCGATGCCCCAGCCCTCCCCTTTTCAAGGGGAGGGGATAAAGTTGCGCTCATATGGATGACGCTTCCGAAACTTCCCTCGGCGTTTACGTGCACTGGCCCTATTGCGCGCGCATCTGCCCCTATTGCGATTTCAACGTCCATAAGAATCGCGAGATCGACGCGGCGCGCTGGGCCCGGGCGCTGACCCGCGACCTCGAATACTGGGCGCAGCGCACCGAAGGCCGAACGCTGACCAGCCTTTATTTCGGCGGCGGCACGCCGTCGCTCGCGCCGGTCCCGGTGATTGAGGCGGTGATCGCCGCCTGCGCGCGCCTGTGGGGATTTGCGCCCGATCGGGAGATTACCCTTGAGGCCAATCCGACGGATGCGGAAGGAGCCCGTTTCGAGGCCTTCGCCGCCGCCGGCGTCAACCGTCTTTCCCTCGGCGTGCAGTCCCTGCGCGATGACGCGCTCGCTTTTCTCGGCCGCAATCATGGCGCGGATGAGGCGATGCGGGCGCTCAAGACGGCGATCAAAACCTTCCCCCGTGTGACGTTCGATCTCATCTACGCCCGCCCCGGCCAGGACCTTGAGGACTGGCGCGCGGAACTGAGCCAGGCGCTTTCATTGGGCGCGGGACATCTGTCGCTTTATCAACTCACCATCGAACCGGGCACGGCGTTTCACAAAGCCGTCGCCGCCGGGCGCTGGGCGCCGCCGGACGAGGGCGTTTGCGCCGACATGTACGATCTGACCCAGGAGATGACCGCGGCGGCGGGCCTTGCCGCCTATGAGATCTCCAATCACGCCGCGCCGGGCGAACAATCGCGCCACAATCTTCTTTACTGGCGCTATCAGGATTATGTGGGCGTCGGACCCGGCGCCCATGGACGATTGACGGTCGACGGGCAGCGCATCGCTGCCGAAGCCTGCGCGGCGCCGGACGCTTATCTTAAAGCGATTGAAGAAGATCCCGCCGGCGCGGCGCGCATCGAAACGCTTAACGAAGACGCGCAGCTCGCCGAACGGCTGAGCATGGGCCTGCGCCTCGCCGAAGGGATCAAATTATATGCGGACGATTATTTCTATGCTGACGATGCGCGACCCGTCCGCTTGAAACGACTTGTCGATGACGGTTTTTTAACGCTTGACTGCGGCCGCCTGCGCGCGACGCCAAAGGGCCGGCGCGTTCTCAACACCCTGATTTACGAGCTTATCGGATAGGCGCAAAAGACCTTGATCGACGGCTTATCCTTTGTCGCCGGAAGCGCTAGGGTCGATTGCACATGAAACGGATCACCCGCTCATCCCGGACGCGCTGCAGCGCTCCGGATCGTAAGTCCGGGGTGATGCTGCGCAGAGCCGGGATCCAGCAAAAGAAAAATGACGGGCAAAGCCCGACTTTATTCATAAGACTGGATTCCCGCTTTCCCCCCGATCAGGTCGGGGGGAATGAGCGGAGATATGAATTACGCGATCCGCAACGCCACGGCTAAAAGCTCGGGGCGAAGCTGCGCGGCGCCGGGTCGACGACTTGAATCCCGCCGGGCTGGATTTCCAAAATCGCCAGGCCCCGGTCGACCGAGCCGTCGCGGTTCAGACGGAAGAGGCCGTCGGCGCCGAAATAACCGTTGGGATCGGTGATCGCTGCTACGGAAAAGCGCCGGCGCCGGCTTTCAACGGTCCCGAGCCGGGCGGCCAGCAGCGTTCCGTCATAGGCGAGCGAGGCGAGGCGGGGCGGCGGCGCGCCGAAAGCCCCGGCAAAACGCTCTTCGAAACTGCGGGTGATTTCCGGATCCGGCGCGGCGAACCAGCCGCCGCGCAATGCCGGCTCGCGGGTCAGGCGCGGATTGTTCCAGGCCGAAACACCCAGCAGTTTCACCTGGGTGATGTCCACATTGTAATAGGGCAGCAGCGGGGCGAGGGCGCGCAACAGCGTTCCCTGCTCGGGCATCAGCACCGCCTGATAGCCTTGGGTATAACCGAGATCTTCTTCCTCTTCGGTTTCTTCGGCATCGTCGGAAATTTCCTCCCGGGCGCTGCGGTCGAATTCATGGCGCAGTTTGAGCGGCACGATCTTCGCCGAATAGGCCGCCAGGCGTTTAGCGGGCGCGAGCATGGCGTCGGGATTTTGCTCGTAGCGTTCTTCATGAACGACGACGCCGCCGCGGATAAAAACTTCCTCGGCGAACGCGCTTGAAACCCGTTCGCCGTAAACCGTCATCGGGGCGAGCAGGCCGAAGCGGGTCATTTCCTGACTGACCGCGTAATCGGTGATCCGCTCGATTTCCAGTTCCGGCGGAAAGCTGAGGAGATAAACGCCGTCGCCGCCGGCGTTGAGGTCGGATGAAAACGCGATCATCGGCACATTCGCCGCGCGCGTGACCATGGCGGCGGAAGCGACCGATTCGGAAAACAACGGCCCCAAAATGATCTCCGCCCCGTCGGCAAGGGCGGATCGCGCCGCCGCCGCGGCGCCGTCGGGCAGGCCCTTGGTGTCTTTGGGGATCAACAGGAAACGATCGCCGCCGGCGTCGAAGGCGGCAAGCTGAGCGGCGTCGAACATCGCCGAAGCGACTTTCTGGGCCGCTTCGCTATTGGCGGTAAACGGCAGCAACAGGCCGACGCGAACCGGCTCCGCGCCTTCCAGATGGGGCGGCCGGACATAGCCGCGCCGGTCATAGCTTCTCGTTTCCCGTTGGATTTCCGGGCCGAAGCGCGGCTCTTCGGCGGCCGGACGGTCGGGCCGCGCGACGGTTTGCGGGACCGGCGAACCCGGCCGGGAGGGCGTGCTGCCGCAGGCGGCTATGACGGCGGCGAGCCCCACAAACAGCGCCGCCTGAAAGATCTTGCCGAAGTCGAACCGCATTAAGCCGATCCCTCCCGTTTTGCGGCGCGAGACTAGCCTTCGCTGACGCGCCCGTAAACAAGCCCTGACGCCGTCGGCAATTGACGGGCAAGCCGCGCGCGGCCATTGCTCGCCGCCATGACCCGCGCGATGCTATCGCTTAAACCCGGCCTTTATGTGACGGCGACGCCGATCGGCAATCTCGGCGACATGACCTACCGCGCCGTTGACGCCTTAAAGGCCGCCGATCTGATCCTGTGCGAAGACACCCGCCATACGGCGAAACTGTGCGCGGTCTACGGGATCGAGACCGAACGTATGGCCTATCACGAACACAACGCCGCGCGCATGCGCCCGGAGATCATTAAAAAGCTGCAAGACGGCGCGCGCATCTGCCTTGTCAGCGATGCGGGCACGCCGTTGATTTCCGATCCCGGCTACAAGCTGGTGCGCGAGGCGCGCAACGCCGGCATCGCCGTCTTTCCCGTGCCCGGACCGTCCGCGGCGATCGCCGCGCTGTCGGCGGCGGGGGCGCCGAGCGATAAATTCTATTTCGCCGGATTTCCGCCGGTAAAACGCGACGCCCGCGCGGCGATGTTCAAGAAACTGGCGGCGATCGACGCGACCCTTGTTTTTTATGAATCCGGCGCACGGCTTAGCGCCAGTCTTACCGCCATGGCGCAAACGTTCGGCGACCGGCGCGCGGTGATCGCCAGAGAGATCACCAAGCTGCATGAAGAATTTCGCGAGGACCTTCTGCCGGCCCTTGCGGCTCATTACGAAAAGCACTCGCCCAAGGGGGAAATCGTGGTGCTGGTCTTTCCGCCTGAGAAAAGCATCGCCACGCAAAAGGATCTCGACGCCTTCCTGCGGCGCGCGCTCGGCGAGATGAGCGTCAAGGAAGCCGCCGCGACCGCCGCCGAAACGCTCGGCATTGCGCGCAAGGCGGCCTACGCCAGGGCGCTGGCCATAAAGGACGAAAAATGAGTCCCCGGCGCGACCGCAACGGCCGGCGCCGCGCCGAGACCGCCGGCCGGCGCTCGGAACGGCTCGCGGCGCTGGTGTTGCGGTGCAAGGGCTTTTCCATCATCGCCTCGCGCTACAAGGCTCCAGTGGGCGAAATCGATCTGATCGCCCGGCGCGGCGGCCTTGTCGTATTTGCCGAGGTCAAGGCGCGCGGCCGGCTCGACGATGCGGCGAGCGCGGTGACCCCGGCGGCGCGGCGGCGCATCGGCGCGGCCGCGGCCGCGTTTATCGCCCGCCATCCCCATCTTGCCCAATCGGACATGCGATACGATATCATCGCCGTCGCCGGCTGGCGCTGGCGCCATATTGCCAACGCCTGGCGCGAAGGCGATTAAAGCGCCCAAGGGAGCAGTATCGATGCGTATTGGATGGGTTCGTCTGGCAGTCGCGGCAGGCGCGCCGCTGTTGCTCGCCGCCTGCGCGTCGAGCCGTTCGCTTGACCGGAGCGTGGCGGATCTGTCCGCCAACACACAAATCCAGGGCGTCCTTTTCAGCGACCGGACCCATGATTATTCAGACGTCGACATCACCATCTTCGAAGGCCGCCTGATGCTGACCGGGACGATGCGCAGCGAAGACGGGCGCGGAAAGCTGCTCGACAACGCCTGGAAAGCGCGAGGCGTTAGTCAGGTCATCGATGAAATCCTGATCGACGAGAAGACGTCTTTCGGCCAGGGCTTTGAAGATGCGCGCATCGACCAAACCTTGCGCGCCAAACTGATCGCCGCCGGCGACGTTGCCAGCACGCGCTATAAGTTTTCAGTGTCCAAAGCGATGGTTTACATCATCGGCGCGGCGCGCGATCAGGCCGAACGCGACCGCGCCCTCGAACTCGCCCGCACCGTCGCCGGCGTTGAACAAGTCGTCAGCCACATCGCCCTTCGCCTGCCGGGCGACGCGCAGTAAGGCTGGACGAAACAAGGAAAGCGCCCGAACCCGCCATGTTGAAAATCGCCATCCAGATGGACCCCATCGAACATGTCGACGTCGACGCCGACACAACCTTCGATCTGGCGCTCGAAGCGCACAGCCGCGGGCACGAAATCTGGGTTTACCCGCCTGCGCGGTTGCAGCTTTGCGGCGCGCGGGTCAGCGCGCGCGCCCAGCGCATCGAGGCGATCGCGCGCAAGCAGGGCGCGCATGTGCGTCTTTCCGCGCCGGCGCTTGTTGATCTTCGCGCATATGACGTCGTGCTGATCCGCCAGGATCCGCCCTTCGACATGAGCTATATTACGGCGGCGCAAATTCTCGAACGGCTTCAGCCGGGCGTGATGGTGATCAACGATCCGCGCGGCGTGCGCGACGCGCCGGAAAAACTTTACGTCACCGAGTTCGAGGATTTAACGCCGCCGACCTTGATCACCAGCGACATGGACGCGGTCAAAGCGTTCCGCCAAGAGCATGGCGACATCATCCTGAAACCGCTTTACGGCAATGGCGGCGCCGGCGTATTCCGGATGGCGCCCGAAGACGGCAACTTCAATGCGCTGGTCGAGCTGTTCGCGGAAGCCTTCCGTGAACCGATTATCGCGCAAAAATATCTGGCGGCCGTCAGCGGCGGCGACAAGCGCATCATTCTGCTCGACGGCGAGGCTGTCGGGGCTATCAACCGCGTGCCGGCGCAGGGCGAATATCGTTCCAACATGCATGTGGGCGGGCGCGCCGAAGCGGTCGAGATGAGCGCCCGCGATCAGGAAATCTGCGACCGCATCGGGCCGGCCCTGTCCAAGCGGGGCCTTATTCTCGCCGGCATCGATGTGATTGGCGACTTCCTGACCGAAATCAACGTCACCTCCCCCACCGGGATTCAGGAAGTGCGCCGTTTCGGCGGCGCGGATATCTCCGCCCTGTTCTGGGACTGGGTCGAGGGCCGCCGCGAGGACGCGTGACGGCATTTATTTTCTGCTAGTGACCCGAATCCGAAATTCGTCCTATATATCCGGAGAGGCCGAAACGAATTTCGGATTCAAAAGGGTCACTAGAAATTATAGAGTCTAGTGTGGCATTAAGGGTCCGAAATTCGCTTACCGCTCGCCGCAATTACCGAGCGAATTTCGGACCCGCCACACTAGCGTTCGAGCGCCGTTTAGGCTCTTTTGCCCGGCCATGACCGGCCCGCGGCGCATCATCGATCAGGCGGCGGAACGCTGGCGCGGCCTGCGCCAACGTACCGAAGTTCAGCGCGCGCTCAGCATATCGCGCTGGACGCTGTTCGCCGTCATCGTCGCGTATCTTATCTACCGGCTGAGCCAGGTCGGCTGGATCGACGTCTTGAACGCGCTGCCCGTATCTCCATGGTTTTATTTGTTCTTTGTACTGCGGTTTTTGGTCCATCCTTTCGCGGAACTGGCGCTTTATGAAATCGTGTGGGGCAAACCGCTGGTGCGTCACTTCTTCGTGTTCATCCGCAAGCGCGTTTATAACTTCGCGGTGATGGGCTATTCCGGCGAGGCCTTTTTGACCTTATGGGCGCGCCGGCGGTTGCGCCTTTCCGACAAGACGATTCTGGTCAGCGTGAAGGACATCGCTTTAATCTCCGCCCTGGCCTCGAACACGGCGACCGTCATTCTTGTCGCTATCCTCGCCGCCACCGGCGGTCTGAAGGCGGGGATCGACGCGTTTCCGGGCGCCGGCTGGCTGTTCGCCATCGCGTTTCTCACCGCCGGCACGCTGGCCGTCGTCGTCACCGCCTTCCGCCGCAAGCTGCTGGCCTTGCCGCCGGGGGTTTTGCCCAAGCTGCTCGGCCTTCATGGCGGGCGTCAGGTGCTCATCATCGTGCTCCACGCCTCAATGTACGCCGCCGCCCTGCCCGGGGCGCCGCTCCTCGCCTGGCTCACCTTCATCGCCTTGCAGCTGGTCCTGAGCCGAATTCCGTTCTTGCCAAATCAGGACATTGTCTATCTCACCGCGGCGCTGACCCTGGCGCCGATCGTCGGCGCGCCGGAAGCGGCGGTGGCCGGCATGCTGGTCGCCGAGGCCGGGTTGTCCCAGCTTTTCAACGCCATCATGTTCGCCGCCACGCTGCCCCTGGCCAGAACTGCAGTAAAGCCTGCGGAATAACGCACCGCCGCCTTCCGATCTGGCCCGGAATTCGCTACAGACGCGAGACCGGGCGCGGCGCGCATCGCCCGCCCGGGGCAGCTACCCTTGGTGAGTTCGACGCCTCGCGTGAACCTAGTCGATCGATATATTCTGCGTGCGGTGGCGACGCCCCTGCTCTTGGCGCTGGGCGTGGCGGTGATGCTGCTGGCGCTGGAAAAGATGATGCGGCTGTTCGACTTCGTGCTGGCCGAGCAGGGGCCGATCAACGTCGTCTGGCGCATGCTCGCGAATTTGACGCCGCATTATTTCAGCGTGGCCTTGCCGCTAGGCACGTTTCTCGGCGTCATGCTGGCCTTTCGCAAGCTGTCGCTGTCGAGCGAGCTAGACGCTTTGAGTTCGAGCGGCGCGTCGTTTTTTCGCCTGCTGCGCCCGATATACATTCTGATCTTCTTCCTGATGGTGTTCGATTTCCTCTTGGTTTCCTACATCCAGCCCTATGCGCGTTACACCTACCGCCAGATCCAATTCGACGTGACCAGCGGGGCGCTGGGGATCAAAATCCCCGCCGGCGAATTCATCGACATCTCCGACAACGTCACCATCCGCCTCGGCGCCATCAACAAGGAAACAAGAGAAGCAGAGGACATTTTTCTGGAAACCCGGGCGCGGGATGGCGGCAAGACGGTCGTCACCGCGCGTCACGCCGCGATTTCCACCACCCCCGACATCAGCACCCTCTTGTTAAAGCTCGAACAGGGACGCCAGGTTCTGATCGATGGACGGGGCGAGCGCATTCAGGCGCTCAATTTCGATTCCTTCGATCTTGAAATCGACTTGCCGGCGATCGGCGTCTTCCGCCCGCGCGGCGGCGACGAACGCGAAGCGACCATCAACGAGATCTATGCGCTTCTCAACGCACCCGACGCACAAACCTCGCCGCTCTATAATGATTACCGGGCCGGCTTTCATTGGCGGATCATCCATCCCCTGACCTATCTGGTCATGCCGATCCTGGGGATCGCCATGGGCGTAACGGGCCGGCGGCGCGCCTCGTCGCTCAAGCCGGTCATCGGCGTGGGCATCCTGATCGTCTATCACGAAATGCTCGACGAATGGGGCAAGGTCGTCGCCAGCAACGGTCAGTTCTCGCCGTATATTTCCATGTGGGGCATTTTTATCGTGTTTCTGGCGGTGTCGGTTTATCTTTACAGCGGCTCGATCGAGAAGGCCCGCACCACCAAGGTGATGAATCGCCGGCAGGAAGAAGAGCCGCTGCGCCTGGCCGCCGCTGAGACGCCGGCCGGCGCGGGCGGCGCGTCGTGAATCCGGCGAAGGGCGTTTTCACGCTGTATGTCGGGCGGATGTTTCTCATCCGCTTTATCGGCGTGTTGTTGTTTGTCTTTATCATTTTGCAGATTCTCGATCTCTTGAATCTGTCGAGCGACATCCTCGCGGTCGAAGGCGCCGACCGCAGTTCACTGGTCCGTTACGTCAGTCTGCGCGCGCCGCAGATCGTCAGCCAATTTATCCCGTTCGCCGCCCTGCTCGGCGTCGTCCTGACCCTGGCGGGCCTGAGCCGCACCAGCGAAATCACCGTCATGCGCGCCGCCGGCATGTCCGCGCACCGGGTCCTGTTTCCGCTCGGGATCGTCTGCGCCGGCGTCGCCGTTGCACATTTTATTTTTCATGAAACGGTCACGGTGAAATACGCCGAGGAACTCGATTACTGGGTCGCGAACGATTTTGCGCTCGATTTGCCGGAAGACGCGGGCACGCGCGCCAATATCCGCATCAATTACGACGGCGAGTTCATCGACGCCCAGAGCGCGGCGCGATTCGGCGACGCCGTCCTTTTGTCGAATGTGACGATTTACGATTTTGACGACGCCGGTCTGACCTCGCATGTCGTCGAGGCCCGCGCGGCGCGCCATGAAGACGGCGTCTGGCGATTGTTCGGCGTCAAGTCCATGGACGCCAATACGCTCGAAGTCGCCGCAAGCGAAGACGTCATCTGGACCAACCGTCTTGATCCGGAGCTTTTGTTCGCCCTGACGCTCAAGCCGGATCAAACCACCCTGGGCGAGTTGATGCGCAAGCTGCGCCAGTTGCGCAACGACCGGGCCGACACGCGCGAGGCCATGACGTCCTTTCTTGCCCGGTTTTCAAAACCGCTGGCGACGCTGGTGATGCCGCTTTTAGGGGCCATTGCCGGGTTCGGGGTTCATCGCCAGGGCGTTCTCTTGGGCCGCGCGATCGCCGGCGCGACCATCGGCTTTACCTATTTCATCGCGGAAAATCTCGCCCTGGCGCTGGGCAAACTCGGCGTCATTCCGGCGATAATCGGCGCGTTTTTTCCCTTCGCCCTGTTCATGCTGGTCGGCTTCGCCATCCTGCTCGCCATGGAGCGCTGACGCGCCTGGGGCGGCGCAGGCCTAAAAATACTCTACTTATAGTTGCATATATGCAATTTTTAGTTGTATACTCGACGCAGCCCGCCTGGAACCTGGCGCTGAGAGGACAGAACATGCCCGGCCTGATCCTGAAGCTGCGTCCTCATGAAGAACTGATGATCAACGGCGTCGTGGTCGAGAACGGCGGGCGTAAGGCATGGCTCAGGGTCAAGACCGAGGGCGCTCATATCCTGCGCCTGCGCGATGCGCTCTGCGCCGAGGAAGCCGACACGCCGCTGGCGCGCGCTTATTACATCGCCCAGCGGGCGGTCGCCGGACAGTTGTCGGAACGGGCGGCCGCGGCTCAGCTTCACCGCGCCTTGGATGGGCTCGGCGAGCGGGCGCAAGATGTTCGCGACATGATCGCCGACCCGGTCGCGGAAGGCGATTTTTACCGGGCGATGCGCACGCTCGGCGCATTGATGGCGCAGGAAAGCGCTGCGCCAGGCGAAACCAACGCCCCTGCAAACGTTTAAAAACCCGCCTTGTCCTTAGCGCGCCCATGGCCCAAATAGGCGCGGCCATGACCGCAGCGACGCACATCATCACCCTGGGCTGCCGGCTCAACGCCGCCGAAAGCGCCGCCATGCGCCGTCTCGCCGGCGAAGCGGGCCTTGCGGACGCCGTGGTGGTCAACACTTGCGCCGTCACCAACGAGGCCGTGCGCACCGCGCGCCAGACCATTCGCCGCGCCCGCCGGGAACGACCCGGCGCGCGCATCATCGTCACCGGCTGCGCCGCCCAGACCGCGCCGGAAGCCTTCACCGCCATGGGCGAAGTCGACGCCGTCATCGGCAATCAGGAAAAGCTGAACGCACACGAATGGCGCGCCCTGGCGGCGAATGACGATCCGGTCGTGCGGGTCGACGACATCATGTCGGTGCGCGAAACCGCAGGTCATATGATCGACGGCTATGGCGACCGGGCGCGGGCGTTCCTGCAGGTGCAAAACGGCTGCGATCACCGCTGCACGTTTTGCATCATTCCTTACGGGCGCGGGAACGCCCGTTCGGTTCCCCTCGCCGAAGCGGTCGCGCAAGCGCGCCGGCTGGTCGACGCCGGTCACCGGGAAATCGTGCTCACCGGCGTGGACCTCACCTCCTGGGGAACCGATCTCGACGGCGCCCCGCGCCTGGGCGCCCTGGTCGGCGCCATCCTCGATGCGGCGCCCGATCTTTATCGCCTGCGCCTGTCGTCCATCGACGGCGCGGAAATCGACGCCGAACTTTTCGAGCGCATTACCAGCGACGAACGCGTCGCCCCGCATCTGCATTTATCCTTGCAGGCCGGCGACAATCTCATCCTCAAGCGCATGAAACGCCGCCACAGCCGCGAGCAGGCGATCGCCCTGTGCCAGGCAATCCGGGCGCGGCGGCCGGACGTTGCGTTCGGCGCGGACATCATCGCCGGCTTTCCCACCGAAACCGAGGCCATGTTCGTCCGCAGCCTCGACCTTGTGGACGACGCCGGCCTGTCGTTCCTGCATGTCTTTGGGTTTTCGCCGCGGGAAGGAACCCCTGCTGCGCGCATGCCGCAACTGGCCCGCACAGTCGTCAAAGAGCGCGCAGCGCGGCTGCGCGCCAAGGGTCGCGCGGCGCTGCATGGGTTCCTCGACGGATTGGTCGGGCGCGAGGCCGACGGCGTCATCGAATCCGGCGGCCGGGCGCGGCTCGGCAACTTCGCCAGCGTGCGCCTGCCTAAAACCGGCGAAACCGGCGCTGTTGCACGTCTTCGCCTTAGCGCCCGCGACGGCGACGCGCTAGTCGGGGAGATCGTTTCATGATCTCGACACCGCTTCCCGATTAGACCGTATAGAAACTTTCCAGGAGAGCGAGCGCGCGTGGCGAAGAACCTTTTTTCCGGCCTGTTCAAACGCAAGGACAAAGAAGACGGCGGCGATGGGCCCGAAGAACCGTCCGTCCCGACGCAAGAGGCCGAACCGCCCGAACCCTCGGAACCGGAAGTCCCGCTCGCGTCTGAGCCGCCCGAAGAACCGGAAACGCCGCCGGCTCCTGAACCAGCGGCGGAAGAGCCCGCGCCGGCCCCTGAACCGGCGCAGGCCGAACCCGAGCCGGCGCCGAAAAAAGAGGGTTGGTTTTCGCGGCTCGCCCGGGGCCTTTCGAAATCCTCAAGCCGGCTCTCTGACGGCGTCGCGGCGATCTTCACCCAGCGCACGCTCGATCAGGAAACCCTGGACGAGCTCGAAGAACTGCTGATCACCGCCGATCTCGGCGTCAAGGCCGCCGAACGCATCACCGACGCTCTCGCCCAGGACAAGTTCGACAAGGAGATCAGCGACGAGGAAGTGCGCGCCGCCCTCGCCGCGGAAGTCGCCGACACCCTGAAGCCGCTGGAAAAGCCCCTGGCGCCGGATCCCGACCGTAAGCCCCATGTCATTTTGATGGTCGGGGTCAACGGTTCGGGCAAGACCACGACCATCGGCAAGCTCGCCCGCAAATTCAAAGACGAAGGCCGCAGCGTGATGCTCGCCGCCGGCGATACGTTCCGCGCCGCCGCGATCGAACAACTTGCCGCCTGGGGCGAGCGCAGCGGCGCGCCGGTGATCGCCCGCGATGTCGGCGCCGATGCGGCGGGGCTCGCTTTCGACGCCTTGAAACAGGCCCAAGCGACGGGGACCGACGTCCTCATCATCGACACCGCCGGCCGGCTGCAGAACAAGACCGCGCTGATGGACGAACTCGCCAAGATCGTGCGCGTTCTTAAAAAGATCGACGATACGGCGCCCCATGACGTCGCCCTGGTGCTCGACGCCACGGTGGGCCAGAACGCCGTTTCCCAGGCCCAGGCCTTTTCCGACATCGCCGGCGTGACCGGCCTTGTCATGACCAAGCTCGACGGCACGGCGCGGGGCGGGGTTTTGGTGGCGCTGGCCGATAAATTCGCCTTGCCGATTCATTTCATCGGCGTCGGGGAAAGCGTCGACGATCTTCAGCCCTTTGAGGCGGACAGCTTCGCCCGCGCCCTTGCCGGGGTCGGCGCGGCGGCGGTCTAACATGGACGGAGCAAACCGATGAGCGATACGCCAAGCCAGCCGCACCGCCTTTCCGGCCCCGCCAAAACCGCTGTCGATATGGGCCCCCTGGCGGTTTTTTTCATCGCCTATTTTTTCGGACGCCGGCTTGCGCCGTTGATCGGCGGACTCATCGGGCAGGATTGGGCGATCGCGGAGGGAGAGGAAATGTTCCTCGCGGTCGGTCTGTTCATGCCGGCGTTTTTCGTCGCTTTTGTTTTTTCCGTCTGGAAGGAGCGGCGCATCGCGCCGATGCTGCTGGTCTCCGGCGTCATTGTCGGCGTGTTGGGCACGCTCACCCTGGTGCTCCACAATAAGACGTTCTTCTATATGAAGCCGACGATCGCCTATGCGATGTTCACCGCAACGCTGGCCGGCGGGCTGATCGCCAAGCGCAACTTTCTTAAAATCGTATTCGACGGCGCGCTGCACCTGCCCGACGACGCCTGGCGGGTCCTGACCAAACGCTTTGCAATCTTTTTCGCCGTCCTCGCCGTCGCCAACGAAATCGCCTGGCGATATTTCATGCGCGAGTGCGACCTTGGCGGCGAGGGCGGCTGCCCCGGCGAAAAACACTGGGTCAATCTGAAAGTGTTCGGCTTTACGATTCTCAGCTTCGCCTTCACCGCGCTTCAGCTGCCGTTCATCGCCAAGCACATGCCGGAGGAACAAAAACCGGAAGGCTAAAGCCCCTCGACCGGATTGGAAAACGGCGCGAAGTCGGTTTTCCCCAGGGCCTCACGATAATGACGCAACGCCCAGCCCACCGTGGGAAAAGCGATGTCCGCCCAGGGCAGGTCATCCCAGGCGAACAGGCCGACCTCGGCGCTTTCCGGCCCCGGCGCGACATCGCCGGTTTCGAGCCGGGCGCGGAACATGAGCTGCGCCTGGGATATGCGCGGCACGGAGTAAACCGCAAGCAGACGGTCGAGATCCAGCCGGGCGCGCGCCTCCTCCCAGGCCTCGCGCCGCACGCCGTCTTCGACTGTCTCACCCAATTCCAGATAGCCCGCCGGCAGCGTCCAAAAGCCCTTGCGCGGTTCGATCGCCCGGCGACAGAGCAGGATCTTGCCGTCCCAAGCCGCGACCGCGCCGACGACGATTTTCGGATTGCGATAGTCGACAAATCCGCATGCGGCGCACACCGCGCGCTCGCGATCGTCGCCAAGCGGTATTTTGTGCTCAAAATTTTGTTTCAGTTCGTATTTTTCGCTCATGGCATGGTCCGTCCGCATCCGTCCGTATACGCAACCTGTGGAAGACTCTTCCAGGGCGCCGATCGCAACCATTTGTGAACGCCTGCGGCGATTTTGTCGATGACGAAACGGCGACAGCGGCTTATGACGAGCGCAGACGAAACCGTCCGCGTCGGGCGTAATTTTGCAATTCCGTCAGAGTTGCGCTATTCACGCCCGGGACAAATCGCCGTTGTCGGATCATCGGATTGCGGCGCACCCGCCGAAATTTTTTACCAAGCCAATCAGGAGAAAAGCATGGCTTACTCGCTTAAGAGCTCGCCGGGGCATCTGTTGCGCCGGGCGCAGCAATATGCGCACGACCTCTATTCGAAAGAAGTGAGCGCATCCGGTCCGACCCCGCGTCAGTTCGAAGTTCTGCATGTGGTTTCCCAGAACGAAGGCCTGAGCCAGACCGACCTTGTCCGCCATACGGGCATCGACCGCTCGACGCTCGCCGACATGATCGCGCGCATGATGAAAAAGGGCCTGCTTTCCCGCAAGCGCACAAGAGAGGACGCGCGGGCCAACGCCGTCTCGATCACCGCGGCCGGCCGGCGCATGCTGCGCGCGGCGGAAAGCAAGGTGAACAAATCCGACAAGGCCGTGCTGGCGGCGCTGCCCAAGACCCAGCAGGCCGGTTTCATGAAAGCGCTCAAGGCCTATGCCGACGCGCTCGACAAGCTTGACGCCGCCGCCGCGGCGCCGAAAAAGCGCGCCCGCCGCAAGGCCCCCGCCCGCAAAACCGCGGCAAGAAAAACGGCTAAGCGTAAAACCGCCAAGCGCAAAACCAAACGCAAGACCCGCCGCCGCTGACAGCGCGCGCTTTGAACCCTTTGCGAACGCCGCCGGCTTTCCGGCGGCGTTTTTTTCATATTCGTTTTTTCACGGGCGTTTCTTGCGCACCGGCCGCCAGCCTTCCGCCGGGGGCGGACCGCCCGCGCCGACGGGCCTGGGGCGATGGCCGCCCATGCTGAGCGCCCGGTCATACATGATGAGCGCCGCGGCGACGGAAAGATTGACGCAGAACTTTGTCGGGATCTGAACGAGATGAGCGCAGCGCGCTTGCGCCTCGGCGGACAGATCGCCTTTTTCCGGCCCCAGAATATAGGCCGCGTTCAACGGATGGCGAAAGCTCGGCAGGTCGACCGCCTCATCGTCAAGCTCGACGCCGACCAGGACGCAGCCTTGGGGCAGGCGCATGTCTTCGATCCGGTCCCATTCGTAAAACGGCAGATGCGACGCGCTTTTGGCTGTGTCCGACAGATGGACCTCGCGGGCGCGGTGATGGGCGCCGACGCTGAACGCAAAGCTCGCCCCGAAGGCGTGTCCCGTGCGCAAAATCGCCCCGAGATTCATCGCCTTTGAGATGCGCTCCGCGCCGATGCCGAAATAGCCGCGCATGCCGATTTTCCTTGCCTTGCCAGCGGTTAGCGGCTTGTCGCGCGCATGGTCAAGTGGACCGGCCCCTCGTTTCGAGGCATGCTGGCCCGATGAGCGCCGGCGATGAATCGAGCAAAGAGCCCAGGGAAGACTCGCGCATCAAGTTTCTGGTCATTGCGACCGACTGCCCGGAAGCGCGCCTTGCAGCGTTCTTTTCCGGCCGCCGGGCCAAGCGCACCGAGGCCCGCGTCGTCCTGTTGCATGTCATCGAGCCGCCGGAATTCGGCCATTGGGCGACGGTCGCCGAGACCATGCGCGCCGAAGCGATGGAGCAGGCCGAAGCGGTGCTTCGCGAATTCGCCGCCGAAGTGAAAGCCCAATCCGGCGAGGATCCGGAAGAGATCATTCGCGAAGGCGAGGTGGTCGATGAAATCCGCAAGCTGATTGAAGAAGACCCGCGCATCGCGTTTTTGTTTCTCGGCTCCTCGACCGAGCCGAGCGGACCCGGCCCGCTGGTTTCCGCCCTCGCCCACAAGCCGGCCTATCTCGGCGCACGGGAGATCCCGGTCGTCGTCGTGCCCGGTTCGGTGACCCGCGAAGAACTGCGCAAGCTTTCAGGCTGAACATGGACCGCAACAGTTTTCACCTGCCCGCGCGGCGCTATTTCCTGTCCCATTCCGTCGGCGCGCAGCCCAAAAGCTGGAACAGCGCGGTCGCGGCGGGATGGTCCGATCCCTGGCGCGAGAACGGCGCCAATGTCTGGGAGTCGTGGTTTCAGACCCTTGACCGGTTCTGCGCCGGGCTTGCCCCGCTGATCGGGGCCCACGCCAAGGATATCTGTCCGCAGTCCAATGTTTCGAGCGGGATCGCAAAAGTCCTCTTTTCCCTGCCCGAGCGCGCGCGGCGCGCCAAGATCGTCTTGACCGAGGACGATTTTCCCACGGTCGGTTTCGCCTTGGCCCAGGCGCGGCGCATCGGCTACGAACTCGTCTTTCTGCCGGGGGGAAAGCGCCTGGCCGATCCCGACGCCTGGGCGCCGGCGTTTCATGACGACGTCCAGCTGGTGGTCGCCACGCAGGTCTATTCCAATTCGAACGTCATGGCACCCTGCGCGGAGATCGCCCGGCGCGCCCGCGAACGCGGCGTATTCTGTCTCCTCGACGTCGCCCAAGCGGCAGGCGCTGTGCCGATCGATCTCAACGAATGGGGGGCGGACTTCGCAGTCGGCACCTCTTTGAAATATCTTTGCGGCGGGACCGGAGCGGCGTTCTTATGGGCCGAACCGGACGCCGCCGCGCGCTCGGCACCGCTTGATGTGGGCTGGTTCTCCCATAAGGAACCCTTCGAATTCGATATCCATCATTTCGAATACGCCCCCGGCGCGGCGCGCTATATGGGCGGCACGCCGTCGATCGCGCCGTTCGCCGGGGCCTGCGCCGGCCAGGAGATCATCGCCGCCCGCGGGGTTAAGGCGATTTATGCCTATAATCAGGCGCTGCTCGACCGATTGTTCGAAAAACTGCCCGAAGAGGCCGTCCTGTCGGCGACCGCGGCGGGCGGGCGTGGTTCGGGGGCGCTGATCAGGGTCCGCGATTTCGACTCAGCCTCGGCGGCGCTTTCAGAGGCGGGCATCGCGCATGATTCCCGCCTCGGCGCGGTGCGGGTTTCGGTTCATCTTTATAATGACGAAGACGATGTCGACGCGCTGGCGGGCGCGCTTGCGCCATACCTATAAGGCCAGCTTCAGCGTCACCGGAGCATGGTCCGAAGGCCGCTCCCAGCCGCGCGCGTCATCATGAACGGCGAACGCCGCGCGGCCGCCGCTGAGCGCGGCCTTTTTCAGCGCCGGGCTGACCCAGATATGATCGAGCCGCCGGCCGCGATTGGAGGCGCGCCAGTCGCGCGCCCGGTATGACCACCACGTATAAAGCTTTTCCGGCTCCGGAATGAGTTCGCGGGCGACATCGACCCAATTATGGGCGGCCTGAACCGCATCGAGCCGTTCCACCTCAACCGGCGTGTGGGACACCACTTTCAAAAGCTGCTTGTGGGACCAGACATCGTGCTCCTTCGGCGCGACATTGAGATCGCCGACCAGAACCGATTTGGAGCGCGGCCCGAATTCGGCGCACCAGCCCCTGAGTTCGTCAAGAAAATCCAGCTTGTGGGCGAACTTGTCGTTCTTCTTCGGATCGGGTTCGTCCCCGCCCGAGGGCACATAGAAATTATGTACGCGCACGCCGCCGGGCAGGGTGGCGGCGACATGACGACAATCGCCCTTATTGCAGAATTCGCGCTTTTCTATCTTGGTCAGCGGCAGGCGCGAGGCGATGGCGACTCCGTGATAGCCGGCCTGACCGGAAACCGCGAGGTGGCCATACCCGGCGTCGCGAAACGCCTTGGCCGGAAAACTGTCCTCAAGACATTTGATTTCCTGAAGACACAAAACGTCCGGCGCCTGTTCGTTCAGGAAACGCTCGACCAATTCTATGCGTAAACGGACGGAATTGATGTTCCATGTGGCGATTTTCATGCGAGCAACAAGGTCAGGACGAAACAAAGCCGGCGGCGCCAGGCTTGCCTAAGGGCGGGGCCGCAAGCCGTCAATACGGGCGCGATTGCCGGCAAGTGCAGCGCGCCCTAAGACGCCGATAATGGACATTTCCGCCTTTCTGCCCGAGGCCCTTCCCCTATGGGCCGCGATCATTGCGGTCGTCGCCGCGTTCTTCACTTCCGCGCTCACGGCCGCCTTCGGGCTCGGCGGCGGGCTGGCGCTGCTTGCGGTGATGAGCACGGTCTTTCCCGCGCCGGCGGTCATACCCTTGCACGGGGTCGCCCAGATCGGCTCCAGCGCCAGCCGGCTCTATCTCCAGCGCCATGACGCGGTATGGCCGATCGTTTTATGGTTCGCCGCCGGCGGGGTGATCGGCGCGGGCCTGGGCGGGCGACTGGCGGTGGAAATGCCGGTCTGGGCCATGCGCGCCGGGGTCGGCGGCTTTATCCTCGTCACTGTCTGGGGACCGCGCCCCAAGAGCTTTTCCCCGGGGGTGAAGACGTTTTTTCTGACCGGCGCGGTCGGGTCGTTCCTCACCATGTTTTTCGGCGCCACCGGGCCGATCGCCGCGGCCATGCTCTCGGCGACGGGTCTGGACCGGCTCAATATCGTGGCGACCCACGCCGCCTGCATGGTGGTGCAGCATGGGCTAAAAATCCTCGTCTTCGGCATTTTGGGCTTTGCCTATGGCGAATGGGCGGTGCTGATCGCGGCGATCCTGCTGGCGGGATTTGTCGGCGCCGTGGTCGGCACGCATTATCTGCGAGCGATGCCGGAAGAGACTTTCAAGCGGGGTTTTAAATACATACTCAGCGCCGTTGCGGTTTATCTCCTGCTCGCCGCAGCGATAGAATTCAGAACAGGTTGAACGACGAGCCGGCGATCCCCACCGGCCAGCGGCCGAATTCAAAAAGCTGAAACTTCGCCGCGAAAGCATGCCGGCCGGCGTCGAACGCAGGATCGCTCGATGCGATCAGCGTCAGCGCGGCGCCATGGGCGGCCTGCACCGCAGCCCCGATGGCGAGCGTTTTCGCCGCTTCGTCTTCGACGTCGAAAATCACCGCGGCCTGCTCCATGCCTTCGCGCGCCGGCGCCATGAGGCGCTGGGCGATCAGGGTCATGCCGATTCGCAAGGCGTCTTCGGACAGAACCTCAAGCGCCCGCCCCGTCAGATCGGCGCGCAGGAGTTCTTCGGCCTCCCAGGCCGGGCTCTGCCAGTCGAGGCTTTCCGCCGCCGCAGCGGCGTCATCCCAGTCGATCAGGATGGCCACATCGGCCTCGGGAAAACCCAGGCTTTCCACAAAGCGTTCGGCCGCCGCCTGGGCGCCGGGCGTCAGCGGTTCGCCCAGATTGGCGAACCATGGGAGGCGGTCCAATGAGCGGGAAAACCGCGCCAGCGTCGACAGGCCGGGCAGTTCCCGCTCCAGCGCTTCAAGCTCGTTTTCGTCCATCGCGCGCCTTTCCGCCCTACTAAGCCCGTCCGCCGGCCATACCGCGCCCCGCCGCCCAGAAAAACTGCCCCCAAGAAAAAGGCGTCCGACCCGGGTGGATCGGACGCCAAGCTGCGCTGTTGCGCCTACGCCGGGAGGGGATTATCCGGCGACGCGACTGGCTTTCGGACCTGCAAGCGGGGGGGCAACGCCGGTCCGACTGAGATGCCCATCGCGTAGGTGTTACATTAACGCATCACTGGCCGGCTTTTCAATAGGCGTGGATAAAAAAATGCTTGCTTGTGGCCAAGCAACAAAGCCGGAAAGCCCCGTCGCGGCTCATCGTTTGCTAATTTTTAAGGAACGCGCCGCCGGCGTCAGGGGTTTCGAACAGGCGGTTGGCGAGCCGCATGCCCGCCTTCACATTATCGAGATCGACCACGGTAATACCGTGTTGCAGGTCGCGCACGATCCATCGGGCGAGTTTCATTTCCGGCGCTTCGACGATGACGGTGAGCTCGCCTTCGGTTTCTTCCTTTTGCGAGGCGAAGGTCACAGCCACCGAATCGACGCCGCGATCGACCGCGATCGCCTTGGCGTCGTTAAGATCGACCTTCTTGCGCAACAGGAATTTGAGCGGCGTGCGGCCGAGGGGATAGGAGTCGGTGGTGTCGAGCGCGTCGTCGCGCACATAGACCATGCCGCCATTGGCGACGATCAAAAGCGGCGTCGGCGGGTCATACTCGAAACGCAATAAGCCCGGCCGGCGCAGATAGAACCGGCCCGTGGACACCGCGCCCGACGGCGCGATCTGGGTAAAGTCGCCTTGCAGCGTGCCGACGCCTTCGAGATAGTCGACCAATCGGTCGACCACGGCGGGATCGCTTTCGCCGTCAAAGACCAGCGGACCCAATGGCTCTTCCTCTTCCGAAATGAATTCCCGCGGCGCGATCTTAACCGTTGCGGCGTCAAGATCATCGGCCGGAGGTGGCGCCAGCGGTTCGGGAGCGGCTTGGTCGGTCTGCGTGGCGGCGACATCGACCGCCGCGATGGCCGGCCAGGACGGCGCAACGCCCGCGACATCGACGCAGACCAATGACAGAATCGAAAACGCCGCAAAAAAGCTCATCGGTCAGACCCTTCACCCTGGCGGGCAATCGCTTCCCGCTGCGCTGTCATAGCTAGGAACGGGCGGTGACGAAAGGAAGGCGTCTTGCGGGCGGCGCTGAGGCGGCGCCCACGAATGCGTGATCGCCGCCCCGCCTCAGGCAAAGGCGTAAGGCCCGCCGCGTTCCAGCGCGCGGGCGTAGGCGGGCCGGCCATGGATGCGTTCGAGAAAGGGCTTAAGATTTTTTAATGACCGCGCATAGGCGACGCGGGCCGCCGCAGCCTCGACCGGAAAGCTCATGATGATGTCGGCGGCGGAAAAATCATCGCCCGCGAGCCAACGGCGGGCGCTCAGTTCGCCGTCGAGATAATCAAAGAGCGCCCTGGTGGTATGGGTGAGATACCCGTCGCGCACGCCCCTGGCGATGCGCCTGGCGACCGGGCGGATGAAAAACGGCATCGGCGCGGTTTCAATGCGCGACAGCAACAGCTCCACAACCAGCGGCGGCATGTAGGAGCCCTCCGCCGCGTGAAGCCAGTATGCGTATCGATCCCGCTCGGGCGTTCCCGGCGCCGGCGCGAGACGGCCTTGCCCATGGGTCTGCACAAGATGTTCGAAGATCGCCCCGGTCTCGGCGAAGATCCGCCCGTCATCTTCCACCACCGGCGACTTGCCCAGGGGATGGATTTTCATCAGCGCTTTCGGGGCCAGCTGGGTTTTTTTGTCCCGCTCATAGCGTTTGACGTCGTAATCGAGCCCCAACTCCTCAAGCAGCCACAAAACCCGCTGGGAGCGGGAATTTTCAAGATGATGAACGGTGATCATGGGCGTTTCCTTCCGGCGAAGGCGCGAAATCTAAGCGATGATCGGTCCGAGCGCACCGGGCCTGCGCAGCCCGCCGGTGGCGCCTTGCCCGCGGCCCGCTATAAGCCCCCCATGAAATTTCTCGACCGGGCGAAGATCTATGTGGAAAGCGGCGCCGGCGGGGCGGGCTGCGTTTCGTTCCGGCGGGAGAAATTTATCGAATTCGGCGGGCCCAATGGCGGCAATGGCGGCGCGGGCGGGCATGTCTGGGCCGAGGCGGTGGAAAATCTCAATACGCTGATCGACTATCGCTACCGGCAGCATTTCAAGGCGAGGCCCGGCCGGCCCGGCGAAGGGTCGGACCGCACCGGGCGAAACGGCGAAGACGTCGTCATCAAAATGCCGGTGGGCACGCAGATCTTCGAGGAGGACGAGGAAACCCTGATCGCCGATCTTGACGAACCGGGCGCGCGCGTTTTGCTCGCCAAGGGCGGCAATGGCGGTTTCGGCAACGCGCATTTCAAGTCTTCGACCAACCGCGCGCCGCGCCGCGCCAATCCCGGCCAGCCCGGCGAGCAGCGCACGATCTGGCTGCGCTTAAAGCTGATCGCCGATATCGGCATTATCGGCCTGCCCAACGCCGGCAAGTCAACCTTGCTCGCCGCGGTTTCGGCGGCCAAGCCGAAAATCGCCGATTATCCGTTCACGACGCTTTATCCCGGTCTCGGCGTGGTGCGCACCGGCGAAGGCGAAAGTTTCGTTATGGCCGACATTCCCGGCCTGATCGAAGGCGCCCATGACGGCGCGGGCGTGGGCGATCGATTTCTCGGCCATGTGGAGCGCTGCGCCGCGCTGTTGCATCTGGTCGATGCAACCCTCGACGATATCGCCGGCGCCTATAGGACCGTGCGCGAAGAGCTTTCCGCCTATGGCCGCGGTCTTGCCGAAAAACATGAGATCGTCGCCCTCAACAAGATCGACGCCCTTTCCGCCGATGCGCTCGCGGAAAAGGCCCGCGCCCTTGAAACCGCCGCCGGCGCCCCCGTGCGCCGCATTTCCGGCGTCAGCGGCGACGGCATGCCGGCGCTGCTCGGCGCGCTGCAGACGCTGGCCAATGACGCGCGCAAGACCCCCGCCGCCGCCGAAACCGCCGAATGGACGCCCTGAGCAGTGGTGGCGTTTTGCCCTTACGGTTCCTATCTTGACGCCTGAGCAACGTTCCGGACCCTTGTCTTTGCCCTCAACCGACCAGCCAGAACCGCGCCGAATCGGACTGCTCGGCGGCTCCTTCAATCCCGCCCATGCCGGCCATCGCGAAATCTCGATCGCCGCGCGCAACCGTCTCGGGCTCGACGCCGTGTGGTGGCTGGTCACGCCCGGCAATCCGCTTAAGGACGAAAATGTCTATGCGCTCTATGACGAGCGGCTACGCCAGGCCCGGCAGGCCGCCGACTGCCCCGACATCGTGGTCAGCGATTTCGAACGCCGCCACAATCTTCAGTATACGGTCGATACGCTGGAGCGTCTGCAAGAAACTAATCCCAACGCTCTTTTTATTTGGCTGATGGGCGCGGACAGTCTTGAAAACTTTCACCGCTGGAAAGACTGGCGGCGCATCGCCCAACTGGCGCCCCTGGCCGTGTTCAACCGTCCCGGTTACGGCGACGCCGCGCTAAACAGCGAGGCCGGCGCCGCGCTCGCCGCGTTCCGCATCGATACGGCGCAGGCCCAGTCGCTGATCAATAAGGTTCCGCCTGCGTGGATATTTTTCGACGACGCCGACAACCCATTGTCATCGACCGCGCTTAGACAGAAGAAAGATGATTCCATGGAGACGCCCGATACGTGACCGATCTGATCGCACCATACGGCCCGCTCGCCTTTTTTCTCGACCTGCATCCCGATCTCGGCGATTTCAGGTCCGACGCGATCGCCGGGCTGTCCGCTCCGCAAAAATGGATTTCCGCGAAATATTTCTACGATGAAAACGGCTCCAAGCTGTTTCAAAAGATCACCGAGCTTGAAGAATATTATCCGACGCGCACGGAAAAAGAGATTTTTTCCGCGAACGCGCCGGCGATCACGGCGGGCGTCGGACCGCGCGCGGCGATTTTCGAATACGGCTCCGGCGCCAGCGAGAAGATCGAATGGCTTTTGAACGGCCTTGCGAACCCGACCGCCTATGTGGCGATGGACATTTCAAAAGACCATCTGATCGAAAGCGCGTCCGCTTTAGCGCGCGATCACGCCCTGCCGGTGGCGGCGGTGTGCGCCGATTTTCATGCGCCGGTCGACCTGCCGCAGAACGCCCTGCCCGCCCCGGCGCACTGGCTTGGGTTTTTTCCCGGCTCCACCATCGGCAATATGCTGGCGGAAACTGCCGTCGCGTTTTTGAACCGCGCCGCAAAAACCCTCGGGCCCGGCGCCAAATTCCTGCTCGGTGTCGATCTTGAAAAGGACCCGACGGTTCTCAATGCCGCCTATAATGACCGCGACGGCGTCACCGCGGCGTTCAATCTCAATCTCTTGCGGCGGTTTCGGCGCGAACTCGATGCGCGGTTCAATATCGAGGACTTTGAACATTACGCCTTTTACAACGCCGCCGAGTTTCGGATTGAAATGTATCTGCGCGCCCGCCGGGCGACAGCGATTGAAATCGACGGTCTTGTTTTTCCATTCCGAAAGGGTGAAACGCTGCACACCGAGAACTCGCACAAATATTCGCTCCCGCGCCTTACGGCCCTGATCGCCAAGACGCCCTGGCGGCTGGACGCGGTCTGGACCGACGAGCGAGACTGGTTCGCAGCGTGCCTTTTGAGCAACAGTTAATTTTCGCCGCGCCGGTTGGAGTGGGTTTTGAACAGCCTTATATTTATCAAGCGAGGGTCGTCTCGCGAAGCATATGGAGGAAGACGCTGAGTTCACAGCACGGCGCCGCGGCCGCCGGTAAAGCCGCATTGAGACTCGTCTCTGGGGGCGACAAAAACGACCAGGGCGCCGATGCCTTGCGGGGCGCGCTTTTGGGTCTGACGCCGGAAGAGCAAAGTCGTAAAATCCTTTCCCTGATTTTGAAAGAACTCGACGACGACAAGGCCGAGGACGTGGTCACCATCGATCTCGCCGGCAAGTCGGATATCGCCGATTTCATGGTCGTCGCTTCGGGCCGCTCCCAGCGCCATGTGGGCGCCATGGCCGACAAGGTGATGCGCCGCCTCAAGGAAGCAGGGCTCGGGCGCGCCCGGGTGGAAGGGGCGACAGCCTGCGATTGGGTGCTGATCGACGCCGGCGATGTGATCGTCCATCTCTTCCGGCCCGAAGTGCGCGCCTTTTACAATCTCGAGCGCGTCTGGTCGGAAGCCGCGCGGGCGCCGATAAAAGCCGACGCCTAGATACGCTAGCAAAGGAACCATGCTGATGCGGCTCGCAATCGCCGCGGTCGGCAAGATGCGCAGCGGCCCTGAAGCCGCGCTGGTCGAAGATTATCTGCGCCGCGCCAATGGGCTCGGACGCCGGATCGGCTTTAGCGGACCCGAACTCAAAGAAGTCGAAGCGCCCAAATCGCTTAGCGGCGCCAAACGCCGGACGCGCGAAAGCGACCTTTTGCGCGCCGCCGCACCTGATGCTTATCTCATCGTCCTTGATGAGCGCGGCAAACAACAAACCAGCGCCGAATTCGCCGCCATGCTCGCCAAAATACGCGACGGCGGCGTGCGACAAGCGGCTTTTCTCATCGGCGGCGCCGACGGCCATGACCAATCGTTAACGCGGGCGGCGGATTTTTCCCTGTCCTTGGGCGCGGCGACTTGGCCGCACATGCTTGTCAGAACCATGCTGGCGGAGCAACTATACCGGGCCATGACGATTCTGACCGGCCACCCCTATCACCGCGCATGATCCGAGCTTTCCTTATCCTTGCCTGCCTTGCACTCGTCGCGCCGGCGCGGGCGCAGACAGAACCGGACGATCTGTCCGAAGTCGAACGCCGGCTTAAGGAAAGCGACGAAGAGGAAAAGCGTCTGCGCCGGGAAGCCCAGAAGCGCGATCAGGAAGTCGCCGCCCTGCGCTACAGTCTGATCGAAACCGCCAACTCGATTCAGGAAGCCGAGCGCAAAATCACCGCGCTGGAAAACTCCATCGCCGAACTGGAAACCGAAAAAGCCGACGCCGAGGCGGCGCTGCGCGCGGAAAGCGACAATCTCAGCGACGTCCTCGCGGCGTTGCAGTCGCTTGAAATGTCAAAGCCGCCCGCCCTTCTGGTTTCGCCCGATGACGCCAACGAGGCGGCGCGCGCCGCGATGCTGCTTTCCGACGCCGCGCCGGAAGTCGAAGCGCGCGCCGCGCGCCTGCGCGAAGCTGTCGAACGTCTCAACGGCCTGGCGCGCGATCTTGCAACCGAACGCGCCGCTTATGAATCGACCAATCAGGAGCTCGCCGCCCGCCGCAGCGTGCTCTCCGGTTTGATGGCGGAAAAGGAAAAAGAGCGCGACGTCGCCGCCAGCCTGGCCGCAGCGGCGCAACGGGAAACCGCGCGCCTTGCCGTCCGGGCGGAAACCTTGCGCGAATTGGTGCGCCGGCTCGAACGCATGGCGCATTCCGTCACGCCGCGTCTCAAACCGCCGCGGCAGTCCCCGCTGGCCGCCGTCGCCGACGCTCCGCCGCCCACCGTCAAGCCCGCCGAGGCGGCCCCGTTTGCCGCTGCTGCGTCCTTCGCCGAGGCGCTGGGCGCGCTGCGCCCGCCGGTTGCGGGACGGTTAACGGGCGCGTTCGGAAAGCCCCGCCCGGAGGGCGGAGTCTTTGAAGGGCTGCGGTTTTCCGCCCGCGATCAGGCGATCGTGATCGCCCCGTTTGAGGGGCTGGTCCGGGTCGCCCGGCCCTGGCGGGTGGGCAATATAATCATTCTGGACGTCGGCGAAGGCTACCATATATTGTTGCAGGGCGTAGACTCCATTCTGGTCGAGGAGGGCCGGCGCGTCGCCGCCGGCGAACCGGTCGCCAGGATGGCCGCAGGGGGCGCGAATTTGGACCTGGAGGTCTACAAAGACAGCGAGCCTGTTAACCCCGCGTTGTGGCTCTCCAGGAAAAGTATCGAGGAGCTGGCCTTATAGCCGGCAAAGCATGGTGCAATAGATGACTAAGACTTCGCTTCGCTCTCTCTCCCGCCGTCCGGCCCAGCAACAGGGCTGGTCGACCGGCGCGCTTATCGCCGCGGCCTGCGTCGGCGCGGTCCTTTTCGCCGCGCTTTCCAGCGCCGTGTTCGCCCGCGCATCGATTTCAGCCGATACGTTCCGCCAGATCGATCTTTTCGGCGAGGTTTTCGAACAGGTTCATGAAAATTACGTCACCGACCCCGACGACGCCGAACTGATCAAGGGCGCCATCAACGGCATGCTGTCGACCCTCGATCCGCATTCGAACTACCTGTCGGCGGAAGATTTTCTGACCATGCAGGAACAGACCCGCGGCAGCTATGCAGGCCTGGGCATTCAGGTGGTCATGGACAATGAGGGTCCCGACAAAGGTTATGTCAAAGTCGTCGCGCCGATCGACGACACGCCGGCCGCGCGCGCCGGCATGCAGACCAACGATTTGATCGTCGAGATCAACGGCAAGGACGTGCTCGGCATGTCGCTCGACGAAGCGATTTCGCACCTGAAGGGCGAAAAAGGCACCAAGGTCGACATCAAGGTTCTGCGCGACCGCGACGATGAGCCGTTCCCGTTGACGCTGATGCGGGACATCGTCACCGTGAAATCGGTCAGATCACGCGTGGAAGGCGATCTTGGCTATATTCGCGTTACGACCTTCAGCGAACAGGCCGATGAAGGCATCAGGGACGCGATCAAACAACTCAACAAGGACATCCCCGGCGGCCCGAAAGGCATTGTCCTTGATCTACGCTCCAATCCGGGGGGCCTTCTCGATCAGGCGGTCGCTATCGCTGACACCTTCCTTGAAGGCGGCGAGATCGTATCGACCCGCGGCCGGCGCGCGCGCGACACGCTGCGCGAAATGGGAACGCCCGGCGACAAGCTCAACGGCAAGCCGATCGTCGTCTTGATCAACGGCGGCTCGGCCTCGGCTTCGGAAATCGTCGCCGGGGCCCTGCAGGACCGCAACCGCGCCCTGGTCCTGGGCACCAAGTCTTTCGGCAAGGGCTCCGTGCAAACCGTGATCCCGCTGCAGAACGGCCTCCAGGGCGCCCTGCGCCTGACGACCGCGCGCTATTACACGCCGTCGGGACGAGCGATCCAGGCGCTCGGCATCGAACCGGACATCCTCATGCCGGTGACCTATCCCGGCCAGGACGGCGAGACCGGCAAACGCCCTGCCGAGCGCGATCTGCCCGGCGCGCTTGATGTCGATCCGGATGGGGAAAACGGTCCTGACCTTGTGGAGGACGCCGTCGAAGCGGAAGACGCCGCCGAAGAAGGCGAAGAGGGCGGCGTCGAACCGTTCATGTGTTCGTTCAAGGAAGACGGCGAAACGCCCAACGACTGTCAGCTCGACCGTGCGCTGGAGATTCTCGCTGACGGCACGTCCTATCGCCAGTTGCTCGCCGACGCCGGCGCGGCGCGTCAATAGGATCTGAAACGGCCGATAAACGGGCCTTTCCGGCCGCCGGCGGCCGGTTGGGCGCTGGCTTGTTTTCAATTGGTTAACCCTATTTTCCCTAAACAAGTCCCTTGAGCAATCAGGGACGCGCCGCCGCAACGGATGGGGCGTCCGATGAGATGTGATGGGCGCCCGACGACGCAGCATCTTCCGACGTCCGGTATTGAGCCGGCTTGCCTGGGCCTGGATCGGTTCTTTGGCCGCGCTCAGCCTGATCGGCGGGGTTTTCGGCGTGCTCGAACTGAACGGCCGCAAGGACTCGCGCATTTCCCTGCCGGTCAACGAAATCGAAACCATGGCGCGCGCCGAAGACCTTGTCCTGCGCAACGAAGAACGCCTTGAAAGCCCCGAGGACGGGCTGCGCCTGACCGCCCCGGCCCTTCCCCCCGCCGGCGAACCGGCCGAAGGCGAAGAGGCCGCAGATAGTCTTCTTTACCCGGAAGAATTCGATTTGGCTGAAAACGCCGAGCCGGAATACAGCGCCGATGATATCGTCATTACGATTCCCGGCGCCGAAAAGCCGGCGGTGCGCCCGACCCAGGCCGCGCTGACGCCGCCGGTCCAGTCCATCGCCGACCCCGACCCGGCGCTGATGCGCGCGGGCCCGTTCGGCAAAATTCCCGGTATCAGTCCCGACGGCCGCAAGGCGATGCAGGTTTACGCCAGGCCGCGCGGCAATCCCGACGGCCGGCCGGAGGTCGCCGTCATCATCGGCGGGCTCGGTCTTAACCCGGCGCTGACCGAACGGGCGATCGACGACCTGCCGCCGGAAGTCTCCCTTGCCTTCGCCCCTTACGCCAAGGACCTTGACTATTGGACGCAAAAAGCGCGCAGGGCGGGCCACGAAGTGCTCATCGAACTGCCCATGGAAGGTTATGGCGACAGCGCGGAAGCGCTCGGCAGGGCCGGGCTTTTGACCTCGCGCAGCGCCGAGGAAAATCTCCAGCGCCTTGACTGGCTGATGTCGCGCTTTGCCGGCTATTTCGCCGCGACCAATTATATGGGTCAGAAATTTTCAGCGGACCAGGCCGCGCTGGCGCCGGTCTTGACCAAGCTGCGCGAAGCGGGCGTCGCCTATATCGACGACACCGGCGCGGCGCGCATCGCCGCGGGTAAAACCGGCGCCGCGCTCGCCACCGTGAACCGCATCGTGCCGCCCGCACCCGACGACGCGGCGCGCAATGCGGTGCGCCGCGAATTGCGCGCCCTTGAAAAAATCGCCGAACGCGACGGCGCGGCGCTGGGCAAGACCTACGCCTACGCCGTCACGCTTGACGAGATCGCCGCATGGATCGACACGCTGGAGGAAAAAGAGCTTTCCGCCGCGCCGGCGTCGGCGGTCTTGCAGAGGCGCGCCGCGACCCGCTAAGGGATCGCGCCATGACGCCAAAGAAAATTCTCAGGGATTACCGGCCCAATGTGGGCGTTGCACTGTTCAATCGCGCAGGCGAGGTCTGGTACGGCCGGCGCGCGGGCGATTTCGCCGACCTCGGCGAACCGGCGGACCTTTATCGCTGGCAGATGCCTCAGGGCGGGGTCGACAATGGCGAGGATATTGTCGGCGCCGCGTACCGCGAACTCGAAGAGGAAACCGGGATCGTTTCAGCGCGGCTGTTGACCGTGACGCCGGGCTGGCTCGCTTATGATTTTCCCGCCGGTTACAAAAAGAAGAACTGGATCGGCCAGCGCCAGAAATGGGCGGCGATGCTGTTTGAAGGCGATGAAACCGAAATCGATCTCGTCCATGACGGCAAGCAGGAATTCGACGACTGGCGGTGGGGCGAACTCGAAGAGGCGCCGTCGCTGATCGTGCCGTTCAAACGCCATATCTATCAGGAACTGATGGCGGCGTTTGTACCGCTTAGGGATTATCTGCGGCAGAGGTCGTAGGGATTAGGTGTTAGGTTTTAGGGATTAGGTTGCAGGTTGCAGGTTGCAGGTTTTAGACCTTCGGGCGATTAATGTGCATCGCTTCGTCCTCTCGCCTGGGCGAAGCGATTTCTGTTTTTCGCCGAAGCTTTAAGACTGGATTCCGGCTCCTCATCCTGAGCTTGCCGAAGGGCGCCGGAAAGAGCGGTTGGAAAGGTCTGTGATTCAGAATAAAAATCGGAAGGTTTATTCCCTATTCCCTATTCCCTATTCCCTATTCCCTATTCCCTATTCCCTATTCCCTATTCCCTATTCCCTATTCCCTATTCCCTATTCCCTATTCCCTAAAACCTAAAACCTAATCCCTATATCGCCGCCTGAACCTCTTTGAGCCGGTCAAGCGTCTCCTGGGCGGTCAGTTTTTTTTTATCATTTTCCGCGTCGGCGAGATCTTCTTCGGCGTCCTTGATGCGGCGGGCGATTTCATCGGCATCGAGCGCATCGGCGGGCGTTGCTTCTTCCGCCAGCACCGTCAGACCGGCCGGGGACATCTCCGCAAAGCCGCCGCGAACGAAAAAGCGGGTCTCCTCCCCGCCATTGACGATGCGCAGCATACCCGGCGCCAGCGCGGTCATCAGGGGGGCGTGGTTCGGCAACACGCCGATCCATCCTTCCGTCCCCCGAATGTCGACCTGGTCGACATCGGCGGACATCAATTGCCGTTCCGGCGAAACGAGGTTGAAATGAAGTTTGTCAGCCATAATTCAGGTGAATGGTGAATGGTGAAATCGTGAGTAGCGGGCCGACGGCTGCGGTTGACGCCATTCACAATTCACTAGTTCACAATTTTACTCCCTATGCTGCTTCGGCCGCCAAACGCTCGGCCTTTTCGACCGCATCCTCGATCGTGCCGACCATGTAGAACGCCGCCTCGGGCAGATGATCGTATTCGCCGGCGATGACCGCCTTGAACGAACGCACGGTTTCCGCAACCGGCACCTGGAGGCCGGGAAAGCCGGTGAAGACTTCCGCAACGTCGAAAGGCTGGGACAGGAAGCGCTCGATCTTGCGCGCCCGGGCGACCACCAGCTTGTCGTCTTCGGAAAGCTCGTCCATGCCGAGAATAGCGATGATGTCCTGCAGCGACTTATAGCGCTGCAACACGCCCTGAACGTCGCGCGCGACCTTATAGTGTTCCTCGCCAACGACCCGCGGGTCGAGAATGCGCGAAGTGGAATCGAGCGGATCGACCGCGGGATAGATGCCCTTTTCGGCAATCGGCCGGGACAGAACCGTCGTCGCGTCAAGGTGCGAGAACGACGTCGCCGGCGCCGGGTCGGTCAGGTCGTCCGCGGGCACGTAAATCGCCTGCACCGAGGTGATCGAGCCCTTGGTGGTCGTGGTGATGCGCTCCTGCAGGGTTCCCATGTCGGTCGCCAGCGTCGGCTGATAGCCCACCGCCGAGGGAATGCGGCCCAAAAGCGCGGACACTTCCGAGCCGGCCTGGGTGAAGCGGAAGATGTTGTCGACGAAGAACAAAACGTCCTGGCCCTGGTCGCGGAAATGTTCCGCCACGGTCAGGCCGGTCAGGCCGACGCGGGCGCGCGCGCCCGGCGGCTCGTTCATCTGGCCGTAGATCAGCGCGCATTTTGAACCGGCGGCGGAGCCTTCCTTGTGCGGATCCTTGTTCACGCCGGATTCGATCATCTCCCAGTAAAGGTCGTTGCCTTCGCGGGTGCGCTCGCCGACGCCGGCGAACACCGAATAGCCGCCATGGACCTTGGCGATGTTGTTGATGAGTTCCTGGATGAGCACGGTCTTGCCCACCCCGGCGCCGCCGAACAGGCCGATCTTGCCGCCCTTGGCGTAGGGGCAAAGAAGATCGACCACCTTGATGCCGGTTTCCAGGATCGCCGCTTCGGTCGACTGTTCGACGAAGGGTGGAGCCTCCTGGTGGATGGCGCGGGTCGCGTCGTGCTCGATGTCGCCGGCCTCGTCGACCGGCTCGCCGATGACGTTCATGATCCGCCCCAGCGTGCCGTCGCCCACGGGCACGGCGATCGGCACGTCGGTGTCGCGCACCGGCTGACCGCGCACCAGGCCTTCGGTCGAGTCCATGGCGATGGTGCGGACCGCGTTCTGGCCGAGATGCTGGGCGACTTCGAGCACCAGCCGGTTGCCGTGATTGTCGGTTTCCAGCGCGTTGAGGATCGCCGGCAGGTGATCGTCGAACTCGACGTCCACCACGGCGCCGATAATTTGCGAAACGCGGCCTTCTTTGCTCATCGGTCTACTTCCTTCATTCAATCCGTCTACAGCGCTTCCGCGCCGGAGATGATTTCTATCAGTTCCTTGGTGATCTGCGCCTGGCGGGCGCGGTTGTAAGACAGCGTCAAACGGTCGATCATCTCGCCGGCGTTGCGCGTGGCGCTGTCCATGGCGGACATTTTCGCGCCCATTTCCGAAGCGACGTTTTCCAAGAGCGCGCGGAAGATCTGCACCGCCACGTAACGGGGCAGCAGGGCGCGCAGGATCATCTGTTCGTCCGGCTCATATTCATAGACCGCGCCTTTGAGGTCCGGGGTTTCGACCCCTTCGGGCGCGGCGGCGGGCACGATCTGCTGCGCCGTCGGCACCTGGGAGATGATCGACTTGAACCGGCCGTAGAAAAGCGTCGCCACATCGAATTCTTCGTTCTCGAACATCTTGAGCGCCTGTTCGGCGATGTCCTGGGCCTGCTCGAACCCGATCTGCTTGACGTTCAGAAAGTCGGTCTTTGAAACGATCAGGCCGCCGTAAAGCCGCTTGAGCTGATCATTGCCCTTGCGGCCCACGGTGACGATCTTGACGGTCTTGCCTTCGCGCTGAAGCTTGGCGATGCGCTCGCGCGCAAGACGCACGATCGAGGAGTTAAAGCTGCCGCAAAGGCCCTTGTCGGCGGTCGCGACGATCAGGAGGTGGGTTTCCTCCTTGCCGGTTCCGGCGAGCAGGCGCGGCGCGTTGGGCAGATCCTTGGCCCCGGCGGCGAGATTGGCGAGCACCGCCTCCATGCGCTCCGTATAGGGACGGGCGGCTGTCGCCGCCTCTTCCGCCTTTTTGAGCTTGGCGGACGCGACCATCTGCATGGCGCGCGTGATTTTTTGCGTCGACTTCACGCTGGCGATGCGGTTGCGAAGTTCCTTGAGGGAGGGCATGGCGTTATTCTCCGATCACGCCGCTCATTCCTCCCCCATTCATGGGGGAGGTGTCCGCAAAGCGGACGGAGGGGGCAGGACCCCAACTGCAAAACAATGCGTTCGCCGCAGGTTTTCGCCAACCCCCTTCGGCCCTTCGGACCACTTCCCCCGCCAGCGGGGGAAGAACAAGCGTGCACGCAGTCTTCTGCGTCGGCTTCACGCTGGTAATGCGATTTCTGAGGTCCTTGAGGAAGGGCATGGGCGGGCGTCAACCTTTACGCAAAACTCTTGGCGAACGCGTCAAGCGCATCTTTGAGTTTCTTTTCGGCATCCTCGTTGAGCTTGCCCGACTCGCGCACGGATTTGAGAATGCCGCCGTGATCGGCATGAAGCTTTCTGAGCCATTCAGCCTCGAATTCCTGCACCTTGCCGGTCGGGATCTGATCGAGATAGCCCTGCGTGCCGGCGTAGATGACGCAGACCTGTTCTTCGGCCTGAAGCGGCGAATACTGATCCTGCTTTAGCAGTTCGGTCAGGCGCTCGCCGCGATTGAGCATGCGCTGGGTGGTGGCGTCGAGGTCGGAGCCGAACTGGGCGAAGGCGGCAAGCTCCCTATACTGCGCAAGCTCGCCCTTGATCTTGCCCGCGACCTGTTTCATCGCCTTGATTTGCGCCGCCGATCCCACACGCGACACCGACAGGCCCACATTCACCGCCGGGCGGATGCCCTGGAAGAAAAGATCGGTCTCAAGAAAGATCTGGCCGTCGGTGATCGAAATCACGTTGGTCGGGATATAGGCCGAAACGTCGTTGGCCTGGGTTTCGATGATCGGCAGCGCCGTCAGCGAGCCCGAACCGTTGTCCTCGTTGAGTTTCGCCGCGCGCTCCAATAGCCGCGAATGAAGATAAAAGACGTCGCCGGGATAGGCCTCGCGCCCCGGCGGGCGGCGCAGCAGCAAGGACATCTGACGATAGGCGACGGCCTGTTTGGAAAGGTCGTCATAGATCATCAGCGCGTGCATGCCGTTGTCGCGGAAATATTCGCCCATAGCGCAGCCGGAAAACGGCGCCAGGAACTGCAGCGGCGCCGGCTCGGACGCGGTCGCGGCGACGACGATGGAATAATCAAGCGCGCCGTTGTCTTCGAGCGTCTTGACGATCTGCGCCACGGTGGAGCGTTTCTGGCCGATGGCGACATAAACGCAGTAAAGCTTTTTCGATTCGTCCCCGGCCGCGTTGATGTCCTTCTGGTTGAGGATGGTGTCGACGCAGATTGCCGTCTTGCCGGTCTGGCGGTCGCCGATGACCAGTTCGCGCTGGCCGCGACCGATCGGGATCATGGCGTCGATCGCCTTGATGCCGGTCTGCACCGGTTCGTGCACGGATTTTCTCGGCAGGATGCCCGGCGCCTTGACGTCGACGACGCGCCGCTCTTCGGCTTCGATCGGGCCCTTGCCGTCGATGGGATTGCCCAAGGGATCGACGACGCGGCCCAAAAGCCCCTTGCCCGCGGGCACGTCGACGATGGCCTTTGTGCGCTTGACGGTGTCGCCTTCCTTGATTTCCCGGTCCTCGCCGAAAATCACGACGCCCACATTGTCGGCCTCAAGGTTCAGCGCCATGCCTTTGACGCCGTTGGCGAACTCCACCATTTCCCCGGCCTGGACATTGTCGAGGCCGTAGATCCGGGCGATGCCGTCGCCCACGGAAAGGACCTGGCCGATCTCGGATACTTCGGCGTCCTTGCCGAAATCCTTGATCTGCTGCTTGAGGATGGAGGAGATTTCTGCGGCGTTGAGCTCCATAGCCTTTAAGCCCCTTTCATCACGGTTCTGATGCGGTTGAGTTTGGTTCGAAGTGATGAGTCGATCATTTTCGAACCGATCCTGACGACGAGCCCGCCCAAAAGATCGGGGTCGACGGCGGTTGACAGATTGACGGCATGGCCGACCTCGCGCTCGATTTCCAGGCGCAGCGTCTTGACCTGATCTTCGTTCATGGGCGCGGCGGAAGTCGCCTCAGCCAAAACTTCGCCGCGGTGTTTCGAGGCCAGCGCGGCAAAGGCGGCGATCATGGCCTCGAGCGCGAACAGGCGCCGGTTCGACGCGACAAGCTTTAGAAAGTTCGTGGTCAGCGCCGAATAGCCCGCCTTTTCGGCGATCGCCGAAAGCGCCTTGAGCTGATCGGCGCTGTCATAGACCGGGCTTTTCAAAAAGCCGCGCAGGTCCGGCGCGGCGGCGATAGCGGCTTTGAGGCTCTTAAGGTCGGCCTCGACGGTTTCCAGCGCGCCTTCTTCCTGCGCCAGATCGAACAGCGCCGCCGCATAGCGGCCGGCGACGCCGGTTGTCGGGGCGAGGTCGCGGGACACTTGGGCGCAATGCTCCTGTTGGAACGGACGCCGCGAACGCGGCGTTTAACCGACTGAAAATACTATCATATTGAAGGGACCGCGCGACCCGCAGCCGCCGCCCCCATGGGGATCGCGCGAGGGGGTAGCATGGGCCTCGCCGCGACGCAACAATTGCGCGCCGCGACGGATTGGCGGGAACGGCGCCGGCCGATGCTTGCCTTGCGCTGAAAGGATCAGGCCGGCCGCACGAATTCGTCGATCTGAAAGGCGAGGACCATTGGCTTTCCAACGGCGAAACGCGCACGGAAATGCTGCGCCGTTCGATCGACTTCATCGACAAACATATCGGCGGCGAATAAGCGCCGGCGCCGGATTTCGCCCCGCGGTCACAGAAAACTGTAGGGATCGATGTCGACGACCCGGCGGATCGAACCGCCGATCTTCACCCGCCCCAGCCAGTCGCCGAGAAAGCGCTGGACATGGACGTTGCGCCGCGCCTTGACGAGAAAGCGCATGCGCAACTGACCGCGCAGGCGATAGATCGGCGCCGGCGCCGGGCCCCACACGTCAACGCCGTCGGCGCCGGGAATGGCGGCGCGATGGGCCGTCGCACAGGTTTTGAGCGCGGTTTCGTCCTTGCCGCGCAAAATCACCGCCGCAAGCCGGCCGTAGGGCGGAAATCCCAACGCCCGGCGGCTTTGCGCTTCGGCGGCAAGAAAGGCGTCGCGGTCGCCGCCGATCAGCGCCTGAAGCACGCCGGCGCCTGGCTGATAGGTCTGCAACAGCGCGCGGCCGGGCTTTGCCGCGCGGCCCGCCCGGCCGGTCACCTGGCTTAACAGCTGATAGGTGCGTTCGGCGGCGCGCAAATCGCCGCCGGAAAGGCCAAGATCCGCATCGATGACGCCGACCAGGGTCAATCCGGGAAAATGATGGCCCTTCGCCGCCATCTGCGTGGCAATGAGAATGTCGATGTCGCCGCCGCTCATCGCGCTGAGGATTTCGCGCACGGCCTGCGCCGTCGGCGCGGTGTCCGATGAAAGGATTTCAACCGCGGCGTCGGGCCAGCGCGCGCGCGCTTCCTCGGCGACCCGTTCAACGCCGGGCCCGCACGGGGCGAGCGCGCCGACCGCGTTGCAGGCGGGGCAGGCCGCGGGCTTTTGCATGGAAAACCCCGTGTGATGGCAGACCAGCCTGTTTTCAAACCGATGCTCCACCAGCATGGTGTCCGAGCCCGGCGCGGTCATTTTGTGCCCGCAGCGCCGGCACAGGGTGAGCGGCGCATAGCCCCGGCGATTAAGAAACAGCAAAGACTGTTCGTTTACGGACAATGTCTCTTCGACGGCGCGCGCCAGCGTCGGCGACAGCCAGCGGCCTTGCTCAGGCGGGTCTTCGCGCATGTCGATCAGGTCGATCGCGGGCAGCGACGCGCCGGCATAGCGCGCCGGCAGGCCGACAGCGCCATAACGACCCTCATCGACATTGACGACGGTTTCCAGCGACGGCGTCGCCGAGGCGAGGATAACGGGAAAACCGCCGCGCGCTCCGCGCGCCACCGCAAGGTCGCGGGCATGATAGATCACCCCGTCTTCTTGCTTGTAGGCGCCGTCATGTTCTTCATCGACAATGATCAGGCGCAGCCGCGCAAAGGGCAGGAACAGCGCCGAGCGCGCGCCGACCACCAGCCGCGCCTGACCCTCGGCGACCCGCCGCCAGGCGCGCCGGCGCTGGGCGGCGGTAAGATCGGAATGCCACGGCGCGGGCGCGGCGCCGAAACGCTCTTCGACGCGTTTGAGGAAGGGCTGGGTGAGCGCGATCTCGGGGATCAGGATCAGCACCTGCGCCTGGCGGTCGCGTGAAAGCGCCTCGGCGGCGGCTTCGAGATAGACTTCCGTCTTGCCGGCGCCGGTGACGCCGTCGATCAGCGTCGCCCCGTGACCGCCGGCGCTTATATTGCCGGCGATCTGTTGCGCCGCGGCGGCTTGTTCCGCCGAGAGGACGCGGCCCGGCCGGGAAAGATCCGGCGGCGCGAAAGGCGGATCGGGATCGATGCCGACGGCGCGAAGCGCGCCGGCTTTTTCAAGGCCGCGGATGACGCCGTCGCTGACGCCGGCCGCTTCGGCAAGCGCGGCCGCCGACATCGGTGCGTCGCCCGCCGCCGACAAGACCGCCTGGCGCTGGGGCGTCAGGCGCGCCGGCGCAGCGCCGCCACGGACATAACCGGTCTGCATTTTCGGCGGCGTCAGCCAGTCGCCCGCGCGCATGGTCATGCGCAGGATCGAGCCCGCCGGGAACGTCGTATAGCGCGCCGTCCAGTCGATGAAATCGATGAGTTCGGCGCTCAGACTGGGCGCATCAAGGGCGCTAAGGACGGTTTTGAGTTTTAACGCCGGCGCATCTTCGCCTTCGCCGGGCCAGACCACGCCGACCGCTTCGCGCGGACCGAACGGCGCAACCACGAATCGCCCTGGCGCAAGATCCACGCCCGGCGGCGCGCGATAATCGAAGGCGGTGAAAAGCGGTAGCGGAAACAACACCTTGATGCGAGCGCCAGCGGGGCCGTTAAGATTCTCGCTTTCGTTCATGCAAGCCCGCGCTTGATCCTGGCGTCGGTTTCGGGTGAATTATCGCCCGCTCTTTCGGCAAATTGCGGACCCGGCGCAATGCGTATCGTTTTTCTTTCCATTTTCCTACTTGCGCTTACCGCAGGCGGCGCCAACGCCAAATACAGCCTATGCAACAAAACAAGCTATGCGCTTTCCGCGGCGATCGGCTATGTCGACAGCGACCGTCTGGCGACGCGCGGCTGGTGGCGGCTCAGGCCCGGCCAATGCAAGGTGGTGCTGACCGAACAGACCAATCCGGGGCGCTATTTCGTCTATGCCGAAGCCATTCCCGGCCACAAGGGGGCGCTGCGCACCTGGTCCGGCGATACGCCGCTTTGCGTTGAGAATTTCGGCTTTTTCAATCTGCGAAACCAGGAAGTCTGCCGCGACGATCCCCTGCGCCAGCGCAAATTCTTCACCGTCGACGTCACCGAAAAGGCCGGCGGCAACTGGCAGACCGATTTCGCCGAGGCGAGCAATTACACCGTCTATTCCGCCGAAGTCGCCGGGGTCCAGCGGCTCCTGAGCGATCTGGACCGGAAAGTCGGCCGCATCGACGGCGCCATGGGGCGGACCACCCAGCAGGCGGTCGCCGCCTATCGCAGGGAAAAGGGTCTGACGGAAAGCACCTCGATCGACGACGAGTTGATCGACGCGCTGATCGAAGAGGCCAATGCGCATGAGGCCAAGCTCGGCTTTTTCTACTGCAATAAGACCGACGATCCGGTGTGGAGCGCAATCGCTGAAGAAATCGAGGACGAAAAATACGAGTCCAAAGGCTGGTGGAAAATCGAGCCGGGCGATTGCGCCAAGATCATCAAGGGCGAATTGGAGCGCGACCATTATTATGTTTACGGCGTCATCGAAGAGGGCCTGAGCGAACGGCCCATTGTCGGCGGCGGCAAGGCGTTCTGCATCAATGCGGTCGTCTTCACCGCCAAGAACGAACTTGGTTGCGCCGATCAGGACCTGGACGAGGCCTCCTTCCGCCGCGTCGAAATCGGCGGGGCGACGTCGGCGACATTCGAGTTTCTGCCCGACATGTTCGTGCAGCCCCCGACACAATAGGCCGCCGGCTTTCGTGATTGATTTGCGCCATATCGACGCCTGGGTGTTCGATCTCGACAATACGCTCTATGCGGCCGAATGCGCGCTGTTTGCGCAGATCGACGCGCGCATGACGGCGTTCATCCGCGAACGGTTTACGCTTGGCCATGACGAAGCGCGGCGCCTGCAAAAAGATTATTACGTGCGCTACGGCACGACCATGTGCGGCCTGATGGTCGAGCACGATGTCGAACCCGATGAATTTCTGGACTACGTCCATGATATCGATCTCGCGCCGATCGAGCCCCATCCAGCGTTGGCCGACGCCATCGACGCCCTGCCCGGACGCAAATATATCTACACCAACGGCTCGGTGCGCCATGCGGAAAACGTCGCCGGCGCGCTCGGCGTGTTTCATCTTTTCGACGATGTTTTCGACATCAAGGCTGCGGGTTATGCGCCCAAGCCGCGCCGCGAGCCCTATGAGGCGTTTTTGCGTCAATACGAACTGACGCCGAAACGCGCCGTCATGTTCGAAGATCTCGCGCAGAACCTGGAAACGCCTTTCGCCCTCGGCATGACCACCGTGCTGGTTTGTTCCGATGCAGCCTGGCTCGCCGACGAGCCCCATGAAAAACGTCCCGCGCGGCTTGGCGAGGGGGCCGATCACATTCATTACGCGACCAACGATCTGGCCGCTTTTCTCAATGCGGCGGCGACCGCCGACCTTGCCGCGCAAGCGGACTGAACGGGCTTATTTGCATGACCGATTTCGCCGATATCGAAGCGACCATCAATGCGGCGTGGGAAGATCGCGCAGCGATTTCCACAGCGACCCAAGGGGCCGTGCGCGACGCCGTCGCCGCGGCGATCGACGCGCTCGACAGCGGCGCTGCAAGGGTGGCGGAAAAGACCGACGGCGCCTGGCGCGTTCATCAGTGGCTCAAAAAAGCGGTGCTGCTGTCGTTTCGTCTCTACGCCAATGAAGCGATCCCCGGCGGGCCCGGCGCGGCAGGCTGGTGGGACAAGGTCGCGCCGAAATTTCGCGGCTGGACGGCGGCGGATTTTGCCCGCAGCGGGGTGCGCGCCGTGCCGCCCTGCGCCGTGCGCCGCGGCGCCTATCTCGCGCCCGACGTCGTTTTGATGCCGTCCTTCGTCAATATCGGCGCTTATGTGGGCGCGGGAACCATGATCGACACCTGGGCGTCGGTCGGCTCCTGCGCCCAGATCGGCGCAAACTGTCACATCTCCGCCGGCGCCGGCATCGGCGGGGTTTTAGAGCCGTTGCAGGCCAATCCGACGATCATCGAAGACGGATGCTTTATCGGCGCACGCTCCGAAGTCGTCGAGGGCGTCATCGTCGGCGAAGGCTCGGTCCTGGGCATGGGGGTTTTCATCACCGCCTCGACCAAGATCGTCGATCGCAAGACCGGCGCGATATCTTATGGCGACGTCCCGCCATATTCCGTCGTGGTTTCCGGCAGCCTGCCCTCGGACAAGGGCGGGCCGAACCTTTACTGCGCGGTCATCATCAAACAGGTCGATGAAAAGACCCGAGCAAAGACCTCCGTGAACGAACTGTTACGGGGTTAAGGCGCCCGGCTTGTTTCAGGATGCGCCTAATACGCCTCGCCATTCTTGTGTAAGGTCTTCCAGCCGTCGCCTGCATTGACCATCCGCAAATCGACATCGGGGTCGGTATAGGTGCAGACTTCTTTAGCGGCGCGGGCGCCGACTTCCAGAAAGACCGCGTCCTTGCCGGAACGATTGACCAGCATATGCCCCAGCGGCGCGCCCGCCTTGAACGTTGCGACATCGCCCGGGCGCAACACAGCCTCGCCGTCGTCCTCGACCAGCACCGCCTCGCCTTCGAGCATATAGACGAATTCGTCCTCGTTCTGGTGCCAGTGTCTGTGCGCCGAGGCCGCGCCGGGGGCGAGCCGCGTCAGGTTGACGCCGAACTGGGTAAGGCCGCCAAGATCGCCCAGGGCGATTTTCGACCGGCCGGCGCAATGATCCTTATAGGGCGCCGGATAAGCGCAGCCGGTTCGCGCGGACGCGGTTGTGAGGTCGACTTTCGGCATTTTAAGCCCCGCTTATCTTGTTAACTTCCCGCACCTAGACTAGCCGAAAGCCATGAGCGAAATCGATCCCGTCGACCTTGCCCGCGCGCTGATCCGCCGACCGTCCGTCACGCCGGCGGACGAAGGCGCGCTCGACATTCTCGAAGCCGCCCTTGCCGGGCTCGGCTTTGAATGCACGCGGCTGAAATTCGACGACGTCGACAATCTCTTCGCCCGCATCGGCGCCGGCGCGCCGCATTTTTGCTTCGCCGGCCATACCGACGTGGTGCCACCCGGCGACGCGGACGCCTGGTCGGTTCCGCCCTTTAAGGCGGAAATCAAAGACGGTCGGCTGTGGGGCCGCGGCGCGGCGGATATGAAAAGCGCCGTCGCCGCGTTTACCGCCGCGGCCGGGCGCGCGATCGCATCGAACGCGCTCACGGGAACGCTTTCCTTCATGATCACCGGCGACGAGGAAGGCCCTGCCGTCAACGGCACGCGGAAAATGCTTGACTGGCTGCGCGCGCAACAGATCAACATCGATCATTGCCTGATCGGCGAGCCCTCCAATCCGGAAACCCTCGGCGAGACGATCAAGGTCGGCCGCCGCGGCTCGATCAATTGCTGGCTCACGGTCATGGGCCGTCAGGGCCATGTCGCTTATCCGCACCGCGCGGAAAACCCTGTCCCGGCGCTGTTGCGCAAGCTTCTCTATCTCAGCGAAACCCCGCTTGATGACGGCTACGAACGGTTCGATCCTTCCAATCTCGAAGTGACGGACATTCACATCGGCAATCCTGCGCATAATGTCATTCCGGAAAAGGCGACGGCGCGGTTCAACATCCGCTTCAACCCGAACTGGAGCGGCGCCGCGATCAAAGCCTGGCTGAACGATCAGATCGACGGCCTCGCAACCGAACTCGGCGCGCGCTACGAACTCAAGACCATTCTTTCAGGCGAAGCGTTTTTAACCACCGATACGGGCTTTATCGGCCTTCTCGCCGACTGCGTCGAGGAAAAGACGGGACGCCGCCCGGCATATTCCACGTCCGGCGGCACGTCCGACGGACGCTTTATCAAGGACGTCGCCCCGGTGGCGGAATTCGGCATGGTCGGCGCGACCATGCATCAAACCGACGAGCATGTCGCGATTTCCGATATTCATCAGCTAACGGATATTTATGCGCTGATGATCGAGCGCTATTTTATGCGGTACGGACATGCGCCGCGCCGAAGCGGCACTGGCGGGAGGCCGGCGTGATTGATTTTGAATATGCCGGCCGGCATGTGCGCGGCGTCTGGCGCATGGCGCAGGGCGATCATGCCTGGGCCGAGGACATCGACAGTTCGACCGACGGCGTCTTCAAATCATTCTGGGCGATCGCATTTGCCGCCCCGTTCGCACTGTTGGTCATTCGCGCCGCCCAGCGCGCCACCGCGCGCGCAGACGGCTATGGCGCGGAGATTTTCGAGCAGATCCCGGCGCTGGCGGCCTTCGTCGCGCTGATGCTGGCGTTTTTGACGTCCTGGCTGGCCAGCGTCGCCGCGCTGGCCTTCATCGCCAGGGGCCTGAACGCCCAGCGAAAGGCCGGCGCGCTGATCGTGACGTTCAACTGGAGCCAGCTGATCGCCATTGCAGCGGCGACGGTTCCCGCGGTCGTGCTGGCGCTGACCGGCAACGAGCAGATCGTGATGCTGCTGGCCCTGCCGGCGGTGTTTGTCAGCGTCTATGTTTTGTGGGGCGTCTTGCGACGCAACCTGCCGATCACCGTCGGCGTCGCCATCGCCGTGATGGCGCTGCTCGCCTTCATCGATCTCGGCGTCAACGCCGTTGCGACTCAAGGCGCGGTGGGCCTGTTTCACCTGCTTTCATAATCGGCGCGCAGAAAATAGAGCCCTTCGGCCGGCGCGACGGGGCCGCAGCTTGCGCGGTCTTTGGCTTTGAGCGCCGCTTTGACGTCGCGAACCCGCCATCTGTCCCTGCCGACCTCGGCGAGCGTGCCGGCGAAGGAACGAACCTGATGGTGCAGGAACGAACGCGCGGCGCAGCGGATGAAGATCTCCTCGCCGGCGCGCGAGACGGAAATGTCGTCGAGTGTTTTCAGCGGCGAGTCCGACTGGCACGAGGCCGCGCGAAATGTCGTAAAGTCATGCTTGCCGACAAAGACCTGGGCGGCCGCATGCATGGCCTCGGCGTCGAGCGGGGTTCCCACTCGCCAGGCTCGGCCCGCATCAAGCGTCAGCGGCGCGCGGCGATTGACAATGCGGTATTCATAGGCGCGCCGGATGCAGGAAAAGCGCGCGTGAAAATCATCGCTCATGATTTGCGCGGAAAGCACCGCAATCGGCGCGGGCCTGAGATGCTGGTTGAGCGCATCGCGCACCGTATCGGCGGGAAAGTCCCGCGCAAGATCGATATGAACGGTCATGGCGCGAGCGTGCACCCCGGCGTCGGTGCGTCCGGCCGCATGCGCCGTTACGGTCTCGCTGCAAAACCCCAGGACGGCGGTTTCGAGCGCTTCCTGGACCGAGGGGCCGTTTTCCTGGCGCTGCCAGCCCGAGAACGGCCCGCCGTCATATTCGAGAATGAGCCTATAACGCGGCATCGCCCCTAAAGCCGGTCGCCGATGCTTAAAGGATAGCCCCGCAAAAACTTCGCCGCGCCCTGAGGGCGCTTGCCGGCGCGCTGCAAAGTGACAAGCTCGACCGCGCCTTCGCCGCAGGCGACGATCAGTTTTCCATCCGTATTAAGAATATCGCCCGGCGCGCCGGCCCCTTCGGCGAGGCGGGAAAACAACGCTTTCACGCGTGCGCCGCCCGCCTCGAACCAGGCGCCGGGATAGGGCGAAAGCCCGCGGATATGACAGTCGACCTCAGCGGCCGGCCGCGCCCAGTCGATGCGCGCTTCTTCCGGCGTGATTTTATGGGCGTAAACGACGCCGTCTTCGGCTTGGGGCGTTTCGACCAGCGCGCCGCGCGCCAGCGCCGCCAGCGCCCGCGGGGCGAGCTGGCCGGCGACCAGTGAAAGACGGTCATGCAGGGTTCCCGCCGTCTCGTCGGGCCTGATGTCGACGGTTTCGGAAAGCAACACGGGCCCGGTGTCGAGCCCCGCCTCCATGCGCATGACCTGAACGCCGGTTTGCTTGTCGCCGGCCATAATGGCGCGCTGGATCGGCGCCGCCCCGCGCCAGCGCGGCAACAGCGAGGCATGAAGATTAAGACAGCCATGGCGCGGCGCGTCGAGCACGGCCTGGGGCAGGATAAGGCCGTAAGCGGCGATCATCGCCGCATCGAGATCAAGCGCGGCGAAGGCCTCGCGCGTCTTTTCGCTTTTGAAAGTCTTCGGCGTTCGCACCTCGAGCCCGTGCGCCTTGGCGAATTCATGAACCGGGGAAGGCTTTTTCTTTTTGCCCCGTCCCGACCGCGCCGGCGGACGCGTATAGACCGCGGCGATCTCATGACCGGCGGCGAGCAGTTCGCTTAAGGCGGGAACGGAAAACTCCGGCGTTCCCATAAAGGCCAGGCGCATCGGGATGCCGTCTCCTTGACGCGCTTGCCGCTATTCCGCAGCGGCAAGCGCGCGTTCTTTTTTCTCTTTGCGGAGCTTTTTCAGCACGCGATCGCGCTTAAGCCGCGAGAGATGATCGATGAACAAGACGCCCTCGAGATGATCCATTTCATGCTGGATGCAGGTCGCGAGCATGCCTTCGGCGTCGAGGATCTGCTCGGCGCCGTCATAATCGAGATAGCGCACGCGGCAACGCGCCGGTCGCTCCACCTCGTCAAAATACTCAGGAACCGAAAGACAGCCTTCCTCATGCACGCTTAGGTCGTCGGACGGGTCTAAAATCTCCGGATTGACGAAATAGCGCGGCGCGGGCTCTTCGCCCTCGCCGGCCAGGTCCATCACGATGACGCGGAGAGGAACGCCGACCTGGATGGCGGCAAGGCCAATGCCCGGCGCGTCGTACATGGTCTCCAGCATGTCATCCATCAGCGCGCGCAATTCATCGTCGACCCGCTCGACGGGCTTTGACACCTCGCGCAGCCGCGGGTCGGGCGCGGTGATGATCGGTCTGATCGCCATGGCGTTGAGGTATGGCCCGCGCCCGGTTGCGTCAAGATGGCCGGCGCGGCGAACGCGGATCCAAGGTTAATGCTAAGCCCTCGCTTTTTTTGGCTTTTTCTTTTAAAAGCGCGGGTGGGTGGAGTTCGGTTTGGGGGTTTTTGGAATGCAAACGCTTTGGCCGCCGGCGTCGGGGCCGTTAGCGCAAGACGGCGGCGCGGGCGCGCAAACAATCGAAGAAACTGCTATGCCGGGCCCAATGCTGGAAGGGCCGGCGCCGGCGCTGTGGACCTTTTTCGCTGCGGTCGCCGTCATCTTTATCGTGGTTTTATGGATCTTGATCCGCGGCCGGGTGATTGCACCGGCGCGCCGCAAGGCGACGAACCCGCAATTTTTCGAGCCGGCTGGCGCCGATGCGGACATCACCTTCGATGCGCCTGACGCCGCCGCCGCTAGAAAAGAAACATCAAACGACCGCACGCATAGCGCGCCGGCGCCGGAAGAAGCCGATGCGAGCGATGTCGGCGAACCGGAGCCTGCGCCCGAGCCAGAGATCGAATCCCAAGCCGGATCCGAGGCTGCGTCGGCGCCCGAAGCCAGGCCCGAACAGAAAAAGTCGCGATCGCCCTTCGCCGGTCTTTTTAAGAAGAAAAGGACCGAGCGGCCGGCGCCGGAAGCGCAACGCGATGAGGAAGAGTTCGCCGAAATCGAAATCGCCACCGAGACGGGCACCCATGAAGAGTCGCAAGACTATATAAACGCCGAGGGCTTTGATGATCGCTTTGCGGCGGAGGAAACCGAACCGCTCCGTTATGCGCACGCGCCGGCTGAAGACGCTCGCGGAAACGCCGACTGGAGGCGCGACGAGGCCGCCGCCGCCGGCCCCGCTTCCGACGACGGATCCGACGCGCTGGCGCGCGCATATGAGCGCCAAGCGCAAGCGGAAGCCGCTGCCCGCGAGGCGGAATTCGAACGGCGCAAGGCCGAGGCCGCCCTTGAACTGCGCATGCAGACCCTCGCCGCCATGGAGCGCGAGAACGCCGGCCGGGCGGAATCGGACGAGCGCGCCGCGGAGGCCATGGAAGGCCGTCTGAACGCCTCCCTTGAAGAGCGTTTTGCGGCGCTGAGCCACGAACTGAACGCACGGCTTGAAAGCGTCGCGGGCGCGCAAGCCGATCCGGATCTCGCCAGATCCGTCGCCGCGGAAGTCGCCCATGTTCTCGCCCAGGACATGAATCTCATGCACCGGTCGATGCACGAGGCCTTCGCCGCCGTGATCGACCGCCTAGACGCCATCGACGCCGCCGCGGCGGAAGAGACAGAACGCCCGTCGCCGGAAGAGCAGACGGAAGATCAAACCGCCGGCGCGCCGCCCGCCGATGACAGGCGCGACGCGCTGCTCGATGAAATTGACGCCCTGCGGCGGCGCGTGGCGGCGCTCGAAGACACGCTCGAACGCGCCCGTGCAGAAGCGCCGCCCCCGGCGGCGGCGCAGGAGATTCATCCGTTTGCGGAGGAGGCGGACGCCCCGCCGCCGGAAGAGGCCGATGACGCCAACAGCGCGCTTGCGGAATCGGTGGAGGACGCCTTTGAACGGCTCCAGCAGGAAGAAGCCCTCACCGAGGCGCGCCGCGACTCGTCCGGCCGACCGGTCTTTCCCCTGCGCTCGCAGGATTAGGCCGCCTGGTTTCGATCTTCGACGATTTCAGGCCGCAAAGACCGCACCCGGCGCGCCGTCCCTTGTCTCCTGTTGAAAACCGAAGACTTGCCGGCCTCGACAAGCCGCCGGAATGATGCGATATTCATGTTTTGTTCTCATTGTTGGCGCATGGGGAATCGGCGCCAGGGTGGACCATGGCTGACTATGCGATCATTGCTGGCGTGGTTTTCCTCGCGGCGCTTGCCGCCGGCGGGGTGCTGCTCGCCGCGATCAATATGTTTCGCCCCGGCCGAGCGCAGGGCCACGCATCCGTCATCGAAAAATTGAAGAAAGAACACGCCAGCCTGCAAACGGAGAAGGCGACTTTAGAGGCCGATCTGCGCCATGCGAGCGCTAAGGTCGAAGAATTGTCCGAAGAGAAACGACAACAATCAAAACAACTCGAAAACACCATCACCGAACGCAATCAACTCAGAGAGCGGGCCGCCCAAGATATCGAAGCGGCAAGGCATCTTGATCAGCGACATAAGGATTTGCTCGACGCGAAAGAACAGATGCGCCGAGAGTTCAATGAAATCGCCGGCCAGTTAATGCAGCGTCACGGCGAGACATTCAAGGCGCAGAACAGCCAACAGATCTTAAACCTGCTCACGCCGTTTAAAGATCAAATCGACAAGTTCGAAAAGCAAGTGGCGGAATCCAACCGCGCCAGCCGCGACCAGCATGTGGCGCTCACCGAAAACATCAAGTCGCTGACCAAACGGTCCGCCGAAATGTCGGAGGAAACCCAGAATTTAACCCGCGCGCTTAAAGGCAATGTGCAAATGCAGGGCGCGTGGGGCGAGATGGTGCTGGAAACCATTCTCCAGAGAAGCGGGCTGCGCGAAGGCGAGGAATATACCCGCCAGGAAACGCACAGCGCCGATGACGGCGGCCGGTTGCGCACCGATTATATCGTTCATCTGCCCAACGGCGAACGGATTATCATCGACGCGAAAGTATCGCTGACAGCCTTCGAGGGCTATGTCGGGGCGGAAACGGACGAGGAACGTTCAGCGCGGCTGGCCGGCCACGCTGCTTCCGTAAAAGGTCATATTAAAAAACTCGCCGGCAAGGAGTACCACGCGACAGCCGGCGGCAAGCTTGATTTCGTCATCATGTTCATGGCGATCGAACCGGCGCTCGGCGCCGCCTTGCAGCACGATGAAGCCATCGTTCTTGATGCGGCCGAAAACAAAGTCGCCATTGCAACCCCTACAACATTGACGATCGCGCTCAAAACCATTGCGGCGATCTGGCGCGTCGAGCGGCAAAACCGCAACGCCGAGGAAATCGCCAGCCGCGCGGGCAAGCTCTATGACAAGTTCGTCGGCTTTCTCAAAGATATGGGCGAAATCGGCAATCGCCTGAAACAGGCGGAAAACGCCTATGACGGCGCCATGAACAAGCTTTCGCAAGGACGCGGCAATTTGGTGCGGCAGATCGAAGACTTAAAGAGCATGGGCGCTGACGCCAACAAGTCCATTCCGCCTGAGTTTCTGAGCGATGCGCCGGATGACGCGCTAGTCCTGCCGGATAGCGAACAAGACCCTTACGATGAGGACGAGGACGACATGACGCCCCAGGATCATATCGCCCGCCGACTCTCCGCCGGCGGGTAATCGCGGCCTAAAGCGGCGTAAGAATTTAAAACGGCCGCCGCGCCTTCATAGCGGCGCTAAGCGTGCCCTCGTCGAGATAGTCGAGTTCGCCGCCCACGGGCACGCCTTGGGAAAGCCGCGTCACCGTTACTTTCGCGGCTTCAAGATGTTCGGTGAGATAATGGGCCGTGGTTTGACCGTCGACCGTGGCGGCGAGCGCGAGGACGACTTCGGTCACCGCGTCGTCTTTGGCCCGGGCGATCAGCCCGCCGACATTAAGATCATCTGGGCCGATACCGTCGAGGGGCGATAAAAGCCCGCCAAGCACATGATAGCGGCCCTTATGGGCGCCGGCGCGTTCGAGCGCCCAAAGATCGCCCACGTCTTGCACCACACACAGAACCGCCGCATCGCGCTCGGGATCGGCGCATACCGCGCAAGGATCAATCGAATCCCAGTTGCCGCACACGCTGCAAGCTTTGACCTTCTTCGCCGCGTCGTCGAGCGCATAGGCGAGCGGGCCCATCACCTGTTCGCGCTTTTTTAAAAGATAAAGCGCGGCGCGCTTGGCCGAGCGCGGCCCCAGCCCCGGCATTTTCGCCAGGAGATCGATAAGACGCTGTAACTCAGGACCAATCGTTGCGGCGGGCATCGGCGACGTTCACTCATTCATTCTGCGGCGACCGGCGAGGAGGGCGCCAATACGGTTTCGAGCCCCGGTTTCGGATGGCGCGGGATCAAAGACGAAAGCGCCAGCGACACCGCCGCCATGCCGGCGCCGAGCAGAAACACCAAAGACGGGCTCGCAAGCCAGATCAAGCCGAAAGTCGCCGGCACGAACACCGCCGCAATGTGATTGATCGTGAACGAAACGCCCGCCGACCCCGCCATATCGGAAGGATCGGCGATCTTTTGGAAATAGGTGTTCATAGCGATCGCCAGGGCAAAAAATGCATGGTCGACAATGTAAAGCAGCGCCGCGATGAACGGATTCGAAACAAATGCATAGGCGACAAACACGCCGATCAAGCCGACATATTCAAGCCGCAACGCATTGCGCTCGCCGAAGCGGCCGATCAACGCGCCGATCTTTGACGCGAATACCATGTTGAAGGCGGTGTTGATCAGGAATAAAAGCGCCACTTCGTGCACGTCGTAGCCGAACTTTTCCACCATCAGCAGCGCCGCAAACACCATGAAAACCTGCCGGCGCGCGCCGCCCATGAACTTCAACGCGTAAAAAAGCCAATAGCGTTTGCGGATGATGAGTTTCTTGTGCTGCGGCGTCGCCTCCTTAAAGGCGGGAAAGGCGCGCCACAGATAAAAAACAATGACCAGCGATAAGAGGCCGAAGATCGCGAACGCGCTTTCAAAATTGAGCGCAAAGGTTTTCCAGATAAGCGCGATCAAACCAAAGACGACGAGCTGGGCGGCAGCGGCGACGGCGATCAGCCGCCCCATCATATGCGGCGCCTTATCGAGCGGCAGCCATTGCAGCTTCAACGACTGATTGACCGTTTCAAAATAATGAAATCCGACGGACATCAAAAATGTCGTCAGGTAAAACGCCCACACGCTCGGGAAAAATCCTGTAACGCCGACCCCGACCGCCAGCAGCGTAAGAGAGACGAGCGCCAGGGTCTGCTCGCGCATGACCAGCAATATATAAACGGCAAGGAAAGCAAGAAAGCCCGGAATCTCGCGGATCGTTTCCTGCAGGCCCACCTCGGCGCCGGTCATGCCGATCCCGTCGACGGCGAAGTTCTTAGCAAGCGCGTACCAAGCCGCGAACGCCATCTGCATGGCGACCGTCATCAGCGCCAGGGCCATAAAGGGCGACCGGTCAGCGGCGAGACGTCGAAACGTTGCAAGAAGGTTCATGACAGGGGCCGACCCGAAAAGGGACCGCATGATGGCTCAGCGCCGCCTCAACAATCAAGGACGGCCCCCGGGCATTTCGCCGGGAGATCGATCAGGCGCCGTAACGCGGGACCGATGGTTGCGGTGGGTATTGGCTAAAACTCGAACGTAAACGTTCCATTCTGGCGAATCTTCAGGTCGCCCTGGGAAATGACGTCCATGCCGAGAAGAATGTCAAAGGCGAATTCATTCGGGTTCAGCTCCGTCCCCGATATTGCTTTAGGAAGAACATAGAAAGGCGGCGCATCGCCTGACTCACCTCCAATCATCGCAACCTGAAAGTTGTACACCCTTGACCTTCGCGGCCCGTTCGCAGTCATCATGTCGCGTTTGCCGACTGGGGCCAAATTCAGGCGCTTCGCTGTTAGCTGCGAGATGCTTGTCGCCGTCGCGCCATTGTCAATCAAGGCCTTAACGGGCTCGCTAATCACACAAGCGGCGGACTCCATATCACCGGCAAAAGCAGGCGCAGCAGTTATTGACACCCCAACGACGGCGACATCGACGAGAACGCGCCTGCCGTCATGACGACCCGCGACCAATGACATGCGAAAGCACCCCCAAGTAAACCGGTTCGTCAGTTACTTCCTGCACGGAAAATAGATCATCGTTGAATAATCTCCACCCGGCCAGATGCGCGTCACGAATGGTGTCATAAGCGTCCAGCACCTTTTCGTCGCGCACGATAACGTATCGTCCTGCGTGATTTTTCAGGAGCTCTGGCAACGCCGCGCTGAAGGCATTGTAATTTTTGTCGAGTTCTTCGTCTGTGAGATAACGTTGCTTCGGCATGGCCCTGCCTCCCATCCGAAGCTTGAACCTTATCTGATTTGCCGCATCAGCAATAGCCTCGACATCAAAACGGCAGCTTCATGCCCGGCGGAAGGGGAAGACCCGCGGTCATTTCTTTCATTTGCTCTTGAGACTGGGTTTCCAGTTTCGCCTTGGCGTCATTGATCGCCGCGGCGACGAGGTCTTCGAGAATTTCGCCGTCGTCTTCTTTTAAAAGCCCGCGCTCAATGGCGACGGCCTTGGCGTAGCCCTTGCCGTTCAAGACGACCTTGACCATGCCGCCACCGGCCTCGCCGGTCACTTCAAGCGCGGCGAGCTTTTCCTGCATTTCCTGCATCTTGGCCTGCATCGCGCCAGCCTGTTTCATGATTTCGCCGATATCCATTTTACTCATCCGTTTTCAGCGCCGGAGGGCGCATCGTCATCGAACTCATATAGGCACACAAAACGGTTATTGCCCGAATACGCGCAGTTTTCTTCTCTGACGGCCTCGACCATAGATTCTGCGAGATCGAAAGGCGGCAAGTTGAGATTGATTTTGTAGAACCCCCAACCGTCAATTTGCACGAAATTTCTCACCTGATCTTCTCCGGTGAAACCGAGAAACGATGTAGAAATGAGATATCGTGCGCTCTTTTTCGCACGCTCGACAACGCCGACGGCCAGCGCTTGCGGCAGATGGAACAAAACATCTCGCGCAATGATGAGATCGACGCGCGGCATCGCATTGGCGGTGATGTCCTTGACCTTGAAGGAAATACGCTCCCGCCCATAGTCCGCATTCAATTGGTCGATCGCCTTTTCATTCGCGTCCCAACCCTCATAGGCGACATTGAGATTTTCGCCGAGATCGGGAAGACCGAGACGCCGCATCCAATGCCAATCGCCGCAACCAAGATCGAGGATCGAACGGATATTGCGGCGTATGACAGTGTTGCGAATAAGCTCAAGCGATTCCTTCGCCGAATGCAGACTGCTGCCGGGACCGGAGGCGGATTCCCAGCGCCCCTCGGCCTTTTTGCGCAAACCGAGCTCCACGAACTCTTTCGCAGCTCGAAACATACGCTGATGCTCGTCCATCATCTTATCCAAACCGTTAGCCCGTCGATTCTGAATTTGCGTCCGTGTTGTTCACAACAACATCGTCAGGATCAACCGGACGCTCGGCTTCATTTTCATCGGGCGCGGGCTCGGCCGTCGCGGCCGGCTCACGAATGGCGGTCACTTCCGCGCCGGGAAAGACCTCCAGCGCCTTTTTGACCAACGGGTCGGCCATCACCTCGGCAAGGCGCGCATCGCGCAGCGTCTTTTCGCCTTCTTCATTGGCGTTGACGGAAACGATCCATTGCCGTCCGGTCCACGCCTTAAGCGCTTGCGTCAGCCGCCCGGCGAGATCGGCGGGCGCATCGGCATGCAGGCGTAGTTCGATATGGCCCGGCGCGAAAGACACAAGATGCACGTAGCTTTCAAGTTCGGTGCGCATTTTTGCGTCGCGCTGGGCCCCGGCGAGGCGAACGACGTCGGAAAAGCTGTTCAGGACGACATTTTGCGGCGCGCGCGCGCGCGCGGCCTCGAGCAGCGCCCCCTGACGGTCGCCCGCCGCCGGCGCGCTTTTTCCGCCTAATTCCGTATCGGCACTATTTTTTTTTAAGGCTTTAAGCGCCTCGTCGGGGGTCGGCAGATCGGCCGCAAAGCAAAGCCGGATCAGCGCCATTTCTCCCACGGCGGCGGGATCGGGCGCGATATTGGTTTCGCCAAGGCCCTTCATCAGGAGCGCCCAGGCGCGGGTGAGCGCGTTCATTTCAAGCCCGCCGGCTATCGTGTTGGCGCGTTCGGCGTCGGCGGCGCCGGCGGGTCCGTGCGCGGCCGCTTCCGGGCCCGCCGCCTTGATGCGCGTTAAAAGATGGATGAGGTCGAGCATGTCGCGCAGGATCACCGGCGGCTCGGCGCCGGCGTCATACTGGGCGCGAAACCCTTCCAGCGCCGCCTTGGCGTCGCCTTTAAGGGCCGCATGAAGCAATTCCCAGACGCCGGTGCGGTCGGCGAGCCCGAGCATGTCGCGGATCATCTCCGCGCCGACTTCTTCAGCGCCCTCTTTCTGACTGATATGCGCCGCATGCTGAACGATCGCCTGGTCGAGGATCGACAAGGCGTCGCGCACCGATCCTTCCGCCGCCCGCGCGATCATCCACAATCCCTCGCGGGAAACGCTCACATGTTCCTTTGCGGCGATCCCGGCGAGATGATCGGTCAGGGTTTCCGGATCGATGCGGCGCAAGTCGAAACGCTGGCAGCGCGACAGCACCGTCACCGGCACTTTGCGTATTTCCGTCGTCGCGAAAATGAATTTCACATGAGGCGGCGGTTCTTCCAGCGTCTTTAACAGCGCGTTGAACGCCGCCGTCGACAGCATGTGCACTTCGTCGATGATGTAGACCTTGTAACGCGCCTCGATGGGCGCATAGCGCACGCCCTCGATCAGCTCGCGAATATCGCCGACGCCGGTGCGCGAGGCGGCGTCCATTTCCAGAACGTCCGGATGGCGGCTTTCGGCGATCGCCCGGCAATGGCGGCCCTCGGCCGGCATTTCCATTTGCGGGCCGTTATCCTCGCCCCCATTGTCGCCTGAATCCGGGCCCGCATAGTTGAGCGCCCGGGCGAGAATGCGCGCCGTCGTGGTTTTCCCCACGCCTCTGACGCCGGTGAGGATATAGGCGTGGGCGATGCGGTCCGCGGCGAAGGCGTTTTTGAGCGTCTTCACCATGGCCTGATGGCCGATCAGATCGTCAAAGCTTTGCGGGCGGTATTTGCGCGCCAGCACCTGGTAGGGGCGCGCCTTGTCCGCAGTGGCGTTGTTATCGACCGGAAGATCGCTCATGGGGCGTTATTATGCGGGCTTGAGACGCGCGGATCAAAGGCGGCGGGCGGTCCGGGGAAAATTAGTCGAAGAAAATTAGTGGAAGGCTGAAACGACCCGCGCCGAAACTCGTTACGGCTGCTTCCTTCCGGACCTGACCGGGTTGGCGAGGAGCGCGTCCGCCAGCCTTCCGCGAGGGAATATCCGCATTCGGCGCGGCGATTGCAAGACCGTCCGGGGCTGATTGCGTCCGCGCCGCCGATCCTGTAGCGGTGGCGATTGCCCCAAATCCCAACACGCTTTGATCGATTATGCCGGATATCACCAAGCACTCGCCCGACGAATTCCTCGACAATTTCCGCGCCCAGCCCCGCAGCGCACCGGTGGCGCTTTATGCCGGCGCCGCGCTGGACAGGGCGGGCCGGCTTGAAGAAGCCCTGGCGGTCTGGACGCTGGGCGACGACGCCGATCCGCTCTTGCGCACCGTACACAAGCACCCCCAGGCCAGCGCCGATCTGCGCGCCCATTCCAAACGCGCCGACGAGGCGATCCGCGCGCATTTCACCGCACTGCACCAGAATACGGTCGCCGATTTCGCCAGGACCAGGCCCGGCGAAGATATCGACCGCGTGCGCAACGGCATCTGGGTTCAGTACGCGGTTGAACCGTTTCAGTTCCGAGAGCCCAAACAGCGTCCGTTCGTCTTTTACATGCCGGACCTGCCGGCCCAGCCGGTAACGCAGGCCGACGCCCTGCCCTGGGCCGGCGCCGTCGAGGCGGCCTATGGCGACATTCTCGCCGAATACGAAGCCGCCGTTGCGGCCGATGCGACCCAATACCCTTACGTGCCCGAGAACGAACCGAATGCGCATTGGGAAAAGCTGCGCGGCAAGATGGACTGGTCCGCGCTTTACATAAATTTCAACGCTGAGGTCACGGACGAAGCCGCGCATTTTCCCAAAACCATTGACGCGCTGAAAAACGCCCCATTGGTCAATCGCGACGGCGTGCCGCTGGAAACGTTCTTTTCTCGGCTTCAACCGGGCGCCCATATCCCGCCCCATTGCGGCCTGACCAACAGCCGGTTGACGGTTCACCTGCCGATCATTGCGCCCGAAGACTGCGAGATCCGCGTCGGCGACACGATGAACAGGTGGGAAGAAGGCAAGATTATCGCCTTCGACGACAGCTACGAACACGAAGCCTGGAACCGGTCCGACCGGGACCGCATCGTCCTGATTTTCGAGACCCATCACCCCGATCTCAAACCGGCGGAGATCGAAGCCATCGAACTGGTCTATTCGGTGTTCGACAAATGGGTGCGGGCCCGCGCGGACGTTCTCGACATGAAGATCGAGGGGCTCAACGTCTAAATCCGCGCTGGCGCACAGCGGCGTGATCGCTCGCGAACAATCGTGAAATGCCATCGGGGCGGAAACCGGTTACATCCGCGGCGACGTCTTTTGACGTGCGATGCGGGCTTAACGGAGTTCATCAATGCAACGGATATTGGCGCTGCTGCCCTGGGCGGGTGGACTGTTCATCTCGGGCGTTTTTCTCGATTCCCTGCGATTTAAGTTCACCGGTCACCCGACGCCGCAGCACATATTCACTACCCTGAAAGAATGGTCGGGGATCGGCCTTTTCTATCCGGCGGGCCCGTGGATCATCGGCCTTGGCGAACTCCTCGCCTCGCTTTTGCTGATCGGCCTGCCGCTGGTCTTTTTGCTGACCGGCGCGAAACAATGGATCGGCAAATCGCAACTGGCCGGCGCGGCCATCGCCGTCGCCATCATGACAGGCGCGATCGGCTTTCACCTGTTCACGCCGCTGGGGGTCGACACCCCGACCGAATGGGACGGCGCGACGGTGACGCAATCCGCGCCCAATCTCTTTATCGCCGCCTGCATCACCTGGGTTTTTGCGGTCGCGATCGTGGTGTTGCGCAAAGACAGCCCCAAGCGCGCGTGAGCATTGCGCGGGCCGGCACGGTCCGCGTAAGAGGGGCCCATGAAGCCCGGCGACAATCCCAACTGGTTTGCGCATTCCCCGCTGACCCGGGTCAACAGCGAAAAAGACCGCAGCGCGTTTATCGAAACGCGCCTTAAGGACCCGAACAGCATTCTCGTTCCCTTGTGGCGCGGCGATCCGCTGGTCGCGGGCGGCAAGGCGGCGTTTTTATCAGCGGCGGCACTACCCGAATGTCCCAAAGACGCGCCGGTCGTCTTGCTCGGGCTGAAGGAAGGCCGGGCCTATTTCGGCGTCGATCTTTCCTCGGCGGCAAAGGACCGCGCCCAGGCGCCGTTCGCTGAGATGGGCGAATATCTGCCGATCCGCGCCGCCGCCGGCGTCGTCGGCCGGGACGATCTTGCGATTATCGGCCATGGGCGCTGGCTCTTTGAATGGCGCCGCAAGCATCTTCATTGCCCGATCTGCGGCGCGCGGACCGAACTGAAAAACGGCGGCGCCAAGAGCGCGTGTCCCGCTTGCGAAAGCGAGCACTTTCCCCGCTGCGATCCGGTGGCGATCGTACTCCCGGTCCATGAGGACCATTGCCTGCTCGCCCGCGGCCCGCATTTCCCGCCGGGATTTTTGTCCGCACTCGCCGGTTATGTGGAGCCCGCCGAAACCCCGGAAGAGGCCGCAAGGCGGGAGATATTCGAGGAAGCCGGCGTCGTTCTTTCAAGCATCCGCTATCAGTTCTCCCAGCCCTGGCCGTTTCCGACATCGCTGATGATGGGGTTCATCGCCGACGCCGAGGCGCGCACGCTTGATCTTGATACGGATGAACTAGAGGAAGCGCGCTGGATATCCCGGCAAGACATCGATGCGCTGCGCGCCGGCGAAGCGCGCGACGGCATATTCCTGCCGCCGCCATTCACGATCGCGCGGCAATTAATCGAACGCTGGGCAGGCGGCGCCTAGGATTGGTTACGGACCAGACAGACCCCCGCTCATCCCGGACGCGCTGCAGCGCCCCGGATCATAATCCGGGGTGATGCTGCGCAGGTTCGAAGCATGCTTCGAACGGATCCAGCAAACAAAAAAT
>JANQMJ010000011.1 GCA_028280115.1 Parvularculaceae bacterium
TCTTCTGAAAGAGCTTGCATAATCCACCTCCAACCAGAGGGAATCACGCTTCGCTCAATCGTCAAAACTATGATTCAAACAGACCGTCCGATGCTCTAGAGCTTCGGGCTTTTATTCTGAATCGCAGATCTTCCCCGCCGCTCATTCCCGCGCCCGCGCGCGAAGGCGCGCTGATTATAATTTGACCGCATTCGCGGTCGGGCCGGGAATCCATTTGCGCGTTGGTTTTGTGGATTCCCGCTTTCGCGGGAATGAGCGGGTCTTTGAGCTTTGCGCTGGTGCCGATTTATTGTCCAGCGTCTAGGCGTTTAATCGGGCGCTGTTAGCGCTGCTCGATGGGCATGTAATCGCGCTTGGGCGCGCCGGTGTAGATCTGACGCGGCCGGCCGATCTTCTGGTTCGGATCGAGCACCATTTCGAGCCATTGGGCGATCCAGCCGACGGTGCGCGCCACCGCGAACAACACCGTGAACATTGTCGTGGGAAAGCCCAACGCGCGCAGCGTAATGCCGGAATAAAAATCGACATTGGGATAGAGCTTCTTCTCAATGAAGTATTCGTCTTCCAGCGCGATGCGCTCAAGCTCCATGGCGACCTTCAACAGCGGCTCGTCGCGGATGCCGACCGCGTCGAGCACTTCATGGCAGGCCTTGCGCAGGACTTTCGCCCGCGGATCGTAATTCTTGTAGACCCGGTGGCCGAAGCCCATCAGCCGGAACGGATCGTCCTTGTCCTTTGCCCGGTTGATGAATTCGGGGATGCGGTCGATCGTGCCGATTTCTTCAAGCATGTTGAGCGCGGCTTCGTTGGCGCCGCCATGGGCCGGGCCCCAGAGCGAAGCAATGCCCGCCGCGATGCAGGCGAAAGGATTAGCGCCGGACGAACCGGCGAGCCGCACGGTCGACGTCGACGCGTTTTGCTCATGATCCATGTGTAGAATGAAAATCTTGTCGAGCGCGCTTGAAAGCACAGGATCGACTTCATACGGCTCGGCCGGAACCGCAAAACACATGCGAATGAAATTGGACGTGTAGTCGAGGGCGTTGTCGGGAAAAACGAAGGGTTGCCCCATTGAATATTTATACGCCATCGCCGCGATCGTCGGCATTTTCGAAAGCATGCGATGACTGGCGATCAACCGCTGGTGGGGATCGGCAATGTCGGTGGAGTCGTGATAGAATGCGGACAGCGCGCCGACGACGCCGACCATAATCGCCATCGGATGGGCGTCGCGGCGAAAGCCGTTATAGAAATTCTTGAGTTGTTCATGGACCATCGAATGCCGGGTGATCGAGGTCTCGAACGTATCAAGCGTGTCGCGGTCCGGCAGTTCGCCATAGACCACGAGATAGGCGACTTCGAGGAAGTTCGAATCTTCGGCGAGCTGATCGATGGGATAGCCGCGATAAAGCAAAACGCCTTCATCGCCGTCGATAAACGTAATCTTGGATTCGCAGCTTGCCGTGGAGGTAAAGCCGGGGTCGAAAGTAAAGGCGCCGGACTCGCCGAAGAGCCGCCGAATATCGATGACATCCGGTCCGTGCGTGGCTTTGAAAACCGGAAACTCGTGCGCCTCGCCCGCCAGGGAAAGCTTCGCGGCGCCGACGTTTTTCAGTTCGCTGTTCATCGCCTCTGCCTTTCTTTTTTGCAGTGCACCATTTATGTTGCAGTGCACATAATACCGCGATACGCGCAGGACGCCAGTCCCGCCATCAGTTGATTTGATCGTTAATGCGCGCCAGCGCCTCCTCACGGCCTAGGCTGTAAAGCACCTGGCCGATGCCGGGCGAGGGCCGTCCGCCGGTTAACGCGGCCCTTAACGGCGCGCCAATCGCGCCAAAACCCACATCCAACTCGCTCGCGAGCGCATTGAGCCGGGCGTCGAGCGTTTCCGGCGTTAACCATTTTTCCTCATCGAGAGCCGCGACGGCGGCTCGCATTATCTTCTTTGCGCCGTCCTTTTTCAACGGCTTGGCTGCTTTCCCGCTGATATCGATGGGGCGCGTCAGGAACAAAAATTCGCCGGCGGCGGCCGCATCGGCGAGCGTCGAACAGCGTTCTTTCAGGAACGGCGCGGCGCGCGTCAACCGGGCGGCATTATCCGTATCAAGAACAATGCCTGCATTTTCGAGAAACGGTTTCGCCTTCTCGATGAAGGCGTCGTCATCGAGCATGGCGATGTAATAGGCGTTGATGTGGTTCAGCTTATCAAGGTCGAGCCGCGCCGGCGCCTTGTTGATCCCGGCGAGATCGAACCATTCAAGCGCCTTGTCGCGGGGAATGATCTCATCGTCGCCATGGGCCCAGCCAAGGCGCAGGAGATAGCTGGCAAGACCTTCGGGAAGATAGCCCATGTCGCGATAGGCCTCGACGCCAAGCGCGCCGTGACGTTTGGAGAGCTTCGCCCCGTCGGGACCATGGATCAGCGACACATGGGCGAAGACCGGAACCGGCCAGCCCAGCGCCTCGTAGATCTGTTTCTGGCGCGCCGCGTTGTTGAGATGATCGTCGCCGCGCACGATGTGGGTCACGCCCATATCGTGGTCGTCGACCACCACGGCGAGATTATAGGTCGGCCCGCCGTCGCTGCGTACAATGATAAGATCGTCAAGCGCGGCGTTGGGAAACGAAACCGCGCCCTGGACCGCATCTTCGATGGCGGTCGCGCCTTCGCGCGGCGCCTTGAAGCGGACGGCGAATGGCGCGCCTTGCGGCGGCGCTTGCGGATCGGCCTCGCGCCACGGGCTTTCGAACCGGACCTTTTGCGCTTTGGCCTTGTCGCGGGCGGCGGCGAGTTCTTCCGGCGTCAAATAGCACCGATAGGCTTTGCCGTCCGATAGAAGCTGGTTCGCAACATCCACATGTCGATCCCTGCGCGCATATTGCGAAAGGGGCTCGCCGTCCCAGTCGAGGCCGAGCCAGGAAAGCCCGTCGAGAATGGCATTAACGGCGTCTTCGGAATGGCGGGCGCGGTCGGTATCTTCGATGCGCAGGAGGAATTTGCCGCCCCGGCCCCGGGCGTAAAGCCAGTTGAAAAGCGCCGTGCGCGCGCCCCCGATATGAAGAAAGCCCGTGGGCGAGGGGGCGAAACGCGTGACGATGGGCGGCGTGGCGGTTTGGGGCATCGCTTGCGGAGCGGCTCCGGATGGTGTGGCATGGCGAGGGTGGGAGGGGTGTTAGCACAAGCCGCCAAGCGGCGCCTATGAGGCCCCGAAAGGCCCTTATGAGGCGATGACCGTCAGGGCTGAGGAAGAATTCGCGGAACCCGGTCTCGGTGCGGGGCGGCTGCGCGCGCTTCGCCGCCGTGCGCAATGGCTCGCGCGCGAGCGCCTTGCGGCGTGGCTGCGCGAAGACCGAAAAGCCCTCGGCCTGTGGACGCCGGTCGCCATCGGGGCCGGGGCGGGCATTTATTTCGGCCTCAAGACCGAGCCGGCCGCCATAATCGGCGTCGGCGCGCTGCTGGCGGCCGGCGCGGCTGCGGTTGCGATAAGGCGGCTGCGCCCGGTCTTGCTCGCGCTTTTTTTCGCAGCGCTGGGATTTATCGCTGCCGACTGGCGCACGGCTCAGGTATATGCGCCAGCGCTCGATCGGGAACTTGGCATTGCTGCGGTGACCGGCCGGCTGGTCGCGATTGAGGAATTCGCTTCCTATCGCCGGCTGACCCTTGCGCTTGAGTCGATCGAGGACATCGACGGCGACGCCCTGCCGGCCCGGGCGCGCGTAACCTGGCGCGGCGAAGCATTCGATGCGGCGCTGGGCGATCTTGTGCGCCTGCGCGCCGGACTTGGTTCGCCGCCGCCGCCCATCGCGCCCGGCGCCTTTGATTACGCCCGGCTGCTTTATTTCGAACGTATTGGCGCGGTGGGTTTTGCCGTCACACCGCCGGAAGTTTTGTTGGAAGGCGAACAAAAGGTCCGTTTTTCCGTTTGGGTCGGAAACCTGCGCGCGACGCTGTTCCAGCGCATTACGACCGCAGCGCCCAGCCAGGGCGGGGCGATTGTCGCCGCCATTGTCACGGGCAGGCGCGACGCCATTAAAGACGAGGCCCGTTACGCCTTGCGCGATGCAGGGCTCGCTCATCTCCTCGCCATATCGGGCCTGCATATGGGCCTGGCGACGGGGCTGATCTTTTTCGCCGTGCGCCTCGGCCTGGCGGCGATCGAGCCCTTGGCGCTGCGTTTTCCCATCAAGAAATGGGCGGCCGCGGCGGCGCTCGCCTCGGGCCTTTTCTATCTTGTCATTTCGGGAAGCGGCTGGTCGGCGCGGCGCGCATTCATCATGGCGGCGATCATCTTCGCCGCCATCCTGGTCGACCGGCGGGCGCTTTCGCTGCGCAATGTGGCGATCGCGGCCTGCGCTATCCTTTTGACGACGCCGGAAGCGGTATTTCATCCGGGCTTTCAGATGTCTTTCGCCGCGGTGACGGCGCTCATCGCCGGCTATGAATGGATGAGCCGGCGGGCTGATCCCAATCGCAGCTTTACCCTGCCGGCGCGGGTCAAACGCTATGGGCTGGGGCTCGCCGCGACCGACATCATCGCCGCTTCGGCGACTGCGCCGTTCGCGCTTTATCATTTCAACCGCGTCGCGCTTTATTCCCTGCCGGCCAATATATTGGCGATGCCGCTGATGGCGTTCTGGATCATGCCGGCGGCGGTGACCGGCCTTATCCTTGCGCCGTTCGGGCTCGACGCCTGGGCGTGGCGGGTTTCAGCGGCCGGCGTTGAAACGATCCTGGCGATTGCCAAGGCGGTTTCAAGCTGGCCTGGTTCGGTTTCGCTGACCCCGCAATGGCCGCTCGCCGCGCTGTTGGCGCTGGTCCTGGGCGGACTGTGGCTTTGCCTGGCGCGCTCGCCCCTGCGCCTGGCCGGACTGTTGGGAATGCCGCTTGCCGCATTGATCGTCGCCGGCGTTCGCACGCCGGATGTTTTTGTCGCTGCGTCGGGCAGGAACGCCGCGGTTATTGCGCCGGCGGGCGGCGGCGAGTTGATCGCTTACAGCACCAGGCGCGACCGTTTTTCCCTTTCCCGCTGGCGCGAGGCGGCGGGCTTCGACTGGACCGAGGGGGAAACCTCAAAAATGCGCGACAGCGCGGATTGCGACGACGCGGGCTGCGTGATGGCGCTGCCGGGCAAGGGCGTTATCTCTTTTATCGAGGATGAAAGCGTGCTGGCTGAAGACTGCGCCCGCACCGATCTGGTCGTCGCGTTCTTTTTCGCCGACGGCAAAGACTGGCGCGCTTGCAACGCTGTCCTGATCGATCGCGGATCGGTATGGCGGCGCGGGGCCCATGCGGCATGGCTCGATGAAGGCGCGGTCGACATTCGCACTGTTGCGGAAGCCCGCGGGACGCGGCCGTGGACCCCCGCTCAGTAACGCCGCATCAACCCGATCAGCTTGCCCTGCACGGCGACCCTGTCGGGCCCGTAAATCCGGGTTTCGAAGGCGGGATTGGCCGCTTCAAGGGCGATGGAAGCGCCCTTTTTGCGCAGCCGCTTAAGGGTTGCTTCTTCGTTGTCCACCAGAGCGACGACGATATCGCCGGAGCCGGCGTCGTCACAGCGCTTGATGATGGCGAAATCGCCCTCATGGATGCCGGCGTTGATCATCGACTCGCCCTGCACTTCAAGCACGAAATGCTCGCCGCCGCCGAGCAGGGCGGCAGGGGCGCCGATGCGGTCGACCTCGTGCTGGATCGCCTCGATCGGCGTGCCGGCGGCGATGCGGCCGAGCACCGGCAGTTCGGTAACGCCTTCGCCCGCCGCCGTCAGCGGGGCCGGGCGCTGCCGCTTGCCCTTAAACCCGCCTTCGACCACCGAGGGCGAAAAGCCTTTGCCACCGCTCCGCGACCGGCTGGTGGCGACCTCTTCGGGCAGGCGCATGACTTCGAGCGCCCGGGCGCGATTGGGCAGGCGGCGGATAAAGCCGCGTTCTTCCAGCGCCGTGATCAGCCGGTGGATGCCGGACTTGGAGCGCAGATCAAGCGCATCCTTCATTTCATCGAAGGACGGGGAAACGCCGGTTTCGCGAATCCGCTGATTAATGAATATCAATAGATCGTGCTGCTTTTTCGTCAGCATGGGCTCAACTCCATCGCGTCATGTTTGGCCGCGGACAACCAAGGGCTGCTTCCACCGCCGAAACGACACCGGAACAAAACAACAACGATGTTCTATGGTTGTTCTCTTTGGCCGTCAACACCTGTGTGAAGAGCGCTGGCCTAAGGCGCGGAACTAAACAGGTTTTGCCGGCGACAACAGCGCGCGGGTTGCGGCGGCGACATCGTCCTGACGCATCAGGCTTTCCCCGACGAGAAAGGCCTTGGCGCCGGCGCCGGCGAGGTCGACGAGATCGTCGTGGCAAGCGATGCCGCTCTCGCTGACCACGAGGACGCCTGCCGGCGCCATGGGCGCAAGCTCATGGGTCGTGCGAAGGTTGGTCCGGAATATCTTGAGGTTCCGGTTATTTATGCCGATGAGATCAGCGTTAAGATCAATCGCCCGGCGCATCTCATCGCGGTCGTGGACTTCCACCAGGACGTCGAGCGAGAGTTGCTGAGCGGCCGCCATCAGCTCGCCCGCCTGTGGGTCGGAAAGACAAGCCATAATCAGCAATATGCAATCCGCGCCCCAGGCCCGCGCTTCGACCGCCTGGTAGGGATCGATCATGAAATCCTTGCGCAGAACGGGCAGGGCGACCGCGGTGCGCGCCGCCTTGAGGTGGTCCGGCGCGCCCTGAAAGCTCGGCCCATCGGTGAGCACCGAAAGACAGATTGCGCCGCCGGCCGCATAGGCCCCGGCATGGGCGGCGGGGTCGAAGCTTTCGCGGATAAGACCCTTTGACGGACTTGCCTTTTTGATTTCGGCGATGAGCGCGAAACCGCTTACCGCCTTGCGTTCCAGCGCCGCGCGAAAGCCTCGCGGCCGGGTTTCCTTGGCGAGCGCCTCCAGGGCCGCAAGGGGCGTATTGGCCTTGGCTGCGGCGACTTCCTGCTTTTTGTAAGCGATGATGTCGTCAAGGATGGTCATGGGGCGCTGTTGGATATTTCCACAAGGCGGTCGAGGGCACGCCGCGCCGCGCCGGAATCGATCGCCGTCTGGGCAAGTTGCGCGCCGGCCTTAAGATCGCTTGCGCGTTCTGCAATCACCAGCGCCGCGGCCGCGTTAAGAACGGCAATGTCGCGGAACGCTCCGGGCGCGCCGTCGAGCATTCTGCCAAGCGCTTCGGCGTTTTCCTCCGGCGCGCCGCCTTTCAGGGCCTCCGGCGCGGCGCGGGGAAGGCCCGCATCTTCGGGCCCGACCTCGAACTCTTTCACGGCGCCGTCCTTCAGTGCGGCGACATAGCTCGGGCCGGTGGTTGTTAACTCATCAAGACCGTCCGAACCGTGGACCACCCAGGCGGCCTCAACGCGCAGTCGCGGCAACGCTTCGGCGATGGGGCGCAGCAGGTCGCGGGAAAAAATCCCCATGAGTTGTCGCCGCGCGCCGGCGGGATTGGAAAGCGGGCCAAGCAGATTGAACAGGGTTCGAACGCCAAGCCCCGTGCGCGCGCCTGCGGCGTGGCCGACAGGCTTGTGATGCAGCGCGGCGAACATGAAACCGACGCCGGCCTCCCGGATGCAACGGGCGATGATCGCCGGCGGCGCATCGAGCCGCACGCCGAGCGCCGCCAGCACGTCGGACGAGCCCGACTGCGAGGAAGCGGCGCGATTGCCGTGCTTGGCGACGGGAATGCCGGCCCCAGCGGCGACCAACGCCGCGGCGGTCGAAACGTTGAACGTGCCGGCGCCGTCGCCGCCGGTTCCGCAAGTGTCGATGGCGTCCGGCGGCGCCTCGACGGCGAGGGCTTTATCGCGCATGGCTTCGGCGGCGGCGGCGATTTCCTCGACGGTCTCGCCCCGTGCGCGCAGCGCGGCGAGAAACCCGGCGATTTCAACATCGCTCGCCGCGCCGGACAAAATAACCCCGATGGCGCCGCGCATTTGCTCGGCGGAAAGCGGCGCGCCGGACATGGCTTGCGCCAGATATGGCGTAAACGCGCTCACGCTCGCGCTCGTTTTAAAAAGTTGGCGATAATGGTCGCGCCATGTTCGCTGGCGATGCTTTCCGGATGAAACTGCACGCCGCCGATGGGCAGCGTTTTATGAGAGATTGCCATGATCTCGGCGTCGTCGTCGGCGGTTGCAATCACCGCGAGATCATCCGGCAGGAACGCGCGGTCGACCACCAGGGAATGATAACGCGTCGCGGTAAAGGGCGAGGGCACGCCGTCGAAGATCCAACGCCGCAGATGGACGACCTCGCAGGTCTTGCCGTGCATCAGCCGGCCCGCCGGACTGATGGTTCCGCCGAATGCCTGGGCGATGGCCTGCATGCCCAGACATACCCCGAAGACCGGCGTTTGCTTCTTGGCCGCCGCCTTGACCAGGTCGAGGCAAATCCCCGCTTCGTCAGGCGTGCAGGGTCCCGGCGACAGGAATAGGGCTTTCGCCCCCATATTAAGCGCTTCCTCGGCGGTGACGGCGTCGTTTCTGACGACATCGACGTCCTCGCCCAGCCCGCCGATCAGATGAACCAGGTTGTGTGTGAAGCTGTCGTAATTGTCGATCACGAGGATCATAAGCGCCTGAGAATCATGAATACTGACAGATCGGCAGGTTTAGCGCGGCGGCGGCGCGGCGCAAGCGTGCGATTTTGCGCCTGCGCGAGACATTGGACAACCAGGGCCGCGGCGGGTCGCGGACGGATGAGGATCAGCGCCATGGGAAGGGCGGGCAACGCCGGCATGATCGCGACCTTTGCGATTGCCCTCGCCGGCGTCGTTATCGGCGCTGTGGCCGCCTATGTCAGCGAATATGGCGCGGCGGCGCGGGCGTCGAAAACCGCCGCCATGACGGCGGCGCTGCGCGAAAATGCCGGTACCGCCCGGCTTTGGCGCGAGCGCGACGTGATCGTTGAGCGGGTTCTGGCCGGCGAAAATCTTGAACGCCTGCCGCCGCCGGCGCCGCTGATCGCGCCCATGCGGCCGAAAATCATCATTATTTTCGACGACATGGGGCTCGACCGCCGCGCCCTGGAGCGCATCTCGCGTCTGCCCGGTCCGGTGACGCTGTCGTTTTTGCCTTACGCGCGCAACGTCGACAAACGCGCCGAAGCCGCGCGTGCGCGCGGCGTTGAAACCATGCTGCATTTGCCCATGGAGCCGGCGGGCGACGAGGATCCCGGTCCCCACGCCCTGCGCTCGGATATGACCGGCGCCAGGTTCATCAAGGAGCTTGAGTGGAATCTCGGCCGCATGACGGGATTTGTCGGCGTCAACAATCACATGGGCTCGAAACTGACCGCCGATGAAGCGGCGATGAAAACCTTGCTCGCTTATCTCAAGCAAGAAGGATTGTTCTTTGTCGACTCGGTCACCACCGGCGACAGTGTGGCGCGGCAGGCCGGCGCCATGGTCGGGGCCACGGTCTTTTCCCGCGACGTCTTTCTCGACGCCGAAGCCGAAACGGCAGCGGAAATTAAAAATCGGCTACGACTGGTCGAACGCATTGCGCGCGAAACCGGCTTTGCGGTGGCGATCTGCCATCCTTATGAGGAAACCCTGGACATCATCGGGCCGTGGCTGACCAGCGCGCCCTATCGCGGTTTCGATCTAGTCGCCGCAAGCGCGCTGATTGATATCGAACGCCGCCTTTCCAAGCCCCTGATGGCTGACGCCCAGGCGGCGAAACTCTAGTTCGCCTGCGCCGGTCAATACGCCACGACCGTTCCGTCCTTGCGCATTTCCGTCGCCCCTTCATAGACCCCGGTATCCGGATCGCGCCGGATCGCCTGATAGCCGCCGAAGCCGGCGCCGTTATCGTCGACCTCGACCGTGTGGCCCATGGCGCGCAACTTTTCGACCGACGCTTCGGGAATGCCGATTTCCACATTGACGACGCCGAGGGGATCGCCGTCCACCGCGGTAGGCGAACGCCCGCCGTCATGGCGCAAACGCGCGGCGTCGCCCGCCTCCTGCAGGTTCATGCCGTAATCGATGATGTTGATCATGACCTGGACATGGCCCTGGGGCTGCATCGCGCCGCCCATCAGGCCGAAGCTCATATAGGGCGCGCCGTCTTTCATGACGAAGGCGGGAATGATCGTATGGAACGGCCGCTTGCCCGGCGCGTAGACATTGGCATGGCCGTCTTTAAGCGAGAACAGGGCGCCGCGGTTCTGCAACATGAAGCCGAGCCCGTCGGGTACGAGCCCCGAGCCCATTCCGGCGTAGTTCGACTGGATCAGCGAGACCATCATGCCGTCCTTGTCGGCGACGGTAAGATAGGTCGTATTGGACGCGCCTTCGACCGCCGGATCGCCGGGGGCGACATCGGTCATGGCCTTTGCTGGATCGATCAGCGCGAAGCGCGCGCGGCCATATTCCTCCGACAACAGCCAGTCGAGCGGGGCTTCGGCGAAGGCGGGGTCGGCGTAGAATTTCGCCACATCCTCGAAGGCGAGGCGCTTTGATTCCGCGATGTAGTGAAGAACCTCCGCCGACTCGCGCGGCCATTGCGAGAGTTCGACATGTTTAAGGATGTTAAGCATTTGCAGCGCTGCATAGCCCTGGGTGTTCGGCGGCAGTTCGCAAAGATCGTAGCCGCGATAATTCACGCAGCCCGGATCGACCCATTCGCTTTCATGGGCGGCGAGATCCTCATAGCGAAGATCGCCGCCGATGCGCTTCATATAGGCGTCGATGGTGCGCGCGATGTCTCCCTCGTAAAAGGCGTCGCGGCCTTTCGCCGCCAGCATTCTCATGGTTTGCGCAAGGTCGGGGTTGCGGAAGAGGTCGCCGGTTTTCGGCGCCTTGCCGTCGACCAGATAGGTCGCGCGGGCGTTGTCGAACTCTTCGATATATTGGCGGTTTTTTTCGAACCGCTCGAAATTGAAACCCCAGTAATAGGCGATGACCGGCGCCATGGGAAAACCGTTTTCTGCATAAGCGATCGCCGGGGCGAGCACCTTTTTCATCGGCAGCTTGCCAAACCGGTCGTGCAGTTCGAACCATCCGTCGACGGTCCCGGGCACCGTGACCGGCAGCGATCCGCCGAGCGGGATCGAGCCATCGGTCACGTCATGGGCGGCGAGTTTTTCTTTCAGTTGCGCCAGCGTTCGGCCGTTCGGTGAGCGGCCCGTCCCGTTAAGGCCGTAGAGCTTTTGCGTGTTGGGGTCCCAGACGATGGCGAAAATATCCCCGCCGATGCCGTTGCCGGTCGGCTCCATCAAGCCGAGCGCGGCGTTCGCCGCGATCGCCGCGTCGACCGCGCTGCCGCCTTCCTTGAGAATAGAGATAGCCACCTGGCTTGCCAGCGGATGCGCCGTCGCCGCCATGCCGTTGGCGCCGTAAACCGGGCTGCGCGACCAGTCCGCGCCGACCGGTCGCGCGCCGGGTCCGATCGAGGGCGGATCGGCGGGCTGGGCGAGGGCGCCGATCGAAAAGAAAACGGCAAGAATAATGCCCAACACATATCGCACCATCATGATCGTTCCTCCCGGCGGCTAAGGCGCGCGCAGATTGGGCGATCATGATCGCGGATGCAAATCACGGACATGGGGGCAAGCCCTCCATCGTCATTCCGGGGCGGCGTGGAACGCCGCTGCGCAGATCCGGGATCCATGGCGCTGCTTTGAGGCTTGGTCCATGGATTCCGGATCGACCTTTCAGGTCGTCCGGAATGACGGCGGGGTGTGTTTTAACGTTCAATTTCATCATGGCCGGTTCGGAGACTTTCCTTGCTTCAAGCCGAAAAACCCGAAATGTGGGGCGCCATTTGACAATTGTTTCACGGAATGTTTCACGCGCCGCCCGCTTTTTCTTCCGCATTCCACCGTCATCCCGGATGCCCCCGCGCGCGAATGCGCGCAAATCATAATTTGACCGCCTTCGCGGTCGAGGCAGCATGAAATGCTGCTTTGCTGCCTGCCCTCGACCTGATCGGGGGATCCGGGATCGTTTGAAACAAAGCCAGTTCAGGCCGATGGCGATCCCGTGTCGGCAGCGCGTCATTTCATGCCGCGCAGCGCACGGGATGACGCCGGCATTTGTTTTAATGTTCAAATTCATCATGGCGGGCATTATAAGGCCGTTCCGAAGGTGTTCGATATCTATCGACCGAATGCGGGTTTGCGGGCGAAATACCCTCTCTGGGCTGTAAAGAGGCAGGCCAAATTCAACTTATCCTAGTGCTGGTTTTGTGCGCCTTTCCTCCCCCGTTTACGGGGGAGGTGTCGAGCGCGAAAATGTTTCGCGCGAGACGGAGGGGGCAAGATCCGATGCGAACGCACGAACACCCCCTTCGTCGCCCCGGAACGGGTCCGGGGCGACACTTCCCCCATAAATGGGGGAAGAATGTCCGACAGGATTTATCCGTGCACTGCGCGTCATTTCATGCCGCCCCGACCGCGAAGGCGGTCATACGCTAATTTGCGCGCATTCGCGCGCGGGGCGCACGCGATGACGGCGACGGCGCCAAGCCCGAAGCGCCGGCCGCATGTCAGCGTGAATTTCCCCTGGGCCCAAGCGCCGCCCTTGCCGCGGCAAAAAGCGCCGCCGCCTTGTTTTCGCATTCGCGCTGTTCGGCCGCCGGGTCGGAATCGGCGACGATGCCGGCGCCGGCCTGGACATGGAGGCGCCCGTCCTTCACCAGCGCGGTCCTAAGCGCGATGCAGGTGTCCACATTGCCGTCGGCGGAGAAATAGCCGATGGCCCCGCCGTAAACGCCGCGGGCGGTCTTTTCCAGTTCGTCGATGATTTCCATGGCGCGGATTTTCGGCGCGCCCGACACCGTGCCGGCGGGAAACCCGGCGGCGACCGCGTCGACCGGATGAATGTCTTCGCGCAGCGCGCCGACGACATTCGAGACGATGTGCATGACATGGCTGTAGCGTTCGACCTGAAAGCTTTCCGTCACCTTGACCGAACCGATTTTCGCGCTGCGTCCCACGTCGTTGCGGCCGAGATCGAGCAGCATCAAATGTTCCGCGCGTTCTTTCGGATCGGCGAGCAGTTCAACTTCAAGCGCCTGGTCGTCGGCCGGCGTTGCGCCGCGCGGGCGCGTGCCGGCGATGGGCCGGATGGTGACTTCGCCGTCGCGCACGCGAACCAGGATTTCGGGACTGGAGCCGACCAGCGCAAAACGCTCGAGATTTACGTAAAACAAAAACGGCGACGGATTGGATCGCCGCAGCGCCCGGTAAAGCTCGAATGGCGGCGCTTCGAAGGGGCTGGAAAAACGCTGGCTCAACACGACCTGAAAGATATCGCCGGCGGCGATGTAGTCTTTGGCGCGCAGGACCATGTCGGCGTAGTCTTCAACCGCCGTGTTCGAGACCGGTTCGATATCCGCCGCGGCTTCTTCGCGGCTTGCCGTCGCCGAGCCCGGCAGCGGGCCTTCAAGATCGGACGCGGCGTCGCTCAGGCGCTCGCCGGCGCGGGAATAGGCCGCGCGGGCGGAAACGCCGGCCTCGGGACGCGCCGGTGCGACCAGCAGGATTTCCTGACGGACATTGTCGAACACCGCGACCACGGTCGGCCGGATGAACACCGCGTCCGGAACGTCGATCCCACCCGCCGGACGCGGGCCGAGGCGCTCCATCCGGCGCACCATGTCATAGCCGAGATAGCCGAACACGCCCGCGGCCATGGGCGGCAGGCCGGGGGGCGTATCGATCGCCGATTGCGCGAACAGCCGTTTTAGATTGGTCAGCGGCGGGCCGTCTTCTTCGATGAAGGCGTCCGCATCGGCCGCGGCGTTGCGATTGATTTCAGAGCGTCCGCCGAAACAGCGCCAGATCACGTCAGGCTTAAAGCCGATAATGGAATAGCGACCGAGCTGTTCGCCGCCTTCGACGGATTCGAGAAGGATGGCGTTCTTGCGCCGGCCGGCGAGTTTTAAAAACGCCGACACCGGGGTTTCGAGATCGCCGACCAGGCTGCGCCAGATCAGTTGCGGTTTTCCCGCATTGTAGGTTTCTTCAAACGCCGAAAACTCGGGCGTTACGCTCACTGTGCCTCGCTGAAGATTTGATCGAGCTGGCTCTGATTGACCTTGACGCCGTAATCCTCGCGCACCGACATCAAAAACGCTTCGATCAATTCCTGGTCGATCTGGTGACCCATATATTGTTCGAATAGTTGCGTCTGATCGGGCGGGATGCTCGCGATCATATAGCCGACATCGGTGATTTCCGCGACGGTCTGCGCCTCGCCCAGGCCGGCCGGGCCGGAAACCAGATCGCCCGGCGTGGCGGAAAAGATCTGCTCGTTAAACCCTTGCGAAATCGCTTCGTCCGTAAAACGGCGGTCGATGATCTTTTCGGTCAGCGCGCGGCCATAGGTCTCGGCGGCCTCGTCAAAGCTTGCGCCGTTCTCGACCGTATCGCGGATGCTGCGCACGGCGGCGGATATCCGCGCATCGCGCTCTTGCTTGCGCCACTTGTCGCCGACCTCGTCGGCGACCTCTTCGAACGGTTTGAGCGCCGGCGGAATGACTTCGTTGAGGGTGACGAAGAAATAACCGTCATCCGCGGCGAGTTTAAGCGCTGCGGATTCTTCGCCTTCCTCGAGCGCGAAGACTTCGGCCAAGGCCTCGCCGGGCACTTTGTCGATGATCGCGCCGCCGGGCTCGAAACTGTATCGGTCGACGGGTCCGATCGCATCGACCGTAAAGCCGACCGCTTCGGCCGCTGCGGCGAGCCCGATGCCGGCGTCGCGCTCCACTTCGATATCATCGACGGCAATGTTTCGGGCGCGTTGAACGTCACTTTCGAGATATTGCGCTTCGATTTCGTCGCGCACTTCTTCGAACGTCGTGGTCTGTGGGGGAGTAATCCCGGCGATCTGAACCACGGTCCATCCGAAGAGGCTTTGCACGGGATCGAGAACCGCGCCTTCCTCCGCACCGCCCACGAAAGCAGCGTCGGCGACGGCGGGATCCAAGATGTCGCGCTTTTGCGCTTCGGTGAACGTGACCGAGTCGAGCGAGCGGCCTTCCGCGCCGGCGATGGTTTCGAACGGCGTTCCCTGGCGCAAGGAAGCGACGGCGGCCTGGGCTTCGGTTTCGGTCTCAAAGGTGATCTGGTAAAGCGTGCGGCGCTCGGGTTTGTCGTAAAGCCGTTCCTTGCTGAGTTCATAAATCCGGCGCAATTCTTCTTCCGGCGCCTCCTTGGTTTCGCGGAAGTCTTCGTCGCGCAGCAGCAAAAGATCGAACACCCGGTATTCCGGCGAGGTGAACTCGGCCGGGTTATCGTCGTAATAGGTCTGAAGATCCTCGGGCGTCGGCTCTTGCGCGCGGCCGGCCATTTCGTCCGTCACCAGAAGATAGCGGATACGCCGCTGTTCGGTGTCGCGCAGGAGCGCCGCATTGACCAGCGCCGATGGCGCGCGCGCGCGCGTTGGGAGCGCGCTGACAAGCTGCTCGCGCTTGAGATCCTCGCTGATGCGGCGTTCGAATTCCTCAACGCCGATATTGTGATTGCGAAGAATGCCAATAAGCACGTTTCTGTCGAATTGGCCGGTCGCCGCGTTATGGAAGGCTGGGTTCTCTTGAAGAAAGTCCCGGACCAAAGAGCGGGGCATGGCCAAATTCATCCTGTTGGCGAACTGATCGATGGCCGAGGATGTGGAAATGCTCGCAACGACCTGCGTGTGCAGCCCCGATGCGACCGCCTCCGCCGTGTTGACGCTCTGGCCGGTTTCCGCCTGCCGGCTTCGCATCGCGCGCGTGAACTCGGCTTGCACATATTGCTGGGAGAAACGTTCCTTGCCGACGGTGATCGCCGCATTGCCGGTTATTTGGCTGACCTCCGGCACGCCGAAAAGCGCAAAGGCGAGGATCAGCAAGACGATGACGAACCACATCGCCACGCCTTTGAGCGATTTTCGAACTTGGGTGAGCATTTAAGGGCGCCTTTTTGCTGCGGGTGGGCGGCGAAGCCGGATTTCGGCGGTAACCTAGTCGCGCCCTTGGCGGGGGACAAGATCGGCCCGCCCGCGCCCGCCGCTGCTTCGTCTGGACAGGTCCAACGCCATCGCCTAACCGGAAAGGGCGCAGCAGGAGACCGCCCATGAAGCCCTTGATCGCCGGCAATTGGAAGATGAACGGCCTTGCCTCATCGATCGCAGAAATCCACGCCTTGATTGACGAATTCTCCGGCGCCGCGCCGGACGACCGCGATGTGGTGATCTGCCCGCCGGCGACCCTGGTTGCGACATTCGCCGCCGAATTTTCCGACGAGGCGATCCAGATCGGCGGCCAGGACTGTCACCCCGCACAGAGCGGCGCGCATACCGGCGATATCAGCGCGGAAATGCTCGCCGATGCCGGCGCGGCGTTCGTCATTGTCGGCCATTCCGAGCGCCGCGCCGATCACGGCGAAACCGACGCGACGGTTCGCGCCAAGGCCGATGCTGCGCTCCGCGCCGGGCTGACGCCGATCATCTGCGTCGGCGAGACCGAAGAGCAGCGCAAAGCCGGCCAGGCGCTGGCTGTTGTCGGCGCCCAGCTTGCCGGATCGCTGCCCGAAACCGCCGACCCCTTCGTTGTCGCCTACGAGCCGGTCTGGGCCATCGGCACCGGGCTGACGCCGACGACGGATGATATCGCCGAAATGCATGACTTCATTCGCGCCAAAACGCCGGCGGGAATGCGCATTCTTTATGGCGGCTCGGTCAAGCCGGCCAACGCCGCGGAAATTCTTGCTATTGACAATGTCGACGGCGCGCTGGTCGGGGGCGCCAGTCTTAAGGCGGCAGACTTTCATCCCATCGTGATGGCCGCGCCGGGCGAGCGGTAACGGCCCCCGCATGCAGGTTCACGCGTCAATTTCCGTCATTGTTCTGCTTGCGCTTTTGGCGATGCTGTCCGGCTGCGCAAGCTGGAATGCGGAACGCAAGGCGCCGCCGCTCGGCGCGTTCATCGATGCGGACGGCATGCGCATGCATGTGTTGACCGCGGGCCCGCGCGACGGCGTAAAACCGCCGGTCGTGCTCATTCACGGCGCGAGCGTAAACTTGCGCGACATGGCGATGTCCCTGGGCGGGCCGCTGGCGCTGGAGCGTTTCGTGGTCATGATCGACCGGCCGGGAAGGGGCTATTCGCAGCGCCCCAAGGCCGGCCACGAACTCGCCAGGCAGGCCCGGGCGATTCACGCCGTGGTCGAAGCCTTAGACCTTGAAAAGCCGGTTATCGTCGGCCAGAGCCTGGGCGGGGCCGTGGCGCTTAATTACGCTCTTCAGTATCAGGACGAAATGAGCGGCCTCGTGTTGCTGGCGCCGGTGAGCCATGAATGGCCCGGCGGCGTCGCCTGGTACAACAACGCGTCGCAGATTCCGTTCGTCGGTTTTCTGCTGCGCCGGATGGTCATTCCCGTCTACGGCGCGTTTGCAGCCGAGGGGGGCGTTAAAGAGTCCTTCGCGCCCGACATCGCGCCGGCGGATTACTATGAACGCTCCGGCCTGGCCCTGTTGTTCCGGGCGAAAGACTTTAAGGCGAACGCGGCGGACGTCGCCAATCTCAAGGACGAAATCAAAAAGCAGCAAGAGCGCTATGGTGAATTGACGCTGCCCGTCGCGATTGTCACCGGAACCGCCGATTCAACCGTCAGCCCCGACATCCATTCGCGCACGCTGGCCAAGCAAATCGACGGCGCGTCGCTCGCCCTCTTACCGGACACCGGGCACGCGCTCCATCATTCGCAGACCGCAGTCATTCTTGAGACCATAAGCGAGATTTCTGCAACCAGCGGCGCGCCGGGCGAATAAACGCCGGATCTCAACAAAAGCGGGCCTTACCGCCAATCAATACGTTGAATGGCCCAAAAAACACGCTAAACGGAATCGCATGGGGATCAGCCGGGCGCCATCATGGCGGTCCGGGCAAAGGAAGGGGCGATCATCATGCGCTTGGTTATGACGATTTTCGGCGGGCTTTTGCTGCTCATCGTGCTGGCGGCCGCCGGCGCGTCGGTGTGGTTCTGGTTCAAGCCGGTTGGCGTCAACAATTACGTCAACAAAATAATGATCTCGTTTGCGATCGATACGCCGGAGCTAATGACCCAGCTCGGCTTCATCGACAATACGATCCTCGATTTTCACAGCGGCAAGCTCGCCGACTACACCAAGGAGCAGGACGAAAAATCCCTGGCGAAGCTGCATAAAGCGCGCGAGGGGCTCAACCGTTACGGACCGGACGGCCTGGAAGGCCAGGAACTGTTAAGCTGGCGGATCACCGCCTGGTTCCTTGATGATCTCATTCGTCAGGCGGAATTCGAATATGGCGGCTATCGCCTGACGCAGATTTCCGGCGTCACGGTGAACATGCCGCAGTTTCTCACCGACGCGCATGTCATCAAAAAGGAAAAAAGCGTCAAGCGCTATATTTCGCGTCTGAATGAATTCGGCCGGGTTCTCGGCGAGGTCAAAGTCCGGGTTGAGGATGACCGCGACAACGGCCTCGTCCCGCCGGATTTCGTTATCGAAAAAGCGCTTGTGGGCATGCGTTCCTTTATCGAAGGCGGCGCGTCGGAAAACCCGCTGGTGACGACCTTGCCGGACAAACTCGACGAGATCGGCCTGAGCGACGAGAAAAAAGCCGATTACATGGTCAAGGCGACGCAGGCCGTCGAAACCGAAGTCATCCCCGGCTATGAGGCGATGATCGCGCTGTTTGAAGAGCTTTTGCAAAACACCGATCATAACGCCGGCATCTGGCGGATCCCCGACGGCGATAAGGTCTACACGGTGGCGCTCAAGTCGTTCACCACGACCGATTTCACCGCCGATGAGGTCCACAATATCGGTCTTTCGGAAGTTGACCGCATCGAGACCGAAATGGACGCCATTCTGGTCGGCGAGGACCTGACGGAAGGAACCGTCGCCGAGCGCGTGCGGGTGTTGATGGAAGATCCGGCCCATCAGTTTCCCAACACGGACGAAGGCCGCCAGCAGATGATCGATTATCTCAACGCGCTGAACGACCATATCCTGTCGATTGCGGGCGATTATTTCATCACGATGCCGCCGCAGCCGCTGGAAATCGTCCGCGTGCCGGAATATTCCGAGGATTCCGCGCCCGGCGGTTATTACAATCCGCCGGCCCTCGACGGCTCGCGGCCGGGCCGGTTCTACATCAATCAGAAGGACACGGCCGATAATCCGAAATGGACCCTGCCGACCCTGATGGTCCACGAAGGTGCGCCGGGCCATCACTTCCAGCTCTCAGCCGCGCAGTTGATGAAAGACGTGCCGATTCTGCGCAAGGTCTATCCGTTCAGCGCCTATGCGGAAGGCTGGGCGCTTTATGCGGAACGCATCGCGAAAACCGACATGGGGATTTACGACGACGATCCGCTCGGCGATCTCGGACGGCTGCAGGCGGAAATGTTCCGCGCCGTGCGGCTGGTGGTCGACACCGGTATGCACCACAAGCGCTGGTCGCGCGAAGAGGCCATCGACTATATGGTCTCGAAAACCGGCATGACCGAAGCCGAAGTCACCCGCGAGATCGAGCGCTATACGGTCTGGCCGGCCCAGGCGACCGCTTACAAGACCGGGCAATTGGCGATCCTTGAAATGCGCGCCGACGCCGAAGCCGCCCTGGGCGAGGACTTCGACCTGAGGGAGTTTCACGAAGTCATTCTCCTCAATGGCGGCATGCCGCTGGGCATCCTCGGCGATGTCGTCGACGAGTGGGTTGAGGAAGAAAAGGCGTCGTAAGACAGCGCCATGCACGAACTGTTTGAGCCGGCCTTGTTCGCTCAGGGCCGGCTCGCATTTTTTCCGGGCGTCCTTTAGGATTGTCGCGGGAGGGGCCTTATGGATCTCGTCGTCGTTCTGAAAGCGGTGATGGTCGCCATCCTCGCGCTTTTCATGCTCTATATTCTATCGCTCATGCTCAACGTTGCGCGGGGGGACTCTCCCAAGCCAAAGCGCGCGCCGGTAAAGCGCCGCTGCGAAGGAACGCGCCAGAAAAAGACCTGCGGCAAGCTGCTTTACCGCTGTGTTAATTGCGCGGAAGAGGGCTGCCAGATGAAAGACTGCGACAATCGCTGTTTCGAGCCGCCCGCAACCTGTTTGCGCTGCGGCTTTACGGGCGTGATGGAGCCGGTTTAAAGGCGCGGCGTGTTGCGCCGCGCGTTACAAAGCCTCCGCCAGGGTTGCCGGAAAGGGCGGACGCCTCGCTTCGCGGTTGAAAAGCCTCAAGCCCTCAAGCCATTTTCAAGAATCGCCGCTTTCCGGTTTGGCCGACTTATGCCCGAGCGCGAAAACGGCCTTATGATTGCCGCCGATTGAAATTCCAATACGGAGGTGAAATGACGCAAGACTTATCCATATCGGCGAAACCGAAAGACCCCGGACGGGCCCCTGTTCCACGGGAAACCGCGCCGGGGAGGGGTTGCAGGCCGCCGGGGCTTCGGCTACAGGCCGCACCCTTGCCGCGCCGGCCCTGGAAGCCTAAGTGACGGCGATCTCCCCTTTAGGCGGACCGGAAGAATGACCGCAACAGTCCTGGCTATTCACACCCTGATCGTGCTCGGCCTGATCGTCCTGGTGCTGTTGCAGCGCTCCGACGGCGGGGCGCTGGGCATCGGCGGCGGTGGCGGGGGCGGCGGCGGCTTCATGTCGGGAAGGGGCGCGGCGAACGCGCTCACCCGCACGACGACCTATCTTGCGGCGATTTTTTTCGCGACCTCGCTGGGCCTTGCCTTCCTGGCCGGCGGCGGTGAGAGCGAAGAGACCGTGATCCAGGAGCTGACCGGCGCGCCGGCCGTCGATCCGGACGCCGCGCCGGGCGCGACGACTGCCGACGATCTCTTAAGGTCGCTTGGCGACGAGGCCGATCCCGACGAGACAACGGACGATGCGGCGCCGGCGGAAGACCCGCCGAGCCAAACGGACCTGCTCGACGCCCTCAGCAGCGAATCGGCGCCGGAAACCCCGGCCCCGGCTGAAGCGGCCGGCGACGAGGCGGAAGAAACCGATCCGCCGGAACAGCAATAGCCGCCAAAAACGGGCGGTTCGCGAATGCGGGCAATTTGAGGTTTGACCGTCAGCCAATCCGCGCTATGACGGCCTTCCATGGCGCGGTATATTTTTATTACCGGCGGCGTGGTGTCGTCTCTTGGAAAAGGAGTTGCTTCGGCGGCGTTGGGCGCGCTTCTTCAGGCGCGCGGATACAAGGTGCGCTTGCGCAAGCTCGATCCTTATCTGAACGTCGATCCCGGCACGATGTCGCCCTATCAGCACGGCGAAGTGTTCGTCACCGACGACGGCGCCGAGACCGATCTCGATCTTGGCCACTATGAGCGGTTCACTGGCGTTTCCGCGTCGAAAAGCGACAACGTCACCACCGGCCAGATCTATTCGCGCATTATCGATCGCGAGCGGCGCGGCGATTATCTCGGGGCCACGGTACAGGTGATTCCCCATGTGACCGACGCCATCAAGGAATTCGTGCTGGCCGACGCAGGCGAGGCCGATTTCGTGCTGTGCGAAATCGGCGGCACGGTCGGCGATATCGAAGGGCTGCCGTTTTTCGAGGCGATCCGGCAACTGGGCAACGAATTGCCGCGCAACGATACGGTTTACGTGCATTTGACGCTGATGCCGTTCATCACCTCGGCGGGCGAGCTAAAGACCAAGCCGACGCAGCATTCGGTGCGGGAATTGCGCGCCATCGGCATTCAGCCGGCGGTTCTGCTGGTGCGTTCGGATCGGGAAATTCCCGAAAGCGAACGCCGCAAGATCGCGCTTTTTTGTAATGTCCGGTCGACCGCGGTCGTTCAGGCGCTTGACTGCCGCACGATTTACGAAGTGCCGCTGGCCTATCACCGCGAAGGCTTCGACACGGAAGTGCTCGACGCTTTCGGTATTAAGGATGCGCCGGCGCCGGACCTTAACGGGTGGCGCAAAATCGTCGAACGCGTCACAGCCCCGGACGGCGAAGTGACGATCGCAGTCGTCGGCAAATATACCGGCCTTAAGGACGCCTATAAATCGCTGATCGAAGCGATCGCCCATGGCGGCATCGCCAACACGGTGCGCGTCAACATTAAATGGATCGAGTCCGACATATTCGAAACCACCGAAGACGCGATTTCCGCCCTTCAGGGCGTACACGGAATATTAGTGCCGGGCGGCTTCGGCGAGCGCGGCTCCGAGGGCAAGATCAAGGCCGCGGCCTTCGCGCGCGAAAAAGGCGTTCCTTATTTCGGCATCTGTTTCGGCATGCAGATGGCGATCATCGAAGCGGCGCGCAACCTCGTCGGCGAAAAGACGGCCGGATCGTCAGAGTTTTCAACATGCGGCGTGCCGATCGTTGGGTTGCTGACGGAATGGACGCGCGGCAATGAAAAGGAACGGCGCTCCTCGTCAAGCGATCTCGGCGGCACCATGCGGCTCGGCGCCTATCCGGCGCATTTAAAGCCTGGCAGCCGGGTTGCGGAAATCTACGGCGCGACCGAAATTTCCGAGCGCCATCGTCATCGCTTCGAAGTCGATGTCGGATGGTCGGAAAAACTCGAACGGCACGGCGTTGTGTTTTCCGGCATGTCGCCGGACGGTGCGTTGCCGGAAATCATGGAGATCCCAGATCATCCCTGGTTTATCGGCGTGCAGTATCATCCGGAGTTGAAATCGCGGCCGTTCGATCCCCATCCGCTGTTCGCCTCGTTCATCCATGCGGCGGTGACGCGCTCGCGGCTGGTTTAAACCGCCGCGCGCGGACATTGAGATCAGGAGCGCAGCTTTGCATCAATCGGTTCTTGTCACGGGCGCTTCAAGCGGCATTGGGGAAGCCGTTGCGGTTCATCTCGCCCATAAGGGATTTCGCGTGTTCGCTTCAGCGCGGCGCATTGAAAAACTGGCGCCCCTTTCCAGTCTGGCGGGCGGGCGCATCACGCCGCTCGCCATGGACGTGACCGACGAGCAGTCGATCCGCGACGCGCTTGAGACGATTGCCGGGCAAGGCGTTACGCTTTTCGGGCTCGTCAACAACGCCGGCGTCAGCGTGACAGGTCCGATTGAGGAAGTTCCCCTTGAGGAATGGCGCCGCCAATATGAAACCAACGTCTTTGGTCTCGTTAACGTGGCGCGCGCCGTGCTGGCCCAGATGCGCGATGCGGGACGCGGCCGGATCGTCAATATCGGTTCCGTCGCGGGGCGTATCGCGCCGCCCTTTTTGGGGGTTTACGCATCCTCCAAACACGCGGTGGAAGGACTTTCCGACGCCCTGCGCCGGGAACTGGCGCCCCATGGCGTTAAAGTCTCCGTCATCCGGCCCGGTTTTATCAATACGCCCTTCGGCGATCAGGAGCAGGAGGGCCTGGCGCGCTATGCGGATGGCGGCGGTCCCTATGCGGATCAGGCGCGCATTTTCAAAGCCTGGCACGCCAGGGGCCATCCCAGCGCGCCGCCGCCGGTTATTGTCGCCGAAGCGGTTCACAAAGCGTTGACCGCGGCGCGGCCGCGGTCGCGCTATAGCGTGCCGGCGCAGTCTATCGGCATGCTGGCCTTGCGCAATCTTTTGCCTTCTGCGCTGGTCGATCGGATCCTTGAGCGCATCACGGGATTGAGTGCGTATAAAAAGGATGGTCAGACATGATGACAAATACGCGCTTGACCCTAAAATCCAGGCTGACCGCATGAGAGAGGACGATGACGCGGCCCGTTCATTTTGAAATTCACGCCGACGATCCCGAACGCGCGATTGCCTTTTATACAAATGTATTCGCATGGTCGTTCACCCGTTGGGGCGCTGCGGAGCCGGCCTATTGGCTGATCGGAACCGGCGACGACGACAGGCCCGGCATCAACGGCGGCTTGCTCAAACGCATGGGCCCGCCGCCGGAGGATGCGCAGCCGCTTTCATCCTTCGTCATGACGATTAACATCGACGATCTTGAAAAGTTTACTGAGGCCGTCAAACGCGAAGGGGGCCGCCAGGTCGTCGATCGCATGCCGGTGCCCGGCGTCGGCTGGCTCGCCTATTTCAAGGATACCGAAGGCAACATTTTCGGATTGATGCAGCCGGACGAGAACGCCAAATGACCTCGTCCTTCGCCGCGCGCCCGATTTGAGGCTTGTTCCGCCTTCCGCTTTTCGGCTAGGAATTGCCGCCCATCAAGGAAAGCTGAGAGTCATTAATGCCGACACCGGTGCTTATGCCCGCCCTGTCGCCGACCATGGAGGAAGGCACGCTTTCCAAATGGACCGTTAGGGAAGGCGACAAGGTCTCTTCCGGCGATGTCATCGCCGAGATCGAAACCGACAAGGCGACCATGGAGGTCGAAGCGGTCGACGAGGGCGTGATCGGCAGACTTCTGGTTTCAGAGGGAACCGAAAACGTTAAGGTCAACGATCCCATCGCGGTCATATTGGAAGACGGCGAAAGCGCCGATGAAATCGACCTGTCCAAACTCAATGGCGGCGCGGCGTCCTTCGAGACGCCGCCTGCGGCGGCTCCTCAGGATGAAGCAAATGGCAGCCTTCACCCTGAGGAGGGCGCCACAGCGCCCGTCACGAAGGGCGAAGGCGCGTTCTCGGCGGTCGCCGCCGATCCGGAACTGCCCGAGGGCGTTCAGATGATCGAGACGACCGTGCGCGACGCATTGCGCGACGCCATGGCCGAGGAAATGCGCCGCGACGAGAGCGTTTTTCTCATGGGCGAGGAAGTCGCCGAATATCAGGGCGCCTATAAGGTGAGCCGCGATCTTCTACAGGAATTCGGTCCGCGCCGGGTCGTTGATACGCCGATCACGGAATATGGCTTCGCCGGGCTCGGCGTCGGCGCCGCCTTTGCGGGGCTAAGACCCATCGTTGAATTCATGACCTGGAACTTCGCCATGCAGGCGATCGACCATATCATCAATTCGGCAGCCAAGACCCGTTACATGTCCGGCGGACAGATGGGATCGCCCATCGTGTTTCGCGGGCCCAATGCGGCGGCAAGCCGCGTCGGCGCGCAGCATTCCCAGGACTATGCGCCATGGTACGCCAACGTGCCGGGCCTGATCGTCATTGCGCCCTATTCGGCGGCGGATGCAAAAGGCCTTTTAAAAGCGGCGATCCGTGATCCCAACCCGGTCGTGTTCCTTGAGCACGAGCTTCTTTACGGCGATAAAATGGACGTGCCCGATGTCGAGGACTGGGTCCTGCCCATCGGCAAGGCGAAAATCGCGCGCGAAGGCGACGACGTCACCATCGTTTCCTATTCCCGCGGTGTGAAGTTCTCCCTCGAAGCCGCCGACAAGCTCGCCGAAGAAGGGATTTCCGCCGAGGTCGTCGACTTGAGGACGCTGCGCCCCATGGATGTGGAAACGGTTCTTCAATCTGTGCGTAAGACCAACCGCCTCGTTACGGTGGAGGAGGGCTGGGCCCCCTGCGGGATCGGCGCGGAAGTCGGTTGGCAGGCGACGCAACACGCCTTCGATTATCTCGACGCCCCGCCGACGCGCGTCACGCAAGAAGATACGCCGCTGCCCTACGCCGCCAATCTCGAAGCCTTAAGCCTTCCGAGCACCGACAAAATTGTCAAAGCGGTGAAGACGGTGATGTATAGGGACTGATGTCGGCTTTGCTGAAACACTCTTCTCCGCTCATTCCCGCCCAACCTGATCGGGGGGAAGGCGGTGATTCAATCTCCTCTCGTATCCCCGGCGAAAGCCGGGGCCCAGCTAAACGAAAAATGCCGGGCGAAGCCCGCCATTATCTTTTTTACTGGATCCCCGCTTTCGCGGGGATGAGCGGCGGCTTGGCTTGCGCGCCGAGCCAGTCTTACCGGGACAAGTAACGCCATGCCCACCCCGATCCTGATGCCTGCGCTGTCGCCGACCATGGAGGAAGGCACGCTCGCCAAATGGAACGTCAAGGAAGGCGACACAGTCTCTTCCGGCGACGTGATTGCGGAGATCGAAACCGACAAGGCGACCATGGAGGTCGAAGCGGTCGACGAGGGCGTCGTCGGCAAAATTATCGTCGGCGAGGGGACGGAGGGCGTGAAGGTCAACGCGCCCATCGCAGTGCTGCTTGAGGACGGGGAAAGCGCCGATGATATCGATGTCGGCGCCCTTGACGGCGGTGCGGCGAATGGATCGGCTTCGTCCTTCGAGACGCCGCCTGCGGCGGCTCCTCAGGATGAAACCGAAGCCGAAAGAAGCCTTCACCCTGAGGAGGGCGCGAAAGCGCCCGTCACGAAGGGCGAAGGCGCCGCGGCTGACGACCGCATCCTCGCGTCGCCGCTGGCCAAGCGCATAGCGAAACAGGAGGGCCTCGATCTTGCCGCGCTGCAAGGCTCCGGCCCGCGCGGGCGCGTCGTCAAGCGCGATATCGAAAAGGCGCTGAAGGAAGGCGTCGGCAAGGCCGCGCCGCCCGCCGCAGCACCGCAGATCGCGCCCGCCTCCATCGATGCCCGGCTTTATCCGCCGGAGAGCTATGAGGCCGTCAAGCTCGACGGCATGCGCAAGGTCATCGCCCGCCGTCTTTCCCAGAGCTTCAATCAGGAAGTGCCGCACTTTCCGCTGACGATCGACGTTGAGCTCGACAATCTTCTGGCCGCCCGGGCGCGCATCAATGCGACATCGCCCAAGGAAGGCGAGGGGGTGTTCAAACTTTCGGTCAACGATTTCATCATCAAGGCCTCGGCCATGGCGCTGAAAACCGTGCCCGCCGCCAATGCAACCTATACGGACGAAGCGATCCTGTTGCACAAGCACGCCGATATAGGCGTCGCCGTCGCTATCGACGGCGGGCTGATCACGCCCATCGTCTGGAAGGCGGAGGAAAAGGGCCTCAAAGAGATATCCGCCGAGATCAAGGATATGGCCGCGCGCGCGAAGGCGAGAAAACTAATGCCCGAAGAATATCAGGGCGGCACGTTTTCGGTCTCCAATCTCGGCATGTTCGGGATCAAATCCTTCGCCTCGATCGTGAACCAGCCCCATGGCGCGATCCTCTCCGTCGGCGCAGGCGAACAGCGTGTCGTCGTCAGGGACGGCAAGATGGAAATCGCGACTGTCATGACCGTGACGCTGACCTGCGATCACCGGGTCGTCGACGGTGCGATCGGCGCTGAGTTCCTCGCCGCCTTCAGGCAGTTCTGCGAAGAACCGGCCGCGATGCTGCTCTGAACGGGGCGCCGTCATTCCGGGACGCGCCCCGCGCGCGAGTTCGCCGAATGGGCCATGATGAATTTGAACGCAACGATAACCATCGCCGTCATTCCGGACGACCCGCAGGGTCGATCCGGAATCCATGGGCGCCGCCTTTCAGCCGTTTGAGCGGTTGCGAGGCCGGTCCATGGATTCCGGGTTCGCGCCAAAGGCGCGCCCCGGAATGACGATGGAGGTTTTGCTGGATCCCGGCGCTGCAGCGCGTCCGGGATGAGCGGGCGGTCCGGTTGATCCGCAACCGGGCCTGGCCGACTTGGCGGCAGGATTACATTTCGTGATTGGCGGCCAAGCTTCCGCCGCATTTCGGCCGTGCGATCCGTCCAATTGAGCCCGACATGCCCCTTGTCGCCGGGGGTTGCTTATCTCTCCCGGCGGCGGGCGAGGCGGGCAGCCGTTCTTTCTCTCCCCATGCTGCTTAAGCCTCGCCAATCCCTTAGTTTTCCCCAGGGGCGAGAAATCAGGCCCGCCTTCACATTCTTGCCATGAACCCAACGTAAGTTTATAACATCACGAGGAATGATGCGTATCAGGCGTTCCTTGGCTTTGGTGGATTTCAGTAGCGTAAAGCCAGTTGCGTACCAGGGCGGGCGGCGCCGAGTCCCCCATAGGCGCCGCATCCGCTCTTGGCCAATTTCCTTGATCTTTGTCAATTTCCCTTGGCCCTTGCGGGCGGGTTCCATCTCCGCTAGGAGGGCGCGCTTTATCGCGGGAGGTTTTCCGGCGAAGACCAGCCGGAACCGCACCGCGACCCTTCAACCGGGCGGCGCCGCTGGGTCGGCGCGGCCATAACCAACGAGAAGGTTCAAAATGGCGAAAAAAATCGCGGGCTACCTGAAACTTCAGGTGCCGGCCGGGGCGGCTTCGCCGTCGCCGCCGATCGGCCCGGCGCTTGGCCAGCGCGGTCTCAACATCATGGAATTCTGCAAGGCGTTCAACGCCAAGACGCAGGAGATGGAAAAGGGGATGCCGATCCCCACCATCATCACGATCTACGCGGACAAGTCCTTTACTTTCGAAACCAAGACGCCGCCGGCGGCGTTTTTTCTCAAAAAGGCGGCCAAGCTCGATAAAGGCGGCTCGACACCTGGCCGGGATATCGCCGGGTCGGTGACGGTCGCCCAATGCCGGGAAATCGCCGAAGCAAAAATGACCGATCTGAACGCCAACGATCTGGACGCGGCGACCAAGATTATTATGGGCTCGGCGCGCGCCATGGGCCTTGAGGTGAGGGAGTAGGTCATGGCCAAACCGGGAAAAAGAATCTGCGCCGCACGCGAAACGGTCGATCGGACGGCGGTCTTCTCCATCGAAGACGCGGTCAAAACGGTTAAGGCCAATGCCAGCGCGAAATTCGACGAGACCATCGAAATCGCGATGAATCTCGGGGTCGATCCGCGTCATGCGGATCAGATGGTGCGCGGCGTCGTCGCGCTGCCCAACGGCACCGGCCGCACCGTGCGGGTTGCCGTTTTCGCCAAGGACGCCAAGGCCGAGGAAGCGAAAAAGGCGGGCGCGGACATTGTCGGCGCCGAGGACCTGATGGAAAAGATTCAGGGCGGCTTCATGGAGTTCGACCGCGTCATCGCCACGCCGGACATGATGAGCGTCGTTGGGCGGCTCGGCAAATTGCTCGGTCCCCGCGGTCTGATGCCTAACCCGAAAGTCGGCACCGTCACGCCGAATATCGGCCAGGCGGTCAAGGACGCCAAGGGCGGGGCGGTTCAGTTCCGCGTCGAAAAGGCCGGCATCGTTCACGCCGGGGTCGGCAAGGCGAGCTTTGGCGAGAAGGCGATTGCGGAAAACGTCAAGGCCTTTATCGACGCCGTCGCCAAGGCCAAGCCGACCGGCGCAAAGGGAACCTACATCAAAAAAATCGCCCTCTCCTCGACGATGGGGCCGGGCGTCAGGATCGATACCGCCGCCGCGGCCGGCTAAGCGCATTCAGAACAAGCGCCAATCAAGACGGCCGGAATTTTCCGGCCGTCTTTTTACGTGCGACAACGAGACCGCTCGGAAGTGTTTGCGTGCTGCAGCCGTTTGCGCGCATGCTGCGCTTAAGGAAACGGCGCAAGGTTTGTGACCAGAAACTGGCTTATAGCGTTTCGGCGGATCGCTTTCGTCCTGGCGGCCCTGGCGCAACTTGCGCCTGCAAACGTCGCCGTTGCGTCTGTCGGCGGGGAATTCAAGCTTGTTATCTGCACGCCGGACGGCGCGCAGTCGGTCAGTTGGGAAGAATTTACCGGCGAGCCGTCTCCATTCGAGCGCCCGGACGAAGAAGCTTCCCACAACCCTTGTCACGCTTGTTTGACAAGCTGCCGCATCGGCGCAGTAACCGCTGCTTCCAACACTTGCCTGCCGAACGTTACGCTCAATGTTGCGCTACGGGCCGACATTGCGCCTCGACTTATCCTGATAACGCGCGCGGCCGGACCGCCGCTTCCATCCCGCGCGCCGCCTGGGGTCAGCGTCTAGAGCCGGTTGCGGATCGGTTGCAGCACCTTTGATGATGTTGCGCAGGCTCAAAGCATGCTTTGAACGGATTCAGCAAATAAATCAGCGGGCGTTTCTTTGAAACGCGCCGTTTCATTCAAATTCATCAGGAGAGGTTTCGTGCGAAACACGTTTTTTTGCGCTGCTTTTGCAGCGTGCGCGGCGACGTCGGCCCATGCAGACATGGCGACCGTCGCAAAGGACCATGCGCCCATCGGCGTGATGGGAGACCATATGCACAAAGCGGGCGAGGTCATGTTCTCTTACCGCTTCATGCGTATGGAGATGGAAGGCTCGCGCATCGGCGCGGACAAAGTGACTCCGGAAGAAATCGCGACAACCGTGCCGAACCGCTTTTTCGGCGCGCCCATGCAGCCGCCGACATTGCGCGTGGTTCCGCTGGAAATGACCATGGACATGCACATGCTCGGCGCCATGTATGGCGTTACGGACTGGCTGACGGTCATGGCGATGGGCATGCTGGTCGACACGGGCATGGATCACATAACGTTCCAGGGCCCAGCCGGGACGACCGTTCTTGGCGACTTCCGAACCGAAACGTTCGGTTTTGGCGATACGAAAATCACAGCCTTGGCGCATCTGTTCGATTTTGAGCAGGGCGGGGCGGAACACGCTCTCCATCTCAATGCGGGCGTCAGCATTCCTACCGGTTCGACCACCGAGACGGATCAAATCCTGACGCCGACCGGCGCCACGCCGTCGCCGCGGCTGCCCTATCCCATGCAGCTCGGCTCGGGCACATGGGATTTCGGGCCGGGCTTTACATACAACGGGCGAACAGAGCGCTTTTCCTGGGGCGCACAGTATCTGGCGACGATCCGCGCCGGCGACAACAATCAGGGCTATGCGCTCGGCGATGTTCATCAGGCGACCGGCTGGATGCAATATGGCCCCGCGCCCTGGATCGCATTTTCGGGCCGCATCGCATGGCGGACCCAGGACGCCATCGACGGGATTGATCCGATGATCGTCGCGCCGGTGCAGACCGCCAACCCGGATTTTCACGGCGGCGACCGCGTTGATGTGGGCGTCGGGGTCAATCTTGCCGGCCAGCGCGGCGCGGTCAGAGGCCACCGGCTTGCGGTTGAGTTTCTCATTCCCGTTCATCAGGATCTCAACGGTCCTCAGCTTGAAACCGACTGGACGCTGACGATCGGTTGGCAGAAAGCATTGTAAGGAGCACAAAATGAAAATCGGATTGTTGGACTTTCGGCTTTGGATTGTCCTGGCGCTCGCGATCTCCCCGATGACCGCGTCCGCTCATGATTACGCCAAGGGCGATCTCGTCGTGGATCACCCTTGGGCGCGGCCGTCTTTTTCGGCCCAGGCCCCGGCGGCGGTGTATTTTGAGATCATTAACAACGGATCGGCTGATGACCGGCTGACGTCAGCGACGACCGAGCGCGCCGAGTTTGTCGAACTGCACGTTACCGAGATGGACGAAAACGGCGTGTCGACAATGCGCACGCTCAAGGATGGCGTGCGTGCGCCGGCGGGCGAGACGACGTCGCTGGAGCATGGCGCCTATCATGTCATGCTGATCGGGCTCGATAGGAAGCTCGAAACCGGCGAGTCATTCCCGATGATCCTCACGTTCGAGAAGGCTGGGCCGGTTGAAGTGCTGATCATGGTGGAAGACCGGGAGGCCGGCGGGGCGGCGGACCACGCGCATCACTAGGCGGAGGCGGGGTCGAATTCCGCTTCCCCCTTGCATTCCGCAGAAATTCCGGTAAGAGCCCGGCTTCGCCGTTTCTGACGGCGATCCTGTCCGAGACTGCGGGCGCCGTTTTCGGCTTAATCTCCCGCACAGACAGAGGCAAAAGGATCAACCCGGGCGCTCGCCCGGTTGTCCGTTTGACCTTTTGGGACAGGCTCTTGGCGTTCATGCGCGGGAGCCTTTTTTGGTTTCCGCATTTGGGCGCGCTCGATCAACCCGCATGGCCGGATCGCCGGTCCTGCACAATCAAGGGACTGCCCATGGACAGAACCCAGAAGGCGGAAATGGTCGAATGGATCGGCGGGGTGTTCGACGAGAACGCCGTCGTCGTGGTCGGCAATGGCGGGCTTAGCGTGGCGGACTTCGAAACGCTGCGCGGCGAACTGCGCGCCGCCGGCGCGACCATGAAAGTGGTCAAGAACCGCCTCGCCAAAATCGCCATTACCGGCAAGCCGAGCGAAAAACTGGCGCCGCTGTTTGAGGGCCCGACTGCGATCGCGTTCTCCGAGGACCCGGTCGCCGCCGCCAAGGCCGTCAAGAAATTCGCCAAGGACAATGACAAGCTCAAAATCCTCGGCGGCGCGATGGGCGAGGAAATCCTCGACGACAAGGCGGTCGAAGCGCTCGCCGCCATGCCGTCGCGTGAAGAACTGCTGGCCTCCATCGTCATGACCGTCATGTCGCCGGCGTCGAACCTTGCCGGCGCCATCGGCGCGCCCGCGGCCAATATCGCGGGCATTCTCGAAACGCTTGAAACCCGCGAGGCGGCCTAAGCCCCCGTTTCGCATCGCCTATCCCTGCAACACCACATCGAATCAGGAACGAAAAAATGGCTGATCTTAAAAAACTTGCCGAAGAACTGGTGGGCCTGACGCTGCTTGAAGCCGCAGAGCTCAAGAACATCCTCAAGGACGAATACGGCATCGAACCGGCCGCCGGTGCGGTTGCGGTCGCCGCTGCTCCAGGTGCGGGCGGCGCGGCCGAAGCGGCTGAGGAAAAGACCGAATTCGACGTGATTCTGGTCGCCGCGGGCGACAAAAAGATCAATGTGATCAAGGAAGTGCGCGCGATTACCGGGCTCGGCCTCAAGGAAGCCAAGGACCTCGTCGAAGCCGGCGGCAAAGCGGTCAAGGAAGCCGCGCCCAAGGAAGAGGCCGAGGAAATCAAGAAAAAGCTCGAAGAGGCCGGGGCCAAAGTCGAGCTCAAATAGCCGGATTTTCCCCAAAATCGGGCAAAGCGCGCTTTTTTACCAAAAGGGGTTGCGGCAGCGCCCGGGCGTGCTTATTACACCCCTTCGCCGTCGACGGCCTTCCGTCGGCGGCTTCAGGCTTTGCGGCGACGTGCTTCGGTTAACCGAGAATAAAACTTAATTCACCGCGATCCGCGGTCGACCATAGGTCCGACCGACGGGGCGCTTTTGCGCATGCGTAATTCTTACTCATGAGTAAGGGACACATGGCAAGGGGCAATGATTTCCGTTGTGAGGACAAAGATGGCGCAAACCTTCGTAGAGAAGAAACGCATTCGCAAAAATTTCGGCCGCATCGGCGACGCGGCCCCGATGCCGAACCTCATCCAGGTTCAAAAGGACTCCTACGAGCAGTTTCTCCAGCGCTTTGTAAAACATGAAGATCGCGCCGTGGACGGCCTTGAAGCCGTGTTCCGGTCGGTTTTCCCAATCTCCGATTTCACCGAGACCGCGACGCTTGAGTATGTCTCCTACGAATTCGAGGACCCGAAATACGACGTCGAGGAATGCCAGCAGCGCGACATGACCTACGCTGCGCCGCTCAAGGTGACGCTGCGGCTCATCGTGTTCGAGGTCGACGAAGACACCGGCGCGAAATCGGTCAAGGATATCAAGGAGCAGGAAGTCTACATGGGCGACATGCCGCTCATGACGGACAACGGCACGTTCATCGTTAACGGCACCGAGCGGGTGATTGTCTCCCAGATGCACCGCAGCCCGGGTGTGTTTTTCGACCACGACAAGGGCAAGACCCATTCTTCGGGCAAGCTTCTGTTTGCAGCGCGGATCATTCCTTATCGCGGCTCTTGGCTCGATTTCGAATTCGACGCCAAGGACATCGTCAATGTACGCATCGACCGGCGCCGCAAATTGCCGGCGACGACGCTGCTCTATGCGCTGGGCATGGACCAGGAGGAAATCCTCGACGAGTTCTTCGAGCGCGTTTCCCACAAAAAGACCAAGAAGGGCTGGACGATGCCCTACAACCCCGAGCGCTGGAAAGGGGTGAAGGTTGAGCGCGATCTGATCAACGCCAAGAACGGCGAAGCCATTCTCGAAGCCGGCAAGAAGCTGTCGGCGCGCGGGGCGCGCAAGCTTGCAGAAGAGGGCGTCAAGGAACTTCTCCTGTCGCCGGAGGAAATGGCCGGCCGCTATTTCGCCTCGGACCTCGTCAACTTCGACACCGGCGAAATCTATGCCGAGGCGGGTGACGAGATCACCGCCGACCATCTCGAACTGTTCGAAGAGATCGGGGTAAACACGTTCGACACGATCGACGTCGACCACATCAATATCGGCGCCTATATGCGCAGCACCCTCGCGGCGGATAAAAACCGCAATCGCGAAATGGCGCTGATCGACATTTATCGCGTCATGCGCCCGGGTGAGCCGCCGACGCTGGAAACCGCCGAAGGCCTTTTCTATTCTCTGTTCTTCGATCCCGAGCGCTACGACCTCTCGTCGGTGGGCCGGGTCAAGATGAATATCCGCCTGCGTTTTGAAACCGAGGACTCCCTGCGCACCCTGCGCAAGGAGGACATTCTCGCCGTCCTGAGCACGCTGGTCGATCTGCGCGACGGCCGCGGCGAGATCGACGACATCGATAATCTTGGCAACCGCCGGGTGCGCTCGGTCGGCGAGTTGATGGAAAACCAGTACCGCATCGGCCTTCTGCGCATGGAGCGCGCCATCAAGGAGCGCATGTCCTCGGCCGAACTCGACACGCTGATGCCGCACGATCTCATCAACGCCAAACCGGCGGCGGCGGCGGTGCGCGAATTTTTCGGCTCCTCGCAGCTTTCGCAGTTCATGGACCAGACCAACCCGCTGTCGGAGATCACCCATAAACGCAGGCTCTCGGCGCTGGGTCCGGGCGGCCTGACGCGCGAGCGCGCCGGCTTCGAAGTGCGCGACGTTCATCCGACCCATTACGGACGGATCTGCCCCATCGAAACGCCGGAAGGGCCCAATATCGGTCTGATCAACTCCCTGGCGACCCACGCCCAGGTCAATAAATACGGCTTCATCGAAAGTCCTTACCGCCGCGTCGTCGACGCCAAGGTGACCGACGAGGTGGTTTATCTCTCCGCGATGGAGGAACAGCGTTTCGCCATCGCCCAGGCCAACGCCGAAGTCGACGAGGGCGGCGCGCTCGCCAATGAATTCGTCAACTGTCGGGTCGGCGGCGACGCCACCCTGGTGCCGCGCGAAGACGTCGCCTATATCGACGTGTCGCCGAAACAGCTTGTTTCCGTCGCCGCGGCGCTGATTCCGTTTCTGGAAAACGACGACGCCAACCGCGCGCTCATGGGCTCGAACATGCAGCGCCAGGCGGTGCCGCTCCTCCAGGCCGAGGCGCCGTTCGTGGGCACCGGCATGGAAGGCGTCGTTGCGCGCGATTCCGGCGCCGCCGTCGCGGCGCGCCGTCCCGGCGTGGTCGAGCAGGTCGACGCCCAGCGCATCGTCATTCGCGCCACCGAAGAAAACGATCCGACCAAGCCCGGCGTCGATATTTACAACCTTCGCAAGTTCCAGCGCTCGAACCAGAACACCTGCATCAATCAGCGTCCGCTGGTGAAGATCGGGGACCTCATTCGCGAAGGCGACATCATCGCCGACGGTCCGTCGACGGATCTTGGGGAACTCGCCCTGGGTAAGAACGTCCTCGTCGCCTTCATGCCGTGGAACGGCTATAATTTCGAGGACTCGATCCTGATCTCCGAACGCGTCGTGCGCGACGACGTCTTTACTTCGATCCACATTGAGGAATTCGAGGTGATGGCGCGGGACACCAAGCTCGGGCCTGAGGAAATCACCCGCGACATTCCCAACGTTTCGGAAGAAGCGCTTCGAAATCTCGACGAAGCGGGCATTGTCGCTATCGGCGCGGAGGTGAACCCCGGCGATATTCTGGTCGGCAAGATCACCCCCAAGGGCGAATCGCCCATGACGCCGGAGGAAAAACTCCTGCGGGCGATCTTCGGCGAAAAGGCTGCGGACGTGCGCGATACGTCGCTCAAGCTACCCCCGGGCGTTTCCGGCACCGTCGTCGAGGTGCGCGTCTTCAACCGCCACGGCGTCGACAAGGACGAGCGCGCCATCGCCATCGAGCGCGAGGAAATCGAACGCCTCGCCAAGGACCGCGACGACGAACTGGCGATCCTTGAGCGCAATATCTACGGCCGCTTAAAGCCCCTGCTTTTGGACAAAAACGCCGTTTCCGGGCCGAAGAGCTTTGAAAAAGGCAAGATCACCGAAGAAGTGCTCGAAGAGCAGCTTACCAAAGGCCAGTGGTGGAAGATCGGTCTCGCCAGCGAAGCGGCGATGTCGGAAATCGAAGCGCTCAAAAAGCAGTTCGACGAATCCAAGGCGCGCCTTGAAGCGCGTTTCGAAGACAAGGTCGACAAGCTCAAGCGCGGCGACGAACTGCCCCCGGGCGTCATGAAGATGGTCAAGGTCTTCGTAGCGGTGAAGCGCAAGCTGCAGCCGGGCGACAAAATGGCCGGCCGTCACGGCAACAAGGGCGTCATTTCCAAGATTGCGCCCATGGAAGACATGCCGTTCCTGCAGGACGGCACCCCGGTCGATATCGTGCTCAACCCGCTTGGCGTGCCGAGCCGGATGAATGTAGGCCAGATTCTGGAAACCCATCTCGGTTGGGCCTGCCGCGGTCTCGGCCGCCAGATCGGCGCCATTGTCGAACAATGGGATGCCGGCGCCGGCGCGCGCGAGGATGTCGTCGCCAAGGTCAAGGAGACCTATGGCGAAGAGCAGGTGCTGCCGCGCTCGAACGAGGAATTAAAGGAACTCGCCGGTAATCTGGTGCGCGGCGTGCCGGTGGCGACGCCGGTGTTCGACGGCGCGCATGAAGCCGACATCATCGAGATGCTCAAGCGCGCCGGTCTCGACGAGACCGGGCAGGTGACGCTTTATGACGGCCGCACCGGCGAGGCGTTCTCGCGTTCCGTGACGGTCGGTTACAAGTACCTGTTGAAGCTGCACCACCTTGTGGACGACAAGATTCACGCACGCTCCATCGGCCCGTACTCGCTGGTCACCCAGCAGCCCTTGGGCGGCAAGGCGCAGTTCGGCGGCCAGCGCTTCGGCGAAATGGAAGTCTGGGCGCTCGAAGCCTATGGCGCGGCCTATACGCTCCAGGAAATGCTCACCGTGAAATCCGACGACGTCGCGGGACGGACTAAGGTCTACGAGGCGATCGTGCGCGGCGACGATTCGTTTGAGGCGGGCATTCCGGAAAGCTTCAACGTGCTGGTTAAGGAAATGCGCTCCCTCGGCCTGAATGTGGAATTGCAGACGGGGTAGGGCGTAGCGCCGCATCCCGCTCTGTTTGCGACTGATTACGGGCGGACGAGATGTCCGCCATCGATTGAGAGGCGATTATGTCACAGGAACTGCTGAACGTATTTAATCCCGCCGCCCCGGCGCAGACGTTCAATCAGATCCGGATTTCGCTGGCGAGCCCGGAGAAAATCCTCTCCTGGTCGTTCGGCGAAATCAAAAAGCCGGAAACCATCAACTACCGGACGTTCAAGCCCGAGCGCGACGGGCTGTTCTGCGCCCGCATCTTCGGGCCGGTGAAGGATTACGAGTGCCTGTGCGGCAAGTACAAGCGCATGAAGTACAAGGGCATCACCTGCGAGAAGTGCGGCGTTGAAGTCACGCTGACCAAGGTGCGCCGCGATCGCATGGGCCATATCGAGCTCGCCGCGCCGGTCGCCCATATCTGGTTTTTAAAGTCGCTGCCGTCGCGCATTTCCCTGATGCTCGACATGACGCTGAAAGACGTCGAGCGCGTGCTTTATTTCGAGCAGTATATCGTCATCGAGCCGGGCCTGACGCCGATGACGCCGAACCAGATGCTCACCGAAGAGGAATATCTAAAAGCCCAGGAAGAATACGGCGAAGACAGCTTCACCGCCGGCATCGGCGCCGAGGCGATCCGCGAAATTCTCAGTTCCATCGATCTCGATGCGGAGGCGGAAAAGCTGCGCGCGGAAATCGCCGACTCCACCAGCGAGCTCAAGACCAAAAAATTCGCCAAGCGCCTCAAGCTGATCAACGCCTTTCTTGAATCGGGCAACCGCCCGGAATGGATGATCCTGACGGTCGTGCCGGTCATTCCGCCGGAGCTTCGCCCGCTGGTGCCGCTCGACGGGGGCCGGTTTGCAACCTCGGACCTCAACGATCTTTATCGCCGGGTCATCAACCGCAACAATCGCTTAAAGCGCCTGATCGAGCTTCGCGCGCCGGACATCATCGTGCGGAACGAAAAGCGCATGCTGCAGGAATCTGTCGACGCCCTGTTCGATAACGGCCGGCGCGGGCGGGTCATCACCGGCACCAACAAGCGTCCGCTCAAATCGTTGTCCGATATGCTTAAGGGCAAGCAGGGCCGGTTCCGCCAGAACCTGCTCGGCAAGCGGGTCGATTATTCCGGTCGTTCGGTCATCGTGGTCGGACCGGAGCTCAAGCTTCATGAATGCGGTCTGCCGAAAAAGATGGCGCTGGAGCTCTTTAAGCCGTTCATCTATTCGCGGTTGGACGCCAAGGGTCTTTCCGCGACCGTCAAACAGGCCAAGAAACTGGTCGAGAAAGAGCGGCCCGAAGTCTGGGACATTCTCGATGAAGTCATTCGTGAACACCCGGTTCTTCTCAACCGGGCGCCGACGCTGCACCGGCTCGGCATTCAGGCCTTCGAACCGAAACTGATCGAAGGCAAGGCGATCCAGCTTCACCCGCTGGTCTGCACCGCCTTTAACGCCGATTTCGACGGCGACCAGATGGCGGTGCATGTGCCGCTTTCGCTCGAAGCCCAGCTCGAAGCGCGCGTTCTGATGATGTCGACCAACAACATCCTCTCGCCCGCCAACGGCAAGCCGATTATCGTGCCGTCCCAGGACATCGTCCTCGGGCTCTACTACATCACGATGGAAAAGGAGGGCGAACCGGGCGAAGGCAAGGTCTTCGGAACCGTTTCGGAAATCGAGCACGCGCTCAACGCCGGCGTCGTCACGCTGCATTCGAAAATCAAGGCGCGCTGGGACGCTGTCGACGAGGAAGGAAACGCGGTTCGCGAACTGGTCGAAACGACGCCCGGCCGCATGAAGATCGCGCAGGTCTTGCCGCGTGATTCCAACGTGCCGTTTTCGGTCATCAACCGGCTTTTGACCAAGAAGACCATTCAAGGGCTGATCGACATTGTCTATCGCCATTGCGGTCAGAAAAAGACCGTCATCTTCGCCGACCACATTATGGACCTCGGGTTCAAGGAAGCCTGCAAGGCGGGCATTTCCTTCGGCAAGGACGACATGGTCATCCCGGCGGCGAAGAAAGCGCTCGTCGATGAAACCCGCGCCCAGGTCGGTGAATTCGAACAACAATACGCCGAAGGCCTCATCACGCGCGGTGAGAAATACAACAAGGTTATCGACGCCTGGGCGAAATGCACGGACAAGATCGCCGACGCCATGATGGCGGAGATTTCCGAAACCAAATTCGATTCCGATAGCAAACGCCAGCTTGAGCCGAATTCGATCTACATGATGTCGCATTCGGGCGCCCGGGGTTCGCCGACCCAGATGCGCCAGCTCGGCGCCATGCGCGGACTGATGGCCAAGCCGTCGGGCGAAATCATCGAAACGCCGATCACGTCGAACTTCAAGGAAGGCCTGACGGTGCTCGAATATTTCAACTCGACCCACGGCGCGCGGAAGGGCCTGGCGGACACCGCGCTCAAGACGGCGAATTCGGGCTATCTCACCCGGCGGCTGGTCGACGTCGCCCAGGACTGCATCGTGCGCGAAGACGACTGCGGCACTGAGAACGGCATCACCATGGAAGCCGTCGTCCAGGGCGGCGAAATCGTCGTGCCGCTGTCGCAAGTCATTCTCGGCCGGACATTGCTTGAAGACGCCATTCATCCGGAATCCGGCGAGGTGATCGGCCGCGCCGGCGACGAGGTGGACGAAGCCCAGGCCGAAGACATCGAGGGCGCCGGTTTCCAGAAAATCCGCGTTCGCTCGGTCCTGACCTGCGATTCAAAAGTCGGCGTGTGCGCAAAATGCTATGGGCGCGATCTCGCCCGGGGCAGCCACGTCAATATCGGCGAGGCGGTCGGCGTCATTGCGGCGCAGTCGATCGGCGAGCCGGGAACGCAATTGACCATGCGGACGTTCCACGTCGGGGGCACCGCCCAGGTCGGGGACACGTCTTACATCGAAGCGAGCCATGAAGGCGTGATCAAGCTCGAAGGCCGCAACGTGGTGAAAGACTCTCAGGGCGATCTCGTCGTCATGGGCCGCAACACGCTGGTGAAAATCGTCGCCTCGGACGGCAAGGAACACGCTTCCTACAAAGTATCCTACGGCGCCAAGCTGCGCGTCGACGAAGGCGCCCAGGTGACCCGCGGCCAGCGTCTGGCGGACTGGGATCCCTACACCATTCCGATCCTCACGGAAGTCGCCGGCAAGGTGAAGTTCGAGGATCTGCAGGAGGGCTTTTCCATGCAGGTCGTCGCCGACGAAGCGACCGGCATCGCGAGCCGCGTCGTAACCGACTGGCGCGCCAATCCGCGGGCCGCCGACATGAAGCCGGCGATCTGCATCACCGACGCCAAGGGCAAGCTGCATAAGCTCTCCAGCGGCGGCGAGGCGCGTTACGTGCTGCCGGTGAGCGCGATCCTGTCGGTCGAGGACGGCGAGGAGATCGCCCCCGGCGACGCCGTCGCGCGGATCCCGACCGAAGGCGCCAAGACCCGTGACATTACCGGCGGTCTGCCCCGCGTGGCCGAGCTTTTCGAGGCCCGCCGTCCCAAGGACCACGCCATCATCGCCGATGTCGACGGCAAGGTGGAGTTTGGCCGCGATTATAAGAACAAGCGCCGGATCCGGATTATACCGACCGATGAAAGTCTCGAACCGTCCGATTACCTCGTGCCGAAGGGCAAGCATATCGCCGTCCAGGACGGGGATTTCATCGCCAAGGGCGAATATCTTATGGACGGCAATCCGGCGCCGCACGACATCTTGCAGATTATGGGCATCGAGGCGCTTGCGGATTACCTGATCAATGAAATTCAGGAGGTCTACCGCCTGCAGGGCGTGCCGATTAACGACAAGCACATCGAAGTGATCGTGCGCCAAATGCTCCAGAAAGTTGAAGTCACCGATCCGGGCGAGTCGCTGTTCCTCAAGGAGGAGCAAATCGACAAGCTTGAATTCGAGGAAGTCAACGCGCGGCTGGAAGATCAGGGCAAGCGACCGGCCAAGGCCCAGCCCGTGCTGCTCGGCATCACCAAGGCCTCGCTGCAGACGCGATCGTTCATTTCCGCGGCCTCGTTCCAGGAAACGACGCGGGTGCTGACCGACGCCGCCGTCAACGGCAAGGTCGACACGCTCGAAGGGCTCAAAGAGAACGTGATCGTCGGGCGGCTCATTCCGGCGGGCACGGGCGGGGCCATGACGCGGCGCCAGCTCGAAGCGGAAAAGCGCGACGCGGCGCTGATCGCCCAGCGCGAAGAGGCGGCGGCCGCCGCCTTGCCGCCGGCCGAACCCGAATCCGAAACGGTCGACGCCGCCGAATAGCCGGAATCTGTCAGACATGGCGGTCGAAAGATCGTCGCGCCATTGCGGTTCGCGTGAATAGCGCGAAATAGCGCGAAAATTTCCCCTTGCCGCTATTGACCGGGCCAGGGCCCCTCGCTATGTCTCGCGCCGCTGAAAGGCTGGCCGTCAGGGATGTTTGACCGACACCCTGAAACGCAGCCGTTTTTAGCTGCTGAAAGTGCGATTTTGAGCGGCGTTCCGATGGTCGGGGCCTCGCTCGTGTGCGTCGCGAGAGCAAGCTTTTGCGGCGCGCGACGGGACCTTTTGCAACCGTTAAGAATTGAGGCTGGAAGGAATAATGCCGACGATTCAACAACTTGTCCGCAAGCCGCGGAAACCGAAACGGGCCATTAACAAGGTGCCGGCGCTCGAAGCGAACCCGCAAAAGCGCGGCGTTTGCACGCGCGTTTACACGACGACGCCGAAAAAACCGAACTCGGCGCTTCGTAAGGTTGCAAAAATTCGCCTGACCAACGGCTTTGAGGTCATCGGCTATATCCCCGGCGAGGGGCACAATCTTCAGGAGCACTCGGTGGTCCTGATCCGCGGCGGCCGCGTTAAGGACCTTCCGGGCGTGCGCTATCACATTATTCGCGGGGTGCTCGACACCCAGGGCGTCAAGGACCGCCGTCAGCGCCGGTCAAAATACGGCGCCAAGCGCCCGAAGTAAGGAATTCAGCCCATGTCCCGCCGCCGCCGCGCAGAAAAACGCATTGTCCATCCGGACCCAAAATTTTCCGACAAGACCGTTTCGAAATTCATGAACTACGTCATGGTCGACGGCAAGAAATCGGCCGCGGAGAAGATCGTCTACGGCGCGCTCGATCGCATCGAATCCAAACTGCGCCGTCCGCCGATCGATCTGTTCAAGGAAGCGATCGACAACGTCACCCCTTCGATCGAGGTGCGCTCGCGCCGGGTCGGCGGCGCAACCTATCAGGTGCCGGTCGAGGTGCGTTCGGACCGCAAGCTGGCGCTGGCCATGCGCTGGATCATCTCGGCGGCGCGCGCGCGCAACGAGACGACTATGGTCGACAAACTTTCGAACGAACTCATGGACGCCGCGCAAAATCGCGGCGCCGCCGTCAAGAAACGCGAAGACACCCACCGGATGGCCGAGGCCAACCGGGCGTTCTCGCATTATCGCTGGTAACTGGAATCATCGAGTAAAGGCTCTTAAGGTCATGCCGCGTACGCATAAAATCGAGGACTACCGCAATTTCGGCATCATGGCGCATATTGACGCCGGAAAGACGACGACCACCGAGCGAGTCCTTTATTACACCGGAAAAAGCCACAAGATCGGCGAAGTTCATGACGGCGCGGCCACCATGGACTGGATGGAGCAGGAGCAGGAGCGGGGCATCACCATCACCTCCGCGGCGACGACGTGCTTGTGGAACGATAAGCGCCTGAACATCATTGACACGCCCGGCCACGTCGATTTCACGATTGAAGTGGAGCGCTCCTTGCGCGTGCTCGACGGCGCGGTTGCACTGCTTGACGCCAACGCCGGCGTTGAGCCGCAAACCGAAACGGTCTGGCGTCAGGGCGACAAATATAAAGTGCCGCGCATGTTCTTCATCAACAAGATGGATAAGATCGGCGCGGATTTTTACTATTCGGTGGAAACCATCCACAAGCGCCTCGCCGCCAAGACGGTAATTCTTCAACTGCCGATCGGCTCGGAAAGCAATTTCAAGGGCGTCGTCGATCTCATCGATATGAAGGCGATTATCTGGGATCAGGAATCCCTCGGCGCGAAATTCCATGAAGAAGACATTCCCGCCGACCTTATCGAGAAGGCGAAAAAATATCGCGAACTGCTCATCGAGACTGTCGTTGAGGCCGACGAGGCGGCGATGGAAGCCTATCTCGAAGGCGACGAGCCGGACATCGAAACGATCAAGCGGCTTATCCGCATCGGCACCTGCAAGGTGGAGTTTCATCCGGTGCTTTGCGGATCGGCCTTTAAAAACAAGGGCGTCCAGCCGATGCTCGACGCGGTCGTGGATTATCTGCCAAGCCCGGTCGAAGTCCCGGCGATCAGGGGAACCCTTCCCGATTCGGACGAGGAGGTGACGCGCAATTCCTCCGATGACGAGCCGCTTTCCATGCTCGCCTTCAAGGTCATGAACGATCCTTTTGTCGGCTCGCTGACCTTCTGCCGCATTTATTCGGGCAAGCTGGAATCGGGCTCGCAGCTTCTGAACACCGTCAAGGGCAGGAAAGAGCGCGTCGGCCGCATGCTGCAGATGCATTCGAACAGCCGTGAGGAAATCAAGGAAGCTTACGCCGGCGATATCATCGCCATTGTCGGTCTGAAAGACACGACGACGGGCGATACGCTGTGCGATCCCCAAAGCCCGGTGATCCTGGAACGGATGGAGTTTCCCGATCCGGTGATCGAACTGGCGGTCGAACCGAAAACCAAGGCCGACCAGGAAAAGATGGGCGTCGCGCTGCAGCGCCTGGCGGCTGAGGATCCTTCCTTCCGCGTTTCCACGGACGAAGAGTCCGGCCAGACCATTATCAAAGGCATGGGCGAGCTTCACCTCGACATCATTGTCGACCGCATGAAGCGGGAGTTCAAGGTCGAGGCCAATATCGGCCAGCCGCAGGTCGCCTATCGCGAAACGATTACCCAGACCTCCGACATTGACTACACGCACAAGAAACAGTCCGGCGGTTCGGGGCAGTATGCGCGGATCAAGATGCGCGTCATGCCGCAGGAAGCGGGCGCCGGCTATGAATTTGAAAGCCAGATCGTCGGCGGCGCTATTCCGAAAGAATATATTCCCGGCGTTGAAAAGGGCATCAAGTCGGTCCGTGAAACGGGGCTTCTGGTCGGTTTCCCGATCCTCGACTTCAAGGTCGAACTTTATGACGGCGACACGCATGACGTCGATTCATCGGTGCTGGCGTTTGAAATCGCCGCCCGCGCGGCGTTGCGTGAAAACAAGGCGCAGCTTGGCCTTGCGATGCTCGAACCGGTCATGAAGGTCGAGGTGGTCACGCCCGAGGAATATACCGGCTCAGTGATCGGCGATCTCAATTCCCGGCGCGGCCAGATCCAGGAACAGGAAATGCGCGGCAACGCCAATGTGGTGCACGCCATGGTGCCGCTCGCCAACATGTTCGGCTATGTCAACAATCTGCGTTCGGCGACCCAGGGCCGCGCGCAATATTCCATGCAGTTCGACCATTATGAGCGTGTGCCCAAGGCGGTCGAAGACGAGGTGAGAGCGAAACTGGCCGGCTGACCGGTCATTGTAGGAGGACGCCCTTTCGACGGGCGGCGAGTTCAACGACAGTCGTCAAAAGACGGAGAAAAGTGAGATGTCGAAGGAAAAATTTGAACGCACAAAACCGCACGCCAATGTCGGCACGATCGGCCACGTCGATCACGGCAAGACGACATTGACCGCTGCGATCACGAAGTATTATGGCGACTTTAAAGCCTATGATCAGATCGACGCCGCGCCGGAGGAAAAGGCTCGCGGCATCACGATCTCGACGGCGCATGTCGAATATGAATCCGACGCCCGTCACTACGCCCATGTCGACTGTCCGGGTCACGCCGACTACGTCAAGAACATGATCACCGGTGCGGCGCAGATGGACGGCGCGATCCTCGTCGTTTCCGCCGCCGACGGCCCGATGCCCCAGACCCGCGAGCACATCCTGCTTGCCCGTCAGGTCGGCGTGCCGGCGATCGTCGTTTACATGAACAAAGTCGACCAGGTTGACGACGAAGAACTGCTTGAGCTCGTGGAAATGGAAGTCCGCGAGCTTTTGTCGTCTTATGAGTTCCCCGGCGACGATATTCCGATCATCAAAGGCTCGGCGCTGAAGGCTCTTGAGGGAAGCGATCCCGATATTGGCGAGAACTCCATCAAGGAGCTCATCAAGGCCGTCGACGAATATATTCCGACGCCGGAGCGTCCGATCGATCAGCCCTTCCTGCTGCCGATTGAAGACGTCTTCTCGATCTCCGGCCGCGGCACCGTCGTGACCGGCCGCGTTGAACGCGGCGTCGTCAATGTCGGCGACGAGCTTGAGATCGTCGGCATCAAGGACACCCAGAAAACCACCTGCACGGGCGTTGAAATGTTCCGCAAGCTGCTCGACCGCGGCGAGGCGGGCGACAATGTCGGCGTTCTCTTGCGCGGCATCGAACGCACGGCGGTCGAGCGCGGCCAGGTGCTGTGCAAGCCCGGCTCGGTGACGCCGCATACGAAGTTTCTTGCGGAAGCCTATATCCTCACCAAGGAGGAGGGCGGCCGTCATACGCCGTTCTTCTCGAACTATCGCCCGCAATTTTATTTCCGCACCACGGACGTGACCGGCGTTGTCACCCTCAAAGAGGGCACGGAAATGGTGATGCCGGGCGATAATGTCGAAATCAACGTCGAACTCATCGTGCCGATCGCCATGGAGGAGAAGCTCCGCTTCGCCATTCGCGAAGGCGGCCGCACGGTCGGCGCGGGCATTGTCGCAAAGATCATTGAGTAGAAGACTCTAAGCAAGCGCGGGCCGGACGATCAGGCCCGCGCTTTGGACTCTAAGACCGGAAAGAAACGAAACAGCGAAGCGTCGGACCCATGCAACAGAACATACGCATCAGGCTTAAAGCGTTCGATCACCGCGTGCTCGACGCGTCGACGACGGAAATCGTCAACACGGCCAAACGCACCGGTGCGAATGTGCGCGGGCCGATCCCGCTGCCGACGCGCATTGAGCGCTACACCGTCAATCGTTCGCCGCATATCGACAAGAAAAGCCGCGAACAGTTCGAAATGCGCACCCACAAGCGCATGCTCGATATCGTTGATCCGACCCCGCAAACCGTCGACGCGCTGATGAAACTCGATCTTTCGGCCGGCGTCGACGTCGAAATCAAGCTTGGCGCCTAGGAGCTTTTGCAATGCGCACCGGAGTGATTGCGAAAAAACTGGGTATGACCCGGATCTACACCGAGGACGGCGTGCATCTGCCGGTCACGGTGATGCAGATGGAAGGCTGCCAGGTCGTTGCCCAGCGCACGGCCGAACAGAACGGCTATACCGCCGTGCAACTTGGCGCGGGCGTTAAAAAGGCCAAACGCGCCAGCAAGGCTGAGCGCGGCCATTTCGCCAAAGCCAATGTCGAATTGAAAGCCAAGCTCGCCGAGTTCCGCGTGTCGGAAGACAATCTCGTCGAGGTCGGGGCCGAACTTTCGGCCGATCATTTCCTCGCCGGACAGAAAGTCGACGTTACCGGCGTGTCGATCGGCAAGGGCTTTGCCGGCGCCATGAAGCGGCACAATTTCGGCGGCCTGCGCGCCTCGCACGGCGTGTCGATTTCCCACCGGGCGCACGGTTCCACCGGCCAATGTCAGGATCCCGGTAAAGTCTTTAAAGGCAAAAAGATGGCCGGCCATTATGGCGCCGCGCGGGTGACGACCCAAAATCTCGATGTCGTGCGGATCGATGCGGATCGCGGCCTGATCCTCGTCAGGGGCGCCGTACCCGGCCCGAAAAACGGCTGGGTGCTGATCAAGGATGCGGTCAAGCGCCCGATCCCGGACGATGCGCCCAAGCCGGCGGCGATCAAGGTTGTCGCCGCCGAAGAAGCCCAGCCCCAGGGCGAACCGGCGCCGGAAGAAGAAGCCGAAACCGCGGCCGAGGCCGCGCCGGCTGAAGAACAGGTCGCAACGAAAACGGACAAGGCTGAAGAACAGCCGAAAAAAGAAGGGGACGAGTGATGAAAGCCGACGTCCTCAGCATTGAAAACAAAAAGGCCGGATCGATCGATCTCGACGAGGCGATCTTCGGGCTCGAGCCGCGCAAGGACATTCTGCATCGCTGCGTCGTCTATCAGCTGGCCAAGCGCCGCCAGGGCACGCATCTGGCGCGCGAGCGCAACCAGATCCGCGGCACCGGCAAGAAAATCTATCGTCAGAAAGGCACCGGCGGCGCCCGCCACAGCGATAAAAAGGCCAATATTTTCCGCGGCGGCGGCAAGGCGCACGGGCCCCGTCCGCGCAGCCATGCCATCGGCCTGCCGAAAAAAATCCGTCGCCTGGCGCTCAAGCATGCGCTTTCCGCAAAAGCCGCGGACGGATCGCTGATCGTGATTGACGAAGCCAAGCTCGCCGAGGCGAAAACAAAAACGCTCGTTGATGCGTTTGCCAAGCTGGACATCACCAACGCGCTGATCGTCGATGCGTCCGTCGATGAAAATTTCGGCCTTGCGACCCGCAATCTTTCCGGGATCGACATGCTCCCGGTGATCGGCGCGAATGTTTACGACATCCTGCGCAAGCAGAAACTGGTCCTGACCAAAGCGGCCGTGGAAGGACTGGAGGCGCGTCTCAAATGAGCAAGCAAGTAAAAAAGGCCGAAGGCGGCGAAGCCCATTACAACACGCTGATCGCGCCGGTGATCACGGAAAAGTCGACCATCGCAGCAGAAAACAATCAGGTCGTTTTCCGCACGCCGCTGACAGCGACCAAGGCGGAAATCAAGGACGCCGTCGAAGCGCTGTTCAAGGTGAAGGTCAAAGCGGTCAACACGCTGCGCGCCAAGGGCAAGACCAAGCGGTTTCGCGGTCGCCCCTATACGCGCTCGGCCGTAAAAAAGGCTGTCGTAACGCTTGAAGAAGGTCACGCGATCGACGTGACGACGGGACTATAAGGGACGGGTTTGCGAGCCATGGCTTTAAAGAAATTCAAACCAACCACGCCCGGACGTCGCCAGCTTGTTCTGGTCGATCGCAGCGAGCTATGGAAAGGCAAGCCCGTTAAGGCCTTGACCGAAGGCCTGAGTGAAAAGGCCGGCCGCAACAATACGGGCCGGATCACCATGCGCCGGCGCGGCGGCGGCGCCAAAAAGGTTTACCGCGTCATCGATTTCAAACGCCGCAAGTTTGATGTCGAAGCGAAAGTCGAGCGGCTGGAATACGATCCCAATCGCTCGGCCTTTATCGCCCTGGTCAAATATCTCGACGGCGAACTTTCCTACATTCTCGCGCCGCAGCGGGTCAAAGCGGGCGACAAGTTGATCGCCGGCGAGCGTGTCGACGTCAAACCGGGCAACGCCATGCCGCTCAAGAACATGCCGGTCGGCACGATCGTTCACAATGTGGAATTAAAGCCTGGCCGCGGCGGCCAGATCGCGCGATCCGCCGGCGCTTACGCCCAGCTTGTGGGCCGCGACGGCGCCATGGCGCAGCTTCGGCTGTTGTCAGGCGAGGTGCGTATCGTTCTGGGCGACTGCATGGCGACGGTCGGGGCGGTGTCCAATCCGGACCGCATGAACGAGTCTATCGGCAAGGCGGGGCGCAACCGGCATCGCGGCAAGCGTCCGTCGGTGCGCGGCGTCGTCATGAACCCGGTCGATCACCCCCATGGCGGCGGCGAGGGCCGTTCGTCGGGCGGGCGTCACCCGGTCACCCCCTGGGGCCGACCGACCAAGGGCGCCAAGACCCGAAGCAACAAGAAAACCGACAAACTGATCCTGCGCTCGCGACATGCGCGCAAGAAAAAGAAATAGGACGCCGGAGTTTTACCTATGCCACGTTCTGTCTGGAAAGGCCCTTTTGTCGACCGCTATCTCCTGAAGAAAGCGGAAGAGGCGCAGGGCGGCAAACATAAGGGCGGCGTCAAGACCTGGTCGCGGCGCTCGACGATCCTGCCGCAATTCGTCGGCCTGACGTTCAATGTTTATAACGGCCACAAATTCATCCCGGTCCATGTCACCGAGGACATGGTCGGCCACAAGCTCGGCGAATTCTCTCCCACGCGGACCTTTTACGGCCATGGCGCGGACAAGAAGGCGAAGAGGGGCTAGGCCATGGGACAGGAGAAAAATCCGCGCCGCGTGGAAGAAAACCAGGCCTTCGCCAAAGGACGCATGATGCGGGTGTCGCCGCAGAAGCTGAACCTCGTCGCGCAGCTTATTCGCGGCCTGCCGGTCGAAAAGGCGCTCGCCGAGCTTGAGTTCTCGCGCAAGCGCATCGCCAAGGACGTCAAGAAAGTTCTCGAAAGCGCGATCGCCAATGCGGAAAACAATCACGACCTCGATATCGACTCGCTGGTCGTCGAGCGCGCCTTCGTCGGCAAGAACCTGGTGATGAAACGCTGGCGCGCGCGCGCGCGCGGCCGCGTCGGCAGGATTCAAAAACCGTTCTCGGAAATCACGATTATCGTCAAAGAAGTCGAGGAGGCCGCCTAATGGGCCAGAAAGTCAATCCCATCGGCCTTCGCCTGGGGATCAACCGGACCTGGGATTCGCGCTGGTTCGCGACGAAAGGAACCTATGGCGATCTCCTGCATGAAGACCTGCGCATCCGGCGGTATTTGGAAAAACGTCTGCAGCAGGCCGGCGTGTCGCGCATCGTCATCGAACGGCCGCACAAGAAGTGCCGTGTGACGATCTATACGGCGCGGCCGGGCGTCGTGATCGGCAAAAAGGGCGCCGATATCGAAAAGCTGCGCCACGAGCTGTCGAAGCTGTCAACGTCGGAAACCGTGCTCAACATCGTCGAAATCCGCAAGCCGGAAATCGACGCCACACTGGTGGCGGAAAACATTGCGCAACAGCTTGAGCGCCGCGTGGCGTTCCGCCGCGCCATGAAGCGGGCCATGCAGACTGCCCAGCGCATGGGCGCGCTGGGCATTCGCGTGAACGTCGCCGGCCGTCTTGGCGGGGCGGAGATCGCCCGCATGGAATGGTATCGCGAAGGCCGGGTGCCGTTGCACACGCTGCGCGCCGATATCGATTACGGCTTTGCGGAAGCGCGCACGACCTACGGCATTATCGGCGTCAAGGTCTGGATCTTCAAAGGCGAGATCATGGAGCACGATCCCATGGCGCAGGAAAAACGCCTGATCGACGCGCAGACCGGCGGCGTCGGCCAGTCGCGCCCCAACTGAGCGGAACAGAGGAATAAGATCAGGGTTTTTTGAACCATGCTGCAACCGAAGAAAACAAAATTCCGCAAGATGCACAAAGGGCGCATCAAGGGCGTCGCGAAAGGCGGCACGGATCTCAATTTCGGCTCCCACGGGCTCAAGGCCCTGGAGCCGGAACGCGTCACCGCGCGCCAGATCGAGGCGAGCCGGCGGGCGATCACCCGCGCCATGAAGCGCGCGGGCCGCGTGTGGATCCGCATCTTTCCCGACGTGCCGGTGTCGAAAAAGCCGACTGAAGTGCGCATGGGCAAGGGCAAGGGCACGGTCGAGTTCTGGGCGGCCAAGGTCAAGCCGGGCCGGATCATGTTTGAAATCGACGGCGTCACGGATGCGGTCGCCCGCGAAGCGCTCGCGCTTGGCGCGGCCAAGCTGCCCGTCAAGACGCGCATCGTCACGCGTATCGGCGAATAGGGAGCGATTGCGATGAAAGCCGGCGAAGTGCGCGATCTGACGACCGACGAGCTGAAGGACAAGTTGCTTCAGTTGAGGAAGGAACAGTTCAACCTGCGATTCCAGAAGGCCTCAGGCCAGCTGGAAAAAACCACGCGGGTCAGGGAAGTGCGCAAGGATATTGCGCGGATCAAGACGGTGCTGGGCGAGCGCGCCGGCGCCGGGGCGAATTAAAGAACGAAGGGCGAACGATGCCGAAACGAATAATGCAAGGAACCGTCGTGAGCGATAAGGGCGACAAAACGGTCGTCGTCAATGTGGACCGGATTTTCACCCATCCGTTGTTCAAGAAGACGGTGCGCCGCTCAAGCCGGTTTCACGCCCATGACGCGGAGAACGCCTTCAAGGTCGGCGATCTCGTGCAGATTCGCGAATGCGCCCCGAAATCGAAACTCAAGCGCTGGGAAGTCATCGGCGCGGGATCGAAAGCATAGGAAAGTTTGCGGCGCCTGGCGCCGGGTTGAAGGATACGAGTAGCGGGCGCGCGCGCCCATCAGGAGCATCGCTATGATCCAGATGCAGTCGAATTTGGATGTCGCCGACAATTCCGGCGCCAAGCGCGTTCAGTGCATCAAAGTGCTGGGCGGCGCCAAGCGCAAATACGCCGGCGTGGGCGACATTATCGTCGTCTCGGTAAAAGAGGCGATCCCGCGCGGCCGCGTGAAAAAAGGTCAGGTGATGAAGGCCGTGGTCGTCCGGACCGCCAAGGACATCAAGCGCCGCGACGGCTCCGTCATCCGCTTCGACCGCAATGCGGCGGTGCTTATCAACAACAACAAAGAACCGATCGGCACGCGGATCTTCGGCCCGGTGACGCGCGAACTGCGCGCCGCGCGCCATATGAAGATCGTGTCCCTCGCCCCGGAGGTGCTCTAAATGCCGGCGAAGATCAAAAAGGGCGACAAGGTCGTCGTGCTCGCAGGCAAGGACCGCGGCGCGGAGGGCGAGGTCGTGACGGTCATGCCCAAGCAGGATCGGGTCGTCGTGCGCGGCGTCAATCTCGTGCGCAAGCATCAAAAACAGACCCAACGCGAGGAAGGCGGCATCCTATCGCGGGAAGCGTCAATCCATATTTCCAATGTCGCGCTCAAAGATCCCAAATCGGGCAAGGCGACGCGCGTCGGTTTTAAAATCGACGGCGACAAGATGGTGCGCGTCGCAAAGGCGTCGGGCGAGGTGATCGATGGCTGAAACGAACGGATATGAACCGCGCCTGAAAAAGCTTTACCGCGATGAGATTCGCGGCAAGCTCCATCAGCAGTTCGGTTACAAAAACCCGATGATGACGCCGTCGCTCGATAAGGTCGTCATCAATATGGGCCTTGGCGACGCGGTCAACGACCGCAAGGTGATCGACGGCGCGGTCGCGGACCTGACCCGTATCGCCGGGCAAAAACCGATTGTCACCAAGGCGCGCAAGTCGATTTCCAACTTCAAGCTGCGCGAGGGCATGGCCGTCGGCGCCAAGGTCACCCTGCGCAAGGACCGCATGTATGAGTTTCTCGACCGGCTGATCACCGTCGCGCTGCCGCGGGTGCGCGACTTTCGCGGTCTCAACGGCAAGAGCTTCGACGGGCGGGGCAATTTCGCCATCGGTCTTAAGGAACACATCGTCTTTCCGGAAATCGACTACGACAAGGTCGAAAAGATCCGGGGCATGGACATTATCGTTTGCACGACGGCGCACAATGACACGGAAGCGAAGGCGCTTTTAAAGGAATTCAACTTTCCGTTTCGGAACTAGAGCGAACAAGGACGAAATTGAGCAAGGTCTGCGGGTCACAGCGGAAACCGGCTTGAAAAGGAGAAGCAATGGCGAAGAAGTCAATGGTCGAACGCGATCTCAAACGCCGCCGCATGGCGAAGAAGTTTGAGTCCCGGCGCAAGCGGCTAAAGGAAATTCTCTACGACAAGGATAAGCCGGGCGAGGAGCGCTTCATGGCGGCGCTCAAGCTCGCCGAACTGCCGCGCAACTCGTCTACAACGCGCATCCGCAACCGCTGCCTTGTGACGGGCCGGCCGCGCGGGTTCTACCGCAAGCTGAAAATGTCGCGCATCGCCCTGCGCCAATTGGGTTCGGAAGGAAAAATTCCGGGCCTCGTAAAGTCGAGCTGGTAAGGGAGCCGAACCAAGATGGCTATCAACGATCCTGTCGGCGATTTGATCACCCGCATCCGCAACGCGCAGATGCGCAAGCATGCATCCCTAATGGTGCCGGCCTCGAAGCTGCGCGGCTGGGTGCTCGATGTGTTGTCCGCAGAAGGCTATATCCGCGGCTATTCGCGCGTCGAAAAGGAAGGCGAAAAGCCGATCTTCGACATTGAGCTCAAATATTACGAAGGCGAACCGGTGATCCAGAAAATCCGGCGGATCTCGAAACCCGGCCGCCGGGTCTATTCGTCGGTGCGCGATTTGGGATCGGTGCGGAACGGCCTCGGCATTTCCATCGTTTCAACGCCCAAGGGCGTGATGTCGGACGCGGCCGCGCGCGACGCCAATGTCGGCGGCGAAGTGCTCTGCGAAGTGTATTAAAGGATCAGGAGCGAGGACATGTCCCGCATCGGCAAAAGAGCGATCCCGGTTCCCAGCGGCGTCACCGTCACGGTCGACGGCCAGGCGGTGAAAGCCAAGGGGCCCAAGGGCGAGCTTGAATTCGTCGTCAACGATCTGTGCCTGGTGGCGCTCGAAAACAACGAAGTGACGGTCAAGCCCGTGGACGATACGCAAAAAGCGCGCGCCATGTGGGGCATGAACCGCACGCAGATCGCCAATATCATCTCCGGCGTCGTCAACGAGTTTTCCAAATCGCTTGAACTCGTCGGCGTCGGCTATCGCGCCCAGATGAAAGGTTCGGCCTTGTCGCTGGCGCTCGGTTATTCGCACGACATCGATTATCCGATTCCGGAAGGAATTAAGATCGTCACCCCGAAGCCGACCGAAATCGTCATTTCGGGGATCGACAAGCAAAAGGTCGGACAGACCGCAGCGGAAATCCGCGCCTTCCGTCCGCCCGAGCCTTACAAGGGCAAAGGCGTGAAATACGCCGACGAATATATCTTCCGCAAGGAAGGCAAGAAGAAGTAACGAACCGCCAGAGGATTTAGGATCATGCCCGTCAAGGCGCAGAACAAAGACAAAGCCCGCGCACAACGCACCCGCGCCAAGCTGGCCAAGGCGAGAAGCGCGCGCCCGCGGCTGTCGGTGTTCCGTTCGTCGAAAAACATTTCGGCGCAGATCATCGACGACGCGCAAGGCCGCACGGTCGCTTCAGCGTCGTCGCTCGACAAGACGCTGCGCGACGGCCTGGGCAAGGGCTCGGACGCCGCCGCCGGCGTCGGCAAGGCGATCGCCGAGCGCGCGATCAAGGCAGGCGTCAAGGACGTCGTCTTCGACCGCGGCGCCTATATGTATCACGGCAGGGTGAAAGCCCTGGCTGAGGCCGCGCGCGAAGCCGGCCTTAACTTTTAGAGGAGACGTTCATGGCGCGTGAAGAAGGACGCGGACGCGGGCGAGGCAGAGGACGCGGCGAGCGCGAGGAGCGCGACGAGTTCGTCGACAAGCTCGTCGCCATCAACCGGGTCGCCAAGGTGGTCAAGGGCGGCAAGAACTTCGGCTTCGCCGCGCTGGTCGTCGTCGGCGATCAGAAAGGCCGCGTCGGCTTCGGCAAGGGCAAGGCCCGCGAGGTGCCCGAGGCGATCCGCAAAGCCAGCCAGGAAGCCAAGCGCAATCTGGTGCGCGTGCCGCTGCGCGAGGGACGCACGCTCCACCATGACGCGCAAGGGCGCTGGGGCGCAGGCAAGGTCGTGCTGCGCGCTGCACCGCCGGGCACCGGCATCATCGCCGGCGGGCCGATGCGCGCGATATTTGAAACCCTCGGCGTGCAGGATGTGGTCGCCAAGTCGACCGGCTCGTCGAACCCTTACAATATGGTGCGCGCAACCGTGAACGCGCTGCAGAACCAGACCAGCCCGCGCATGATCGCGTCCAAACGCGGCAAAAAAGTTTCGGAGATCCTTTCCCATCGCGTCGGCGGCGGGGATGCGGCCGAGACCATCGACGCGGCGTAAGAGGACCGGCCATGGCGCAGAAGAAAACCATCAAAGTCCGTCAAACGGGCAGTCCGATCCGCCGGCCGCAGGACCAGCGCGCCACGCTGATCGGCCTTGGACTGAATAAAATCGGCCGCGAGCGCGAGCTTGAAGACACCCCGGCTGTGCGCGGCATGGTGCGCAAGGTCGCGCATTTGGTCGAGGTGGTGGAAGAATGAAGAGGTGAATAGTGAAATTGTGAAGTCGTGAATAGCGAACGAAATTCGTCAACCCAAGTCACCATTTCACGACTCACCATTCACCAGGAACAGGCGAGGCGATTTGTTCCCGCTGGAACAGGAACCGTCGAAAGTCGAGGACATCATGAAGCTCAACCAACTTTCCGATAATAAAGGCGCGCGAAAAGGCCGCATGCGGGTCGGGCGCGGTCCCGCGTCGGGCAAAGGCACGACGGCCGGCCGGGGCATGAAAGGTCAAAAATCGCGTTCGGGCGTTTCCGGCATCCGCGCTTATGAAGGCGGTCAGATGCCGCTTTACATGCGCCTGCCCAAGCGCGGCTTTAACAAGCCCAACCGGGTGAAATTCGCCCAGATCAATGTGGGCCGACTGCAGGCCGCAATCGACGCCGGCAAGCTTGACGCGGGCAAGAAAATAGACGCTGCGGCCCTGGTCGAATCCGGCGTCCTGCGCCGCGCCTATCGCGGCGTCCGCCTGCTTGGGGCCGGCGAACTCAAGGCGAAACTCGAGATCGAGGTCGCCCATGCAACCGCCGGTGCGAAAGCGGCGGTGGAAAAAGCCGGCGGTTCGGTGACCGTACTGGAAACGAAATAGGAACGTCGGGGTTGCAAGCCGCCGCGACGGCCGCCACATGGCCGTCTGTCCCCGGCAGCCCAAACAGGTGATACGCTGAAATGACATCCGCTGCGGAACAGTTCGCCTCGAACATTACGCTGAGTTCGTTCGCCAAGGCTGACGAACTGAAAAAGCGTCTCCTGTTCACCCTCGGCGCGCTGATCGTTTACCGCTTCGGCACGTTCATCCCCTTGCCCGGGATCGATCTCGTAGCCTTCGGCGAAAGCTTTCGAACCCAGCAGGGCGGTCTTCTTGGCACGCTGAACATTTTCTCCGGCGGCGCGGTCGAGCGGATGGCGATCTTCGCCCTCAACATTATGCCGTATATTTCCGCCTCGATCATCATGCAGCTGATGACGGCGGTGGTGCCGTCTCTTGAGGCGATCAAGAAGGAAGGCGAACAGGGCCGGCGCCAGATCAATCAGTATACCCGTTACCTGACGGTGTTTCTGGCGACCATGCAGGGCTATTTCATCGCCGTCAGCATGCAGGGCCAGGGTTTCGCCCTCAATCCGGGGCCCATCTTCCTCTTGACCTCGGTCGTTACCTTGGTCGGCGGCGTCATGTTCTTGTTGTGGCTCGGTGAACAGATCACGGCGCGCGGCGTCGGCAACGGCGTATCGCTGATCATCTTCGCCGGCATTGTCGCGGAACTGCCACGCGCAATCGGCGGCCTGCTTGAGCAGGGCCGCGTCGGCGAAGAAGGCATCGGCGGCGGCATCATTCTCGTCATTGCGGCCCTGGCCTTGGCCCTCGTGACGTTCGTCGTTTTCATGGAGCGTTCCCAGCGGCGCATTCTGGTTCAGTATCCGCGCCGACAGGTCGGCCAGCGCATGACCCAGGGGGAAAAATCCCATCTGCCGATGAAGCTCAATCCGTCCGGCGTGATCCCGCCGATTTTTGCCTCTTCGCTGCTGCTCTTGCCGGCGACGGCGTTTAGCGCAATCGGCGAAGGCTCGCCCGACTGGCTTCAGACCCTGAACATATTGTTCGCGCCAGGCAGGCCGCTCTATATCGCCCTTTATGCGGCGCTGATCATCGGCTTTACCTTTGTTTACACGTCGGTCGTGTTCAACGTCCAAGACGTCGCCGACAATCTCAAGAAATATGGCGGCTTCATTCAGGGCTACCGGCCCGGCGCGCGGACGGCGGAATATCTCGATTACGTCGTGACGCGGCTGACCGTGATCGGCGCGGTCTATCTGACGGTTGTGTGTATTTTCCCGGAAATACTCAAGATGAGCTACAGCCAGGCGATACCCGTCTATATCGGCGGCACGTCGCTGCTGATCGTGGTTTCGGTGACCCTCGATACGGTCTCGCAGATTCAGGGTCATCTCGTGGCCCAGCAATATGAAAGCCTGATCAAAAAATCGAAATTGCGCGGAGGCCGGCGATGATCGTCATCCTGCTCGGCCCCCCGGGCGCCGGCAAAGGCACGCAGGCCGCGCATATCGTTGAAAAATGCCACATTCCTCAACTCTCCACCGGTGACATGCTGCGCGCCGCCGTCGCTGCTGGCACACCGGTCGGCCGCCAGGCCAAGTCGGTGATGGACGCAGGCAAGTTGGTGTCGGATGAGATCGTCGCGGCCATCGTCGAAGAGCGCATTGAGCAAGACGATTGCGCAAACGGCTTTCTGCTGGACGGTTTTCCGCGAACGCTGGTCCAGGCGGAAACGCTCGACGCCATGCTGGAAAAGAAAGACCGCTCGCTCGACGCAGTGATCGAGCTTCGAGTTGACGAATCCGTCCTGATCGAACGCCTGCGGACGCGAATCGCCCAGACCCAGGCGCGGGGGGAGGAGCCCCGCAAGGACGATAATGAGGAGACCTTCAAAGAGCGTCTTCAGGTCTATAGGGACCAGACGGCGCCCCTCATTCCCTATTACGAAAAACAGGGAAAACTGAAGGTCGTCGATGGAATGGCGTCGATTGCGGCCGTTTCGGCTGAAATCGACGTGATTCTGGACGGAATCGGGCCCGAATAGGGCCCGGAAAACGGTTGACGGCGGGGGCCGCGCGACTATATCTACGCGCTCTCCGCCTTAAGGAGTTGAGTTCGCCCGGCGCTGCAAATTGGCCGCGCTGAGGCGGGCTTTGTTGCATGGCGAAATAGCCTGCCCGCCGTTGGTGCGGGGGCGGGGAGCAAATGAAAAGGATTTGAGCGGTGGCCCGGATTGCAGGCGTCAACATTCCGACGAACAAGCGCGTCACAATCGCGCTGCGCTATATACATGGCATCGGCGCGACCAAAGCGGCCGAAATTTGCGAAAAAGCCGGCATTACACCGGAACGCCGCGTCCAGGATCTTTCCGACGCGGAAGTGCTGCAAATCCGCGAAGCCATCGACCGCGACTACATCGTGGAAGGCGATCTGCGCCGCGACGTCGCCGTCAATATCAAACGCCTGATGGATCAGGCCTGCTATCGCGGCCTGCGTCACCGTCGCGGCCTGCCGGTGCGCGGTCAGCGCACGCACACCAATGCACGCACCCGCAAGGGGCCCGCCAAGCCGATCGCCGGCAAGAAGAAATAAGGACCCGATCCCATGGCGAAAGCACCGGCCAGCCGCGTCAAGCGGCGCGAACGAAAAAATATCTCGACCGGCGTCGTGCACGTCAACGCGTCGTTTAACAATACGATGATCACCATTTCCGACGAACAGGGCAATGCGATTTCCTGGTCGTCGGCCGGGGGCATGGGCTTTAAAGGCTCGCGCAAATCGACGCCTTACGCCGCACAGCTCGCCGCTGAGGACGCGGCGAAAAAAGCCATGGAACACGGGCTCCAGACCGTCAGCGTGGAAGTGCGCGGTCCGGGCTCCGGTCGGGAAAGCGCCTTGCGCGCGCTGCAATCGGCGGGTCTGACGGTCTCGATGATCCGCGACGTTACGCCGATCCCGCATAATGGATGCCGCCCGCGCAAGCGGCGCCGCGTTTGATTCACCGACTGAAGAAAGAGTGATCCTTACTCATGGATGCAACACAGATTCTCGAAAAGAATTGGCAGGAACTGATCCGGCCGACCAAACTCGATGTAGCGCCGGGCGTCGACCCGCAGCGCAAGGCGACGATTATCGCCCAGCCGCTGGAGCGCGGCTTCGGCCTGACGCTGGGCAACGCCCTGCGCCGGATTTTGATGTCGTCCCTGCAGGGCGCTGCGGTGACGTCGATCCAGATCGACGGCGTGGTGCATGAGTTTTCATCGATCCCCGGCGTGCGCGAGGACGTGACGGACATCGTCCTTAACGTTAAGCAACTCGCCATGCGCATGCATGCGGACGGGCCGCGCCGCCTGGTGCTGAAAAAGGACAAGCCCGGTCTCGTTACGGCGAGCGACATTGAAGAAACGTCCGCCATCGAGATCCTCAACAAGGATCATGTGATCTGCCACCTCGATGAGGGCGCGTCGCTGCGCATGGAGCTGACCGTCAATACGGGCAAGGGCTATACGCCGGCAGAACAGAACCGGCCCGAAGACGCGCCGATCGGGCTGATCCCGGTCGACAGTCTATACAGCCCGGTCAACCGTGTCGCTTATCGCGTCGAGAATACGCGCGAAGGCCAAGTGCTCGATTACGATCGGCTGATTATGGAAATCGAGACCGACGGCTCGATCGCCCCTGACGATGCGGCCGCTTACGCCGCGCGCATCCTGCAGGATCAGCTTCAGATCTTCATCAATTTCGACGAACCGACCAAGGACAAGGACGCCGAGGCGCGCGAAGAACTGCCGTTCAATCCGGCGCTCCTGCGCAAGGTCGACGAACTCGAACTGTCCGTGCGTTCGGCAAACTGCCTCAAGAACGACAATATCGTCTATATCGGCGATCTCATTCAGAAAACCGAAGCGGAAATGCTCCGCACGCCAAATTTCGGCCGCAAGTCGCTGAACGAGATCAAGGAAGTGCTCGCCGGTCTCGGCCTTCATCTCGGCATGGACGTGCCCGACTGGCCGCCGGACAATATCGAAGATCTGGCCAAGAAGTTCGACGAATAACGCCGCGCGAAACCGGCTTCAGGAGACATTGCCATGCGACACGGGATGGCGCATCGAAAACTCAATCGCACCCATGAGCACCGCAAGGCGATGTTCGCCAATATGGCTTGCGCGCTGATAAAGCACGAACAGATCACGACGACGCTGCCGAAAGCGAAAGCGCTTCGCCCGATCGTCGAAAAGCTCGTCACCATGGCCAAGCACGCGGACAAGGACGAAGACCGCGCGCTGCATCTGCGCCGTCTGGCGGTGTCGCGCATCCGCGACAAGGACATGGCGAAAAAGCTGTTTGAAACGCTCGGTCCGCGCTACGCCGAACGCCATGGCGGCTATATCCGTATCATGAAGGCGGGCTTTCGTTATGGCGACAACGCTCCGCTCGCGGTGATCGAATTCGTCGATCGCGACGAAGACGCCAAAGGGCAGGATTCCGGTCCCGTTGTGGGGCTCGACGACGAGGACGATGAAGAATAAGCCCCGTCCAGCGCCGTTTATCGGGGCGTGGCGATCGTATTGAATGGGGAACACGCAAGGCTATATCCTTGCGTGTTCTTTTTGTTTGGAGGCCGCTTTATGGTCCGCAAAGTTTTCGCCTGCATCGCCGTCGCATCGTGTTATGCGGCCGCCGCCTGCGCCCAGCCTGCGCCGGCGGAAGAAACGCCCGCAACCGCCGCGACAGACATGCAGGCCGAAACCATCGCGCCGGCGCTGCGCGATGTTCCCCACTCCATGGAACAGGTCAAACTTTCTTTCGCGCCGGTGGTTGAGCGCGCCGCGCCCGCGGTGGTCAACATTTATTCCCGGCGCGTCGTGCAACAGCGCAGCCCCTTCGCCGACGATCCGTTTTTCCGGCGCTTTTTCGGCGGCGATTTCGGGGCGCCGCGCGAGCGCGTGCAGAACTCGCTCGGCTCCGGTGTCATGGTCAGCCCGGACGGCGTCATCGTCACCAACAACCATGTCATCGAAGGCATGAACGAGATCAAGGTCGTGTTAAGCGACCGCCGCGAATATGAAGCCGAACTCGTCCTGGCCGATCCGCAAACCGATCTCGCCGTCCTGCGCATCGAAGCGGAAGAGGCGCTGGCTTATCTCACCTTCGCTAATTCGGATTCGCTTCAGGTCGGCGACGTAGTCCTCGCCATCGGCAATCCCTTCGGCGTCGGTCAGACGGTGACCAGCGGTATTGTGTCGGCGCTGGCGCGCACGGCGGTGTCGGTATCGGATTATCAGTTTTTTATTCAAACCGACGCGGCCATCAATCCGGGCAATTCGGGCGGCGCGCTGGTCGACGCCGACGGCCGGCTGATCGGCGTCAACACGGCGATTTATTCGCGCTCGGGCGGCTCGAACGGCATCGGTTTTGCGATTCCGTCGCGCCTGGTGCAGCAAGTCATCAACTCAGCGGTGGAAGGCAGCCCGCTGGTGCGCCCGTGGCTCGGCGCGTCGACCAGCACGGTGACCGTCGATCTTGCCAAGGCGCTCAGGCTAGACCGGCCGGCGGGCGCGATTATCGACGATGTCTGGTCGGGTGGGCCGGCCGATAAGGGCGACATTCGCCCCGGCGACGTGATCGTGGAAGCGGACGGGGCGCCAGTGTTCGACGCCCAGACCCTGCAATATCGCATCGGCGTCAAGAATAACGGCGAGACTGCCGACCTGGTCTATATGCGCGGCGGCAAGCGGCGCACCGCGCAAATCACCCTCGACCTGCCGCCGGAAACGCCGGCGCGCGATTCGCGCAGGCTGGAAGGAAACCATCCGCTCAACGGGGTTTCCGTCGACAATCTGTCGCCGCGCTATAATGAGGAACTCGGGCTCGATCCGTTATCGACGGGCGTCGTCGTTTCCGCCGTCGACCCGCGATCCTTCGCCGCGCGCCGCGGTTTGCGGCCGGGCCATATAATCCTCTCCGTCAACGACCGCGATGTCTACACATCGGCCGAACTGGCGCGGGAGATCGACCGCCCGGCGAGAAGCTGGGAACTGGAAATCGATACCGGCGGGCGCATCGTGCCCTGGCGGGTCGGCCGTTAGGTCGAGATGAGCGATCTCTTTCAAGCAGGAGGGCTTGAAAGCGGTGCGCCTCATCCGCTTGCGGACCGATTGCGGCCGGCATCGCTCGACAGGGTCGTCGGTCAGGACCATCTATTGGGTCCCGCCGGTCCCTTGCGCCGCATGCTCGATGCGGGAAGGCTGTCGTCGATCATTCTCTGGGGCCCGCCCGGGGTCGGCAAGACGACCATCGCGCGGCTTCTGGCGGCGGAAACCGGTCTCGAATTCGAACAGATCTCGGCGATTTTTTCCGGCGTTGCGGATTTGCGCAAAGTCTTCGAACGCGCCAAGGCGCGCCGGTCGACGGGCAAGGGAACGTTGCTGTTCGTCGATGAGATCCACCGCTTCAACAAGGCCCAGCAGGACGGCTTTCTGCCCCATGTGGAATCCGGACTGATCACTCTGATCGGCGCGACCACGGAAAACCCGTCCTTCGAACTGATCCCGGCCCTTCTCTCCCGGGCGCAGGTGTTCACCCTCAACCGTCTCGATGACGATGCGCTTGAGGAACTGCTCAGGCGCGCCGAAACCGCCGAGGAGCGAAAACTGCCGCTGACGCAGGACGCGCGCGGCGCGCTGCGCCTGATGGCCGACGGCGACGGCCGGTTCGTCCTCAATCTCGCAGAAGAGCTTTTTGCAGAGCCGAAAGACCGTGCGCCGATTGAAGCAAAAGAGCTCGGCGCCATCGTTCAGCGTCGCGCGCCGATCTACGACAAGCGGTACGAGTCCCATTACAATCTCGCCAGCGCGCTGCAGAAGTCGATCCGCGGCTCCGACGTCGATGCGGCGCTTTACTGGGCGGCGCGGATGCTCACAGGCGGCGAGGACCCGCGTTTCATCCTGCGCCGGCTGATCGTCGTGGCGTCGGAGGATGTGGGCAACGCCGATCCCCATGCGCTTCCCTTAGCGATCGCCGCGCGGGACGCTTACGAGTTTCTCGGCCAGCCCGAAGGAGAGATCGCCATCGGCCAGCTCGTCGCCTATCTCGGCAGCGCGCCGAAATCGAATCGATCCCATGTCGCCTTCGTCAAGGCGAAGATGGCGGCCAAAGAAACCGGTTCACTCATGCCGCCGCCGCGCGCCGTGAACGCGCCGACAAAGCTCATGAAAGAGCTCGGCTATGGCGAAGGTTATGTTTACGATCACGATACGGAAGAAAGCTTTGCAGGCCTTGACTACTTTCCCAAGGATATGGAGCGGCGCAAATTCTACGAGCCCTCGCAGTTCGGGTTCGACAAGGAAATCGCCAAGCGCCTTGCCTATTGGGAGCGCCTGCGCCGCGGCGGGAAAGAAGAATGATCGCGTCGCAAGGCGAACGCTCTGAGCGCTTTTACCGAGCGATCAGCTGTGAAGAACGATGCTGACAGCAAAAGCGGTTATCGTCTGCCTATGGTTTGCGGCGCTGTTTATCGCCGAACGGTTGGCCCGCGCCGCTACGCCGCCGCAATCGCCCGCCCGGCTCGTCCGCAATGCGGGCCTGTGGTTTATCGTTTTAATGCTTTCGCCGCTTATCGTTGCGCCCTTGACGGCCTGGGGCGTCAATCATGTGTTCTGGACGCGGCCCGAATGGATGACGGCCGGCGCCGCCGGCGTGGTTATCTTGGCGGTCGATCTGATCCTGCTCGACCTTTGGACCTATTGGCTGCATCGCGCCTATCACCGCGTGCCCCTGATGTGGCGTCTGCATGAAGTTCATCACCGGGACGAATTTTTAGACACGACTAGCGCGGTTCGATTTCATGTCGGCGAGGTCGTGCTTTCGGCTGCATTGCGGCTCATTCCGATTGCTGTGCTGTCCTTGCCTCTGGCCACGGTGATCGTCTTTGAAACGGTGCTTATATGCGCCGCCTTGTTTCATCACTCCAATCTGCGACTGGGAAAGAAATTTGAAGCGGCGCTGTCGAAGGTCATTGTCACGCCGTCAATTCACTGGGTTCATCACCATGCGGTTCAGCGCGATACGGACTCGAATTACACGTCGATCTTGCGGGTGTGGGATTTCGTTTTCGGCTCACGCAGCCCCACGCAGCGTCGATATGATATGAAGATCGGTGTTGAAGGCGTTGAAGATAAACCGCTATTGAGGTTATTTTTAATGCCTTTTGGGAGACATTAGCGTGAGTGGCGGCCTTGTCTGGTTGGCTATTGCGGCGGGCGGCGCCGTCGGGGCGATGGCCCGTCACGGCGTGTCGCGCGCGGCGCTGCATCTGCTTGGGCCGAACTTTCCGTGGGGCACGCTGGCGGTCAATATCAGCGGTTCCTTCGCCATGGGCCTGCTGATCGTCTGGCTGTCGCGGCACGAACCGCAAAGTATCGCCCTGCGGGCGTTTCTTACGGTCGGCCTGCTCGGCGCGTTCACGACGTTTTCCACCTTCTCTCTTGATGCGGTGACGCTTTATCGCGACCGGACGCTGATGATCGCCGGCGCCTATGTGGCGGCTTCCGTCATGCTTTCCGTATTCGGTCTGATCGGCGGCATCGCCGTTGGTAGACAGGCGTTGTGACCGGCGTGCAGACCAGAACGGTTGCGGCCGACGAGGCGGGCATGCGCCTTGACCGCTGGTTTCGGACGCATTTTCCCGGCGTGCGCCATGGCGAGTTGGAAAAATATCTGCGCAAAGGGCAAGTGCGCGTGGGCGGCGGCCGGGCGAAATCGAACCGGCGCCTGGAAGCGGGCGAGGAGGTCCGCATTCCGCCGCTGGCAGGCGACGCCGCGCCGCGCGCGCGGCCGCCGCTTTTCGATCCTGACGCCGCACAGTCTTTAAAGGCGCTCGTTCTTTACGAGGACGACGCGGTCATGGCGCTGAACAAGCCGTTCGGTCTGGCGGTGCAGGGCGGGACGAAAACCGCGCGGCATGTCGATGGCATGCTGGAAGCGCGCGCCAAGGACGGCGAGCGGCCGCGGCTGGTCCATCGTCTCGATAAAGACACCGGCGGATTGCTGCTCGTGGCGAAAACCCGAAAGGCCGCCCACCGCCTGGGCGACGCCTTTAAGGGACGTGATGTGGAGAAAACCTACTGGGCGCTTGTCGCCAGCGTTCCGCAGCCGCGCCGAGGCACGATCGATCTGCCCATCGCCAAGCGCATGGTCCGGCGCGGGGCGAGCGCCGACGAGCGCATGGTTCCGGCTGACGGCGAAGACGCAAAAAGGGCGGTCACGGATTATCAAGCCCTGGAGGTAGTCGGCCCCGTTGCGTTCCTCGCCATGCGCCCGGTCACCGGGCGCACCCATCAGTTGCGCGCGCACGCCGCGGCCATCGGCTGTCCCATTGTCGGCGATGGAAAATACGGCGGCGCAGCGGCGCGCATCGACGGCGTGTCGCCGAAACTTCATCTCTTCTGCCGCGCCATGACGTTTACCCATCCGGCCACCGGGCGAAGGGTAACGCTTCAAGCGCCGCTCAGCGGGCATATGGCGCAGACATGGAAATTCTTTTCGTTCGACGCTGATGCTGTCTGTGACTGGCCGGACAATTTACGATGAACCAGGATCCTGCGCGTATAAAACGTTTTTATAAGACCGTTTCCGTCGCGCCGGAGGGCGCGGGGTTTGTCATCCGCCTCGACGACCGGCCGGCGCGCACGGCGCGCGGCGACGCCGTTTTAGCGCCCACGCGATCGCTCGCCCAAGCGATTGCCGACGAATGGGCGGTGCAGGAAGAATTTCTCGACCGCCGCGTCATGCCGTTGACCGCGATATTGTGCGCCTGTCTTGACGGCGGCGAGGCGGGCGCCGCGGTCTGGCGGGACGACGTGCTGAGCTATCTGGGCACGGATCTGTTGTGCTATCGCGCCGAGAGCCCGCAGGCGCTGGTCGACCGCCAGGAAGCGCGTTGGGGGCCTTATCTTGATTGGCTGCGCCGTGAATTCGGCGCGGCGATGGTGGTGACCACGGGCGTCTCGGCGGTCAGCCAGCCGGACGTCGCCATCGCAGCGGTGCGTCGCGTGCTGAACGATCGATCCGCGGAAGCGTTGTTTGCCTTGAAATCGGCGACGGCGATCACCGGATCGGCCGTTTTGTCGCTGGCGCTCTGGAAGCGCGCCTTCGCGCCGGATGAGATATTCCACGCCGCGCGACTGGATGAGCGTTTTCAGGAAGAACGTTGGGGCGAGGACGCGCAGGCGAAGGCTCGCGAGCAAGCCATGCGGCGGGAGTTTCTCGACCTGTCGGACTTCTTGGGACTGCTCGACGACGTATAAGTCGTTATTCTTCGATCGTCTTGCCGCGATTGCGCGCCCTGAACCGGAACAGTTCTTCGTCTTTCAGCAAAGCGTCCTTGTCCGCGTCAGCGGCGTCGAACGCCTTCATATAGGCGCGAATATAGTCCTTTCTGGACATCGTTTCCGCAGCGCCCGCCATGAGCGCGAATTTTTCAAGGGCGTAGGCGTGGCTACGCTGTTCTGCGGCCTGCGGATTAATCTCCGCCAGAAACGCTTCATATTGGCGCTGACGGGTGGTTTCCGCATCAGGCGCTTCGGCCAGCGGCGCTTCCAGTTCTCGCCAGTTTTTGACCAGCGCGGCGAATTCCTCGGCCGTCATGGCGCTGTCGCGATCGAGATCGGCGATGGTGAAATCGAGTTTGGCCTCTTCGACAGCTTCGGTGCGGGTCAGCACTTCACCGTCGAACATGGCAATCAGGCGGTCACGCGCCGTCATGCCGGCTTCGGTCGTGCGGATGGGATCGTTCGGCGAGATAACGACAGTGCGGCGTTCGGTCTCCACGACCTTTCCATCGATGGTTCGCTCAAGCGTGAAGGTCTGTTGCAACTGCTGCTGAGAGTTCAGAAGATCGGCGCTATCTTCTCCGTCGAGCCATTCCTGCTCTTCGGGAGATGGCGCGGGTGTCTCAGACGCCGCCGGTGCTGCGAGCGTTTCTTCGTCGACAGGCTCGGGCTGGAGGGATTGCGGCTGCGCCAATGCGTTTCCCGCTATCGCGAGCGTCGCCGCGCACGCAGCGGCCGCTGCAGATCGGTACGCTGTCATGGTCATTGTTCCGTTTCAGGGCCCCACATAAAAACCGGCAAATCTTGCGAAGACGTAAGAAATTACGCCAGTGGCCCAAATATTAAACAGCTTTAATCTTTATCAGCGATTCGCCTGCCGCAATCGCGGCGTCGCGGGCGGGGCGGAAGCGCACCCCCGTCAATTCCGTCACATAGGCCGTATCCGCATGGGGCGCGCAGCCGAGATCGGGGATGACGGCGGCAAGCGTGCGGTCGAATAACGCAGCCAAACGCACGAACCACGCCGGCAGTTCTTTGGCGGGAATTTTCTTCGCATAGGCGGGAAACGCCTCGCGCAGGATATCGCAGATTTCCTTGAGCGACTTGGTTTCCGATGCGGCAAGTAGCCGGTGCCCACCGGTCTCGGGCGTTTCGAGCGCGCGTACATGCAACGCGGCGACATCGCGTACGTCGACCACTGGAAAGCTTGCGGGCGGCACGGCCGGATAAGCGCCTTTCAACAACAGCCTAATTGTATCGAGGGACGCGCCGATATCGTCATCGAGCGCGGGGCCGAACACGAAACCGGGATTGACGCTCGTCAGGCGGTGGCGAAAGCCTTCCGTCGTCGCCAAATCCCAGGCCGCTTTTTCCGCTTGGGTTTTGGAGATCACATAGGGCGACAGCGCACGCCAGCTAATGTCGGTCCAGTCTTCTTCTGTGACCGTCACTACTTTCGGGCGGTTCGGCCGATACATGACCGCGACGAGGGAAGACGTCATGACGATGCGTTCGACGTTTTTTGACGCACGCAACACGCGCAACGCGCCGTCGCGCGCTGCGGGCGTCAGCGCATCCCGGCCGCGCGGCTGGGCGATGGGAAACGGCGACGCCACATGCATGACGCCGGCGCAGCCGGCGGCGGCGTCTTCCCATCCCTCGTCCTTGACGAGGTCGGCGGCGACGAAGTCAAGGCGACCAATGTCTGCGCCGGCCTTGGAAAGACTCCGGCGGACCTGCTCAGCCTTGTTCAGCGCACGGAGCGTGCCGCGCACTTCATAGCCGGCGTTTAACAGTTCAAGGGCGACATGCTTGGCGATAAAGCCGCTGACGCCGGTGACCAGAACTCTGCGGGCCATGATGGTTCCTCAGACCGCGGTTGATTCGGGCGCGCCCAATCTCACCATGTCGGCGGATCGGCGTCGAGAGCCGGGCCGAATACGTCGCAAAATGCTGATCTCAGCGCCGTGTCGGCGTCGTCCATGGCGGCGGGCCGGCCAAGATCGACCAGGCTGGTGACGCCGAAGCGGGGATCGCTCACGCCGCAAGGGGTAATCCCGGCGTAGTGGGAAAGGTCCGGTTCGACATTAAGGGCAATGCCGTGAAAACTCACCCACCGCCTGATCCGCACGCCGATGGCGGCGATCTTGTCCTCTTTCGGCGGTCCGCCCGATTCGCTGCGGTCGATCCACACGCCGACCCGCCCGGCGCGCCGCTCGCCCTTAAGACCGAATTGCGCCAGCGTCTTGATGATCCATTCTTCAAGCGCACGCACAAAGGCGCGTATGTCCCTGCCGCGGCGCTCAAGGTCGAGCATGACATAAGCGACCCGCTGGCCGGGCCCATGATAGGTGTATTCGCCGCCGCGCGCGCTTTTGAAGACGGGAAATCGTTCCGGGGCCAGAAGATCGGCCGGCTTGGCGCTGGTCCCGCCCGTATAAAGCGGCGGATGCTCAAGCAGCCAGACCATCTCGGCCGCCTCGCCGGCCCGGATCGCCGCGGCGCGGCGTTCCATAAAGGCGACGGCCTCGAGATAGTCCGTCCGCCCGGCGCTCACGGCCCATTCGACCGGTTCGAGCGACTTAATCCGGTCCCTATTTCGCTTACGATTTAACGACGCGCTAACCAAAGTTCGGCACTCTTAAAAGCCACGTTGCAGCAAAGGCTTGCGCCCTTAGATGACGCCCATCGACGAGATTGAAATCGAGCTGACCGTGCTGGTCGGCGAAACGGCGCTGCCCCTCAATCGGCTTTTGAGGATGGGGCGTGGCGGCTTTATCCCACTCGGCCGCGATGAGCGCAAACCCCTCTCGATCCTCGCCAATGGCCGGAAAATCGCCGAGGGCAGGGTCATCCTTAACGGCGAAAAGGTCGCGGTGCGCGTCAGCGAGCCGGGCTAGGCAGTGGTCTGAGACGAGCGCCGGGCGCGCCAGAATTCAGGCTTCACAGGGCGGGGGCCATTTGCTATCCCCGCCGCTCCCCAAAGACGTGCGGTCGTGGCGGAACTGGTAGACGCGCAGCGTTGAGGTCGCTGTGGAGCAATCCGTGGAGGTTCGAGTCCTCTCGACCGCACCATCTGCGCTCTTGTCTGCATTGCTGCCGGCCTATAAGGCATTTTTTGCAATTGCAACTCGTTTGCAGAAACGATATGGGACGGATAATTGCGGTCTCCGTCATGCGTCTTAACCAATTGGCAAAAAATCAAATCGCTCAAATCGCCGCGGTCAGCGGCGATGACGCTGGCATGGAGGCCAAGCTGCGGGAAATCGGCTTCGCCGAAGGAGACGAGGTCGAAATCGTCCATTTGGGTCCGATCGGCGGCAAGCCGATTTGCGTGCGGCTCAATCAGACGCTGATCGCCTTGCGCGCGGAAGAGGCTGCGGCGGTCGCTGTCGCGCCGCGGTCGTGACCGCCTATCGTCTCGCACTGGTAGGCGCGCCCAATTGCGGCAAGTCGACGCTTTTCAACGGTCTGACAGGCGGGCGGGCCAAGGTCGCCAATTATCCGGGCGTGACGGTTGAAACCCGGTCGGGCCGCTTCAGAACGCCGCAAGGGCGCGAGGTCGAACTGATCGACTTGCCCGGCATTTACGGTCTGACGCCGCGCTCCATGGATGAGCGCGTCGCGGTCGACGTGCTTGCCGGCGGTGCGCCAGGGGTGAAGCCGCCCGATATGCTGCTGGTGCTGATCGATGCGGCGCACATGCGCACGCATTTGCATTCGGTTCTGCAGTTGCGCGCCCTGGGCCGGCCGATGATCGTGGCGTTGAACATGATCGACCTTGCCAAGCGCGACGGCCTCGAGCTCGATCTGCGAAAGTTGGAAGATCGACTCGGCGTTCCCGTGGTCACATCGCAAGCCCCGCGCAAGGCGGGACGAGCGGCGCTGATTGCCCGCCTCGATCGCGTTCTTGCGGAACAGCCGGCCCCGCCTGCTAAAGAAAGCGTCAGATCGATCAGGGAACTGCAGCAAGAGGCGCGGGCCATCGCCCGCGACATCATCGTCAGCGAACCGATCATGAACCGCGCCACCCGCGCCATCGATCGTATCGTTCTGCATCCGCTTGCCGGTCCGGCGGTTTTGCTGGCGCTTTTGTTTTTTATTTTCCAGGCGGTCTTTTCCTGGTCGGCGGGCCCCATGGACGCCATCGACGGCGCTGCGGTCATGCTTGGCGATTGGCTCGCCAGCCTGTTGCCCGAAGGCTGGTTTCAGGACCTGATCGTTAACGGCGTGATCGCCGGCGTGGGCAGCGTGGTGATTTTTCTGCCGCAGATTTTGATTTTGTTCGCGTTCATCCTGCTCCTGGAAGCGTCGGGCTATATGGCGCGCGCGGCTTTTCTCATGGACGAATTGATGAGGAAAGTTGGCCTTGACGGCCGCGCGTTCATTCCGCTGCTATCGAGTTTCGCCTGCGCCATTCCGGGCATTATGTCGGCGCGCGTCATCGAAAGCGAGCGGGACAGGCTGACAACCATCATGATCGCGCCGCTCATGACCTGCTCTGCGCGGCTGCCGGTTTATACGCTGATCATCGCCGCCTTTATCCCGCCGCAATCCATCGGGCCGTTCAATCTGCAGGGCGTCGTCATGTTCGGGCTTTACATCGCCGGCGTCGTCAGCGCCGTCACGGCGGCCTTCGTCTTGAAGCGGACGCTGACCAAAGGCCGCCCTCAACCGCTGATCATGGAATTGCCGACATACAAATTGCCGGACGCCAGGGACGTTCTTATCGGTCTTGCAACCCGCGCCGGCGCTTTTCTAAAGCGCGCGGGCACGATCATTCTCGGCACGGCGATCGTGTTGTGGTTTCTCGCAAGCTATCCTGCCAGCGCCTCGGGCTTGCGCGAGACGTTCGCCGGGCGCATCGGCGCCCTGCTGGAGCCTGTCTTGGCGCCGATCGGGTTTAACCTTGAGATCGCCATCGCGCTGATCCCCGGCATGGCGGCGCGCGAAGTCGCCGTGGGCGCGCTCGGGACCGTTTATGCGGTTCAGGGCGTGGATGACAGCGTTGAGGGTCTTGCGGCCGTTCTGCAGAACGCATGGAGCTTGCCGACGGCGCTTGCGTTTCTTGCCTGGTATGTTTTTGCGCCGCAATGTTTCGCGACGCTGGCGACCATCCGCCGCGAGACCAATTCCTGGCGCTGGACAGGATTCGCCTTCGCCTATCTCATGGGCCTTGCCTATGTCGGCGCCGGGATCGTCTATCACCTTTCGCGGGCGCTGATGGGAAGCTAGGCGGGCGGTGCGGGCGATTGGTTAACAAGGCATAAACGCTGCAGCGCGGACTAGTATGAATGCGAGTCCGATTATCTACGCTGTTTTGTTGCTGTCCTATTTTGTGGCGGATGCTGCGGCGGATGTCAGGATCATTCGTCCGGGGCCGTGCGCGTCGCCCTATGGCAGCTATCTCCTGACGGCGAATAGCGGCGCCATCATCAAGGTCGAAGAGGACGGAAACGACCCGGCCGAAACCTCCGTCATCGTGTTTCGCCGCGATATCCCGGACGGTTGGGCCAGCCGACGCCTGCTCAGCCGGTTCGACCTCAAGCTGGACCCGGCCGGGCCGACGATCCTCAATTCCGGGGCATTCTGCGTGGGCGAGCGGTGACATGCGCAAGATAGCGATCTTCATTACAGCGGCATTGCCGACCGGCGCGGCTCATGCGCAGCCCGCGTCGGCGACGCCGGAGGACTCTCCTGTTCCGGCGGATGCGCCGGCCTATGTCGGCGAGGACGTCGATGCGGGCGATCTTAATCCCTGGCGGCAAGCCGCCGACGACGAAGATCCCTATCTATATGTGGATGTTGCCGAACATCCCCAGGTTGAGCGGATCATTCTGCGGCTTCGCGCCGACGGCAAGACCGGCGAAGTCTTGGCCGCGCCGCCCGAAGCGCCTTGCGAACCCTAGGCGCGCGCTCATAGACATCGGCGGCGGGCCTGCCTAGAAGGTCCGGCGAAGCAATCCGACGACGCCTGATGCGCCTTAGCCGATTCTACTTGCCCCTGTTGAAGGAAACGCCCGCCGACGCGCAGATCGCGTCGCACCGGCTGATGCTGCGCGCCGGCATGATCCGCCAGGAAGGGGCGGGGATTTACGCCTGGCTGCCGCTCGGTTTTCGCGTCCTAAAAAAGATCGAGCAGATCGTCCGCGAGGAACAAAACCGCGCCGGTGCGGTCGAAATGCTCATGCCGACTATCCAGCAGGCCGATCTGTGGCGGGAAAGCGGGCGCTATGACGCCTATGGCAAAGAAATGCTGCGCATCGCCGACCGCGGCGCGCGCGACATGCTTTTCGGGCCCACTAATGAAGAGATGATCACCGAGATCTTTCGCGCCGGGGTGCGTTCCTACAAAGACCTACCAAAGCTGCTTTATCATATTCAATGGAAGTTCCGTGACGAAATCCGGCCCCGTTTCGGCGTCATGCGCGGCCGCGAATTTCTCATGAAGGACACCTATTCCTTCGACATTGACGAAGAGGCTGCCCGGCGCAGCTACAACAAGATGTTTGTCGCCTATTTACGCACTTTCGCGCGCATGGGCCTCAAGTCGATTCCCATGCGGGCCGAAACCGGCCCCATCGGCGGCGATCTCAGCCATGAATTCATCGTGCTGGCGGAGACCGGCGAGAGCGAGGTCTTCTGCGACCGGCGTCTCATCGACATGCCGGTTCCCGACGCCGGGGTCGATTTTGACGGCAATCTGCAACCCATCGTCGATCGTTTCACAGCGTATTATGCGGCTACGGATGAGATGTGCGATAAAACGGCGTTTAAAAAATCCGTCGCCGATAAAGACCGCATCACCGCGCGCGGCATTGAAGTAGGCCATATCTTCTTTTTCGGCGCGAAATATTCAAGGCCGATGAACGCGGTCGTGGCCGGCCCGGAAGGCAAGGACATTCATGTGCAGATGGGCTCTTACGGCGTCGGCGTATCGCGGCTCGCCGGTGCGCTCATCGAGGCGTTCCATGACGATGACGGCTGCAAATGGCCGGTCCCCGTGGCGCCCTTCCATGTCGGCCTGGTCAATCTCAAAGTCGGCGACGACGCGGCGGATGGCGCATGCGCAAAACTCTACGCCGACCTTGCCGGCGCCGGCGTCGAGGTTCTCTATGACGACACCGCCGCGCGGCCGGGCGAGAAATTCGCGCGCATGGATCTGATCGGCCTGCCTTTTCAGCTGATCGTCGGACCGCGCGGTCTTGAAAACGGCGTCGTCGAACTCAAGATTCGCGCTGACGGATCGCGCAAGGAGCTGCCGCTTGAGGCGGCGGCGACGGCGGTGCAGGGCGATGTCGAATCTGCGCTAATGATCGTTTAACAAGTCGAGCTCATCCCAGCGTTATGGCGTCACAGTCCGCTACCAGGCCGTCTTCCACGTCGCCCTTTTCATTTTTCGAATGGATGGTCGCGCGCCGCTATCTCGGCGCCACGCGCTCGGGCAAGGGCGTCTCGCTGATTTCGATCATCGCTTTTGTCGGGATCATGCTGGCGGTCGCGGTGCTGATTATCGTCATGTCGGTGATGCAGGGTTTCCGCGCCAAGCTGCTGGAACAGATGCTGGGTCTGAACGGCCATATTTTCGTGCAGCTCGACGGCGATACCGCCGGCATGGACGATCTGATCGCCGACATTCTATCGATCCCCGGCGTTAAAAACGCAGCGCCGCTGCTTCAGGCGCCCGCTTACGCCACGACGCCGGTGGGCGGCGAAGTGGCGCTGGTGCGCGGCATGCGACACGACGATCTTATGCAGATCGGGGACATTACGGCGCCGGAGAATACCCTGTCGGGAAGCTATGAGGATTTCGGCGTCGGCGATTACGGCGGCAACCGCATCGCCGTCGGTGCGCGACTGGCCGCAGCCCTCGGCGTTGAGGCCGGCGACGGTGTAACGCTGACGACCAATGGCGGATCGGAAACCGCTTTCGGGCGCATCCCCGTGCGGTCGAAGACCTATGTCGTCGGCGCAGTCTTCGAGGTCGACAATTCGCAATATGATTCAACGATTATTTTCATGCCGTTCGAACAGGCGCGGCTTTTCTTCCAGGCGTCCGGCGCCAGCGAGCAGATCGAAATCCGCGTCGACGATCCGGACGGTTTTGCGCAATATGTGCCGCCGATCGAGGCGATCGCCGACGGTCGCCGGATGACCGACTGGACGCGCATCATCGGGCCGTATTTCGATGCGCTCAAGATCGAACGCAACGTCATGCGCCTGATCCTGATGCTGATCGTCGCCGTGGCGGCGCTTAACATCATCACCGGCCTCGTCATGCTGGTTAAAGACAAGACGGGCGACATCGCGATCCTGCGCACCATGGGCGCGACCCAGGGCGCGGTGATGCGGATTTTTTTTCTTTCCGGGGCGCTGATCGGCATTCTCGGCACCTTTGCGGGCGTGGCGCTTGGCGCGTTGTTCGTGACCTATATCGATCCTATCGAAAATCTCCTGTCGAGGCTTTTGAATATGGAAATATTCAATGCCGAGATATACTTCTTCCAGAATATTCCGGCGGAAATGCAACTCGGCGAAGTGGCGACCATCGCGGGCTGGGCGCTTTTCATGTCCTTTATTTCGACGATTTTTCCCGCCTGGCGCGCGGCGCGGCTCGATCCCGTTGAAGCGCTGCGCTATGAATAGGACCGCATATGGCGCTGACGGAACAAAGATTTGTACAATGGCTGCGCGATTACGGCGCCGCCTGGGAAAATAAAGACGCCGGCGCCTTTGCGGCGCTGTTCGAGGACGACGCGCTTTATTACTGGACGCCGTTCGACGACGCCAAGAAAGGGCGCGAGGAGATCACGGCCGCTTTCAGCGAGGCGGTCGCTACGCAGACCGACATCGATTTCGGCGCGCGGCCGCTATATGTTCAGGCTCAGCTTGGCGCTGCGCATTGGAGTTGCGCCTTCACGCGCACCGAAACCGGACGCCGCGTGCATATTGACGGCATTTTCGTCGTGCAGTTCGGCGCCGGGGGCAGGGCGCTTTCTTTTCGTGAATGGTGGCATTCCGATGAAGACCGATAGCGGTGCGGCGCTTCATCTTGAGGGCGTATCGCGCCGCTATGGCGATCTGATCGTCATTGAGGACGTCAATTTTCGTCTCAAGCGCGGCGAAACCGTCGCCCTTCTGGGCCCGTCAGGATCGGGAAAATCCTCGCTGTTGCATATCGCGGGCCTTCTCGAGGCGCCGTCGGCGGGGGAAGTCTGGATCAATGGCGTGGCGACCTCCAAGCTGAATGACGCCGCCAGGACACGCCTGCGGCGCGATGCGTTGGGGTTCGTTTATCAGTTCCATCATTTGCTGCCGGAGTTTTCCGCGCTGGACAATGTGGCCTTGCCGCGTCTGATTTGCGGCGAGTCCAAAAAAGCCGCGGAAGCCGAGGCCGAGCGCCTGCTGACCGCTTTGGGTCTTGGCGAACGGCTTAGCCATCAGCCGGGCCAGCTTTCCGGCGGCGAACAGCAGCGCACTGCGATCGCCCGCGCGCTCGCCAACAATCCGGCGATTTTGCTGGCGGACGAACCCACCGGCAATCTCGATCCGAAAACGTCCGACGTCGTTTTCGACGCATTGCTCGCCATGGTGCGCAATGAGGGCCTCGCCGCGGTCGTCGCCACCCACGACCAGCGGCTCGCCAAACGCATGGACCGCATTGTCGTCATCAAGGAGCAACGGCTGGTCGAGGACGCGCAAGCGCCCGCCTAGGTTCGCTGTGCGGCGATCTGGACCACATTAGTGGTGCCGGCCTTAAACCCAGCCTCGCAATAGGCGAGATAAAAACGCCAGAGCTTTTTAAAACGCTCGTCAAAGCCGAGCGGCATAATGTCGTCCCACGATGCGGTAAACTGCCGACGCCATTCGTTCAGCGTGCGGGCGTAATCCTGGCCGAAGGGACTCGCCTCGCGCAGGTTAAGCCCTGCCTTTTCGATCAGTCCTTTTAAGACCGCATCGCTGGGCAACATCCCGCCGGGAAAAATATAGCGCTGAATGAAATCCGTCGATTTCAAATAATGCGTGAAAAACCGGTCGGCGATGGTGATGATCTGCAATCCGGCGATCCCGCCCGGTTTGAGCGCGCTCCTGATTTTGTCGAAATAGGTCGACCAGTATTCTTTGCCCACCGCTTCGAACATTTCGATTGAGGCGATTTTGTCGAATTTTCCGTCGACTTCCCGATAGTCCTGCAAACGGAATTCGACCTTTTCGTTAAGACCTTCGCGGAATATCCGCTCGCGCGCATATTCATACTGCGACGGAGAAATGGTCAATCCCGTGATTTTCGCGCCCACATCCTTGGCGGCGTATTCCGCAAAACCGCCCCAGCCTGAGCCGATTTCTAAAACGCGCTCACCGGGCTTGAGGTCGATCGACTGCGCAAGGCTGCGGTATTTGTTGATCTGTCCGGCTTCCAGATCGGCGTTGGGCGAAGGAAACCGGGCCGAGGAATATGTCATCGTCGGATCGAGCCATTTTTCATAAAAGCTGTTTCCGAGATCGTAATGCGCCATGATGTTGCGGCGCGAACCGGCTTTGGTGTTTTTGTTCCAAGTGTGGCGGATATTGTTGATGAAATCGATCAGCGGCGCGGCGGCGAAAGCTTCCTGTACGTGATCGGCATTGCGCGCGAAGATATAAAGACAGTCCGCAAGACCGGGTGAATCCCATTGTCCATCGGCGTAGCTTTCGAAAAATCCGATATCGCCGCCGAGGATCGATCGCCACGCGAAACCGTAATCCTTCACGATAATGACGCCCTTGGCGTCCCGCTCTTCCAGGCCTTCGAAGGTGAGCGTGCGCCCGTCGGGCAGCTTGAAAACCAGCGTGCCGTAATGAAGGCGCGTCGCGAGCCGGCAGGCCTGTCGGAAAAAGAACGGCAGCCCTTCGAGGTTCTGCCGGTTAGAAGAGGTTGCAAGATCCGTTGTCATATCGCGCCCGCGTTGTGCGTCCTTTGGCTGAAGGAGCGCTCGCCGGTTACTCACCTAAACGCGCTTAATCTCAGCATACCCCGCCAATGCGCGTTGGCGCGCCTCCTTATGATTTATAATAGGAAATGGATAGGATTTTCCAAGAGTTACGCCTGCATTTTCAAGAGCCGCTTTGGGCGCCGTCCAGGGCGCGTGAATGAATTTCGCCGGCAAATCCGCCAGTTCCGGGACAAATTGCCGGACATAATCGCCTTCCGGATCAAACTTTTCGCCCTGGGCGATGGGGTTGAAAATGCGAAAATAGGGCGCGGCGTCCGCGCCGCAGCCGGCGACCCATTGCCAGTTCGCTGCGTTGTTAGCGAGGTCAGCGTCCACCAGCGTGTCCCAGAACCAGGCCTTGCCCTGTTGCCACGGGATTTGGAGATCCTTGACGAGAAAGCTGGCTGCGATCATCCGCGCGCGATTGTGCATCCAGCCCGTGCGCCACAGCTGGCGCATCCCGGCGTCGACGACGGGATAGCCGGTCAGTCCTTTGCGCCAGGCGGTTAATTCCTTCCGGTCGTTGCGCCAGGGATAGTCGGCGAATTCCTTTCGCAGCGGCGCCTCGGGAAGATCGGGGTTGTAATATAAGAGATTGTAACAGAATTCGCGCCAGGCGACTTCGGAAAGAAATTTTTCCGCCTGTGCTTCGCTCACTGCTTTCCGCACAGCTGACCAGATTTGCAGCGGCCCTATTACGCCGAGCGCCAGACAGGGCGACAACCGCGAAACATGCTCTTTGTCGAGACGGTCCCGTTCGTCCGCGTAATTGGCGATGCTCTCTTGCAAAAATGCGTTAAGACGTTTTCGCGCGCTATTTTCGCCGGGACGCCAGACATCCGCAAATTCTTTCGCCCAGTCGGGCTTTTCGGGAAGAAAAGCCCAATCCTCCAGCCGGTCGCTTTTTGGAAATCGTTTGGGCCCTTTAATTCTGCGCAAGCGGGGTAAGGGGCTTTGACGCGCCGGGCCCATGGCGCGGAGCGATCGCCAGAAAGGCGTAAAGACGCGATAGGGACCGCCGGCGCCGGTCTTGAGCTCCCAGGGCTCGCGCAGCAGCAATCCGTTGAACGTTTCAACCTTCACGCCGGCGCCTTCGAGCTCGGCTGTGACGGCGTCGTCGATTGCGATGTGTTTGCCGTAATAGCGGCGATTGAAGAAAACGCCCCGCGCGCCGGTTTCTTCGGCAAGGGCGAGAATCGCTTTTTGACTGTCGCTGCGGCGCAGGATGAGTTTTGTTCCTGTGCTTTCAAGATCTTGCGCCAGGGACTTTAGCGAATGATGAAGCTGCCAGCGCGAGGCTGCGCCCGGCGCCCAGGCCAGCCTATCGTCGAGAATATAAACGGCGATGACCGGCGCGCCGGTTTCGCGCGCATAAAACAAGGCGGGATTGTCCTCGATCCGAAGATCGTTGCGAAACCAGACGATGACGGGCCGGTAGTTCATATCAATCCATGCGCCGCGCTCAGAAGGCGCGTCTAAAGAACGCCGGTCGACAGGCAATCGTGAACATGAACGATGCCGACCGGTTTGGCGTCCTTGACGACGAACAGCGCGGTGATTTTTTCCCGGCTCATGACCGCCAGAACGTCGCCTGCAAGCGCTTCCGGCGGCGCCGTCCGGGGGGCCGTGGTCATCACGTCCGCCGCGGTTTTTTCGGAAAGATCCGCGCCGAAATGGCGCCGCAAATCCCCATCGGTGATAATGCCGACCAGCGCGCCCGATCCGTCGACAATCCCGGCGCAGCCGAAATTGCCGGCGGTGACGATCTTGACCACGTCGGGCATGGGCGTTGTCGGACGGGCAAGCGGCAATTGTTCGGGTCCGTGCATCAAATCCGCTGCGCGGCGCAGGGCGGCCCCGAGATTACCGCCGGGATGAATGCCGTGAAAGTCGTCGGCGGTGAAGCCGCGTTCGCGCAGCAGCGCGACCGCCAGCGCGTCGCCGGCAGCCACCATCATGACGACCGATGTCGTCGGCGCCCTGGTCTCGCCGCAGGCTTCTTTGGCGATCGGCAGAATGATCGCGAGTTTCGCTGCGCGCGCCAGCGTCGAGCCCGCCTTGCCGGTGACCGCGATGACGGGAATGGAAAACCGCGCGGCGTAGGCGAGAAGATCGCTTAGCTCGTTGGTCTCTCCCGATTTCGACAGGGCGAGAATGACGTCGTCTTTCGAAATCATGCCGAGATCGCCATGGCTCGCCTCGCTGGGGTGAACGAACAGCGCCGGCGATCCGGTCGAGGCGAAGGTCGCTGCAATTTTTCGCGCCGCGTGGCCGGACTTGCCCACGCCTGTGACCACGATCCGGCCCTTTGCCGATTTGAGCAGGTCGACCGCTTCTGAAAAGCGCGCGTCCAGCGCATCTTTGAGCGCTTCAAGACCGGCGATTTCCAGTTCGATGACCTCCTGGGCCGTGTCGAGATGTCTGGTCATAGGCGTTTCCGCGTGCAAACTATTGATTCCAGCAGGGCCTTGCCCCTTTGACGCGTCCGGTTCAATTAGGCGATGTTCGCGCAAAAAGCCACGGGAGCAAAGCATGGGCGCTATCGGCCACACGGTGACCGTCCCCGCCGGGAGCGGCGCGATGGAGATCGGCAATGACCGCCCCTTGGTGGTCTTCGCGGGCCCTTGCGCGCTTGAAAGCCCAGCTCATGCGCTTGAATGCGCCGCCGCCCTTAAAGAGATCGCCGGCCGGCTCGGCGTCAGCCTGATCTATAAGACCTCGTTCGACAAGGCCAATCGCACGGCGGGGGAGTCGCCTCGGGGGATCGGCCTGAAAGAGGCGCTGCCGATCCTGTCCGAAGTGCGCGAAGCGACCGGCTTGCCGGTAGTGACGGATGTGCACGAACCGGCTCAGTGCGCGCCCGTGGCCGAGGCGGTCGACATTTTGCAGATACCCGCCTTTTTATGCCGCCAGACCGACCTGATCGTCGCGGCGGCGCGCACAGGCCGGGTCGTCAAGATCAAGAAAGGCCAGTTCCTTGCGCCCTGGGACATGAAAAACGTCGTCGACAAGGCGCGCGGCGCCGGGGCCGACCGGATTCTCGTCACCGAACGGGGAACCAGTTTCGGCTATAACACGCTGGTGAGCGATTTTCGTTCCATTCCCATCATGGCGCGGGAAACCGGCTGTCCCGTCGTGTTCGATGCGACCCATTCGGTGCAGACCCCGGGCGGAGCGGGAACCGCATCCGGCGGGCAGCGCGAATTCGCCCTGACCCTGGCGCGGGCCGCCGTCGCGGTCGGCGTTGCGGCGGTGTTCGCCGAAACCCATCCCGACCCGGACAAAGCGCCGTCGGACGGAGCGAACATGATCCCGCTCAACGCGTTCCAGGCGTTTGTGGCGGACCTGCTCGCCCTTGACCAGCTTGTCAAGGCAAGGCCATCCTTACACGGACTTTCTGATTGATCGGCGTCAAACAAGCGATTTCAAATAGGCGCCGAACGTATCGCGAAGCTCGGGGTGCTTGCGCGCCAGGGCGACATTGGCGCTGAGCCAGCCGAGCTTCGATCCGCAGTCGTGGCTTTCGCCTTCATATTCAAAGGCGTAAAACGGCTGCTGTTTCATCAGCGCGTCCATGGCGTCGGTAAGCTGGATTTCACCGCCGGCGCCGCGGGGAGTTTTCTCAAGCAGTTCGAAAATCTCCGGCTGGAGAATGTAGCGCCCGGTAATCGCAAGATTTGACGGCGCCGTCGCCGGATCGGGCTTTTCCACCATGCCGGACATTTCAAACAGCCGCCCGTCGCGGGCGCCTTTAGGCGCGACGATGCCGTATTTGTTGGTTTCTTCCTGCGCGACTTCCTCGACAGCGATGATATTGCCGCCGGTTTGCTGGTAATGCTTGACCATCTGGGCGAGGGCGGACGGTGCGGCGTCGACCACGACGTCGGGCAAGGAAACCGCAAACGGTTCGTTTCCGACAATGTCGCGCGCACACCAGACCGCGTGGCCGAGGCCCAGCGGCGCTTGCTGACGGGTAAAGGAAACCGCGCCGGCGGCAGGGATGGGCGCGCGCACGCTCTCCAAAATAGCGGTCTTGCCTTTCGCCTCGAGCCCGGCTTCGAGTTCGAAGGCGTGGTCGAAATAATCCTCGACGGCGCCTTTGCCGCGCCCGGTGATCAGCACGACGTGCTCGATCCCGGCGTCGAGCGCCTCGCGCACGACGTAATCGATCAGCGGCCGATCGACGAGGGGCAAGAGTTCCTTGGGAATGGATTTCGCCGCGGGCATGACGCGGGTGCCGTGACCGGCGGCGGGAATAACGACTTTGCGAACGGGTTTCATTTTTCTGCGGTATTTCCTTAAATTGTTAGTTCGGAACTTTATTGACAGGACTGGCCTGAACATCAACTGCTTCGATCATCGGTTCGACAAAGCGCGCCTCTTCGGCGAGCAGGGCGGTGAGTTTTTCCGTTCGCCGCCGGGCGTCGGTGGTGAGATCGTGAAAGAACAGATTGAAATCCTGCGGCCGCCAGTGATCGCCGAACCAGTGCTTGCGGCGCAGGAAGGATTGGCGCGGCGACGTCACGGATAAAATGCCGCTGACGCATTGCGCGCTCAGCGCCTTGACAATGGCGGGCGGCGTTTCGCCCAGCCCCAGCCCTGTCGCCGACGCGGCGCCGAGATGATGCTCCGGTCCGGCGCGTTCATCGTTTTTTCGCCAGGTTAGAGGATTCACGCATAGGGGCGGCGCGTCGCTGTAGGAAACGAGGCGCTTTTCCAACGTCCAGATCAGCGCCCGCTCGCCATGCCGCGCTTCTTCATCTTCAAATCCCGGTTCGAGATCGATATAGGAAATTACGCAGCGCGTATCATCCGGTGAGCGGCAGGGCGGCGTCGGGCTCAAGGCGCCGTCAAAAAGACTGGTCGGCGCGGACTGATTGATCACATAGGCGGCGGCAAGATGACGGCGCAGTTCGGCGTCGCCGGCGAAATGGAATTGCAAAAGACCCAACACATGAAGCCCGCCCTGACCGTAGCCGACAAGAACGATCGGCCGGTCCGGATCGCGCCGGTCGAGAAAATGCAAAAACGCCCGCTCGATATCGCGATAGGCAAGCTCATAGGCCGAGCGCGCGTCATATTTATGGGAGAACTGCGCATAAAGCGTCGCCTGACGATAACGCGGGCCGTAAACCGCGCCGACCGACATGAACGGGCCTGCCTCGTTTGGCGCCGCGACCCGGCGCAGGGTTTCGCCGGCGTTCGGCGCCGACAAGGGTGCGTTCCAACTCCCGCGCCCGGAATAGGTCGTCGAGTGAATATAGAAAATATCCGCCAGTCCCGCGTCTTCTTCGGCGGGCCAGACGATCCACGCGTCGCGCGCTTCATAGTCCGGCGCCGGCGGCGGGGTGTAAGTCTGATAGGGCGTGCGCGGGAGAAGGTTGAACCGGGTGATATTGTCCTGGAACAGCACCGCCCCCCCGGCGGCGATCGCCAGGCAGCCCGCAAGCAACAGCGCCAGCATCTGTCTTACGGTCACCGCCGGAACTCCCTTTCAGCGCCGTCTTGCGGCCTTTTCTTCGTCCCATTGAACGCCCATATTGGGAAAACCCGCAATGGAACAGGGTGTTTTTTTGTTAATTTGTTTAGAACCGGGACGCAAAATACCAGGAATGGCGTATAGGAGCGCCAGGCGCGGGGCGCGCTCAGGGCAGGCAATCTAAGCATGAGCGACGAACACAATTCGAAAAAAGGCCGCCGGGGCGGGCGCGTCAGCGACAAGGCGCTGATCAAGCCGCGCAAAGAGAGCTTTTTGAGCTATCTCTGGGCGAGCTTTCTCGCCGGCATCGTCGTCGCGGCGCCGATCGGCATCACCGCCGCCATCATCTGGTGGTTCCTTACCGGGCCGATGGCGGATCTCGACGCTTTCGTCAAGCGCACACTTCCCGCCGGGGGCAGCAATTTCGAGGCGTTGTTGCAGGTGCTGCCCGGCGTCGGCGTGGCGATCGCGTTCGTGGCGCTGGTCATTCTCGGCGCGGTTGCGCGAAATTTCATCGGTCGGTCCTTCATTCATGCGGGCGAGCATCTTGTCGATCGGGTGCCGGTGGTTCGCAATCTTTACCGCTTTTTCAAAAACGTTTTCGAAACCGCGCTGGCCCAGTCCGAGCGTTCCTTCAAGGAGGTCGCGCTGATCCAGTATCCGCGGCCGGGCGCCTGGGCGATTGCGTTCGTGATCGGCCCCGCCAAGGGCGAGGTCAAAGCCAAGCTTGTCGATCAGCTCAACGATCAAGACGAGGCCCTGACGGCGTTGTTCGTGCCGACCGTGCCGAACCCCACATCGGGTTTTCTCCTGTTCATTCCGCGCAGGGACCTTCGCATTTTGAGCATGACCGTTGAAGAAGCGGCCAAGGTCGTTCTTTCGCTCGGCCTGGTGGTGCCGGAATTTTCCGATCCCGACGACGCGGTCAAAACGCTCGAAGCGCTTGCCGAGACGGCGCGCGAGCAAAAACCGAAAAAGCGTTTGTTCACGCTTGGCAAGTCGTAGAACCGATACCCAAAGTTTCATACGATTAGCGTCATCCCGGATGCCCCCGCGCGCGGGCGCCGGGAAAAGCGGGAATGCGATTCGTCCAACCCACAACTGACCCCAGGTGATCCGGGATCACCCGAGAATTTCGCAATACGGTTGATAGCGATCCCGTGTTTGCGCAGCAGCGATAAATCGCTGCAGCGCGCACGGGATGACGGCGGGCGACTTTGCATTTCTAAAATGTGATCCTAACCCGCACTCAATAATTTCACCGCGTCGTCGCGGCTGAAAAGATAAAGTAAAATCCGTAAAGCCTCGCCGCGTTCGGTTTTCAGTTGCGCATCGCGCTCCATAATAAGCTTGGCGTCGTCCCGCGCCGCGGCGAGAAGATCGCCGTGCGCCGCGAGATCGGCGAGGCGAAAGCGCGGAAAGCCCGACTGCGCCGCGCCCAGAAGATCGCCCGCGCCGCGCAGGCGCAGATCTTCCTCGGCGATGACGAAACCGTTTTCGGTCTCGCGCAGGATTTTCAGCCGCGCCGTTGCGGTCTCGCCCAGCGGCGGTTTGTAGAGCAAGACGCAGGAAGACGCCTTGTCGCTGCGGCCGACCCTGCCGCGCAACTGGTGAAGCTGCGCCAGGCCGAACCGTTCGGCGTGTTCGATGATCATGATCGTCGCATTAGGCGCGTTGACGCCGACCTCGATCACCGTGGTGGCGATCAGCACCGACAGCGCGCCGTCGTAAAAGCGCTCCATGACCGCGTCCTTTTCCGCCGGCGACATGCGCCCGTGCACCAGGTCGACGCCATCGCCGAGGGCTTCTTTGAGCGCTTCGAAGCGGTCTTCGGCGGCTGTAAGGTCAAGCCGTTCGGATTCTTCCACCAGCGGACAGACCCAATAGACCTGCTCGCCCCGGCCGATCGCGCGCCGCACGCCGGCGATGATGTCGTCGAGACGGCCCGACGGAACCGCCCGCGTCTCGACGGGTTTGCGCCCCGGCGGTTTTTCCGTGATCTGACTGACATCCATGTCGCCATAGGCGGTGAGCGCAAGGGTGCGCGGGATCGGCGTGGCGGTCATGACCAGAAGGTCGGGCCTCGCGCCTTTTTCGGTCAGGGAGATGCGCTGATGCACCCCGAAGCGATGCTGCTCGTCGATCACCGCCAGGGCGAGGTCGTTGAAGGCGACGCCCTCCTGAAAGATCGCATGGGTGCCGATCAGCATGTCGATCTCGCCGGCGGCGAGGCGTTCGAGTTTGGCCGATCGCGCCGCGCCCTTGTCGCGTCCGGTAAGGATTTCCAGGCGCGCGCCGACGGTCTTGGCCAGGGGTTCAAGGCTTTCAAGATGCTGGCGGGCAAGAATTTCCGTGGGCGCCATCAGCGCGGCCTGGGCGCCGGCCTCGATCGCCGCCAGCATGGCGAGGAACGCCACGACCGTCTTGCCCGATCCCACATCGCCCTGCAGCAGGCGCACCATGCGCTCGGCGGATTCCATATCGTCGAAGATTTCCTTAAGCGCATGGTTTTGCGCGCCGGTGAGATCGAATGGCAGGGCGGCCCTGGCCTTGGCGCGCAAGCTGCCGTCGCCTTTAATCGCCCGGCCTTTCGATTTGACCCGCGCCTTGCGGATCAGCATCAGGGCGAGCTGGTTGGCGAGAAGCTCGTCATAGGCAAGGCGCCGGCGCGCTGGCGTTGAAAGGCCAAGATCGTCGGGTTGCGCGGGCTGGTGGACAGCCTTGAGCGCCGTCATCCAGTCCGGCCAGTTTTGGGATTTGAGCCACGGGCCGTCCTGCCATTCGGGCAAGTCAGGGGCGCGCTTAACGGCGTGTTCGACCGCCCGGCGCATCACCGCCGCGGAAAGGCCCGCGGTCAGCGGATAGATCGGCTCAAAAAGCGGCAAGTCGCCGGCCTTGTCCGGATCGACGATATAATCGGGATGAACGATCTGGCGGCCGCCGCGAAACTCCTCCACCTTGCCGCTCACAAGACGCTGCCGGCCCTCGGGCAACGTCTTTTGCAGATAGTCCGGCCGCGCGTGAAAGAAGATCAGCGTCACGAAACCGGTCTCGTCCGAGCACACCACCCGGTAGGGCAGGCGCGCGCCTTTCGGCGGCGGCTCGTGGCGGTCGACGGTCACTTTTAGCGTTGCCAATTGCCCATAGGGCGCGTCGGTCACCTTGGGCCGGGCCGAGCGGTCGATCAGGCCGGCCGGCGGGGTCAGCGCGAGATCGACCACCAGCGGGCCGGCGACCCGGCCGATCATCGCCGCCAGTTTGGGCCCGACGCCGGGCAGGGCGGTGATATCGGCGAACAGCGGGTTGAGGACCGTAGGGCGCATGGCGCGTTTCCTGTTAGCGCTGTTTTTCCACCGGGACCATCGCCCGCCGCCGGCCTTTAAATGTGGGGCGCCATTCGGCCCCTTCGCTTGCGGAGAGTTTCCCGGTTTCAGGCCAAAAAACCCCAAATGTGGGGCGCCATTGAACTCTTTTGCGTCATCCCGTGCGCGGCGCAGCATTTCATGCCGCGCAGCGCACGGGATGACGGCGGAATGTGTTTCAACGTTCAAAGTCATCAGCCGGGCAGTATACGGCCTCCCGGAAGGTGTTCGATATCTATCGACGCAATGCGGGTTTGCAGGCCGAATACCCTCCTGGGGTTGTGCTTCCCTTCCTTCTTTCCCGTTATTAGCGTGCTCAATTTCAATCAAAAACACCCTCATCCTGAGGCGCCCAGCCGCCATCCGATAGGATGCGGCTGGGCCTCGAAGGATCGGCCGCAGGCGCCGCGCCTGTCGCCCATCCTTCGAGACGATTTTCCGTTTTCAGAAGAAAACCGGAAAATCCCTCAGGATGAGGATATCGATTGCGGAAAGCGAACGACCGCTAGATCCCCGCCCGACCGCGAATGCGGTCAAACTATAATTAGCGCGTCCGCCGGTTCCCGTCCGGCGAACTCGCGCGCGGGCGCGGGAATGAGCGGAGAGAGAAAGGCACCGTAGAGGAGAGGAAGGCGCCCGGCCTATGGTTGCGGCATGCGGCCAATCATTTATCTACGTTCCATGACCGACGATCTGACAAACCGGCGCAAGAAGCTGCTCTATCGCGCAAGCTATCGCGGCTTTCGCGAGGCGGACCTTCTGATCGGCGGTTTTGCGCGCGCCCATCTAAGCGACATGAGCGAAGACGAACTCGATGAATTCGAGGCGCTCCTGAATGTCGGCGACAACGATCTTTACGCCTGGGCGAGGGGCCATGGCGCGCCGCCGCCGGACCTTGACGGAAAAGTGTTCGCACGGCTCAAGGCGTTTCGTTTAGAGCCGCGTTAGCGGTGCGGGCGACAAACAGGAATCGCTTCATCCTGAGGAGAAATTTTTCCTTCGTCCTTCGTGACAGCCCTTCGGGCCCCTCAGGATGAAGGAAAAATTTCGTCACGAAGGACGAAGCGATGCACATAAATCGCCTGAAGCTCTAACCATCCCCCCCGCCCATCTCTCCCATGGCGCGTTGCATTCGCGCCCACCCATCCCTAAACATTGCCTCGAACGCGACCGCCAGATCCGGCGGCCGCGCGTTTTGCGTTGAGGAACGGTCATGGCGGAAAGCGCCAAGCAAATGGTTTCCGGCGTTGCGAAGGTCAACGCCGAGGCCGCCTGGTCGGCGACAGGACGGTTGCCGGTCTACGGCGCGCCGGAAGGCGCCGACGCGATGGCTGTGGCTAATGCGGCGCGCGCAAGGGGCGGGCTGATCGTTCATATCGCCCGCGACGGCGCCCGCGCGGCGGCGATGGTTCAGGCGCTCGGCTTTTTTGCGCCGGATATTCCCGTCATCGATTATCCCTCCTGGGACTGTCTGCCTTACGACCGGGTGTCGCCGTCGGGAGCGGTGTCGTCCCGGCGCATGGCGGCGCTGGCGGCGGTCGGATCGCGCGCAGCCGGCGCGGTCATCCTGACGACGACCGTCAACGCCGCGACCCAGCGCACGCCGCCGCGCGCGATTATCGAAGCCGCGGCGCGGTCCTTTGCGCCCGGCGCGTCGATCCAAATGGAAGATCTCACCGGCTATCTTACCGCCAACGGCTACGCCCGCGCCTCGACCGTGCGCGAACCGGGCGAGTTCGCCGTGCGCGGCGGGCTGGTCGACATCTTTCCGCCGGGCGCGGACGAACCGGTGCGGCTCGACTTTTTCGGCGACACGCTGGAGTCCGTGCGCGGCTTCGACGCCGCGAGCCAGCGCACCACGCGGCAGCTTTCCCGCTTCGATCTCGCCGCGGCGAGCGAAATCCTGATTACCGAGGAGACCGTGTCGCGCTTTCGCACCGGTTTCGTCGCCGCTTTCGGCGCCGCCGGCGACGATCCGCTTTATGAAGCGATCAGCGCCGGCAGGGCCCATGCGGGCGCGGAACACTGGCTGCCCCTCTTTTACGAAACCACCGATACGCTGTTCGATTTTTTCGGCGACTCGCTGGTCTTTCTCGATCATCTCGCCGACGAGGCCGCCGACGAGCGCTTCGCCGCGATCTCCGATTATTACGAGGCAAGGGCCGAGGACGCCGAAGCAACAAGGCCGCGCGGTTCCGAATTCGCCGCGCCGGCCTATCGGCCGATCAAGCCGGAAGCGCTTTATCTGACCACGGAGGAATGGCGCGCCCGGCTCGGCGGTCTCGACCTGCGCCCGCTGTCGCCTTTCGCGCCGCCGGAAGGCGAGCGCTGCCACGATCTCGGGGCCAAGATCGGACGCAGTTTCGCCGCCGAACGGGCGGCGGAAAAAACCAATGTGTTCGACGCGGTTATCGATCATGCCCAGGCGCTGAGTGGGCAGGGCAGGAAACCGGTGATCGCCTGCTGGACCGAAGGGTCCGCCGACCGCATGGGAACGGTGCTCGCCGATCACGGCGCCGGCGACATCGCGCGCGCGGAAGACTGGAAGGGCGTTGAAACGTCCAAAGCGGGCCTGCAGACCGCGGTCCTGGGACTGGAACAGGGATTTGAAACCGCCGCCGCCGCGTTCATTTCCGAACAGGACATTCTCGGCGACCGGCTGGTGCGGCGCGCGCGCAAAAAGCGCGCGGAAAATTTTCTCACCGAAGCGTCCAGCCTTTCCGTGGGCGATCTGGTGGTGCATGTGGAGCACGGAATCGGCCGCTATGAGGGCCTTAAGACCCTTGAGGTGCAGGGCGCGCCCCATGACTGCCTGCATCTTGTCTATCGGGACGGGGACAAGCTGTTCCTGCCGGTCGAAAACATCGATCTTTTATCGCGCTACGGATCGGACGATCCGGCGATGCAGCTCGACCGGCTGGGCGGCGCGGCCTGGCAAGGGCGCAAGGCGAAAATGCGCGCGCGCATCCGCATGCTCGCCGAACAGCTTATCAAGATCGCCGCCAAACGCGCCATGCAGTCGGCGGACGAAATGGCGCCCGCGGCCGGCGCCTATGACGAATTCTGCGCGCGCTTTCCCTTCGCCGAAACCGAAGACCAGGAAAACGCCATCGCCGACGTCATCGAAGATCTCGCCGCGGGCAAGCCCATGGACCGGCTGGTGTGCGGCGATGTGGGCTTCGGCAAGACGGAAGTCGCCCTGCGCGCGGCGTTCGTCGTCGCCATGACCGGCCGCCAGGTCGCCCTTGTGGCGCCGACGACGCTGTTGGTGCGCCAGCATTACAAGAACTTCGTTGCGCGGTTTAAGGGGTTTCCGGTGAGGCTCGGCCGGCTGTCGCGCATGGTCGGCGCCGCCGAGGCGAAGGAAACCCGCGACGGGCTCGCCGACGGTTCCATCGACATCGTCGTCAGCACCCATGCGCTGCTCGCTAAGACCATTGCGTTTCGCGATCTCGGCCTGCTGATCGTCGACGAGGAGCAGCATTTCGGCGTCAAGCATAAGGAGCGCTTGAAGGAATATCGCGGCGACACCCATGTCCTGACCCTGACGGCGACGCCGATCCCGCGCACCTTGCAACTCGCCATGAGCGGCATTCGCGACCTCTCGATCATCGCCACGCCGCCGGTCGACCGCCTGGCGGTGCGCACCACGGTTGGTCCGTTCGATCCGGTCACGGCGCGCGAAACGCTTTTGCGCGAGCATTATCGCGGCGGGCAGAGTTTTTACATTGCGCCGCGCATCGCCGATCTTGAAGCCATCGCCGAATTCCTGCGCGACGAGGTTCCCGAAGTGAAATTCAAGACCGCCCACGGCCAGATGGCGCCGGGCGCGCTCGAAGACATCATGTCGGCGTTTTACGACGGCAAGTTCGATGTGCTGGTTTCGACGACCATCATCGAATCGGGCCTCGACATTCCCACGGCCAACACCATGATTATTCACCATGCGGACATGTTCGGCCTGGCCCAGCTTTATCAACTGCGCGGCCGGGTCGGGCGGTCGAAGCTGCGCGCTTACGCCTATCTTGCGACCAGTCCGCGCAAGAAGCTCACCGCCGGCGCCGAGCGGCGGCTCAAGGTCATGCAGTCTCTCGATACGCTGGGCGCGGGCTTTACGCTCGCCAGCCACGATCTCGACATTCGCGGGGCGGGAAACCTGCTCGGCGAGGAGCAGTCCGGCCATGTCAAGGAAGTCGGCGTCGAGCTTTACCAGCACATGCTCGAAGAGGCGGTGGCGGAACTGCGCGAGGGCGGCGCGGCGGCGGAGGAGGCCTGGTCGCCCCAGATCAATATCGGCACGTCCGTCCTCATCCCCGACACTTATGTCGCCGATCTCGACGTGCGCATGGCGCTTTATCGGCGCCTCGGCGATATCCAGGCGGAAGCGGAGATCGACGCCTTCGCCGCCGAACTGGTGGACCGTTTCGGGCCCATGCCCCAGGAAGTCGACCATCTCCTGGAGATCGTCGCGATCAAGAATGTCTGCCGCCGCGCCGGCATTGCTAAAATCGACGCCGGGCCCAAGGGCGCGCTCATCGCCTTTCGTAACGAACAGTTCTCCAATCCCGCGGGGCTGGTCGCTTATATTTCCTCATCGCCGCTCGATTTCAAACTGCGTCCGGACCAGAGGCTGGTGTTCCGTCAGGACTGGCCCGGCGAGCGCATGCGTCTTAAAGGCGCGCGCAAACTTGCCGGCATCATTGCGGAGATTGCCGCTGCTGATTAGCGGCCGCGCCGGCTTGGCTTGCCCGCAACAGCGCCGCGACGCTTTCTTCGATGCTCGCGCCCGGCGCGCGCTGCATCACGCAGGTTTCGACCCGGACCGAAAAGGGCGGCTTGTCTTTGGGGCCTGCAAACGCCGTATTGCCCAAAACGCCGGCGATGCGCCTTGCAATTTGATCCGCGTCCGACGCAATCGTCGCCGGATGCGCCATGACGAATGTTTCCGGTCCGACACGCGCGACCAGATCTTCAGCGCGGGTGATGCGGTTGATCAACCGCGCGGCCTGATGCAGCGCGTTGCGCCCAAGACCGGGATCGGGCGCGGCTTGCGCCGTCAGATGAATGCGCGTCAGCGCCAGGGGCCGGCGGGTCTGATCGGCGCGGGCGCACAGTCGCGGCCCGTGTTCGCTGAGGAATGTAGAGGTAAACGCGCCAGAGGCGGGATCGCGCACGCCCTCTCCCTTGCAGGCGAGCAAAAACCGCCGCATGGCGCGCAACAGGCGAGCGCGGCGCATGGCGACTTGCGCCCTGGGGCCGAGATCGGCCGCGATCTGCGAGCGCAACATGAAATCGCGCGCGCCCTTGCGCATGAAGGCGGCGGCGTCGCCGATATCGTCGGCGACATGGATGATCGCCATGGAGGCGTGTTTGGGATGGCGGCGCAGGGCGCGTGAGAGACTGAGCAGCGGATCGTTTTCGCCCTTCGTGAGAAACACGGCGCAGTCGAACGGACCATGGTCGAGCGCACGCATGGTCTGTCCGGCGTTGAGCGCACAGATGCAAGTGTCGGCGACGCCGTCAAGCGCGTTGATCGCATTGAGCGCGGCTGCGCCCGGCGCGCCGGCGATGAGCATGCGCGCCGGCCCGTCCGAGGCGGCGATCACCGGAAATTCGACCAGCCGGTTGAGGACGGCCAGGCTCTTGAGCCGCTCGCCGGTTTCCTCGGCGATATTGCGCAGACGGATCATCTGGCGGCAGCGCTGGATCACGCAGCCGATTTCGTCGCCGGCGGGAACGACCTCGCCAAGCCGGCGCAGGGACGCGCGCGCGGCGCTGTCAATCGCGGGATCGGTCAGAAAGAAGATCGGCGCTTCAGGGGACGCGCGCCGCAAGGCGGCGGCGACCGCTCTGGCTTTCTTGATGGTGACGGTTTTTTGCCGAAGATCGATCAGGCCGAGATCGGCCTGCGCCGAACGGTTAAGGGCGCAAAGATCAAATCCGGCGGGGGCGAAGGCTTGCGCCAGTTGGTCGAAGGATTGCGCATCGCTGAAAACGCAGGCGATCCGTGCGCGCGCCGGCGAAGTCCGTTGCTTTTCCATCGATCCGGTCCATGACGATACGCGCTGCGCGACCAACTAGCGGCCGGGCGCTGTTTTCACGTCGTCATTCAAAATACGCGCCGATCGCGCGTTTTCGCCTGGAAGTTGTCTGGCCGGTTCTTGTTTCGCCGCCGCGCGTTTCGGTTTTGCCTTTTCGCTGTCAAGACAGATGTCCGGTTCGCCGGCGGTCGGGAAATACCCGCTCGCTGCGCGCTCCTGATAACAGGGCAGGGCGGCGAGAAACTCCTGGGGGCGATGATGCGGTCCGGCCTCGCGATAAAGATGGGCGGTCTGGACGCCCACATAGCGCCAGTGCCAGGGTTCGTAACTGTCTTCGCCCGGCAGATAGTCGTTGCCCGGCGGATAGGACAGGATAAAGCCGAAACGGAAGGCGTTTTCTTCAAAGCATTGAAAGCTGCGGTCGCTCTGGCGCATGAAGCGGTCGTTGATATTGATGTCGACGGCGAGCCCGGTCTGGTGCTCGGACATGCCCGGCGGGGTCACCGTGCCGCGGTCGCGGAAGCGTTCGTAAAGCACTTTCTGGGTCCCATAGGCGCGATAGCCCGAGCGCAAGGAAATTCTCTCGCCGGATTCGGATCGGCACAGCGAGATCAGCTGCGCCAGGCGGGCGGGAAGATTGGCCTCGCGCGGATCGGCGTCAGGATCGGCCGCCAGGCGCAGCTTCATTTCATCGATGATCGGCGACTTGCTGGTGGGAATCGAAAACTCCGCCGCCGAAACCAGATCGGACGGCCGATAGCGCGCCTCTAGCTGAAAATGTTGCGAGACCGGCCGGTTGATGTCGCCGCGACGGTCGCGCGTGCGGTTGACGGCGTAACGCTGGTCGCCGAAGGCGTCACGGAAAAGACCGCGCATATGTTCGTAAAGCGCCTGGGCCTCGGTATAGCGGCTTTGCTCTTCGTAAACGCCCGCGAGCAGTTTGATATAAAGACTGAGATCGGGGCTGTTGGCGCCTTTGACACGCTCCTGAGCGTGGAAGGCTTCAAGATAGAGCGCTTCGGCGTCTTCGAGACGGCCGATCTGCGCATAGAGCGGACCGAGGATCAGGGTGATTTGCACCGTATCCTGATGATCGCCGCCAAGCAGACGCTTGCGGGTTTCATAAGCCGAGGCGAGCAATCCCGCAGCCGCGTATTCGCCGCCCTGATGCGTGCCGTAAAAACCGCCGAGGCTGGCCATGTGGTTGGCGGTGGCGAGCATGGCTTCGCGTCCGCCGCCGCCGATGACATGGGGCGCGGCGTGATTGAGCGCGCCGGCGAACGCGCCGCCCGCCGCCGTGACGCGATCGGCGTAATAACCCTCGATGGTCTCCGAGTTTTCCGCCGGCGATTGCACCGTCGCATCGCCAGCCAGTTCGAGGAAGGAAACATAGATCGCGGCGGCCTTTTCGATCTGGCCGGTGAGAATATAGGCGCGGCCAAGTTCATCCTCTAAGCGGATGCGTTCGCGCACGCTGATCGTGTCGGCCCAGTCCGTCGACAAAGCGTCGCGCATAAGATCGGCCGCGCGCTCATGGCGGTTTCTGACGATTTCGGCGGACGCAACGCGCGCTTTAAGCGGCGCCAGCGTTTCTTCGCTGGCGCCTTCTTTTTTTAGCATCCGGATGGCGCGTTCGCCGTGCGGCGCCGCGCGGCGCAGAGCGCCGGCGTCCGCAAGCCGGTCAAAACGATATTGCGCCGCCGCCGGATCGATCCGAACCGTTGCGTTGAAATAAACAGAATAGCCAAGCGCCAGGAGCAAAAACGCTCCCGACAACATTATGGGAGAACGCAACCGCATATTCTGCAGACTTCCCCTCGCCAGCACCAAACCCCGTTTCCGGGCAAGCTTACGGCCCAGCCCGAACATTGTGAAGACTTCGGCGCGAGAAGATTGGTCCTTAAAGGCAGTCCTTTTTCTGCAGAATTCGCGCATTTATGCGGTATTGGCGCTTCGCTGGCGCAAAAGCGCAAAGTTGGCTACAGCCTACGCCACACAACAAAAGAGCGGTTCTGATGCAAGGCGCTGGCAGACGGCGGATTTTTCTCATGCGCCATGGGCATGTGGACTATTTCGGCGCCGCCGCCGAAGACCCGCGCCTCGTCAATTTAACCGATGAGGGCCGCCGCCAGGCTGAAGCCGCACGCGATGCGCTTTCCCATGTCGATTTCGATATCGCGGTTCATTCAGGACTGCCGCGCAGCCGGCAAACCGCGGAAATCGTTCTTGCCGGTATCGACCAGCCGCCGCCGCTGACCGCCGTGGAAGCGCTTGAAGAGCTCAAAAGTGGCTGGATCAAAGCCAAGACCCGCGAGGAACTCGCCGCGCGCCTGGCTTACGCGCTGGACGGGGCGGCCGAACAGGGAGCGGCTTTTTTAGAGGACGGCGAAACCTTCGCGGTCGCGGAAAAACGCATTGTCGGGGCGCTGGAAGCGCTGATTACCGAGCAGAGCTGGAAAACCGCGTTAATTGTCGCCCATGAGGGCGTCAATCGGATCGCCCTGGGCTGGGCGTGCGGCGGCGGGCTGCGCTCGATCGCCGCTTTCGAACAGGATCTCGGCTGCATTAACCTCATCGACGTGGATGTGACGCCGGCGCCCGAGGGTCAGCGCCTCCAGGTTGAACGGACCATCATCAAAGCCCTGAACGTGACGCCTTATGACTATGTAAAACAAGGCCTTGCGCGCACCAGCTTGGAGCATTTGTTCGATGTCGATTTCGGCGGCGCGCGGCCGCGTCCGCCGGAAAATTAGCGCCAAGCCGCCCGGCCGGCCTTAATCCCGGGGATTTTTTGTGGTTAAATCTCTTCGGGGTAATTTTCGAGGAGTCAGACGATGTCGTACGGGGTCAAGCGGGGCGTCAAAGCGCCTGGCGAATGGGGTGTGGGGGACCTTGCCGGTCTCGCTTTGGCGGGAGCGACGGGCATCATCGCCGCGCTGGTGACGGATTATCAACAATCGCAGGAAGCCTCAGCGCTGTTCACGATCAACCAATGGGTGGTTGGCTTGGGCAGCCTGCTCGGCTTTACCGACATTCCGCTGTGGATGGTCGTGGCCGGCCTTACCATGTTGGGCGCGGGATCGATCTTTTATTTCCAGCCGATTACGCGTCAGGGCGCCTTCGCCCAGGGTTTCGGCCTGCTCGCCGTCCTGATGACCATGACGCCGGCCGATCTCGCCGGGGGCATGGAGTCCTCGGTCGAGGCCCTGCCTGGATTGCAGCCGGCGAGTCTGGTGCGCGAAGTGTCGGCCGACCCGATGATGGCCGACCCATTGATCAAGACCGTCGCTTATGCGCCCGGCGGCGGCGCGATCTATAAGGTGCAGAGCCGGGGCGCGTCCGACAAATACGACCTGCATCTGAAAATCGTTTATCCCAACGGGATTTCCGACGATATCGATTCGCTGATTCGTCGCGGCGCCTTTCGCGGCCGCATCCATAATGCGGACACCAACGAAACCTGGAGCATTTCTCGCTCGGCGGGCGGCACGCTGCGGGTCGAGGGCAACACGATGTACATTCATGCGGGCATCCCGGCGGAATCGCAGACCGCGCGCATCTGGGTGCGGATCGAGATGACGGGTTACGCCATTGAAGAGCAATCGGCGGAAGCCAGGCTCGGCCAGAAGCTCGACTGGACGGTCACCATGACGCCGTCGGCAACGCCGCTGTTTCTCCAGCGTCTGAACAAGAGCTATTGGTTCTAAACCGGTTGCGGGTCAGACGGATCATCCGCTCATCCCGGACGCGCTGCAGCGCCCCGGATCATAATCCGGGGTGATGCTGCGCAGGTTCGAAGCATGCTTCGAACGGATCCAGCAAACAAAAAAT
>JANQMJ010000030.1 GCA_028280115.1 Parvularculaceae bacterium
GCTCGGACGCCTTGGCGGGCGTCGCCAACTTCATCCTGCGTCGCGACTTCGAAGGCATCATGTTCGACGGCCAGGTGGGCTTCTATCAGGACGGCAACAGCAATGAATTCGCCAACCAGCTGCTTGACGTCAACGGCATCGAGCGTCCGGGCAGCGTGCTCGACGGACGCGAAGTCAACGCTACGGTGACGATCGGCGCCAACACCGCCGACGGCCGCGGCAATGTGACGGCGTTCTTCGGTTATTCCGACCAGAACGAAGTCCGTCAGGGCGAGCGCGACTATTCCAAATGCGCCTACGGTCCCGCAGGCGGGGCGACGGACACTATCGGCGGCATTGGCTGCTCCGGTTCCGGCACCTTCCGCCAGATTGTCCAAAACGGCACGTTCAATCCCGCCGTCGACCTTGGGCCGAACGGCGAGCTGACACGGGTTGTAAACGGCCTTAACGGCGAACTTTTCGTCGATGAAAGCGCCGGCCTGGTGCCGTTCACCGGCGTGCCGTCGCAGACGTTCAACTTCGCGCCGGACAACTTCATCCAGCGTCCGATCGAGCGTTTTACGGCGGCTTTCATGGGCCGTTACGAAATCACGGACAATATCGAAGCCTATGTTGACTTCAATTGGACCAAGAACACGACCGACTCGCAGATCGCGTTCTCGGGCACCTTCTTCCGCGGTTTCTCGACCAATTGCGACAACCCGCTGCTCGCCGAGCCCACGCCGACCGGCACGCTGGCGGATGATCTGGGCTGTAACACGGCGATCGAAACCCAGAGGCTGATCGATCCGGGCGATCCGAGCCTGGGCGTCGTCATGGAGCCGGTGCTCGACGGCATGGGCAATCCGGTGCTCGACGACATGGGCAACCCGGTTACGCAACCGGTCTGGTTCCCGCTTCTTGACGGCGCCGGCAATCCGGTGTTGCCGACGCAAGTGCCGTTTTCCACCGGCTATCGCAACGTCACCGGCACGCCGCGCAGTCAGTTTATCGACAACGCGACCTTCCGGGTTATGACCGGCTTCCGCGGCACGCTCGGCGACAACTGGTCCTGGGACGTTTTCGGCCAGTATTCGCAAAACGACATGGTCCGTATCGCCACCGGCGATCTGAATTTCTCCAAGGTGCAGCAGGCCCTGTTCATTGTCGACGACGGGGCAGGCGGCCTTGCCTGTGCGCCGTCGAGCAGCCCCACGGCGGCCGCGGGCTGTCTGCCGTTCAACATCATCCAGTTCAACGGCGTCAGCGCGGAAGCGGCGGCCTTCGCGCAGGGCACGGGCATCGTGACCGGCAAGACCGAACAGAAGGTCATTGGCGGTACGATCCAGGGCGATCTCGGGCCTTCGGGCTTCCAGTTCCCGTGGGCGGAAGCCGGTATTCAGGCGGTGCTCGGCGTTGAATATCGCGAGGACCGTCTCGAGCGCCAGCCGGACGATGTCTCGCAGATACCGGCGGGCTTCGGCCTGACCGGCGTCGGCGGCGGCACGCTGCCGATCGAGGGCGAGATCCGCGTCTATGAAATCTTCATGGAAACGCAGATCCCGCTGGTCACCGATAAGCCGTTCTTCAACGAACTGGGCATCACCGGCGCCTATCGCTATTCGAACTACACGACAGATGGCAACAACGTCGAGAACAGCTTCGACACGCACACCTTCGCGGCCGGCCTGACCTGGGCGCCGTCTTCGGAAGTCCGTTTGCGCGCCCAGTTCCAGCGCGCAGTGCGGGCCCCGAACGTGATCGAACTGTTCACCGGCCAGAACACCGGCCTGTTCAACGCGCAAGCGGGCGCGAACGGCTTGTTCGATCCCTGCGCGTCCGGCTCGGGCGGCGCGCCTGCGCCGACAGCGACGGCGGCGCAGTGCGCGTTTACCGGCGTCACCAGCTCCCAGTTCGGTTTCATCCCGGACAACCCGGCTGGTCAGCTCAACTCGGTTACGGGCGGCAACCCGTTCCTGAGCCCGGAAAGCTCGGATACCTACACCTACGGCATCGTGCTGCAGCCGAGCTTCGCGGATGGCCTCACCCTGGCGGTCGATTATTTCGACATCACGGTGAAGGATGCGATCACGACCATTCCGCCGGTGACGACGCTTAATCAATGTCTGGCGAGCGGCGATCCGACGTTCTGTAATCTGATCGTGCGCGACAATTTCGGCTCGCTATTCCGGTCGAACACGCCGCCGGCGGGTTCGTCGGCGACCTTTGCGGGCGTGCAGGCGGTCAACACCAACATCGCCAACTTCGCGACTCGCGGTCTCGACATTGCAGCGACGTACAGCATGGATACGTCGTTTGTCGGTCTCAGCGGTTGGGGATCGGTGGACTTCAACTACGTGTCCACCTTCCTGTTCGAAATGTCGTCGGTCCCGGTTCCGGGCGTGTCGCTGACCACAGAGTGTAAGGGCCTTTATCGCGGCTCTTGTTCCGGTCGGAATACGCTGAACCCGGAATACAAGCACCGCTTGCTGACCACCTGGCAAACGCCGTGGAATATCGATATCACGGCGACCTGGCGCTATACGAGCGGCGTGACGTTTGACACCGGGCAGTCTACGCCAGGCGTTGCGTTCACGCCCACGGGCAACGCGCTCGACGACAAGCTGGACTCGGCGAACTATCTCGATCTCGCCGCCCAGTGGTACATGCGCGAAAACCTGACCCTCCGGGCGGGCGTGCAGAACCTTTTCGGTCGCGAGCCGGAACTGACGACCCAGGCCGGCACGGCGCCGGGCAACGGCGACACCTTCCCGGGCACCTATGACCCGCTGGGCCGCTACATCTTCTTCGGCATCAACGCGACCTTCTAAGCGTAGCGTCCGAAGACGAACCGACTAAGAAAGCGCCGCGGGCTTCGGTCCGCGGTGTTTTTTGTTCCAATAGCCGGTTCGTTACTGGTCGCATTTTGCATTAGAACGCCGGGCTTTTCCCCGCCGTTCCCGCGAAAGCGGCAATTCATGTGCGCTTTGGCCTTATGGATTCCCTCCCGACCGCGTTAGCGCGCCTTCGCGCACGGGCGCGGGAATGAGCGGTGGGGAAAGCCCAAACCATTAAGCGAGAGAAGAAAACCGCTGCTGATATATTGCCGGGGCTGAAGGCGCGCTCTTACGCCTCTGAAACCGCCGGCGGGCGAGTGTCGCGTGTTTGACTGGAACGCTGGATCGTCACGCGCACGCGCCGCACCGAGCCGTCGGTCGGGAAAGCAACGGTTGTTCCGTCGACCGGGACGCCTTCTACTGCCATTTCGACGGCGCCGGCGCCGAGATGGTCGGGATCAACGATCTCGATTGAAAGCGCGCCCGAAGGCGATTTGATTTCCACCTGAGCCGAGCCCCATGCTTTTGGCAGGCGCGGATCGATCTTCACGGCGTTGCCGCGGACATGAATGCCGACAATGCCTTCAAAACCCAGCCGCCAGGTCCAACCGGCCGCGCCCGTGTACCAGCTCCATCCGCCGCGGCCGACATGGGGCGCTGCGCCGCCGACATCCGCCGCGACGACATAAGGCTCGTCGCGGTAAAATTCGGCCGCTTGGCGCGTCATCGTGCGTCCGATGGGATTAATGATGTCGAAAATGCGCCATGCGCCGTCGCCGTCGCCAAGCTCGGCCAGGGCGAGCCCGAGCCACGCCGCAGCATGCGAGTATTGACCGCCGTTTTCGCGCACGCCCGGCGGATAGGCTTTAATATATCCCGGATCGCGCGGCGTGTTCTGGAAAGGCGGGCGCAGGAGCCGCACAAGACGATCTTCGTCGCTGACCAGCTCGTGCGCCGCCGATCGGATGGCGGTGCGCGCACGCTCCGTCGCGCCTGCGCCCGATAGCACGGACCAGGACTGGGCGATGGAATCGATGCGGCATTCGTCGCAATTTTTAGAACCCCAGGGGCGTCCCTCGTCGTCGAATGCGCGCACATACCATTCGCCGTCCCATGCGACCTCGTCGATCGTCGCTTTGAGATTTTTCGCGCGCATGCGCCATTCCTCGGCGAGGCCTTGCTGATTTCTGTGCGCCGCAAGATCGGCGAAACCGGTCATGGTCGCGATGCAGAACCAAGCGAGCCAGACGCTTTCGCCGCGCCCCTTGGCGCCGACGCGATTCATGCCGTCATTCCAATCGCTGGCGCCGATCAGCGGCAGACCGTGTGGTCCTTGCGTGACGCCGCGCTCCAAGGCGCGCTGGCAGTGTTCGAACAGCGAAGCCGTTTCGGCGCTTGTTTCAAACAGCGAGTAGCGGTCGCCTTCATCCGGACCGAGCTGGGGCGCTTTAAGAAACGGCGCAGGTTCGTCGAGAATCGACCAGTCGCCGGTTTCTTTGACATAGCGAGCGACGACATAGGGCAGCCAAAGCAGATCGTCGGAACAGCGTGTTCTGACGCCGCGCCCCAGCGGGGGGTGCCACCAGTGAAGAACGTCGCCTTCCTCAAACTGGCGCGAGGCGCAATCGAGAATATGGCTCCTCGCCCGCCCGGGATCGGCGATGAAAAGCGACATCATATCCTGCAACTGGTCGCGATAGCCGATCGCGCCCCCCGCCTGGTAATAGCCCGCGCGCGACATGATGCGCGATGAAATCGTCTGATAAAGCATCCAGCGGTTCATCATCATGTCAAAGGCGGGGTCCGGGGTTTTGACCTGCACCGCCGTAAGCCTTTGGTCCCAGAGCGCGCGCACGTCCGCCAAGGCTTGTTGCGCTTTGTCCGGCTCGCGCCATTTTTCTATGAGTTGTTTTGCGTCGTCACGATTGCGGCCTTGTCCAAGGATGAAGATGGTCTCGTGTGTTTCCCCGGGGCCGATATCGAGATGCGCCTGATAGGCGGCGCACGGGTCTCCCCCGGCGACGATCCGGCCGCCGAGGTCCCAACGCAAAAGCCCTTCGGGACGCTCCAGATCGCCCATGCGGCCGAGAAAATCGCAACGATCCGTTGTCAGACTATGGGGCGGACGGTCGGAGGCGAGTAAGGCGACGCGCTCGCTGAATTCGGGATTCCACGGATTTCGCGCGAAGAGCGCTCGGTCTTCGGCGTCATATTCGCAAACCACATGCGGACTATGGGTGCTGCGCACCGGCCCGAGCTGCCACTCCGCATAATAGGTCGCGGTGACGCGCCGCATGCGTTCATGGGGATTGTGCAGCCGGAGCCGCGCGATTTTTATCGGATCGTCCGCCGCAACAAAAACCGTCAACTCCTGCTCTAAGCCGTGGCTGCGGTTGAGCCAAGTCGTGTAGCCGGCACCGTGACGAATCTCGTAAGCGACATCCGCGCCGGCCGGCGTCGGCGTTGGCGTCCATATTTCCGCGCTCTCTTCGTCGCGCAGGTAGAGGACTTCGCCGGGCGGATCGCGGACCGGATCGTTGGCCCATGGCGTCAGACGGTTTTCGCCGCTGTTGACGGCCCATGTGAAGCCGCTTCCGGATTCGGATGTCAGACAGCCGAACTGATCGTTCGCCAGGACATTGCACCAGGGCGCCGGCGTGCGTTCGCCCGGCGCAAGACGGATGACATATTCTTTTCCGTCTTCGGAAAAACCGCCGACGCCATTGTGAAATTCCAAAGGCGGGGGCGCGGCCGGCTCTATCGTCGGCGGCGGCGAGACCGGGCCTGGCGGTTCAAAGCGCGGCGGCGACGGATGACGGCGCGCGACGGCGAGTTGCTGCATGAGAGAGCCCAGCCGGTCGTCCAGAACGATGCTGGCCGAACATTCAAGCAGTCGCCTGTGGTCAGGCGGAATCTGGTCGGCGAAAACCAGGTGAACGCCGCCGTTTCGTCCCAACATCTCATGGGCGCCGGTTTCGCGCAGAACCGAAAGAAGACGCTCGCGCGCCGGCTCCACATATCCTGATACGCCGGTTCGAAGGATGATCATGTCGACTTTAAACAGGCGTCGGCGCCACAAGTCGTGCATGCGCACGAGACGGAGCAAAAACTCTCTGGACGTTGAAACGCCGACCCGCACCAGAACGATCGGATTGTCTCCCGACACGCCCAGCGACCATAGCCGCGGTTGGCCAAGACTGTTGGCCTTGCGGTCTGCCGAACCGGCGCGAAGCGACGGATGGGGATGGGCGATGAGCGAGGTGAGCGCCTGGAACGTCGGCAACTGTTCCGGCTTGATACTCAACTGTTGCGCCTCATGGGCGGCTTCTCTGCCGGCGTCGCTGAGCGCCCATTCAAGCGATGCGATGGTCGCGTGGCGTTCTGAGACTTCGAGCGCGGTCTCCTGAGATCCGGCGGCGATCGTGACAAAGGCGAGTTGACGTCTTTCGTGCGGCGCGAGCGTGATATGCGCCTGAAGGGCCATGATCGGATCGAGGGTCCAGCCGGACTGTCCCGACAAGTCGTCGACAACGCCGCGCGGCCGACGCGCGCCTCCATTGCGATCGAAAAACGCGCTTCGGTCGGCTTCGAAACGTATGGAATCGGGTCCTTTGTCGTCGCAAACAACACGATGCAGCAGCGCCGGCGGCTGCTCCAAAGGCTGATGCGGCCGCCGCGTAAACATCAGGCCGGCGATATGGCTGAGATACTCGCTCTCAATAAACATCTTGTTGAAGGCGGGGTGGCGTTCGTCATCGAGCGGCGGGGCCAGCGCGACTTCCGCGCAACTGGTGATTTCCAGCGATCGTTGGCGATCGGTTTCGTTGGTGACGGTGATGAGACGAATTTCCAGATCGTCCCTTGAGGCGACGCCCACCTCCATGCGCATGGCGATGCCGGCGTCGCGCCGGCGAAACTCCGCCATGTGCGGATGGAACATGACATGAGAGTCATGCGACACGACGCCGGTCGGCTGTTGTCCGGCCGACCATACGGCGTCGCTCTCCGTATCGCGCACATAAACCCAAAGGCCGAGATTGTCGCGCGTCATATCCGAACGCCAGCGCGTCAGCGAATGGCCCCGCCACCACAAGGCGCCGCCGCCGGCGCTGGATATCCACGTTGCCAGGCGGCCGTTGCCAAGTAAATGAAGCTGAGCGGCGGCGGCGTCCGCCGGCGGCGCCCATGGATATAACGCCGGCAGGGCGACGGCTCGCGTTGTCGTTTCGGCTGTTTCGTCTTCTTGCGCGCTTTCGGGCGGCAGTTCCCATGGGGCGCGTTCCTGAAGCAGCAAAGACGCCGTCTGCATGCGCTTGTTCGATAAAAAGCGCTTGGGCATGGAGTCGTCATGCAGCGCATTTGCGATCGCGGCCAGCAACATGCCCTGATGGTGCGACATGAAAGAGCGCACGGGGGTAAATTGCCGCCCGCTGGTTCTTTCCTGGGTGAAATCGGCCGCCTCGAAAAATCCGTATAGATTGAGCATATCGAGTTGCGCCAACCGCGCCATGTTCAGGGCGGCGGCGGCCGGGCAAACCGCTAGGGCGAGCGCGCTTGCATAGGGCGCGATGACAATATCTTCGGACAGGCCGCGGCGAAGGCCCAGGCCAGGCACGCCGAAAGCCCTGTATTGATAGTTTCCGGCGGCGTCGCGCGATGAGAAACCGGATTCTGAAATACCCCACGGAATATCGAGCGTTTCCGCATATCGGCGCTGAACGGCGACCGCTGACTTTTCCGATCGGTCAAGCAGGGTTCCTTCGCCGTTCTTCAGCAAGAGCGCTGGCATAAGATACTCAAACATCGAGCCGTCCCAGGACAACAGCGACAAGGCGCCGTCGACCCGCGTGACCGGGCGGCCGAGAAAGCGCCAGTGCTCAGGCGGCACGTCGCCCTTGCCGATGGCGAAATAACTCGCCAGCCGCGCTTCCGTTGCGAGAAAATCATAGTGGTTCGAATCCATTCGATCCGAACTGACATTATAGCCGATGTGGAACAGTCGGACTTCCGGATCATAAACAAGCCTGAAATCCATTTCATACGCCATGTCGCTTGCGCGCGCGGCGTTGTTGACTAAGCGCTCTTGCAACTGGCGCTGCGTTTGCGCGCCGCTTTCAATTGCTGCGGCGAGATCGGCAAGCCACTGTGCGGAGTCCTTGTCCATCGCTTCAGACGACAGTTGTTCGGACGTCAGGGCGGACGCCCGCGCGCACCGATCCGCAGCGTCCGCCAGCGTCATCGCAGGCGTCAGCAATTCGCTTATTTCATCGGCGAACGCCCGGCACAGCGGCGGTGCTGTGTCCATCAGGGCGAACCATGGAAAAAGATTGTCAAAATCCCATTGCAGTCGCGCAAGGCCGTGATTGACCCTTTCCATCCGGGCGTTGATTTCCCGCATGCTGACGAATGAAGGCGAATGCGTCGCCTGAATCTCATGCGCGATGGCTTCTTCCAGCTCGGGCCAGACGCGATTGATGAGACTTGCGACATGGGCGCGCCACCGGACCGGGTCTTTCGGCGCTGCGGTGAGGCGATCCCGCATGGCTGACAATTGCGATGAAAGCGCTGAATTGCTCTCCGATTTCATTGCGCGTTTGAGGGCGTCGGCGAGCAAGTCGAAGGCGTCCACCAGGCCGTCCCAGCGATTAACCCGCAGCGCCGGCTCATTGGCCGCCTCAAGGCAGCCTTCTTTCAGCGTGATCAGACAAACCGCGAGATTACCACTGTCGACAGCCGAGACATATCTCGGCTCCAGCGGGCTGAGCAGGCGCGTATCGTACCAATTCAGAAAATGACCTCGATAGCGGTCGAGTTTGTCGAGCGTGTCGAGGCTGTTCTGGATTCGCAGGGCGAAGTCGGCCGGGCTCAGATAACCGAAATCCCGGGCGGCCAGCAATGACAGGAACATCAAGCCGATATTCGTCGGCGACGTTCGGTGCGCGATCGTCGGTTCGGGGTCTTCCTGAAAATTGTCGGGCGGCAACCAGTTGTCTTCCGGACCGACGAAAGTTTCGAAAAAATACCATGTGCGCCGGGCGACCTGCCGCAAGAACGCGTGCTGATTGGCGGTCAATGCTTCGCGCGAAGGTTCGGTGAAACGGCTGATCCACAGCGCGATTTCCGGCGACAGAAACCATAGCAGCAATAAGCCGGACGCGGCCGGCAGCGCCGAGGGATTGACCAAGGCAAGACCGAGCGCGATCGCCGACGACAGTATCGGCGCGGCGATCATTTCTTTCCAGGCGTGGCGGCGGGGGTGTTTGCGTTTCAATTCAGCGCTGGTATGCGCCGCCGATGTCCATTCAAGAAGTTTTTGCCGAGAGACCAGAACGCGCCATAGCGTTCGCCCTATGGCGTCGGCGGCGACCGCAGCCTCATAGAGAAGGAAGACGACCGCCAGCGCCCATCGCCCGGCCTGTTCCGTGAATTGGTGGAGTGCGTTTTGAAACGCCGCCCGCCGCCGCGCATGACTAAGGCCGGTCGCCAGTTCCGTCACCAGATGCGCGCCGGGCGCGAGTATCGTCAACAGCGTCCACACCCAGGCGCTGCCCGGCAAGAAAAACCATCCCGCCGCCGCCAGCGCGACAAGCGCCGGCGGAACCAGGCTCCGGCGCAAATTGTCGAAGATTTTCCAGCGGTCGAGCAGTGATAAGCGGTTTATCTGCTTTTCGCCATCGGCGCCGGGGACGCGCCCGGCGAGCCACGGCAACAACTGCCAGTCCCCGCGCACCCAACGATGCCAGCGCCGTACATATTCCAAATAAGCTGACGGAAAGCCGTCATAGCAGACGATGTCGGTGGCCAGCGCTGTGCGGCCATGCGCTCCCTCAAACAGATCATGGCTGAGCAACGCGTTTTCCGGAACGCGATTTTCAAGCGAGCGTTCGAACGCAGCGACTTCATAAACGCCTTTGCCGATATAGACCGCGGATCCAAAAAGATCCTGATAAATATTGGAGACCGCGCGGCTGTAGATATCGATGGCGGTGTCTCCGGTGAAAAACCGCAGGAACAGCGAGCGCGGTTGACCTTCCGGCGTAATTTCGATGCGCGGCTGTATCACGGTGTAGCCGGCGCGCACGCGCCCGCTCTCGGGGTCGAAATCGGCCTGGTTCATCGGATGGCCGAGAACGCCGGCAAGCCGGTTGACGGACCCCATGGGCAGAACTGTGTCGGCGTCCACGGTGACGACGAAACGGATGCCGCGCAGGCGTTCGCTGTCGCCTTCTTCGATGGCGAAGGCGCTCTTGTCGCCTGAGAGCACGAACGCGTTGAATTGCTGGAGCTTGCCGCGCTTTCTCTCCCAAGCCATCCAGCGGCGTTCTTGGGGATTGTGCTCGCGAAGACGATGCAGCAGATGGAACGGAGCATGGCCGTCGGCGCCATGTTCGGCGTTGAGCCGGCGGATGGCGTTGATCAGCGTTTGCTCGATGGCTCGATCCTGCGGCGTTGTTTCCGTCGCCGCGTCCGTATGATCGCTGAGCAGGACGAACCGCAAACTCGGATCGGGATTCATCAGCCTGTGCATCTCCAGGCGATCCACAAGGGCGCGCGCTTCTGCTTCGCTGCCGACGATCACCGGCATGACGACCGCTGTGGCGCAGTCTTTTGGAATGCCTTTTTCGAAATCGAGCTTGGGCAGGAGCCGCGGCGGCGTGCTCAACGTGAATATCCAGTTGACGACGGTCATGCTGACAATCGTCGCGGGAATCAGCGTGAGCGCGACGCCGGCGGCCAGTATGAGCGGCGACGCATTTTGAATGACGAGATAGATGATTGGCAGGCACAAAGCCGCAAGACACACTGCCGCGAGGGACGCGCCGTAGATCGGACCCGAATGATCGACGACCCAGCGTCCGAGGGCGGCGTCGAACGGCAGGCGCGACTTCGTCAAGCGCTCGATTTCTTTGCGCCCGTCGCCGATGAGCCAGTAGCCGACATGATCGCGCGGTTTGTCGCCGGCCGAGCCTTGGGCTTGGGCGACGACCTGTTTGGCCGTTTCCAGTTCTGATACGCCGGCCCCCGCGGCGACGTCTTCAATCGCTTTTCTGTAGCGGTCGCGGGTGTCGAAATCCATTCGGGAATAGACTTCGGCCGGATCGGCCTGCAGGGTTTTTTCGACCAGGCTGGCGCTGTCGAAAAAGTCTTTCCACGGAATGGAGGAAATGACCTGCAGGCTGCCGATCGCGCGGGCGACATTCTCCGTGGGATCGATAAACACCAGTTCCTCGGCGCCCGCCCTGTCTTCGAAAGGCGCATTCAGATCCGGGAACAGGGTCGATGCCGCTTTGACCAGAATCTCCAGACTGGCCAGGCGGAGCATCGTTGGAAACGCCCACAACTCGGCGATCGTCAAAGGGCTTTTGGCCTGATAGGCGTTGACGAATTCGACGGCGGCGCTCAGGGAAAGCTGTAGATGGCTGGTGTTCAAAAGGCCGTGCGCTACGAGGAAAATGCGCGGCAATCCTTCGCTATCGGCGTTTTCCAAGCTCGGCAGCCGCGAATAGAACGCGCTCGGCATGTCTTCGCGGATTTGCCGAATGGCGCGCTCAATATGAAAATGGTTGTCGAGAATCCACTCGGCCGCTTTCGCGGCGTTCGGTTCAGCGGTCAGACAAGCGGTCTTGAGCCGGCGTAGCCACAGGGGCAGGGTGCGCAAGCCGCTCCACGCCGGAATTCGTTTCGGCGCGTAGTCGCGCACATGATGACGTCGTTCCAGGGCTTCCCCCGCCGCCGTGATCGGCGTCGCATGCGGCTGATCGGCCGCCACTGTCAGGCCACTTGCTGGTGGGCGAAACGAAGTCCTGAGCTTGACGATATCTGGTTATGGGGAGAATTCGTGCGGCCGGCCGAGTCGCGAACGACCACGACCGGCACAGGCGCATGCGTAATGAGATGGTTGGCTGTATTGCCCGCCGCCATATCCACATGGCCGCTGCGTCCGTGAGAAGACATGACCACCAAGTCGATGTTTCGTTCACTGACGGTGCGGGCAAGAAGATGACGCGCATCGCCGCCTGACAGAATTTCGGTTATCACATTGACGGACTGATCGGCTAGGCGCGTCTGAACCCGGTTGAGATAGGTGCGGGCGACCGTCTCATTGCGGCGCATCAGACGTTGGCGAAGTTCTTCGTCTTCCGGTTCGCGCGGGCCGATTTCCGTGAATTCAGGTTCAGGGACCGCATGCGCCAGCATCAGTTCTGCGCCGAAAGATCGCGCAAGACGCAGAGCGAGCGGGAGGGCGGTTTCCGCGCGGGAAGACCCGTCGAGCGGCGCCATGATCCGGCGGTAGGAGGCGTCATCGGCCATCGGCGCGCGGTTCGGCACGACCAAAACCGCAGTTCCAGCGGCCCGGCTCAATATGCTCCGCACCGTATCGCCCGGGGCTGATCCGTTATCATGGGCGCTGACGACAATGAGGCTGGCTTCATGATTGAGCGCCCAGCGGCATATTTGCTCCGCCGGTCTTCCCTCGAGCACGGTGGTATGGATCGCCGCCGCTTCACCGTCGCATTTTTGCGCCAATTCTTCGATCCTTATGAGGGTTTCGCGGTGTCGCAGCTCCGATGTGATTGGATCATATGGAACGCGAGAATTCTCTTTTGTTTCAATGACATGAAGTAAAGTCAGTTCGGCGGCAAGCGCTTTCGCGGCCATCACGCCATAGGGCACCGTCTTGCCAGAATCCGGCACAGCGTCGATGCAGGCGACGACTTGGGTCCGGGCCGGAGACGATGCGTGTGACTTTTTCACGGTTTTAATCAAATCTTCCTGTTTGACTACGGCTGACATGCACTTTCTGGCCTCCTGGCCTCCATTCGCCGGCATCGTCGCCGAAGCATTTCCTCCCAACGCAGCGTCCAAAACTGGACGAAAGACATCAAATCTATTTCTTGTATATTTTTGAATGCCCTATCATTGCTTTTGCCGGCGCTGCCTACAGTGCCGACGTCATCGCTTTAGAATAACAAGAACACAGAGGTTTGCGTTGATCTAAATCAACCTGGCAACCCTCGGTAATACATAGATTATTTTGACACATGCACGGCGATAGTCAAATGAATTTCTGCCAAAGTTGTATAACCGATTTCGTAAACAATCTTTGGACAGGAATCCCAAGCCTTGTAGTCAAAAGGCAATCCAGGCCAAGACTGACGGTAAGAAAGACTGTTGAAAACCAATATTACCGCGATCGCCGCCAATCGCCCTTTCTAGGACATGGCGTTTCGCTCTGAATAATGAACGCCGGCATCGGCCGCCGCCAAAAAGAAAGACCAAGAACAGGCTCAGCGCATCACGCTTGCAAATCGATCGCGTCTTGTCGCTCGCGGCTGAAAGCGCGAGACTGGCGTTGTGGAATCCCAGAAGGCTGTCGTCGATTTCCTGTCCTCGCCGTCAAGCTTCGGCGGCGCGCCCGTTGAGCGCATCGACACGCATTTGTCTTACGTCTTTCTGGTCGGCGCGCGGGTCTACAAGGTCAAGCGCGCCGTTCAATATGATTTCGCCGACTTCTCGACGATTGAGCAGCGCAAGGCGGCTTGCGAGAAGGAGGTTGAAATCAATCGCCGCACGGCGCCGAACATGTATCTCCGCGCCGCGCCAATCTATCGCGGTCCCGAGGGCGTCGGCTGGAAAGCCTCCGGCGAGATCGCCGAATGGGCCGTAGAGATGGCCCGTTTCGACCCCGGCGATGAGTTTGACGCGCTGCTCGGGCGCAACGCTTTGAACGTCGCCGACATCGAACGGCTCGCCGACAAGATCGCTGCGTTTCATCTAGAGGCGGCGCCGATCGCCATGGCCGGCGCCGGCGAAAGACAGGCCGGCGTGATCGAACAGATCGCGGGCGACCTTGACGCCGGCAAGATCAGCGCCGTGGGCCCCGACGATGTAGCACGCTGGGCGGCGCTTGCACGGGATGAACTCGATACATGTCGGAAGCGGCTTGATGCGCGCGGGCGCCGCGGTTTTGTGCGCCATTGCCATGGCGATTTGCACCTCGCCAATATCTGCATGTTTGAGGGCGAGCCGACGCCCTTTGACGCCATCGAATTCAATGACGAGATCGCCACGGTCGACGTACTCTACGATCTGGCGTTCACGACCATGGATTTTATCCATCACGGTCGCCGCGATCTCGCCAATCTCCTGCTCAACCGCTATTTGGGCGCGACGCGCGACTATGCCGGCCTTCGCCTTATGGCGTTGTTTCAGTCCATGCGCGCGGGTGTGCGCGCCATGGTCGCGAGCCTGCCGGCGCAGCCGGAAAAAACCCGGTGCCAGGCGAAACGCTATTTCGATCTGGCGCTGGACTGTCTGAACGCGGCGGGCAAGCCTCAGCTCATAGCGGTCGGCGGATATTCGGGAACCGGCAAGTCCACGCTGGCCCGGCGTCTGGGGTGGGAATTCGATCCTCATTACGGCGCGATCGTTCTGCGCAGCGATGTCGCGCGCAAGCGGCTTGAAGGCCTTGCGCCGGAGACCCGTCTCGAGCCGGAAGGCTATGCCGGCGACCGCACGGCGCAGGTCTATCGGCGCCTCTTGCGGGATGCGCGCCGCGTTCTGCGCGCCGGACATACGGCGATTATCGATGCGACGTTTCTTTCTTCGGCGCACCGCCAGGCGGTCCAGCAAATGGCGCACAAAGCCGATGTTCCGTTCACGGGGATCTGGCTGACGGCGCCGCGCGAGACCTTGCTGGACCGTGTTGCGGCGCGCGGCAAAGACGCCTCCGACGCAACCGGGGCGGTGGTCTTAAAACAGCTTGAGATCGATCAGGACATTCGGGATTGGCTGGTGATCGACGCTGGCGATAGCCCCGCCGATACCCTAGCAAGGACACTCGATGCGTTTCGGGGCGGCGGGGAAGAGTAAGCCGATGATTGCCGCGGACATAAAAAGGTGACGATCGTTTTCAATCGTCGGGAGACCGGTCATGCATGTTGAGCGCCGATTTCAGTCCGAGGACGGACTGTCGCTCTTTTTCAGGGATTTCAACGCCGCCGGCGGGAAGAAAACGCCGGCCCTGTGTTTACCGGGGCTGACGCGCAATTCCCGGGATTTCATTGATCTGGCGGAAAGGCTATCGGCGCAGCGCAGAGTGCTGTGTCCGGACTTTCGCGGCCGCGGATTTTCCGACTACGACCCGGACTATTCAAATTACAAGCCGCCGACATATGTGGGCGATGTTCTGCGCTTGCTGGAACTCGAAAAGATCGGCAAAGTCGTTCTCATCGGCACGTCGCTCGGCGGGCTCATGTCGATGGCGATTGCCGCGCTCAAGCCTGACCTTCCCTTAGGCATCATCATCAATGACATCGGCCCCGAGGTCGCGCCGGAAGGACTGGCGCGCATTCTCGATTATGTGGGCGCACAGCCGCCCGTGGCGAGCTGGGCCGAAGCGGTGGGCCAAGCGCGTGAAACCTATGGTCCGTGGCTTCCGGGTTTGAGCGATCACGAATGGCTCGACATGGCCAAGCGCGGCTATCGGCAGGACAAGACCGGCGCGATCCGTCTCGATTTCGACCAGAAGATCGGCGATGCTGCGCGTGAGGCGGGTGCGACGCCTATCGATCCCTGGGAACTCTTCGCCGCGTTGAAGCCGCTTCCCACGCTGGTTTTGCGCGGCGCACTGTCGGACCTACTCAGCGAAGAGATTTTTGACCGCATGGCGGTGGCAAAACCCGACCTTGTGCGTGTAACCGTTCCGGATCGGGGCCATGCGCCCTTGCTCAACGAGCCGGTCGCGCTTGCGGCCATTGATGCGTTTCTTGAAAGCCTGCCCGGATAAATGATTGGCGCGCCGGGCTGATCCGTCAACGCGTTTCTTCCGCGACGACGAGACCGCCGAAGGGCGGCAGCGTTGCGCGCCGGCCGTCATGGGCGCCGCCAAGGCCATAAGAAAGATCTTTTCCGTCGGCCGGCAAATCCGCGGTCGCAACGTCGCCGCCGAGATTGAAGACGCAGAGCAATCGTTCGTCGCCATGTGTTCGGCGAAACATCAAAATGGGCCCCGGCGCGTCAAAGAATTCAATATCGCCGAGGCGCAGGGCGCGATGGCGGCGGCGGAAAGCGATGAACCTGCGCGTCAGATTGAGCGTCGAGCCCGGGTCGTTTTCCTGACAATCGACGGCGAGCGCATAATGGCGCGGATCGACGGGCAGCCAGGGCTCAACGCCGGAAAACCCGGCATTGGCCGCTTCTACGCGCCAGGGCATGGGCGTGCGGCAGCCGTCGCGGCCGAGATTGTCGGGCCAGAACCTGATCCCTTCCGGATCCTGAAGCTTGTCGAAAGGCACGCCCGCCTGGGGCAGGCCGAGTTCCTCGCCCTGATATAGAAAAATCGTCCCGCGCAGGCACATCAGGACACCCGTCAGCAATTGCGCGAAGGCGTCGTTTGCGTCTTCACCGCCCCAGCGCGTGCGCGAACGCGGGACGTCGTGATTGGAAAAACACCAGCTCGGCCAGCCAGTCTTGCTGGTCCAGCTTTCGAGCGCGTCGCGGATCAGTTTTGCGCTTAATGGCCCGTCTCCTAGCAATTGGAAATTATAGGCCGTGTGAAGCCGGCCTTGCTGAACGTATTCCATGCTGCGCGCGGCCGGAAAATCGCTGAAGATTTCGGCCACGGTCATGCGATCCGGATATCGGTCGATGAGCGTACGGAGCGTTTCCATGAATGCGAGGGTTTCCGGCTGAGAACGGTCGTAAAGATGGCGCTGATGCTCATAGGGCCGAGCGAAACCGCCTTCCGGTCGTTTCGGCGGATTGTCGCGCAATCGTCGGTCAGAATAATAAAGATTGGCGACATCCAGCCGAAACCCGTCGACGCCGCGGTCAAGCCAGAATTTGGCGATGTCGAGAATTTCCTTGCGCATGTCGGCGTTGTGAAAATTGAGGTCCGGCTGTTCGGCGAGAAAATTGTGCAGGTAATATTGACGCCGCTGCGTATCCCAGGACCATGCAGCGCCGCCGAAAACGGAATGCCAGTTGTTCGGTGGACTGCCGTCGGGTTTGGCGTCCGCCCAGACATACCAGTCCGCCTTGGGACCGTTTCGGGCGCGGCGGCTTTCTCTGAACCATGGATGCCGATCGGATGTATGTGAATAGACTTGGTCGATGATAATTTTCAGACCGGCGTCGTGGCTTTTCGCCAGCAGCCGGTCGAAATCGTCGAGCACGCCGAAAATCGGATCAACGTCGCGATAATCGGAAACGTCGTAGCCGAAATCCTTCATGGGCGAGCGAAAGAACGGCGACAGCCAGACGCCGTCGACGCCAAGGCGTTTGAGATAACCGATCCGGGAAGCGACGCCGCGCAGATCGCCGACGCCGTCATTGTCGGAGTCGCAAAAGCTGCGCGGATAAATCTGATAGATTACCCCGCCGCGCCACCATTCATCCATGCCGATTTCCCTCTGATCGGCGTCTCAGCTGCGAATTCGCAGATTCGTTAATAAAGAACTATTTGCGGCAAAATCAACGCTCGTCCACAATGCCGATGAGAGCGCGAGAGTCGAAAGCGGGAGGCGAGAGCGAAAGTGACTGAGGCGGCGCTTATCGCCGATATCGGCGGAACGAACGCGCGATTTGCGCTCGCCCAATGGGCGGGCGAAACACCCGCTATTGGGCAGGTTCAAAAGTACCGCGCGGCGGAATTCGCGGCCTTGCGCGATGTCGCTGGCGCGTATCTCGAGTCGGTGGGCGAAAAACCAACCCGCGCATGCTTTGCGGTTGCCGCGCCCATCGACGAGGATGAAATCGTCTTTACGAATTCGCCCTGGCGGTTTCGCCGCGAAGACCTCCGGCAGGCGCTGGGGCTGCGCGAGCTTTTAATCGTCAATGACTTTTACGCGCTGGCTGCAAGCGTCGACTGTCTCGGCGCCGACGATTTCCTGTCGATCAAGCCCGGCGCGCCTGACCCTTTGTCGCCGACGCTTGTGGCGGGCCCCGGCACCGGTTTTGGCCAGGCGCTGATCGTGCCGACGAAATCGGGACGAAAAATCATCGCGACCGAAGGCGGCCATGTTTCCTTTGCACCGACGACGGACGAAGAATACGAAATCATGAAATTGATCGCCCGCGACTATGATCGCGTCTCCGTGGAGCGCGTGGCGTCCGGTCCGGGGATCATGAATATTCACCGTGCGCTGTGCGCGCGCTCGGGCGCATCCTGCGCTCCGCTTGAGGCCGATGAAATCACCGCCGCCGCCCTCAAGGGGGAAGACCCCTTGGCCGTGAAAGCCGTCGACCTATTCTGCCGCATACTGGGCGGGGCTGTTGGCGACGCGGTGCTGGCGACCGGCGCGCTCGGCGGCGTCGTCCTTGGCGGGGGCATTTTGCCGAAGATTCGCGATGTCTTGCTCAATAGCCGGTTCGTGGAAGGCTTTCTCGATAAGGGACGCCGGCGCGATTATGTCGACAATGCGCCCATACGCCTGATCGTCCAGCCCGACGCGGCGCTATGGGGCGCGGCGGCGGTCCTTAATGAACATCTTGATGGGAACTGACGGCGGTCCTGAACAAGTGCGTCATTTTTTCCGCTTGGAACGCTTGCTGAATTCCTGTTTTGCGTTCTCTTTTGCGGCGGACAAATAGTATTGCTGATGTTTGCAATGGCGTCAGGCAAGCTTTAGGGCGCTGGAAGCGATCTTCATCTTATGGCGACGAAAGAAGAATTTCACCGCATTAAGCAGTTGCCCCCTTATGTCTTTGAGGAGGTCAACAAGGTCAAAGCGCGTCTGCGCAGCGCTGGCCGCGACATCATCGATCTCGGCATGGGCAATCCGGACATGCCCACGCCGCCGCATATCGTCGACAAGCTAGTTGAAACGGCGCGCAATCCCAAGGCGCATCGCTATTCGGCCTCGCGTGGGATTATCGGCCTCAGACGCGCCATCGCGCGATATTACGAGCGCCGGTTCGACGTCGCGCTCAATCCGGAAACCGAAATCGTCGCGACGATCGGCTCGAAGGAAGGATTCGCCAATCTCGCCCAGGCGATCACCGGCCCCGGCGACGTCATTCTCTCGCCAAACCCCGCCTATCCCATCCACGCCTATGGTTTTATTATCGCCGGCGGCGTCATCCTGGCCGTGCCGGCGCTGTCCCCGGAGCAGTATTTATCGGACGTTTCCATCGCGATCGGCCGCTCGCATAAGACGCCGCGGGCGATGGTGTTCAACTATCCTTCCAATCCGACGGCGCAAACCGTCGCGCTCGATTTTTACAAGGACGCAGTCGCGCTGGCGAAAAAGCACGACATCATTATCCTTTCCGATCTCGCCTATGGGGAGATCTATTTCGATGCGCCACCCCCGTCGGTGCTGCAGGTCGAAGGCGCGAAGGAAGTCGCCGTTGAAATCAATTCGTTGTCGAAAACCTTCGCCATGGCCGGCTGGCGCGTGGGCATGGCGGTGGGCGACGAACGTTTCATCCATGCGCTGGCGCGGGTGAAATCTTATCTAGACTATGGCGCTTTCACGCCGATCCAGGTGGCCGCTGTCGCCGCGCTGGACGGGCCTTGGGACTGCGTTGAAGAGATGCGCGCAACCTATAAACGCCGCCGCGACGTGCTGATCGAACATTTCGCCCGGGCGGGCTGGGCGATCCCGACGCCGAACGCCTCCATGTTCGCCTGGGCGCCGATCCCGGAAAAATTCGCCCATATGGGTTCGGTCGAGTTCGCCAAGATGTTGATGGAAGAAGCGGACGTGGCGGTCGCGCCCGGGCGCGGCTTTGGCCAATATGGCGAAGGCTATGTGCGCATCGGGCTGGTTGAAAACCAGCAGCGCATCCGTCAGGCAGCGCGCAATCTGAAAAGGCTCTTTGTGCGCTGAACGGTCAGCGGCGGCTTTCCGCGTGGCGCTGGCGCAATCGCTCAGCGACGTCGGCGAGAGACAGGTTTTTCATTCTTAACAGCACCAGCAAATGAAACATCAGGTCGGCGCTTTCTTCCACAAGGTCGTCCGCTTCGCCGCCCGTCGCCGCCAGGGCGGTTTCAACGCCTTCTTCGCCGACTTTTTGGGCGACGCGCTTGATCCCGCCTTGCGATAGTTTCTTGGTATAGCTGTCCCCATCGCCGTCGGCGATGCGCTGCTCGATGATGCGTTCCAGTTCGGCGAGCCAGCCGAGCCCCGGCGCGGTTTGCGTCGTGAAGCAGCTTGTGGAGCCGAGATGACAGACCGGCCCCGCCGGATCGGCGAGAATGAGCAGAGCATCATTATCGCAATCGGAAAAAACCTCCGCATTTTCCAGCCACGCGCCGGAGGTTTCGCCTTTGCGCCATAGCTCTTGTCGCGACCGGCTGTAAAATATGGCGCGCCGCGTGCGGATCGTTTCTTGAAGCGCGTCTTGGCTCACATAGGCGAGCATCAGGAGCTGCAAGGTTGCGCGATCCTGAACCACAGCGGGCAAGAGCCCCTGCATCTTGTCCCAGTCGAGCGTTCCGACGTCCTCAAGTCCTAAAGGCGCATCTCGATGTCGCATGCGTGAAGATACCTTTTCAGTTCGGGAATGGCGATGTCGCCGCTGTGAAAGACGCTCGCCGCCAGCGCGGCGCTGACATCGGCGCTTTTAAAGACGTCTTTAAAGTGCTCCATGGCGCCCGCACCGCCCGATGCGATCAACGGCGCGGGGCAAACGCTGCGCGCGGCCTGAAGCTGTTCGAGGTCGTATCCCTTGCGCACGCCATCGGAATTCATGCAGTTAAGCACGATCTCCCCGGCGCCGCGATCGACCGCCTCCCGGATCCAGTCAAGTGTGCGCCGTCCGGCGGGACGGCTGCGCGCCATATCGCCCGTATACTGATAGATCATATAATCGCCGTCTTCATATTTGCTGTCGACGCCGACGACGACGCATTGCGAACCGAACCGGGCGGCGAGTTCGTCGATCAGCGCGGGCCGCTCGAGCGCGGGGGAATTGATCGATATCTTGTCGGCGCCGCATTCAAGGCGCAAAGCCGCTTGTGCCGCGGTGCGTATGCCGCCGGCGACCGCAAAGGGAATATCGAGAATGCGCGCGACGTCAGAGACCCATTTGACGTCGACGTCGCGGTTTTCCGGACTTGCGGCGATGTCGTAAAGGACAAGCTCGTCAGCGCCCTCGTCGCGATAGCGTTGGGCAAGCTCGGCGATGCCGCCGACAACGCGATGGTTTTTGAATTTCACGCCTTTAACCACCGCGCCGTCGCGCACGTCGAGACAGGGAACGATCCTACGCGCCGGCACGTATCGCCTCCTCAAGATCGATACGCTTTTCGAACAAGGCGCGCCCGACAATGGCCCCGGCCGCCCCGGCCTTGTCGAGCGTATGAATATCGTCAAGATCGCGCACGCCGCCGGAAGCCTGAAGCGCGATATCAGGCCGCGCTCTCAGCACCGTTTCATAAAGTTTGACGTCAGGCCCGTTAAGCGCGCCGTCTCGGGCGATGTTGGTGATCATGACATGGCGGACTGCGCCGGGCGGAAACCGGTCGAGCGCTTCGAAAAGCGACAGGCTTGACGTTTCCCGCCAGCCTTTGACGGCCACATAGGGCCCCTTTTCCGTGAGGCGGACGTCGAAAGCGACGGTCAGCCGATCGGCGCCGAATTCCTCGATCCAGGCGCTGACGCCTTGGGGGTCTTCGACGGCGCGGCTGCCGACGACGACCCTGGCCGCGCCGGCGTGAAGAAGACCGGCGACATCCTCGCGCCTGCGCACGCCGCCGGCGAGTTGCAGGCGAAGGGATGAACGCCGCGCAAGATCGTGCAAGAGATCGTGTTGGCGCGGCGCGCCTTCCTTGGCGCCGTCGAGGTCCACAAGATGCGCCCAGGCCGCGCCCGCCGCGTCATAGGCGGCAAGGGCATCCGCCGGGGCGACGTCGTAAAACGTCGCCTTGTCGAATGCGCCTTGCAGAAGCCGCACGCAGCGGCCGCCGATAAGGTCGATGGCCGGATATATCAGCACGGCGCCTCCAGAAAATTCTTAAGAACGCGCGCGCCGTCGATGCCGGAACGTTCCGGGTGGAACTGGCAGCCGTAAATGTTTTCCGCTTCGACCGCTGCAGAAAACGCCGACCCGTAATCCGCAAGAGCGGCGGTTTCATTTCCGATCGGACAATAAAATCCGTGGACGAAGTAAACATAGGCGCCGTCGTCGACGCCGTCGAGAAGTCGGCTGTCGCGGCCGGCCATGCGCAGTTTCGACCAGCCCATATGGGGCCAGGGCGCGCCGGTAGGAACCGCCAACCGTTCGACGCGCCCCTTTCGCCGGCCAAGGCCGCGCGCCTCGCCTTCAACGGAGGTTTCATAAAGCAGTTGCATGCCAAGGCACACGCCAAGCAGCGGCTGTTCGAGCCGGGACAGCGTGTCGCGCAGGCCAAGCGCGTCGATCCGGTCCGCGGCGTAGCGCGCCGAGCCGACGCCCGGCAGGATAACGCGCTCCGCAGCCGCAATAACGGCGGCGTCGTTGGTGATGCGGTAGAGCGCGCCGAGACGGTCCAGCGCAAAGCGCATGGACGCAAGATTTGCGCAGCCAAGATCGACGATGACCGCGCTCACCCCAGCATTCCCTTGGTGCTGGGGATGGCGTCGCTTTCAAAGCGTATCGCCTGGCGCAGCGCCCGGCCGAGCGCTTTGAAACAGGCTTCGGTCATGTGATGGTCGTTTTCCCCGACGACGGAGATATGAATGGCGGCGCGCAAGGAATCGGCGAGCGAGCGCATCGCGTGGGCCGTCATCTGGGTTGGATAATCGCCGATCAGCGGCGCGGAAAAGGCGCCCTCGAATTTCGCATAGGGCCGTCCGCTCAGATCAATCAGCGCTTCGGCGCGCGTTTCGTCCATGGGCAGGGCCATGCCGAAACGCGCCGCGCCCCGCCGGTCGCCCAGCGCTTGGCGCAGCGCTTCGCCCAGCGCCAGCATGCAGTCTTCGATGGTGTGATGGGCGTCGACCTGAAGATCGCCCGCGCACTGAAGGATCAGGGAAAAGCCCCCATGCTGGGCGACCTGTTCGAGCATATGATCGAAAAAGCCCAGCCCCGTGCTGACGGCGACCGGCGCGGCGCGGTCGAGATCGACCGATGCGGCGATTTGCGTTTCGCGGGTTTCCCGGCGCACGGCGCTGCGGCGCGCGGGCCGGATCTGGCCCGGTGCGTCGAAAGCATCGAGCAGGAGGTCGTTTTCTTCCGGCGCGCCGATCGTGATCCGAACCGCGCCGGGGGCGATCGCATCGAACCAGCGCACGCGTATGGCGTATTTGTCGAGGCGGCGTTTTGCTTCGTCGCCGTTGCAGGTTTTGACGAACAAGAAGTTGGCGGCGCTGGGATAAATCCTTTCGACAAAAGGCGAGGCTGCAAGTCTTTCGCGAACGCGCTCGCGTTCTTCGATAATGCGCGCGACGTTCTGGCGAACGATCGGCGCTTGCACCGGCGACAGGGCGCGCAGCGCCGCCTCGATTGTGGGCGCCGGCAATGGATAGACCGCGATGACCTTCTTTAGCAGCGCGATGATATCCGCATGAGCGACCGCGGCGCCGCATCGCGCGCCGGCAAGACTATAGGCTTTTGACAGCGTGCGCAGCACGACAAGGTTCTCGCGCGCCGGTGCCGCGCCGGCGAGGCTCGCCGCATCGGAAAACTCGATATAGGCCTCGTCGACAACGATGATCGTCCGGGAAAGGCGGTCGCACAGGGCGAGGATATCCTCGTTGTCGACGAGACCGCCTGTAGGATTGGCCGGCGAACAGATAAAGGCGAGCTTGACGTCGCCCGCAGCCTCGACGGCATTCGCAAAACGATCCGCATCGAACCGGAACGCATCGTCGAGCGGCGCTTCGACGATGCGCGCGCCCTGAAGGCGTGCAGCGAGAGCGTAAGCGCCGAAGGTGGGCGGCGCGACGGCGATCGCATCCGTTTCCGGCCGGCAAAATGTCCGCACCAATATATCGATGGCCTCATCCGCGCCGCGCCCGGCGATGATGTTTTCCGGCACGACGCCGTAAACTTCCGCCATGCGGGCGATGAGCGCGCGCGGTTGGGGCGCCGGATAGCGATTGATATTGGCCGGCGCCGCGCCCGTCATCGGCGCATAGGGATTTTCATTCGCATAGAGCAACACGCCGGTTGCGAGCGCGGCTTCGTCAAAGCCGGTGGAATAGGGAACAAGCTCGATAATCTCCGGCCGCGCCAGATCGTATGCTAACGAGGTCATGGGGCCGCCCTTTGCATTCGCGGCGCCTCAAGGCGCGCCAGTGCGGCGCGCGCATGGGCTTCAAGGCCTTCCAGGCGCGCCAGCCGCGCGGCGGGTTGTGCCAGCGCGCGGGCGCCGACCGTGTCGATCTCTTGAATCGAGATCGCGCGCATAAAGGTTTCCGTCGAAACGCCGCTCCAGGCGCGTGCCGCGCCGTCCGTCGGCAGCACATGGCTGGGCCCGCAATTATAATCGCCAAAACTTTCCGCGGCGGCGGGTCCGACGAAAATCGCGCCGGCGGCGGTAATGGTTTCAGCAAAGCCGCTCGCGTTTTTCATCGCAAGAGAAAGGTGCTCCGGACCGTATCGATTGGCGATGTCAGCCGCGGACTGAAGATCGTCAACGATGATCATGCGGGCGTTATCCAGCGATGCGCGGGCGATGTCGCGCCGGGGCAGGGATTGAAGCTGCGCGTCGACGGCGTTTGCGACCGTTTCCGCCAGCCCGGCTTCCGTCGTAACAAAAAGAACCTGGGCGTCCCGGTCGTGTTCGGCCTGGCTCAAAAGATCGGCGGCGATCAATGCGGGATCGCCGGTCTTATCGGCGACTGCCATGAGTTCGGACGGGCCCGCCGGCATATCGATCGCCGGTCCGTCGGGCAGGGAAGCGGCGTATTTCTTGGCCGCCGCCACATAAGCGCCGCCAGGACCGACGATCTTGTCGGCGCGGGGGATGGCGCCGATCCCGAACGTAAGCGCTGCGATCGCCTGCGCTCCGCCGATAAAATGCAGCCTCTTCACGCCGCAAAGGCCCGCCGTAAAAATCATTAGCTTACGGATCAGCGGATCGTGAATGGGCGGCGTCGTCACGATAATGTCCGGAACGCTGGCGACAGCGGCGGGGATCGCGGTCATCATCAGGCTTGAGACCAACACCGCGCTGCCGCCGGGCGCATAGATCCCCACCCGTTCGATCGGCCGGAAAACGCGCCGGCATGTAACACCCGGCCGCATCTCGGCCGTCATATCCGCCGGTTTCGTTTGCTCGTGAAAAGTCCTGATATTGACCGCTGCGGCGTCGAGCGCGGCGGCGTCTTCGGGATCGAGCGCCGCCCGCGCGTCGGCGATTATGGCTGCATCGATGTCCAGCCTTTCGGGCGCGGCGCCGTCGAACTTTATGGAATAGCGTTCCAGCGCCGGCGGTCCCTCCTTGCGGACGGTTTCAAAAATCTCGATCACGGCGTTCAGCAAGGCGGGGTCTGCGCGTCGCGCCGGCCGCGCCAGAGCCTGCGTGCGTTCCTCGGAGGAGGTTTCGTTCCAGATGATGCGCTTCATGATTTCTCCTAGAGCATCATCTTTTCGATAGGCACAACGAGGATGGCGGACGCGCCGGCGGCTTTCAGGCCCTCAAGCGTCTCCCAGAACACTGATTCCTGGCAAACCGCGTGAACGGCGACCTGATTTTCCCGCGCCAGGGGGATCACCGTGGGTGCGCCGGCGCCGGGCAGCAACGCCGTGATTTGCGCCAGCGCGTCGCGGGGCGCGTTCAGCATGATATATTTCGTTCCCTCGGTCGCGACGACGCTGTCGATGCGCCGTGCCAAGCGCTGAGCGACATCGTCCAGCGCGGGCGGCAAGGCGCACCGGGAGCGAATGAGCGTCGCCTCGCTTTCAAACACCGTTTCGATCGCTTTGAGGCCGTTTGCTTCCAGTGTGGCGCCGGTGGAGACGAGATCACATATCGCCGCCGCAAGCTGGAGCCGCGGGGCGACTTCGACGGATCCAGTCATTTCGATAATGCTCGCCTCAAGCCCGCGCGCGTCGAGGAAACGTTTCAGAAGACGCGGATAGGAAGTCGCAATGCGTTTTCCGGCGAGATCGCCTATGCCGGCGCCGTTCCAGCTTTCGGGCACGGCGATTTTTAAGGCGCAGCGAGCGACGCCGAGCGGTGCAAGAATGTCAATTTCCGGGTGATCCTCGCCATAGCCGTCCTCGGCCAGTGTGTTGAGGCCGACAATGCCAAGCTCGCATGCGCCGTCGGCGACGAAGGCGGCGATATCGTCGTCGCGCACCCGCAGGATATCGATGGGAAGGTTCTTGACGCGAAGGAGCAGTTCGTCGTCGCGCGGCTTGACGTTCAAGCCGGCGCGCGCCAGCAGCGACAGGCTGCCGTCCGCCAGCCGGCCCTTTTTCTGGACGGCTATTCTCAAACGGTCTCGGGTCATCGCTTTTTCCTGGCCAGGCGTTGCAGGATCGCGCGATAGCCGCCATGGGGCTCGTCGCGAAGAAACCGGGCGACCCGGACGATAGTGGTCGTACACACGCCGGTTTCCTGACTGATTTCCCGGTAGGAGAGCGATCCGTCGTTTAACAAACGCGCCACATGCCAGCGCTCCGAAAGCGCCCGGATTTCCGCGGGCGTGCATAAATCGACAAGAAAATCGCGCGCCTCGTCGACCGTGCGCAGCGCCGTCAGGGCCGTGCAAAGCGCTCCGACGGGATTATCGGGCGCCGGGCCGGCGGGCTGTAGTTTGGGTTTCGCCATGGCGTTAACTGTATTAGTGTACTATCGTGATAATACGCTAATATGACAAACTGCCTATAGACGCAAGCGTTTTTTGGCGTTTTCCGCTTGAGGCGTGATTGCTGCTATGCGCGGCGGCGGGAAGTCAGCGCCCGCGGTCCATCGGCCAGGTGTCCGAAAGGCGGTAGCCCGTCGGCCAGGGATCGTCAGGATCGAGCAATAACTGCCGGGTTTCCGTGATCCAGGCGCGCCCGGCAATGCTTGGCGTAATGGCGGGTCGCGCGCCAATCTGGGTTTCCGCCTCGATGCGCGCGGTAAATGCCGATCCGAGCGGCGACCGGAAAACCACCTCGTCGCCAGTTTTCGCCTCGCCCCTTGCATGCATCAGCGCAAGCCGCGCCGAGGACGCCGTACCGGTCGGCGAGCGGTCGATCTTGCCCGGCCGGATAGCGACGGCGTGCCGGGAGACACGCCTGCCGTTTTCGTTTTCCACCGGCCCGGCGAAAAGACAGAACGTAATGGCGTTCATACCTTCAAGCGTTGGATGACGAAAGCCGATCTGCGCTTCGGCTTCCTTAACGATCGCCATGCCCGCAAGCGCCATGTCGCGCGCTTCATCCGACGACAGAGAAAATTTCATCGCCGCAGCTTCGACGACGACAAAGCTGTCGCCGCCAAAGGCGATGTCCACACTCAGCTTGCCGTAGTCCTTCGTTTCAAGCGTCGCATTGAGCCGGTCGGCGAAAGACGCAATATTGTTCAATCGCACGCGCTCGACCTTGCCGCCGCGGCATTCGGCTTTGACCTGTACAAGCCCGCCGGGTGCTTCCAGCAGCAGCTCGGTTTCCGGTTCGCGCATCGTGATGATCCCGGTTTCGAGCAGGACGGTTGCAACGCAGATCGTGTTGGAGCCCGACATCGGCGGGACCGTTTCCGGCTCCATGATGATGAACCCCATCGCCGCGTCCGGATGCTTGGGCGGGACCAGCAGGTTGGCGTGACGAAAAACCCCGCCGCGCGGCTCGTTCAACAGAAAGTCCTTAAGCTTGCGGTCTTTTTCAATGTAGCGCGATTGCTCCCACAGCGTCGCGCCTGGGGGCGGGGCGACGCCGCCGACGATCACGTCGCCGACTTCCCCTTCGCAATGGCAGCTTACTATGTGAATGCCGTTTTTGCTGCGCACGTTGATCCTCAATTCAATCCACTGTTTGCGGATAGCCTCCGTCAGGCGGCATATCCGTCAAATCATCCAAATGGCGCGTTGATCGACGGCGAGGGCTGGGTGAACCAGACGGGGCCCGTCTCCGTCATGTAGAAATGATCTTCCAGACGAATACCGAAACGGTCCGGCACGACGATCATGGGTTCGTTGCTGAAACACATGCCCGGCGCCAAAGGGGTTTTGTCGCCGCGCACCAGATAGGGCGCTTCGTGAATGCTCAATCCGATGCCGTGGCCGGTTCGGTGCGGCAGGCCGGGCAGGCGATAGCCGGGTCCGAGGCCGGCGCGCTTCAGGGCCGCCCGCACGGCGGCGTCGACATTTTCGCACGGCGCGCCTGGTATCGCCGCGTCGAACGCGGCCTGTTGGGCGTCGCGTTCCAGCGCCCAGATTTGGCGATGCTCGGCGCTCGGTTCGCCGAAGACATAGCTGCGGGTGATGTCGGAATTATATCCCTCGACCGCGCAGCCGGTATCGATCAGGACAACATCGCCTTCGGCAAGGCGCTGCTCGCCGGGAATGCCGTGAGGATAGCTGGTCGCCTTGCCGAAAAGGACGATACAGAAGGTCGAACCTGCCGCGCCCAGCGCGCGATGGGCCTCGTCGATGAAACGCCGTACTTCGTCGGTTGCGATGCCCGGTTCCAATATGCGCGCCGCGCGGCGCTGAACTTCCAGGGTCATGTGCTTTGCCTGCTGCATCAGCGCGAGTTCGGCGGGCGACTTGCACATGCGGCATCCGTCGATAATCGAGCCGGCCTCAACAAGATCGGCGGAAGGGCCCGATTTGCGCAGCCGATCGACCATGGAAAAGGCCATCGCCGGATCGACGGCGATGCGCTCGGCGCCCAGTTCCTTTAAGGCGTTCGCCGTCAGTAAATAGGGATCATCGTCTTCTTCCCAGGCCCGGATCGACGCGTCGATCGCCAGGGATGCTTCAAGCGAGCCGCGCTCGAAGGCGGGACAGATGAAAACCGGCGCGTTTTTCGGCGTGATCACCATGGCGACGAGGCGTTCGCTCGCGTTCCATGCAACGCCCGAAAAATATCGCAGACTTGCGCCGGCGCCGACGATCAGCGCATCTGCGCCGGCTTTCGTCATCAATGCTCTCGCACGGTCGATCCGCGAAAGACGCTCGTTCTTCGTGATCGGGTCGGCCGGGTTGGGCCAGCCTTTCAGGCCGGCGAGTTCCTTTTCAATTGTCGAGCCGCCAATGGCTTGTCCCACGCGCGCATCTCCCATGTTTTCCATTTCAGACTTTATCAAAACGGGCAAGATCGAACGGCGTCGGACTGGGCTCCGGCAAGCGTCCGCAGGCTAGCGCTGCAATGACTTCCGCGGTGGTCGGGGCGAGCGTCAGTCCGAGATGTTGATGACCGAATGCGTAAAGAAGATTATCGGCGCGGGCGCTGCGGCCCACCGCCGGCAGGTAGTCGGGAAATGTCGGCCGCGATCCCATCCATTCCCGGACCGGTTCGGAAAAGGCGATGCCGAGTTCGCCCGCGTGTTTGCGCAATCGCCGCCATTTTCGCGGGTCGGGCGGCGCATCGGCGCGGGAAAATTCGGCAAAACTCGTAAGGCGCAACGCTTTTGCGAAGCGGGTGGCCACGACCGAGCGGTCTTCGAAGACAATCGGCGGGAAGGCCGGCCAGCGATCGGGCGCTGCTTCTATATGATAGCCGCGTTCGGCGATGATCGGTGCGCAATGACCGACATCTTCCATAAGCCGCCCGGAAGCAACGCCGGCGGCGACGAGGATGAGATCGGCTTCATGACGCCGCCCGTCGCCGGTAATGGCCGATGCTTTTGCGTTTTCAATCAGCAGTTTTGTCGCCCTGGCGCGAATGAACATGCCGCCGTGCGCTTCGATTGATGTCCGTAAGGTGCGCAGCAATTTCGTTAGATCGGTAATCTGTCCCGAACGCTCAAAACGGATGGCACCGGCGATTGGCGTTTGCAAGCGGTTGGCGATCTCCTCCAGTTCGGCGCGGCTCGCCGGTCGGAAGGCGGCGGCGCTGGTGTTCATGCGTTTCCAGGCGGCGGCGCCTTTCGCCGCCGCACGCGCGTTTTGCCAGACCACGAAATGACCGTTCTCCAAAAGGAGATCGTCCGCGCCCAGCGCTTCTGAAAGACGGCGCCAGGCCGGCATGGCTTCTTCAAGCCACGCCGCCAGCGCCGCCTTGCCCTTGACGAATCGTTTCGGATGGGAGGCGGCGACAAGCCGGGCGGCGAACGGTCCCCAGGCGGCGACGGCGCTAAGGGGCATGTCCAACGGGCCGCCGACGGCGAACAGCTTTGTCGGCGCTTCAAGGACGGTGCGCGGCGAGGCGAGGGGTGCAGCCTGTTCGACGGCGATATGTCCGGCGTTTCCGAATGATGCGGGGCCGGGTTCGTCGGGATCGATCAGGCTGACCTTAAGGCCTTGGTCCTGCAGACGCAGGGCGCAGGCCAAGCCTACGATTCCGCCGCCCAAGATGAGGGCTTTGTCAGCCGGCAAGGGGGATTCCTCCATTGCGTGGGGTGGCAATATTCATATAAAGTATACGAAATGAACCAAAAAGGGAGCAAAAAATGAGCACGGCGACGGTAGGGTGGTCGGGGGTTTTTCCCGCGGCGACAACCCAGTTCGACGAGGATCTCGCGGTCGATATCAAGGCGACCCAGCGCGTTCAAGAAGCGCTGCTTGAAGACGGCGTCGACGGGCTGGTGGTGCTCGGCACCGTCGGCGAAAACAATTCCCTTACGGTGGCGGAAAAGTGCGACGTTCTGCGTGCGGCGAAAAACGCAGCGGCCGGCAAGCGGCCGATCATCGCCGGGGTTTCCGAATTAACGACGCCTGCCGCGGCGGCCTACGCACGGGACGCGGAAGAAATCGGCGTCGACGGTTTAATGGTGCTGCCGGCAATGGTGTACGTGCCCCAGCCGGAAGAATTGGCCGCGCATTTTCGCATGGTCGCCGAAGCGACATCGCTTCCGATCATGCTTTACAACAATCCGCCGGCCTATCGAACAAGCATAGACTTTAACGTTCTTGAACAGCTCGCGGCGATTCCCAACATCGTCGCGATTAAGGAAAGCGCGCCGGACACGAGACGGTTTACGGATTTGATCAACGCCTTCGGCGATCGCTTTATTGTGTTTGCTGGTCTCGACGATGTCGCTTTCGAAGGGCTTTTGCTTGGCGCGAAAGGTTGGGTGTCCGGGCTGACCAATGCGTTTCCGGAAGAATCGATCGAGCTTGTAGCGGCGTTGCAAAACGGCGATCTCGACAGGGCGCGCGCGATCTATAGCTGGTTCATGCCGTTGTTGCATCTTGATGCGGAACACGACCTTGTTCAGAGCATAAAACTTGCCGAGCAAATCATGGGGCGCGGTTCGGAACGCGTGCGCATGCCGCGCATGCCGTTGACCGACGCGCGGCGCGACGAAGTCACAAAGATGGTTGAAAAGGCGGCGGCGACGCGGCCTTCAGGTTCCCGGCGCGAGGAAACGGCGGCCTGACCCATGCGCCATGTGTTCTTCTGCATCGACGGGCACACGGCTGGAAATCCGGTGCGTCTTGTGGCGGGCGGCGCGCCGCCGCTGGCCGGCCGGACCATGGCGGAGCGGCGACAGGATTTTCTTGAACGCTTTGACTGGATCCGGACGGCGCTCTGCTTCGAGCCGCGCGGCCATGACATGATGTCGGGCGGGTTTATTTATCCGCCGGGCGCGGACGACGCCGATTTGGGGCTGTTGTTCATCGAAACCAGCGGATGCCTGCCGATGTGCGGACACGGCGCGATCGGCATGATCACGTTCGGCCTGGAAAACGGCCTTATTCACCCGCGAACGCCGGGGACGCTGTGTATCGAAACGCCCGCTGGCGCGATCGACGTTTCCTATGAAACGCGCGGCGATAAAGTCGTATCTGTGCGCATACGGAATGTAGCCAGCTATCTGGCCGCCGCGAATATTCAAATCGACGCGCCCGGTCTGGGCCCGCTGCGCGTCGACGTGGCCTATGGCGGGAATTATTACGCCATTATCGAGCCCCAGGGCGGCTATCAGGGCCTTGATGCGCTCGGTGCGGCCCGGTTACTGGAATTGAGCCCCGTCGTGCGCGAGCTTGTGTGCGAAAAGGTCGATCCCGTTCATCCGCTCGAGCCGACGATCCGCGGCGTGAGCCATGTCTTATGGGCGGACGCGCCCAAAAGCCCCGAGGCGGACGCGCGCAACGCCGTCTTTTACGGCGCGCGGGCCATCGACCGCAGCCCATGCGGTACGGGAACGTCCGCCCGCATGGCGCAGCTTGCCGCCCGCGGCAAGCTCGCCAAGGGCGCGCGCTTCGTTCATGAAAGTTATATCGGAAGCACATTCGTCGGCGTTGTCGAGGATTGCGCCCGGCTCGGCGATCACGACGCCATCGTCCCCTCGATCGAAGGCTCGGCGGTGTCGACCGGCTATAACACGATCTGGGTCGACCGGCAGGATCGCTTCTGGCGAGGATTCGAAGTGACCTAAAGAAGATGCGCTGCTGCAAAATGTCGGTGTAAAGGAAACAGACGGAACTATAGTCCGCGGATGGCGCGCGCTCGCCGCGCGGCCGGGCGAGGTTCGTTGACGCACGATGCGAGATCGCGATGGCGGCGGCAAATTCAGATAGAGACGACTTAACCGCGCCGATTGCGTTTGAGGTGCGCAGCCTGTCCGACCGCCTGACGGACATCGTTCGCGATATTATCCTTTCCGGGGAGATTTCGCCGGCTCTTCCGATCCGCCAGGACGCGCTTGCTGCGCGCCTTAAGGTCAGCAAGATCCCCCTGCGCGAGGCGCTCGCCCGGCTCGAACAGGACGGGCTCGTCGTCTCGCATCCGAACCGGGGCTATTTCGTTACGCCGCTGTCTGCGGACGAAGCAGAGGAAGTCTACGAACTAAGACTTAGGATCGAACCGGACGCGGCGTCCCAAGCCTGTCTGGCGGCGACGCCGGCCGAACAAAATGCGGCGCGCGAGGCGCTTGACCGGCTCGGTCGCGACGCCGCCGTGCAAAAACCCACGGTCGGCGCGCTCAACCGCGCCTTTCATCTTGCGCTCGTTGCGCCCGGCAGCCGGCCCATTACAGCTCGCATGGTTATGCGCCTGCATGTGATCGCCGACCGATATGTGCGCAAACATCTCGAACCGTTGGGGCGGCATATCAGGGCGGAAACCGAACATGAGGAGATTTTGGCCGCGTGGCTTGAGCGGCGCTCGGACAAGGTCGCCAAGCTAATCCGTCAACACATCGCACACACGCTTGAAGACCTTCGCCGCGAACTTCGTGCAGAACAAAACGCGCCCGCTGCGGCTGCTCAGGCGCGGCAAAAACCCCGCAAGGGAAAAAGCTAGCGCCCGGCGCTATAGAGGCTCGTCAAGGCGGATGGGCGCGTCTTTTAAAGGCGCATTCAGCTCTCGGCGGGAACCACGGGCGCTGGCGCAGCGGTTTCCTCGCTAAGATTTTGTTCCAAGAGTTCCGCCGCCAGATCCATCAAGTCCCGCTCCGACAGAATGCCTATCAAGCGCTCGCCGCTGAGGATCGGAATGCATGCGATCTTGTGCTTGCGCATGGTTTCAATCGCTTCGAGCGTTGTCGCCGTGGGCGGCAACGTCGTCAGGTCGCGCTTCATGACGTCTGCGACGGGGATCGGCTTGGCGTCGCTGATCTTGCCGGCGGCCATGAGCCTGATCAGCTTCCAGTACGATACGAGTCCGACTAGGCGCTGATCCTTGTCCTCCACCGGCACATGGCGCACGTTTTTCCAGTCCATGATCGTCAGGACGAGATCAAGCGAGTCTTCTTCGCCGACGGTTAGAAGATCCGTACTCATATATTGTTCGACGGTGAGATGACGGTGGCTGGCGGCGCCGCGGGCCGCGAGTTTCTCGTCGGGCGAGGCTTCATCCCAATCGGCCACCGGCGCGCCGGAATACTGGCGACTGACCAGGGCGGCCGTCAACGCTTGGAGCTGTTCGTATTTGCCGCCTCTGCCGCGCAAGCTGGAAAGCGATGCAACGATCCAATCGGCCCCGGTGTGTCGCCGCGCGGCGCGGCGGTCGATGATCGATAAATAGCGTTTGGCATCCGCCGGATCGACGCCGCTCTTGACCAACCCTTCTTCGGCGAGCGGGACGCAATGGGAGCAAATCAGCTCCGGACCGGGTATCGATTCGCCGTTGAGCCATTGGAAGCTAGCGCCGAGGCCGAGCCGGGCCGCGGATCGAAAGTTCATTTTCGCGTCGTCAAACGAGATCAACTGGGTAATGTCGTCATAGCGCGCCGACAGCGCGGCCAGCAGCCCGAACCACAATGCGGCGTTAGCGACTTCGTCCTGGATCGTCGGGCCGGCGGCGAACAATCTGTTTTCGATCCGTAAATGCGGCTTTCCATTGCTGATCCCGTAACACGGCCGGTTCCATCGATAGACGGTTCCGTTATGTGCGCACAGGGAGCGCAATTTCGGCGCCTCGCTGCGATCGAGCGCGGCCATCGAATCCTCTTCAGGGCCGGTGGAGACAATCGTGGGAAATCGGGAGATGTCTTCTTTGAAGAGTTCAAGAATGGATTTTCTGAGCCAGCCTTTGCCGAACGAAACGCGCGGGCTGCGGTCGCGCAGATAATCGGAGGCGACGCGCGTGTCGACCGATTGCTGAAAAAGGGCGATCCGGGTCTCGCGCCAAAGCTGACGCCCGAACAGGATCGGGGAGTTTACCGCGGCGGCGAGCACGGGCCCGGCGACGACCTGCGCAATGTTATATAGATTTGCGAATTCCTCGGCGCTGACCTGATAGTGCAGCTGAAAGCTCGCATTGCACGCTTCCAGCATGACCGAGTCGTGCTTTACCAGAAGCTCGTCCACGCCCATGATGTGGAATGCATAGGCGTCGCCGCGCAAGGCGTTCATCGCATCGTCCAGCACCTTATAGCGCGGCAAAGGGGTCAAGTTGTCGAGGCTCAGATCGGATTTGCGCAGCGTCGGCAATATTCCCGTCAGCGCAATGTCGACGCCGATCTTTTTTGCGGACGCCCTTGCCTTGCCGACAAAGTGCTCAATGTCTTTTTCCAACTGTGAAAGACACCCGCCCTCGAAACGGAGCGGATCGAGATTGACCTCCAAATTAAAAAGGCCCAGCTCCGTGGTGAAATGCGGATCGTTGATGTCGTCAAGCAGACCCATGGACGAGGAGGATGGGCGGAAATTCCGATCGATCAGGAACATTTCCTGCTCGGCCCCGATACGGCGCACGTCTGATTCGATCAGGCCTTCCTCGATCATGCGCTCCAGCGCATGAAGGTCGTTCAGGACCTGCCTCATGAAGGCGCGGCGCTCGTCCGGACTTGATTCAGCGGAGACGACTTGATCGCCCATCAATCAAAGCTCTGTTGCTCGCCTTTCGGCCCAATTGAAAAATAAGGCCCAAAAAACACGCATTTGCAAGAAACTTTGGAGCGAAAAGCCATTTTCAGGGGGCTGGCTGGACGAATCCGGCCCGCAAATCGCATGAACGAGCGCAGGGGCGCAGCGTTTCAGCCGACTTCTTGCTGCAATTTGCCAATATCGGGGATTAGAACGTTTCGCTGGTCGAAATAGGCGAGGGAATCGTCTTCCAGCTCCCTGATCGTGCGCGAGACAGTCTCCACGCTGGTGCCGATCAGGGCGGCAATGTGCTTGCGCTTGACGGGCAAGCGATAGCGAACCTCGTTCTCAATGGGCTTATTCAGACAGTGCCCGGCCAGAATGAGCAGAAGATGCGCCAGTCGGATTCGCGCGGGCAGAAAGGCGTTGCGCAACAAAATCGCGTCGGCGGGCCCGGGATCGGTGGCCAGCGTTTTGAGAAACTCCCGACTGAGCGCGCTATCGGCGCCCATCATGATTTCAAGGTCCGCCGTGGAGATAAAGCACACTTTGCTGGTTTCCAGCACGACGGCGGTCGCCATATGCGATTGCCCTGCAAACAGGCTGCGCCAGCCGCACGTCTGGCCCGGAAACAGCAGCCTGAAAGCCGTTTCGTTGCCAAAAGTGTCGAGCTGTTTGAGAATGACCAGGCCTTCCATCAGGCAATAGACGCCATGCGAGGGGTCATGCTGATGAAACAGCGTTTCACCCACTTGGTAGGCTGTCAGCCGCCGCGCCGATTTCAAGACATCGTCGGCGGCTTTATTCAAGCACGCCCATTCCGTCTTTTCCCAGACCACGCATGAGGCGCAAGATGACGGAAGCGCGTTTCCATGATTGCGCGCGCCGGCGCCTTTGGTTTCGTTTGCACTCTTTATCTCGTTCACAGCTCGTCTTCCGCTTGATATCGCAGCGCCGTTTCACGCAAAGACTTACCCGATACGTCGACAAACGTCTCCCCGGTCAATGGCGTTGACGGCCAAAAACCGCCCTGTTGTTGGTGTTCAACGCGCCGGCCGGCGAAGCCGTAGGCGGTTTGGCTCGCTTCGGCCAAAGAGGCAATTGCGTCGCTTGTCATAATTTTTCATGACCTACCTCAAGGCTTGAGAAGACATAACACATCTCCCCGCGCCTTGCTAACCGGCTAATATATTTAACGTTTTAAGGGCGCTGGGCAATATGTGCAGCCAGTCGCTGAGGCGCGGACATGCTTTACGAGCGGGGGTGCGCGACTTGGCGCCTGCGCCTTGACGGCGGGGCTCGACCGCGCTCGCGGGAACGTCCGCACGCTGCGAAAATGTGCGCGTGATTGGGTTTTCAGCCGTATGCCGGTTTTAGCATCGGTCGAACGTCCTGACGTTCCAAAGAGCAAACGCCATGGCACCGAAGAAAGGCTTGAAAATCGCCCCGCTCGCGTAGCGCAGTCAGGACTGCGCCATTTTCCGGGCGACGACTTTTTGAAACAGGCCGCCAAAGAACGTCTGCTTACGCCATGAAAAATACTTGGGGGCGGCGGCGAAATCGACGATTTCATGACGCCAAAGGCTTTTGGCGAACGGCTCCAAACGGTCGAAGATAAGGCTTGTGATCGGTTTGAGCGGATGGGCGAAGTGCGGCTTATGGTAATCGACGAAGACGACTTTGCCGCCGGGGCGGACGCGCTCAAGCAGCGCAGTGACGACTTTATGCTTGTAATCGTCGGGCAGTTCGTGAAGCAAAAAATAACAGCAAACCGCGTCGAACACATTGTTGTCCGCCAGTGAAGCGTCGGCGCGGCGCACCCGCGCCTGCGGCAAGTTTCGCAGCTTTCGCCGGCACGCCGCAAGCTGTATGGGTGCGATATCGGTGATTTCAAGATTGGCTTGCGGGCCGAGATAGGTCGCCAGGGCGGGTGAAAAATCTCCATAAACGCAAGCGGGCTGCAATACGCGCGAACCGGGCTCCAGTTCCGCGAACGCCGCATCACGAAGCCTGCGATGCTGGCCCCACAAAATGAATTTCACGATGATTTCGCGGTCGAGAAGCCGGACATTGCGGGGGTTGAGATACGCCCAGTAGTAATGTTCCTGAAGGTAGCTTGGAATGGCGAGTGCATTCGATCGTTGCCCCGGCAAGGCCGCCGCTGCGCCGGCGCCGTTATAGTTAACATTCGCGATGTCGCCGTTCATCCGGCCGATATCCCCAGAAGCGCCATTGATCTTGCCATGCTTGAGCAAGGAAGCCTTTTCGGCGTTCGTGCGCGACTCGGACTCTTGGGAAGCAACGACAAATCCGTCGTCATGGTCATCTCGCGGCATCGTCAGGCTCCGGCTTGTTCGCGCGATACGATGCAACGGCGGTGTTTAGCGCGCAAGGAAAATGTCCGCAAAGCGCGCGGGCGCCGTTGATCGGCGGTTTATCCGTATACTGTGCGCTTATCGTAATTCCCTTTGTCGACGTCGCTCGGAGTTCAGTGTAACACACTGGCGTTGCTCATGTTTTTCCGCAGCAGCGATGGCATGCCTCAGGCCGCGCAAACGGAAAATGACTTATGTCAAGATGCGCGAACAAAGTCAGGGCCGGTCTTAGAGGCGCTTCAAGCAAGGCTGCGCGGCCGGGGAATCTGCGGCGATTTACCCCATCCGCCCAGCGGACAGGCCTATATAGTCAGCGCTTGGGAGAGAGTGGCAATGTCGGCCATTATTGACGAGCTTGACAAAGACCATGTGCGATTTCGTCGTTATCTGACGGCGTTCCAGGCGGAAATCGGCAAATTGGCGGACGGCCGCGGGCCCGATTATGGGCTGCTTGAGAATTTGGCGGCCTACTTTTCGCAATATCCTGACGAGTTGCACCACAAAAAGGAAGACATCGTCTATGCGCGCCTTGAGGAAAATGCGCAGAGCAAACGCCGCGCGCTCGAAGACCTTCAGGCGCAGCATGAAGAATTATCACACAAGGCGCGCCATTTCGCCGAGATCGTCAAGAACATATTAAGCGATCAGAAACTGCCGGTTGCGCAGATCGTAGCGGCGGCGGAGGATTATGCGGCGATCCTCAGCGCGCATATGCAAGGCGAGGAAGAAACGCTTTTCGCGCCGGCGCGCCGGCTTTTCAAAGCGCAAGATTGGTCGAAGGCGGATGAAGATATCGCTGACCTTTATGCGAAGGGCGTTAATTTCGAAAAGATGCGGCGCATACGCGACATTGAAGGAATTCTGGATACATTCTTAGAAAAGGAAAGCGGACAGGACGATTAACAGCCTGTGAAATTGTTTTGCCGCGCGGCTCCGCGCCTTTCTTTTCCATTGGCTTGGAACATGCAGACGATTTGACTAAGAACGTCTTTTCCGCGTTGGATAGGGCGTCGTCCGACGACGGCGCGGTTGCGTGTTTTGAAATACAGGCTGGAAACGCATGGGCTTAGACGTTGACGATACTGTCTCAAATCATAACGCCGGCGGTGCTGCTGGGCGTCGCCTTCGCGTGGGCGTCGCCGGCCTTGGCGTCATCGGCGGCGGGGCGGCGTTGCAATTGGCCGCGCCGGATTCGCCTTATGCGTTTAGCGCGGCGCTGGTGCGCGACCGGACCAAGCCTCGGCCGGGCCTGAGCCCGGACGTCGGCGTTCATGACGATCCCGATGCGTTTCTAAACGCGCCGCTGGACATGGTGATTGACGCCTTGCCCGATGGCGCAGTCGGATACGCGTTGATCAAAGCCGCGCTTGCCCGCGGGATCGGCGTGGTCTCGGCCAACAAACAGGCGCTTGCTGGGCGCCTCGCCGAACTTCATGGAACAGCGAAGCAACATTGCGCCGTTCTCGCCTACGCGGCCTCCGTCGGCGGCGGCGCGCCGATGGTCGAAACCGTGCGGCGCGCCCGCGCTGCTGGCGGCGTGCGGTCGGTTACGGCCATCCTCAACGGCACCGTGAACTTCATTCTGACTGAGCTCGCGGCCGGCGGCGCGTTTCAAGATGCCGTCAAATCGGCCCAGGCCGCCGGTTTCGCCGAACCCGATCCGGCGGCCGACCTTTCCGGCGAAGACGCGCGCGCGAAAATCGCTATCCTGAGCTACGAGGCGTTCGGCGAGGAAATCGACCTTGAAGCGATCGCTATCGAAGCGCTCGATGAATCAAAGGCGGCTGACTTTGCCAAGGCGGGCGGCGTCTGGAAGCAGCTTGCGCGCATTGAGGCGAGCGGAGACAGGCTCGCCGCGCGCGTGGGTTTTGAACGCGTCGATGCTGATCCCTTCCTGCGGGACGTGGCCGGCGAGGGCAACGCCTTGCGGGTGACGACCGATGACGGCGAGACCCATGACTGCACGGGCAAAGGCGCGGGCCGGGACCCGACCGTTGACAGCATTTTTGCCGATCTTAAGGCCGTCAGGAACGCCGGCTGACGCGAGGGGGCGATTTTGGTCTCGAACGCGGATAAACGCTAAATGGTTACTACAGCCTAGAATGCTTCCCATGTCTGCGACACAAACCACTCAAGCGGGCGAGCGTCTTCAGTCGTCGCGCCGGATCGTCGTCAAGATCGGCACGACGATTCTGTGCGGGATCGGCGAGGCGGTTCGCGACGACTGGCTCGCGACGCTGGCGAAAGACATTGCCGCCCTGCGGGCGGACGGACGCAGCGTCATCGTTGTCACGTCCGGGGCGATTGCCCTCGGGCGCCGGCGGCTCGGTCTTAAGCGCGGCCTTCGTCTCGACGAGAAGCAGGCGGCGTCGGCGGCGGGCCAGGCGCTCCTGGCCAACGCATGGCAAAAGGCGTTTGAGCCGCATGGCGTCACCGTGGCGCAAGTGTTGTTGACGCTGGAGGATACGGAAACCCGGCGCCGTTATCTTAACGCCCGGGCCACGTTCAGCACCCTGCTGGAATTCGGCGCGCTGCCGCTGGTCAACGAAAACGACACCATTGCAACCAGCGAGATCCGATATGGCGACAATGACCGGCTGGCCGCCCATGCGGCGCAGGTTACAGAAAGTGACACGCTGGTCATTCTTTCCGACGTTGACGGTCTTTATACGGCCGATCCGCAGCGCGATCCTTCCGCCAAGCACATTCCGGTGGTCGACGCCGTCACGCCGGAGATCGAAAGCGCGGCCGCCGGCCCGAATATCATCGCCGGCGTCGGCGCCGGTGGAATGGCGTCAAAGATCGCCGCTGCGAAAATCGCCGGCGCGGCCGGTTGTGCGACCATTATCGCGCCCGGCGCCGTGAACCACCCTCTTGCCGCCATTATCAAGGGCGGCCCCGCGACTTTGTTTCGCGCGTCCGGCAATAAAGGGTCCGCACGCCGTCGATGGATCGCCGGGCGCATCAAGCCGGCGGGAACGATCACCATCGACGCCGGCGCAGCGAAAGCCTTGGCGCGGGGCGCGAGCCTGTTGCCCGCGGGCATCGTCAAGGTTGAAGGCCAGTTCCGGCGCGGCGACGCCGTCATCGTCCGCGGGCCGGAGGAACAAGCGATCGGACAAGGGCTTTCCGCATATGACGCCGGCGAGTTAAAACAGGCGGCGGGCTGCCGGTCCGACGAGCTTGAAAAGGTCCTGGGTTATCGTCGCCGCCCGGCGGCGATTGAGAAGGACGACCTGGTATTGTCATCGGAGCAAGGCGAATGAACGCGATTGAAAAAGACCCATCGCTTGCATCCTATATGAATGCGCTGGGCGATGCAGCGCGCGCGGCCGGGCATGTCATGCGAGCCGCATCGCCCGATCAAAAGAACGCCGTCCTGCGCGAAACGGCCGAACGCATCGGCGCGCGCCGCGAAGACATCTTGAAGGTCAATGCCGAGGAAGTTGAAGCGGCGAAGGCGCGCGGACAGACGGCGGCGTTTGTCGACCGCATGGCGCTGAGCGGGGCGCGTATCGAAGGCGTCTGCGATGCGCTCCATGAAATCGCCGCGCTTGACGATCCTGTGGGCAAGATTCTTCGAGAATGGTCGCGGCCGAATGGGCTGCGCATCGAGCGCGTATGCACGCCCATCGGCGTTGTCGCGGTGATTTATGAAAGCCGGCCGAACGTGACCATTGACGCGGCGGCGATCGCACTCAAAGCCGGTAACGCGGTCATCCTTCGCGGCGGGTCGGAATGTATTGAAACGTCCAAGGCGCTGTTCGGCTGCCTTCGCGACTCCTTGGCGCAGCAGGGACTGCCCGAACGCGCCGCGCAGCTTGTGGAAACGACGGATCGGGCCGCCGTCGGCGAACTGCTTTCCGGCTTGAGCGGCAAGATCGATCTCGTCATACCGCGGGGCGGCAAGTCGCTGGTCGCGCGGGTGCAACGCGAGGCGCGCGCCCCTGTGCTCAGCCATCTGGAAGGGATCTGTCATGTCTATGTGGACCGCGACGCCGATATCGCCAAGGCGGTCGGCATTTCGGTCAATTCGAAAATGCGTCGTCCCGGCGTGTGCGGCGCGGCGGAAACCTTGCTGATCGATCAAGCCGGGCTTGATCAATTCTGGACCGCCATCGCGTCGGCGTTGCGCGAAGCGGGATGCGAATTGCGCGGCGACGCATCCATTCAGGCGATCGATCCTGAGGCCGTCCCCGCGCAGAACGACGATTGGACGACGGAATATCTTGCACCGATCCTGTCGGTCGCGGTCGTCGACGGCGTTGAGGGCGCCATCGCGCACATCAGGAAGTTTTCGTCCGGGCATACGGAATCCATTGTCACGGAGAACGATCAAACAGCGACGCAGTTCATTCAACAGATCGACAGCGCCATCGTTCTGCATAACGCCTCGACGCAATTCGCCGACGGCGGAGAATTCGGCCTTGGCGCGGAAATCGGCATCGCCACGGGCAGGCTCCATGCGCGCGGACCGGTCGGCGTCGAGGAACTGACGACATATAAGAACGTGGTTCACGGCGACGGGCAGACGCGGCCGTAAGGAAAGTCGCGGGGCGCGGCGCCCAACCCGCCAACAGCGGAAATCAGTCGATCGCGGCGAGGAATTGCAGCATCAGCCGGCTCATTTTATCGGCCGCCGCCGCGCCGACGGCGAGCGTTTCGTCATGCGTAATCGGATGGTCCGCGATGCCGGCGGCGTGATTGACGATAAGGGAAACGCCGGCGACCTCCATGCCGGCGTGCACGGCGGCGATCGCTTCCGGCGCAGTGGACATGCCGACCGCATCCGCGCCCATTTGCGCGAACATTCTGATTTCCGCCGGCGTTTCGAAACTCGGACCAGTCGTATAAAGATAAACGCCACTATCAAGCGGAATTTCTTCCGCCTTGGCCGCTGCGGCGAGCAGCGCGCGCAGGCGCGGGCTGTAAACCGCGCTCATGTCGGGAAAGCGCGGGCCGATAGACTCATCATTCGGTCCGATCAGCGGGTTGCGTCCGGAAAAATTGATGTGATCTTCGATCGCCATCAGCGCGCCGGGTCCCATTTCCTTTTTGAGGCTGCCGGCGGCGTTGGTCAAAATCAGCGTCGTCGCGCCCAGCGCGCGAAAGGTTCGGATCGGCAACGCAACCTGTTCTGCGCGGTGGCCTTCATAAAGGTGAAACCGTCCTTGCATGCAGGCGATCGGAACGCCGGCCGCCTTGCCGATGAGCAGCCGGCCGGAATGGCCCGAAACCGTCGATACCGGAAAACCCGGAATATCCTGGTAAGGAATAACCGCCTCGGTTTCCACATGCTCGCCGAAACCCCCAAGCCCGCTTCCCAGAACCAGGACGGTTTTGGGAAAAGCCGACGGGAATTTTGTTTTGACGGCTTCAGCGGCGGCGGCGATGGCGGTTTTCATGGATATGGGTCCGTTTTGCCCATCACTTGGCGCGCCTGCAGCCGGGTTGTCAATTTCGCCTTGGTTTCCCGGTCGCAAAACGCAGCGTCGACCGCCGCCTGCGTCAGCGCCAAGAGGTCCTGCGCCGTCAGGCCGTGCGCGGCGGCGTTCAGCGCATATTCGTCCGCCACATCGACGCCAAAATAGGCCGGGTCGTCCGAATTGAGCGTCACTTTCAGCCCGGCCTTCATGAGCGCCGGCAGGGGATGGCTTTTAATCGACGGATAAAGCCCGATGGCGACATTGGAAGTGGGGCAGACTTCCAGCGTCAATCCACGGTCTTTCATTTCGGCGATAAGACTTTCGTCCTCGACGGCGCGCACGCCATGCCCGACGCGCGAGACGTCGAACAGGAAAATCGCTTGCCGCAGGCTTTCGGGGCCGAGGATTTCGCCGGCGTGGACCGTCAGGCCGAGGCCGGCTTCCCGGGCGATATCGAAAGCGGGTTTGTAATCGGGGGCGTCGCCGAACGCCTCATCGCCGGCCATGCCGAAACCGGTCACGAACGCATGGGGCGCGTCGCGGGCCATTTTGGCGACTTCAAGGGCGTGTTCAACGCCGAAATGGCGCACGCACGTAACGATGATGCGCCCGACAATGCCGGTTTGCGCTTCGGCTTTTCCCATGGCGTCGGCGACCGCGTCGATCAGCGCCCCGTAGGACATGCCGAACCGCAGCGCATGGGCGGGCGAAACGAAAACCTCGGCGTAAATGACGCCTTTCGCCGCTAGGCGGCGATAATGCTCGTAAGTGATCTCGTAATAATCTTGCGGCGTGCGGATCGCCGCGCTGACCGCGTCGTAAACGGCAAGGAATTCTTCAAAGCTGCGCCACTTATAGGCGCCGTTTTCGTCAAAGGCGCCGGAAATATCGATCTTATGCCTGGCTGCGAGGCGCCTGGCGTCCGCCGGCTCGACGGTTGCTTCAAGATGGCAGTGAAGTTCGGCGATGGAAGGGTTTTCAAAGTCGTCTTTGGTCTGCTCAGCCATGCCGTCGTCTTGTTGTTATGCCGCGCGAAGGGCTTTCATTCCCGCCCCGATGCCATCCCGTTAAGAGAAATAATCTCAAAGGTTGCTGTCATGTCTCTATGAGACGCTACTCGTTGATGGTTTGTAGCGATGTTGCCGCGTATCTGAGAATATACGGAAACTGCTTGGGGCGTTCTGTTGGAAATTCGTCACCGAAAAACGCAACGTAGCAATCGTACCCAGCAATCTCATCATTATGCCAACAGTAAATGACAATTCCAAATTCCGGGCCGCCCTCCTCAAGACCGTCATATCGGACTTTTGTGCCGGGCCGTAGGAATGATCCTGGATGTTTTTCGGGATCATCGTTCATTGGGCGCCTCAATCCCCATAAGGCAGCCAGATATTTTTGACTTCGCAGGCATGGCGCAGGATCTCCCGCCCCTCGCCGGTGCGCGGCGATTTCCAGTCGCGGGCGCGGCCGTTGTTGGTCCAGACGCGTTTCAAGTTTTCAGCCGAGACCTCTTCGACGAATTTCGATTCTTCGGCGGGCCCGTGATGCCAGATCGCCTCGACCTGATTATGTTCGGCGAGCGTCTTGGTCAGGGGCGCGCGCTCGCCGGTGACGATGTTGACGACGCCGGCGGGCACGTCGGAGGTTTCGAGCACTTGATAAAAATCCGTCGCAAGCAGTGGGTAACGCTCCGACGGGACGACGACGCAGCGATTGCCCATGGCGATGGCGGGCGCCCAAAGGGATGCAAAGGAAAGGAGCGGCGCCGCATCGGGGCAGACGATCCCGATGACGCCGATGGGTTCGTTGACGGCCAGCACCACATTGCGCTGGGGCGGCGAATGGGCAAGGCCGTCATACTTGTCCGCCCAGGCGCCGTAGGAAAATAGTCGGACGACGGTCGCATCGACTTCTGCGCGGGCTTTGGCCTTGGTTGCGCCGGTCAATTGCGTCAGTCGTTTGGCGAATTCGCCGGCGCGCCGCGAAAAGTTTTCGGCGATGAAATATAAAATTTGCGCCCGCGCATGACCGGTCGTCGTCGCCCAGTTTTCCGCCTTGAACGCGGCTTCGACGGCGTCGCGAATGTCCTTGCGGTTGCCGAGGCCGACGCGGCCGGCATATTTGCCGTCATGGGATGCGATGGGCAGGGTGCGTCCCCAGTCGGGCCGTTTCTGTTTGCCGCCGATGAATTGTTTAGGCGTCTGATCGATCTCGGCGACGCTGGAAATCTCCGAGATTTCCGGCGTCGGCGCCGGGGTCTCGACCGCGCCCCATTCCTTGCGCAGTTTTATGTATTCATGGATTCCTTCGCGACCGCCTTCGCGCCCGAAGCCGGATTCGCGATAACCGCCGAAGCCGCAAGCGGCGTCGAAACCATTGGTGGTGTTGATCCAGACCACGCCGGCTTTGACCTGGCTTGCGGCTTCCAGCGCGCGGTTGATGTTTTCGGACCAGATCGTCGCGGCAAGGCCGTAGCGGGTGTTGTTGGCCAGCGCGATCGCTTCTTTCAGTGTCCGGAACGTCATCGAGACCAACACGGGCCCGAAAATTTCCTCGCGCATGGCGGTGTTGCTGGGCGAGACATCGGAAATCAGCGTCGGCGGATAAAAGCAGCCCTTTGAAGGCAGCGGAATGTCCGGACGCCAGACCTTGCCGCCTTCGCGTTCGCCCTGCTTCACCAGGGCTTCGACGCGCTCCATCTGCACCGGATCGACGATGGCGCCCATGTCCACCGCCTTGTCGAGGGGATCGCCGATGCGGAAGGACTGAAGGCGCCGTTTGATTTTTTGCGTGACCCGTTCGGCGACGCTTTCCTCGACCAGGAGACGCGAGCCGGCGCAGCACACCTGACCTTGATTGAACCAGATGGCGTCGATCAGCCCTTCCACGGCGCTGTCGAGATCGGCGTCCTCGAACACGATAAAGGGCGACTTGCCGCCGAGTTCGAGGGATAGCTTTTTACCGGCGCCGGCGGTCTGCCGCCGGATAATGCGGCCGACTTCCGTCGAACCGGTAAATGCGATTTTGACGATCTCGGGATGCTTGACAATCAATTCGCCGGTCTCGCCTGCGCCCGTAACGATATTGACAACGCCCGGCGGTAGCCCCGCTTCACGGCACAGCTCGGCAAAATAAAGCGCGGTCAGGCTGGTAAATTCGGCCGGTTTTAAAACCGCCGTATTGCCCATCGCGATCGCCGGGGCGATTTTCCAGGCGAGCATCAACAGGGGAAAGTTCCAGGGAATGATCTGGCCGACGACGCCTAAAGGCTCATGGTCGGGAAACTCCGTTTCCATAAGCTGCGCCCAACCGGCGTGATGATAGAAATGGCGCGCGACCAGCGGGATGTCGATGTCGCGGGTTTCGCGAATGGGCTTGCCGTTGTCGAGGCTTTCCAGGACGGCGAGAAAGCGGCTGTTCTTTTGAACCAGCCGCGCCAGCGCATAAAGATAGCGCGCCCGTTCATGACCGCTCAGTTTCGACCATGATGGGAACGCCGCTTTGGCCGCGGCCACGGCCGCATCGACGTCTTGCTTTCCGCCGGCGGGATATTCGGCAAGCTTCTCGCCCGTCGCCGGGTTGAAGCTTTCGATCGGTTCGGCGCCGTCCTTTCCCGAAACGAATTCGCCGCCGATGAAATGTTTGAACCCGTCCGCCTTGCCGCGCAGCCAGTCCAGAACGTAACTGGACTCTTCCAGCGCGGGCCCGTATTCCATGGTTTTGAAGATTTCGGCGGTGGTTGACATGGCTTATCCCATGGGGTGGCGGTTGGCGGCGGAATAGCGTCCCGTCGCAAAATGCTCCAGCTGGCGTTCAATATCGCCGAGAAGCCGCGAGGCGCCGAAGCGAAAGAGTTTCGGCGTCAGCCAATCATCGCCCAGTTCTTCTTTCAGCAAAATAAGATATTGCAGGGCGGTTTTGGCGTTGCTGATGCCGCCGGCGGGCTTGAAACCGACCTTATGACCGGCGCGCTCGTGATAATCGCGGATGGCGCGCATCATGACGAGGCTGACGGGCAGGGTGGCGTTGACCGACTCCATGCCGGTGGAGGTTTTGACAAAATCCGCGCCCGCCATCATGGAGACCATGGACGCCTTGGCGACCTTGCCGATGGAGCCGAGTTCGCCGGTCGCGATGATGACTTTGAGATGCGCCGGCCCGCAGGCTTGCCGGAACGCTTTGACCTCGTCGTAAAGCGCGCGCCAGTCGGCGGTAAGGACATGGCGGCGGCTGACCACGATATCGATTTCGCCGGCGCCGTCGGCGATGGAAAGTTCGATTTCCTTAAGTTTGGTTTCGAAGGGCGACTGGCCGGCGGGAAAACCTGTGGAGACGGCGGCGACCGGGACGGCTGATCCTTCAAGCGCGTCCCCGGCGGTTTTGATAAAGGCGTGATAGACGCACACCGCGCCGACGGTGAGATTCAACTTGTCCGCGCCCAGCGCTTCGAGCAGATCGGGCCGCACCGGCTGCAACGCTTTTGCGCAGAGGCGGCGCACGCGCCCTTCGGTGTCGTCGCCCGCCAGCGTCGTCAGGTCCATGCAGGAAACCGCTTTGAGCAGCCATGCGGCCTGCCATTGTTTTTTGACCGTGCGGCGGCCGGCAAGCGTCGTCACCCGCCGCTCTGCGGCGGAGCGGTTGACGCGGATCTCATCGATCCAGTCGAGCGCCAGCGCCATGCCGGGATTGCGCGCTTCTTCGTCGCTTGTCGCCGCGCTTCGGCGCTTATCCAGATCCATCACATTCGATTGGGTCATGTCAGAACCCTTTTCCCATCCTTACCCTAAGAAAGACTCACCGCTCGGCAACGGTCCGACGCCAAGATACGCGGCGAGCGACTGGCCGATATCGGCGAAGGTTTCCCTACGCCCGATAGAGCCGGGACGCACCTTATCGCCGAAAGCCAGCACGGGAACAAATTCCCGTGTGTGATCCGTGCCCGGCCAAGTGGGATCGCAGCCGTGATCCGCGCTTAATACGACAATATCATCCGGCCGCAGCTTGGCTTCAAGTTCGGGCAGGCGCCTGTCGAAGGCTTCCAGCGCGGCCGCATAGCCGGCGACGTTGCGTCTGTGGCCGTAGAGCGTGTCGAAGTCGACGAAATTGGCGAAGATGATCGCATCGTCCGGCGATGTTTCGACTTCCTTCAGGAGCGCGTCGAAAATCTCTTCATTGCCGTGGGCCTTGACCAATTTCGTCACCCCCTTGCCGGCGAAGATGTCGCTGATCTTGCCGATGGCGATCACCGGCCGGCCCGCATCCTTGCAAATGTCGAGCAGGGTAGGCCGGTGCGGCGGCGTCGCATAGTCGCGGCGATTGCCCGTGCGTTCAAATGCGCCGCGGCGCTCGCCGACAAACGGCCGCGCGATCACGCGGCCGACATTATAGTCGTCGACGAGTGTTCGCGCGATCAAGCAAACGTCATAAAGCCGGTCGAGACCGAAATGGGTTTCGTGGGCGGCGATCTGAAAAACCGAATCGGCGGACGTATAAACGATCGGCTTGCCGGTTCGAATATGCTCCTCGCCCAACTCTTCGATGATCACGGTGCCCGATGCGTGGCAGTTTCCTAAAACACCGGGCAGATCGGCTTCTTTCACAAGCGCGCCGATCAATTCGTCCGGAAAACTCGGCGGGCCTTTGGGAAACATGCCCCAGTCGAATTCCACCGGCAGACCCATCATTTCCCAATGGCCGCTGGGCGTATCCTTGCCGAAACTTTTTTCCGCCGCAAAACCGAACGCGCCGGCATAATCGTCCGGCTCTTGGAGGGGCAGTGTCATGCCTGTCGCATCGCGCGCCGCCCGGCCAAGGCCCAGGCGCATCAGGTTGGGTATTTGCAACGGGCCCGCGCGCAAGCTCGGCGCGTCCGCGCGGCCTTCGGCGCAGGCAAGTGCAATATGGCCGAACGTATCGGCGCCGGCGTCGCCGAATTTTGCGGCGTCGTCCGCGGCGCCGACGCCTAAGGAATCAAGAACGCCTATGATTGCGCGTGTCACCTAACGTGCCTTAATAAACGCAGAGGGATCGAAAACCGCCCTTCCTTTGAGACGCAAGCTCCTCAGGACGACGGCGTTTCCAGATCTGGCTTAACCCAGAAATATCTAGCAAATCGGGTCCGGGGAATAAACTATGGATAACGTCGGCTCACGGCCGCGGAAACGTTAACGGCGCGGCTTCAGCCGGAAGGCCAGGGGCAGCATTTCTTGCGCCCTATGGCGGCTGACCGCGCCGGTTTCGTCTTTTAGCAGGATGACCGTGTCCTCATCGGCGAATTCCGAAATCGCCTGGCGGCAGCCGCCGCAGGGCGTGCACGCCTCTATTTTGTCGCCGCCGCCGACAATTGCCATCTTTTTGATCGTCTTGCCGCCCTTGGAAACCATGGCGCCGATGGCCGAGGCTTCCGCGCAGGCGCCGATCGGATAGGCGGCGTTTTCCACATTGCAGCCGATATGAACATCGCCCGTGTCGTCGAGGATCGCCGCGCCGACGCGATAATTCGAATACGGCGCGTAGGCGTTCTCGCGTACGGCCAGGGCGCGTTCGAACAGTTCTTCGTCAGTAACGGTCATGATCAGGCGAGGGTTTCATAGATCAAAGGCCGATCCTTGGGCGGGCTTTGCGCGATTGTGCAGGCTTTTTGATATTCCGCAATAGCGCGCGCAAGATCGTCTTCGGACGACGCATGCGCCATGGCGAGGGGGCGGTCCGCGCCGACATGCTCCCCGATGGGCGCAATATCCGTAAAGCCGACGGCGGGGTCGATCGCATCTTCCGCGCGCGCCCGGCCGCCGCCGAGACCGACAACCGCCATGCCGACGCGTCGCGCATCGATCTTGGAAAGATATCCGCCCTCGGACGGATAGACCGGCGTCGTCAGTGCCGCTTTGGGAAAATAAGTTTCACTGCGATCCATAAAATCCGCCGGCCCGCCGAGCGCGGCGATCATGTGTGCAAAAATTTCCGCCGCTTTACCGGAGACAATTGCGTTTTCGATGCGTTCGCCGGCGGCGCGGGAATCGGTTTCAAGCCCGGTCAGCGCCAGCATGTCGATGCACAAGGCTTTTGTCACCGCATCGAGGCGCGGTTCGCGGTCGGCGCCGGTGAGATAACCGACGGTTTCAGCAACTTCGACGGCGTTGCCTGCGGTTCGCCCCAGCGGTTCGTTCATGTCGGTGATCAGCGCGCGGGTCTTAAGCCCCGTGCGCGCGCCGGTCGCGACAATAGACTCGGCGAGCGCCCGCGCCGCATCGCGCGAGGGCATGAACGCGCCGGAGCCAAGTTTGATGTCCATGATCAGGGCCTGATTGCCGCCGGCGATTTTCTTGGAAAGGATCGAGGCGGTGATCAGCGGGATCGATTCCACCGTAGCGGTGACGTCGCGAATGGCGTAAAGCCGCCGGTCGGCGGGCGCGAGCGCGTCCGTCTGGCCGATGATGGCGCAGCCGACCGATTTGACGACGCGCTTGAACGCATCGACGCCGGGCTGTGCGTCATAGCCGGGAATGCTTTCCAGCTTGTCCAGCGTGCCGCCGCTGTGGCCGAGGCCCCGGCCGGAGATCATCGGCACGAAACATCCGCAGGCCGCCATGATCGGCGCCAGCATCAGGCTGACCTTGTCGCCGACGCCGCCGGTCGAATGCTTGTCGGCGACGGGTCCGGAAAGGTTTTCCGCACGCCAATCGATAATGTCGCCCGATCGCGCCATGGCCCGCGTCATCGCGGCGGTTTCATCCTCGGTCATGGAGCGGAAATAGATCGCCATGGCCATGGCTGCGGCCTGGGCCGGCGGCATTTCCGCCGCAAGCCCGGCGACAAAAGTATCGATCTCGGCGTCCGACAATTCGCCGCCGTTGCGCTTTTTGCGGATGATGTCGTCTATGCGCATCAAGAACTATGCATCGTCCTTAAGGCCCGACCCGGAATTAAAACAGACAACGGTGTCGGCTTCGGAAATCATCGACCGTTCTACGGCGACTTTAAAGGCGGCGTATGTCGCCGCGCCTTCAAGGCAGCACAACAGGCCGGTCTCGCGGGCAAGCTCGGTTTTCGCGGCGCTGAGTTCTTCATCGCTGACCGCGATGGCGAAGCCGTCGCTTTCGCGCACGCCGCGCAGGATCAGCCGGTCGCCGAACGCGGCGGGCACGCGCAGGCCAAGCGCGCGGGTCGTTGCATCCGGCCAGGGACCGGCTTTTATGTCGCCATCCTCCCAGGCTTTGACGATGGGCGCGCAGCCCGCCGCCTGCACGGCGATCATGCGCGGCAGGGGCCCGTCGATCCAGCCAAGCTCTTTGAGTTCGTGATAGGCTTTCCAGATGGCGATCAGGCCGGTGCCGCCGCCGGTGGGGTAGAAAATGACCGAGGGCGGTTTCCAATCGAGCTGGACGGCGAGTTCGAAGGCGATGGTTTTCTTGCCTTCGATACGATAGGGCTCTTTCAACGTGGAAAAGTCGAACCAGCCATGTTCGCCGGCGCGTTCGCGGATGTATTTCCCGCAATCCTGGATCAAGCCGTCGATGGTGATCAGTTCCGCGCCATATTGTCTGATTTCATTGAGGATCGTTTCGTGGGTGTCGTTGGGACAGACCACGACGGACGTAAGGCCAGCACGCGCGGCATAGGCGGAAAGCGCCGCCCCGGCATTGCCCGCGCTGGGAACCGCGCAATGGGTCACGCCAAGCTCTCTCGCCTTGGACACCGCCGCCGCCATGCCGCGCGCCTTGAACGAATGGGTCGGCAGGCGTCCCTCGTCCTTGACGTAAAGCTTGCCGAAACGGCCGGGAATCTTTTCAAGAACAGTCGAGATCTCGATTAACGGCGTTTGCGTTTCCCCCAGCGAGACGACGTTGGCGGGGTCCTGGACCGGCAGGAGCTCATGGTAATTCCAGAAGCCGGACGGTCGCCGGGCGCTCCACCGGTCGCGATCGACTTCTTCCGAAAGGGCTTTGAGATCATAGCGCGCCAGGAACGGAAATCCGTCCTCGGAAAAGGTCTGCAGCCGATCACTCGGCGCCGTCGCGCCGCTTTCGGAACATTCAAGATGGGTTAGATAGGAAAATCTCGACATCGCTGAAACACGCTGCGCCTTTCACGCCTGACCGTCAATGATTGCTGGATAGCGCCGCGCGCCTATAGCATCAATGCACATTCAATTGAAAAGCAAAGTATCATACAATGCCATATTCAGGCGGCGCGTCGGCGCGGCCTCGGCAGACAGGGAGCGACATCGTGGCTGAACGGTCCTTCGCGCGGGAAGTTCAGGACCTTCGCATCGGGGAAGGAGAGATCTTCCGCGGCGAAGGCATCCTTGCCGTGACCAAGGCGCTGCTGCAGTCGGGCGTTTCCTATGTCGGCGGTTATCAGGGCGCGCCGATTTCCCACTTGATGGACGTTCTTTCCGACGCGCAGAATATTTTGGGCGAACTCAACGTTCATTTCGAGGCGAGCGCCAGCGAAGCCGCCGCCGCGGCGATGCTTGCGGCGTCGGTAAATTATCCCTTGCGCGGCGCGGTGACATGGAAGTCGACGGTCGGCACCAATGTGGCGTCGGACGCGCTCGCCAATGTCGCGTCGGGCGGCGTTAAGGGCGGCGCGCTGGTCATCATCGGCGAGGATTACGGCGAGGGCTCCTCGATCATGCAGGAGCGTTCCCATGCTTTCGCCATGAAGTCGCAGATGTGGCTTTTGGATCCGCGGCCCAATCTTCCTTCGATCGTCGACATGGTCGAGCGCGGCTTTGAACTTTCCGAAGCGTCGAATACGCCGGTGATGCTCGAACTGCGCATCCGCGCCTGTCACGTCTACGGATCGTTCGCCGCAAAGGACAATGTCGCGCCGTCTTTCACCCTGCGCGACGCCATGGAAAACCCGACGCGCGATTGCAGCCGCATCGTTTTGCCGCCGTCGAATTTTGTCCATGAGGTGGAAAAGATCGAGCGGCGCTGGCCGGCGGCGGTTGATTACATCAAGGCGCGCAGGCTCAACGAATTTCTCGGCGGCCATCAGGGCGAGATCGGGATCATCGTTCAGGGCGGGCTTTACAACACCCTGATCCGCGCCCTCGAACTGGCCGGTCTTTCCAATTGCTATGGCGAGACGGAAATCCCGATTTACTGCCTTAACGTCGCCTATCCGCTGATCGACGACGAGATCAAGGGCTTCTGTCTCGACAAGAAGGCCGTCTTGATGATTGAGGAGGGCCAGCCGGAATTCATCGAACAGGCCGTCAATGCAATCCTGCGCAACGGCGACATTCAGACCAGGATCGTCGGCAAGGCCGTGCTGCCGCGCGCCGGGGAATATACCGCGGCGGTGGTGCGCGACGGGCTTGACGCTTTCCTGCGCGCCCATGCGCGGGACCTTTTGAAGACCCATAGCGCGCCGGTCGCGCCGCTCAGCGCTGAAGAACAGCGCGCGGTCGCTGAAACCACGCCGCAACGGCCCGCGGGCTTTTGCATCGGCTGTCCGGAGCGGCCGATCTTTTCGGCGATGAAACTGGTCGAAAAAGAAATCGGCAAGTTTCATGTCAGTTGCGACATCGGTTGTCATCTTTTTTCCATCCTGCCGCCATTCGACATCGGCAACACCACCATGGGCTACGGTCTTGGCTGGGCCGGGGCGTCGGCGTTCAACGCCAAGGCCAAAAAACGCACAATCTCTGTGATGGGCGATGGCGGCTTTTGGCATAACGGTCTGACCAGCGGCGTCGGCAATGCGGTCTTCAATCGCAACGACAATGTGCTTGTCATTGTCGACAACGGCTATTCCGCGGCGACCGGCGGGCAGGACATTTTGTCCTCGCGCGCCGATAACAAGACCAGGACGACCAACAATCCGATTTCTAAAGCCGTGCGCGGCATGGGCGTTGAATGGCTCAAGGAGGTCAACACCTACAATGTCGGCCGGATGAAAAAGGTCTTCAAAGACGCCATGACCACGGCGGCGAAGGGACCGAAAGTCATCGTCGCCCAGTCCGAATGTATGCTCAACCGGCAGCGCCGGGAAAAGCCCCTGCGCGACAAGGCGGTCAGGGAGGGCAAGCGCGTCGTTCGCACCCGTTTCGGCGTCGATCCCGACACCTGCACCGGCGATCACAGCTGCATCCGGATTTCCGGCTGCCCGTCGCTGACGGTCAGGGACAATCCCGATCCGTTGCGCGACGATCCGGTCGCCTGGGTCGACAATGACTGCGTCGGCTGCGGCGTATGCGGCGAGAATGCGCATGCTGCTATTTTGTGTCCGTCATTTTATCGCGCCGATCTCATCTATAATCCCTCGGCCTGGGACAGGTTCCGGGCGCGCATCCGCCAGGCCGTGATCGGTTTTGTCCAGCGCCGCGACGACCGCGCCCGCGCCAAATATTCCTTTGGACGCTGACGATGGCCCAAGCGCGCGCCATCAAGATCGCCATCACGGCGCTCGGCGGCCAGGGCGGCGGCGTTCTGGCGAGCTGGATCGTCCGGCTCGGCGAACGCTGCGGCTATATCGTTCAGTCGACCTCGGTGCCCGGCGTCGCCCAGCGCACCGGCGCGACGGTCTATTACGTCGAACTCTTTCCCGAAGCCGAGGCCAGGGACCGCACGCCCGTACTGGCGCTGATGCCGGCGCCGGGCGATGTGGACATCGTCATCGCCGCGGAAATGATGGAAGCGGGCCGGGCCATCGCGCGCGGTTTCGTCAGTAGACAGACGACATTGATCGCCTCGTCCCATCGCGATTTCGCCATCGGCGAGAAAATCGCCATGGGCGACGGCCGGCAAAGCCCCGATGTGGTTTTGCGCGCGGCGCAAAAAGCCGCGGGACGGTTTATTCACGCTGATATGGCTGAGGCGGGCGCCGGCGCGGGCGCGGTCATCAGCGCGGTTCTGTTCGGCGCGCTTGCCGGTTCGGGCGCGCTGCCCATGGCGCGCGATGCCTTCGAGGAAACCATTCGCGAAAGCAGGCGCGCGGTCAAAAACAACCTCAAAGGCTTCGCCAGGGGTTTCGATCTCGCCTTGGCGGCGGCGGATGCGGTTCAGCCCGCCCCGCCAGCAGAATCGTCGCCCACCCCCACGCCAGAATCGCCGCCAGCGCCCGCCGTCGCGCCGCTGCTTGAACGGCTCGAGCGGGATTTTCCAAGCGCGTCGCATGTCACCTTGAAAGAGGGCCTTCGGCGCTGCGTCGATTATCAGGACGTTAAATACGCGCAGCGCTATCTCGACCGTCTTGAAAGCGTTGAGGCGGCCGACCGCGCAGCGGAAGATTATCGCCTGACGACAAGCGTTGGAAAATATCTCGCCCTGTGGATGACCTATGAGGATTCGATCCGCGTCGCCGATCTCAAAACCCGCGCCAGCCGGCTTGCCCGGTGCCGCGAAGACGTGCGCGCTGAAGAAGACCAGATCGTTCACATCGCGGATTATCTTCATCCCCGCGTTGAAGAGGTCTGCGATCTGCTGCCCAAAGGGCTTGCAATGACGATCCTTGGAACGCCGATCTTGCGTAAAATGCTCGGCGCCGTCCTGGGCGGGGGCCGTCGCCTGCCTACCAGCAAGCTGCGCGGGTTTTTGCTCTTGCGTCTTGTCGCGTCTTTGCGCGTCATGCGCCGCGCGACCTATCGCTTCGGGGTGGAACAGGCGCGCATCGATGAATGGTTGTCGGCGGTTAAAAGCGAGGCGGCGGGCGATTACGCGCTTGCCTGTGAAATCGCCGCGCTGCCGCGGCTGATCAAGGGCTATGGGGAAACCCATGAGCGCGGTCTTGGCAATTTCAGCGCCGTCATGGCGGCGCTCGGCCGGGTCAGGGCGCAAGCCGATCCCGTCAAAACGCTGGCCGCCCTGCGCGACGCCGCCCTCGCCGACGAGGAAGGCGCCGCGCTCAAGGCCGCCATCGCCCGTCTTGACGATCGGGCGTCCGCGGCGGCGTAATGTCGAACGATAAAAATAGGGAGCGATGACATGGCGATACTGGAACAATTAAGCGCGGCGATGGCGTCGGGCTCGGTCAGGACCGTCGATCTCACGCACACCCTGTCGCCCGATTTTCCCGTTCTGGTGTTGCCGGAAGAATTCGGCCAGTGCGCGCCGTTCAGGATCGAGGAAGTTTCCCGTTACGACGATCGCGGGCCCGCCTGGTATTGGCGCAATTTTTCCTGCAACGAACACACCGGCACCCATTTTGACGCGCCCGTGCACTGGGTGACGGGCAAGGACATTCCCGACGGTTCGGTGGATCGGCTCGCCGCCGATCATTTCATTCGCCCCGCCTGCGTCCTGGATTTTTCCAAAGAGGTCGCCGCCGACGAGGATTTTGTTCTGACGACGGATCATATCAAGGCGTGGGAGAAGGATCATGGCGCCATTCCCGCCGGCGCCTGGGTGCTCTTCCGCACCGACTGGTCGAAACGCGAAGGCGCGGACTATCTCAACTTGAAAGACGACGGCGCGCATCATCCCGGACCCGACGCCGGCGCCGTTCGATATATGATCGAGCGCGACGCCATCGGCTTCGGGGTCGAGACCATCGGCACCGACGCCGGCCAGGCCCACGGGTTCGAGCCGCAATATCCGGCCCATACGCTGCTGCACGGCGCGGGCAAATACGGGCTTCAATGCCTGCGCAATCTCGACCGGCTGCCGCCGAAAGGGGCCGTCATTGTCTCCGCGCCGCTGAAAATCGAGAACGGGTCGGGCAGCCCCTTGCGCGTGCTGGCGCTGGTGGAGGGCTGAGCGCGGGCCGGGCGTTCGGCGATGCGGGGCGCCATTGGCCCCCTTCGCGTTTTGAGACTTTCCCCGTTTCAAGCCAAAAATGCCCGAATGTGGGGCGCCATTCCCGCACTGTTTCACGCGTCATCCCGTGCGCTGCGCGGCATGAAATGACGCGCTGCTGACACGGGACCGCCATCCGCCTGCGCCGGCATTGTTTCAAGCGATCCCGTGTTAGCGCAGCAGCGATAAATCGCTGCTGCGCGCACGGGATGACGGCTCGGATAGGCGCCAGGCGCAGCCTTCCCGTTCAGCGCGCGAGAGACAGCCGCGCCGTTGGGAAGCGATGTTCACAATGTCAAAGAGCCCGCGCGAGACGCGGCTTTCGCCGCCCTGCGCATGAGCATCTCAGGAGGCTTTTGCCGATTGAATTGCGGCGCTTGCGTTTTCCGCAAAGCCGGCCGCCTTTTGCCTTGGCCTTCATCGATGCTGGTAAGCATTATACGGCCGTTCCGAAGGTGTTCGATATCTATCGACGCAATGCGGGTTTCAAGGCCGAATACCCTCCTGGGGTTGTATTATTGACCCTTTGCTCAACTTATACATGCTCGCCGTTCAAGAGCGTTTCTAAAAACCAATCCATGCCTTCCCCGACGGAAGTCGGGGTGCAGCTAAAATATAATGACGGGCAAAGCCCGACTTTTTATGTTTGCTGGATTCCAGCCCGACCGCGAAGGCGATCATATGATAATTCGCGCGTCCGCCGGTTCCCGTACGGCGAACTCGCGCGCGGGCGTCGGAAAGAGCGGATAAAAAGCTGCGCCTTTCCTCCCCCGCTTGCGGGGGAGGTGTCGCCGAAGGCGACGGAGGGGGTGCAGCTTTTGAACGCGAGATTTCAAATACCCCCTTCGGCCGCTTCGCGGCCACTTCCCCCGTAAACGGGGGAAGAATGCTCGACGCAATTTATCCGTACACTGCGTTCAAGATAAACCCCGCCGTCCTTACGCGCCGGCCTTTTGATAATGCCGGCGGTTGGGGCGGGCCTTGATCGAAAGGTCGCGGGCTTTTTCGTTTGCTTTTTCCGCTTCGCGGTAAAGCTGATATTCGCCCGACTGCAACTGCGCCGGCCAGCCCATGTTCGCGCCCAGCACTTGTTTGACCCCGTAATGGCCCGCGGCCTGGCGGGTGAAAAAGGGATTGTTCAAATGCGGCCGGGCGAGCGCGCATAAGTCGGCGCGGTTCGCTGCGATAATGGTGTTGATCTGTTCCGGCAGGGTGATGTCGCCGACTGCAATCGTGGGAATATCCACCGTCTGCCTGATGAATTCCGCAAACGGCGTCTGCCACATGCGGCCATAGACCGGCTTTTGCCACGGCACGGTCTGGCCGGACGAGGCATGAATAATGTCGACGCCGGCGTCCTTGAAGGCCTGGCAGATGACGCGCAGATCGTCCAGCGTCAGGCCGCCCTCGGCCCAGTCGCTCGACGACAGCCGCACCGACATGGGCCGGTCGTCGGGCCAGACCGCGCGCATGGCCTCGAAGACTTCGAGCGGATAACGCACCCGCGCGCGCGCATCGCCGCCATAATCGTCCTTGCGCTGATTGGTCAGCGGCGAGAGAAAACTCGCCAGCAGATAGCCATGGGCGCAATGGAGTTCGAGCATGTCAAAGCCGGCGCGCGCGCCGCGTTCGGCCGAGGCGACAAAGGTATCGCGCACGGCGTCCATCATGGCGCGATCCATTTCGGTCGGGGTTTGCGAAACCCCTTCGAAATAGGGGATGGGGGAGGCGGAATAGATCGGCCAATTGCCCGCATTGAGCGGCATGTCCATGCCTTCGGTCATGATCTTGGTCGAGCCCTTGCGCCCCGCATGGCCGAGTTGAAGCGCGACTTTCGACGGCGTCGTCCGGTGGATGAAATCGACGATGCGTTTCCAGCCGGCTTCCTGCTGGTCGCTCCACAGGCCGGTGCAACCCGGCGTGATGCGCGCATCCGGCGTCGGGCAGGTCATCTCCGCAAAGACCAGCCCCGCTCCGCCCCGCGCGAAACTCGTGTAATGGGAATAATGCCAGTCGGTGAGATCGCCGTTTTCTGCGCAATATTGCGCCATGGGCGCCACGACCACGCGGTTGGGAACCGTCATGGCGCGCAAGTCGAACGGCGTGAACATGGGCGTCGGGCGTTCCTTTGAAAAGTTGCGGCCGGTCTGGCGCCGATAGCGGGCGTAAAATTCGTCCTCGACTTTTTCAAGAAACGCCGTATCGCGCAGCTTGATGTTGTCCCAGGTGAGCGCCTTGGCGCGGGACATGAGCGAGAACGCGAATTCATAGCGCGCCTTGTCCCAGTGGAGAGCCATGTCCTCGAACCAGCGCAGCGAGACCTGGGCGTTATGCTGGGTGATTTCCACCGGCGTGCGGCGTTCGTCTTCATAAGCGGCGTAGACCGCGTCGATGTTCGCCCCGTGTTTGACTGTCGCATCCGACAGCGCGACGGCGCATTCCATGGCGAGCTTGGTGCCGGACCCGATCGACCAGTGGGCCGTCGCCTTGGCGTCGCCGAGGAGGATCATCCTGCCGCAGCGCCAGCTCTCGCAGGCGATCCTGGGAAAGTTGCGCCAGATGGAACGGTTGACGAGGAACGGATGGCCCTGCAGTTCCTCGGCGAAAACGCTTTCCAGCACTTTGGCGCTTTCTTCTTCGTCCATGTCGCCGAAACCGTATGCGCCCCATGTCTCGGGCGTGGTTTCCACGACCCAGGTGGAATGGCCGTCTTCATACTGATAGGTATGGGCGCAGAAATGGCCCTTATCGGTCTCGCGGAAAAAGAAGGTGAAGGCGTCGAGCGGCCGCGTCGAGCCGAGCCAGGTAAACTTGTTGCGCTGAAGTTCGGTCCGGGCGCCGAACGCTTTGGCGAACGCTTCGCGAATGGGGCTGTTGACGCCGTCCGCAACGACGACGAGATCGGAACCGGCAAAACGGGTTTCGATATCTTCGGGCGAGATCGCCTCGGAAAAATGCAGCGTAACGCCCACATCGGCGCAGCGCTTTTGCAACAGTTCCAGCAAGGTCTTGCGCGAACAGCCGGCGAACCCGTTTCCGCCGACCACCGTGCGCTCGCTCTTGTGTTCGATGACGATGTCGGACCAGTAGGCGAAACTGTCGCGGATGAGATCGTAGGATTGCGGATCGGCGCTTAAGAACTCATCGAGCGTTTCGTCGGAAAAGACGACGCCGAAACCGAACGTGTCGTCGGCGCGGTTTTGTTCGTAAACGTCGATGACGCATTCGGGCAGGCGCTTTTTGGTGAGCAATGCGAAATAAAGTCCGCCGGGCCCGCCGCCGATCACCGTGATTTTCAAAGGCGTCGCCATCGTCAGTGTCCGTTATTCTTGAATAATCGCCGTGGTTTCGATTTCGACTTTCGCCGCATCCTCGACCAGCGCGGAAACCTCCACGACCGCCATGCAGGGAAAGACCTTGCCGAAAATCTCGCGCCACGCCGCGCCGATCGCCTCAAGGCTTTCAAGGTATTCGCGCTTGTCGGTGACGTAACAGGTCATGCGCACAATGTCGGCGGGCGCCGCCCCGCCCTCGGCGAGGATCGCGCTTGTGTTTATCAGCACCTGGCGGAACTGGCCGGCGAAATCTTTCGCTTCGAATTCTTCGTGTTCGTTCCAGCCGACGACGCCGGCGGTAAGCACCATGCGGCCGGTTGCGGCGATGCCGTTGGCGTAGCCTTTCGGCCGCTTCCAGCCGGCCGGCTGCAAGGTCTGGCGGGTCATGATTTTTCCTCCGCCTGCGCGGCGCGGAAATTTTCAAAATGTTGTCGGGCGATGACGATCTTCTGCACCTCCGATGCGCCTTCATAGATCCGCAGCGCGCGAATTTCCCGGTATAGTTCCTCGACCTTGACGCCTTTTTTAACGCCGAGCCCGCCGAAGACTTGCACCGCCTTGTCGATGACCTCCTGGGCCTCGTCCGTTGCGAAAAGTTTCGCCATCGCCGCTTCGCGGGTAACGCGGGTTTTAAGAACGTCCTTCGTCCAGGCGGCGCGATAGACCAGCAGCGCCGCGGCGTCGACATTAAGCGCCATTTCCGCAAAGCGTTCCTGGGCGATGGGCAGGTCGGACAAGGTCGCGCCGAACATATTGCGTGTGAGCGCGCGGCCGGTCGCCTCGTCAAGCGCCCGGCGCGCAAAGCCGAGCGCCGCCGCGCCGACGGTGGTTCTGAAAATATCGAGTGTTGAAAGCGCGATCTTGAACCCTGCGCCTTCCTCGCCGATCAGATTGGCGACAGGAACGCGGCAGCCGTCAAAGCGTATGCGGCCGAGTGGGTGGGGAGCGATGACGTCGATGCGTTCGGGAATGGAAAGGCCCGGCGCGTCCCCATCGACGATGACGGCGCTGACGCCGCCCTCGGCGCGGGCGAACAGGGTATAAAAATCCGCAATGCCGCCGTTGGAGATCCACAGCTTTTCGCCGTTGACGACATAATTTTCGCCGTCGCGTCTCATCGCTGTCGTGAGCGCCGCCGCGTCCGAGCCGGCGTCTTCCTCGGAAAGGGCGAAGGCGGCGATCTTCTCACCCGCGGCGACGGCGGGCAGATAGGCCTTTTTCTGCGCCTTGGACCCGAAAAGGCTGATCGCGCCGGAGCCGAGCCCTTGCATGGCGAAACAAAAATCCGCCAAACCGTAATGGCGCGCCAGGGTTTCCCGGATCAGGCAAAGGGAACGGACGTCGAGCGTTTCGTGGGCGCCGCCATAGGCGGCCAGCACGCAATAGCGCAGCCAGCCGTCCTGGCCGAGTTTTTTCACCAACGCCCTGCATGTCCCATCCACATCGTCATGGGCGCCCGGCGTCTCGATAATGGGCGGCAGGGCGCCTTTCGCCCAAGCGTCGAGCTCAAGCGCCAGGGTTTTGTGGCGGCTTTCGAGAAACGGCCAGTCGAGAAAAGATCGATCCGCCATCTAATCGCCCTCGAATACCGGCTTTTGCCTGGCGACAAACGCTTTATAGGCGCGCTCGAAATCTTTTGTCTGCATACAGATGGCCTGGGCCTGGGCCTCGGCTTCGATCGCCGTATCAAGGCTCATGTCCCATTCCATATTAAGCTGGTTCTTGGTCATGCCGTTGGCGAAGCCCGGTCCCGCCGCGAGCTTTTTGGCCATGTCCATGGCATGCGCTTCAAGCGCCTCGGCGGGGATAACGGCGTTGAAATAACCCCAATTAAACCCTTCCTCGGCGCTGAAGCTGCGTCCGAAGAACAAAACTTCGCTGGCCCGGCCGTGGCCGATAATGCGCGGCAGGATCGCGCAGGCGCCCATGTCGCAGCCCGCCAGTCCCACGCGGTTGAACAGGAACGCGGTCTTGGCGTCGGGCGCCGCATAGCGCAGGTCCGCGGCCATGGCGATGATCGCGCCGGCGCCGGCCGATACGCCCTGGACCGCCGCGATGATCGGCTGGGGGCAGGCGCGCATGGCCTTGACGAGATCGCCGGTCATACGCGTGAAGTCGAGCAGTTCGGGCATCGACATGTTGGTGAGCGGGGCGATGATGTCATGGACGTCGCCGCCGGAAGAAAAATTGCCGCCATTGGCGCCGAAGACAACGACCTTGACCGAGCGTTCATAGACAAGCGCGCGAAACGTATCGCGCAGTTCGGCGTAGGAGTCGAAAGTCAGGGGGTTTTTTCGCTCCGGCCGGTCAAGCGCAATGCGCGCGACGCCGGCGTTAAAGGTCCACAGAAAATGTTTCGGCTTGAACGTTTCCGGGTTCATGCGGCGTCCTTTCCTTCGTCCGAACGGTCGGCGGAAATCTGGATTTTGCCGAGCAGCTTTTTTAGCAGCGCCAGTTCGGATTCGCTTAGCTGCGAAAAAGCCCCGGCGACCCAGCGGCGATGATCGGCCGCCATGCGTTTGAACAGGTTTTCGCCCTTGCGCGTCAGGCGAAAGATCGCGACCCGGCCGTCTTCCGGGCTCGGCGCGCGCTTGACGAGACCGTCGCGCATGAGCGGCGCCGTCACCTGGGTCGTATTGCCTTCGGTCACCATCAATCGCTGGGAAAGCGCGCCGGCGCGCAAGCCTGCGGGTCCCGCGCGGTCGAGCGCCGAAAGCACGTCGAAGCGGGAAATCGACAGGCCGTATTCGCCGCGCAGCGCGGTGTCGACCGATTTCTTAAGGGCGTTGGAGGCGGTCAGCAGGGTCAGCCAGGCGCGCAGCGCGTCGCGATCGTTCTTCATGCGGTTCCTCCGCCGTCGATGACGATCGCCTGGCCGTTGACCCCGCCCGCCTCCTCGCCGGCGAGCCACAGCGCCGCATCGGCGATTTCTTCCGGCCGGATCAGGCGTCTTTGCGGGTTGTCCTTGACCAGGGTCTTGATCGCCTCTTCGCGGCCGCGGCCGGTCTTCGCCGTAATAGTGTTGAGCGTCTTGTCGACCAGCGGCGTATCCACATAGCCCGGACAGATCGCGTTCGTCGTCACCCCGGTTTGGGCGAGTTCCAGCGCCAGGGTTTTCACCCAGCCCAGAACGCCGTGCTTGGCCGCGACATAGGCGCCGGCGTAAGACGAGGCCCTGAGCGAAGCGACGGAGGCGACGGCGATAAAGCGGCCCCAGCCGCGCGCAGTCATCGGCGGAATGGCTGCGCGCGCGCAAAGATAAACGCTGGTGAGATTGACCGCGATCATGCGGTCCCACATGTCGCGCGAGGTCTTCAGCGCCGGCGCGGTTTCCGCCGCCCCGGCGTTGGCGATGAATATATCGATGTCGCCGGCTTCTTTGACGCCGTCGATCACCGACCGTTCGTCGGTCACATCCATCTCGATGAATTCAAGACCGGTTTCCTGAAGGCGCGCCTTGTTTCTGCCGGCGACGAGGACTTCATGACCCGCGGCGGCGAATCTTTGCGCAACGGCGAGGCCGATGCCCGAGCCGCCGCCGGTCACCAATACGCGTCTGGCCTGATCCTTCATCGCCTCAAGTTCCATGGTCGAATTTATTTTAGTATTAAAATAAATATTGTCAACCGGGCGCCGATGCGCGGAGCGCGGTTCATTCCGGATCGGCGATCGGCCGCAAGCCGCCGTCGCGCCGGGCGAGGGCGATCGGCGACCAGGTAAAGAATTTGACCAACGCTAGAAGAGAGATCTTGCGCCCGGCCTGAATCGCGCGGCGTTGCGCCCCAAGGCCGGGATGACCGCGATAGCCGTCGACCAGCGCGCGCCCATAGGCCGGCCCGAGACCGATAAACCCATGGCGCGCCAGAAAATAAAGACTGGCGGCGCACTGCAGCGGAAACAAAAGGACAAGCGCGAGGAGCGGCATGTTTTTATAGATCACCCAGATGCGGTTCCTGTTGCCGTGATAAATCGTAAAGTCGCTCTTCTTGCCGGTCACGCCCGATCCTTCATGCAGCACGATGGCGCGGCGCAGCTGCACCGCGCGGCCGCCGGCAAGGCGCAGGCGAAATCCCAGATCGACGTCCTCGCAGTAACAAAAAAAGCTTTCGTCAAAACCGCCGAGGCGATCGAAAACCTCGCGCCGGTAAACCGCCGCCGCCGCGCAGGGCGCGAAACATTCGCCGTCCCCCGGCGGCAGTTTTTCCGCCGGCCAGCCGAACCGGCTTCGATAGGGCAGGCCGAAAATCGAATAGGCGTCGCCTGCGCCGTCGATCCTGTCGGGATCGTCGGCCATTAATTGCGTAGAACCGAACGCGTCGGCCCAGGGATAGCGCTCGGCGGCGGCGATGATTTCCTGCAGCCAGTCGGGCCGCGCATAGGCGTCGGGATTTAAAAAAGCGAGCCAGTCGCCGACGGCTTGCCTGGCGGCGAGATTATTGCCCGCGGCGAAACCGACATTGGAGCCGGCGTCGATAAAGCGCGCCTTTGTTCCCGACGCCTTTGCCGCCGCGATGGATGCGTCCGTCGACGCATTGTCGACGACAATGATTTCAAAATCGCGAAAGGTCTGTTCGTCAAGACAGGCAAGGCACCGGGCAAGCCGGTCCCCGGAATTGTAATTGATGATCAGTACGGAAATGCGCGGCATCGGCGGCGAATAAGTCCCGGTCTTTGTTCATTGGGCGCAGCGGTCATACGCCATTTCGCCGGGTTATGATAAGCGCACCAGGCCGAATCGCCTTTCCATCGCCGGGCCGGTTCGAAATCGGCTATGCTCGTTCCGAACGACGATGGCAGGCGACGATGCCGGCCTTGCGCCCAACAAAGCGCCAACAAAGCGCCAACAAGCGGATGTGACGGTTTTCGGGGATTTGAAGATACGAAAGCGCCTTGCCTGGCGGCTGCGGAGCCTGACATTGGCGCCGCCGGTGAAACGCCGTCCGGTCGACGGTCCGGTGGTCGTCGCCGGTCTTTTCCGCGCGGCGAGCGGCTTGGGCCGGGCGGTGCGCGGTTGCGCCGACGCGCTCGAATCGCACGGGGTTTCAGTCCTGCGCGTCGATCTCAGCGGCCAGTTCGGTCAAGAGGACTTGCCGCCGGACCCGCGCCTTGCCGCGCCTCCCAAACAGGCGTTGGGAACCTTGATCGTGCATGTGAACGCGCCGGAAACCGACTGGGCGCTCGTGGCGCTTGGGCATTATCGCCCGCGCCGCTGGCGGATCGTCGGCGCATGGGTCTGGGAAACGCCGTCGCCGCCGGCAAGCTGGCGCGCGGCGAGCCGGCGCCTTTCAGAAATCTGGGCGCCGAGCCGGTTCGCCGCCGATGCGATCGCGTCGGTTGCCGATGCGCCGGTCGCGGTGGTTCCCCACGCCGTCATTGCGCCGCCTGACATCGCTAGCGACCGGGCGGGTTTCGGCCTTGCGCCCGGCGATCTCGTCTGCCTCACCCTGGCGGACGGACGATCCTCGTTTTACCGGAAAAACCCCATCGGCGCCGTCAAGGTCTTTCGCGCCGCGCTCGATGGGCGCGCGGACGCCCGGCTGATCGTCAAGACCCGCCACCTTTGCGATCAGCCGGCCTATCGCAACGCCTTGACCGCCGAAATCGGAAACGATCCGCGCATCCGGCTGATCGACGATGATTTAAGCGAAGCCGACATGTGGGCGCTGACCGCGAGCGCGGATATTTTTCTGTCGCTTCACCGCGCCGAAGGGTTCGGCCTGCCCATCGCTGAAGCCATGGCGCTGGGCAAACCGGTGATCGCGACGGGCTGGTCGGGGAACATGGATTTCATGGCGGACGCCGACGCCGCGGTTGCCTTTCGCCTGGTCCCGGTGGTCGATCCGACGCAGCGCTATGCGCCGCAGCCGGACGCCATGTGGGCCGAGCCCGATCTTGAAGCGGCGACGGTGCGCCTGCGCGCGCTGGCGAACGATCCGGCGTTGCGCGCCCGCCTTGCCGCGGCGGGGCGGCAAGCGGTCGCGCGCTTTTGCAACGGCGCGGCTTACGCAAAAGCGCTGGACGATCCGTCCGCTGCGTCCTGACTGATGCTTAGAATCTAGAACATGTTGAATTTCAGTTGATGCGCGCCTCCTTATCCTGAGGAGCAAAAATCTCCTCGTCCTTCGAGACGCGGGCTAACGCCCGCCCTCAGGATGAGGAGATTTTTGCGTCTCGAAGGATGGCCGACATGAATCGACCTCTCATCAAAACGCTCTAGACAATCATCGCTTGTCTTTGACGGGATGTTATTTTTTGCCGCTGGCCTCGGCCTCATATTCGTCAAACAGGGTTTCGACGTCGCCGCATGCGCGCACTTCGCCCTTTTCCAGCCAGATCGCCTGGTTGCAGTTGTCCGTCAGGAGCTTGCGGCTGTGCGAGGCGAGCACCAAAATACCGGCGGCGCCGACAAAGCTCCTCATGCGTTCGGTCGCCTTTTTGCGGAACGACGCATCGCCGGCGCTGAGCCACTCGTCGAGCATCAGGATGTCCGGCTTGAAGGCGGTGGCGATGGCGAAATTGAGCCGCATTTTCATGCCCGCCGAATAGGTGTTGACCGGCATGTCGAGAAATTCGCCGAGTTCGGAAAATTCCTGAATCTCGGCGCGCTTGCCTTCGATTTCCTCGCGCGTGCGGCCGCCGGCGAGCCCGCGCAAGGTGATGTTGCGATGCCCGGACGCGGCGGGCTGCATGCCCAGATTGAGATTGATGACGCTGGTCAGTTCGCCTTCAATCACGACGCGGCCTGTGTCGAGCGGGATAATGCCGGCGAGCACCTGCAGGAGCGTGGTTTTTCCCGAGCCGTTGCACCCGATGATCGCCAGCCGGTCGCCGTTATTCAGCTCGAACGAAATGCCGTTCAGCGCCTTGACCGCGCGGATTTTGCCGTCGGGCGACATCACGATGCGGTCGTCATGGACAACTTCCGGGTGGGCGCCGTTGCGCCACGCTTTGTCGTAGATCGGATAGGTCAGATGAAGGTTTTCCGCGCGCAGCGACGACATGGCTTACACCCAGAACGGCAACCGCCGGCGCATGGCGCCGCCGACGATGATGGTGACGGTCCAGCCGATAACGGTCCAGCCCAGGACGACCAGCCAGCTTGCGTCGATATAGGGCTCTCCGATCAGCGGCGCCCGGAAGATATCGAGAAAATGCGTAAACGGATTAATATCGGCGACATTCCTGCGAATGCCGGTCGTATCTCCATAGACCCAGATGATCGGCGAGGCGAAAAACATCAAGCGGGTGACTGTCGTCATCAAATGGCCGAAATCGCGCCACCGCGCGCCAAGCAGACCGAAGAGATATTGCACCCAGACGGCGTTGATAAGATATGCGCCGATTGCCGGAATAACAGCGAGCGCCTGCCAACTCGGCCGCCAGCCGAACCAAAACATGACGCAAACGGCGAGCAGGGCGTGGATTGCGAAAGTGAAAAACGCGCGCGAAAGCCCCTTGAACACGTAAATCGAATAAGGCAGCGGCGCGCTCCGGATCCAGGTCGCCGAGGTTCTGAAAACAAGACAGCCTTCCGTCACGTTGCCGATCAGGAACATAAAGGCGGCGTAACCCAGCGCGACGTAACTGAGGAAGTAGTCCGGCCCCATCGACGCAAAACCGCGAAAGAACAAGACGATGACGAAAACGAAAAAGAGATACGATATGCCGATCCATGCGAGCCCCAGGACGCTGCGCCGATAGCGGTTTTGGATCTCGTCCCAGGCGAATACGCGCCAGATCGGCCCGTGACGAAAGCCTTCGCGCAGATCGCGCAGCAGCGAGAGCGGACCGGATTGGGCGCGCGCCGAGTATATGACGGTTCGGTCCGCCGATTCCGGGTCGATTGAGTATTGTGCGTCGTCGATCTCTTGGGTTGCCATTATTTGGGCTCGCTTGCGGAAATTAGCGCCAACTGGGCAAGCAGCGCTCGTCTTTCACCCATGGGTGATCGAAGACATAGCCGCCATGACGCCGGGTATATTTGCCATCCTTCAGGGCGTTTGGAAATAGATGCGCGCGCGGATAGGCCGACATGGACGTAAAATGAGTCACATAGGATTTTCGCGTCAACCCGAGATTGCGGGTTTTCGTTCCCTCATGCACGAGCCAGCCGTGCCAGACCAGGACGTCTCCTTTCTTGGGCAGAAAAATCTTCGGTTTCAGATCCGCTGCCGCCAACTGTTCATGAAGATAGGGCGCAAGTTCTTTCGCATTGCGCTGGCTGTCCGGCTCCAGCACGACGCTGCCGCCGCCCCAGTCGAACGGCGTTACGGCGCCGGGCCGGTGGGAGCCGGGATAGTACGCAAGAGGGCCCGCATCGGCGTGGACGTCTTCGAGCGACGTCCAGCTGGCGGCGAGATGCGACAATTTTGTTTGGGTGCGCACATAGGGGTAATCGGTATGAGCGGGCTGATTGCTGCCGCGCCAGAACGTCAATGACTGCAGCACGACGGGCGGTTCCTGAAAGACATGGCCGAGAAAATCGCACGCGAATTTGTTCAGGCTGAGGTTGCGCGCCGCCAGAGAAATGTTTTCCAGGCAGTTGAACTTCACGCCGGTGTCGGAAAGCGGATTGAAATCGATCTCGCAAAGACGGTGGCGCGCGCCGCGAAACTCAATTTCCAGGTCGAATGCTTTCGGCTCTCGGCAAAGAAACGCGATATCGTCAAGAAAGCGATCGATCTCCGCGGGTGCGACGGCGTTTTCAAATATGACGACGCCGTTCTCACGCCAGTCCTCGATCTTCTCGCGCAGATCGTAGTCGGCCGGGACGGGCGCTTGTTTAAGATAGTCCGCCATGTCGAATTCCGGCCGGTCGAACAGCATCGCCGTGTCCATCAGGTGATGTATGTCGATAACGCCCATGTCAGCGCTTAAAGCTCGCAACGACTTCGATATATTCGGCGCGGATCCCCGCGTCTAAATCGTCGATCTGGAAAACGACGCTCGGCGTTTTCGCTGTTTCATAAATATGTGCGGCGATGTCGTAGCCCCAGTTCATAGTGACGAGGGAGCCTTTCGGATCGACGGGATTGCCGTGATATTCCGGCTCGAAATGGTGAACAATATCGCCGGCGGGCGACAATTCGGCGCGCCGTTCGCTCGGTTTGGCCTTGTTGACCAGCGGCGCCGTGAAAATATGCGCGCCGCCTGGCCGCAACACGCGCGCGATTTCGCGAAAAGCTTTTTCCGGGTGGAATATGTGTTCCATGACGTCCTGCGTAATGAACAGGTCGAATGTGTTATCCGCGAATGTAAGGCTTTCCAGGTTTTCGCATCGCTCGCCGCGTTCCGGATGACGCTCGCCGGGGGGCACATTCTCGAAATAATGCGAATAAGAATAACCGGGACATTCCCGGGCGAGCTTGGTTGAAACGCCCCGGCCGCATGGCGAGGACTCATGGACGACAAGTTTGCGATAGTCCGGATAGTGCTCCGCGATCACCCGCATCAAGGCTCGTTCGCGCGGGATCGATCCGCAGCCGGAACATAAAAGGTGATCGCGAAACCAAGTAAATTTCGCCGTGAACTCGACGTCGCGCTCGCAGATCGGACATGTTCCCCCATGGCTGAATCTGAAATCCCCCATCTATCCGCTCCAATCCGATTGGCGAGCCTGAGCATGTGCGCCTGAACATGCGCGTCTGACATTGACAGGCGCGCTGAACCGCCGTCTGCGATTCTCCGCTAATTGCGGCAATTTGTAAATCGGCGGCGACAAACCCGATCGCTCCCCAAACCGTTCAAGCGGTTGGGGAAACAGGTTTTTGCAACGTTCGCGGTCGTCCCTGCGCATCGGCCCTTGTGCTTTCCCCGGCCCGAGATTGCCCGAACGAACGAGGCTATATACAATGATTCAAGGCTGCTATTGCGCGCAGGCGCGCTGCGTTTTAGACCCCGCCCTAACGCCTGCTTCAACGTTTTTGTGCATGATGTCTCGTATCGGCATTGTTTCCATCGCGCTGCGCCAGACAATGGCGGATCATTCTTCGATGAAGTCGCTTTACGCGGCAGTCGGGTACAATGCTGGCAATCTGCTTTTTACAAACGCCGTCTTTCGCCAACTTGAAGGCGAGAAAACGCGGATTTCGTATCGTTTCAATACTGAACAAGCAAATGAGTCGTTCGACGCGGTGGTCATCCCGGCGGCGAACTGGATCAATCCCCAGATGGACTTAGGACATTTGGCGACGGCGATTGAGGGGCTCAAGATACCTGTCATCGTTATCGGCATCGGGGCGCAGGGCGTCGATTATGGCGCGGATATAACGCTGACCGACGGGACGCAAAGGTTTCTGAAGGCCGTGTTCGACCGATCCGCCAGCGTTTCCGTGCGCGGCGAATTTACGCAAAAGGTCTTGGAAACCATGGGATATCGCAATACCCGGGTTACCGGCTGCCCTTCGCTATACTGCGATTTTCGCGACTTTGACGCGCCGGCGCGCGAGAAGTTCAAATTGCAGCGCTGCCTGATCCATGCAACGCGGTTTTACACCGGCGATGGCGTCTTTGCGAACGGGGACGGACCCAATCAGCGCCTTTTCCGTTTCGCCTTTCGGCGCGGCCTCGATTATCTTTACCAGTCCGAATTCGAAGAGATGGCGCTTCTCTTCGGATTGGAAACGCTCGAGACGATGGCCAGACGCCCGCTTGAAATCCTGAAAAAGATCTATCGCGTTGAGAAACAGGAAAAGCTTGCACAATATATTCGCACCCATGGCCGGTCGTATCTTGACGTCGATCGCTGGGCGGATGACGTCGCGCGATATTGCTTTGTCTACGGCACCCGGCTTCACGGCACCATCATGGCGCTGAACAGCGGCGTGCCGGCGACGCTGCTCTGGCATGACACCCGCACGCGGGAAATCGCTGAATTCGCCGCGATTCCGAGCCTTGATGCGAAGCGCGCGGACATATCCGCAAAGGGCCTCCGGCGCGCCTATGAGGCGGCCGATCTTGACCGCTATTATCGCCGCCGGGCGGAGAACAGCGCGGCCTATGTCGCGTTCTTGAAGGAAAACAAGATTGCGCCCGCCCTGAAAAACATCCGGCCCGCGCCTGCCGCGGCGGCGCTGTCGGCGTGACCGCAGATAGCGCCGGCTTCCCAATCATCGCTTGCCTGTTCGCCGGCGGGGACATTTATCGGCTTGACGTTTGAGCGGCGATATCGAACTTAGGCGAATTGTGTAATACAACGCGCTTCAGAATGCGGAGAGTTCAACAAGGTGAAGCAATGCAATATCTGCGGCGGAACGGAGTTTCGCCCCGGCCCGAACGGCCGCATGTCGTCAACCGGCAAACCGCCATTGTGCGGAAAATGCTTCTCTTTAGAACGGCACCGAACCTACCGGGAAATTCTTCTCGAGCTGAAAAAGCATGGCCTGGTCAAAGGAAAAGCGATCCAGTTCAGTCCCGACAAAACCGCCGAAGCCGATTGGTTCGATGAATTCGAGGTCAGCGTTTACGGCGGCGAAAACTCCCTCGACATTCAAAAAATCGACCGCCCCAACAAAACTTACGATCTGATTTTATGCAACCATGTCCTTGAGCATGTTCCCTATGACAACGCCGCTTTATGCGAGTTAATGCGCATTTTGAATAAGGATGGATTGCTTTTCTTTGCGGTTCCCGCGCCGGTGCAAAACAAAGTTACAAGAGACTGGGGTTTTCCAAAAGAAGAAGATCATGGGCATTACAGAATATATGGAGACGATTTTCGCCATATCTTGCAAAAATATCTAGAGCCGTATCACATATCTTCGGTCGACAAACCCAATCCTGTCACCGAAATGCCCGAAAGAGTTTATTTCGCAACCAAGTCGCGCGAAACGCAGGAAAGACTTCAAAACGCGCTGGGGCGCATGGAGATCATTAACGCGCCGTAGGCGTATCATATTATTCAATATTTATCCTGCGCATCACCGGCGCAACATGACTAGAGATTGACCTTTCCCGTTACGCCGGTTTTGCCGTCTGCCCGGGCGCGCGCAAAAAGTCGCTGAAATTCTAATGCGCGGCGAGGCGCCCTTGATCTTATTTTTTCCATCCACGCCGTTTCAAAAGCGCGCGTGTTTTTATCGCATGCTTCTAGAGCATCCGGGAAATAACGCCGGCTGAAGAGATAGGCGTTTCTGACAAAGTAGTAGCAATAGGCCGGCGTCGGGATCCCGCCGTCCTCGGAGCGTTTCCAGTGGGCGAGGTGGATATCGGGAAACACAAGCGGGCGCTCCCCCGCCTTTCTGGCCCTCATGAACCAGTCGGTCTCCTCGAAATAGAGGAAATAGTCCTCGGGGAGCAATCCGACACTATCGAGAACGCGCGTCCTGCCGAAAATATTTGCGCCCGTGAGATAATCGCATTCATAGGGCTGAGACGGAACCGCCGACAAAGGCTCCCCTGAATAAGAATGGCGCGTAAAGCCCCCGTTTGCCAGATCCACGACGCCGCCGCCGAACCAGATCCGCTCCGGGTCGGCGCCGAAAGTCACGATTGAACCGAACAGCGCATAATCCGGATGCGCATCGACGCGGGAGCGCATTTCCTCATAGTAATGATCGCTCACCACCACATCGGGATTGATGATCCAGAAAAATTCGCATCTTGCGTCCTGGATCAGGCGTAAACCGATATTGTTGCCGGCCGCATAACCGATATTGCCGTCGTTTTGAACGATCGTCGCCGTGGGGAAGCTTCTGGCGAGGACCTGTGCATCGTGCGCGGTCTCCGCATTCGACAGGACAATGAGGCCGATGTCGCCCCTTTGCGCCAAAACGCTTTCGACGCAACGTTGCGTGTCGCTCAAGTTATTGTAGTGAAGCACGACCGCCCCGCACTCGGCGTTTTCTAACGGAACGGCGCCGTCGCGCATAAAATATTCGCGGCGCGCGCCGTCTATTTCAACGATGCGTCTGCGTCCGAAACGCTCGCCCCCAATGCGGCGTTGCAGCTTTTCGGCGGTTTCGGCCCAAGACAGATTTTGCGCGGCGGCGAGCGCGTTGGCCGCCAATTCGTCGCGCGCGCCCTCGTCAAGCGCTGAAAATCTTATCATCGCGTTCGCCAGGCTGTCCGCTTCGTCTGCGAACATAAAGCCGTTGCGGGCGTTTTCGACGATGGTCGGCAACAGGCCCTTTCTCGGACAAATCACCGGCAGGCCGAATGACATGGCGAGAAGAGCCGACCCGGACGTCAGCACTTGCCGGTAAGGAAGAACGGCCGCATCGCCGGCGCAGAGATATCTTTGCACTTCTTCATCAGGCACGTATTCGGCGCGCAGGACCGTGTTCGGAACCTTCGACAATCTTTCACGCAGTTCTTGGGTGTCGATCTGAAGCGGTTTGCCCGCCAAAATCAGCCAACTTTGCGCATGGCGCTGCTGGACTTGCTCGAAGGCGTCAATGAGTTCGTCTAATCCTTTATAGGCGCGCAATTGCCCAAGCATAACGAAGACGACAGCGTCGCTTGGGATCCCCAATTCCTTGCGCGCATTTTCTTTGGAGATGTCGCGGGGCAAAGCGCCGATGTAATTTCCATGATGCGCGACGACCGCTTTTTCAGGGGGAATCTTGAACGCATCGCTTGCGAGTTCGATCACGCGTTCATGGTGCACATGAATGAAGTCCGCCAGTCTGCAAAGCTCTTCGGCGAGACGAAGTTCTTGCTCGCGATATCTTGCCTCATGCGCGACGACATTATGAACCGTCCAAAGCACCTTGCCGCCGGCCTGTTTGAAATTTGCAAGGCGTCCCAGAAAATCGGAAACGCGCACAGCCGCTTCATGGGGATTTTCAGCCGGGGCGAAGATCGGATTTGTCCAATGCAGGTGAAAGACCACAGGCTCGCCGGCGTTCTTGCGCTGTAATTCCAGACAGTCGTCTATCGTCCCCGAACGGGCGTCGACGTTTTCCATATCCCGGTAAAGCAAGTTTTGATACGCATTATTGATCCGATAATTTGGATAGAAGAAGAGCGTCTGCGTCGGCCCCTTGGCGGCGGCGTCTAACCGGCCGGCGCTGAGCGCGCGCCAGATAAGCCGGTCGGAGTTCTCGCGCAACGTTTTGCGGTCGCCGTGCTTTGCCCGGATTTTTTCTTCATATTCCCAAAGCTGCCCGTCGATATATTCCGTAAGCGATATTCGCGCGCCCTTATCGCCGTGATAGTAGTCCACGCCGATAAACGGGGCGTAAGAGACCCGACTGTGGCGGGTCACGCGCAGTATAAAATCCCAATCCACGAGCCGCCGGAGTCCTGTGTCGAACCAGATTGCTCCGCGATCGACAATCTCGCGGCGATGAATAAAGGTGTTCATGTCGATATAGTTGCGCTCGAGGCAGGCGAGGAAGGAATAAAGATCCCCGCGGTAAAAGAGATCTTCCCCGGCATCGTCATGCATGCGCAATCCGCAATACGCCGCATCCAGCGCGCCGAGTCGCAAATATCCTATGAGCAACTCCAAATGATACGGTCGCCATCGATTATCGGAATCGAGATAGGCTATATAATCATTGCGGGCGAGGGAAAGGCCTAGGTTTCTTGCGGCGGCGACGCCCGCGTTAGGCTGGCGAAAATACCGCACGCGCGGGTCCTGCATAAACGGTTCAACAACCAAGGCTGTGTCATCGGCGCTGCCGTCATCGACAATCAAAAGTTCCCATTCGAAGAAAGTCTGCGAAAGCACTGACTCGATGGCGGCCTTTATGCAAAAACCTCTATTGTAAGTCGGCATGACGATCGACACGGAAGCGCCCTTGAGGAGATCTCTCGACGCGACCCGCGCGCTGACGTCCGCTATAAATTTCGCCTCGATATCCGATGGCCACACATCGAGCATGCGCTGAATGCTGAGACCGGTGCGATGAGAATCGGCCGAGAGGGCCCGCTTGCGTAAACCCGATTTACTTTTTTTGTTTACGCGAACCGCGGCGCGGCCCTCCTTGCGACCTGTATGCAGGTAGTGCGCGAGAGGGTTTCCGCCTGACGCCTGGACGTCAGGATTGGCCGAAAGGTAATATCGGACATCGAAACCAGGGCACGGATTGCGGCCCTCCCGCCATCCTTGCTCGGCAAAATGCTCGAGCGGTTCTACGCCCGCATCACGCACATCGGCGTTCTGATCGAGATACCATTTCGCATCAAAGAACGGGTTGGGGTTGCGGCCCTCTGTCCACCCAACCGTCAGATAGTGGGTCAGCGGATCGGCGCCCGCCTCGGCGGCCTTGGGGTTCTTATCGAGATACCATTGCACCTCGAAAAGCGGATTGGGATTGCGGCCCTCTTTCCACCCGACCGTCAGATAGTGGAGAAGCGCATTGGCCCCCGCCTGGGCGACGTCCGGGTTCTGATCGAGATACCAATCGACGCCGAACAGCGGGCAGGGGTCGCGACCCTCCCGCGCGCCGTCGGTGACGAAATGCAGCAACGGATTAATCCCCGCCTGGGCGACGTCCGGGTTTTGTTCAAGATAATAATCGGTGTGGAAAAGCGGCGCAGGATTGCGCCCTTCCGCCCAGCCCTGCCTTAGATAATGCTCGAACGGATCGGCGCCCGCCTCAGCCAGGTCGGGATTGGCGATAAGGTAATAATCCCCATCGAACAATGCGCGCATGTCTTGAACGGCGCGCCGCCGCTTCGAACCCGGCCAGCGGTTGGCAGCCGCCGAGGCGAATTTGGCGGCAAATTCTCCCATTGCGGCCCTTTTCAATACCGTTTCTTCGGTCTGCGCGATCATAGGTCTAAATTGGCTTGTTTGTGAATTTCCGGTTTTCATTATTCAGTCGGTTTTTGACACTTATAATACAGTCCCAATTTTTTCAGCAGGTTATTGCGTTTCCTATTAACAGCTTATTGCGTTTCCTATTAAGCGGTCGCCCCGGCCATGGCGGCGTCGATCTTGGCGGCGTCATAGCGACGCTCGAGGTTGAAATGCTTGACGAGGCCTTCCAGATAGGCCCTCGCCTTGGCGGCGTATTCCGGCGGCGGCGCAAAATGCTCGGCGACGTAGGCCTGCATTCTTGCGATCTCGGCGAGTTCCGCAAGGTCGAAGCGGTTGATGGTGACGCTTTCCCCATGGCGGCGATGATAGTTGAGCGCTTCCGGCGAATAGGCGATCGCCCCTTTTCTGAGAAGGTTGACATAGACGCACCAGTCTCCGGCGACGCGATAAGAACCGATCTCGCGGTCATAGGCGGCAAGCGTTTCAAGCAGCGGCGCGCGGCGGAACAAGGCGGCGCTGACATTGGGGATCGTATTCTTGACGGAAAGGCCCTCGCGCACTTCCGCAAGGCCGTCATTGACGAAGCCGTTCGCCCATTTTTCCGGCGACACGTCCCGGACATAATCATGATAATCGCGCGCCAGCAGGCGGCCTTTTTCGTCGACCTGGTTGGATTGCGTGAAGGACAGCACGACGTCGTCGCGGGCGATCAAACGGGTCGCCGTTTCCAGGAAACGCGGATCGGCCCAGTCGTCAGCTTCGGCGATCCAGATAATGTCGCCGCTCGCCATGGAAACGCCTTTGCGCCATTGCGCGAAGACATCGCCGGAATTGGCCGTATTTTCGACAATACGCCAATTAACGGGGCAATCGCCAAGCACGCGTTCGGCGGTCGCAATCGACGCGTCCGTCGAGGCGTCGTCGAGAAAGATGATCTCCCGCGGGCTGAGCGTCTGGTCGAGGATGCTTTTTAGCCGTTGCTCCAAATGGCGCGCATAATTGTAGTTCGGCACGATGACGGAAACATTCGGCGTCGGCGCGCCGACGAGATCGGTAAGCGCGCCCATATAGCTGGTAAAACCGAATCGGCTGCGCATGAGATCGCGGCCGGCCTTGCCGGCGGCGCGCCGTTCCTGTTCGTTTTCGATCAAGGGCGCGGCCGCTTCCAAAAACGCGGCGGGCGCGGCCGACGCCGCCAGTTTCACGCAGCCATGGGGCGCGAGGTCTTCGATGCCCCCGGTTCCTTTCACCATGACCACCGGCGTCGCGGCGGAAAGCGCTTCCAGCGCCGTCGACGGAAACGGGTCCTCGCGCGAGGTGAGGGCGTAAAGACTTGCGGCCAGGTAATAGTCCCGGGTGTCGTCGATGAAACCGGGAAATCGAATATTGTTTCGATGCGCGCCGGCCTCGCTCAACAGGCGCTTGCAGACCGCGCGCATCTCCGGATCCGTCTTGCCCAGCCAGATGAAATAAGCGTTGGGCCAGCGTTTTGCCGCCGCGGTCGCCCATTCGATGAAAATATCGACGCCTTTTCGATGGTCGGCATAACCGACGCCAAGAATAATGACCGCATCCGCAGGCAGGCGATAACGTTTGGACAGGACGGTGCGGGCGGTTTCCTTTTCCGCCAGGCCGACAAGCGATTGCGCCTTGTAGACGCCTTGGGGCGCGACGACCGGATTGGACCATCGCGCCAACCCCGCCGCCGCGGCGGCCTTGTCGCGCACGATGGCCGACGGAAAAACCACCGCGCGGGCATGAGCGTCGAACGCGCGCAGGTTTTCCGCCAGGTCCATTTTCTCGATGATCGACGGCATTTCATGGACAAGCCCGATCATGGCGTATCCATGACGCGCCAGCGTCGGCGCAATCCAGCCCGATGCGGCGGAATTCACAATGGCGCTGCGGAAACCAAGCGCTGCAAATTTCGCCGCCGCGGCGTCGATCTCGGTTTGCGCCGTTCGTTGCGGATCGAGAACCGTCAGCGGGCCTTCGGCGGAAAACGCATCGGCAAGCGCGCCCGGACCGCCGGCGATGGTTGCGATGTCAAATCCAAACCGCCGCCGCAAGGTTTGCGCCATGTGCAGCGCCAAATATTGCGCGCCGTGACGATGGAGATCGTGGATGACGATGAGGGTCTTGCGTTCGTCTGCGCCGGCGTTTTCGTCAAGAGCGCGCCGCATCGCCTCGAGCCAGGCGTAGCCGTATTTTTGATCCGGCTCCAGATACGCCCCTTCCGCCCACTCGTTCCAGGCGTTGATGAAGATCAGGCGCTCATCGGGATTCTCAAAACGTTTTCGCGCATCGGCCGCCGCCGTCGTCAGCCAGGCCTTGAACCACGATGGCGAGGTATTAACGAACACGGCGCCGTCGCGCGGCCGTCGCGGCGTGTTGTCCCACGCCGGATTGACGCCTCTGTACAACGTATAATCCGCCTTGTCGTAGCGCATGCAGCGCGCCGCGACCTTGCGCCAATCGTAGATCGACAGGCCTGAATTCTCGGGCAGACCCGCCGCCGGATCGGATTCAGCCGCCAGTCCGGAATTGTTCGGCGGAAATTCGATGGCGGCGTCAAAGCCGTAAGCTTGCGGCGCGTCGGTCTCGAATGACTGCGTATAGGCGAGATAGATTTCACCGATCCCGTTTTCGCGACACCATTCCCGCCAGATCTCCGCGGTGGCCTTGGGCGAAGGCAGCAAGGCCGGCCGATAGACGATCAAAAGCGGGCGGCCGTTCACTTTGATGTAGCGCGGATCGCGCAGATAGCGGCTGACATATTCGATAAACGCCGTATCGTCCTGCGGAGAATGCGCCTGGCCGATGAGGATTTCCGAATCCTTGCCGTCCCAGCGGCGCGTCCAGTTCTCGTTCGCCCAACACAGACAGAACGGAAAATCGAGGTCCGGCGCTGCGAGAAATTTCTCCAGCGGCGCTTCGAGCAGGCGTTTTCCCGCGAACCAGTAAAAGTAGAAACAAAAACCGCTCAGCCCATGGAGCCGCGCCAATTCGATCTGCCGCGCCATGACGCCGTCATCCTTGAGCAAATCATAATAACCGAGTTCGCCGGGCATGTGCGGCTGATAGTGTCCCTCAAACAACGGTTTTGCAGGCTTGACCTTGGTCCACTCGGTGAAGCCTTCTCCCCACCAGGCGTCGTTTTCGGGGATTGCGTGAAATTGCGGCAGGTAAAACGCAATCGCCCGCGCCGCGAGCCGTTCAGGCGGTTGTTTCGCAGTCAACGGCGCGCATCGTTCAAGGTCGGGATCGAGCGGCGGCCTGAACGGCTTATCGCCCGTGGAATATCCATCGGCCGGCCTTTGCCGGCGCTGTTCTTCCCGCCACGCCGCGTAAGCGCGGCTCCAGAAAAATAAAAACGGCGCCGCCTTGAACAAACGGCCCGCAAGCTGGCCGCGCGCGTCAGCCGGCATCGGCAAGGCGCGCCAGGCCAGCCGCGCAAGCCTTCCCAAAACGCGGCGCGTTCGGCCAAGGGGATTGCGAAAGATAAAACCCGCCGCGCGGACCGGCGCCGTTATGCGCCAGGACGTGCTGGTGCGAATTTCTCTGATTTCCGCGCGGGAAAGCCGATAATCGCGCGTTACCGCTTTCAAGGCCGCCTGTCTTTCTACGAGCATGTCGCGCGCGGCCCCCGCTTCGGCCTTTGCGGCGCTGAGCTCGGACCCTAACGCCGATATCCGGTTGGCTTGCCGGTCGCGCTCTGCCGCGAGTTCCTTATTCGTTGCAGCGAACTGGGCGGCCCTGTTTTCGGCTTCATCACGCTGCGCCGTCAAATCCTCGATACTGGCGACGTTTTCTGCGATCGTTTTTTCTGCGTCCTCAATGCGGGCGGTCAAGGCCTTGTTGGTTCCGGACATTTCCCGCATTTCGGCTGCGGCTTTTTCGGCGTTGGCGTTCAGCCGGCTGATCGTTCCGGACATTTCCCGCATTTCGGATGCGGTCTTTTTGGCCTTGTCGTTGAGGACGTCGACCGTCGCTTGGAGATCGGCCGCTTCTTTTTGCGCCGCCGAGCACGCCGCGTCATACATGTCGACGATTTCCAGGAGAGGGGCGTATTCTTCCTGCCGCCGCTGGAGTTTTGCGAGCGTCGCGCGATGGATACTAGACTCTCCATCGGGTGCGCTGGCGCATTCGGCAAGCTTTTGGCTGAGCGTCAGGACGAAGGGCGGCGCAAAATGCGACTGCGAAAAATCCTTGTCGGAGTATGTGTGATGGCGCAGCGAGCGCGACAGAAACGATTGGCAGTATTCCCGCACGGCCGCGTCGCCCTCGCCCGGTTCGGGCAGATCGAGACCGCGGGCCATGCGCGCCAATTCTCCATGGCAGTCTTTCAGTATGTTTTCGTAGGCGACGAATAATCGCGGCTTTCCGCTTGAATGGCGTATGGCGTCGATCATGTGTTTCGACCACAGCAGTACGCCTTTCGCCACGGGAAACCCGTTGCGGCGGTTAAGCGATTTTGCGCACTCAAGCGGATTGCGCACCGTCACCACATACCGGTCGTCGAGGCCCATGTCGTCGAACGCCAGGCGCCACAGGGGCATCAATATGGACGTGCGCGGGTCTTTGAATCCGAATATTCTGCCCGGCTTGATTTTTTCGGACAGCAGCTGCGCCGCCTCGCGCCGTTCGGCGGCGAACTCGGGCCCTTGAAGCGCCGCCTCGTCGATACGGCCGAGCGCATGCCAGACGCTTCGCGTTTTTTTCAGCGCGCGTTCGCTGAAGCGATAAATGTCGAGATCTTCCCAGAACCCCTTTTGGTTCTCGCCGGGCGTTGCTGGCATCAAATTGTCGCCAAGATCGACGCCGAGCGCATTCAGCCCGCGCGCAATCGTGCTGGAGCCGCTGCGATGCATGGCGAGGACGATTATGATCCGCTGTTTTTTTTGCTGCGTCATCTTACGCAATGATAGGGAATGGAAACGGCGTCTTTTCGGGTGAACCCCCCGCCTTCGGGTTCAGGCCCATCACGGCATGCGCCTGAATTGGGTCCTAACCGAAGTCTTAGCGCCGGGCAACGCGCCGCGCAGCCGATCATGGCGAGCCTCGCCGCGCCACGAATTTGCGCGCCGGTTCCGGCAGCGCGCGAAACACCCGCTGCGCCAGTTTGAGCGCTGCGCCGCGCCCGCCCGCCCGCGCCGGCGCCGTCAGCGTAGCGTCCGCCCGGCATTCCTTTTCCGCATAAAGAACGAACCAGCGCGCAAATCCCCTGCGTCCGGCGGCGCTGGCAAGGGGAAACAGTTGTTGCAGATCGGGCCGGCTGCGCCAGACCTCGCGCATGAATAGGGTGACCGGCGCCGGGGACTGGTCGACATCGGGGCTCGGCGCGTTGAGCGCGTCGTCGAAAGGCTCGAACGGCGTCATCGTTTCGCCGGCGGCTTTTCGCTTCGCATAGATGCGCCGCGCTGCGGCCGGGATGAGACGTCCGTCGGAAAACCGGTCGAACCCGTAGGGAACCGCGCGCCAGCGGTCCGCGCCGTTCGCCGCCAGCCGGCCGAGATAATCGGTCAGCAGATCGCGGGCCTCGCCGATGGTCTCGGGCCGAAACCGGTCTTGGTGTTTTGAAAAAACCGAACGGTCGTCGGGCGCGACCCCGGAGAAATGAAAAAACCGCAAAGGCTCGCCGCCGGCGGTCCAGCCCCCTTCGCCGTCGCGCGCGACGGGACGATGGGCGAGATTCCAATAGGCGACATTGTATCCCGGATTGCGGACGATGCGGGCTTGCTCGATGAAAGACGGAATAAATTCTGCAAACTTCTGATCGACAAACAGTCCGCTGGCCAGGTCGACCAAGCATTGCGTTTCACACCGTTTCGCCCACCAGTCGATAAACCGGCGCGCCTCGGGCGTGTTTGAAAGGGCGATGAAGCCGAGATTGAACGTTCCGCTGCGCAAAATGTCGAGATCGCCCGGCGCGCCGTCGTCATCGAGCGGGGCGGTGATATGCGGCGTCAGCACCGCATCCGCGCCGCCCTCAAGCGCGTCGATAACATGCGTGAACGGCTTAAGCGCGAGAATATCGGGATCGAGATAGATCGCCGCGTCGGCGCCGGCGCGATCGAACAGATATTGAAAACAGAACGGTTTGATCGCCGTGTTGAACTCAAGAACCGTATAGCGGAACGCCATGTCGTCCCGGTCGGGCAGGGCCAGCGCGTCAAGATCGACAACGCTATCGCAAGGGCTCGCGCCGTCGATCGGCGCGTCGGCGAGGAAGATCCGAAAATCCGCGTTCGGCGCCGCCTCGCGCAGCGATTCGCGCAACGTCAGCGCATAGGCGAGGTAATTGCGCGAGCAAATCGTGAAATAGGCGATATTCATCAAAGCAATTCGAACTGGCCAGCCGGCCCACCCTTACGGCAGTTTACCGCCCGCGCCAAACTGCTGTTCGAACCGCAAGGGCGATGCTGCGCCCGATTGGCGGGGTTCCTATCCGGCCCGCTCGCGCATGTAATGCCGGCGCGTGGGAAAGACGGTCTTGATCCTGCCGAAATCGTCCGAGTCGGCCGGCGATTGCGGGCCTTCCGCCGGCGCGGCGTCGGTAATTCTCTTGATGCGTTTTTTGGTTTCCGGATGGCCTGAAAACAAAGACGTCTTGCGTTTGGACTTGCTCGGCACAAGTTCAAGCAGCGTGTGAAAGAACCCGACGCCGCTATGGACGTCTCGGCCCAGGCTGTCGAAGACGGTGACGATATATTGATCGGCCTCGTTTTCCGAACCCTTCGAATAGCCGGACGTGACAAGCTGATACATCGGGCCCTTCAATCCGACAATCACCTGATCGACCGTATTGTCGTCAATCGCCTTGACCGCGGCGGTCGTCGCAGCGTCCGACATGCCCTGGTAAAAGGCTTTCTGTTTCATCTCGCTTTTGACATGGCTGAGCTCAGCGTGCGCGAATTCGTGGGAGAGCACCGCCGCGAGTTCATCTTCCGACGCGGCGTAGCGCAACAGGCCCTTGCAGACCGCGACCTTGCCCCCCGGCAGACACCAGGCGTTGACTTCATTACTGTCGAGCACGGTGATTTCCCAGGTAAAGCGCGGCCGTTCGCTCAGTTCGAAGATCGGCGCGGCGATGCGTTCGACGGCGCTTTGAACGGCGCTGTTGCGATAAGCGCCCCCCGCATCGGCGATCAGCGGCCCATAAAGGCTTTCGCCCATGGCGAGCTCGGCGTCTTCATCGATAGACATCTGTTCTATGAGGTTGGCGACGTCGTCGATCGTATCGATGGTCTTCTTGATATCGCTGAGTTCTTTGAGCGGCAGGCGAAATTGCGCGCGCGCCGCCGATGGTGCCATCGCGCCGGCGCTGATCAGCCCCAGCGTCATCAGGCGGCGGGTCTTGTCTATGGTGGGCTTGGTCATTGTGCTCTCCGTCGTCATAGGCAGGCTTTGGGTGCGGGCGTTAGGGGGCGGGCTTTAACGACCCGTTCCAGTCTTTGGCCGGCGGCGTCGCGGCGAAACTTTGCGCGGCCTCAAAATACAAAGCCGAAAGCTTATCGGCGTTTTTCCATTTGGCGAATGCCGCGGCGGCTTCCTCGAACCGGCGCGTGCGGAAGAGATCGACGGCGCTGGCGAATGCCTGTGCATCGGCGATCGCCCGGGCGGACATTTCCGCGCGCACGCCGATGAGCTCGAAGACGTGAGAAAAGCCGCTGCGCCCGCGCAAAATCACGATGTCCACAGGCCGCAGGACGAATTCGTCGTCCAGCGCCTTCGCGAACGGCTCGTCCGCAAGGATGGTCGTGCCGTATTCCTTGCTCAGCGGCTCAAGGCGCGCGGCGATGTTCACCGCATCGCCCACTACCGTGTAGTTGAAGCGATTGCGCGAGCCGAGATTGCCGGCGATGACGTCGCCGGTGCTGAGCCCGGCGCGCAGGCCGAAACGTTGCGAGGATGTGTTGAGGTTTTCCACCGAGCGCCGGCAGGCAAGCGTTGCGCGCGCCGCGGACGCTTCGCTATGGCCGGTGTCGATCGGCGCCCCCCAGACCCCCATGACGCAGTCGCCGATGAACTTGTCGACATATCCGTCATGGGCGTCGATCGCGTCGGCGATCGCCGACAGGAAATCGTTGAGCTGGGCGGCGAGGGTTTGCGGCTCGTCGACCAGTTCGTCGGTCAGGGTGGAAAAGCCCGCCATGTCGACGAACAAAACCGCGGCGTTGCGGCGTTCGCCGCCAAGGCGCAGCTTGTCCGGCTCATCGGCGAGCTGATCGACCAGCGCGGGACTGAGATAATGCTGAAACGCGTGGCGTATCCAGCGCTTTTCCTGGTCCTCCAGAAAGGTGCGATAGCTGTAGACGGCCGCGAACAACACCGCGCCGCCGCCGACCCAGGAAAGCACCGGCGCCACGATTCCCGCCGCGAGCGCAAAACCGGCCGCCGCCCATATCAGCGCCGCCGCGCCGACATAAACGCCGGCGCCGATCACCGGTTGCAGGCGGAAAAACACAAGGCCAAGCGCAAGGAAGATCGCCGCAGAGATCCCAAAGCCGGTTCGGCGCGCGATCATTTCCGGGGCGTCGTCGTCGAGCAGCGTGTCGACTGCGAAAGCCTGGATCAACACGCCGGGCACGGTGGCGCGCGCCGGTGCGGTGGTCGAGGGCGCTTGAACGCCGCAGTCAAGATCGCGGATCTGCGGCTGGCGGTCCCTGACGAAACGGTTGGCCGCCAGCGAGCGGTCCTCAATGTCGAGCGCCGTGCCGATCAGCACGACCTTGCCGCGGAAAGCCTCGAAAACATCGCTGCGGCCGGCCTCGCGGCAATGATGCAAATCGGCGACGCGATAGGCGGGGATCGTCTTTACCGGCGTCAGGTAATTGATCAGAAACTGCTTGTCGCCCGGATCCGCCGCCCCGGCGCGCATGGCGAGTTCGGCGGCGAAAGAGGTCGTGGTCGTTCCGTCCTCGAGCGCAAAGCGCGTCGGATGACGGCGGATGACGCTGTCCGTATCCGGAATAATCTGCACGGAGCGAAGGTTTTGCTCGCCCACGACGTTGATCTGGGCCTGATAAGGGCGAATATCGAGATCGGACAGCCGCAATTCGGCCATGACCAGCCGGCCGGCGCGCCCGCTCTGGCGGATGGCGCGCAAAAACGGCGCGTCGAAGCCGCGGATCAGATCGCGGGTCCCCAAGGTTTTCTGGAAGATGATATCAAAGCCCATGACCGTGGGCTCGGCGGCGTCGACCGATTCAAGAATGCCGGCGAAATAGGGCGTCCAGGCGACGTCGGGGATTTCGCTGAAGGGAGGCGCATTATGGGTCGTCTCGTCGATCAGGATCAGCGCCACGTCGCCGTCTTGGGCGTCGTCCTCGCCGCTGATCGCCGTCGCCAGCGGCAGCACCAGGTCCATGCCCAGCCGCGCGGCATAGTCGGAAAACGGCGCTGACGCGACAACCGCCAACCCCGCCGACAGTGCGGCGAGCACCGGCAAGCGAAGCGCCCGCGCGAATTTCGCGTCAAAGGCCAACGGGGATCACATTCGACGACGGCGAAGCCGGCAGCGCCAGTTCCGGATCGATGGAAAACACCTGCATGAGGTCCGAACCGCGCTCGAAATCGACGACGACTTCATAGGGCATGCCGCGTTCGAGCGCCGGCGCGTCGTCCGGATAGAGCGTCTGCCCATGCTCGACATCCGCCTCCCACACCACGGTTTTGGATTCCGCATCCAGATAATAAACGCTCACATGGACCGGGGCGCCGCGCATGCGCGCGCGCGGCCAGACGAATCTCGGCCGGGTCTCGGCGATGGTGATTTCCTGCATCGCTTCCTCGGGCAACAGGCTGGCGAGTTTTTCGACGCGCTTGACCGCCACGCCGGCTTCGGTCGCTTCGGTGTCGATGGCGAGCGCCGCGGTCTGGCAGAACCGCATGGACTGGGACGACTGACCGCCGTCGCTGACCTTCGCGCCATTGTCCCGGATGCGGACGAGGCCGCCCTGAAAAGTTTCGACGATGCAATTGTCGAAATAGGAAATCGTCATCCGCCCGCTGGGCCGCAGATCGATCTTGTCGCCCTTGTAGAGCAAATCAAAGTCGAAAATGATCGCCGCCGGCGCGTCGCTGACCTCCTCGACCAGTGCGACGGGGCGGTCGTCGTCGGCGGCGGCGGGCTGGGCCATGAGCGCGGTCGCGGCGGCGAGGGCGATTGCGGTTCGAAAAACGGCGTGAGGCGATGCAGGCGTCATTGGTGTCTCCGTCTTGAGCGCCGACGAGAAATTACAGCGCGGCCGGAAGGCGCGCACCAACAAACCAACTCAGTTTTGACTTCCCCGCCTGACCCCCAAAGCAACGCTGCGGATTATACGGCATCGCCGGCGCGAGGTCACGCGGCTGCAAAAATGTGAATGCTTTCCAAGGGCAACGCGGGTCCTGGGGCGCGAATCGCCGCGCCTGGCGCGACTTGCCGGGACCGCCGCGCGGCGATAAGAATCCGAAGCGGCCGCGCACCGGCGGCGCGTAGCGAGAAGCCGGCGATGCTGCCTGAAATCGGACATTTCGCGCTTATTCTCGCCTTTGTCGCGGCCTGCGCCCAGGCTCCGGTGCTGCTCGCGGGCGGGCGCATCGGCGAGGCGGATGCGGCCCTCTTCGGCCGGCGCGCGGCGATCCTGATTTTCGCGCTCACCGGCGCGGCCTTTTTCATTCTCATGTATGCCTATGCGATATCGGACTTTTCCGTCTTCAACGTTTTTCAAAATTCGCATACGGCCAAACCATTCATTTACAAACTCACCGGAACCTGGGGCAATCACGAAGGCTCGATGCTGCTCTGGGCGCTGGTGCTCGCCTTGTTCAGCGCCATGCTCGCCTGGCAGGGCCGCGCCGTGCCGACGACGCTGCATCGTCTGACTCTGGGCGTGCAGAGTCTGGTCATCGCGGCGTTTCTCGCCTTTATTCTGTTTACGTCCAATCCGTTCGAGCGCTTCATTCCCGCGCCGTCGGATGGAGAGGGCCTTAACCCGCTGTTGCAGGACCCGGGGCTGGCGATCCACCCGCCGTTTTTATATCTCGGCTATGTCGGCTTTTCGATTCCGTTTTCCTTTGCGGTCGCCGCCCTGATCCGCGGCCAGGCCGACGCCGTGTGGGCGCGGCTGGTCCGGCCCTGGGCGCTGGCCGCCTGGACGTTTTTAACCATCGGCATCGGGCTCGGCAGCTGGTGGGCCTATTACGAACTGGGCTGGGGCGGCTGGTGGGCCTGGGATCCGGTGGAGAACGCATCCTTCATGCCGTGGCTGGCGGGCGTTGCGCTGATCCATTCGATTCGCGTCGTCGAACGCCGCGACGCGCTCAAAGGCTGGGCGGTGCTGCTCGCCATCATGACGTTTTCCTTGAGCCTGGTCGGCACGTTTCTGGTGCGCTCGGGCATTTTGACGTCGGTGCACACCTTCGCCGTCGATCCCACCCGCGGCGTCTTCATCCTGATGATCCTGGCCGCGGCGATCGGCGGCTCGCTGACGCTTTATGCGTTTCGCGCCGGTTCGCTGAGCGCCACGGGCAGTTTTTCCGCGGTCAGCCGCGAAGGCGCGCTGGTCGTCAACAATGTATTGCTGGTGGCGGCCTGCGCCATAGTTTTCGTGGGGACGTTCTATCCGCTGTTTATCGACGTTCTTTCCGGCGAAAAGATCTCCGTCGGCGCGCCCTATTTCAATCTCGTGTTCACGCCGATCGCGGGACTGGCGCTGCTGCTCGCCGCCGCGGCGACGCTGATGGCGTGGAAGAAAGCATCGCTCAATGCCGTCGCTTTGCGTCTTCGCTACGCCGCTATTGCGGCGCTGGCGGCGGCGGTGATCGTCCTGGCCATCGCCGAGCGCGAAAAAGTCGCCGGCGCGATTGCTTTAGCGCTGGTCGTCTGGCTCGCGATCGGCGCGCTCACCGACATCGCCGGACGCGTCAAGCTGTTCCGCGCGCCCTTGGGCCAAAGCCTGGCGCGCCTTGCGGGATTGCCGCGCGCGGCCTGGGGCGCGGCGCTGGCCCATTTCGGCATTGCGCTGTTTGCGCTTGGCGCGTCGGGCATCAGCATCTGGAAGACCGAGGAAATCCTCCTCATGAATATCGGCGACAGCGTCACCGTCGCCGGCTATGAAGTGACGCTCAAAAACGTCGAACAGCTGACCGGTCCGAATTATGTCGCCGAGCTAGGCCAATTCGAAGCGGTGAAGGGCGGCAGGACGCTGGCGCTCGACGCCGAGCGGCGGTTTTATCCGGTGCGCCAGATGCAGACGACGGAGGCCGGGATCCGCGCCCGCGCCACCGGCGATCTTTATATTTCGTTCAGCGAGAACGCGAGCGGCGCCGGCTGGCCGGTGCGCATTCTGTTTCATCCCTTGGTGGGCTGCTTGTGGTGGGGGATGGCGATTACCGCGTTCGGCGGCGCCATGGCGATGACCGACCGCGGTCGCAAGCCGGCCCGTGCGCGCGCCCCATCGCGCGCCCAGGCGCGCCGCCGGTCGCAGGACATGCCCGCCGGCGCAAAAACGGCGCAGGCATGAACCGTTTTGCGCTTTTGATCCCGCTCGGCGTCTTTATCATTGTCGGCGCTGTCTTCGCCGCCGGCTTGTGGCGCGATCCCTCGCGCATTCCCTCGCAGCTTATCGACCGCCCGCTGCCGGTGTTCAACCTGCCGCCGATCGAAGGGTTCGACGAAGGACTTTCCTCCGACCATATCATCGGCGAGGGCGAGGTCGCGCTGATCAATGTCTGGGGCTCGTGGTGCGTCGCCTGCCATATCGAGCATCCCTTGCTGATGGCGCTCGCCGAAAACGACGTCATCCCGATCTACGGCATCGACTGGAAGGATAAGCCCGGCGACGGCACGGCCTGGCTCGAACGTTTCGGCAATCCCTATACCCGCATCGGGGACGATATGGACGGACGCGTGGCCATCGATTTCGGCGTCACCGGGGCGCCGGAGACCTTCGTCGTCGATAAGCAAGGGCGCGTGCGCTACAAGCAGGTGGGACCGATTACGCAGCAGGCGTGGGACGACGTGCTTTGGCCGCTGATCGAGGAATTGCGCCGGTCATGAGACGTCGCCATGAGAACATCGCCATGAGAACGCTGCTTGCCCTTTTCGCCCTTTTCGCCGCCGGGGCCGCGCTTGCGGTGGAGCCCGATGAAATGCTCGACGATCCGGCGCTTGAAGCGCGCGCGCAAAAACTCGACGAGCAGCTTCGATGCGTCACCTGTCAGAGCCAGTCGATCGCCGAGTCCAACGCCCCCCTCGCAAAGGATTTACGCATCATCGTGCGCGAACGCTTGAGCGCGGGCGACAGCGACGCCGAAGCGGTCGACTATGTGGTCGAGCGCTATGGCGATTACGTGCTGCTGAAACCGCCGTTTCAGACCAACACCTATTTTCTCTGGGCGTTTCCGGCGCTGGTTCTTATCGCCGGGGGCGCGGCGGCGTTTTTCTTCCTGCGCCGCGCGCCGCAACGCGCGGTCGCCGCCGACGCGCTCAGCGACGATGAGGAAAAGGAACTTCAGCGCATCCTGGATGAGCGCGGCTGATGGTCTGGGCGGTCATTTTTGCGCTGGCGGTCGCGGCGGTTTTCGCGCTCGTCCAGCCTTTGTTTCGCGCGCCGACGCAAGACGCGCCGGCGCTCGACGATGAAGATTATCTCGCCGCCCAGCTTGAAGACATCGAGCGCGAGCGCGACGCCGGCCTGTTGAGCGACGCCGCCGCCGAAGCGGCCGTCCGCGAAGCGCGGCGGCGCCTGCTCGATCGCGCCCGCGCCCAGACGGCTAAGGCCAAGCCGGTTTCGCCCCAGGCGCGTATGGCCAGCGCCATGGCGGTCGCCGCCGCGCCGGCGGCGGCCCTGGCGATCTATCTGGCGATCGGCAATCCGTCGCTTTCTCCGGCCGTTCCGGAAAGGTTTCAGGGCGCGCCCGCCATGCAGGCTGCAGCGCCGCCGGCGACCGGTCTTGAGGGCGCTGCGAATGCGCCGGCGCTGGAAACCGCGATTGCGCAACTGGCCGCGCGGCTGAATGACAATCCCGACGATCTCGACGGCTGGATCATGCTGGCGGAAAGCTATGCGGCGACCGACCGCTTCGCCGAAGCGGCGGATGCGTTTGCTCGCGCCATTGCCCTGGCGCCGGAACGAGCCGCGTTGCACGCCGCAAGGGGCGAAGCCGTCGCCATGGCCGCCGGCGGCCGCATCACCGACGAAGCGCGCGCCGAATTCGACCGCGCCCTGGCGCTCGACCCCGCCGAACCGCGGGCGCGATTTTACGCCGCCATCGCGATCTATCAGGCCGGCGATACAGACGCCGCCCTTGACGGCCTTGTCGCGCTCGCCAATGACGCCGAACCCGGCGCCTTGTGGCTGCCCGTCGTCGGCGAGCAGATCGCTGCCTTCGCCGAAGAGCTTGGCCGTTCCATGGACGATCTTCCGCTTACGGATGGCGCCCGCGCGCATCTAAGCGCGCTGCCCGCAGGCGGGGCGTCATCGACCTCGCCGGAAATCCTTGAGGCGCAGATCGCCGTCGGGGGCGCGCCCTATACGGACTGGCTGGCGCTGATCGACGCCTATGCCGGCGCCGGCGATGCGGAAAACGCCGCCGATGCGCTCGCCCGCGCGCGTCAGCGTTATGCGGCGGCCCCTTTCGTCTTGCAGGAACTCGACGCTGCGGCCGTCCGTCTCGGTCTTGAAGGAGGGGACGCGGCCGCCGCCGCGCCGCCCAGGGGGCCCAGCCAGGAGGAGATGCAAGCGGCCGCCTCGATGTCCGAGGAAGACCGCGCGCAAATGATCGAAGGCATGGTCGCCGGTCTCGCCGCGCGGCTGGAAAGCCAGCCGGACGATCTTGAAGGCTGGATAATGCTGGGCCGGTCCTATGGCGTGCTCGGCCGGCGGGCCGACAGCGTCGCCGCCTTCGAACGCGCGGTTGCGCTTGCGCCGGACAACATGCCGGTGCGTCTTGCCCACGCCCAGGCGCTGATGGCCAGGCTCGACGCCGAAGGCCGGCCCATCGACGGGCCGGCGCTCGATGCGCTCAAAGCGATCGAACAGCGTAATCCGGACGAGCCGCTGGCGCTGTTCTTTCTGGGGCTCGCGGCGCAGCAGGGCGACGATGCGGCGGGCGCGCGCGATTACTGGCAAAAGCTGCTCGCCCAATTGCCCGAAGGCTCGGACGACGCCGCCAGCGTCAAGGCGATGATCGAAGGGCTTTGAGGCAACATCCAATTGCGTAATCGGTAATGAGGCTAGAGCTTGTCGCGCATCGGACGGATCGCCCGGTCATCCCGGACGCGCTGCAGCGCCCCGGATCATAATCCGGGGTGATGCTGCGCAGAGCCGGGATCCAGTAAATAAAAAGATGGCGGGCAAAGCCCGACTTTATTCATGAGACTGGATTCCCGCTTGCGCGGGAATGAGCGGAGCGTGGGCGTATTCTAACTAAAAACCCGCCCGCCTTAAATATCCACCGCCGCTTCGCCGCCGAGGCGTTCGATGGCGACGCGCCGGATATGGGCGCGCAGGTCCTGATTGCGTTTGAGAAACGCCTTGAAGTCGCGCTTGTGCAGGGCCAGCAGCGTGCAATAGCCCAGCGCCTCGATGTCGGCGTTGCGCGGCTCCTCGGTGATCAGCGCCAGTTCGCCGAAGAAATCGCCGGTGCCCAAAATAATGTCGTCGGCGTCGTCGAGGATCACCCGCACCGCGCCGCTGGAGATGAAATACATCTCCTCGCCGATGTCGCCCTGGCGAATGACCTGTTCGCCGGGCACGGCGAAACGCGTCTTTAAAAGGCGCGCGATGCTGCGTTGCCGGCCTTTGCTCAGACCCGCGAAGAACGGCGCCTTGGCCACCAGCAAACTCGGTTTGAGCCGCAAGCGCAGCGGCGGCAGGCGGTGCGCCTTGGTCTCCGCGCCGGAGAGCCGGCTCATAAGATCGCCGTGAATTTCCGGCCCGATCACGGTCTGTTCGAGCAGGCGGTCATAGGCGTTTTCTTCAAGCCGCAGGCCGGCCAGCATCAAATCGCGCTTATGCAGCGCCGCGGCGTAGTCCGGATATTGAAGGGCGAGCGCATCGTCGTTTTGCGCCACCATCTCATAGCGCTCGTCGATCAGCTTTCGAAAACCGGCGCGCGCGTCTTCGGGCAACAGGCGTTCGATGTCTGAAACGCCGGTTTCGCGTTGTTCGCGCAGCACCTGGCGCATGAACGTCAGGACGCTTAACCGCCGCGCCAGCGCATTGGCGAGCGGGCCGGTCGCGCCGGTCCGGCGCTGCACCCAAAGCGCAACACGAAAGGCGCGGCGAAAGGCGACGCCTTTCTTGGCGATGGCGGTCCACTTCTCACCGCCCAGGCGCAGCCCGTCGGCGACATCGTCAAGCCGCGCCAGCGCATAGCGCAGCTGGTCGGTCGTCGTATAGCCTTCGCCGAAACGCGTCAGATAAAGCTGGCGCTCCTGGGCGAGCGCCATAGCGAGGCCGATGCGCTCCCACTCCTTGGTGTCGATGTCGGCGGCGGTTTTTGCGCGCGATTGCGCGTCCTCGACGGCGGCGTGATAGCCCGCGATGATTTCATCGCGCTCTTTGGCGCCGACTTCGTGAAAGTCCGCGAAACGTTCAAGTTCGCCTTCGACGCCCTGCAGCGCGCTTGTCACCGATCGGTCGCGCAGCGCCTGGTCCGCCGGCGAGAGCTTGTGCAGGCCGAACAGCGCCATGACGCTGTGGATGGTCGTGGCCTGCACCAGCAGCGTGAACATAACGAAGCTGGTCACCATGACGGCGATAAAGGCGCGCGCTTCTTCGGGAACCGCCGTCGCTTCCAGGACGATCAGCGCCAGGGCCAGCGAAACCGCGCCGCGCAGCCCGCCCCAGACCATGATGGTCTGATAGGCGCCGCTGACCGCCTGGGCCTGGCCGAGCCGCGTCAGCAAGGGCAGCATCACATAGATGATCAGCACCCGGGCGAGGGTGGCGACGCCAATCAGCACGAGCACGTCGTCGATATAGGCAAGCGGTTGATCGCCGAGCATGCGCGGCGTCGCCAGCCCGACAAGAATGAAGATCAGCGACGTCGCCCAGAACGCAAGCTGATGCCAGGCGTGTTCGACCTCGACGAAGATCTGCGGCGGCACCAGGCGGCGGCCGATGGAGCCCACGGTCAGTCCGGCCGCGACCACCGCCATGACGCCGGAAACATGCAGGAAATGCTCGGCGACGACGAAGGCGATAAAGGGCAGCGTCACGGTCAGCGTCAAAATGATGATCGACTCGCGGCGAAACGCGCCCATGAGCCACACCGCCGGGCGCGCGATGATAATCCCGACCAGAATGCCCCCGAGAAACACGACGAAAAACCGCACCAGGCTTTCGCCGATGTCGAGGCCGGCGTTCATGGTCAGCATGGTGAGCAGGATCGAGGAGATTACGATCGCGGTCGCATCGTTGAAAAGGCTTTCGCCCTCGACCAGCACGGTCAGGCGTTTGGGCGCGTTCAGATCCTTAAACAGCGCGATGACCGCCACCGGATCGGTCGCCGAAACGATGGCGCCGAGCAAGAGGCAAACCATCAGCGCCATGCCGGAAACGTTCGCCACCGTCAGTCCGACGATGGCCGTCGATACGAGAACGCCGACAACGGCGAGAAACAAAATCGGCCGGATATCGGCGAGCAGTTTGCGCAAGTCGAGCGAGAGCGCGCTTTCAAACACCAGCGCCGGCAGGAATAAAAACAAGATCACTTCGGAGGTGATCCGAAGGCCGGCGATGGAATTAAAAAGCTGGAACCAGAACGACCCGCCGCCATGGTCGTCATAGGGATCGTGCCCGCCCCCGCCGGGATCGACGCCAAATTCCTGCGCGGCGAAGCCGAGCGCGATGCCGATGACGGCGAGCAGCACGGTGTAAGGGATGCGGCTGCGCGCAGCCACCGGCGCCATCAGCACCGCCAATGTCAGGACGGTGGCCAATCCGAAGACAAGGCCCCACATCGCCTTCACCCCGCTTTCCCGGGCGCGCCGATAAAGCGGCCCGGTCTGCCTTTGTGTCGAGCGGCTTGCCGCCCCTGTCCGCGCGCCGCCCCGACGGCGCCCGGAAACCTTAGTCTAGCCCATTCTTACGGCTCATCCGAGACGAAATATGGCTCGCCGCGTTCATCCACGAACAGCCGTTCCATCTCCGCCCGCGTAAACGGCCGCGAACCGAACCGCCCGAAGACCGCCATTTGATGACCGCTTTCATCGACCGCGCGGTCGCGGTCGAGGCCTTTGGAGAGCGCCAGCGCCGGCTTGAAGGTCTTGCGCCAGGCGATGAGTTCCGGCCTGGGCGCCGGCGAAAAGCCGTAGAAATTGGGTTGGGACGCCGGGCTGGTCAGTTGCAGGATCTTCATGCCGTTCACGCCGTCCGCAACATAGGCAAAGAGCGAGGCGTTGGTCGTGGCGACAATGACGTCGCGCGCGTCGTTGAGCGCGCCGTCGAAGGTGACTTTCTGATAGACGCGGGGATATTCCGGCTTCTTGATGTCGACGATCACAAGCCCTTCCGACTTCGCCGCGACATAGGCGTAGGTGCGCGCAAGATAGAGTTTTTGCGCATCGTCAAGCGGGATGAAGGCGGTGTCCACAAGTATTGGCGCATCAAGGCGCGTCACGTCGAAGACTTTGAGCCCTTCCGCGTCGGTGACAAAAAGATAGCGGAACTGCAGCGCGCTGGCGCGCATATCGTTCATCGGCGTTATCGACGCGACGCGGGGATTGAGCGGATCGTCAAGGTCGAGAACGACAAGGCCCGCATCGGCCGCGATATAGGCGTAGTGCCCGCCAAGCGTAATATGGCGCGCGCCGCTGAGCACGCCGTCCTGGTTCCAGGTCAGGGCGCGCTTGAAGAAATTGTTGCCCGGTACGCCGTCGGCCAGCGTGTTGACGTTGACGAGGATCAGCCCTTCGACCGCATCGGTGATGACGGCGTAATTGTAAAGGGGATGGAAGGGCTGCTCGTTATTGAGTTCGCGCATTTCTTCGGTATTGCGCGCCGGATCGATCGGCTGGTTGGTCGCCAGCGCCATGCAGGTGGCGTTTTTCGTATCCACATGGGTGTCATGGCCGAGCGGCGAGAAGGGCCCGGTCAGAATGCGCTCGGATATGGCCTTGTTGGCGATGGACGCCACGTCAAAGGCGCGAAAGCCGCCCTTGCCCTCGACGGCGAAGAGATATTCCCCGCGCAGTTGCAGGCAGTTCACCGCCCCGCCGGCGTCCTGGCGGACATTGGCGATTTCTTCCAGTGCGCCGGTTTCGCCCTTGAGGTTCTTGCCGCGCGTCCAGTTGACGAGTTCGCGCTTATTGCGCTCCACATGGGCCTTGTAATAGTCCGGATACGCATATTTCTGAAGATACGAGCCGAACACCGCTTGCGGCTCGTCCCATTCGGTTACGCGCACCGCCTCGACGCCGCCGTCAAGGCCGACATAGGCGTTGAGCCCGACGAAATTGACGAAGTTGGTGCCGAGCAGCAGAAGCTGCGCCATGATGGCGTTGTTGTCATTGGCTTCGGACAGATGGCAATCGGTGCAGGTCTTGGTCTCGGTCTTGCGCACGGTATGCGGAAAATGCGGCGCGAAGGCCTGGCTTGAAAAGCCCACGGCGGAGATCGGCGGCTGCTGCACGTAAATGCGTTCCCGGTTGACGTTGGTCGAGGAAAGCACCAGCGCGGAAGACGACCGCACCGGCGCGACGGTGTTGTTCTTGGTGTCCTGATGGATGCCGAGTTGGAACATCTGGTCGCGCGCGACCTGGGGATTGTAGGTCGCGTAATTGCGCGTGGTCCCGCCTTCGAAGTGATGGCTTTCCGTTTCCCAGTTCGCTTCGATGGGCAAATGACAGCCGCCGCAGGACGTGGTCCATGAGAGATGGCAGGTATAGCACTCCATCTCGTCGTCCCTGTGGGCGCGGCTTGCGAAATCCATCGCGCGGCTCCAGGTCATGGCGCCGTCGGCGCCGAGCCCGACCAGCTTGGCGCGCGCCGATTTCGCATTATAGGCCGACGATTTCGGATCGACGGAATCCTTGACCAGCGAAATTTCCCATTCCAGTTCGGGATCGATGATCGAGCGCTGGACGAGTACGTCCTTGCCGCCCCGGCGCAGCCACTCGAAGCGATAGCGTCCGTCGGGATTGCGCAGCACCGACAGATCCCGGCCCATGGGCGGCGCGGCGGGCCCCGAGGTTTTCAGCGTCGGATAGGCGTCGGCCGTCCCGTGGCAGTCCTTGCAGCGCAGTTCGACGGCGCTCGCCACTTCGCCGTGGATATAGCCGCTGCCATGACTGTCCTGGGAGAAATGACAGTCGGCGCACTGCATGCCGACCTCGGCGTGAATCGACATCATGTGAACCGACTTGCCGGGATTGGCGCCGATGTCGACGAATTTGCCTTCGCCGTCCTTGCGCCATTTTTCCGGGTCGTCGGGGGAGATGATATTGCCGTCGGCGTCGAGCAGATTGCCGTCGCGGTCGCGCTTGAAGATGCCGCGGAAGTTCCAGCCATGACCGTGATAGTCGGCGAACTGGGTGTCGCTGAGTTCGGGGTTGAGGTCGTAAACATTGCGCAGAAAATCGAGCTTGGCCCATTTGCCGCGCGCCGCAGCGTGCTCGGGGTTGCGGTCATAGACTTTGCGCTGTTCTTCGATGGTCGGGAATTTCTGTTCCTTCGGCCACATATGCGACGCGTCGGATTCGTAATCCCACATCGTGTAGCCGAGATAGCTGTTCAGGAACATGTTCGGCTGGTGCATGTGGCAGATCATGCATTGCGATGTCGGGATGGCGCGCGTGAATGTGTGCCTGATGGGATGGCCGGACTCGCCCCGGGGGATCGTCGGATCGACGGTCTGGGTTTCCCCGTCGCGGCCGTATTTCGCATAGGTCAGCGAATGGCGCGGCTCGCGGTCGTTGGCGTAGACCACATGACAGGACGCGCAGCCCGAGGTGCGGTAATCGCCCGGCTGATCGTTGGTGCCGAGGAACCAGGTGAAGGGATCGTTCAGCCGCGTCTTGTGAATGTTGAGCACCGGAATGGCGACGCGCAGGCCGGTGGCGGGGCCGCGGTTCGACTGGCGAATGTCCGGCCGGCCCGGTTCTTCCAGCCGCTGCAATTGCCCCGCCGCGTTGGGCAGGCCCACTTCGGCGAACTGGGTCAGGATGTTGCGCCCGCCGCGCTCGAACACGCGGAAAACGTCCGCCGGCGGAATAACGTGCCAGGTCGGCAGGGGCGCCAGGAACGGCAGGGCGCCGCGCGCCGCGGCCTCGGGCGAGGGCGTGCGCGTGCAGCCGAGCGGCGCGTTTTCGTCGGGCTCGCCGGGCGAACACAACACCGCCGGCTCGCCTTCGCGCGTATAGGATTCGCCGAGCAGGTAGCGCTTGAACGGCAGGATGCCGTTATTATAGGCCGCCCCGCCCCACAACATGGCGCCGGTCGCCATCATCGAGCGCTCCGCCGCCTGGATTTCGCGCATATGGCAGGCGCCGCAGGCTTCGCGCGCGGCGCGATAGTCGGACGGATTGACGAAGCGCACATATTCCGGCGATTCGCGATTCAGCAGCGTGTAGGACTTTTTGGGGTTGGCCGAACTGGGATAATGCCAGGTCTCGGGAAAGCGCGGCAGGACATGGGCCTCATCGCGGATCGTCCCATAGCGTTCGCTGTCGCGATCGAGCCCCTCATCGGCGAAGACGCGCGGATTGCCGCCGTGACAGTCGGTGCAGCCAAGCCGGATGTCCGCCCCGCCCGGATGCATGGTCGGCGCGTCGGTCTGGGTGTGACAGGAAAGACAGCCCGCGCTTTTGGCGTCGACCGCGGCGCGCTCCTGATAGATCGGCGCCGGCGCCGCGCGGACAAGGGAATAATCCCGCTCGACGGGCTTTTCTTCGTCGGCGGCCAGCGCAGGCGACAAAAACGCAAGCGCCGATGCAAACAACGCAATCGATGCGCAAGTCGCAAACTTCCTCCCCCGCTTGCGGGGGGTTGGAAGGGGCCCCAACCCCTTCCAACGGTCCGAAGGACCGGAGGGGGTGAGCCGACGTTTTGATTTGGCCCCCTCCGTCGCCTGCGGCGACACCTCCCCCATGAATGGGGGAGGAAAGGCGACGCGCAAGGCGGCGAATATGTCGGCGAAGGGTCGCATCAGTAGGTCAGCACCGCGTTGAACAGGACGGAATAATAAAGCCCGCGATCTTCATTCTCGGCAAATAAATCATGAAATCCGTCGCCGGGCCGCAACATGGCGCCGGAAAGGCGCAAGACCACATTCTGGATGTTTCCCGGCCTGTAGATCACGGCGCTGGAAAAATCCCAGCCGATTTCTTTGTCGATCGGGCCCTGCACGCGCAGCGTTTCAAGCGTTTGCGTCTTGTGGAACCACATATGGTTTGCATTGAAGGAAACGCGCAAGGGCGGGGTAATGTCGAAATCGGCCCCGATGCCGGCGAGGATGATGCCGGGATTGTTGAAGTTCGACTGTCCCTGTTCCTTCGACGACCGCAGATCCGGCAATACCGAGTTGCGACCGTTAAGCCCGATCACGCGGCCGCCGCCGATGAACGGAATGGATTGCCGGATCCAATAGTTCGTATCGGCGCCGGCGAATTGCGGGTTTTCGAAGATGGCGTCGAAGCCGCGCTCCTTGTCGTCGAACGGATCGCCGTCGCCGCTGGCGAACAGGCCCGACAGGCGCACCCGGACCCAGTCGCGGTCGTAGGACGGTTCGATGGCGGCGAAGAAAGAACGAATGTCCGCCGGCTCGCCGGTGAAGGTGTTGTTGCGGTCCTCGCCCAAGGCGTAATAGGCCGACGCCGTCAGGTTGAGGCGGCCGATGCGCCCGTCGGCGTTGTAGCCGAAATAAATCACGTCATATTCGCGCCCGCGCAGATCGCCGATCAGCGCCGGCCGGACGGGAAAGCCGTTCTTGTCGATCTCGATGTCGCCGGCTTCGCGGTTCATGTTGTAGGCCACCGTCACCTGACTGGTCAGGCCGGGAAACGGCAGATCCTGGCGGTAAAGATTGGCGAGAAAGACATAGTCCTCGCGCGGGCGCACCGTGACGTCGTTAAGGCCCGAATTGGTGTCCTTTTCGAGTCGCGCAAAGGCGGCGATATTGTACTGCCAGCGATTATTGTCGCGATTGCCGAACAGGCGCGCGCCAAGCTGGTTGTCCTGGAACAAAAATCCGCGAAAGTCGCTTGAGAAAGGCTGGATGCCGAGCCGAATAGAGTCGAAATCATAGCGCTTGGAAACATTGCGGATGTGGTAATCGAAGAACGCTTCCTGCAGGCCGATGAAATGATCGTGGCGCGTAACGCCTTCGGACGGCTCCACATGCAAAATGCGCGCTTCCTCGACCCGGGCGTAATTATAGTTGATGACCGGCGTTAAGCGGAATTCGAGGTCTTGGGGCTTGTACGCCGTCGACCCCTTAATCAAGGACAGGCTGACGATCAGGTTCTGATTGAAGCCGAAACTGTCGCTGTCGCCGAAAAGATCGATGCGGTCGGCCTGGTCCGTGGTCTGAACGCCGACCGGGATCGGGAAGGAGCGCGGCTCGGCCACGGTATCGGAAATCACCGCCGCGACGAAGAACCAGTCCTTCGAGCCGAAGACCGGCCGGTCGCCCTTGAGCGTGTTCTGATTGTAAGGATCCCACCAGCGCGTTTTGACCAGCCCGAGATTTTCCGCCAGGCGCCAGCGGTCGGGAACCGCCGGGAAGCATGACGGAAAGGGGCCTTCGTCGGCCCGGCAGTCGGGATAATCGTCGAGCCGCGGCGGCGGCACGGCGCCGGGATTGAGCGGTTCGTCCGCGTCCTGGGCGAGCGTCGGCGTGCTGAATAAAACGGCGCTGAATGCAATGGCGCGCCATATGCGACCTAATCCTTCCCCCGCTTGCGGGGGAAGTGGGCGCGAAGCGGCCGAAGGGGGTATCGCGCGGCTTTTGCTGTTCTTGCAGCCCCCTCCGTCTCCCCCGGATTTAATCCGGGGTCGACACCTTCCCCGTAAACGGGGGAGGAAAGACGCGATCATAGGCAGGAAAAGCTTCATCCTACTTCCCCTGACAGACATTTTGTTCGTTCGAGTCGACGAACGGCGAGAACGGACAATTAATGTATCGCAATCGCACCGGATTCCCGTTGACGCTGATGACGATGCGGTCGGCGCGAATGCCCGTCGGCGCGTTGTTGAGCGCCCCGCCCAGACGAATGCCGGCGCGGTCGACGCCGAGGAAGGAAATCATGTCGTCCTGGTCGATGCCGTCGCCGGAAACGCCGATCCCGCCGATCAAGGTGGAGCCGCGATAAATCGGCACGCTGCCCGGAAAAATCTGAATGCCGTTCTGCAGCCGGTTCTGCGTTCCGGCAAGGCTGGCGATATCGGGCAGGGCGGTGCACCGCGCCGGCGTGTCTGCGCCAAGGCCCAGCACATGGAACACATGGGTGAGAATGTTCTCAACCACGAGCGAGGCCTGCAGGCCCGTGGCGAACGGGCTCCATTGCGTAATCGGCAGCGACAACGGCCCGTGCGCCGTGCCCACCTCGCCATCGGGGAAATAGGGCCGGGAAAGATTGCCCCCGGCGCGGTCGGAAAAGGCGACGGTTCCGGTCAGCGCCGTCGGGTCGGGAATGAAATCGCGCACATCGTCGACGAAGCTGGCGACATCTTTGTTGGGATTGGGCGCATCGGCGGGGCCGGGCGTTGCGCCAAGATCCGCAGCGGCGATTTCATTGGAAAAGAAAGCGGCGGTGCGCGCCTTTTGCAGCGACACATCGGCGCCGAAGATCGGCGCGTCCGGGCCGCGCACCATGCCGAGAATGGCGCCGTTGGTATCGACCACGGAAATCGTCACCTGGGCGCGGGAATTGAGCGGCCGGCGGATCTGCGCCCGCGCGGCGGTCATGACCGCAAAGGATTCCTCCAAAATCGCGCGGGTCTCCGCCGCCGTGAGCGGGCTCGCCACGCTGGCGGCGTCGGTGCCGGCGGCGGGGGGATAGCGGTTGGCGCCGGCCCCGTCGGTCAGCACGAAAATATCGTCATTGGCATATTCCGCAGGGGTCGACTGACGAATGCCGGACGCTTCCGCGCCGAACATGACGCCGGGAAAGACCCCGCCCATGGAAGCCCCGTCGAAATAGGCCGTCACGTCCACAAGATCGCCCTGCGCGCCCCCGGTGATCGAGGCGAAGGACGGCGCCGCGCCGGGATCGGTCAAGAGATCGCCCGCCGTCGCATCGGAAAAGCGCAAGGCCGTGCCGTCGACAAAGATGCGATTGGCGCGGATGTCGACCGGCGCGCCGAAGCCGACGGTTCCGGCGAGCGCAATGGCTTCCTCTTCGTCGTCGTCGACATCAAGGGTGTTGGGATCGAAGCCATAGTCGCCGTCGGAAACGACGCCGACGCCGCCGACCACGAAACCGTCCTTATAAAGAGGAAAACCGCCCGGATCGGCGGCCAGACCCAACGGCGCGCGCTGCGGTCCGATGCGCGATCCAGCCGATACGAAGCGCGTGTTGAAATCGGAACAGGGAAGCTGGCTGAACTGCACGCCGAACAGCGGCCCGCTTTCAAGCCCCGCCGTGGTCGGCGCGGGGGGAAAGTGCTCCTGCACGATCTGGCTCGCCGTGCGGCTCGAAAAGGCGTTGCCGCCGGAAGAAAGATACGCCCCGGTGACGGCCTTTGAAATCGCCGCCAGCGTCGAGGGTACGTCGACGCCCTGAAGGATCGTGTCCGTCGCGCCGGGGCCTTCGCGCACGGTGGTGGTCGTCGGCGCGCCGGTCATGGCGAAAACGCCGAGCACGTTGCCCATACGGTCGACCACGGCGATGGTGGCGGGGGCCGAGCGGGCGCCGGCTTCGGCGACGGCCTGGGTGATGATCCGTTCGACATCGGCGACGGCAAGCCCGCGCAGTTCGGCGCGAAACAGCGGCGGCGCAGCATCCGGCGGCGGCGGAGGGGGCGGCGGCGCGGGATCGCCCGGCGCGGGCGCCGGCAACGCCTCGCCGTCGCCGCCCTTGCTGCAGCCGGCTGCTGCAAGCAATGCGGCGGCGGCCGCGCCGATCATGATCGTCCGTTTGCTCAAGGCCCTGCCTTTCCGCACCGATGTGAAACGCAACAAACTACGATTCTCTTCCTTCGGCCGCGTCCCTAGACGTAGCCATAGCCGACCATGGCGTCGGCGACGCGCGCAAAACTCGAAATATTCGCGCCCGCCTGATAGTCGACCACGCCGTTTTTCACCGGCGCATATTCGACGCACTGCTCGTGGATCGACTTCATGATCTTGATCAGTTCCTGCTCGACCTGTTCGCGGGTCCAGATCAGACGCTGGGCGTTTTGCGCCTGTTCAAGACCGGAGCAGCCGACGCCGCCGGCGTTCGCCGCCTTGGCCGGTCCGAAAATCACATTGGCTTTTTTAAGAACGTGGATCGCCTGGGCGGTCAGCGGCATGTTGGCGCCTTCGGAGACGATTTCGATCCCGTTCTTGACCATGACATGCGCCATCTGCTCGTCGATTTCGTTCTGGGTCGCGCAGGGAAGGCCGACCTCGCACGGCACGGTCCACGGGCTCTTGCCCGCCTGATAAGAAACGCCGCGCGCTTTATTGGCGAACGACGTCAGGCGTTCGCGGCGCACTTCCTTGACGTCCTGCAGGATGCTGAACGTATCTTCGTCGAAACCGTTCGGGACATGGGCAAAACCCTGGCTGTCGGAAACCGCGATGACTTTGCCGCCAAGCTGCATGGCGCGCTGGACGGCGTAGATCGCAACGTTGCCCGAACCGGAAACGACAACGGTCTTGTCCTTCATCGACTTGCCGTGCTTTTTCAGCATCTCCTCAGTGAAGATGACGACGCCGTAGCCGGTCGCCTCCTTGCGGATTTCACTGCCGCCGAAGGAAAGGCCTTTGCCGGTCAGGACGCCGCCCGTGTAGTGATTGGCGAGCTGTTTGTACTTGCCAAACAAATAACCGATCTCGCGCGCGCCGACGCCGATGTCGCCCGCCGGCACGTCGACCGACTCGCCGATGTGACGGAACAGTTCGCTCATCATGGCGTGGCAGAACCGCATGATCTCGCCGTCGGACCGGCCCTTGGGGTGGAAATCGGCGCCGCCCTTGCCGCCGCCCATGGGCAGGCGCGTCAGGGCGTTCTTGAAGGTCTGCTCGAAGCCGAGAAATTTTAAAACGCTCAGATTGACGCTCGGATCGAAGCGCAGCCCGCCCTTATAGGGACCCATCGAGGAATTGAACTGAACCCGATAGCCCTTGTTGGCGTGGGGCACGCCCTGATCGTCTTCCCAGGTGACGCGGAACATGATGGCCCGGTCGGGCTCGGTCATGCGCTCGAGAATGCGCGCTTTTCGGTAGCCCTGATGGTCCATGTAATAGGGCATGACGGTTTCGACGAATTCGAACACCGCCTGATGGAATTCGGGCTCGCCGGGATTGCGGCGCATCACCCCATCCATGAAATGGTCGATCTCGCGCACCACGGCCGATCCGGCGCCCGCCGGGGCGGCGAAGGACGACGCGCTATGCGCCGTTTGCTGCGCCATTTTGCGATGAACCGCTGCAATGATCGCGGTATCCTCGCTTCGGTCGGCCCGCGCCGGCGCCGCGCTGCGCGTCTCGCCGGGCGCATCTTCCGAATACGCGCTCTTTTTCTTACGCCAGAACATGGCCGCCTCCCAACTTAGTCCTTCGATGCTTCAACCGTTTGCATGCCGTACCAAAACTTTCGCAACCGCGTGCGCCTTTCTTGCGTTACCGCGCCATCGCGCCGATCGCCGTCAACGCCCGGCGAAAGCCTGACGCATTATAGGCATAAGGGCTCTGGGCGTAGCCGCTGGCTTCGTCGATCGCCTGCGTCATCCCGGCCGAGCCGGCGCCGAGCGCGGCGGTCAGGCGCTGGACTGCGAAGAGCGCTTGCTCGGCGGCTGCGTAATTGGTGTAGCGCCGCGTCATGGCGTCGCTGGTGACTTCCTTCAAAAGCGCCCGCGTGGTTGCGGGATTGTCGAAATCGGTCGCGTCGATGCGCGCCCTTAGCTTCGCCGTGGTTTCGGCCAGCGCGCCCGCCGCGCGCACCAGGCTTGCCCGGCCCTGCTGCGAGGCCTGATGCAGCGTCATGCCGTTGCGTTCGAGTTCGACCGCCAGCGCCGGATCGAGCACGCGCGCGGCGGCGAGCAGCATGATGTAATTGGAATCGTTGATCACCGGCACGCCGGGGCCGAGCGCGCGCGACGGATTGGGCCGCCAGCTAAGCTGGGAAATGTCGTTCGAAATCGGCTGGTGACAGCCATAGCAGTCGAAGAAGAAAAGCTCCGGGAAAACCCCTTCGACGCCCTTTTCATCGTCCATGATGAGTTCGAGCGTGCGCGTCAGCGCCGCGGCCTGACCCACCGCCCAGACTTCCGCGCCGGGAGCGGCGCGTTTGCGGTCGCGGTAATCATCGTCGACCGTGTGGTGCTGCTGAATGGCCGTATAAAGATCAAGTTCGAATTTCAAGCGCGGATGGCCGGCGCCCATGATGCGGTGAGAGACGAACTGTTTCTTGGTTTTCGCGCCGAGATGGCAGCTGAGACACAATTCGGCCCGTGCCGCCGGGTCTTCGGTGGGATAAAGGCCCGCGGCGATGTTCTGATCGTGTCCGGCGCCGATGCGGTGAAAGGCGAGCCAGTTCTGCGCGCCGCCATGACACGCTTCGCAGCCGACGCCGTCGCTGATCTGAAAGCGCTGGCCGCGCATGGCGGCGGGAATGTTGTCGGCGTGACAGTCGAGGCACTCGTCAGCCTGGTGCGCGGGACCGATGCCGAGATTGGCGGCGATGCGCTTGCCCCAGGGCGTCAGCAGCGCCTCATAGGCGCGCGAATGGGCGCCGCGCTGCTCAGGCGAGGTCCAAATGAAATATTCGTTCTGGCCGACGACAGGTCCCGCGCCGGGACCGGTGACCTGGTCGCCGTGACAGCCGGCGGTGGCGCAACTCGGCACGCCGGTGCGCATATTGCCGTCGAGCAGCGGCGTGGGATGGGTCTGCGCCTGCGCGCCGCATACGGCCGCCAGGAAAAACGCCAGGACTATGCTTGCAAGCCGTTTCATTGCCGGGGCCATCCCGTTAGTGAGGCGCTGCGGCGCGCCGGGGTCATGTAGGGCGCCATTTCATCGCCGTGATAGGCGTGACAGGTCAGGCAATCCGAAGCGATCGCCTGCTTGCCGTGCTCGTCGGTGTGACAGGTGCGGCAGACCGTAATGCTCGGCATCAACACGTCGGACGTTTCCGAAGACGTTTCGGCCCGATGGCAGGCGACGCAATCGATATTGCCGGTCATGTGTTCGGCGTGGCTGAAGCGGGCGTCGGGCAGATACTGGCTGGTCAGCCGCACCGGCGCGATCCTGGGCGGGGTATCTTCCGTACCGGGACTTTCTACCGTGTGGCATTTCCAGCAAATGCCGTCCTGGGAGAAGATGCGCGCAATCATCGCCTGGGTGTTCTGGCGGGCGTTGTCGAAGGCCTGCCGGCGCAGGCGTTCGCGCGTGGCGCGGCCTTCGGCGCTGAGCTGGCGGTCGAGAATGCTCGCCTCCTCGCCGAGCAGCAGCGCCGTCGCCTGGGCGAGATAGAAATCCTCAAGCACGCTGCGCACTTCCTCGGGCTTGCCATGGGGCAGGAAACGCACCGTCGAATACTCCTCCGCCGCGAACGCCAGCGAGTGACAGTCGCTGCAATGGGTTTCCATGTCGATCGAGGCGAACAGCGCGCCGGCGGCGTCGATCTCGTGACAGTCGACGCAGTCGAGGTCCTCGCCGTAGCGCGCGCGCACGCTATCGCTCAGGGTTTCGAGCTTGCGTTTGACCTCTTCGTCCTTGAGATGGAGGTCATGGGGGAATTTCAGCCCGTTGGCTTCCTTGGGCCGGTCGACCAGCGAGACGCGCTCATAGGTCGGCGCTACCGGATGCGGTTCGACGACGATGCGCGGCTTGAACTCCGGATGCAGCTTGGCGAAGTTGATGACATTGACGAGCTTGGTTTCCGGCAGCCGCTCGTCGAGCGCGCGGTGGCAGTCGATGCAGAACCCGGAACCCGCGGGCGTGACGCCGTCCGGTCCGTTATGTTCGAAATGACATGAGCCGCAGCGCCCTTCGGGAATGTCGAGCCCGGCGCGCACGGCGGCCAGCCATACGCCCGGGCCTAAGAGCGCCGGTTCGGCGGCGCGCATCATGTCGGCATGGGCGTGATTGCGCATGTCTTCATGGCAGGTAAGGCAGGTCTCGTCGCGCACCCGAACGAACGCGTTTTCATGACATTCCCGGCAGTCGGAAACGAGGTTTGCGTGCGCCGAAGACATGCCGCCGGAAAGCCAGTTCTGATTGCCGATAATCGCGATCTGGTCGAGGGCGTCTTTTTCAGCCTGCGGATCAACCCCGCCGCTGAGATAGGCCGCCACCGGCAGCGCCAGAAAGGCGGCGAAGACGACGATCATCAGCGTCCAGGCGCTCACCCGCCGGTCCGGCGCATAGCCTTTCATGGAAAAGATGTCGCTTTCCTCGCCGGCTTCGCCGACCGCGGTCGAGGGTTCGACAAGCTCCACGGCGATGAGAAGATCGCCGGGCGTTTCGCCGTGCTTGAACGAAAGCTGGTAAGGGCCGATGCGCACGTCGGCGTCCTGGCCGACGGTAATTTCGCGACGGCGCGTGAGCGCGCCGTTGACGCGCATGCGCTGGTCCTCGCCGGTTTGCAGCCGCACCCGGTCGCGCGACAATACGGTCAGGCGGGCGTGATGCAGTGCGACGCGCAGATCGGGCAGAAAGATGTCGCAGTCGGCGCCGCGGCCGAGCGTCAGTTCTTTCTTGTCGTAAACCGTCGGCTTGACCGTGATGCGGCCGCCGGCGCGTCGTCTGATGAATTCGACCCTTATCGACATCGCCGCCTCACCAATAGAAAAAGACGGAAATGATATGGGCGGCGAGCGCGATCAGCAGCGCCAGCGTCACCGGCACATGAATGTGCAGCCACAGGCGCAGCAGCGTCTTGTAGCGGATATGCTGACGCGTGCGCTGGAGGAGCGCGCTTTTGCGCTGAAGGATCGCGGTGACGTCCTTGATCGCATCGCGCATGTCGTCGGGGGCGTTCGGTTCGGCCTTTTGCATCCGCTTGAGCGCGCGCTCGGTGGGACAGCGCCGCTTGAGCGATGCGATCGAGCCGAACAGGGGCGGGCGGATCTTGGTGCGGCGGATCGAGCGCTTGATCTCGCGCACGTAAACCTGATCGAGCGGCTGGGCGGATTCGCGCAGCTGCCGGTCGAGGGCGTGCAGCGCTTCGAGCAGTTCGGCCTGACTGCGCTGACCGCGATTGTCGCTCATGCGCGACGGGATCACGGCGTAATAATAAACCCCGAAAAACCCGGAAACGATGACCACGACCATCAGGGCGTAAGCGAGGGTGTGCACGTTGAGCCCGAACTGAAAGCCGGTGTGCAGCGTCGCCAGGACAAGCAGCGCGGCGCCGAGATAGACATGCGCCGAGGTCCAGCCTTTAAGGCTCCAGCGGCCCGGTTTGACCGCGCGTTTGCGAAGTCCCAGCATCGACAGCCAAACGATCAAGAGCGCCGACACCGTCCCGAGCACATAGCCGATCCAGGTGCCGCCATTGGGCCGGGGTTCCACGTCGGCGGCGAAATAGGCGATGATCGAAACCACCGCGAGCAGGATCGCGACATTGGCCCAGCGAAATCGCTTATGCTCGAGAAAGCCCTCATGCTGGATGGGCAGATCGGCCGAGCGCATATGTCCTTTAAAGGCCACGGGCTAGAATTCCTCTCCGCCGCCGGCGATTTTGACATATTCCTTGGGCGAGATGCGCATCGCCGCGCCGGTGGGACAGGCGCGCACGCAGGCCGGTCCGCCTTTGATGCCGGCGCACATGTCGCATTTGACCGCGAGCTTGGGCGGCTCTTCGCCGCCGCGCTTTTGCGATTCCACCCATTCCTTGGGCGCTTCGCCCGGGCCCGGCCCGGCGCCGAAGGCGAGCCATGACAAAAGGCTCGGTTTTTTCGGCGGCACGGCGGCCATCTGAATGACGCCGTAAGGGCAGTAGCGCTGGCAGTTGCCGCAGCCGATACATTTTTCGTCGATAAAGACCTCGCCGTCCGCGCCGCGGTGGATCGCGTCGGGCGGGCAATCGGTCATGCAGTGGGGATGTTCGCAATGCCGGCACGAGGTCGGCACATGAATATAGGCGTAGGAACTGCCCGCTTCGCGGTCGAGACGGGAGATGCCTTCGTGAATCTCTGCACACGCCAGTTCGCAATTGTCGCAGCCGATGCACAGGGTTTCGTCGATCACCAGCGCGTCGGTCGCTTCGGAAAGACCTTCCTCTTCCAGCAAAAAGCGCGCGACCTCGCTGTGCATGTCGACGACGGAGGTAAAGCTTTCCCGTTTGGCTTCGATATAGTCGTTGACCCGGCGGCGCTGGGCGATTTGGTCTTCGATTTCCTGGCGCAGGGCGGGGTTGTCCGCAAGCAAGCGCTCGAAGATCTCGCCGGGGAGCCTCACCGCTTCCGACTTGATCGCGGCCCGCACGCTCGCGGTGCGCAAGCCGTCATAGAACAGCGACATCTCCCCGACATAGTTGCCGGCGAGCACATAGGACAAAAAGACTTCCTTGCCGCCGATGTTCTTTTCCACCACGACGCTGCCGGACCGGATGATGAAAATGTCCGACGAGCGTTCGCCTTCGCGGATGAACGTCTCGCCCGCCTTGAGCGGAATGATCTCCGCGGCGGAAACGATGTCCTTGATCGCGCGCTGGGGCAGCAGGCGGCCGAAAAGCTGTCCCACCTGACGCTCCATCGCCAAAGTGTCCAGGCGCCGTTTCACGCCGGGCACCGACGCCATGAGCTTGAGGGTCGCGTTGCGCGGAATTTCGAGCAACGTCGTCGGTTCGTCGGCGCGCACCGTCGCGGTTCGGCGGCGCCCGGAAATCAGACCGAGTTCGCCGAAGATCGTGCCAGCGTCGATCCTGACGGTTTTGCGCGGATCGTCGGGATCGACCTCGACGCGCACCGCGCCGTCGACAATGGCGAAAACCGACGAGCCGATATCGTTGCGGTTGATGACGACGTCGCCGCGCTTTTTGAAATGAATGACCGACGAAAGCAGGAATTCGCGCATCTGCAGGGGCGAGACGTCCTGAAGAATGTCCACGTCCTTGCGGATGTGTTCGAGCCAGTCGTCGACGCTGCGCCGCACCGGCGCCTTGTCGAACAAGGCTTCCAGGAGCGGCGTGTCGGGGGGTTCAAGCTCGTCATTGCCGGCGATGAATTCAACCACGTCGTGGCCCTGGTTCATGCAGTGCTTGATCAGCGGAAACCCGGCCAGCGCGCCGATGATGTAAAGCCCGCGCACCGTGCTTTCATAGCGCTGGTTCAACACCGGAAAGGCCTCGCGGTCGGGGCCGGTGAATTCAACCCCGGCGGCTTCGACGAATTTGCGCGGCGGCGCCGCGCCGAGGCGCGCGATGACGCGGTCGACGGGCAGACGCGCTTCGCCCTCCTTGGCGTCGACCACGGCGATCCAGGGCGCTTCGCCCGAGCCGCCCTGTTCGATGCGGTTAAGGGTCGCTTCGGTGATGAAGTCGAGCTTGCCGGCGCTTTGCGCCGCGTAAAGCGCCTGGACGTTGGCTTCTTTTGCGCGGGGAAATCCTTCCGCACGCTGAAGAAGCGTGACGATGTTGCCCTGTTCCGGATCGGCCGAAAGGCCCAGGGCGTTTTCGATGCCGGCGTCGCCGCCGCCGATGACGATGATGTTTTCGTCGAAATATTCCTTGGGATCGTCGAGCTGGTACTGCACGAACGGCAAGTCCCCGCCCGGCGCCCTGACCGTGTTGGGATTGCCCTGCACGCCGACGGCGAGAATGACGAAATCGGCTTCGACCGTTTCGCCGTCCTTGAGCGCCAGGGTGAAGCCGCCTTGCGATCCGCTGATCCCCGTGACTTCCGCGTTTAACCGGACATTAATTTTCTCCGCCTCGGCGGTTTCATTCCAGCCGTCGATAATGCTTTCGCGCGAGCCGGCTTCGAACGGAAAATCGCTGCGCAGGGGCAATTGATCCGGCGTCGCCATAATGTATTTGCCGCGCTGATACTTGTAGATCGTATCGGAAAGATGCGGCGCTTTTTCGAGCAAAACATGGGAAATCCCGCGCTCAGCAGCGCGGCCGGCCGCGCTTAGTCCGGCGGGGCCCGAGCCGACAATAGCAATTTTAATGCGCTCCACCCGCAACCCCCCGGGATTCACTGTGGCGACCATAGCCAACATCAGGCGTGCAATCCAGCATATTGCTTGAAACGCCTTGCATCGACGTTAAGGGCGCCGCGCGGTTTCGGCGCGGCGGATTGGCTTCGTGTTGCGTTGCAGCAACGCGATCGGCGGGGAAGGGTTTATTTTTAGTTTCACGCGCCTTGTCACTTCGGCTGCGATGGACGTAACCTCTTGACCGTCGCCGGGTAAGGCCAGCCTGGGCGCAAAGGGTGCGTTACGATGGACGAATCGGCGGCGTCGACATCAACATGGCCGCCGCGCCTCAAGCAGGCTGAGGCGCGACAGTAAAGGCCGGAGGTAAGCGGGGGTTCGTTCGATGAAAACGCCGAAATCATGCCCGGTGCGCGATAGTTTTGTCAGGAGCGCGTAATGACATCGTTCCTGGACAATCTGACCAACATCCAGTTCGTGTTCGCATTGCTGGTCGTCTTTCAGGTCAAACATTTACTCGGCGATTATGTATTCCAGACCGGCTGGATGGTGCGCGGCAAGGGCCGCGCCGGGGCGGGTTTTGTATTTCCATTGTCGGTGCACGTCCTTGTTCACGCCGTCATGACGCTGGGCATCTTGCTCATTGTGCACCCTAAAATGTGGTATCTCGCGCTGGTGGACTTTGCGGCGCATTTCATCATGGACCGCATCAAGGCCAGCCCGCAGCTGTTCGGACGCTATTCCGACACCACCAAACAGTCGTTCTGGATACCGCTCGGTTTCGATCAGATGGTGCATCATTTAACGCATTATTTGATCATCTTTTTGCTGCTGATAAACCGTGCGGGATAGTTTTCTCGCAGGGGCGAAAATACGCCTGAACGGCGCATTGCGCGGGGGCGGTTCGCCGATTTGAAGGGCTTTTTCTATTGTCACGCCGGGGTCCGGCGGGCATAAATGTTGCTGAGGACGTGGAGGGCTCAGGGGGCTGCGGCTAAGCCGTTGCGGACCCGCCACGGGTTGGGGCTTGTGCTTACGCCCGTCGCGAAAGCGGCTGGGGCGGGGCAAGAGGGTGGGGCTAATGTCTTATTTGAAAATCATCGGCAGGACCGTTCCGGCGTGGCTGGCGGCGATCGCATTCGCCCATGGGCAGGAGCCGGAAGAGACCGCGCGCGAGGCGGTCGAACAGGATTTGCGCGCACAAGAACAGCGCGAGGCCGCGCGCGAAAGCGCACAAGCGGGCGGCATCGCCTTCGAGCGCATTCTCGCGGCGCCGGAAGATGTCGATCTCAATCTCGCCTATGCGCGAGAACGGATCGCCGCCGGCGATCTCAAGGAAGGCGCCGCCGCGATCGAACGCATCTTGCTGCTTCGGCCGGAACTGCATGACGTGCGCGTGCTTTACGGTCTTGTGCTCTATCGCATGGGCATGTTCGACCGGGCGCGTTTCGAACTTGAAAAAGCGCTCGAAAGCCCGGCGCTTTCCGACACGGTGCGCGCGGAAGCCGAAGCCTATCTCGCGCGCATCAAACGCGACCAGCGTTCGACCCGCGCGGTGATCACGGTGACCGGCGGCGTCGAATATGACGACAACAGAAACCAGGCGCCGAAAGACGGACAGATCTTATTCGTCGACATTCCGCTCCCCGCCGAACCGCGCAATAGCGACATCGCCTGGATTGCGTCGGTTTCGGGCCGTGTGGTGCACGATCTCGGCTCCCAGGACGGCCACACCCTGTTCGGCGAAGCGAACTATTATCGCTCCGACAAGGCCGAAGAGGACACGCTCGATCTCGACGCGGTCAGCGGCGCCGTCGGCGGCACATGGAATTTCGGCCGAATTTCCGTCACGCCGCGCTTGCGCGGGTCGTATATCTGGCTCGACGGAGAGGAATATCTGCGCACCCTGGGCGGCGAGATGGAAATTCTCATGCGCGTGCGTCCGGACCTGCGCACCTATCTCGTGTTCCGCGGCGAAGACGAAGAGTTCTACGCAACGACCGAGTTTCAGGCGGCTGCGTTGCGTTCCGGTCGCCGTCTCAGCGGGCGCGCCGGTCTGTTGTGGAATTACAGCCCGACCATGGCGCTGCGGGTTGAAGGCCTGGCGATGGACAAGAACGGCTCGGCGAGCTGTGCGGTTTCAACCCAGCCCAGCGGTTGCGAATCCTATCAGCGCTACGGCGTCTTCGGCCAGCACAGCTGGCTGATGGGGCGCGGCGTGTTTTCGCTGATCGGCGGCTGGGCCGAAAAATCCGACTATGACGGCGTCGATGCGTTTGTCAGCCCGACGACGACGCGTGAGGAATGGCTCTACCGGGCGCGCGTTTCGGTCGGCGCGCCGCTTTCCTTCTTTGTGCCGCAACTGCCCGGCGCGGTCGGCGACATCAACCTCATCGTGCAATACGAATATGAACGGGTCGATTCAAACATCGCCAATTTCGATTACGACACCAACAAGGTCAGCGTGCTGCTCTCAAAACGGTTCTCGTTTTGACGGGGGTTTTTATGATCAATCGCGCACATCGTTGCTTATCCGTCGCCGCGTCTTTCGCGGCCTTGTGCCTGGTTGGCGCCGGCGCGCAGGCGGCCGAGTGT
>JANQMJ010000002.1 GCA_028280115.1 Parvularculaceae bacterium
AATACCCTCCTGGGGTTGTTTTATTGGGCCATTGTTCAACTTACCCGAGCGCGCCGTTCAAGGGGCGTTTCCCAAAACCAATCACCGCCTTCCCCGACGGAAGTCGGGGTCCAGTTAAAATACAATGACGGGCAAAGCCCGACTTTTTACATTTGCTGGATTCCGGCTTTCGCCGGAAAAAGCGGATCGCGCCGAACTTATAGAGTGGGCGGCTTCTTATGAGTATGGTCCTTTGGTGGAATTAAATTCAGCTTCTGTAGCGTCGCACGCGGTGATGCGCTTGAGCGAGAAATCTCGATCGCAAAATCACGCAATACGGTGATGGCATGATGTAATTTAAAGGCTTGCGCTTCGTACAGGTCGAAATCTGAGTTGACGTAGACAAATATTTCGCTGAAATCGAACAAAGGGGATGCTTGCGTCGATTTCTTGGACTTAATGTATTGAATAAATGCATTGGGATCGTTCTTAGCCTGACTTTCTTCCTTTAAGCCGGCATGTAATTCTGCAAAATATTTACTGTCTACAAGGAGAAGAGCCTCTGAAAGATTTTCAGCCACGCCCCAAACATGATGCGCGAACGTATTTCGAGCGCTCTTTGAGGCTTTGGCGGGACGTTGAACGTCGTGATAAAGGTCAACACCCTCTTGGCCAAATCGATCTTTCATTGCGCTTGTAATCAGCGCATCACGCGCAGAGTCGGACTCCAGCGAATTTAAGAGCTTTGCCGCAAGGAGTTGTTTGGTGTTAATAAGATCGGCAAATAATCCAGCCTTATGTGTGTCTATTTTTGACCACTGATTGATTATAGAAAGGGCGCGCGTCGCTAGGACCGGTCTTTGAGCCAGTGCGTCTGGTTTGAATGAAATTCGACCAGGGACGGGTGTAACTTTATTGAGTGGATTTGGCATATCAAAATCTGACGATAAGAAATTCAATGAAACGCTGCGGAAACTGCTGAAAGCGCCGCCAAAACCGCATGCTGACAAAAAGTTGATGATTCGTCCAAAGCGGATAATAAAAAAGCGGCTAGACAGCCCTGAAGTGCAGATCTGGGCATTCCCGTGTCAAGTTAAAACCTAACACTTCTTATGTCCGCAGGGTGCCGGCTACTGGCGATCCCGTGTCAGCAGCGCGTCATTTCATGCCGCACAGCGCACGGGATGACGCAAAGACCTAATCCCGCCTGGGTTTGGCGTTGGACGTGCGGCGCTTTTTGTTTTTGGCGCCGCTGCGTTTTGCTGACGGTCTATTCGGACCGCCGGCGTTCTTTTTACCGCGCCGTTTTCTTTCCGCCGGCAGGGGCTCGCTCAGCATGTCAAAGCGCAGCCCCCCGGTAAGCGGGACGGCTTCGGCCAGACGCACCCGCACCGCCTGGCCGAGGCGATAAATCCCGCCGGTGCTCTCGCCCACCAGCCGATGGGCGCCGTCCTCGAAACGGAACCGTTCGCCGCCGATCATCCGCATGGGAATGAAACCGTCCGCGCCGGTTTCGTCGAGCATGACGAAAAGGCCGAATTTGGTGACGCCGCGAATGCGCGCGGAAAATTCCCCGCCGACGCGGCCTTCAAGATAACTCGAAAGATAGCGGTCGGCGGTTTCCCGCTCGGCGGCGATGGCGCGGCGTTCATAATCGGAAATCTGCCGGGCGACATCGTCGAGCCCGGCGGCCTCGGCCGCGGTCTGCGCGCCGGGCCCGAGCCTGCACGCCGCGACCAGGGCGCGGTGGACCGCAAGGTCCGCATAGCGCCGGATCGGCGAGGTGAAATGGGCATAGCGGGGCAGGTTGAGGCCGAAATGACCGCGGTTTTCCACATCGTAAATCGCCTGGCGCTGGGCGCGTAATACGACTTCGGAAATCATTTCCTTTTCGCCGCGCTTTTCGGCAATCTTGAGGATCTGGTTGAAGTTGGCCGGGCGCACCGCGCCGCCCTTGGCGAGGGTGTAATCGAGCGTTTCGAGATAATCGCGCACGCCTTCAAGATCGTCCTCGGCGGGCTGTTCGTGAACCCGGTAAATGCGCGGCGTGCGCGCGCGTTCGAGAGTCTCGGCGGCGGCGACATTGGCGAGGATCATGAATTCCTCGATCACGCGGTGGGCGGTAAAACGCTCGCGCCGGACGATCTTTTCGACATCCCCGGTCTTGCCGAGAATAATCCGCCGCTCCGGCAGATCGAGATCGAGGGGCGCGCGTTTTGAGCGCTCGGTCCAGCGCGCGCGGAAGGCGCTGAAAAGCGCGCGCACCGCCGCGGCGATTTCCGGCGCCGCCGCGCCGCCCTTGCTGATTGCTTGAGCCTCCTCATAGGAAAGCTTCGCCGCCGAGCGCATCATCGCGCGCATGAAGCGATGACGTTTTTTAGCGCCGCCGGAATCGATGGTCATTTCAACCGCCAGGCACGGCCGGTCTTCATGCTCGCGCAGGGAACAAAGATCGTTGGACAGCCGCTCGGGCAGCATGGGCACGACGCGGTCGGGCAGATAAACCGAATTGCCGCGCCGGATCGCTTCCCGGTCGAGGGCATCGCCCGCGCGCACGAAGAAACTAACATCCGCAATGGCGACGATAACGCGGTGACCGCCGGGATTGTCCGGGTCCGGATCGGGCTCGGCGAAGATCGCGTCGTCATGGTCCCTGGCGTCGGCGGGATCGATGGTGACGAGGGGCGTTTCACGCAGATCTACGCGGCCGTCCATGCTTGGCGGGCGCGCCTTTTGCGCTTGCGCGATTACTGCGGCGGGAAACGCCGTCGGAATGCCGTGATTGGCGAGCGCAATCGTCGAAAAGGCGTGGCGGTCGTCAATATGGCCTTCGACCGTGCGAACCCGCGCCCGGCGGGGCCCATAGCCGCGCGCCGATTGCGCCTCGATCCAGACGAGATCGCCGTCCTTGGCGTCGCCGGCGTCGGGTTTGGCGACGGTGAAGCTGTGGCGCGCGCGTCGCTCTACGGGATCGGCGATCCCGCCGCCGCGGGTCTGGCGATAAACCGCGAGAAAACGGTGGGCGCCCTTGCCGATCGCCTTGATGATGGTCGCTTCGTAACTTCCGTCGCCGGCGGGGGTGAGCCGCGCCAGCACGCGGTCGCCGACGCCGGGCGGGGGTTTTTGTTTCGCCGCATGGGCGGCGCCCACGCGGATCATGGGCGGATCGTGATCGTCGCGCCAACCGGCGGGTTCGCATTCAAGATCGCCGTCGTCGTCGACATCGATAATGTCGATCGGCGTGACCGGCGGCAGCGCGCCGGCTTTGGCGATGCGCCTGCCGCTTTCAAGGTTGATCATTCCTTCCTCGTTCATCTCCTTGAGCAGGGCGCGAAGCTCCGCCCGCGCCGCGCCCTTGACGCCGAACGCCCGGGCAATGTCGCGGCGCCTTGCAGCGACATCGCTGTCGCCGAGAAAGGCGATGATTTCCTGTTTGGAGGGCAGGGCGGGATGGGGCGCGCGGTGTTTCGCGCTTTTGCTTTTTGACAAGAGAAGGCTTTCAGGCGGTTCGACGACTTTTCGCGCGAGGCCATAGCAGGTTCCGCGCGCCGGAGTAAGGCGTCAGCGACTGACGCTGAGGGGATTGCGCGGGCGGCCGTCGACAATGATCTCGTAATGAAGATGAACCGCGGTGGCGTTGCCGGTCCGGCCGGTCCGGCCGATCACGTCGCCCTGGCGCACGCGCCGGCCCTTGCGCAGGCCGCGCGCATAGGCGGACAAATGCGCGTAGCGGGTTTTCACCCGGTCGTTATGGCGGATCAGCACGGTGCGGCCATAACCGCGCAGGGTTTCGACCGCCTCGACGACGCCGTCGCCGCCGGCGTAAACCGGCGCCGGTTCGCGGGTATAAAGATCAAGCCCGTGGTGAAACGGTCCCGCGCCGCCGCGCCGCGGGCCGAAGCCCGAAGAAACGCAGGCCTTCGCCGGCGCCCGCGCAAGCGTTGCGCCCAAGACGGACGTTATCGGTTCATATCCGATGACGCGGCCATGGGCGTCCGCGTCGGGCGCGTTGGCGATGCCCATGCCGGCGCAGACGCGAAGCGGCGCGCTTAAACCGCCCGAGGGCTGGGGCGCTTGCGAGGTGCTCGCGCAGGCGGCCAGCGCCGCCGTTGATACAATGAGGAGAAGAAGCCGAACGATCCGCATGACTGACGCAACTGAAACTTCACCGCACCATACTGACTGGAAAATGCCGGAAAGTTAAACGCGGATGAAAAATCGGGCTTTGCAAGATAATAGAGCTTTGGGCTTTTATTCTGAATCACAGCCCTTCCTCGCCGCTCATTCCGGCGAAAGCGGGAATCCAAAAGATCAAAGCACAAATGGATTCCCGACCCGACCGCGAACGCGGTCAATTTATAATAAGCGCGCCTTCGCGCGCGGGCGCGGGAATGAGCGGGTCTTTGAGCTTCGCGCCGATCCCGATTTATCGGCCGGCGCTATAGGCGATTAGCTTGCAGCGCCGCCTCAGATCGTCAGCACTTCGCCGCTTTCGTCGATTTCAAGGTCGATGTCGCCGCTGTCGGCGGCGCCCTTGAACTCATAGACATATGTCCCGCCGCCGTCGCGCACGGAAAGTTGGACATAGGTCGGCGTAAAGCCGGGCGCGGCTTCCTCCAGCGCCGCCTTTACCGCGTCGGGCACGTCGTCCATGGAGACTTCCATTTCAATTTCTTCGAGCGTGCCGTCTTCGAGAACATCGATCTCAATGCGCCTGCCGGCGCCGTCTCGGCCTTCGAATTCGTAAATCGTCACGCCGTCTTCAATTTCGACGCCGACGCGTTCGAATTTAACGCCCGGTGCTGTATCCAGCGCCGTTTCTCTGGCGGCTTGCGGCGCTTCGTCAAACGCAATTTCGGTTCCTTCGTCGGCGAGAGCGGCCCCCGCTGCTGCTAACGCAGCGACAGTCGCCGTGAGCGCGCGGATCATTACTTCTCTCCTCGTTGGGTTGCGATGTGAATCGGCCAGTGACCGATTCAGGGCGCAGATAGGACTCGTTCATGACGTCTCCGCGATAGTTTCGCGAAGAGAACGTGACCGTTCGGCGCGCCGAAAATGATTATGATTATCGCTACGCTTCGCCGCGCCGCAATCATTGAGCGCCGCGAGTCAAAATGGATTGTGCAGCGCTGGGAACAACATGGGTCCGCTTCGGACCGCTGCCGAATAATATCGGTTTTAAAATGTGTTGTTCAAGCCTCGCCGGGCGCGGCTTTGTTTTTTGCCGCCGTCTTTTTCGCGGTTTTCTTCTTGGTTTTGGCGGTTTTTTTAGCCGCTTTCTTTTTGGTCGTCTTCTTTTTCGCCGCCTTTTTGCGCGCGGGCTTTTTTTCTTTTGCGGCGATGAGCTCAAGCGCCTGTTCTAATGTAACGCTTTCGGGCTCGATCCCGGCGGGCAGGGTGGCGTTGGTTTTCTGGTGTTTCACATAAGGCCCGTACCGTCCGTCCAGGACATTGACGGGATCGCCGGTCTCGGGGTGCGCGCCAAGTTCCTTGAGCGCCTTGGCCTGGCGCCGCCCGCGGGGGTTGGCCTTCTTCTCGGCGATCAGCGTGACGGCGCGGTTAAGACCGACTTCAAAAACCTCATCGACGCCGGCGAGATTGGCGTAGGTCTTGGCGTGCTTGACGTAAGGACCGTAGCGGCCGATCCCGGCTTCGATGATCTCGCCGTCTTCGGGATGGGCGCCCACCGCGCGCGGCAGCGACAACAACATCAGCGCTTTTTGAAGATTGACGTCGTCGACGTTCCAGGTTTTGGGAATCCCGGCGCGTTTGGGTTTTTCTTCCGCGTCTTTTTCCGGCTCGCCAAGCTGAATGTAAGGCCCGAAACGGCCGAATTTGAGCAGCACGTCAAGGCCGCTTTGCGGATCGACGCCCAGTTCCCGATCGTTGTTTTCGGCCTGGTCCTCGCCGGCGGCGAGCTGGCGGGTGTATTTGCAGTCGGGATAATTGGAACAGCCGATAAAGGCCCCGTAACGCCCGGTCTTGAGCGACAGCCGGCCGTCATCGCAGCTGGGGCAGGCGCGCGGGTCCGAACCGTCCTCTTTTTTGGGAAAGATCAGCGGCCCGAGGGATTCGTTGAGCGCATCGAGCACCTCGGAAATGCGCAATTCGCCGATGTCTTCCACCGCGGCGTGAAACTCCGACCAGAAATTGCGCAAAAACGTCTTCCAGTCCGCTTCGCCGTTGGAAATCTCGTCAAGGGTTTCTTCAAGATCCGCCGTGAAATCATATTCGACATATTTGCGGAAATAGTTTTCCAAAAACGCGGTGACGATGCGGCCTTTCGAATCCGGGATGAAGCGGTTCTTGTCCATGGTGACGTAGCCGCGATCGCGCAGGGTCGTCAGGATCGAGGCGTAAGTCGACGGCCGGCCGATGCCGAGCTCTTCGAGTTTCTTGACCAGGCTCGCTTCGGAATAGCGCGGCGGCGGCTGGGTGAAATGCTGGTTCGCCTCGACGCCGGAAACGCTCGCGCGCTCGCCGACGGTAAGCTTGGGCAAAACCCCCGCGGCGCCGTTGCTTTGGGGATCGTCCTGGCCTTCCTCGTAAAGGGCGAGAAAGCCGTCGAACAAGATGACCGAGCCCGTGGCGCGCAGGCCGGTCTTTTTGTCCGCGGATAAAAGATCGATGGTGGTGTTTTCCAGCCGCGCCGATTCCATCTGGCTGGCGATGGCGCGCTTCCAGATCAGCTCATAAAGCCGGAACTGATCGTTATCGAGGCCGCGCACCATGTCCGGCGTGCGCGCGAAAGACGTGGGCCGGATGCACTCGTGGGCTTCCTGGGCGTTTTTCGCCTTGGTCTTATAGATGCGCGCACTTTCGGGAACGTATTTGTCGCCGAAGGTCGCGCCGACCGCCTTGCGCGCATCGCTGATCGCTTCGGGCGCCATGTCGACGCCGTCGGTGCGCATATAGGTGATGAGGCCGGTGGTGTCGCCGCCGATGTCGATGCCTTCGTAAAGGTTCTGCGCAACGCGCATGGTGCGCTGGGCGTTAAAGCCGAGCTTGCGCGCGGCCTCCTGCTGTAGGGTCGAGGTGGTGAAGGGCGGCGGCGGATTGCGGCGTGAGGGCTTCGCCTCCACCGCGTCGACCGTAAATTGCGCGCTTTCGACGGCGCGTTTGGCCGCCATCGCCGCGGCTTCGTTGTTGAGTGAAAATTTCTTGAGCTTTTCGCCTTCATGGATCGCCAGGCGCGCTTCGAACGGCGCCGAACCGGCGGAGGTCGCCTGCGCCTTGACCGACCAGTATTCCTCCGCAACGAAGGTTTCGATTTCCAGTTCCCGATCGCAGATCAGGCGCAGCGCCACGGACTGCACCCGGCCCGCCGACCGCGCGCCGGGCAGCTTGCGCCACAACACCGGCGACAGGGTGAAGCCGACGAGATAATCAAGCGCCCGCCGGGCGAGATAGGCGTCGACCAGATCGGGATCGATCTCGCGCGGATGGGCCATCGCTTCCTGAACCGCGGCCTTGGTGATGGCGTTAAAAGCGACGCGGGCGATGGGCGTATCTTTAAGCGCCTTTTTTTCCGCCAACGCTTCGAGCAGGTGCCACGAGATCGCCTCGCCCTCGCGGTCTGGGTCGGTGGCGAGGATCAGCCGGTCGGCGGACTTTACCGCCGAGGCGATTTCGTTGACCCGCTTTTTCGAGCCCGGGTCGAGCTGCCAGATCATTTTGAAGTCGTTGTCGGGATCGACCGAGCCGTCCTTGGAGGGCAGATCGCGGATATGGCCGTAGGAGGCGAGCACCTTGAAGCCGCGTCCAAGGTATTTGTTGATGGTCTTCGCTTTGGACGGCGATTCAACGACAACAACTTGCATTACGGCGGATGATCCCGAAAGCGCCTGACGCGGCGGGCGGCAGGGGCGGCTTAATGCGGCGGGCCCGAGGGGCCTGTCAACCGCGGCGCTCCCTCAATTGCGCTCATAGGTTTATTTTTCCGGTGGAACATATAGCATAGGTTGTATTCTGATCGGGCTGCACTTCATTGCCTGACGGCGGCAGGGGGAAAAGGAGATTATGGCTGAAAAACAAGGCGCTGGCGAGAAAGGAGGGAATCCGCCGGAGTCCTCTTCTTCCCCCGTTTACGGGGGGTTGGAAGGGGCCCCAACCCCTTCCAACGGCCCGAAGGGCGGCCGATGGGGGTATTCAACGCAGCCGCATGGACAACCCCCTCCGTCCCCCGGATCAAGCCCGGGGGACACCTCCCCCGCAAGCGGGGGAGGAAAGGTTCGCCAACTCTTTCGACTGATAGATCAATCCTGCGGGGCCAGGGAAAACCGCCCGCCTTCATGCTCGACGGCCTGGCCCGTCAGCACCAGATCGAGCAGCGTGTCGGCGACAAGGCCCGGCGCGGCGTCCGCCTCGCGCAGGATTTCGTCGCGATGGAGCGGGGTGAAACTCAAAATCTCCACGACCCGCCGGCGAAGGGAAGCCACAGCGGCGGGATCGGGTTCCTGATCGGCGCCGTCCTCGCCCCAGTTGAAAAGATCGCGCCCGGTTTCGCGCACGCTGCGTTGTTGTTCGGCGAGCGCGGCGAGCACGTCTTCGGCGCGCTCGACCAAATTCGCGCCGTCGCGGATCAGCCGATTGGCGCCGTGACAGCGCGGATCGAGCGGCGAGCCGGGCACGGCGAACACTTCGCGGCCCTGTTCCAGCGCAAAGCGCGCCGTGATCAGCGTGCCTGATTTGGCCGCCGCCTCGACGACGATGACGCCGCGGGACAATCCCGAGATCAGCCGGTTGCGCCTGGGAAAGTCGCGGCCCACGGGCCCATAGCCCATGGGGTTTTCGGAAATGATCGCGCCTTGCCTGGCGATGCGTTCGGTCAGATCTTCATGTTCGGGCGGATAGACGACATCGACGCCGCCGGCGACGACGGCGATCGTGCCGCTCGCGAGCGCGGCGTCCTGGGCCGCGCCGTCGATCCCGCGCGCAAGACCCGAGACGATGACGACGCCCGCCGCGCCGAGATCGGCGGCGAGACTGCGCGCGATCTTGCGCCCGACGCCTGACGCATTGCGCGCGCCGATGATGGCGATCGCGGGCGGATCGAACAAAGACGCATGACCGCGCAGGAACAGCACCGGCGGCGGATCGGGGATGGCGGCCAGCATTTTCGGATAGTCCGGTTCGCAAAAGGCGATCGCGCGGGCGCCGCGGCGGTCGGCTTCGGTAAGTTCGACTTCGGCCGCGCCGCGGTCGGCCGGTTTCAGGGCGGCGCGGCGGCCGGCCTTGCGCGCAAGGTCGGGCAGCGCCCTGAGCGCTTCGGCCGCGGAGCCATAGCGCGCGATCAGGCGATGAAACGTGATCGGTCCGATCGTCGGGGTGCGGATGAGCTGCAACCAGTCGAGGCGTTCTTCGTCGCTAAGCATGGGCGCCGGCGCTGTCGGTTTTGGCGCCGATCCTGGGTTCCGCGCCAGCGATCAGGCGGGCGATGTTGGTCTTGTGCCGGATGAAGATAATCAACGTCATGACCAGCGCGGCGATAGCATAGGTCGCCTTGCCCATGGCGAAGAGCACCAGCGGACTTGCGGCGGCGGCGAGCAGGGCGGAGAGGGAAGAGTATCGCGTGACAAAGGCCGCGCCGAGCCAGATCGCCGCGGCGAAGACGCCGGATGGAAAGTGGAGCGCCAATAGCGTGCCGAGAAAGGTCGCCACGCCCTTGCCGCCCTTGAATTTCAGCCACACCGGAAAGCAGTGGCCGAAAAACGCCGCCGCGCCGGCGATTTCCGGCCGCCAGCCGAGCAGCATGGCGGCGATCACGGCGATCGCGCCCTTGCCGCCGTCGAGCAGGAGCGTCGCCAGGGCGAGATCCTTGCGCCCGGTGCGCAACACATTGGTCGCGCCGATATTGCCCGAGCCGATGGCGCGGATGTCGCCGAGCCCGGCCGCCCTGGTGATCGCCAGGCCGAAGGGTATCGAGCCCAGGAGATAACCGAGGAGGAGGGGGAGGAAATAGTCCATCTGCGGATTCCTATCTCTCCATTAAAGGGAGGTCAAAATCTGTATAGCAGAAGACGCGCGGATGACTCTGAAGGTCAACTATCAGGCGCCTTTCGAAAGTGGAACCCGCTTGTTTCTCTTTCTGTACTTCTGCTGGTAAGCCCTGCGTTGCTTTGTCACCTCATACAGAACAATGCCCGAAGTGGTGCCTAAATTGAGGCTCTCGATCATTCCAAACATCGGGATGCTCACGCACAATTCCGCGTGCTCGACTGCTAGATCGCTTATTCCTCGGGACTCGTTTCCAAACCATACAGCAAGCTTTGCTTGAACCGTGTAGTCCACTTCATCCAAGATGGCGTTTTTCTTCCCTTTCATGTGAGGGGAAGTAACGATTGAGACAAATCTATTTTTCTTCAGATGGTCAATGCACGCTTCAGTGGTATCGAAGCGCTTTACAAAGCTCCACTTGATTGCGGAAACGGATGTCTTGGAGAGAGAGTTTTTCTCCCTCATCTCCTGCCAATCGTCTGGGAGCGACCTTCTTGGATCGATAATGTAGATTTTTTCAACGCCTAGAGCATTCACGTTCCTAACAACGGTGCCGATATTCTTTATGTCTTTCGGGTTCTCGATGACGGCGATGAGATTCTTGCACCGGTAATCTTTAATCTTATCGGCGCGCACTCGCACCGAGGGCTTCTTCTTCGCAGGGGCGCTGGACGTCATTACGCTCAGCCTCATCGCACATAATGATGACGACGCAATACCTTCGTCATTTCTGCGACTCAATCCCCTGTCGAATATCGCGTTGAGATTCTCGACTTCTCCCCGAGGGGGAGAGGTAAACGTTGCTGAACGCATTTCATTCCCCTCTGGTCAGCAGGGCGTCGAGACAGGCCATGCGGATCGGCACGCCGTAAAACACCTGACGCAGGATCAGCGAGCGGTCGGGATCGTCGGCCAGCGCGCCGTCGATCTCGACGCCGCGGTTCATCGGGCCGGGATGCATGATCCTGGCGTCGGGCCGGGCGAGCTTGAGGGTTTCGTGGGTCAGGCCGAATTCCTCGAAATAACCGCGCGCGGCGTCGCGGCCGTCCTCGCCCATGCGCTCGAACTGCATGCGGAGCCCCATGACGATGTCGGCGCCGTCAAGGCCCTCGGCGAGGGAATGGGCGCGGGAAATGTCCGTAAACTGATCGTCTTCGGGCATGAGATGCCTGGGGCCGACGAAACGCACCTCCGCGCCGAGGCGCTTGAACAGCCTTGCGTCGGAGCCAGCGACGCGGGAATGGCGAATGTCGCCGCAGATCGCAATGACGCGGCCGTTAAGCGTTCCGAACTGGGCGCGGATGGTCGCCGCGTCGAGCAGGGCCTGGGTCGGATGCTCGCGCGCCCCATCGCCGGCGTTCAAAATGACGCAATTGAGCCGCGCATCGAGGTCGTGATGCAGGCCCGGCTGTTTGGCGCGCACGATCATGATGTCCGCGCCCATGGCGGCCAGGGTCTGGGCCGTATCGATATAGCTTTCGCCCTTGTGCACCGAAGAGGCGCCGACCGGCACGACGATGACATCGGCGCCGAGCTTCTTGCCCGCCAGTTCGAAGGACATGTTGGTGCGGGTTGAGTCCTCGAAAAAGAGATTGATCTGGGTCTTGCCCGCAAGCCGGCGCGGGGCGGGCGCGGCGCGCATGAGATAGCCGGCGTAATGATCGGCGAGATCGAGCAGATAGGCGATGTCGCCGTCGGAAAGATCGTCGACGCCGATCAGGCGGCGCGCGGCGAAACCGCGAAGCGGCGGCGCGGGCCTTTGCCGCGCCGAGGCGGCGCCGGCCGCGCTGGCGAAACGTTGCGACGTTGTCATTAAAGCCGGTTTTATAGTGTCCCGGCGGGCTTCGGGCAACGCTGACGCAGAAGCGTTTTTTCCTCCCCCATTCATGGGGGAGGTGTCGCCGAAGGCGACGGAGGGGGTATGGTTGTGCGCCGTCATTCACCCCCTCCGTCATCCCGGATTAGGTCCGGGATGACACCTCCCCCGCAGGCGGGGGAGGAAGCGGGAATCCTGGACCGGTTGAGGATCAGCCGGATTTCCGCTCATCCCGGCAAACCCTCCATCGTCATTCCGGGGCCGGCGCAGCCGGAACCCGGAATCTATGGCGCGGCCTTACAACCGTTGCTGCGGCGGCGACGCTTGCCCCTGGATTCCGGATCGGCCCCCGCGCGCGAAGGCGCGCGAATCATAATTTGACCGCCTTCGCGGTCGGGCCGTCCGGAATGACGGCGGGATATGTTTTGACGGCTTGCGCCGGAATGAGCGGGTTTAGAGGTTTTCCGTTGCCGATGAAGCGCCCGGCGCTCTAAGCCTTGGTCCGGACTTTCATCAGCCACCAGGCGCCGGCGGCGATGATGACGATGTCGATCGCGAACATGATCGGCAGCGCCATGGGTCCGCCTTGGGTCACATAGTACGCACCGCCCAGGGCGAGGCCCGCCGCCGTTACCGCCATGGCGACGATGATCGGGGCTCGGTCGACGATTTTCTTGCGTTGCTTTTTCGTCAGCCCGGCCTTTACGTCGCGGCGCACGTAAAAACTCAGCGCGATATAGATCAGGCCGAAGACGGTCAGCCGCCAGCCCAGGCCGGGCGTGGCGTCAAGCAGCGCGACCGCCAGGTGAAAGACGCCCGTCGCCAGGAGCAGCCCGATAATCAGATGGCGGATGCCCTGCGGCGTCATGTGCTCAGTCCCCTTATCCGGTCGATCGCGCCCTGAAGTATAAACGTAGCGGCCATTTCGTCGATCTTTTCAGCCCGCTTGGCGCGGCTGGTATCGAGCGCGATGAGTTCGCGTTCCATGGCCGCGGTCGACAGCCTTTCGTCCCAGAAAGCGACCGGCAGGGGCAGGATGCGGGCAAGATTGCGCGCAAACGCCCGGACCGACTGGGCGCGGGGCCCTTCCGAGCCGTCCATGTTCAGCGGCAGGCCGAGGACGAGGCCGGCGGCATTGCGCTCCCTGGCGAGTTCTGCAAGGCGCGCCGCATCGGGGGTGAATTTCTTCCGCCTGATGGTCTCGACCGGAGTTGCGACTTGGCGCGCCGGATCGCACACCGCAACACCGATGGTCTTTTCGCCGACATCGAGGCCGAGCAGCGCGCCCGCCGCGCCAAATTCGGCGGCCTGTTGTTCAAACGTTCCCGACATGGCTCAATACTAGCATGTTCGGTCAAGGTTTATGGAAGGGGCGGCGTTGCTTGCTGAGATTTCCAAATAACCCCTCACCCCCGGCCCCTCTCCCGCAGGGAGAGGGGAGTGCGCGAAGTTGAATTCAAGCACGACACATTCCCCTCTCCCATGGGGAGAGGGGTTAGGGGTGAGGGGCGTATGTAGGAGGTTATGCGATTGAAAACGCGATTAGCGTCTACAGTGATTAAAGCCGCCATCCTCGGCGTCATCGCGGCTCTCTTGGCGTTTGCGCTCGCCATGGATCGCAGCGCGCCGGAACCGTTGCGCATCGCGGTGACCCAGCGCGCGGACGCCGGCGTCGAGGTGGCCTTCGATCTGCCGCGTTCCGTGCGCGCGCTGTCCTTCGAGGCGCTGCCGGGAGATTATCGCGGCCGGCAATGGCGGCTTGCCGGTGATGATTTTGTCGTGACGCAAAATGGCGACAGCGACGCGATCGTCCGCCGGGACGGCGATGGCTTTAATCGCGTCGTCATTGTCGCGGCGCCCCATGACGAACGGCTTGAAAAGAACTATCAGCCTGTCGCGCCCTATGGCGACGGCGGCGTTTTGTTTTACACCGGCCATTTTACGCCGCGCGACGGGCAAGGGCGGCGCGTGGATGCGGCGTTCAGCTTTCGGCCGGCGCCCGGCGCCAACGTCGTTTCGTTCGGCGCGCACGCCGACGCCCTTGACGACTGGCGCAGCCCGACGGGACAGTCGGCCTTCATTTATATGGGCCCGCTCGCGCCGGCGGAAACGCCTTCGGTGATCGCGGTGATCGATCCGGATGCGCCCGAATGGGTCCGCGATGAATTTGACGCCCTGACGCCGCTTGTCTTCGCGCGTCTTTCCCAGGCGTTCGGCGCCGCATTGGAAGTCAAACCAACTGTTTTTCTCGCCGCGCCGCTGGGCGAAGACGAAGGCCGGCTGCGCTATGCCGGCGATGCGACGCAGGGCCAGTTCCAGATCACGCTCGAAGGTCGGGCCTGGACCGAACCGTCGGACAAGGCGCGGGGGATTTTCCGCCGCGCCACGATTCACGAAGCGGTCCATTTATGGCAGGCGCCGGCGCGGCCTAAGGGCGAGGCAACGCCCGACTGGATCCATGAAGGCGCCGCCGACGCCATCGCTGCGGAAACCCTGGTCGCCCTCGGCCTCTGGGACGAGGCGGCGTTTGCCGCCGATCTCGCCGCCGCCCGCGCCGAATGCGCCCAGCGTCTGCGGGCGGGAACCCTTAAGAGCGCCAAGGCCCGCGGCGATGTCCGCGCCGCCTACGCCTGCGGCCATGTCATCGCCGAAGCGGTCTCCCGCGCCGAAGGGGCGCCGGCATCCGATTTCTGGCGCGCCTTTATCGCCCGCGCGGCCGATGAGGGCGGCTATGACGAGGCGACGTTTTACGATCTGGTCGCCGAGCGCAGCGGCGATCAGGGCTTTGTGCGGGCGCTGCGCCGCTTCGTTTCGACGCCCGCCGCCGACGGCGGCCGTGAAATCGACCGCCTGCTGGCGGCGGCGGGCGCGCCGCGAAAGCGCCCGCTTCTTGCGCCCGCCCCCCTTGCACGCGACCAAGGCCGTTGATAGGCCAACGCGGTTTTCCGCTTTCAAACGGACAAGTCATGGCCATCGACAAGGACACAGTGCGCAAGGTGGCGCATCTGGCGCGCATCGCCGAGCCCGAACAGCGCCTCGAGCCGCTCGCGAAAGAGCTTTCCGGCATTCTCGGCTGGATCGAGCAATTGAACGAAGTCGATATCGACGGCGTCGACGCCATGACCTCGACCGTCGACGTCAAGCTGCCCATGCGCGCGGATGAATTGCAGGACGGGCCCACCGGCGGCGGCCAGCCGGACAAGATCGTCGCCAACGCGCCGAAGACCGAAGATCACTTTTTCGTCGTGCCCAAGGTGGTGGAGTAGTGAACATCCCGGCGTCATCCCGCGCGCCCGGCGTCATTGCGTGCGCAATGCAGCACAAGGCGCTGCCTTGCAGACACGGGATCGTTGTCCGCCGCGTTGCAGGAGATCCCGCATCTGCAACGCATCATCGAAGATGCTGCGTTGCGTGCGGGATGACGGAATAGGACATGACGAACCCCGCCGACCTCACTCTCGCCGAATTGCGCGACGCGCTGAAGGATAAAAAACTCTCCGCGCTGGAAGCGACGGACGCCTATCTCGCGCGCATCGAAAAGGCCGGCAAGCTCAACGCGTTCATCACCGTGACGGCGGACCGCGCGCGCGACGCGGCCAGGGCCTGCGACGCCAGGCTGGCGAAAGGCGAGGGCGGCCCGCTCGAAGGCGTTCCCCTGGGCGTCAAGGATCTCTTCTGCACCGAAGGCGTGCTCACAACCGCCGCCTCGCACATTCTGGACGGCTTCAAACCACCCTATGAATCGATGGTCAGCGGCAATCTCTGGCGCGACGGCGCGGTCATGCTGGGCAAGCTCAACATGGATGAGTTCGCCATGGGCTCGTCCAACGAAACGAGCTTTTATGGGCCCGTGATCAATCCCTGGCGGCGCGCCGGGGACGAAGCGGCGCTGACGCCGGGCGGTTCGTCCGGCGGTTCGTCGGCGGCGACCGCGGCGCGGCTCTGCGCAGCGACGATCGGCACCGACACCGGCGGTTCGATCCGCCAGCCCGCCGCGCTTACCGGCACCGTCGGCGTCAAACCGACCTATGGGCGTTGTTCGCGCTGGGGCATTGTCGCCTTCGCCTCGTCGCTTGATCAGGCGGGCCCGATTGCGCGGACGTCCCGCGACGCCGCCGTGATGCTGAGATCCATGGCGGGCCATGACCCCAAGGATTCGACGTCCGTCGATCGTCCGGTCCCGGATTATGAAGCCGCGCTCGGTCGGTCGGTCAAAGGCCTCAGGATCGGCGTGCCGAAGGAATACCGCGTCGACGGCATGCCCGCGGAAATCGAAACGCTCTGGGCGGACGGCGTTCAGTGGATGAAAGACGCCGGCTGCGAGATCGTCGACATTTCCCTGCCGATGACCAAATACGCCCTGCCGGTCTATTACATCGTCGCGCCGGCGGAAGCCTCGTCGAACCTTGCGCGCTATGACGGCGTCAAATATGGCCATCGCGCCAAAGAATTCGACGACATTTTGTCGATGTATGAAAACACCCGCGCCGAAGGTTTCGGCGACGAGGTCAAGCGCCGCATCCTGATCGGCACCTATGTTTTGTCGGCGGGCTATTACGACGCCTATTATCTGCGCGCCCAGAAAGTCCGTAAAAAGATTTTCGACGAGTTCGCCGGCGCGTTCGAAAAAGTCGACTTGATCCTGACGCCGTCGGCGCCGTCGGCCGCTTTTGCGCTGGGCGAAAAGACCGCCGATCCAGTGCAGATGTATTTGAACGACGTCTTCACCGTCACCGGCAATCTCGCGGGACTGCCCGGCGCGTCCGTGCCCGCCGGTCTCGACGCGCAGGGATTGCCCCTGGGCCTTCAGCTCCTCGCCAAGCCGTTTGATGAAGAGATCCTGTTCAAGGGCATGTACGCCCTCGAACAGGCGGCGGGTTTTACCGCGCGGCCCGACGAATGGTGGGGGTGAGAAGCGTTTGGACAGAAAAAAATTCCGCCAAGATGGGTATGTGATTTTAAGAGGAGCGCTAGACTCCTCAATACTCGAAACAGCAAAATCTCAATTTGAAGACATTGCTGTCGGGCGGCGCTTGTTCGAAGTGAGCGGCTTGCTCGCGGTCCCGGCGGTTTCAACGTGGCTGTCGCAGACCGTTTTTGCGCTTTGCGGCACCGAGGCAAAGCCAGTGCGAGTGATATATTTCGATAAATCGGTCAACAACAATTGGTCATTGGGTTGGCATCAAGATAGGACGGTGGCGGTTCGTCGGCGGCATGACGCCAACGGATATGATCGATGGAGTCGAAAAGGCGGCGCGGTCCATGTCGAACCGCCTTTCGATTTGCTTGAGCAATCAATTACCGTTCGCGTTAGTATTGACGGTTCGAATGGAAACAACGGCGCTCTGGAGGTGGTTGCCGGCTCGCATCGCCTTGGGAGATTGAACAATTCCGAAACGCAAAAAATCGTTGAGGAGGGTTCTCGGCGATTGCTTGAGACGGAAGCCGGCGACGTGATCTTCTTGTCGACGCCAATTCTTCACCGTTCATCAGCAAGCAGGACGAATGAACGGCGACGCGTTGTGCAAATCGATTATTCGTGGGCTACGCTTCCGGCGCCGCTGGAATGGGCTTTCGAAAGTTGACCCGACCCTATCGCGAAATCACCTACACGGCGCCGCTCAGCGAGCCGATCGAAACCGACGCCTATCTTGCCCCGGACGACGGCGACTGGCGGGTCGTGGTCTTTCCCGGCACGCCGTGCAACAAACTGCTCTATACGCGGTTCTTACGCACCGCGCCGCGCGGACTTGAAGTGGTCGTGATTACGCGCCCCGGTTTCGGCAAGGGTCATCAGCGCGCCTATACCGATTTCGACGAACAGATCGCGGCGATCAAACCGTTTCTGAAAGACAAGAAGGTGGTCACGCTGGGCGTTTCCTATGGCGGCGAACTGGCGCTTAAGGCGGCGCTCGACTTTCCCGAGATCGTCAAGGGCGCGGTCACGGTCGCGGCCCTGATCGACGAGCCGCACGATTACGCCAGGCGGCTGGAAGAACTCGGCGGCGATCCGGTGGTTGCGCCCTTGGTGCCCAATCGCTGGCAAAAGGTGCGCGCGGAAATCGCCGGTCGGCGCGAACAGATCGGCCCCCTGTTGGCGCGCCTTTCCGCCGAGGCGCCGCCGGTGGAAGTGCTGCATGGGGATTTTGACGCCATGGTGCCCAAATCCAACGCCGAAAAACTGATGGAAACGCTCGGTCCCGCGGGCAATCTGGAAATCATTCCGGGCGGCACGCATTATCTGGAACTGCAATATCCCCGCCGCCTGCACGCGGCGATCGAGCGGGTGATTGCCCGCGCCGAGGGCGAAAAGTTGCGCAACAGGGAGCCGGCGGGTTAAATCGCCCCGGATCGCGACCGGGGAGAGCGCATCATGACTGATTTCCACAGATATATGCTGGCGTCCGCCGCCGCGCTGCCGGCCCTCATCGGATGGTCGGAGCGCTCGCGCGCGGCCGAGCCCGCCATGACGATCTCGCAGGAAGATCAAGAAGCCTCAGACGAGGAGAACGAAGGCGAGATCATGTTCGAAGAGCCAGCGCGCGAAGGGCCGCCGCCCTTGCCGGCCGGTCTTGTCGACGCCGGGAAGATGGGCAAAATCGGCCAGCCCAGTGAACGACAAGAAGAGCTCAACGACATTAAAAAGGACTTCTCCGAATCTGGTCCCGGCGAAGCTCCCTTTGATGATCCGTTGTCGGCGCTGGCGGCGCAAAACCCGATCTATGACGACGCCGATTGGCACTATGACGGCGATGGGTTTCCCGCGGACTCGCCGATCGAATACGGGTCTACCCATATCGGCTTTTACCTGACATGGGCGGCGGAGCGAGACCTCGTCAGCGACTTCTTTCGCGAGGAAACCGGCGCCGATCTTGACAAGGTCGCCGCCCGTCAGGAATCGCCGATCCATCTCATAGAGCTTTGGGACGGCAGTCTCCTCGACGATATGATGAACGAGGAAGGAAGCGCGTTTTCCCGCGACCACTATAGTCTCGATCAATATGTTTACATCGATGATTTCGTAACCACCTTTGAAAAGCGGGGCATGGGCATTTATCGCGTCGCCCCGACCTGGGAAAATTACGACGTCATCACGCCGGTCCTCGATAAACGGCTGGAAGAATGGCGCGCTGAAAAAGGGAAAGCAGAATAGATGAACGAACCGCGCAAACTGCTCAAGGGCGAAACCGGCGACTGGGAAGTCGTCGTCGGGCTCGAAGTGCATGCGCAGGTAACGTCGGTTGCAAAACTCTTTTCCGGGGCCGGCGCGACCTATGGCGCCGGGCCCAATGAAAACGTTTCGCTGGTCGACGCGGCGATGCCCGGCATGCTGCCGGTGATCAACAAATACTGCGTCGAGCAGGCGATCCGCACCGGGCTGGGCCTTAACGCCAGGATCAATCTGTGGTCGCGTTTTGACCGCAAGAACTATTTCTATCCCGATCTGCCCCAAGGCTATCAGATTTCCCAATATAAGGATCCGATCGTCGGCGAGGGCTCGATCGAGGTCGAGACCGAGGACGGCGAAACCATCACGGTGGGCGTCGAGCGATTGCATCTGGAACAGGACGCGGGCAAGTCGATCCACGATCTCGCGCCCAGGGAATCCTATGTGGACCTCAATCGCTCCGGCGTGGCGCTGATGGAGATCGTGTCGAAGCCCGACATGCGTTCGGCGGATGAGGGCGCGGCTTATTTTTCCAAGCTGCGAACCATCGTGCGCTATCTTGGAACCTGCGACGGCAATATGGAGGAAGGCTCCATGCGCGCCGACGTTAATGTCTCGGTGCGCCGGCCCGGCGAGGAACTCGGTACGCGCACGGAAACCAAGAACGTCAATTCGATCCGCGCCCTGCGCCAGGTTATCGATTACGAAGCGCGCCGGCAGATCGAAGTGATCGAAAGCGGCGGGACCATCGATCAGGAAACCCGCCTGTTCGACGTTAAGACCGGCGAAACCCGCACCATGCGCTCCAAGGAAGACGCTCACGATTATCGCTATTTTCCGGACCCGGATCTTCTGCCGCTGGAAATCGATCCGGCCTGGGTCGAGGAGATCAGGGCGAGCCTGCCGGAACTGCCTGACGCCAAGAAGCATCGCTTCATGAAGGACTACGGCCTTTCCGCCTATGACGCGGCGGTGCTCGCGGCGGACAAGGAAAAGGCCGCGTTCTTCGAGGCGGTCGCGAAAGGCCGCGACGGCAAGCTCGCGTCAAACTGGGTGACGACCGAACTCTTCGGCGCGCTCAACAAGGCCGAAAAAGACATCGCCGACTCGCCGGTGAGCGCCAAACAGCTCGGCGAACTGATCGACCTCATCGCCGATCAGACGATTTCCGGCCGCATTGCCAAGGACGTCTTCGCCATCATGTTCGACACCGGCGAAGACCCCGGCAAGATCGTCGAGGAAAAAGGCCTCAAACAGGTCACTGATGCCGGCGCCATCGAAAAGGTGGTCGACGACATAATCGCCGCCAATCCGAAACAGGTCGAACAGGTGAAAGAAAAGCCCAAGACCATGGGCTGGTTCGTCGGCCAGGTGATGAAGGCGACCGGCGGCAAGGCCAATCCGCAGGCGGTCAACGAAATCCTGAAAAAGAAGCTGGGCGTCTGACGGCGCCCGTCAATTCCGTGAGCGCCGCTTCATGGCGACTCGCAACCTGGGGGACAGTATGCTCCCGCGCCGTCTAATGAGTGAATTCGAGTTTGGCCAATGAGGGACGATAATCATGGAACCTAGAACCCTGATCGAAACTGTCTATGCGGGCTTTGCCGCCGGCGATATTGCCAAGGCTACGAGCAAGATGGCGCCCGATATCATTTGGAACGAAGCGGAAGGCAATCCATACGCCGATAAAAATCCCTATATCGGTCCTGATGCTATCATAGGCGGTTTGTTCTCGCGGCTTGGCGGCGAGTGGGATGGTTTCACCGCCCGCCCCGATGAATATGTCGTTGACGGAGATCGTGTTGTCGTCTTCGGGCGCTACACCGGAACCTATAAGGCGACAGGAAAATCCATGGATGTTCCATTCGTTCATTCGTGGACAATTAAGGGTGGGGCCATCGAAGCCTTTCAACAGTATACGGATACCGCGACCCACACAGCCGCGATGACAGCCTGATCAATGCTGCTCCGCCGCGTCATCGAACACGTCAAAGCACAGAACTGGACGGCCGTGGGGCTCGACTTCGTCATTGTCGTCGTCGGCGTCTTCATCGGCATACAGGTTTCGAACTGGAATGACGCGCGGGCACAACGCGCCCAGGAAGCGCTTTATCTGCAGCGATTGGGGCAGGACTTCGACTTCATCATCGAGCGCCTCGAAGTTGGGCTTGGCGCTACCCGCGGCAGCGTAGAGGCCGGGCAGTTACTGCTTGGATATATCGAAGCGTCTGAGGATGGCGGCGACGGTCCGAGCGATGCCGAAGCCGCCGCTGCGCTTGGTCGCATTGGCGCCAGTTTCGTACCCGCAGGCCCCTCGGCGACATTTGCAGAGATGGTCTCGACCGGCGATCTCAGCATTATCCGTGATGAAGCGCTGCGCGACGCGCTGTTTGAATATGATCTGGCCGCCTCCAGCAATCGCGACGGTTGGCGGTTGCTGCGGCAAAGCATCATCGAAGAACAACGCACGGTCTTTGCCTATTTCGAAGCAGAGTTTGACACTTCCGCCGAGCAATTGGCGCTTAGCATAACCGGCTTCGATGAGGCAGGGTTTTTGGCGGACGAAAAAGTCTCGCCCGCTATCGGCATCATCGCGGGCATATCTATCAATGAAAACCAACTCTTGCGACAGCAATTGGAACGCGCCCGCCGGGTGCGCGAACGCATCGGCGAGGAGCGCAATTAATGCTCCTGCGCCGCGTCATCGAACATGTGAAGGCCTATAGATGATCTATATTCCTTGTTGGGAAAGGCGCGACAATGACTCTTGAACAAATCTATTACATTGGACAAACCGTCGCCGTTTTCGCGATCTTAATTTCACTGACAGCGATATGGCTTCAAATGCGACAGACAGGCCGACTTGCAAGAATAGAAACCACGCGCGGTATCTGGTCGGATGCAACGGAAATGTTGCGGTCGCAAGTTGAAGATGACGAAAAAGCCGCATTTTTACAGCGCGCGTTGTTTGACGGTGAAAAAATCTCCGAAGCAGAAAAAACAAGATTGTCTCTGATTATGGCCAGCATGTTCGTCACTTTCGAAAATGGGTTCGCGATGTCAAAGAGCGGCATGTTAGACGATATCTTCTGGCCGCGCTTGCGGGTTTCAATGGCGGAATACCTGCGTGCGCCCCGGGGGCAGCGCTGGTGGGCGCGCGCCCGCAAGGGCATTTTCGCGCCGAACACGGCGTTTGTTGCTGAAGTCGACAGCGTGATCGTTGAGATCAACGCCGAAAATCAAGACGCTGAGTAATGCTCCTGCGCCGCGTCATTGAACATGTCAAAGCCCAGAACTGGACGGCAGTCGCGCTCGGGCGTCTTTTCAAGCAGGCGATTTGATCAAAATCGCGTGCGCGCCGGCTTCGTCCCGCCGGAATACGCTACGTCCGTCGCCAAACATGTGTGATAATGCTCAGCCCTGCTGAAAGATAAGTCAGTTCTTCTCAAGATCGCCCGGTCATCCGTTCGGTGATCGATGCGAGTTGTTGCACAATATGGCGCGGGCCTTATATGACGCGCGCGAATTTTTTGGAGAAAGACATGAAACACGACTCCATCCTCGGCACGGTGGGCAATACGCCCGTGATCCGCATCAACCGTCTCGCCCCCAAAGGCGTCAATCTTTATGTGAAATTCGAAGCGTTCAATCCCCTTGGCAGCGTCAAGGACCGGCTCGCGCTCGGCGTCATCGAGGCGGCGGAAAAATCCGGCGATCTAAAACCCGGCCAGACCGTGGTCGAAGCGACCAGCGGCAATACCGGCATCGGCCTTGCCATGGTGTGCGCGGCCAAGGGCTATCCCTTGGTCGTCACCATGGCGGAGACCTTTTCCGTTGAGCGCAGAAAGCTCATGCGGTTCCTCGGCGCGAAGGTGATCCTGACGCCGAAAGAAGAAAAAGGCACCGGCATGGTCGAGAAGGCCAAGGAACTGGCGGAAAAGAACGGCTGGTTCCTCACCCGCCAGTTCGAAAACGAAGCCAATCCCGACATGCATGAACGCACCACCGGCCGGGAGATCATCGAGGACTTCAAGGGCCAAACGCTCGATTACTGGGTCACCGGCTTCGGCACGGGCGGCACGCTCACCGGGGTTTCGCGGGTCCTGAAAAAGGAAAGCCCGCAAACAAGGATCGTCGTTTGCGAACCGCCGGACGCGGCGATGCTGACGAGCGGCGCGGCGCAGGAGCGCCATGCGGACGGCAGTCCGTCGAAATCCCATCCCGCCTGGACGCCCCATCCGATCCAGGGCTGGTCGCCGGATTTCATCCCGCTGATTACGTCCGAGGCGGTCGACGCCGGCGTGATCCACAAGATCGTCAAGACGCCCCATGAATACGGCATCCGCTGGTCGCAGGCCCTGGCGCAGAAGGAAGGAATCTTCACCGGCATTTCCGGCGGCTCGACCTTCGCCGGCGCCATGGAAATCGCCGAGGCGGCGCCGCAAGGAACCACCATCCTGTGCATGCTGCCCGACACCGGCGAACGCTATCTTTCAACCCCGCTTTTTGCCGAGGTCGAAGAGCAGATGAGCGCGGAAGAAGTCGCGATTTCGCACTCGACGCCGGGCTATCAGCTCGCCGGCTAGGGGCCGGGCGATCGTCTGGGGCGCCATCGCTGCTTGGAACCGTGCGCGGCGTAGAGTAGTCTGGCCTGGGGCGATAATTCGATGGAGGACGCCATGAAACATGGCTTGTTACCGGTTGCGACGATCGCTCTTGGCGCGGCGGCTTTTTCAAGCGCCAATGCGGGCGAAGCCGGCATGTCCGCCGCCGCTGCGGAGCGGCTGGCCAATTACACGCAGACCGGCGAGACGACGACTTGCCTGTCGCTGCGGTCGATCCGCAGCATTAAAGCGCTTGACGAAAAACATTTTCTCGTCACGACGCGCAATAAAGAAGCCTATCTGAACGTCGTGTCGGCGAAGTGCAATAATGCGCATCGGGCCAATTTCCGGATTGAATATACAACGTCTCAGAGCCAGCTTTGCCGGCATGAAATTATCAGGGTTGTCGATAATTCCAGCGGCATTGCTTCCGGCTCGTGCAGCCTCGGCGATTTTGAGCGGCTTGAGAAAAAAGCCGATCCGGAAGCGTCATAGCGCGGCCCGCCTTTTTCGATTGTCGACGATGAAGCGCCGCCCATTCGGGCGGCGCTTGACGTTCGGCGACAATGTCTAGCTTTGGGCTTTTATTCTGAATCACAGCCTTTTCCTTCCGCTCATTCCCCCCGACCTGATCGGGGGGAAAGCGGGAATCCAGTCTTATGAATCAAGTCGGGCTTCGCCCGTCATTTTTCGTTCGCTGGGTCCCGGCTTGCGCCGGGAAATGCGGGTCTTTGAGCTTCGCGCTGATCCCGAGTTATCGCCCGGCGCTTTTGGGCCCGCTTGGCGCCAGCGCTAACGCCGGCATGTCAGGGCCCGCATAAAAACAGCAGTATACAGAGTAAATGAATTTTACGGGTTAACGATTCATGGAACAATCGTGAAAAAACCGATAAAGCCGCTTTAACGGGATATTAGCCTGCCTCCTTACATCCTTGTCATGGTTAACCGCAAACGCGCGGGCGCGCGGCGGGAGGAAACAAGGGCAGGGGTCTTACGATGACGATGACCGTAGAGACGGCGACGCTGGACTATGCGGAGCCGATTTTAAGCGACGAGGAAATGTACCGGTTAGGGCTTGAGGCTTCGACCGGCGGGCAAACCGGGGATTTCGATCTCATCACGGCGCATAAGTGGTTCAATCTCGCCGCCATGCAGGGCAATCTCGAAGCGCGCGCCTATCGCGCCGAACTGGCCAGGGAGATGAGCCAGGAGGAGATCGCCGAGGCCCAGCGCCAGGCCCGGGAATATCTCTCAACCCACCGCGCCAGTCTGCATTCTTAAGCCAGCCGGCTTAGATTTCATCCTTGCCTGAGGGCCGGCCGGCGTTTTCGCCGGCCCCGAGCCGGCGCTCCGCCGCTCGTCTGAACGGGGCCTTTTGCGTTTCGGTTAAATTGCGAAATTTCGGCGTCTTGACGCCGCGCAGGGAATGGCGCGCGGTCTCGTTCATGTCCTGCCAGGCCCGGCGGCGGCGCTCGCGAAAGGCGGATTTTTCTTCCTCGTCAAGACGGCGATAAATCTCCGCCGTCGCGGCTTCGATATTGCGCGATTGCGACCGGCGCAGGCTTTTTTCGTAAAATTCCGCCGCCACGCGGTCGACCAAAGGGTCGTCTTCGGCCCTTGCCTCGGCGGCGCCAAGGGCGGCGAAACAGAAAAAACTGCAGATCAGGAGCGGGCGTCGCAAGTCGATGTCCTTAACGGGTAAAGCGCCAGCCTAGCGGGGCCGTCTTTATCGGCGCTGAAACGCCGGGGGGAATTTGCGCTCATCTCGTTAAGGGCCGCTAATGTCTGCGCGCGACCTTGCAATGCGGGCCTGGTTGGCCTAGACGACCGGCTCCCGCGCGGGACGGCCCGCGCACCGACCAACCAGGCAGAGGGCTTCCATGGCCGTTCCAAAGCGAAAAGTCACCGGCGCCAAGCGCGGCATGCGGCGCAGCCATGACCGCCTGAAAAAGGCGTCCTATATTGAGGACAAGGATTCAGGCGAATTGCGCCGGCCCCATCATATCGACCTTAAGACCGGCAAATATCGCGGTCGCGACGTGCTCGAGCCCAAGGAAGACTGACCTCAAAGTCAGTGACTGGCCGTACAGCGCCGCCCGTTCGGGCGGCGTTTGCATTTGGCCCATCAAAGGCTAGTCTGATCGCGGCTGCGGGGCCCGAACAGAAACGGATTGGGATGAGCTGGAAATATGCGTCCATCGCCGTCGCGGCGTTAGTCGTCAGCGGCTGCGTTTCGTATCCATATGAGACGGCGTTTTCGGTCTGCGACGAGGAAGCCGGCGCCTGCTACCGCTTTTGCGAGGATCTGCCCGAAGACGCCGACGCGGCCGCCTGCCGCGCGGATTGCGATACGCGAGCGAACCAGTGTTTCGCGGCGGCCTATGACCGTCCCAGCTACGCCGGTTCGCGCTACGCCTATGGCTATTACGACCAATACGATCCCTGGTACGGTCGTTACGGTTATTGGTATCCGAGCGGCGGGTATATTTTCAGCTTTGGCCATTACAGCCGCGGCCGGCCATACCGCTATCGCCCCTATTATGACGGGCCGCGCCGCCGCCATGGCGCCCACCCGCCGAAATCCGGTCCGCCGCCGAAATTCGGCCCGCCGCCGAAATCCGGCCCGCCGCCTTCAAGCTCGCCGCCAGCGTCATCGCCGCCGCCGCGGCGAAGCGGTCGGCCGCCGTCGTCCCCCGGTCCCAGAGCGAAAGACAAAGGCGCCGAGCCGTTGCGCCAGCGGCGCTAGCTTGCGGCCTGTGGTTGCGCATGGCCGCCGGCCCGCTATAGAGGCTCTCGTTTCAGACATCCAACGGAGCCGTTCATGACCGCCATCGTCGATATTTTCGCGCGGGAAATTCTCGATAGCCGGGGCAATCCGACGGTGGAGGTCGATGTCACGCTTGAAGACGGTTCGGCGGGGCGCGCGGCGGTTCCGTCCGGGGCGTCGACCGGCGCCCATGAGGCCCATGAACTGCGCGACGGCGGCGCGCGCTATGGCGGCAAGGGCGTCGAAAAGGCGGTCGCGGCGGTGAACGGCGAAATCTTCGAGGCGCTTTCCGGCTTCGACGCCGAAGACCAGGTGCATATCGACGAAACGCTGATCGCCCTTGACGGCACGGAAAACAAAAGCCGGCTCGGCGCCAATGCGCTGCTCGGCGTTTCCCTCGCCGTCGCCAAGGCGGCGGCGGATGCGGCGGCCTTGCCCCTATACCGTTATGTGGGCGGCGTCGGGGCGCGGGTTTTGCCGGCGCCGATGATGAACATCCTTAATGGCGGCGCCCATGCGGACAATCCCATCGACATTCAGGAATTCATGATCATGCCGCTGGGCGCGGAAACTTTCGCCGAGGCGCTGCGGGCCGGCGCGGAGATCTTCCATGTGCTGCAAAAGGGTCTCAAAGAGGCGGGCCACAACACCAATGTGGGCGACGAAGGGGGCTTTGCGCCGAATCTCAAATCCGCCGACGAAGCCCTCGGCTTCATCGTGACCGCGATCGAAAAAACCGGCTACAAACCGGGCGAGGATGTTTTCATCGCGCTCGATGTGGCGTCCACGGAGTTTTATAAAAACGGCAAATACGAACTGGCGGGCGAGGGCAAGTCGCTCGATGCGGACGGCATGACGGCCTATCTCGCCGATCTTGTCGCCCGTTATCCGATCGTTTCCATCGAGGACGCCATGGCCGAAGACGACTGGGAGGGCTGGCGCACGCTGACCCAGGCGATCGGCGATCGATGCCAGCTTGTGGGCGACGACGTCTTCGTCACCAACGAAAAGCGTCTGCGCCACGGGATCGAACAGGGCTGCGCCAATTCCATTCTGGTCAAGGTCAATCAGATCGGCACGCTGACGGAAACCCTTGGCACCGTCGAAGCCGCCCACCGCGCCGGCTATACGTCGGTCCTTTCCCATCGCTCCGGCGAAACCGAAGACGCCACCATCGCCGATCTCGCGGTCGCGACCAATTGCGGTCAGATCAAGACCGGCTCGCTCGCGCGCAGCGAACGGCTGGCCAAATACAACCAGCTTTTGCGCATCGAGGAAGAACTCGGCGATATGGCGTTCTATGCCGGCCCGGCGGTGATCCGGCGGTGAACGGATCCCGGCTGCGATATGGCCCTGGCGCTCGATCTCGCCGAGACACGTTAACCTTTCATTAACCAACTTCGATTCTGTTGATTCGCAACAAGGACTTTTCATCTCATGTTGCGTGCGCGCTTTCTATTTGAGGTTGTCGCGCCGTCCGTGCTTTTGTGCTGGACGGCGGTATTGACTTACAGCGCCGTCGCCGGTCCGTCCGGCTACCGCGCGCTCGCCGCCCTGGAGGCGGAACTCGAAGACCGGGGCGCTGAACTCGACGCCTTGCGCGACCGGCGGGCGGCGCTCGAAAAACGCGCCGATCAACTCAGTTCGAAATCCCTCGATCCGGACCTCGTGGACGAGCGCATCCGGGCGATCCTCGGCTATAGCCGGGAAGGCGACGTGGTGATCGCCCGCGCCGATATGGAACGGGCGTTGCGCGCCCGCGAGCGGCCGGCGGACTGAAAACCGGCGGATTTCAACCCGCCTTGCCCGGCCTTCACGGAGCGCATATGAGAGGCTCTCGAAAAGGAGCCCCTTGATGTCCGACGCCCCCGCGCAAACCAACCTGACCGCGACCCGGGACGAGCTCCTGGAATATTATCGCGACATGTTGCTCATCCGCCGGTTCGAGGAGCGGGCCGGCCAGCTTTACGGGATGGGTCATATCGGCGGCTTTTGCCATCTTTACATTGGCCAGGAAGCCGTCGTCGTCGGCATGGAGGCGGTCAAGCAGAAGGGCGATCAGACCATCACCGGCTATCGCGATCACGGCCACATGCTCGCCTGCGGCATGGATCCCAAGGGCGTCATGGCCGAGCTCACCGGCCGGGCGGGGGGCTATTCGAAGGGCAAGGGCGGCTCGATGCACATGTTCTCCAAGGAAAAGGAGTTCTATGGCGGCCACGGCATTGTCGGCGCCTCCGTGCCGCTGGGCGTGGGGCTCGCCTTCGCCAACCGCTATCGCGAAGAACCCAAAGTCAGCCTTACCTATTTCGGCGACGGCGCATCCAATCAGGGCCAGGTGTTCGAAGCCATGAACATGGCCCAGCTGTGGAAGCTGCCGGTCGTGTTCATCATCGAAAACAATCACTATGCGATGGGAACCAGCGTCAAGCGCGCCCATTCGGACACCTATCTTTACCGCCGCGGGGCCGCATTCGGAATTCCCGGAGAAGAAGTCGACGGCATGGACGTGGTCGCGGTTCGCGAAGCCGGGCGCGAAGCGATGGAGCATGCGCGTTCGGGCCAGGGGCCTTTCCTTCTGGAGATGAAGACCTATCGCTATCGCGGTCATTCCATGTCGGACCCGGCGAAATACCGCACCCGCGAGGAAGTCGACGATGTGCGCGAGCGCAACGATCCCATCAAGGGCTGCGAACAGCGTATAAGGGACAATAATTACGCCGACGACGACGAACTCAAAGCGATCGACAAAGAGGTTCGGCGCGTGGTCAAAGAGGCGGCGGACTATGCGCTTGAAAGCCCGGAGCCCGCGCCGGAAGAGCTTTATACGGACGTTCTCGCCCCGGCGGGTTAGTTTTCGTTCGTCGGTTTTGCGTAAGAATTATCCTTCCGCTTTTCCCCGGCGAAGTTGACGGACGGGCAACCGTCAACGGGGTCCGGCAGACGAGAAATGACGGGCAAAGCCCGACTTTATTCATTAAGACTGGGTCCCGGCTTTCGCCGGGACATGGAAATCGCTGGCGTTTGTGCTTGCCGATCGGCTCAATACCCCCTTCGGCCCTTCGGGCCACTTCCCCCGCAAGCGGGGGAAGAAAACCTTGCGGCAATCGCTGTTCCTCCCCCGCTTGCGGGGGAGGTGTCCCCCGGACTTGATCCGGGGGACGGAGGGGGTGGGCTTGCAACATGAAAGGAGCGATTATCAACTATTCATTTCGCTAAACCGGACAGCAGGGGGACAAGCCCGGCAATGACGCTGAGTGATTCTCGGGTCGTCCGAAACTCAAGACAAACACGCAAGTCCCTAATCGAAAACGGCGCCAAGCCGTGCGAGTTTCAGAAAATCAAATTCCCGCAGCGTCTCGCCGGTAAGCGCGAGGTCGGCAAGCGCCTCGCCGATCACCGGCGCGAACTTAAAGCCATGGCCGGAAAACCCGGCGGCGAAAACCACCCGTGCGTCCGCCGGATGGGCGTCGATGAGAAAGTGACCGTCCGGACTCATAGCGTAAAGACACGCCTGTTCCTTGGTGATGGTTTGCGGCAGGCCCGGCGCGGTTTCGCGCAAGAATTGCTCCAAGCCCGCGCGGACCTTGTCGGCGGGCGCGTCTTCCTCCGGCGTTGAAAGCGCCGCGCCGCCCGTATGCTCGCCGATCTTAAGGCCGTCGCCGTCGACCACGGGAAAGCCGTAGAAAAATCGTCCATCGCCGCGTTCGATGGCGAAGGGGGAAAAACCAGACTCGAGCGTGAACGTTTTATCATCCGTCGCCGCCCAGAATAAATGCTTGCGCAGCGGCCGCACCAGGCCGCCCGGTTCGCCCAGCACCGACGCCGCCCAGGCGCCCGGCGTCAACACCAGCCGGTCGAAGGTTCTGGCTCCCGCTTCGGTCGCAAGTTCGATCCCATCAGGCACAGGCGTCCAGCCGAGCACGCGGACGCCGCCGGCAATGACCGCCCCGTTTGCCCGCGCGCCGTCGATCAAGGCCGCCAGCGCGCGGTCGGCGCGGATCATGCCGGCGTCTTCTTCGATGACGATTTCATAATCGTCCGGCCATGCAAACCACGGCAGGCGCGCCCTGGCCTGGCCGGCCGTCAGACGGTTGAGGGCGAGGCCGTATTGGTCGGACGCTTTCAAGGCGCCCGAGATGAGCGCGCTGTCGGGCGGGCCTGCTTCGACCAGCCCCGTGCGATGAAAAAGCGTCTTGCCTTGGGCTGCTTCCAGCGCACGCCAGCGCGCCGCTGCGCGTTTGAGCAGCGGCACGTAATCGGGATGCTCAAAATAAGCGGTGCGGAAAAGCCGGCTCGCGCCATGGGAGCTTCCTTTTGCGTGATGCAGATCGAACTGTTCGAAAAGATGCGTTTGGGCGCCGCGTTCGGCGAGCGCATAGGCCGCCGCCGCGCCCATGACGCCGCCGCCGACAATGGCGCATGTCAAGGATGCGGTCATGTCGGCGCGCAGGAACGGCGTGGGGGCGCGACGTCGCCGCGGTGCTTTTGCGCGAATGCCGCGCCTTTCGCCATATCATTCCTCTTGGACCGGTTCTGCCTTTGCGCCGGCGCGCGAACGGCGCCAAGACTCATCATATGATGCGCGCGCCGAAATCAAAAGCAGCCCCCGCAACGCTGACCGTCATGCATGTCTTTCCGTCGTTCGGCTATGGCGGACAGCAGGCGCGCTTTGCCGCGCTTGCCGGCGGTTTGGGCGAAGGCTTTCGCCATGTCGTCGTTTCGCTCGATGACGATATGGCGGCGCAGGCGCTGATCGGCGATGATCTTGCCGTTAATGCGCACAAGCTGGTCGCCAAAAAGTCTTCCTTCGCCAGCCTGACCAATATCGCGCGGCTGCAAAAGGCCATGAAACAAACGCGGCTCGATCTTCTGTGCACCTATAATTGGGGCTCGATAGAAGCGGCGATCGCCAACGCGCTCGGTCCGCACGCGCCGCATCTTCATTTTGAAGACGGCTTTAGCGGCGACGAAACCGCCGGCCGGCAAAAGACCCGCCGGGTCATGGCGCGGCGATTCCTGCTGGGCAAGTCGACGGTGGTCGTGCCGTCGCGCACGCTCGAAAACATTGCTCTTAAACATTGGAAGCTAAGCCCCGCACGGGTGCGCCGCATTCCCAACGGCGTCGATTACGAGCGTTTTCAAAAACCGTCCACGAAGCTGCGCAGCACGGTCGCGGTGGGAACGGTGGGCGCGCTGCGCCGGGAGAAAAACTACCGCCGCCTGATCGAGGCGTTCGCCGCGGCCGATCGCGACGCCAAGGCGACGCTGACCATCATCGGCGCCGGGCCGGAGCGCGAAACCTTGCTGGCGCTCGCCGCAGAAAGCCCCGCCGCGTCGCGCATTGAACTGCCCGGGCCGGCCGCCGCGCCTGAAGATATCTATTGCGATCTTGATATTTTCGCCCTGTCCTCGGACACGGAACAGGCGCCGCTGACGGTGATGGAAGCGATGGCCGCCGGCCTGCCGGTGGTTGCGCCCGATGTCGGCGATATTGTCTTAATGGTCTCGGCGGAAAACCGCGCCTTCATCACCAAGCCCGGCGATGACGAGGCGTTCCGCCTGGCGCTGTTGCATCTCATTCAAAATCCCGACGCGCGGGCGCATCTTGGCGCCGCCAACCGCAAAAAGGCGCGCGAGGAATTCGACCTCTCAACCATGATTGCGCGACATCGCGACCTTTATCTCGAAACGGCCGGACGCAATGACTGAGATTATCATCGAACCGCTGACCGACCGGGAAGGATTTCTGGCCCGCTGGACGACGCTTTTTGAACGCGCGGCGAATGCGTCGTTTTATTTGTCGCCCGCCTGGATGGGCGCCTGGCTGGACGATCCGCCTCCGCAAACGCAACTCTTCGCGCTTGAAGCGCGCAATAATGGCGCGCCGGCGATGATGGCGGCTTTCGCCCTGGCGCCGCGCCGGCCGCCTGTGCTTGGCCCCAGGCAAGCGCGCCTTCACGAATTCGGCGAGGCGTCACGCGATGCGGTCTATATCGAGTATAATGACTTTCTCTCCGCGCCGGATGTCGACGACGCCTTGCGCGTCAAGGCGCTTGACGCGCTGACGGCGCGGCTCGGCGCCGATATTTTTGTCTTTCGCAATGCGCGCGCGCCGCTGGCGGCGGCGCTAAGCGCTTTTGCGCACGCCAAGGACTGGCCCGCCGCGACGCTCAACGAACAGCCGGTCTACGCCGTGGACCTCGCCGCTATCCGCAACGAGGGCGGCGCGTTCGTCGATACGTTGCACGGCCCGCTGGGATCGAAAATCCGCCGCGCCCTGCGGCGTTACGAAGAAGAACGCGGCCCGCTGACGGCGCGCGCCTTAACGGCGCTGGACGGTTGGGAGGAGTCCTGGGAGACGATGACGGCGCTTCACGCGGCGCGCTGGAAGCCGGGCGTCTTCGCCAATGAAAAGCTTGTCGCGTTCCATGAAAGGCTGCGCCGGGCCGCGCCTTCGGTGTGCGAGCTCTTGCATGTCTTTGCGGGCGATAAGACCGTCGGCGTGCTATACAGTTTCGTTCATGCCGGGCGAGTCATGGGCTATCAAAGCGGGTTGCGCTTTGAGGGCGACAAAAGGTTCATGCCCGGCTATGCCTGTCATGTTCTTGCGTGCCAGCATTATCTTGAGCGGGGCTTTGACGTTTATGACATGCTGGCGGGAGAGGCGGAATATAAGCGCCGTCTCGGCGCGCCGACGCAAACGCTTTCATCAATCGCCCTGGAGCGGCCGGGATGGCGCAATCGTCTGCGCAGTTTCGTCCGTTCATTCCGGCGTTCGCCGGAAAGAGCGGGCTGAGCGGTTTTCCGAGGATGCGCCTTCTTCCCCCGATTGCGGGGGAAGTGTCGCCGTAGGCGACAATGGGGGTATTTCGGAACAAACAACCCCCTCCGTCTCCCCCGGATTTAATCCGGGGTCGACACCTCCCCCGTAAACGGGGGAGGAAAACCGGAGCATCGGACGGTCCTGTAGGACCACTTGGAGTCATTGCCGTTAGCGGTTCCCTTCCGCCAACTGTTCCGGCAATCCAGTAGGGCGGGCTTTAGCCCGCCGGTTTAGCACAACGGTTTGAATGGCGGGCCAAGGCCCGCCCTACTTAAGCCAGTTGCTGGATTCCCGCCTGCGCGGGAATGAGCGGTGAAATGATCCAACCAACCCACAACTGACCCTAGTGCTGCGATTGCCGTAAAAACGCATCGAACATCAGAACGCTCCATAGCGGCTGGGCGCAGTTGCGCCGGCCGGACAGGTGCGCGCGCATCATGGTCTCGACCGCATCTGCATTGATAAGGCCGCTCTCGCGCCAGCGGTCCGACTCTTGAAGGCGTTCAAGGGGATTGTCCTTGTCGCGCCGCAGCCAGCCTGCGATGGGAAGATCGAAGCCTTGTTTCGGCCGGTTCACATAATCGCGTCCCAGGCGTGGGGCGAGGGCGTGTTTTAGGACTCGCTTGCGCGCCCCATGGCCAAGCTTGAATGCTGGCGGCAGGCGGCCGGCCCATTCCACAAGCCGGTGATCGAGCAGGGGCGGACGCGCTTCGAGGGAATGGGTCATGGACGTGCGGTCGACTTTGACCAGCATGCGGCCGGGCAGCCAGGTTGTAAGGTCGACATATTGCGCAACGCTCAACGGGTCGCCGCCGCCCGCCTCGGCCATGGCGGTCTTTATGACCGACTGGGGACGATAGCCGGCGAGGGCGCGCCGAAGATCGGGATGGAGCAGCGCTTTAGCGTCCGCCGGCAGGTTGATCGCGACCGCGGCGGCGTAAGCGTCCGTGCGGGAGGCGGCGAGCGCTTGCAGCGTCGTCTTCGCCCGCAGCGGCTGGGGCGCCCAGTCGAGCTTGGGATAAAGTGCGCCCGCCGGACCGAAAACCAACCGGCGCAGGGCGTGCGGGGCCATGGCGCGGATGCGTTCTTCGCCGAGAAAGAACGGATAGCGGCGATAGCCGGCGAACACCTCGTCGCCGCCGTCGCCGGTCAGCGCCACGGTGACATGGGCGCGCGCCAGTTTCGCCGTGACGAAGCTGGGCAGGGCGGACGTATCGGCGAAAGGCTCGCTGAAGGCGGCGGCGACGGCGTCGATCAGATCGGCGATGCGGACATCGGCGATCTCGTCGTAATGCTCGGCGCCGAACTTTTCGGCAATCGCCCGGGCGGCGGCGCGCTCGTCATGGCTCGCCTCGCCAAAGCCGATAGTGCAGGTCACGAGCCGTCCGCCCGCTTCATGCATGGCGGCGACGACGCCGGCGGAATCAACGCCGCCGGACAGGAACGCGCCTAAAGGAACGTCGGCTTCCATTTGGGACTTAACCGCATCGTCGATGATGCCGCGCAGCGTTTCGGCGGTGGCGCCGAAGGAAAGCCCGCTTTCCGGCGCGAACACCGGCCGCCAGTAGCGCTCAAGCCGGGGCGTCTTGCCCGGCGCAACGGTTAGCGTGTGAGCCGGCGGCAGCTTGGCGACGCTGCGATAGATGGTCTTGGGATCGGGAACATAGCCATAGAAAAAATAATCCGCGACCGCCTGCGGGTCGAATTCCCCTGCGACCAGTCCGGAGGCCATGAGCGCGCCCATCTCCGAGGCGAAAACCAGCCAGCCATCCGCGGTCTCGGCGTAATAAAGCGGGCGCTCGCCGAGCCGGTCGCGGGCGAGCATGAGCCGGCGCGTCTCGGCGTCCCAGAACGCAAAAGCGAACATGCCGCGCAGCCGGTCGATAAACTTTGCGCCGCCTGCCGCCAGACCTTCGGCAAGGACTTCGGTGTCGGCGCGCGTGCGCAGGGTTTGTCCGCTGGCGGATAAATCTTGCGCAAGCTCTTTATGATTATAAATTTCGCCGTTGAACACCAGCGCCGCTTCGCGGGTTTGCGCCAGAAAGGGCTGGGCGCCGCCTTCCCGGTCAATGACCGCGAGCCGCCGGCTGCCAAGCCCCACGCCCGGTGCGGTGAAAAAGCCTTCGCCGTCGGGCCCGCGATGGGCGAGCGTGTCGGTCATGCGCCGGAGCGCGCCGCGGTCGACCTCGCGCGCGCCTTTAAGGTCGATGATGCCGGCGATCCCGCACATCGCGCCTAGCCGCCATTGCGCGCGAGCCAGGCCTTGAGCGGCTCGACGGCGACCGTATAGCTGCGGATCGCCGCAATCGCCTCGGCGGGATCGCGGCGATAGGCGGCGGCGATGACGACCATCCCGCCAGGGCGGTGGCGGCCGACGAGCTTGTCTTTGATCTGCGCCATTTTCGCCCGCCGCGGCGACAAATAGATTTCGCCGTCATGCCAATAGGCGGTCACGGCGGCGAGGCGGCGGCCATCGGCGCCGGCCAGAAGATCGAACGCGGTTTCCTCGGAGCGTCCGAAGACGTAGACCACGGCCTTTGTGGTCCCGATCCGGCGCCAGTCCTCGCCGTCCCAGGCGCGATTGTCGTGGGCGACGATTTCCCCGCCGCGGCGATCATGGGTGAAAAAGCCGAGCGCAATATAAACGCTTCGGTCCTGCGCCGCATAGGTCGCCGCCGCGGTTCGATCCGCCTGCGGAATATGGGCGCGCCAGTTTTCCGGCGGCGGTAGGATGCGCCATCCCGGGGCGCTCAAAAGCGACAGGCTCGCGGGCGCGGTGCGGGGCGCTGTGCGTTCCACCACAAGGCCGGCGTAAAGCGCGGCGGCGATCGTCAGACCGATGGCGATGAATACGCTGGCAAGGCCGCTGCGGCCCGGTCCGCCGGCGGCGACTTCGATCGGCGCGCGGCGATCCGCATAGCGCCGGCCGATAAGGATCAGGACGGCGAACACGGCGGCGTAAAACGCCCAGCCGATAAGCCAGTGATCGGGCCCGACGCCCCAGCGCATTTGCGTCAGGGTGGCGATCAGCACCATCAGGAAGGCGCGCAAACCGTTGGCGGCAAGAGCCACAACGATTGCAAACAGCAGGAACAAGATGCGTTTGCGCCAGCTCGTGAAAGACGCATAGGCGAACACCGCCGCAATCATCAGCGCGGCGATGAGAAAGCGCAGGCCCGCGCAGGCTTCGGCGACTTCAAACGCGCCGGCGGGCGTGGTGATCAGGATGCCTTCCAGGGCGACCGGCGTGCCGACCGCGCTTAGCAGGCCGACCACGGTCTGGGCGGTGATCTGTTGCAGAACCGGCGTCAGCGCCGCGCCGAAGGGAACGAGAAAATACAAAAACGCAAGCGGATAGGCCCAGGCGCGCAGCGCATTGGCGCCGAATGCAATCCCCACCGCGCCGATCATCAGCGTGACGAAAGCGACATGCTCGATAATGGCGACCGTTCCGGCGCGCCCCGCCAGCCAGGCGAAAAGTCCAAGGACGAAGATCGCCAGTCCCGGCAATCGCCCGCCGGGCGTTTGCGGCCGCGCGCTCATCGCCGCGATCATCCAGACCGCGGCCGGGGCGACGACGAAGCCGTGATGGTATGATGACGAAAACGCCCAGAGTTCGACCATCGACCACGCCGTGGGATGAAACAGCACGGCGCAAGTTCCCGCAATCGCCGCAAAGGCGAGGGCGGGGGCCGTCCAGGCGTTCCGGCCGGCGGCCTCGGGGTTGATCACGGCGGCGGTCATAGCGTCTCGCGGCGTCGCAAGACCGCCAGACTAAGCGCTTGGCGTTTCGGGTCTGTTAACCAAGCAGCGATCCGCCGGACGCTGAAACACAGCGTTAATTATTCCTTAGAGTCGGTTGCGGATCAGACGGATCGCCCGCTCATCCCGGACGCGCTGCATCACCCCGGATCATCGTCCGGGGTGATGCAGCGCAGAGCCGGGATCCAGCAAACGAAAAATGACGGGCAAAGCCCGGCTTTATTCACAAGAATGGATTCCCGCTTTCGCGGGAATGAGCGGAGATATGAATTATGCAATCCGCAACCGACCCTACCGGTTCTTTCGCCCTTCGATCAATTCGTCAACGATGCCGGGATCGGCCAGCGTCGAGGTGTCGCCCAGGGCGCCATATTCGTTCTCGGCGATCTTGCGCAGGATGCGGCGCATGATCTTGCCCGAGCGGGTCTTGGGCAGGCTCGGCGTGAAATGCAACAGATCGGGCTTGGCGATGGGGCTGATTTCCTCGCTCACGAAGCCGATCAATTCCTTTTCCAGCGCCGCATCGGGATGTTCGCCTTTAATGAGCGTGACATAGGCGTAAATGCCCTGGCCCTTGATCGCATGGGGATAGCCCACGACCGCGGCTTCGGCGACTTTGGGATGGTCGACCAGCGCGCTTTCCAATTCCGCCGTGCCCAGAACATGGCCGGAAACGTTGATGACGTCGTCGACCCGGCCGGTCAGCCAGTAATAGCCGTCTTCATCGCGGCGCGCGCCGTCGCCGGTAAAATACATGCCGGGATAGGTCTTGAAATAGGTGTCGATGAAACGCTGGTGATCGCCGAACACAGTGCGCATCTGTCCCGGCCATGAATCGGTGATGACGAGATGGCCCTCGGCCGGGCCTTCGAGGATATTGCCTTGCACGTCGACCAGCGCCGGCTTGACGCCGGGCAGGGGCAGGGTCGCCGAACCGGGCTTGAGGTCGGTCGCGCCGGGCAGCGGCGAGATCATCACGCCGCCGGTCTCGGTCTGCCACCAGGTATCGACGATGGGACGCTTGCTCTCGCCGACGACCGTATAATACCAGGTCCAGGCGTCCGGATTGATGGGCTCGCCGACGGAGCCGAGAAGGCGCAGGGAGGAGCGGTCGCCGCGGGCGACATGCTCGTCGCCCTCGCGCCGCAGCATGCGGATGGCGGTCGGCGCCGTATAAAAAATGTCGACTTTGTATTTTTCGATAATGCGCCAGAACCGGCAATAATCGGGATAGGTCGGCACGCCCTCGAACATCAGCGTCGTCGCGCCGTTGGCGAACGGTCCGTAAACGATATAGCTGTGGCCGGTGACCCAGCCCACATCGGCGGTGCACCAGAAGACCTCGCCGGGCCGGTAGTCGAAAACCAGTTCATGGGTGTAGGCGGCGTAGACCAGATAGCCGCCGGTCGTATGCAGGACGCCCTTGGGTTTTCCGGTCGAGCCTGACGTATAGAGAATAAACAGCGGATCTTCCGCGCCCATTTCCTCCGCGTCGCATTCGGACGAAACGTCGTCGCGCGCTTCTCCGAACCAGAAAAGATCGCGCCCGCCTTCCATGGCGATGTCGGCGTTTGTGTGTTCGACCACCAGCACCAGCCGCACGTCGGCGTTGGATTTTTCCAGCGCCTTGTCCACATTGGCCTTGAGGTGCACGACCTTTCCGCCGCGCACGCCTTCATCGGCGGTAATCACCGCGACCGCGCCGCAGTCCTCGATGCGCATCGCCAGGGCGTCCGGTGAAAATCCGCCGAAGACGACGGAATGGACCGCGCCGATGCGCGCGCAGGCGAGCATGGCGAAGGCCGCTTCGGGGATCATCGGCATATAGATCACCACCCGGTCGCCGCGCTCGACGCCCCTTGCCTTGAGGACGTTCGCCATGCGGCAGGTTTCCTCGAAGGCTTCGGCGAAAGTGATCTTTTTTTCCGTTCCCGGCTCGTCGCCTTCCCAGATGATCGCGATGTCGTCGGCGCGCTCGGGCAAATGCCGGTCGAGGCAGTTGGCGCAGGCGTTGAGCGTGCCGTCTGAAAACCATTTGATGTGCAGGTCGTCGGGGTCGAAGGAAACGTCTTTGACCTTGGAGAACGGCTTGATCCAGTCGATCCGGCCGGCGATGTCGGCCCAGAAGCCTTCCGGGTCCTCGGTCGCGCGGCGGCGCATATCGGCGGCCTTGACCGCGTCGATGAGCGTGTTTTTCGCCGTTTCCTCGCTGACTTTGATCAGGCTTTCATCGGCCATTCCCGTCTCCATTCGCCTATGGCGGGAACATAGCCAAGGATACCGCCGGCGCAAAGACTGCGCACGCCGGGCAACGGCAGGGGAAAGTTAGGCTGTAGTTTCCATTTAACGCTTGCCCGCGTTCGAGACCAAAATCGCTTTGGACCAGGAGGAAAGCGCAAGGAAGTGTGGCCACTTTCGAGCATTTCCGACGCCGTCCAAAGCGATTTTGGCCG
>JANQMJ010000003.1 GCA_028280115.1 Parvularculaceae bacterium
AGAAGAAGGGGCGAACGCCCTGAAAATCGTGGTGCCGCCAATGCTGCAAGAGGCGGGCGGTGGCGGGCGTCACGCCCCAATCGGTCTGGCTCGGCAGCCTGCGCCAGGCGGCGACGCGCGACCTGATTTCGTTGACAATCGGCCTGCCGTATTCCTGCTCCTCCGTCGAAAGGCCGTCATCGGCATTCAGGTCCAGCGTCTTCTGATTTTTGTCGGACTTGGCTCGCTGCTTTCTCGACTTTGGAACAGGAGAAATTCGTTCCGAGCGGCGGCGCCCGGCGACCGGGGGATTGTCAGTGGGCTGGCCTTCCTCGTTCAACGCGTGATGTCGCGTCGGTTCCGCATAGGGCGAGTTCAGAATCGGCTGTTCGTAAAATGTCTCGGTCATCGCGCTCGTGCTTTTCCAATTCCGATTCGTTTCGGCTTTCGCCTATCGTCGCCACCGCCGACCGGGCCTTTCTTTGCACGAGAAGAGCGGCTCAACAGTCGCTCATATTCCTCGGTGGCTAGGACCACAACGACGGGCCGACCGTGCTTCTCAATCGTAACGGGTTCCGCCCGGGCGGTGTCCAAGAGCAAGCCGAAGCCGTTCTTGGCTTCCTTTGCAGACATTGATTTCATCGATATCGCCGCGAATCCTGATGAGCCATTTGGTCTACTTTGTCTAATAGTGACTCGTTTACGCAAGAGTTGATTCTCCGACGGACCCCTCGCGTCGGTTTGCAGCGCGTGTGCTTCCTGTGCAGGGGTGTGGAAGCGCTCGGCATCTGGCCGGACGAGGGCGCCGCGGAATCGTCCGAACCCTTTTCGGACGAGCAATGTCGTTTTGCAGCTTCGCAGAGCTGGCCCGAGCTTGATTTCGAGTGGTACCCATATGGTACCCGGAAGCAAAAAGCCCGTCTCAGGCGAGACGGGCTTTTTGTGTAAGAATTTGATATCTTTTGTAGAATTTGGTTGCGGGGGCAGGATTTGAACCTGCGACCTTCAGGTTATGAGCCTGACGAGCTACCGGACTGCTCCACCCCGCGCCAACTGGGTTCGCCTGAACGCAACGATTTTGCGGGAAGCGAGCGGGGGGTATAGCGAAGCGCCTCGCCCCCTGCAAGGGCCTGATGTTATTTCATTTCAGCGCTCAGGCCGCGTCGGGCAGATCCGCCGCCGTCTCCGCGGTCAGCATATCGATGACCGCCTTAAAGGCTTCGGCCTCATCAGCGCCGTCGGCCTTGGCCTGGTCGAAGGTTTCGATCTGGCGGCAGGCGCTGGTGCCGCGTTTGAGGATCGTGCGGGCGTGCGCGACTTCCTTGAGGCAGCCAAGCGCGGTCGCATCTTCTGAAATCAGCTCGATGATCTCCTCAACCAGCGCGGCGAAAGGCACGCATTCGCCGCGACCGAGATCGATCATGGATCTGGTTATGCCGTAACGCTGCGCGCGCCAGCGATTTTCCTCCAGCATGATGCGCGGATAGATGCGCCAGCGCATATTGCGCTGCTTGAGGCGCGCAAGCATGCGCAGGAACGACTGATAGATCGCGGCGATGCAAAGGGCGTCTTCAATCCGGGTGCAGACATCCGTGATGCGCATTTCAAGCGTGGGAAAGCGCGCGCTGGGGCGCAAATCCCACCACAGCTTGGTGGCGTCCTCCATCACCTCCGCTTGGATCAGCTGTTCGATCATGCGCTGATATTCCGACCAGCTGTCGTAGCGTTCGGGAACGCCGGTGCGCGGCATGGAGTCGAATATGCCCAAGCGCGCGCATTTCATGCCCATATTGTGGCCGCCCCAATAGGGCGACGACGTCGACAGCGCGAGAAGGTGCGGCAGGAAGTAACGCGTTTGGTTCATCAGATCGATGCGCAAATCCTCGTCTTCGATGCCGGCATGCACATGCATGCCGCAGATCAGCATGCGGCGGATGACGCCGCCCATGTCCTTGTCGAGCATTTCGTAGCGCCGCGCGGGCGTGTGTTTTTGCTGGCCCCACTGCGCGAAAGGATGCGTTGAGGCCGCCATCAATTTCATGCCGTGCTTTTCGGCCGTGTTGATGATGACGGAACGCAAGGCGGTCAGATGATAGCGCGCTTCGGAGATGTCGGCGCAAACCGGCGTTCCGATTTCAACCTGGCATCGCAGGAATTCCGGCGTAACCCGTTCGCCAAGCCGTTCCTTGCATTCGTTCATGAAGTCCGGCGAGGGCTCGGATACAAGATCGCGCGTTTCCGGATCGACTAGGAGATACTCCTCTTCAACCCCTAAGGTCAGCGCGGGCAGCATGGCGCCTTGCCTTTCAAGATGCGGCCCGTTGTGCAAACGCGCGCGCGGCGGTTTCGCGAATGGCCGGGACCAGCAACGAAGCCATGTCGACAACGGCATGTTCGTCGACCAACATATCCTGACGCACCTCAAGCGTAACATGGCGCAAGCCAAGGGGGCTGATATGCCGGTCGATGGAATAGTTGAATTCGCGCGCATCGTAGGGCGTGTTGTCGCCGATGCTCCAACCGGTCGCTCTTTCGAGACTGTCAATCATGACGCGGGCGCTTTGCTCATCCGTGTTCCATAACATGCCGATGCGCCACGGACGGTCCTCGGCCGCGCCCATCAGCCGATTGGTGAAGCTGTGAACGCAAACCATGAACGGGTCGCCGTGAATTTTGATCATCCGGTCAATCGCGGCGGAAAGACGCGCATGATAAGGCTCATGGAAGCGCGCCATGCGATCCTGGCGATCCTTTTCGCTGAGCATCTGATTGCCGGGAACCGGGATCTGGTCGCTGACTGCGGGGATGAAATCTTTCGCCGTCGGCGAACGGTTGGCGTCGATAATCAGGCGCGAATAGCCGCAATTGAACGCCACGCCGTGAAGCTTTTCCGCGATCGCCGTTGTCAGCGGGCCGGCCCCGATGTCCCAGGCGATATGGGTCTTCAGGAAATCGTCAGGCAGGCCAAGACAGTGCAAATCCGCCGGAATGACGTTTGACGCATGATCGCAGAATACAAAAAACGGTGCGTCGCCGAAATGGGTCAGCGTCGCAAGTTCGATATCAGTCATTGATGCTGTATCGCATTATCCGGCGTGGATGGGCAATAGTTCCTGTTGCGCCGCCGGCCGGGGCATGCGGGGCGCCATTTGCCCCCTTTGCGTCTGGAGACTTTCCCGGTTTCAAGCCGAAAACTCCCAAATGTGGGGCGCCATTTGACTGCCCCGCGTCATCCCGGATGCCCCGCGCGCGAATGCGCGCAAATCATCATTTGACCGCCTTCGCGGTCGGGGCAGCATCTTTGATGATGCAATGCTGATCCGGGACCGCCATCTGTCCGCGCCGGCATTGCTTCAAGCGATCCCGTGTCAGCGCAGCAGCGTTTCACGCTGCAGCGCGCACGGGATGACGGCGTTATCGTTGGGTTCGAATTCATCATGGCCGGCATTATAAGGCCGTTCCGAAGGTGTTCGATATCTATCGACCGAATGCGGGTTTCAAGGCCGAATACCCTCCTGAGGTTGTATTTTTATGCCTGCATTCAACTTATCCGGATACGGCATCCAAGAGGTTTTTCTAACACCCATCTCCGCTCATTCCCGCGAAGGCGGGAATCCAGCGGCCGTTGGCTTTCGGATGTATGGATCCTGAAGAGCGGTGCGCCGTTTCCGCTTAATCCGCCTGCGCCGTATTAGCGGATGACACAGCGCATCATGGATTCCCGCCTTCGCGGGAATGAGCGGGGTGAGAGCAGGAGGTGTAAAAGCAAGGCGAAGCGATCGCGGGGATGAGCGGGAGGAGAGGAAGGCGCCGAAATCCCTGCGGTCCTCACCCTTCGCCCACTTTCGCCTGGAGATCCTTGGCGGAGGTCGTGTGCTGGAATTTGAGCTTCTTATCCGGGAAGACGTAGTGAAACGCGCCATGGGACATGAGCGCCGCCTCGTGAAATCCGGATAAGATCAGCTTTAGCTTTCCCGGGTAATGAGCCATGTCGCCGATGCAGAATATACCGGGTACGGAGGTTTCGAATTTTTCCGTGTCGACTTCGACGCGGTTCTCGATGAGATTGACGCCGAAATCGGCGATCGGGCCGAGCTTCATGGTGAGGCCGTAAAAAGCGAGCAGCGTGTCGCAAGGCAAATCATAGGCGCCGTCGGATTTGGATTCGACTTCGACCGCTTCGATCTTGCCGTCCGCGCCCTTAAGGCCGGTGATCTGGGCGACATGAAAATCAATCTTGCCGGCGTCGACCAGCGCCTTCATCTTTTCCACGCTGTCCGGCGCGGCGCGGAACTCTTCGCGGCGGTGAACCAGCGTGATCTTCTCCGCGATGGGCTCGAGATCAAGCGTCCAGTCAAGCGCGGAATCGCCACCGCCGGCGATCACGATGTTCTTGCCGCGGAATTTTTCGCGCTCGCGCACGGCGTAAAACACCGTATCGCCTTCGTAATCGTCAACGCCGGGGATCGGCGGTTTTTTCGGCTGGAAGGAGCCGCCGCCGGCTGCAATGCAGATGACCGGCGCCTCGATCATCGTGCCCATATCGGTTTTGATGCGCCATTTGCCGGCGTCGGTCTTTTCCAGCGTTATCGCCATTTCATTGAGATGGAACTGCGCGCCGAAGGGCTCGATCTGGTCGAGCAGCTGTCTGGTCAGCTGCTCGCCGCTGATGGTTTTGATCGCCGGAATATCGAGGATGGGCTTTTCCGGATAGAGTTCGATGCACTGCCCGCCGGGATGATCGAGAATATCGATCACCCGCGCTTTTATGCCGAGCAGGCCAAGTTCGAAGACGGCGAACAGGCCCACCGGTCCAGCGCCGATGATGACCACATCGGTCTCGTGCGCGCCGCCTGGCGGGACGCTTTCCACGAGTTTTTTTATCATTGCCGGGGCGTCCTCCCGAGGCTCGCCGTTCGCCGCTACGGTAAGCGCATTCGGCGGCGAAGTGAAAGGGCCAGTGGGGCGTTCGGCTTATTCTTCCACCGGCTCTTCTTCCTCTTCGGTCGTCTCGGCAGCATCTTCTTCCTCTTCGGCGGGCGCGGCTTTGTCTTCCTGGTTTGCGGGGTCGTATTTTGCAAACCAGCCCATGATATTGTCGGTCTTGGCGATGAGCCGGCTTGGACGGCCCGCGATGAAGTGGGGAGAATCCGGAATGCGCACCAGCGCGGTGTCGATTTCCCGCAGCTTGAGCGCCGTATAGAACTGCTCAGCTTCCCAGGGCGGCGTGCGCCAGTCTTCCTCGCCGACCATCACCATGGTCGGGGTCGTGACGTTGCCGATCAGCGACAGCGGCGACCGCTTCCAGTAAGCATCGGGATCGTCCCACGGATCGGCGCGGATCCAGTGCCGCCGCACGAAAGCGCCGATATCGGCGGCCAGCGCCATGGTCAGCCAGTTGATGACCGGCTTGGCGGAAACCGCCGCGGCGAAGCGGTCGGTCTTGCCGACGATCCAGGCGGTAAGAATGCCGCCGCCGGACCCGCCGGTGACGAACAGACGCGCTGGATCCACATAATTCTTGGCGATCACCGCATCGACGACGCTCATGAGGTCGTCATAGTCGTTGCCGGGATAGGCAAGATCGATGAGCTGGGCGAATTCCTCGCCATAGCCGGTCGATCCGCGCGGATTGGCGTAGACGGCGACATAGCCTTCGGCGGCGAAACGCTGAATCTCCGCTGCGAAAAACGGGCCGTACATGGCGTATGGGCCCCCGTGAATCTCGAGGATCATCGGATAGGACCCGTCGGCGACAAAACCCGGCGGCAAAGCGATCCAGGCCTCGATTTCGCGCCCGTCATGGGAGGATTCAACCTTGATTTCCTCGATCGGCGCGAGGTCGAGATAGGGCAACACATCGTCATTCAAGGCGGTCAGAATGCGTCCCTGCCGGTCGCCGCCGAAGCTCGGCAGTATGCCTTGCTGATAAAGCCCGACATCGGCCAGCCGGTCCGGGCGCGAAGCGGTATAGGCGATCGACGCGCCGTTTGCCGAAACCGAAAATGAACCGCTGGAATAGGGCCGGCCGATCGACGTGCCGCCGAGGCCGCGCACGAGCACCGTCACGGCGCCGTTCATGCCGATTTCGACAAGCACGACGTCGCCGTCGAGTTCGGTTTGCGCGACGAGGGCGGCGCCGCGCCAGGCGGTTGTTTCGATGCTGCGGTCGTAGTCCGCGGTCAGATTAACGACGTTCGAGCCGTCGCGATTCATGACGTAAAGGTCCGTCTGCTGATAGGATTTGAGCTGATCGTCATAGCCGCGAAAGGCGATGCGCCGTCCGTCGGGAGAGACGACCGGCCCGAAATCCGGCCCGTCGCGCGAGGTCAGCGCCTGCATGGAAAGATCGTCGAGGTTGACGGCGTAGATTTCGCTTTCGATGAGATCAAGTTCTGCGTCGGGCGCGTCATTGCCGACGACCAGCAGCGTGTCGTTGCCGAGCCAGGCCGGGCCGTCATAGTCCGTGTCGCCCTTGGTGATCTGGCGCGGCGTGCCGCCTTCGGCGGAGACGACAAAGACGTGGGTCGTTCCTTCTTCAAGATAGCCCGCGCCGTCGAACCGGAACGGAAGATCGTCAAAAACGCGCACCGGCTTGTTCCAGTCGGCGCCCTTCGGGGATTTCGGCGGCGCAGCGAAGCTCGGCGCTTCCCCGGGCGTGAACATCGAAAAGGCGATCGCCGTTCCGTCCGGGGACCAGACCGGCGCGCTTGGCGACTCTTCAAGCTGGGCGAGGGAGAAGCTCTTTCCGGTATCAAGATAGAATACGCGCAGTTCGACGCCGCCTTCGCCGGCGCTGAGATAAAGCAGCCGATCGCCCGACGGCGACCAGCGCGGCGAGAAGACGGTGCCCTTGGAGTCGATCAGCGGGCGGTGATCGCCCGAGCGCGTATCGATCGACCAGATGTCCGCGACCATGCGGTCTTTCTGGCGGTCCATCGATGTGCGTGCGTAAACGATCGTGCGGCCGTCGGGCGAAATTTGGGGATCGTTGGCGAATTCAAGATCGAACACCCGCTCGGCGGTGAACTTTCGATCGTCGGCGCCGTCCTCGGCCGCGGCCGGCGCCGCCAGCGCCAGCGCGGCGCACGTAACATGGATCAGTTTCAAGATCGTCTCCCTTAATAAACCCCTGAATAAACCTATGACACGGTCAACACGACTTTGCCCGTCGCCTTGCGTTCTTCCAGCAACTTAAGCGCTTCCGCGGCGCGCTCAAGCGGGAAGGTCGCTGTGATCCGCGGCCGAATGCGCCCTTCGCGATAGAACCGGAAGAGTTCTTCGACATAGCCTGCGTTCTTCTTCGGTTCGCGCATGGTGAACGCGCCCCAGAAAACGCCGACGATCTGGCAACTTTTCAAGAGCGTCAGGTTGAGCGGGATGCTCGGAATGCCGGCCGGAAAGCCAATGACGAGATAACGCCCCTCCCAGGCCATGGCCCGCAGGGCCGGTTCGGCGTAATCGCCGCCGACCGCGTCGTAGACCACGTCAGCGCCTTCGCCGCCGCACAACCGCTTGATCTCGGCCGACAGCGCCTTCTGCCCGTCGCGGTCAAGGGCGCGCGGATAAACCAGCGCCTCATCGGCGCCGAGTTCTTTGCAGAAGGCGGCTTTGGCTTCGCTGGAAACGCCGGCGACGACTTTGGCGCCGAAGGCTTTTCCAAGCTCGATGGCGGCCGCGCCGACCCCGCCTGCGGCGCCGAGAATGAACAGCGACTCACCGGGCTGGATATTCGCGCGATCTTTCAGCGCATAGTGCGACGTGCCGTAGGTGAGCATAAATCCCGCCGCCTCGTCGAACGGCATTTCGTCGGGGATTGTGCAGATGCGCGCGGCGTCGGCGATGAAATGCGTGGCGTATCCGCCGTTGATCCCACCGGCGAGCACGCGGTCGCCTTCGGCGAAACCGGAAACGCCTTCGCCCATCGCTTCGATCACGCCGGCGACTTCCCCGCCGGGCGCGAAGGGGCGCGGCGGTTTGAACTGATAAAGATCGCGGATGATGAGCGTGTCGGGGAAATTAACGCCGGCCGCTTTAACGGCGATGCGGACCTGACCGGGACCGGGCGCTGGTTTTTCGACCTCGGTCGGTTTTAGTGCCTCGGGCCCCCCGGGCTCATGGCTCATCATCGCTTTCATGGCGTTTCTTCCTTGCGGTCGCGCGCGATCTTACGCATTGTGGAGCGACTGACCAACGAGAAATCTCAGACAAGTGAACAGCAAATTGACGCGGGAAACGCAGCGCGCCGAAAGAGCCGGCTTGGCCTCATGAGCGACGCCCTTGCAACATCCGCCGGCGCAAAGCCGGCAAGTCCAGCCTATCGCGCTTACGTGCTTGTCCTCCTGACGGCCGTATACACGTTCAATTTCGTCGACCGGCAGATTATCGGCATTCTTTCGCCGGCGATAAAAGAAGACCTGGGGCTCGCCGACTGGCAGCTCGGCATATTGAAGGGTTTTGCCTTTGCCGTTCTCTATACGACCCTTGGCATTCCCATTGCGCGTCTGGCGGACCGGTATAATCGTGTCACGATTATATCCGTTGCGCTCGCCTTGTGGTCAGGCTTCACGGCGATTTCCGGCGCGGCGGCCAATTTCACGCAACTGGCGCTGGCGAGGGTCGGCGTCGGCGTCGGCGAAGCGGGCGGATCGCCGCCGGCGCATTCGCTGATTTCCGACTACTTTCCGAAAGAAAAGCGCGCCGGGGCGCTGTCGGTCTATGCCATGGGCATTCCCATCGGCGTTGCGCTTGCCTATCTCGGCGCGGGCTGGCTTACCGAGACATTCTCCTGGCGCGTTGCTTTCGTCGTTGTGGGGCTGCCGGGCGTAGCGCTCGCCGTGTTGTTAAAGGCGACGGTGCGCGAACCGCCGCGCGGCGCCCAGGAAGGCGCCGAACAGGCGGACCCTTTCAAGGCATTGCGTGTCGACCAGCCAGTCGGATTTGTCGAGAAAGCGGCCAATGCTTTTTGTCGTATTTTGCCGCAGCGGGCCCGGTCGACAGCGTTCAATGAAATGGCGGTGGTCTGGCGCGCGGCGAAACACCTGCTCTCCATTCCCACCTATCGCTCCGTAGTTTTTGCGGCGACGGCGATTTCTTTTCTCGGTTACGCCAGCGGCACATGGATTGTGGCCTTTTATGATCGCAGCCACAGCGACTTTTCGTTCCTGCAGGTCGTGTTCTGGCTCGGCATCATTTCCGCGACCGCCTATGCCGGCGGCGCTTTTCTCGGCGGTTATATCGTTGACCGGCTGGCCGTTCGCGACAAGCGCATGTACGGCTTTGTGCCGGCGATTGCGCTGGTTGTGAATGTTCCCATGTTCCTGATCGTCTTGTGGCACCCGAGCCCGGTGGTGTCTTTGATTTTCCAAATTCCCGTGCAGCTCACGCTGGGCATATATCTCGGTCCGTCATTCGCCCTCGCGCAGACCTTGGCGCCAGTTTCGGTGCGCGCATTGTCGACCGCCGTATTCTTCTTTATCCTGAACATGATTGCGCTCGGGTTCGGCCCCACCGCGGCCGGCGTGATCTCAAGCGCGCTCATCGGTTCCATGGGCGAAGCCATCGCGCTCCAGATCTCGCTTTCGATCGTTTCGCTGGCCGGCCTCCTGGGCGCGTGGTTTTATTTTCAGGCGGGCAAACGCGTTTCCGCCGATTGGGCCAAGGCGATAGGAGAGGCGAAAGCATGACCGCGGCGCGCAAGAAAACTGCGAAGAAGAAAAAAGCCGCAAAGGCGGCAAAGCCCAAGGCCGGGGAGAACAAGACCAAGCCGACACGGGAAAGCGTGACGGCCTTGATCAATGCTGTCGAAAACGAAATCCGACGCCGCGACGCCAAAACGCTGCTGGCGATGATGAAAAAAGTCACCGGCGAGACGCCGAAAATGTGGGGCCCTTCTATTATCGGCTTCGGCGCATATCACTACAAATACGAAAGCGGGCGCGAAGGCGACATGTGTCTGGTCGGCTTTTCCCCGCGCAAGGCGAACAGCGTCTTATATGTGCTGGACTCGTGTGCGTCGGACGAGCCGCTGCTCAAAAAGCTCGGCAAGCATAAAAGGGGCGTAGGCTGTCTTTACATCAACAAGCTTGAAGACGTTGATCTTGGCGTGCTCGAAAAGATTGTCGCCAAATCCTACCGCGACACGAAAAAGAAATGGGCCGCCTGACCGGCGCGTCCGTTGCTTAAAAATCTTTCGCCGTCATTGCGTGCGCGCTGCAGCGCAGCCGCTTGATCTTTTCAGACGGATTTTACGATCACAAAAGCGTGCGTCCTTTTTCGGTCGCATTTCCGCCGCGTTTCTTCCCAAAGCATGAGCCAAAGTTAATCCGCGATAGGGCGATCGACTGCTGACGCGGGAGATTTGAAAATGGTCACGGCGATCTTAGGCAACGGCGCGGCATACGACGTTCGGCCGACGGGCGAATATGCAGGATTTCTCAGCGGCCCGGTCAACGGACTGATCGGCATGGTCAAGGACGCCATGCAGGGCGCTTGCGCCGGTCTTTTGTCCTTTCTCGGCGCCATGCATCTGACCGGCGTTGAGCGGGGTGCCGGAACGCTGCGCAGCGAAATCGATTTCCTCGACAACATCTGGCAGTCGGTTTCGGCTGGCGGCCTTGCCGGCCCGATCGAACTGCTCGGCGGCGCGGCGTTGTTCTTCGCCGCGCGGCGCACGATTTCCCGCACCCTGGGCCTTCTGCTCTTTGTCGGGTTTATCGCTGCTTACGCCAACGGCTATTCGGCGGCCGACATGCTCAATGCGCTGTCGGGTCTTCTACAGGGCGCCGCGGGCGTGCTGGATTCGATCCCTGTGTCGGAAAGCGCATAAACACGGCAAGCGGCCCCTCGCTTATTCTTCGCCGGCCGGTTCGTGCCGGGATGACTCCAACGCAAAACATATCAAATCGTGAAGATCTTCGGCCTGCTTTGCGCGAATATGCGCATGCAGCACCGTTGCAATAATGCCGACGATCGCGATGCTAATCGCAGTGATTGTATAAAACTCATATTCTTGTTGCATCAGCGCGGCGACGGCTTCGGGAAAAATCTGGCCTAATCCGAGCGCCAATCCGATTGGCGCCGATATGTTGGCGATAAGCGTGTGTCGCGATGCGATGTTTGCCTGTCGCCGATTGATTGCGGCGAGGCTTTCCAGATAGACGAGCGCTTTCTCGTCGAGAGACGAAAGCAACGATCGCTGTTTTTCGAGCGCTTTGGACTCGGCCAGCGCAATCAAGCGCTCCGGCAGCGTCCGTCGGTCGATTCCCAGCCATTCCAGGCTCGGTTTAAACGCAGACCAAACGGATTGTGTGCGACAAAGTTCGCGCCACAGGTCGGGGAATATCACTTTGGCCATCGCGGTCGCCGCTTTCTTCCTTGTCGACGACTTTATTCTGCTGCTTCGGCGAAAAGGAAAAGCGCGCTTTGTCCGCCGCCTTGCCGCGTTCCCCCGCGACCCGCTATAGACGGGACGAATCCGGCGAAAGTCCTTGAATGGCCCGCATCCTGATTACGTCCGCCCTGCCGTACATCAACGGCATCAAGCATTTGGGCAATCTTGTGGGCTCAATGCTGCCGGCGGACGTCTACGCCCGGTTCCAGCGTCAGCGCGGCCATGAGGTGTTGTTCATCTGCGCCACCGACGAACACGGCACGCCGGCCGAACTTGCCGCCCGCGCGGCCGGTCAGACAGTGCGCGATTATTGCCGCGAGCAATATGAAATCCAGGCCCGGGCCGGCGAAGCGTTCGGCCTTTCCTTCGATCATTTCGGCCGGTCGTCGAATGCGCCGAACCATCGATTGACCCAACATTTCGCGAAAGTGCTGGAGGATAAAGGCCTGATCGAAGAGCGCACGGACCGGCAGATCTACTCCATCGACGACCAGCGCTTTCTGCCGGACCGCTATGTCGAAGGAACCTGTCCGCATTGCGGCTATGAAAAAGCGCGCGGCGATCAGTGCGATAATTGCGGCCGCCTGCTCGATCCCATCGAACTGAAAGACCCCTATTCGGCGATCTCGGGCTCGAAACACGTCGAAGTGCGCGAGACGCGCCACCTTTATCTCCTGCAGTCGAAATTGCAGGACACGATCGCGCAGTGGGTCGAATCCAAGCCCCAATGGCCGGCGCTGACGAAATCCATCGCCAAGAAGTGGCTGAAAGAGGGATTGCGCGACCGTTCCATCACCCGCGATTTGCAATGGGGCGTGCCCGTGGCCTATCAGGGCGAAAAACGGCCCGGCTTTGAAAACAAGGTATTTTACGTCTGGTTCGACGCGCCGATCGAATATATCGGCGCCACCGAGGAATGGGCGGTCGCCAATAATGAAGACTGGGAACGCTGGTGGCGCACCGATAAGGGAGCGGGCGACGTTAAATACGTTCAGGTCATGGGCAAGGACAATGTCGCCTTTCACACGGTGAGTTTTCCCTGCACGATTTTGGGTTCGGAAGAGCCCTGGAAGACCGTCGATGCGCTGAAAAGCCTCAACTGGCTGACCTGGTATGGCGGCAAATTCTCCACCAGCGAAAATCGCGGCATTTTCATGGACCAGGCGCTGGAGCTTTTGCCCGCCGATTACTGGCGCTGGCACTTGATGGCCAATGCGCCGGAGTCGGACGACGCGTCGTTCACGCTGGAGCATTTCGCCGGTGTCGTAAACAAGGACCTTGCCGACGTGCTCGGCAATTTCGTCAACCGCATTACGCGTTTTTGCAAGGCGCGTTTCGGCGAGGAAGTCCCGGGCGAAGGCGCCTATGGCGATGCCGAGGCGCAATTGATCGCCGAACTCGACAAGCGCATGGCGGTCTACGCCGGCTGTCTGGAGGAGATGGAGTTTCGCAAGGCGTTTGCGGAACTGCGCGCCATCTGGGTCGCCGGCAACGAGTATCTGCAAATCGCCGCGCCCTGGACCGTGATCAAGGAAGACCGTGAACGCGCCGCCGCGTCGGTGCGCTGCGCGCTTAACCTGATCGTTTTGTTCGCGGCGCTGTCGCGCCCGGTCATTCCGTTCACGGCCGATAAGATGTTTGTGGTTTTCGATCTTGATCCGGAAGACGCCGCGCGCTGGCCGCAAAGCGCCGAAGCGGCGCTGTCCCGTTTTAACGGCGGGGAAGGGTTTTCGCCGCCGGACGTTCTGTTCCAGAAAATCGAAGACGAACAGGTCGCTCAATGGCGCGAACGGTTCGGCGCGGCATAGCGCGGCTCGATTTCTAGCGGCAATCGTTCATCCGAGCATCGCATTGTCGGGTCCGGTAAATCGAAAAGACGCGATATTGGCGCTGGGGAAAACTCGATATATAGCTTTCGCGCCGTCATCGCGTGGAGACGCCGACCAAATGAGATTGCTTGTTCTATTGTTGTTTTGGCTTTCCGCCGCCTGTGCGCCGGACGCCGAACGCGCCGAACCGACCGAGCCGTCCGGTGAAGCCGTCGCCGCCGTCACCGGCCTGATGGCGGCATTCAACGCCCACGATCCGGACAGGATGCGCGAATACTGGCGCGAAGACGTGACCTGGATCGAAATCGCCGGGGTGCAGGCGAGCGTCGTCACCTCCAGCGCCGACCAGCTTCACGATGAACTCGTGGCCTATTTCGAAGCGTATCCATCGGTGTCCTCAAGCCTTGAAACGATTTCCGTGAACGGAAATTATGTCACGGCGATCGAGCGTCCGGTCTGGGAAGAGGACGGCGAGCGCATGAGCCAGGCGTCGGTCGTCGTCTATGAAGTGATCGACGGCAAGGTGAAGCGCTTCTGGTATTTTCCATCGCAGTAGGAGAGAGGGATGTGATTATCAAGACAATTGCCGTTTTGTTGTTCATCGTCCTCATTGCAATTGCAGGGCTTCATGCGTATTGGTCCATGGGCGGTCTCTGGCCAGGCGCGAGCGAGCGCGAATTGATCGATACGGTCGTCGGCGATCCGCGAATGGAACAAATGCCGGCGCGCGAGGCGACGCTCGTCGTGGCCGCCCTGCTCATCCTTAGCGGGGTGATCGCCATCGCCGTCGGCGGCGTTATTCCGGCGCCGGTCTGGCTGACGTCCTTGCTGGGCATTGGCGTAGGGCTCGTCTTTTTCGCGCGCGGCGTTGCAGGATTCTTCTTTGAAAAGATCGCATGGGAAACCGTTGAACCCTTTACGACGATGAACCTCCGTTTCTACTCGCCGCTCTGCCTGGTCATTGCCGCAGGGTTTTTTGCGCTCGTCGCGGCGCGGCTTTATTTCAAGCAAGGAAAAGCAAGATGATGAAAGACCTCTTCTCGCTCGAAGGCCGCGTCGCGCTGATTACCGGCGGCTCGCGCGGGATCGGCGCGATGATCGCCCGCGGCTTTCTCGAATTCGGCGCGAAGGTCTATATTTCGGCCCGCAAGGCGGAGGCCTGCAACGAAACCGCGCAGGAACTTTCCGCAATCGGCCCCTGCGTTTCGCTGCCGCACGACATTTCAACAGTCGATGGCTGCAAGGCGCTCGCCGGCGATTTGCTGCAACATGAAAACGCGCTCGACATCCTGGTCAACAACGCCGGTGCGGCCTGGGGCGCGCCGTTCGCCGAATTTCCCGAAGGCGGCTGGGACAAGACGATGGATCTTAATGTGAAGTCGCTGTTCTTTTTGACCCAGGCCCTGCATGGCGCGCTCAAAAACGCCGCCGGCGCCGAACGCCCGGCGAAAGTGATCAACATCGCCTCGATTGACGGCATTAAAATCAATCCCTGGGAGACCTATGCCTATCAGGCGTCCAAGGCGGCGGTCATTCATCTGACACGGCGCATGGCCGCGCGTCTGATCGAGGATCGTATTTGCGTCAGCGGCGTCGCGCCGGGCGCCTTTGCATCGGAAATGAACCGTGCTGCCCGCGACGCCGGCGACGCGGTCGCCAAAATGATCCCCGCCAAACGCATCGGCCGAGACGGCGACATGGCGGGCGCGGCGATCTTTCTCGCCTCGCGGGCGGGAGATTACGTGGTCGGCGATACGATCGTTGTAGATGGCGGCGTTGCGTATTCTCAGATCGATCAGGCCTGGGGCTGAGCGAGCCTGGCGCATCCTTAAATCACTGCAACGTTTGGCGCTGGCGGGGATAGTCCTTATGTTGAGGGCAGCAGCGACGCGCTAACGAAAGGATCGCCATGGCCACAGCCAATCAGAAACCCCTGGGATCGGGCTTCGGGACGAAATCGACCGGCGCGGAAATCATGGCGGGCGTTGATCTTTCCGGCAAGACCGCGGTCGTCACCGGCGGCTATTCCGGCATCGGCCTTGAGACGACCAAAGCGCTCCTTGGTGCAGGCGCGAGTGTTATCGTTCCCGCGCGCGATAAGAAAAAAGCCGATGAAAACCTCTCGCAGGCTGGTCTGGCGGTTGAAGTCCGGGAGATGGATCTCGCCAATCTCGCTTCGGTTTACGGATGCGCCGCGGATATCGGCGATTCCCACGACAAGATCGATCTTCTCATCAACAACGCCGGGGTGATGGCCTGTCCGGAAACAAGGGTCGGGCCGGGTTGGGAGATGCAATTCGCGGTCAATCATATCGGCCATTTCGAATTCACCAAGGCGCTAGCGCCTTATCTTAAAAACGCCGGGCGTGCGCGCGTCGTGTGTCTTTCATCTACGGGTCATAAACTCTCGCCCATCCGCTGGGACGATATGCATTTCACGCGCGATGACTATGATAAATGGGCCGCCTACGGACAATCGAAAACAGCAAACGCGCTGTTTGCACTGGAGCTTAATCGGCGCATGTCGGTGGACGGCGTCAAGGCGTTTTCGGTTCATCCCGGCGGCATTGTAACGCCGCTGCAGCGTCACTTGTCGCGCGAGGAAATGACCGCAATGGGCTGGCTTGATGAAAACGGCGAAATCGCCGAGGCGGTCAGGGCGATGTTTAAAACGCCGGAGCAGGGGTGCTCGACGACGCTGTGGTGCGCGACCAGCCCGCTGCTTGACGACCGCGGCGGTGAATATTGCGAGGATTGCGACATTGCCCAACTGACCAGCGACGACTCGCCGCGCTGGGTTCATGTTGCGCCGCACGCGGTTGAAGATGACGCCGCTGCGCGCCTGTGGGACGAAACCGAGAAAATGATCCTTTCGGCGTAATGCGCCGCAATCGATTTGGTGCGACCGGTAAAGGGGCTTTGCCGCGCCGGCGAACCGGGTATGATGCGCGCCTTTGCTGGGTATGGGGTGCGTCATGTTCCGGATCGTCGTCACAATCATCGCTGTAACTTATTTTACTGCGGCAAGCGCTGCGGCGCAGTCCGTGGCAGACCGCAGCCTTGGCGAAGGACCTTACGAACGATTGGTCATCCGCGGCGCGACGGTCATCGACGGCGCCGGGGCGCCGCCGATCGGTCCGATAGATATCGTCGTTGAAAACGGGCGCATCGCGCAGATCGTTTCCGCCGGCGCGCCGGGTTTGCCGCCGAAGACCGAAGGGCGCCCCGCTCAGGGCGACCGCGAGATCGATGCGAGCGGCATGTATGTTCTGCCCGGCTTCATCAACCTGCACGCCCATATCCACGACGAACAAACCGGACAGGCTGTTCCGCCGGATTACATCTTCCGCCTCTGGCTGGCCCACGGCGTGACGTCGGTGCGCACCGTCGGCAACCGGGGCGGGGCGGCGTGGGCGGCGGACCTTTCGCGACGCTCGGCGCGCAACGAGATCGACGCGCCGTACATCTATCCCTATCCGGTATTTCGCCGCTGGTCGCCGGGCGAGGTCGATACGCCGGCGCAGGCGCGGGCGCGCATTCGCCAGCTCAAGCGCGACGGCGCGGTGGGCGTGAAGTTTTTCGGCGCGCCGGAAGAGATTTTATGGGCCGGCCTTGATGAAGCCGAAAAGCTGGGCCTTAAGACCACCATGCACCACGCCCAGCTCGACGTCGCCCATGCGGACGTCCTTGATACCTCCGCGCGCGGTCTTGACTCCATGGAGCACTGGTACGGTTTGCCCGAAGCGTTGTTCGACGACCGCACGCTGCAGCATTACCCGCTCGATTATAATTATTCCGACGAACAGCATCGTTTCGAAAACGCCGGCAAGCTCTGGGCGCAGGCGGCCAGACCGGGCAGCGAGCGGTGGAACTATGTGATGGAAACGCTACTTGAGCGCGATTTCGCCCTTGATCCGACCTTTTCCATCTACGCCGCGAGCCGGGACTGGATGCGTTTGCGCCGCGCCGAATGGCATGACGAATACACCATGCCGTCGCTGTGGAGGTTCTTCCAGCCGAACCGCAACGCCCACGGCTCTTACTGGTTCGATTGGGGTACGGAGCAGGAAGTCGCCTGGCGCGAGAATTTCAGATTGTGGATGGATTTCATCAACGAATATAAAAATCGCGGCGGCAAGGTCGGCGTCGGCGAGGACGCCGGTTATATCTATTCGACCTACGGCTTCGGTTATATCCAGGAAATGGAAATGCTGCGCGAGGCGGGCTTTCATCCCCTTGAGGTGGTTTATGCGGCGACGCTTGGCGGCGCGAAAGTGCTCGGCGTTGAAAGCGAAACCGGTTCGATCCAGGTCGGCAAGCGCGCGGATTTGATTGTCATGAAAGAAAATCCGCTGGCCAATCTCAAAACGCTTTACGCCACCGGGCATATCAAGCTGAACTCGGAAACGAACACGCCGATGCGTGTCGGCGGGATCGATTACATCGTCAAGAACGGCGTTGTTTATGATGGCGCCGGCCTGCGCGAGTCGATCAAGTCCATGGTCGCGGCGGAAAAGGAACGGCTTGGCATTCCGCCCGGTCCGATGCCGATTGTCGATTTTACAATGAAAGAAAACCAATAAGCGAGGATCCGATGAAGAAGATATTCTCGGCGGCCGCCATCTTGCTTGCGTTTGCCGGCGCTGCCCGCGCCGATGATCTCGCCGAAGCGGTCGCAGCCGATTACGATTACGTCTTCGAGCTCTATAAACATTTCCACGCCAATCCCGAACTTTCCTTCAAGGAAAGCGAAAGCGCCAAGCGCATGGCCGCGGAACTGGAAGGGCTCGGCTTTCAGGTGACGACCGGCGTCGGCGATCGATGGACGAGGAAAAAAGCCAAGGCCGATGTCGGCGAAGTGCTCGACGGGGTCGGCGGTTACGGCCTTGTCGCCGTTATGGAAAACGGCGAAGGGCCGACGGTCATGCTGCGCGCCGACATGGACGCCCTGCCGCTCGAAGAAAAGACCGGACTGCCTTACGCATCGACAGTCGTCGCGACCGATTACAAGGGCCAGGCAGCGCCGGTGATGCACGCCTGCGCCCATGACAGCCACATGGCGATATTGATCGGGACCGCGCGGCGGCTCGTCGCCATGAAGGATCAATGGGCCGGCACGCTGGTGCTGATCGGTCAGCCCGCCGAAGAGATCGGCCTCGGCGCCATCGCCATGCTCGACGACAAGCTCTATTCAAGGTTTCCGAAACCGGATTACGTGTTGGCGACGCACACGTCGGGCTGGGACAGCGCCGGCGACATCACCTATACGCCGGGCTATGCGCTCGCCAATGTGGACAGCGTCGATATCATCATTAAAGGGATCGGCGCCCACGGTTCCGCGCCGCAGATGGGCAAGGACCCGGTCATGATCGGCGCGCAGATCGTCAACGCGCTGCAGACGCTGGTCTCGCGCGAACTCGATCCGCTCGCTTCCGGCGTCGTCACGGTGGGTTCGTTCCAGGCCGGCTACAAGCACAATATCATTTCCGACCGGGCGCATCTCAAGATCACCGTGCGGTCTTATGAAGACGAAGTGCGCGAAAAACTGATCGCCGGCATTCGCCGCATCGCGATTGCACAGGCGAAATCGGCGGGCCTGCCGAACGACATGATGCCGGACGTAATCGTTGAAAACGATTACACGCCGTCGACCTATAACGATCCGGCGATGACCGAGCGCGTCATGGCGGCGATCGCCGACAGTCTCGGCGCGGAACGGGTCTATGCACGCCCGCCGAGCATGGGCGGGGAGGACTTCAGCCAGTTCGGTCGCACCAAGGAAGACATTCCGACGTTGATCTTCTGGACCGGCGGCAGCGATCCCGAAGCGATGAAGGCCGCGCGCGCGGGCAAGGCGCCGTTTCCGCCCGCCAACCACTCGCCGCTGTTCGCGCCGCAGCCTGAACCGGCGCTCAAGGCCGGCGTGCAGGCCATGACCGTCGGCGCGCTGGAGTTGTTGGGGAAGCGATAAAATTCCGAACAAGTAAAGAACCGGCTCGGGTTCTGTTGATGCGATTTGTCACTATGCGCAGCCCACTCAGCTGACTAATGCAATCAGTCCGCCTGGAGGAAATTTATCGTCCCAATAGTCCATCAGATTTACAACTATTTCTCTAATGTTGACATCTTGTTTTTGAGCTCGCACGGTATAACGAAGAGGTTCAGGATAGGCGAGCGTTGAAAGCGCCATTTGATGACCTTTAACCCACTGCCCTAAACCATTAAGCATTAGAAGTTTGTAAAGCTCTTTTAAATCCGAACGGTTCAAGCCTTCTAACATCATTACCATAGAAACGTTTTTGTCTCGTTCGCATAAATCTAAAAACTCCTCAAACGCACGTGCTTGTTCCTCCCTGCCGGATATGGAAAATCTCGTTGTGTCAACCGAAAAATCGCGCTTCGGTGGTGGAGAGATTTTATATTCTAATTTCTGCAGCTTTGATGATTTGTTCCAAGATCTAATTATTCTTGTAAAAAACCCCATAGCAATCTTCTCTTGTTGCTTATTCTATTATGAATGATGTGCTATCAGCTTTTAAACAGCTCTTAGCAGGAGTCGTCAATTTCTACTTGCGGCAAGCCGCCGCTGGCTACTTCTTCTCCAGAAGCAGGCGGCCCTCGTTCTCAAGCTTGCCGGTGATGGTTTCGGCGATGGTCGCAAGCAGGGAGGGCAGGGTGACGACAATGCGCATATGTTGCGGAAAAATGTCGACCTGGCCGCTGATGTCCTGGCCCAGCCCGCGGGCGCGAAACGCCATCGTGTCCTCGCTGGTCCATTCTTCTTCGAATTTGAACATCATGCCGCCGGTCATCTGGCGCTGGAGCTTGCCGAAACCGTCGCGCAGGCGCTGGCGGGCCTCGTCCTTGCCGAGATCGTGGGAAACGGTGACGGTAACCGGCCTGGGCATGCGCTCCTCGTGAGATGGTGTCGCTGACAGATGGGGTTTGATAGCGCAGATTCAACCAAAACGCCTATGGCGCGGCGGCGCCGATTGCTCCTAAAATAGCCGCAAAAGTGGAATGAGAGGGGCGCCATGAGACTGGTTATCTGGATTTTCCTGCTGGCGGCGCTTGTGCTCGGCGGCGCAATTCTCTTCGCTGCGCCGGGGACGCGGTTGGGCCTTTGGGACTATTCCAGGGCGTTCGATATCTATCGCCTGGCCGCCAGCCCGAAAGACATCGCCGGTATGGTTTCCCTGTCGCCGGTGTTTACCGCGGCGGCCCTGTCGCTGCTCGCCGGGCTTGCAGCGTTTTTCACCCGTCGCGGCGGCCTGGGCGTTATGGCGATCCTGGCCGCGGTGATCGCCGTCGGCGCGGGCATGATCCCGTTAAAGATGCGCGAGGCGGTGCGGGCCAATCCCTTCATCCACGATGTTACGACAGACTTTGAAAATCCGCCGGCGATCGTCGCCGGCGCGCCGTTCGAGCGCAAAAATCCGCCGGAATATGTCGGCGATCAACTTGTGCGCGACACGGACATGACGGTCGCCGAAGCCCAGCGCGAAGCCTTTCCGGACATCGGTCCCATGACGGTTAAGGCGGGCGTCGATGAAACCGCGCAGATGGTTCGAAAGATTATCGCCGACATGGGCATGAACGTGCTTAAGGAAAGCGAAACCGAAACCGGCTGGACGATCGAGGCGGCCCATACGTCCATGTGGTTCGGTTTCATCGACGATTTCGTCGTCCGCTTGACGCGGGAAGGGGATGCAACGCGCGTTGACGTGCGTTCAAAATCCCGGGTCGGCGGATCCGATGTCGGCGCCAACGCCAAGCGGGTGCGGGAATTTTTCAACCGGCTTGAAAAGGCCGCGGCGTGATGCGCGATCAGTTTTCGGGCGGGTTCAGCACCGCGCCGGACGACGCGACGGAACGGTCGTAAACCACGACCCCGCCGGAAAGCCGCGCCTTGTTTTCGACAATCAGCCGCACGCAGGCGGGATAGAGCTTGTGCTCGAGTTCCAGAATGCGCTCGGCGAGCGTTTCGGCGGTTTCCCCGGGCTGCACGGTGAGCGCGGCCTGGCCGACGATCGGTCCAGCATCGGGTTCCGACGACACGAAGTGCACGGAACAGCCGGCGATTTTGACGCCCGCGTCGATCATGCGTTCGTGGACATGCAGGCCGCGAAAGGCGGGCAGGAGCGAAGGGTGAATGTTGAGCAGCCGGCCGCGCCAGTCATTGACGAATTGGGGCGTCAGGATGCGCATGAACCCCGCAAGGCAGACGAAATCGACCTCCGCCATGCGCAGCGCCTCGCTGAGCGCGGCGTCGAAATCCTCGCGGGTTTCAAAGTCCTTGTGATCGATGACGCTCTGCTTGATTCCCGCCTTGGCGGCGCGCGCAAGCCCCTGCGCCTTGGGCCGGTTCGAGACCACCAGCGCGATCTCGGCCGGAAAGTCCGGATCGGCGGCGGCGTCGATCAGCGACTGGAGATTGCTGCCGCGTCCGGAAATCAGCACTGCGAGTTTCGCCATCGCTTCACGCTCTCGCAATATGGCCGATGACGCGCGTGTCTTCGCCGGCGTCGGCAAGGATCGAAACCAGGCGGTCGGCCTGCGCCGCGGCGCATATCAGAACGCCGCCGATCCCGCAATTAAAAGTGCGGCGCATGTCCGTGTCGCTCAGCCCGCCCTGGGCCTGCAGCCATCCGAACAGCGGCGGCAGGGATAGCGCGGCGTCGTCGAAAACGGGAACAAGGCCGGCGCTCAGGACGCGCGGCGCATTGTCCACAAGACCGCCGCCGGTGATATGCGCGAAGGCTTTGACCGAAGGATCGGCAAGCAACGGCAGCAGCGATTTGACGTAAATCCGTGTCGGCGCGAGCAATGCTTGGCCGAGCGACCGGCTGGCGTCGAACGGGGCGGGCGCATCGAGCGCGGCGTCGCTGTCGCGGACGATCTTGCGGATCAGCGTAAACCCGTTCGAATGGGCGCCGGACGAAGCCAGACCGATCATGACGTCGCCCGCGGCGGTTTTGCGGGGAAGAATGTTCTCCCGTTCCACGGCGCCGACGCAAAAGCCCGCCAGGTCGTATTCGCCCGCCGCATACATGCCGGCCATCTCCGCCGTCTCGCCGCCGATAAGCGCGCAGCCGGCCTCGCGACAGCCGGCGGCGATCCCGGCGATCACCTGGGCGGCGGTTTCTTCCTCAAGCTTGCCGGTGGCGAAATAGTCGAGAAAAAACAGCGGTTCGGCGCCTTGCGCCAAGACGTCGTTGACGCACATGGCGACGAGATCGACGCCGATCGTGTCGTGCACGCCGGTTTCAAAAGCGAGTTTCAGTTTGGTGCCGACGCCATCCGTTCCGGAAACGAGAATCGGATCGCGAAATCCCGCCGCTTTAAGATCGAACAGCCCGCCGAAGCCGCCCAGGGCTGCATCCGCGCCGGCCCGTGCGGTGGCTTTCGCCAGCGGTCCGATGGCCCGCACCAAACGCTCCCCCGCGTCAATGTCGACACCGGCCTTTTTGTAAGCATCGCTCATGGCGCCGTCCTAGCCGGGGCCGGGCGTCAGGCGCAACTCATTGAGAAAAGCTTAGGAAAATGGGGTCGTTTCTGGCGGCGGCGGCGGCTATATAGGACCGGTCCGGCGCTGCGGCGCGAGCCAAACGGTTAAGCACGATGCTTCGAATTCTTTCCGGCCTTTTGCCGCTGATTTTCCTCATGACCGCCGGCGCCGCGCCGGCCTTCGCCATCGGCGAGGATGTTTTCGTGGTTCCCCGCGTGACGGTGCAGGCGCAGGCGCAAAGCGCGACATCGGCCAAGGCGGCGGCGCAAATGCAAGGGCGGCGGCGGGCCATGGACATTCTGCTGCGGCGGCTGACGGTCGAGGAAGACTGGATCTATTTGCCGCGGCTGGCGGCGGGCGAACCGGCCATCGCCTATGATTCCTTCGGCCGCAACGTCATCGCGCTGACGGACGACGATCTCGAACAGCTTGAATCGGGTTTCGAGGTCTATGACGAAAAAAGCTCATCCACCACCTATCGCGCTTTCATCACCTATCGCTTCAAGCCGGCGGCGGTGCGCAAGCTTTTGAAGGATGCGCAGATTCCCTACAGCGAAGCGCAGACCCGGACCGCCCTGGTGCTGCCCGTGCTCGAAACCGATAGCGCGTTATATCTGTGGGAGGAAAACAATCCCTGGATGGCCGCCTGGAAGGTTCGCCCCTACAATAACGAACTGACGCCGATGATCCCTCCGCTCGGCGATCTTGAAGACGCCGCCACCGTCAGCGCGCGCCAGACGCTGGCGCTCAATCAGCAGGCGCTGCAACTCCTGGCCGAGCGCTATTCGGTGAGCCAGGTGATCGTCGCCCATGCGCAGTTGCGCCAGGAGGACGGCGAAGATCGCCTGCGCGTCCGGCTGATCAACGGCTTTCGCGAGTCGGGCGAGGTCGAACCGATCGAAGAGTTGGGCGATTTCGGCGCGGGGGCGGATGTTTATACGAGCGGCGTCAATCGGAGCCTGGAAAGCGGCGGGTTCATTCCCGCGCGGGTCGGCGACGTGCTCGCGGAAGAATCATTCGCCCAGCCGTCCGGCAATTTTCCGACGCTTGCGGAGGTTTCCATCGATGCGACCATCGCCAAATACGCCAAGCCCTGGAAACAGCGCACCTTAATCGACCATACGGTGGCAGCGCTGCTGGAGTTGAGCGCCTATTACCGCTCGCTTGGCGAATGGACGCAAATCCGTTCGGCGTTGGTCTCCACGCCGCTTATCGGATCGGTTCAGGTCCGATCGCTGTCGCGCCGGGGCGCGGAAATGCTGGTTCGCGCCTATGGCGATCCAAGCAAGCTTGTCGTCGCGATGGAAGCCCAGGGACTTGCGCTGTGGTCGCAACGCAACGATCGCTGGGTGATCGCCACGCCGGAGACGGCGCGCAGCGTGCGCACGCAAGGCCGCCGGCGCGGGCTGCTCGACGGTTCCGACGGCTTTGAGCAGGAGGTCTGGCCCGCCGCGCTTGAAGACGAAAGTGAGGGCGGAAAGATCGATTCCCAATTCTAACGGCGCCTTTTCGCAAGCGGCCTGCAATCCCATGACGAAGACCACAAAGTCCGGCGCGCAAGACGCGCGATCGCAGCTGTCGCTGCCGCTGCCGGAAACGCCGCCGCGCTACGACCGCGAGGCGTTCGTCATCGCCGAGCCCAACCAAGCGGCGTGGCGCGCGGTCGAGGGCTGGCTCGGCTCAAACGAACCGGCGCTGATCATTTGCGGACCGGCGGGGTCGGGCAAGACGCATCTGGCGTCGATTCTCGCCAATGAAGCAGGCGGTTCGTTTTGCAATATCGCCGAGTGGCGCGGCGCGCCTGAAGGCGCCCGCCTGATCGTGTTGGACAATTTGCCGGCGGGCGATCCGCATCATTTCCTCGCCGTGCTGGAAGATCTGGCGGCGCAGGGCAGACGCGTCGTGCTGGTCGGCGCCGGCCATCCCGGAGAATGGAGCGGCGATCTCAAGGACTTGCGCACGCGCCTTGAGGCTGCGCCGCGGGCCAGCCTGGGCGAACCGGACGAAGCCTTGATCCGCCGGGTCATGGTTAAAGGCTTCCGCGACCGGCAGCTCGAAGTCAGTGCGGCCGTGATCGAATACGCCGCGCCGCGCCTGGCGCGCACATTCGCCGCCGCGCAGGCCTTCGTCGCCCTGGCGGATCGCGCCGCCCTTGCAGAAAAACGCAAAATCTCAACGGCCCTGGCGCAAAAGATCATCGATGACCTTTCTGAAAGCGGTCCCGCGGCGTAAAAGGGCGTCGGATCGAGATGACGCGATCGCGGAGGAGCAATTGCCGGCGGCCGACGACGCATTAAGAAGCAGCGACCCGAGCCTCGATGCGGGCGTCAGCATGACCTCGCCGAACCGCTTCATCAACCGCGAGTTGTCGTGGCTGTCTTTTAACTCCCGCGTGCTCGAGGAAGCCTTCAACGAACGCCATCCTTTGCTGGAGCGGCTGCGGTTTTTGTCGATATCCGCCAGCAATCTCGACGAGTTTTTCATGGTGCGCGTCGCCGGCCTGCGCGGACAGGTGCGCGAAGGCATCGCCGCCGTCAGCCAGGAAGGGTTGAGCCCGCAGGAACAGCTTACCCTGATCAACGATCAGGCGCTGGCGCTCATGGGCGAACAGCAGCGCTGTTGGCGCGAACTGACCCCGAAAATGCGCGAAGCGGGCGTTGTCATTCTCGACGACCACGAATTGACCGACGGCGACATCGAATGGCTTCGCAAGGAATTCGATGCGAACATCTTTCCGATCCTGACGCCGCTGGCGCTGGATCCGGCCCATCCTTTCCCGTTCGTGCCCAATATGGGTTTTGTCCTGTGTTTCGAGCTTAAACGCGGCGACGGCCGCCTGCTCGAAGCGCTGCTGCCGGTGCCGATGAATATCGGGCGCTTTATCCGTCTTCCCGACGCGGCGACGGCCGGGGCGCGTTCCCCGATCCGCTTCATCTCGCTGGAAAAGACGATTGTCCGGTTCATCAATCACGTCTTTCCGGGATTTGAAATCCTGGCGCATGGAGCGTTTCGCGTCCTGCGGGATTCGGACGTGGAAATTGAGGAAGAAGCCGAGGACCTGGTCCGCGTCTTTGAAACCATGCTCAAGCGCCGCCGCCGCGGGGACGTCATCCGTGTCAAGATCGATGCGACGACGCCGGTGCATCTGCGCAATCACATTGTCGATCGGCTGCAGGCGGTGCCGCAGGATATTATTGACGTCGACGGTTTGCTCGGATTGGCGCAGACCGACGAACTGATCCCGCCGGATCGGCCCGATCTGCAATTCAAGCCGTTTGAACCGCGTTTTCCGGAGCGTATCCGCGAACATGGCGGCGATTGTTTTTCCGCCATCCGGGCGAAAGACATTCTCGTCCATCACCCGTATGAATCCTTCGACGTCGTGGTTCAGTTCCTCAAGCAGGCCGCCGCCGATCCGCACGTAGTCGCGATCAAGCAGACGCTTTACCGCACGTCGAAACAATCGCCCATCGTTGAAGGGCTGATTGAGGCGGCCGAAGTCGGCAAGAACGTGACGGCGCTGGTCGAACTCAAGGCGCGGTTCGACGAGGAGGCGAATATCCGCTGGGCCCGGGCGCTGGAACGGGCGGGCGTCAATGTGGTTTACGGTTTCGTGGAATATAAGACCCACGCCAAGCTCTCGCTGGTCGTGCGGCAGGAAGCCGAAGGCGCGCGCACCTATACCCATGTGGGCACCGGCAATTACCATCCGATTACGGCCAAGATTTACACCGACCTGTCGTTGTTCACCTGCGATCCGTCAATCGGCCGCGATGCGGCGAAAGTGTTCAACTTCATCACCGGCTACGCCGCGCCGCCGGAGCTTGAAAAATTCGCCGTCGCGCCGCTGACGGGACGTTCGCATATTGCGGGCCTTATCGATCGGGAGATCAAGAACGCCAAAAAAGGCAAACCGGCGGGGATATGGGCGAAAATGAACTCGCTTGTCGACGGGGAAATGATCGACAAGCTCTACGAAGCCTCGCAGGCGGGCGTGAAGATCGAACTTGTGGTGCGCGGCATATGCTGCCTGCGCGCGGGCGTGCCGGGACTTTCGGAAAACATTCGGGTCAAGAGCATTGTCGGCCGCTTTCTGGAGCACGCCCGGATTTACTGTTTCGGCGCCGGCGAAGCGCTGCCCAATCCGGGAGCGAAAGTTTATGTCTCCTCGGCCGATCTGATGCCGCGTAATCTCAATCGCCGTGTGGAAATCTTCTGTCCGGTCGAAAATCCGACCGTTCACCGCCAGATCCTCGATTATATCATGGTCGCCAACCTTAACGACGAGGCGCAAAGCTGGCGGCTTGGCCCCGACGGGCGGTATGAGCGGGTCAAGGCGCCGAGCGGGCGCGAGCCCTTCAACGTCCATACCTATATGATGACCAATCCCAGCCTTTCCGGCCGCGGCGCAGCGATCAAATACGCCGCGCCGAAAGAACTCAAACCCCGCAAATAGCGGCCGACGGTGCGAATCGCGGAATGGTGATAAGGTGGCCAGACCATGACGCCGGAAGACGGCCAACTTATGCAGTTTGTCGCTCATAAACCGACGCCGGACCCCGCGCTTGCGCGCCGCCGAGCCGTTGTCGATATCGGCTCCAACTCGGTGCGGCTGGTTGTCTATAATGGGCCGCTGCGCGCCCCCATGGCGATCTGCAATGAGAAGGCGCTGTGCGGGCTTGGCCGCGACATGGCCGATGACGGCTCGCTCAACGCTCTTGCTGTCGCCGACGCATTGGCGACCCTGACGCGGTTCCGGCGTCTCTTGGAGGAATATGGCGATCCGCCGACCTGGACGATCGCAACGGCGGCGGTGCGTCATGCGCGCGACGGCGACGCGTTTGTCGCTGCGGTCAAAAAGCTCGGATATGACATCACGGTGATTTCCGGCGCGGAAGAAGCCGCGCTCACCGCGCTCGGCGTTGTTTCCTTCGAACCGAATGCGACCGGCATCGCCGGCGACATGGGCGGGGGCAGTCTTGAACTGGTGGCGTTGTCGCACGGACAGGTCGCCGACACGGCCAGCTTGCGCGTCGGCGCCTTAAATGTCATGCGCGAGACGCGCGGCGACGTGAAGGCGGCGGCCGCTCTTATCGAGGCGGCGCTCGACACGGTCGATTTCTTGCAAACAAAGCCATACGATGCGCTATATTCCGTTGGCGGCGCATGGCGCGCGATCGCGCGCATTCATATGCGGCTGCGCAGCTATCCGCTGTCCGTGCTGCATCATTATAAAATGACCAGCGCCGAGGCGGTCAAAATCTGCAATCTCGTTTCCCGTCAGAGCCGGCGGTCGCTGGAGGACATACCGGGCATTCCGCGCCGGCGCATCGATACGTTGCCTTATGCGGCGATGGTCATGAAATCGGTTATCCGGCGCATGGCGGCCAAAACCGTTGTGGTATCGGCTGGCGGCGTGCGCGAGGGGCTGCTTTACCGCATGCTGACGGAAGAAGAACGCGCCGTCGATCCGTTCATTGCAGCCTGCCGGTTTTACGCCGAGCGGCTTGCGCCCAACCCGGCTTTCGGCGAGGCTGCGGCGAAAATGGTCGAGCCCCTGTTTGCCGGCGACGCGGAGCGGGCGCGCCTGCGATTTGCGACCAGTCTGATGATCGACATCGGCGCTTATTTTCATCCCGACTTGCGCGGACGGCATGCGTTCGAGAGCGCCTTGAGCGCGCCTTTCGTCGGGGTCGCCCACAAGGACCGGGTATGGATGGCGCTGGCGCTGTTCAGCCGTCATCAGGGACGTTCCAATGCCTTTCCCAACGAGGCGGCGATCAAGTTGCTCAGCCACAGCGAGCAGCAAAGCGCCGTGCGGTTCGGTCTTGCCCTGCGGTTCGCCGCTTCGCTGGCGCCGAAGGTGGAAGCGCCGATGGCGGATTGTCGGCTGGAACTTGAATCGGAAAAGCTCATCTTTCGCGCGCCCGCGGACCGCGAGGCGCTGATGGGCGAAACGCCGCGCCGCCGGCTCGACGCGCTGGCCGCCGCGTTCGACGCCGAAGCGATCGAGATATACGGGTCGTAAACAGGCGTCCGAACGTCGCCGATCCGCGCCGCCCAGGGCCGGTTGCGGATCGGATGGATCATTTCACCGCTCATTCCCCCCGACCTGATCGGGGGAAGGCGGGAATCCAGTCTTACGAAGAAAGCCGGGCTTCGCCGGTCATTTTTTATTCGCTGGATCCGTTCGAAGCATGCTTCGAACCTGCGCAGCATCACCCCGGACTATGATCCGGGGCGCTGCAGCGCGTCCGGGATGAGCGGATGATCTATCCAATCCGCAGCCGGCTCTAAGTCTCGATCATCTCCACGACGCCGTTTTTCAGCCGCAGGGCAAGCTCGCCGCGCTTGAGCCGCAGCGCCGCGTCGCCGAACACTTCGCGCCGCCAGCCCTGCAGCGCCGGAACGTCCGCATTGTCGTCGCAAGCGATCGCTTCAAGGTCCGCGGAGGACGCGATCAGTTTCGGCGCGACATGATAGCGGCTGCATTGCCGCTTCAGCAGGACCTTCAAAAGTTCAACGATATCGGCCGGGGGCTTTTGCCGCTCGGGCCGCGAAATGTCGGGCAGTTGCTTGGCGGGAATGGTCTTTCCGGCGTCGATGGCGGCGAGAATGGCGCCGCCGGCGTTCGAGCGCTCGAAGCCCGCAGGAATGGACCGCGCCCGGGCGAGGTCTTTTTGCGTCGCCGGCCGCAGCCGGGCAAGTTCGAAAATCGCATCGTCCTTGAGAATGCGGCTTCGCGGCACGTCCCTGGTTTGTGCTTCGCGTTCGCGCCATTCGGCGAGCTTGAGGACAACGCCGATTTCCTTCGGCTTGACGCCTTTCAGCTTGAGCCGTTTCCACGCCTCTTCCGGCTTCACATAGTAAAGCGCCGGATTGAGCAGGGCGTCCATTTCCGACTCCACCCAGTGTTCGCGGGATTGCCGTTTGAGTTTTTCTTTCAAAATCGGATAGGCGTCGCGCAGATAGGTCACGTCCGAAAGCGCATAGGCAAGCTGCGTATCGCTCAGCGGGCGGTGTGACCAGTCGGTAAAGCGCGAGCCCTTGTCGATTTTCGCGCCCACCAGCGTCCGCATCAGCGGCTCGTAGCCGATCTGATCGCCGAAGCCGCAGGCCATCGCCGCGATCTGGCTGTCGAACAGCGGCGCGGGGATTTCTCCGGCGAGACGGTAGAATATCTCGATATCCTGGCGCGCGGCGTGAAAGACCTTGACGGTGTCCTTGTCGGCCAGCGTCTCGAGCAGGGGATCAAGGCCGAGGCCGTCCGCCAGCGGGTCGATGACCGCCTCAAGGCCCTCCGCGGCGACTTGAACGAGACAGAGCACCGGCCAGAAGGTCTTTTCGCGCATGAATTCCGTGTCGACCGCGATAAACGGCCGGTCGGCAAGCTCGGCGGCGAATGCGTTGAGATCCCGGGACGTGGTGATGACGCGCATGGCCGCGGCTTCTATCAGCGTCCGCCGGGCGCGTCATCTGCAAAGCGCGGGCGGCGGACCTTGACATCGGCACGCGGCGAGGCCACTCCGGCGCCGCAGCCCTTCCTGTCAGTCCTGAAGCGGTTTCTGGATCAAAATGCACGCCTATCGCACCCATCATTGCGGCGAATTGCGCCGGGACCATGTCGGCGAGAGCGTTCGCCTATCGGGCTGGGTCCACCGCAAGCGCGACCATGGCGGCCTCCTGTTCATCGACCTGCGCGACCATTACGGCCTGACGCAGCTGGTGATCGAGCCGGAAATGGCGTTTTTCGGGGAGGTTGAGCGGGTGCGCCAGGAAAGCGTCATCCGCGTCGAGGGCAAGATCGTCGCCCGCGACGGTGACGTCGTCAACCCCAACCTGCCCACCGGCGAAATCGAGATCAGACTGGCCTCGTTCGAGATCCTTTCCGAAGCCGACGAACTGCCGCTGCCGGTATTCGCCGAACCCGACTATCCCGAAGACATCCGCATGCGGCACCGTTATCTCGATCTTCGCCGCGAGACCCTGCACAAGAACATCATGCTGCGGTCGGCGGTGATTGGCGAAATCCGGCGCGGCATGGAAGCCAGGGGCTTTACCGATTTCCAGACGCCGATCCTGACCGCTTCCTCGCCGGAAGGGGCGCGGGATTTTCTTGTGCCGTCGCGGCTGCATCCGGGAAAGTTTTATGCGCTGCCCCAGGCGCCGCAGGTGTTCAAGCAACTCATCATGGTGTCGGGGTTCGACCGCTATTATCAGATCGCGCCGTGTTTTCGCGATGAAGACGCGCGCGCCGACCGGTCGGCGGGGGAGTTTTATCAACTCGACCTTGAGATGAGTTTTGTCGAACGCGAAGACGTCTTCGAAGCGGTCGGCGCGGTGACGCACGACACATTCGCGAAATTCGCCGGCGAAAGGGCTGTCACGACGACGCCTTTTCCCGAAATCCCTTTCGATGTCGCGATGCTCAAATACGGAACCGACAAGCCGGACCTGCGCTGCCCGATCGAGATGCATATCGTCTCGGATCATTTCCGAGGATCCGGTTTCAAGATTTTCGCGCAAATCCTTGAAAGCGATCCGCAAAACGAGATCCGCGCCATTCCCGCGCCAAAGGGCGGCTCAAGGGCCTTTTGCGATCGCATGAACGTTTGGGCGCAAAAGCAGGGCCTGCCCGGCATGGGCTATATGATTTTTGAGGAAGGCGAGGCGAAGGGGCCGCTGGCGAAGAATATCGGCCCGGAACGCGCTCAAGCGATCCGCGAACAGCTCGGGCTCGGGGCGGGGGATGCGGCGTTTTTCCTTGCCGGCAAGCCGGCTGAGTTTCTGTCCGTCGCGGCAAGGGCGCGGGTTCTTATCGGCGAAGAAATGGGGCTTACCGACAAAGACCGTTTCGCCTTGTGCTGGATTATCGATTTTCCAATGTACGAATGGGACGAGGAACACAAGAAGGTCGAGTTCGGCCACAACCCTTTTTCGATGCCGCAAGGGGGCCTTGCCGCGCTCGAAGCGGCGACAACCGACGAAGAGTTCCTCGCGATCAAGGCCTATCAGTACGACCTTGTCTGCAACGGCTACGAACTCGGTTCCGGCGCCATCAGGAACCATCGTCCCGACATTATGTACAAGGCGTTCGAGATTGCGGGCTATGGGCCGGAAACGGTCGAAAGACAGTTCGGCGGCATGCTGAACGCCTTTCGTTACGGCGCGCCGCCGCATGGGGGAGCCGCCTTGGGCCTTGAGCGTATTGTCATGCTGCTTTGCGATCAGGAAAACATCCGCGAAGTGACCATGTTCCCCATGAACCAGCAGGCCGAGGATCTGCTCCTCGGGGCCCCGGCGGACCCGAGGCTGGAGCAGCTCAGGGACGTGCATATCCGTATTGTCCCGCCGATCACCGAGAAAACCGAATGACGATCGCCCAGGCCGCCGCCGAAAAGAACGGCGGCCCATGATTTCTGTAATTGCGAAAGGCGCTTATGCTGAATATTTCAAGCGATTTCGACCACGGAAATATTGACTGCCTGGATGTATCCGATCCCGCTAATATCCGCCTGGCCATTAAAAAGGACGGCTTGGCGGCTTTTTATCAGTGGTTCTATTTCCGGGTCGACGGGGCGGCGGGCCAGCCGCTTGCGATGGTCATCGAAAACGCTTCCGGCGCGTCTTATGTGGACGGATGGAATAATTATCGCGCCGCCGCCTCTTATGACGGCGAAGACTGGTTCCGGGTCGATACGACTTATGACGGCAAGGCGCTGACCATCCGTCATACGCCGGACAAGGACGAAATTTTCTACGCCTATTTCGCCGCCTATCCCACGACGCGTTACCGCGCTTTCGTGGAGCAGATGAAATCATTATCCCTGCTTCAACATGAAGTCGTCGGCGAAACGCTCGACGGACAGACCATCGATTATTTCCGCGCCGGCGACGGGCCGAAACAGTTCTGGGTCATCGCGCGCCAGCATCCCGGCGAAACCATGGGCTCATGGTGGATGGAAGGCTTCCTGCCCATGCTTGCGGATGAAAACGACGCTGCGGCCAGGAGACTGCGCGAGAATGCGACCGTTCACGTCGTGCCGTGCATGAATCTCGACGGCGCGCGGCGCGGTCATCTGCGCACCAATGCGGCGGGTCAGGATTTGAACCGCGCCTGGCGCTACGCGTCGATGGAAAAAAGCCCCGAGGTGTATCTCGTGCGCGAGCGCATGCGCGCGTCGGGCGTTGATTTCTTTCTCGACGTGCACGGAGACGAAGCCATTCCCAACAATTTCCTCGACCAGACGGAGGGGGCGCCGTCCTGGAACGATGAAATGGCGGCGGCGTTCGAGCGGTTTTCGTCCTTGCTGCTGAAAAAGAGCAGGGACTTCCAGACCAGGGACGGCTACCCGCAGGACAAGCCCGGCGAGGCCAATCTCGACATCGCCAACAACTATGTGGCCGATGTCTGGGGCTGTTTATCCATGACCCTCGAAATGCCGTTCAAGGACGCGAATGTTAATCCCGATCCGGTGCGCGGCTGGTCGCCCGAACGCTGCCGCAATTTCGCGCGTGAGCATTTGGAAGTGATGGCGGAGATTGTTCGATAGAGCCGGTTGCGGATCGCGTAATCCATATCTCCGCTCATTCCCGCGCAGGCGGGAATCCAGCCTTATGAATAAAGTCGGGCTTTGCCCGTCATTTTTTGTTTGCTGGATCCCGGCTCTGCGCTGCATCACCCCGGATATAATCCGGGGCGCTGCAGCGCGTCCGGGATGAGCGGGTGATCCGGCTGATCCGCAACCAAGCCTAGATAACCAACGCGCGTTGGTCTTGTCTTCCCATTGCTAAGAGGAACGGGTCTTCCTTCTGGCGCGCCATAAAGTCGGCCTTTGACCCAAGGCCCAGCCAGCGATGGCGTATAAGTTCCTGCGCGATCGGCGCGCCGAGGGTCGAGCCCGGTCCGGCGAGGATGAGAGTGTCCGGCGCAAATTCCTTGACGGCGACCTCGATGGATTTGGAAAAGTCGTAGGTTTCGACAATCTGATGGCCGAACGTATAGCGATAAAGTGCATCCGGTTCGGTTGCGTGCTTTGACCAGATAGCGCCGCGGCCGTCGATCATGGGAATGGCGGGCGCTTCGAACATGTCCGCTTCGAAGGCCTCAAGCGCTGCGTCGGACACATGCTGCAAGAGCGGCGTGTGAAACGCCGCATGGCGGGCGAGGCGAAACGGATAGCGCTCTTCGACCGGCGGCATGGCCTTTTCCATCGCCGCCATGCCGGTCTCGTCGCCGGCAAGCACCGCCATGCCGCCAAGCCGGATGGAAAGATAGGCCTCGCCCGCGGTGCGGCCGTCATGAAGCGCATCGCCCACGGCTTTCGTCCGCGCCCGGCTGGCGCGCCAGTCCTCGTCGACGAAGGGATAGATAAGCTGGCCGCCGACGCCTTTTTCCTCCATCAGACCGCCCATGGTGTCGACGAGGCGGATCGCGTTCGCTTCGTTGACGGCCCCGGCGCCGGCGAGGGTCAGGTACCAGCCCAGGGAATTGCCGCAGACCGCGACAATGTCGAAGCGCGCGCGGTCGACGGATGCGAAATCAGCCAGTGCGCAGGTATAAATCAGCGCCGATGCGCTGATGCTCGATGCATGCCTTGCGGCCGAATAACGACTCGCGCCGTCGAGGGCGGACACCGTTTCGCGATCCTGGCGCTTGCGCCAGTCATCGACGCCGGCGATGAAGTCCGCCTTGCCTGCGTGGTAACGCGCAAGATAGCCGAGCTCTTCCTTGCCGTAGGTGCCGCGGCCGGGAAATATGACGACGGCGGATTGTTTCATTCCGCCGCTCGTTTGTTTGCCTTCCCAGTAAGGCGCAACGCCGCGGCGATAATATCGTCCTCGCTGACCAGGACGGTGTCGGCGGCGGGGCCGAGGGGAATGAAGCTGTCGGCCCCGGCGATGCGGGCGATATTAAAATTCAATCCGCGGTCGACGAACCCGGCGACGATCTCTTCGCTGGGCGAACCGGTCTTGCGGCATTCGTCGACGATCAGCACATTGCGGCGCCCGCCGATGGCGTCGATGACGGCGTCTAAAGGCAGCGGCGTCAACCATCTAAGGTCGATGATGCGCGATTGAACGCCTTCTTGTTTCAGCCGCCGCGCCGCCCGCCGGGACAGAAATGTCCCATTGCCATAGGTGACGATGGCGAGGTCTTCGCCGTCGGCGATGATGTTGACGTCACCGAAAGCCGCCGCCCCGTCGATGTCGTCAAAGACAGCCGTCATTAAGCCGTCGCCGGCGTCGAGCAGGTCCTTGGTTCCATAAAGCGCGATCGGCTCAAGGAAAACGACCACCCGCCGTTCGTTGCGGGCGAGACGAAAGGCTTCGCGCAGCATCTTCACCGCTTCTGCGCCGCTCGACGGACAGGCGAGAATAATGCCGGGAATGTCGCGAAAGATTGCGACGGCGTTGTCGTTATGGAAGTGCCCGCCGAAGCCTTTCTGATAGGCCAGCCCCGCAATGCGCGCGACCATGGGATTCGCATACTGCCCTTTGGAGAAAAACGACAGGGAAGCGGCCTCGCCGCGCAGTTGGTCCTCGGCATTGTGAACGTAAGCGAGAAACTGGATTTCCGGCACGGAAATAAATCCGTTCATGGAGAGCCCGATAGCCATCCCCAATATGGATTGTTCGTCGAGCAGCGCATCGAAGACGCGCGCCGGACCGAATTTCGGCTGCAGCCGCGTGGTCGCGCCGTAAACGCCGCCCTTCCTGGCCACATCTTCGCCGAAAACGATGATGTCGCGGTCGCGCTGCATCTGTTCGGCCAACGTCAGGGAAATCAGCCGCGACATGTGTTGGGGTTCGCTTCGGGCGCGAGCGTCGTCCGGCGCGTTCTTGAGCAATGGGCCAGGACGCGGCGCGCGGCGCATGCTCGGCGGGATGAGCGAAGCGGTCACTTCCGCGGCGCTGGTCAATTTCGGCCGGTCGCAGGCCGATTCCATGGTTCGGCGCACGCGGCCCGATATATCCGTATAAAGCGTTTTAATCTCCTCGACGGACATTGCGCCGGCTTCGATCAGGCGCCGCGCGGTGTGCAACAGGGGGTCGTGGTCGGCCTCGACCGCGATCTCCGCGCGCGTGCGGTAACCGCTCTCAACATCGGAGCCTGCATGACCCATGAGACGCACCATGCGCAAATGCAAAAACACCGGCCTGCGCGCCCCTCTTGCCAGGCGCTCGGCCTGGCGCGCGCCGTGCATGGCGTCGACGACGTCGCGGCCGTCTGCGTAGACATACTGCAATCCGGCGCGGTCGCCGTAATTCGCCGCAATCCAGCCTTCAGGCGTCTTCACCGAAATGCCGAGCCCGTTGTCCTCGCAGATAAAGACCAGGGGCAGCGGCAAGCCGCGATAGCCGGTATGGGCGGCGGCGTTGATCGCCCCGAGCGCGGTTGAATGGTTCGCCGAAGCGTCGCCGAAACTGCACAGCGTCACAGCGTCGAGCGGCAGTTCCGCGTCGGGTTTTTTCTGCGTGCGCGCCAGGGTGATGCTGAACGCCGCGCCCATGGCCTTGGGCAGATGCGAGGCGATGGTCGAAGTCTGGGGCGGAACGAACAGCGCCTTCGAGCCGATGACTTTATGCCGCCCGCCGGAAATCGGGTCTTCCGAGGAAGCGACAAAGGAAAGCGCCATATTCCAGATCGGCGTTTCGCCGGGGAGCTTGCGTGCGCGCTCGATCAGAAAGGCGCCGCTGCGGTAATGGAGGAACGCGATGTCGTCGACACGAAACGCGCGGGCAAGCGCCGCATTGCCTTCATGGCCGGAACTGCCGATGGAATAGTATCCGCGCTTTTCCGCGCCCAGGCGGCGCGCTTCGAGATCGAGCCGGCGGCTGGTCAGCTGGCTTTCGAACAGGGCGGCAAGATCATGGGCGGATAGGCCGGCGTCCTCAAGCGTTGTTGAGACCAATGCGTCCGGCAACCGGTCGGCCTGAAGCCGCGCCAGGAAACCGTCGGTCGACGCCGTCATTGGGCCCGCCATCTCGTTGATTCCAAAGATAATTCACTGTCTGCGCGAATCCGTCTTGTGAACCGCGCCGCATCGCGTCTATCTCCATAACAGGCCGCGACCGTTTGCCAAGTAGAGAGCCCGAGGGGGCCGGAGAAAACAGTGAAACTGCCTGAACTCGGCGAATCTCTGCCGCCGGCCCAACCTAGCCCCGAAGCCGTCAAACTCCTGGCCCTGCGCCGTTCGACGCCGGCGGATTTTCTCTGCGCTCCGGGACCGGATGCCCCGACCCTGACCGAGATCCTGACCATCGCCGCGCGGGCGCCGGACCACCGCCGGGTGACGCCTTTCCGGTTTATCGTGTTCGAGGGCGAGGGCCGGGGCCGGTTCGGCGAAACGCTTAAAGCAGCGTTTTTAGCAAATGATCCGGGCGCCGCCGAAGCACGTATCGACTATGAGCGGGACCGGTTCATGCGCGCGCCGGTCGTGATCGCTGTCGTCTCACGCGTCGACCGCGAACACCGGACGCCGGAATGGGAACAACTCATGACGGCAGGCGCGGTCGGTCAGAACCTGCTGCTGGCCGCCTCCGCGCATGGGTTCGCCGCCCAGTGGATTACGGAATGGTACGCCTATGACGAAAATGTCATCAAGGCTTTGGGGCTTGAGGGTAATGAACGCATCGCCGGCTTTATCTATATAGGAACGGCGAAGGAAGCGCCGAAGGAGCGGGCCCGGCCGGATTTGCAGAGCATCGTCACGTATTATTGAAGCCGCCCGCGATTGTGCGACTTGTAATCCGCCGCTTTATGAATTGATCTAGATCATCGCGCTGAACAGATTGCAGAAGGGAAAGAGTTATCATGACCGTCAGATCGAGTATTTATCTCGCCGCCGCGCTCATCGCCGTCGCCGCCTGCGGCAAACCCGCAGAAAGTCAAGCTGCGGACGCCGCATTTGAAGCGGTTTCCGGCGAATATGTGACGGACCCGTATCATCGCTATATCACCTTCAGCTATATGCATCAGGGTCTTTCCAGGCCGTGGCTGCGCTGGCGTGACTGGGAAGCGACACTGGACTGGGACGCGGAAAATCCTGAAGCGTCCTCAGTTGAAGTGCTCATCGATGCGCTGTCCATCGATTCCGGCGTTGATGTGTTTGATGAACATCTCAAAGGCGAGCGGTTTTTCGATGTCGCTAATCATCCGGAAATCACGTTCGTCAGCACAAGCGTAGAACGCAAGGGCGACGACAAAGGCGTGATTGCCGGCGACCTGACCCTCAAGGGCGTTACGCTTCCCGTTGTCCTCGACGTGACCTTCAACAAGGCCAGCTTTAGCGAACGGTCCGGCTATAAACTCGGCTTTTCCGGCAAGACCGTCATCAAGCGCAGCGATTTCGACATGGACTACGCCGTTCCCATCGTCAGCGACGAAGTCGAGATTCTCATTGAGACGGAATTCGTGATGCCGGCGGACGACAGCGAGTAAAACGCTTGCCCGAGGCGCGGTATAATTCGGTCGCGGTCGCACTGCACTGGGCGATCGCGATCTTAATACTCGGGCAGATCGCCGGCGGTCTTGTGATGGACCGCTTGCCGAATGCCTCGCCGTGGAAATTCCATCTCTACCAGCTGCATAAATCCGTCGGCCTTACGATATTCGCGCTGACATTTGCGCGCCTCGGCTGGCGGCTGACGCATAAGGTTCCAGCACTGCCGGCGACGATGCCGGGCTGGCAAAAGGTTGCTGCACGCGCGATCCACTGGGCGTTTTATGCGCTGTTAATTCTGACCCCGCTTGCCGGCTGGGCCCTGGTGTCGGTCTCGCCGAGAGACATTCCGACGGTCTGGTTCGGCCTGATCGAAATTCCGCATCTGCCGTTTTTCGAAGGCGTTGCCGATCGCGATGCGGCGGAAGACGCCATGGAGCGTCGCCACAAGCTCTTATCGTTTACGATTCTGTTCCTGTTGGCGCTGCATCTCGGGGCGGCGCTTAAGCACGGATTTTTCAATCGCGATGGGGTGTTGCGCAGCATGGCGCCCGCCGCGCGCGCCTGGATCGGGATTGCCGCCCTGTTTGCCCTGCTTGGCGCCGGCTCGATTTATTCCCTGAACTCGGAAGTCTGGACGCCGGGGCCCGGCGCGGCATCGCCCGCCGTCGAAGTGCGCGAAAGCGCGGCTGCGCCTGAAACCGACAAATCGCCTTCGGCGTCGGACGAGCCTGCGGCGCATGAGCCCGGCGACGCGCCGAACTGGATCGTTGACGCTAGCGCCAGCAGCCTTCGATTTGTCGGCGAGGAAAGCGGCCGGCGGCTCGAAGGGGCGTTTTCGGACTTCACGGCGCAAATCCGTTTCGACGAAAATGCGCTCGACCGGTCCTGGGTCAGGGTCGAAGTGCGCACCGCTTCAGGCGCGACAGGCGATATTCTTATCGATCTGGAAATCGCAGGGAACGCCTGGTTCGACGTCGAGGATCATCCGGCGGCGTTGTTCGTTTCGGACGATTTTCGCCATATCGGCGGCGATTCCTACGAAGCCGCCGGCGCGCTGACGATCAAGGAATTCACGCAGCCGGTTACGCTGGCCTTCACGCTTGCGATTGACGGCGATGCGGCGCGCGCGAAGGGAAGCGCCGATCTTATCAGAACGGATTTCGGACTCGGCGAAAATCCGTCCTGGCTGGAGGAAGAAAACGTTGCGCTGGAAGTTGGCGTTGAGTTTGAAATCGCCGCAACCCGCGCCGATTAAGCCGCCCTTCCGCCGCGATCGTTGGTTCGCTGCGCGTCTTCGTCGAAGAGCTCGGCGAGCTTGTCGATAATCGCGCCGCCGAGCTGATCCACATCGACAATGGTCAGGGCCCGACGATAATAGCGCGTCACGTCATGACCGATGCCGATGGCCAGCAATTCGACCGGCGAGCGCGTTTCAATATAGCGGATCACCTCGCGTAAATGCCGTTCGAGATAGGCCCCGCCATTGGCCGATGAGGTCGTATCGTCGACCGGCGCGCCGTCGGAGATAACCATCAGGATGCGCCGCGTTTCCGCCCGGCCGAGCAGGCGCGTATGCGCCCACATCAACGCTTCGCCGTCGATGTTTTCCTTTAAAAGGCCTTCTTTCATCATCAGGCCGAGGGATGTCCGCGCGCGCCGCCAGGGCGCGTCGGCGGCCTTATAGATAACATGGCGCAGATCATTAAGCCGGCCTGGCTTGGCCGGGCGTCCGTCGGCGACCCATTGTTCGCGGGACTGGCCGCCCTTCCAGGCGCGGGTGGTGAAGCCGAGAATCTCCACCTTGACGCCGCAGCGCTCCAGCGTCCGCGCGAGAATGTCGGCGCAGATGGCGGCGATGGTGATCGGCCGGCCGCGCATGGAGCCGGAATTGTCGATGAGCAGCGTCACGACCGTGTCGCGGAATTCCTGGTCGCGCTCCATCTTGTAGGAGAGCGGCTGCATGGGATCGACGACCACGCGCGCGAGCCGCGCGGCGTCGAGCACGCCTTCATCGAGATCGAAAAGCCAGCTGCGGTTCTGTTGCGCCAGCAGCTTGCGTTGCAGCCGGTTGGCAAGACGCGCAACGATATTGTGAAGATTTTCGAGCTGGCGGTCGAGGGAACGGCGCAGGCGCTGGAGTTCTTCGGGATCGCAAAGATCGCCCGCGTCGGCGATTTCGTCGAATTGCGTCGTATACGCCTTATAAGCCGCGCCGGTGTCGCCCTCGAAACGCGTGCGCAGCGATGCGATCTTGGCGCTTTCCGCCGCGTCGTCGTCTTCCTCCAGCACAGTATCCATGTCTTGATCGGAAAGTTCCGCATCGCCTTCGGGCGTATCGCCGGCGCCGAGGTCTTCGGGCGAGTCCGCCGCGCCGTCATTTTCATCTTCAGCCTCGTCGCGATTGTCGTCGTCAGCGTCGTCGTCCTGGTTTTGCTCTTCACTTTCGCCCTGATCGCCCTGGTCGTCGTCGTCGAGATTAAGGTCGCGGATGAAATTCCGCGCCAGGGCGGCGAAGGCGGCCTGGTCGTGAAGGTCGGCGGCGGCCGCGAGCGCATCGAGCGTTTCGCTGGCGCGGGTTTCAAGTTCGGCGCGCCAGGTTTCCATGATGGTCTCGGCCGCGGGCGGCGGCGCGCGGCCGGTCAGGCGTTCGCGCAACAAAAGCGCGGCGACATCTGCGATCGGCGCGGCGTCTTTGGCGCTGAGCCGATCATAGCCCTTTTCCGCGATGATGCGATTGAGACTGGCGGCGAGATTATCGCCCACGCCCTTGAGGGCGCACGCGCCGATCGCGTCGCAGCGCGCGTTTTCCAGCGCTGTGAAGACAGCGCGCGCTTCCGCACCTTTCGGTGCCAGCGCCGAATGCGCCGCTGCGTCGTGATAGGCAAGCCGAAGCGCCGCCGCATCGCTTTCGCCGCGAGCGATCGCGGCTGCGGTCGCGTCGAGACCGCGCGCGGGCAAGGGGATGCGCGCCGCCTTGCCGGCGACGCTTGCATGCTCGCCGCCGAAGGCGACTTCGACGTCGTGCTGGGCCGACAGCGCCCGCGTCGTATGGAGCAGCGCGCGCTTGAAGGCTTCCCGGGCTTGTTCTTTGGGCGTCATGGGGGCTTTATATAAGCGGCGGTGCGGCAAAACCCAAGCGTCAACGGCGGCGACGAAAAGGCGTCAGCGGACGTTGGGGAATGCAGCGCTCAATTCGGGCGCTTGTGCTTTAAAAACGCCTGTGCTTCCTCGCGCGATTCGAAAATATGCGGCGCGACGCTGCGCGAAAATATCGTTCCCAGCTTCATGCGCATGAAGGCGCTCGTCGTATACCGGACGACTTCGGAATAATATTTCGCTTCCATATCGCCGGCCATTTCGGCGTAGGCGTCGGCGACGGACGGATCGAGATTAAAGGCGTCATAATTGACGATGACGGCGACGCGCTCGCCAATGTCGTTACAGACTTTCTCGACCGCATGGCGAATTTCGTCGACGGTTTCGAGGTTGCGGACCTCAAACCCTTCAAAGTTGAGGAACATCGTCTTGCGTGCGGGGTCGTAGTGAATGCGGTGAATGAGATCGATGCCCAGCAGCATGCGCTGCAAATGCATCGGCTCGTCCCGGAAAATCGCCGGGTTCATCAGCCCCAAGTCGTCGCCGATCGCCGGCTCGAAATCCATATGGGCGAGAATGTCTTTATCGATATCGACGCCGGGCGCGGTTTCAATCAGGGCGAGTCCTTTCTCGGTGAGGCGAAAGACGCAGCGCTCCGTCACATATAGAACCGGCTGTCCGCGCGTGACCGCGAGATCGCCGGAAAAGGTGATCTGTTCGACCTGGGACTTGAATTTTTTCGCGCGCCCTTCCTGGCGGATGGTCAACGCGCCGTCATGGATATCGACGTCGAGCCCGCCGGCCGTGAATGCGCCCGCAAAGACGAGTTGCTGCGCGTTCTGGCTGATATTGATGAACCCGCCGGCCCCGGCGAGTTTGGCCCCGAACCGGGAAACGTTTACATTTCCGGCGGCGTCGACTTCGGCCATCCCCAGGCACGCGAGATCGAGCCCGCCGCCGTCATAGAAATCAAATTGCTGATTTTGCGCGATGACGGCGTCGGTGTTGACCGCGGCGCCGAAATCAAGACCGCTCGCCGGCGCGCCGCCGATCACGCCCGGCTCGGCCGTCAGGGTGATGTAATCGAGGATGCGCTCTTCACTGGCGACTTGCCCGACGCCCTCGGGCATGCCGATGCCGAGATTGACGATGCCGTTGACCGGCAGTTCGAGAGCGCAGCGCCGGGCGATGACCTTTCGAATGTCGAGCCGGGCCGGGGCGACGTCTTCAAGCGGCGCGCGCAGTTCTCCGGAAAAGTGCGGCGAGTATTGCCTTGCATAGGTTTGCATGTGCCGTTCGGGCGCGGCGGTGACGATGCAGTCGACGAGAATGCCCGGCACCACCACCTCTCGCGAGGGCAGCGAGCCGCGCTTTGCGATGCGTTCGACCTGGGCGATGACAAGCCCGCCGCTGTTTTTCACGGCCATCGCCATAGCGAGATTGTCGAGGATGAGCGCTTCGCGCTCCATTGTGATGTTGCCGGCGGGATCGGCCGTGGTGCCTCTGATAATCGCCACGTTCAGGGGAAAGGCTTTGTAGAAAAGCCATTCCTCGCCGCCGAGTTCGACCAGTTCGACAATGTCCTTCGTGGTCGATCCGTTGATCTTGCCGCCGTCGAGCCGCGGATCGACGAAGGTTCCGATCCCGACTTTCGAAATCGTTCCGGGCTTGCCGGCGGCGATGTCGCGGTAAAGATGCGAAATGCAGCCCTGGGGCAGGTTATAGGCCTCGATCTTGTCCTCCAGGGCGAGGCGGGCGACTGTCGGGATCAGTCCCCAATGACCGCCGATAACGGTTTTCAAAAGCCCGTCATGGCCCAGCCGGTTGAGCCCGCGCTCGCCGCCGTCGCCCTGGCCCGCGGCGAACAGCAAGGTGAGATCGCGCGGCTCGCCGGTCTTTAAAAAGCGCTGCTCCAGCGCATAGAGAACCTCGTCGGGCGTGCCGACGCCGACGAAACCGGACGTGCAGATCGCATCGCTGTCATGGATCAGCGCGACCGCATCGTCGCCCGTGACGATCTTGTTTTTCAAACCGCGCCTCCAGACGGTTTAATGGGCCCGTCAGCCGTTTATCCAGCATACTGCAAGCGCGTCCAGGGCGCCACGAGACAATGGACATAAGCAAAAAGCCCCGGGCGACCGGGGCTTTTCGTTGTTTCGTATCGGTGCGGAGCGCCTACCAGATCTGCACGCGCTCTTCCGGCGGCAGGTAAAGATCGTCGCCTTCGCCGACGCCGAACGCTTCGTACCAGGCGTCCATATTCCGCACCACGCCGTTGACCCGATAGCGCGCCGGTGAGTGCGGGCCCGTGGCGATCTGGTTTTTGAGTTGTTCTTCGCGCACCACCCGTTTCCAGACCTGGGCCCAGGCCATGAAGAAGCGCTGATCGCCCGTATAACCGTCAAGCACAGGCGCTTCCTCGCCGTTTAGGGAAAGCTTGTAGGCATGATAGGCCATGGCGACCCCGCCGAGATCGCCGATATTCTCGCCCATGGTGAGCAGCGGATCGAGCGGAAAGCCTTTGATCGGCTCATAGGTTTCGTATTGCGCGCCGAGGGCGTCGGCAAGTTTTTGGAACGCCGCGGCGTCTTCCTCGGTCCACCAGTCGCGCAACATGCCGTCGCCGTCGGACTTGCGGCCTTGGTCGTCGAAGCCATGACCGATTTCATGGCCGATCACCGCGCCGATGCCGCCATAATTGACCGCCGCATCGGCATGGGGATCGAAAAACGGCGCCTGCAAAATCGCGGCGGGAAAAACGATCTCGTTGCGGTTCGGGCTGTAATAGGCGTTGACCCTTTGCGGGTTCATGAACCATTCGGTGCGGTCGATCGGCCCGCCGAGTTTTTCGATCTGATCGTTCCAGTCGAACAAGTTGGATTGCTTGGCGTTGCCATAGGCGTCGCCGCGCACGACCGTGAAGTCGGCGTAATCCTCCCACTTGTCCGGATAACCGATCTTGGCGGTGAATTTTTCCAGTTTTTGGTGGGCGGCGACTTTGGTTTCGTCGCTCATCCAGGGCAGCGTATCAAGTCGTTGGTCGAGCGTGCTGCGCAGATTGCCGACGAGCTCTTCCATTTGCGCCTTGGAATCCGGCGGGAAATGACGCTCGACATAGACTTTGCCGACCGCTTCGCCGAGCGCGCCGTTGACTGCGGCGACGCCGCGCTTCCAGCGCTCGCGCTGCTGCGGCGTGCCGCGCAGTTCGGTGCCGAAAAAGCCGAAGGTGGCCTCGTCGAATTCGCTCGGCAGCACCGATGCGTTGGAACGCAGCAGGTGGAACACAAGATAATCCCGCCAGGTTTCCACTGGCGTTTCGGCGAAGATCGCCGCCAGGGCCTGGATCGCGTCGTCTTCGCGCACGATGAATTCCTGCTGCGCGCCGAGGCCGGCCTCTTCCAGCATCGCCGCCCAGGGCGCGCCGGGGGCGAAGGCGGCGAGTTCTTCGCGGGTTTTGAGATTATAGGTGAGATCGCGATTGCGCCGTTTGGCGGGCTCCCAATGGACCTCGGCCATACGCAGTTCTGCATCGTATATCGCCGGCGCCTTTTCCGCCGCGCCGTCGACCCCCGCCAGGGTCAGCATGTCGGCGATATAGGTTTTATATTTTTCGCGTTTGTCGGCGAATCTGTCTTCGAGATAATAATCGCGGTTCGGCAGCCCCAAGCCGGACTGGGTAAGATAGACAATGTATCGGTCGGTCTGCTTTGAATCCACATCCACCCATGCGCCGATAAACGCGCTTAAGCCCAACCCCGGATCGGCCATGGCGCGCGCGACGTCTTCATGCGTTTCAAGAGCGTTCAGGCGCGCCATATCGTCGGCGAGCGGTTCAAGGCCCTTGGCGTTGATGGCGTCGACATCGATAAAGCTGGCGTAAAAGTCGCCGATTTTTTGTTCGATCGAACCGGCGTCCGCATCGCCCTCGGCAAGGTCTTCGATAATTTGCCGCACCCGTTCTTCGGACCGTTCAAACAGCACCGTAAACGAGCCGTAGCTGGAAAATTCATCGGGAATTTGAAATGTGTCGATCCATTTGCCGTTGACGTGACGGTAAAAGTCATCGCCCGGATCGACTTCCGGATCGATGTAATCGGTTTCAACGCCCCAGGCGCCGAGTTCCGGCGCAGCGCCGGTTTCCATCGCGGCTTCGGACGCCGCATCGGCGCTCTGCCCGGTTTGGGTGTTTTCGCCGCAAGCAGCGAGCGCCAATAGGGCTGCGCCGCACAAAGCTAAGTTCTTCACGCGAATTCTCCTTATGGTCGTCCGGTGGTTCGGGCTGATCTGCGCCCCGGCGGTGATCGCCCATTTCCGCAAGAAAGGGCAGGGCGGCAGGGATAAGCCGAGCCGTTGGCGCGGTAAACCGCCCCAGGTTTAACAATCCTCAAGCCGGGCCGGGCGCTCCGGGCCTTGCGTCTTGTCCGGGCCGGCCGATTCCGCCATGCTCGCGCCGGCGCGAAGGGGAACAAGCCCATGGATCTGCGATCGGTCATTCGAACGATCCCCGACTATCCCAAGCCCGGCATTATGTTCCGGGACATTACGACGCTCTTGTCGGATGCGCGCGGCTTTCGGCGCGCCGTGGACGAATTGGTTCAGCCGCTCGCCGGGGCCAAGATCGACAAGGTCGCCGGCATCGAGGCGCGCGGCTTTATCCTTGGCGGCGCCATCGCGCACCAGCTTTCCATCGGTTTCGTGCCGGTGCGCAAGAAAGGCAAGCTGCCCCATGAGACGCTGGGCGAATCCTATGAATTGGAATACGGCGTCGACGAGGTCGAAATTCATGTGGACGCCGTCGCCGAGGGTGAAAAGGTGCTGCTCGTCGACGATCTTATCGCCACCGGCGGCACGGCGAGCGCGGCGATCAAGCTTTTAGAGCGCGCCGGCGGGGAAATCGCGCTATGCGCGTTTGTCGTGGACCTCATCGACCTCGGCGGCGCCGACAAGCTGCGCGCCATGGGCAAGTCGGTGACGTCCCTGGTGCAGTTCGAAGGCGAATAGCTGAATGCCAGCCGACGAGGACCCATGATCTTATTTATCCTTGGCCTGATCATCTTTTTCGGCGCGCATGCGCTGCCGACGGCGGCGCGCGGCGTCCGCGACGGTCTTATCGGCCGATTGGGGGAGGGGTCTTATAAGGGGCTGTTCTCGCTGGTCGCGCTCGCAGGTTTCGCGCTCATCATTATCGGTTGGCGCGGCGCGGATGCGTCGCTGCTCTATTCGCCGCCACCTTATTTACGGCACATTGCGTATCTTCTAATGGCGATCGCCATGATTTTGATCGTAGCGGCCTATGCCCCGGCGGGCCGGATCGCGCACGCCGTCAAGCACCCCATGCTGGCGGCGGTCAAAGTCTGGGCTTTCGCGCATCTTCTCACCAACGGCGAAGTCCGGTCGGTACTCCTGTTCGGCGCTTTTCTGGTTTACGCCGTCATCGACCGCATCGCCGTCAAGCGCCGCGGCGCGCCGGTTCCCGCGGCGGGCCCGTGGAGCGCCGACATTGCCGTCATTCTGATCGGCGCGGCCGTCTTTGCCGCCATATTCTTTTATCTTCACCGCTATATCGCCGGCGTGGCGCTGATCTAGGACCTCGCCTTCCTTGGGGCGACGTGGGGGCGAGACGTCGGGATGCGGCGGTTTGGGACCGGATTCTGCCGCGTTGCGCGGCCTGACAAAGGCCGTTAGAACCGCCCCTGCAATCAGGCATTCGTGAAATAGGACGCTCGCGGCGTGGCCAACGAAGACCCCCTATTAAAAGAAGTTGATCAGGATCTGGCCGAAGAACGCCAGTGGGAGATGTTTCGCAAGCACGGTCCGGCGGTGATCGGCGCGGCGGCCGCGGTGGTCGTTGGGGTCGGGGCTTGGCAGTTTTGGACCGCGCGTCAGGACGCAGACGCCAAACGCCTGGCGTTGGAATTCAAGGCTGCGGTCGAAACATTGGCCGATGACGAAGCCGCCGGCCGACAGGCGATGGCGGCGATCGCCGAGGAAAGCGCCGGCGGCTACGGCGTTCTGTCGCGGTTTTATCGCGCGGCCTCCTTCGGCCAGGCGGGCGAGCGCGATGCGGCGATCAGCGCTTACAGGCAAATCTATAATGACAATGCAGCGCCAAGGCAGTTGCGCGAGCTGGCGCGGATTCGCGCCGCCTACTTTGCGCTCGATTCGGGTCGGGACGCCGTTCTCGAGCATCTCGCCGATCTGGCGGAAACCGGCGGCGCCTATTCCTATCACGCGAATGAAATCGCCGGGATCGCAGCGCTTGAGGAGCAGGACTACGAAACCGCGCTGGCGATGTTCCGCGCGTTGTCGATCGATCCCGCCGCGCCGGCATCCGTTCGCAGCCGGGCGGAAGATTTCGCCGCGCTTGCCGACGCGGCGAAGGCTGGCGTCAACATCACTGGCGAAGCCCGGCTCGAAGACGTGCTCGACGCGGTTGGCGACGGCCTGATGGATGAAACGGCGCCGCCCGAGGATGTGGGGCCGGACCCTGACGACCCTGCAGCGGCGGCGCCTGAAAATCCCGCGGCCGGTTCCGAACCCGCCGCAACTGACGATGACGCGGCCGACGCCGCACCGCAAGAGAGTGGAAATCAACAATGATGGTGGAGTTGTCCGGCTGGCGCGCCGCTTTGAGACTTTTGGCGTCGGCGCTGGCGCTGCTTGCATGCGCGGCGTGTTCTTCAGGTCCGCTTGGCGCGATCGGCGGCGTTTTCGGCGGCGGCGATGACGACAAGGAAGAAAACGCCCCGGATGAGGAAGATCGCATCTCGATTTTGGCGCTTGACGAACAATTGCGCGCCGATCCCCGCTATGCCGGCATTCCGATCGAGGTGCCGCCTTCCTATGTGAACGTTTCTTGGCCGCAGCCGGGCGGCGAAGCCGATCACACGCTGCACCACATCGCCGCCACGCTTGAACTGGCGCCGGATTGGACCGCCAATGTCGGCGGCGCGTCCAAGCGCGCCCGCCTGACGTCGCCGCCGATCGTCGTCGGCGATCGCGTTTTCGTCACCGATGCGAATGCGCATGTGACGGCGTTCGATGCAGAAACCGGCGACCGCGTGTGGCGCACGGAATTAACGCCGAAGATCAAAGAGAAGTTCCGCGTTCAGGAGATTCTCCTGATGTTCGGCGGCAAGAACCCCGCGCAGATCGGTTTCGGCGGCGGCGTCGCGTTCGACCAGGGCCGGGTGTTCGTCACATCCGGTTTCGGTTTCATCGCCGCGCTCGACGCGATCACCGGAGAAGAACTTTGGCGAGTGGAGACCACCGCGCCGGTGCGGACGCCGCCGACCGCCTATCGCGGCAAGGTGTATCTGACGACCAATACGAACGAGTTTATCGCGCTTGATCAGGCGACCGGCGAAAAAGCCTGGACGTTTCAGTCATTCGAGGAACGGGCGCGCATTCTGTCTTCGGCGAGTCCCGCCGCTGCAGGCGATCTTGTCGTCGCGCCGTTTTCTTCCGGCGAAGTCGTGGCGTTTCTTGCGGACTCCGGCCGGGCGGTCTGGAATGAAACCCTGATCCAGCAGGCGCGCATGACGGCGCTGGCGACCCTCAATGACATCGCCGGCAGTCCGGTGATCGACCGCGGCCTGGTTTACGTCGTCAGCCATGGCGGCCGGCTGGCGGCGATCGACATTCGTTCCGGGCAGCCGCTCTGGGAAGCGTCGGTCGCCAGCATGCAGACGCCCTGGGTGGCGGGCGATTTCATTTATCTGATTTCCGTTGAAGGCGAACTCGCCTGTATTTCGCGCAATGACGGCGGCGTCATCTGGGTGTCGCAGCTGCGACGCTACCAGAAGGAAAAGAAGCGCAAAGGGCGGATCAACTGGGCCGGCCCCGTGCTGGCGGGCGATTATCTCGTGCTGGTTTCGAGCCAGGGTCGGATCGTGAAAGTGTCTCCGACCACAGGGGAAGTGGTGGAGACGAAAAAAATCAGCGGCGGCTCGGTGATCGCGCCTGTCGTCGCCAATGAAAAGCTCTATATTCTGACCGAAGCAGGCAAACTGATCGCCATGCGCTAACCTCGCGCATCTCCTGGCGAAATTGGATGTTCGGCCATGTCCGTAAAAGTCGCGCTGGTCGGCCGACCGAATGTCGGAAAATCGACGCTGTTCAACCGCCTCGCCGGCAAGCGTCTGGCGCTGGTCGACGATACGCCCGGCGTTACGCGCGATCGCCGGGAAGGCGAAGCGCGGCTCGGCGATCTTTCGTTCAGCATCATCGACACGCCGGGTCTGGAGGACGCCCCGGCGGCCGCGCTTGAAGGGCGCATGCGCCGCCAGGCCGAACTCGCGATTGAAGAAGCCGCCGTTTGTCTTTTTATCATTGACGCGCGCGCCGGCGTCACGCCGTTGGATGAGGCCTATGCAAATCTGTTGCGCGCCAGCGGCAAGCCGGTGGTGTTGCTCGCCAACAAGACCGAAGGCGGCGCCGGCGAAACCGGCCTTTATGATGCCTATCGTTTGGGGCTGGGCGATCCCGTTGCGATTTCCGCCGAGCATGGCGAAGGGATGGGTGATCTGTTCGCCGCGCTTGAACCCTATCTGGCCGCGGAAGGGGCGGACGCGTCCGAAGACGAAACCGCCTGGGACGATCCGCTCAAGCCCTTGCGCGTGGCGATCGTCGGCCGGCCCAATGCCGGCAAGTCGACGCTGGTCAACCGCCTGATCGGCGAGGACCGCCTGCTGACCGGTCCGGAAGCCGGCATTACGCGGGATGCGATTTCCGTTGAATGGCGCTGGCGCGATAAAGACCGCGAATGGCCGGTCAAGCTGTTCGACACCGCCGGCATGCGCAAGAAGGCGAAAGTTCAATCCAAGCTTGAAAAACTCTCCGTCGCCGACGCCCTGCGCGCGATCCGTTTCGCCGAAGTCGTGGTGCTGTTGCTGGATGCGCAAGCCCCGTTTGAAAAACAGGACCTTCAGATCGCCGACCTCGCGCTGCGCGAAGGCCGCGCGCTGGTCGTCGCCGTTAACAAATGGGACCTCGTTAAGGACCGCGACGCCTTCTTAAAGGCGTTGCGCCAACAGGCCGAACGCCTGCTCGCCCAGGCGCCGGGCGTTCCCATCGTGCCGCTGTCCGGGCTCACCGGCGCGGGGGTCCAGCGCCTGATGCCGGCGGTGACGCGGGTTTATGTCGACTGGAACGCCAGGGTGAAAACGTCCGAGCTCAATGACTGGCTGCAAGAAGCAATCGCGCGCCATCCGCCGCCGGCGGTTTCGGGCAAGCCGATCAAGATCCGCTATATCGCCCAGACCAAAACCCGTCCGCCGACTTTTGTCGCCCAATGCGCGCGGGCCCAGGAACTGCCGGCGGCCTATAAGCGCTATTTGATCAACGGCATCCGCGAAGCATTCGACATCAAGGCCGTGCCGATCCGGCTGATCTTAAAGCGGCAAGACAATCCCTACGATTAAGGCCCTACGATTAAGACACGGATCGTTCCTTCCACTCGCGAAAGACCAGCCGCAAAACGCCGTCCGCCTTTTCCGTAAGCGCGCAATAGACCAGCGGCGCGAGTTCTGCCGGCCTGGGCAAGGTTTCAGGATCCTCGCCGGGCATGGCCTGCGCGCGCATGGCGGTGCGCATCGGCCCCGGATCGATAATCGCCACGGAAATATTCGCGTTCTTTGCTTCTTCCGCATAGGTCCCGGCCAGCAGTTCGAAAGCCGCCTTGGAAACGCCGTATGCGCCCCAAAAGGCCCGCGCGCGTTCGCCGCCGACGCGAGACGTCAGGCAAATAACCCGCGCGTCTGGGGATTTGCGCAACAGCGGATCGAGGGCGCGGATCAGCCGCCAGTTCGCCGTCACGTTGAGATCGAGGGTGCGCCGCCAGACTTTCGGATCGATGTCCGTCAGGGGCGCCAGTTCGCCCAGCGTTGCGGCGTTGAGCGCGAGAATGTCGAGCGTTTCGAAGCGCTCGGCGAGGGCGGCGGCAAGCGATTCGATTCCGTTATCGTCCGTAAGATCCATGGGGATCAGCGACGCCGTGCCGCCGGCGGCGCGAATGTCGTCATCGAGTTCTTCCAGCGCGCCGGTGGTGCGCGCCAGCGCCAGGACATGGGCGCCGGCCTTGGCCAGCATCAGGGCGATCGCCCGGCCGATGCCGCGCGACGCGCCCGTGACCAGCGCGGTCTTGCCGGCAAGATCGGGAATGGTGGCTGTCATGGCGTGCTTGCTAGCCTGTCGCCGGCGGCTTCGCAATCGGCCGGCCGATCAATGCCGTTACCCGCCCAGCGCCCGGAAAATTTCGGTGCGGACTTCCGCTTCCGGTTTCGTCGTCGGATCGTCGACATAGATTTCCCAGACCGGCATGACGGTGGGAAGGCCCTGGGACTCCGCGTAATCCCACAGCGCCTTGTGGCTCTGGCCGAGCGTTGCGTAAGATCCCACATGGGTCGCTGTCATGACATCGCCCGCTTGCATCGCCGCCGCCTTTACTTCGCCCTCGGCCTTGGCCGCATCCTCGGCGCTGACGAAGACGCCGGCGCGAAAAGCCATCTTTTCGCCGGGCATTTCCATGTAAAAAGACGCAGGCATGGATAGCGGCGCAATGCCCTTGGCTTGCGCGAAGCCGAAGACTTCGCCGAAGCCGGAAGCCATGGCGTCGCCGATGGACTTGGCGTCGAACGCGCATTCGCGATCGACATAAAGATAATGTTGTTCCGGCAGCGTCTTGCGTTCGATTTCCATGAAGTCTCTCCCTTTTGATCCTGTCAAAGTCTAACGGCCCAATACCGAACGCCGCAACATTCTCGTGCGTCGCGTTTGGAAACTTTCCTGGTTTCAAGCCGAAAACGCCAAAATGTGGGGCGCCATTTCGCGATTGTTTCACGGAATGTTTCACGCGCCGCCCGCTTTTTCTTCCGCATTCCACCGTCATCCCGGACGCCCCGCGCGCGAATGCGCGCAAATTATCATATGACCGCCTTCGCGGTCGGGGCGGCGTGGAACGCCGCTGCGCAGATCCGGGATCGCCTGAAACAAGGCCGGCGCAGGCCGATGGCGATCCCGTGTCAGCAGCGCGGCATTTCATGCCGCGCAGCGCACGGGATGACGGTATTATCGTTGCACTCGAATTCATCATGGCCGGCATTATATGGCCTCCCGGAAGGTGTTCGATATCTATCGACGCAATGCGGGTTTCAAGGCCGAATACCCTCCTGGGGTTGAACTTTAACAGCATCGATCAACTTATTAATGCGTTGAATTTTGCGCTTTTCCTCCCCCGCTTGCGGGGGAGGTGTCTCCCGGACTTGATCCGGGGGACGGAGGGGGTGCGAATGCATTAGTACCCCCTTCCAACCCCCCGTAAACGGGGAAAGAATGCGCGACGCTTGCTGTCGCGCCGTCCTTCGTTACACGACAAAGAAGGCGGCCCCGCCGGGATCTTTCGCCAGGACGGTCGGTTGTTCCGGATGCGCGTCCTCGAAAATGATTTCGCCGCCGTGTTTTTCGATCGCCGCTTTGGCTTTTCGAAGATCGCCAGCCGCGAAATGAATGCCCCAGAATTCATGCGGGCCTCTTAAGTCTTCGCCGACTTTGACGATTTCCGCGACATCGACCCCAAGCGCATTGCATACGCGAAAGGCTGACGGCAGGGCGGGGTCTTGCGAAAACCGCCAATCGAAAATCGCCGCGTAAAAATCCTTTACCGCGTGGGGGTCCGAAACATAAAGACCGCGCCAGGCCATATGACCTTTGCGATAATCCTTTAAAGGCGCGAGACCCGTTCCTTCATATACGGTAAAGCCGGCCCCGAGCGGATCGCGAATGAGCGCGATGGCATCGCGCTCCGAAAACGCGGTCGGTTCGATCTCGATCCTGCCGCCGCGCCGGGCCGCCGCCGCGCAGGCGTCTTCGATATGATCGACTGCGATATACGGCATCCAAAAGCTCGGCAGGCCGATCTTTTGAAATTTCTCGGGCATTTCAAAGATTGCCGCGGCTTCCCCCTTGCGCGCAAACGCGACGTGATAGGGCGTCCCATCGAGCTGCGCCACGGGTTTATAGTTCCACCCGAACACTTTCCTGTAGAACGCTTTGGCCGTGTCGACCCGGTATGCGGATAGATCGCACCAGACAAAGTCGCCTTTCGACATGTGCGGGCTCCTGGCGTCGCGTTCGGCTTGCGCGATGCGGTCCGTTCGATGAAGCGCGATCGACGATCTCTGATTTACATTTTTCAAAGATCGTCGATGCGTTTTGGAAAATACGCCGGAAGGTTAGTTCAGGTCGAACCGGTCAAGGGTCATGACCTTACTCCAGGCGGCGACGAAGTCGCTGACGAACGCCGCTTCGGAACCGGTATAGGCATAGGCTTCGGCGACGGCGCGCAGTTCGGAGTTCGACCCGAAGATCAAATCGACTTCCGTCGCTGTCCATTTTTTCTCGCTCGTCGCGCGGTCATGGCCTTCATAAACGCCGTCCGCAGCCGGCCGCCATTGCGTGCTCATGTCGAGCAGGTTGACGAAGAAGTCGTTGCTCAAGGTTCCAGGGCGCTCCGTCAAAACGCCGTGGCTTGCGCCGCCGGCATTGGCGTTGAGCGCGCGCATGCCGCCGACCAGCACGGCCATTTCCGGAACGGTGAGCGTCAACACATCCGCTTTGTCGATCAGCCGCTCCGCCGGAGAGCCTCCATAGTCGTCGCCGCCCACATAGTTGCGGAAGCCGTCCGCCGTCGGTTCGAGCACGGCGATGGAAGCCACGTCGGTTTGCTCGGCCGACGCGTCCATACGGCCGGGCGTAAAGGGAACCGTGATCGCGTGACCGGCGTTCTTCGCGGCCGCTTCGATCGCGGCCGCGCCGCCCAGGACAATCAGGTCCGCCATGGAAACGCGTTTGCCGCCGGTTTGGGCGTCATTGAAGTTGCTTTGGATTCCGCCGAGCGCGTCCAGAACTTTTGCAAGTTCCGCCGGATCGTTGGCTTCCCAATCCTTTTGAGGCGCAAGGCTGATGCGCGCTCCATTGGCGCCGCCGCGCATGTCGGTGTCGCGGAACGTGGAGGCGGAGGCCCAGGCCGCGCGCACCAGTTCGGATACGGATAAATCTGATGCGAGAATGTCGGCTTTAAGCGCGGCGATGTCGCTTGCGTCGATCAGGGGGTGATCGACCGCCGGGATCGGGTCCTGCCAGATCATTGCTTCGCTCGGGACATGCGCGCCGAGATAACGCGCGCGCGGGCCCATGTCGCGATGGGTCAGCTTGAACCAGGCGCGGGCAAAGGCTTGTTCGAACGCTTCAGGGTTCTCCAGGAACCGTTGCGAAATTTCCCGATAGCTTGGATCGAACTTCAGCGACAAATCCGTGGTGAGCATGATCGGCGCATGACGTTTGTCTGGATCATGGGCGTCGGGCACGAGTTGCGCCGCCGCTTCGTCAGTCGGTATCCACTGAATCGCGCCGGCGGGGCTGCGCGTTTGCTTCCACTCGAAGGCGAAAAGATTGCTGAAGAACTGATGCGTCCACTGCACCGGGCTTGACGTCCAGGCGCCTTCAAGACCGCTGGTGATGGTGTCGCCGGCGGCGCCGGTTCCGCAGGTGTTTTTCCAGCCGAGCCCTTGTTCCTCGATACCGGCGGCGGCGGGTTCGGGGCCGACGCATTCTGCAGGATTTCCAGCGCCATGGGCTTTGCCGAATGTGTGGCCGCCGGCAATCAGCGCGACGGTTTCCTCATCGTTCATCGCCATCCGGCCGAAGGCTTCGCGAATGTCATGGGCGGCGGCGATGGGATCCGGATTACCGTTCGGCCCTTCGGGGTTGACGTAAATCAATCCCATTTGCGTGGCGCCGAGCGGTTTTTGCAGCTCCCGGTCGCCGCTATGGCGCTCATCGGCGAGAAACTCATTTTCCGGACCCCAGTAAACCAGGTCTGGCTCCCACGCATCGACGCGGCCGCCGGCAAAGCCAAGCGTCTTAAAGCCCATGGACTCCATGGCGACATTGCCGGTCAGGATCATTAAGTCAGCCCACGAAATATTGCGGCCGTATTTCTGCTTGACCGGCCATAAAAGGCGCTGGGCTTTGTCGAGATTGCCATTGTCCGGCCAGCTGTTGAGCGGCTCGAAGCGCTGTTGACCCGCGCCCGCGCCGCCGCGCCCGTCAAAGGTGCGATAGGTGCCGGCGCTGTGCCAGGCCATGCGAATGAATAACGGACCGTAATGGCCGTAATCCGCCGGCCACCAGTCTTGCGAGTCTGTCATCACCGCTTCGATGTCTTTTTTGACGGCGTCGAGATCGAGGCTCGCGAACGCCTCGGCGTAATCGAAGTCGTCGCCCATGGGGTCATTGACGGCGGCGTTCTGGCGCAGCACCGTCAGGTCCAGCTGTTCCGGCCACCATTGCGTGTTCAATGTCGGCGCGCCGGGCTTGCTTGCGCCGGCGTCGTTTTGCGCGTCGGTCATGGCTGTTGCGCTTTGCGCGAGGTCGCTGTCGGCGGTGGCTTCGCTCGGCGTTTCCTGTTGCGAACAGGCGGCGACGCTGAGCGCCAGCGCGGCGACGGATGCAAGTAAAAGGGTTTTGGGGGTCCGGTTCATATGGTTTCCTCGTTTCAAGTTTCTCATGGGTGCTGCGATCAAGACCGCCCATGCGTCAGACATGGGGTCGTTTCGATCGCTGCTCCGGCTGCGGGCGAAGCGCGGAACTCATGCCAGGCAATCGACGTGGTTGGGCGGCGGTTCGATCCCTGAGACGAGCGGATGTAGAATTATCGAGGTTTAGAATATCTGTAAAACAGATTATATCTATTTAAACTATCGAATTTACGAATAAACAGCGAAGCGTCTTCATCGCCGCTTGATGGACTGACTGATATCCTCAAGACTATCAAGAGGCCGCAAGGAGGCGCGCGATGTTTCCAAACCCAGGACCGGCGATAAAAGCGGCGGGAAGAGCGGACGCTTTACCTGCGTTTCTTTTCTCGCATCCGATGACGGCCGGCTTTTTCGGCATGATCATGTTGTCTGTGTTCGGCGCTGCGGCGGCATCGTTCTTTTCCCTGGTCGAGCCCGGCATGGGTTCTGTTGACCTGTTCGAGGCCGGGCGCGCCGGCGCCATCGTGGCGGTGATGTTGGGCGTTATTATCTATAGCGGCGTCTTTATCAGCGCGCTGTTCCTGCCCGAGGAAAGGACCGTCCGTCTGCTGTTCGTTCTCGGCGGCGCCATAGGGCTTGGCGCGCTCGTTGCTCTTGACCTCTATGTTGCGGATACGATCCGCGCCTGGCTCGTGGGCGATGGATTGAAAGCGGGCTAGGGCGGGCCTTGACCCGCTGATGTCGCTGAGGCAATCGCGCCGCAGCCGGAGGCGAAACCCATGCGCAAATTCCTGAAAATTCTTCACACCGTCGCCTCCTGCGGGCTGATCGGCGGGCTTGGCTGTTACATGTTGTTGCTGATCGCCGCGCCGCAGGAAACGCCCGCCGCCTATGCTGACCTGCGGCAATCGATTTCGGCGATCAGCAGATATGTCTTGCTGCCGTCGCTCGGCGTCGCGCTCGCCTCGGGCCTCTTCGCCATGGCCGCGCATCCGCCGTTTCTCGACAAGGGTTGGGTGTGGATCAAGGCGGCGATGGGCGTGTTGATGTTCATTCTCGTTCTATCCGCGGTCGGAGAATCGGCGAACCACGCAGCAGGCGTTTCTAAGAAAATTGCGGCCGGCGAGGCGACGCCCGCCATTCTCGACCAGGCGCTTCGCAAGGAATGGTACGCGCTCTGGGTGGTGATGGCGCTTTCCATCGCCAATGTGGTGCTGGGTATCTGGCGCCCGCGGCGCATCCTTCCTGCATCGCAAGCGGCGCCAAGCGCAGGCGCGGTCCAGCCGAAATAAAAAGACAGGCTTTAGGCTTGCGCGTTGCCGTCATCCCGGACGCGCTGCACCATCTTTGATGGCGCGGCGCAGATCCGGGATCCAGGACTCGCCGGCGCCGCCGCCGCGATTGTTGTCGGGAAGCGCCATGGATCCCGGATCGATCCTGCGGATCGTCCGGGATGACCGGCGAGGGGCTTGCAAAACTCTTCTTCCGCTTTCTGAGGTTTGTTTCCTACCCCTCCACCCGACTTCCCCGACGAAGTTGACGGAAGGGAACCGTCAACGGGGTCCAGTCAACATAAAAAAGACGGGCTTCGCCCGACATTATCCATTCGCTGGGTCCCGGCTTTCGCCGGGAAGAGCGGGAGGGGAAGTTTGTGTCTTACCTCTCCATCCGATTTCCCCGACGCAAGTCGGGGTCCAGTCAAAGAAAGAAAGACGGACTTCGCCCGGCATTACCCGTTCGCTGGATTCCCGCTTTCGCGGGAATGAGCGGGGGAAGTGTAGTCCGTAGCCCGTAGAGTGCATTAAGGCTGCAGGCCGCAAGGCGCCATAGCGACGGTGGAATGGTGCATTGCGCTCCGCTTAATGCACCCTACGCTTGCTTTGTTGGCAATCGCATCCAAGCGCGCGCTTCATCGAGTTCGTGGAGTTTAAACAAGCGCATGCTCGGCCCGCCGGAGAGCGGCAACGCCGCGACCAACCGAGTGACGACGCCGATTTCGTCGCCGACCACGGCTAAGCGTTTCATCTTCTTCACGGCGGTGATGAGTTCCTCGTTTGCCCGCCCGCCGGTCTTCAATAGACTCCAGAGTTCGTTGCGCACCCTTCCGTGCCGAACCTCAAGGGCGCTAAAGGCGTCGAATTCGGCGGCGTAGCGCATCATGACCGGCTGGAATTCCGCCAGATAGTTGTCGGGATAGCGATCAAACACGGTGACTTCGATATAGGGCGGATCGCGATGTTCGGTGACGGTGTGCATGGGGGCGATTGTAGGACGGGTTGGGCGGCGACGATACCCACAGCTCGTAGGGCGCATTAAGGCCGCAGGCCGCAAGGCGCCATAGCGACGGTGGAATGGCGCCTTGCGCTCCGCTTAAGGCGCCCTGGGCTTGCTTACTCTTCTACCTGCTTTCCCCGGCGGAAGCCGGGGCCCAGTAAAAGAATAAAGACGGGCTTCGCCCGACATTATTCGTTCGCTGGATTCCCGCTTTCGCGGGAATGAGCGGGGTAAGTGTAAGGCGGGGCTCGCCATCCGCTTTCGCGCCAATATTTCATCAGTTGTGCCCAAAAAAATCTTCGTTTGTTTCGGCTTGGCAACGGAGAATGAATTTTTCAGAACTTTTTTGAATTTCAGCGTTGATAGAATCTAACCAGCCATCGGGTAACGAAAAGCTAATCGTTTTTCTTATTACCAGAGGATCTTTTGTTTTAGTGGCGTGATTTTTATCGAGCATCGATAGTACTTCATCAAGTGTATTGGGTATTTCTTGAAATTTGGCGAGATTTTCACCAAAAGCGCTGCGTATTAAGGCGATCAAATTTTCAAACTCCTCCGGAGGATTCACGAAATAAAGGCTTTCTTCAATATCTATAATTCGACTCATATAGTCTCGTATGTAACGGCACAAACGATGTATATCGTTCAGATTTCCGGATTTCCCAGGCATTCCCCACGCCTCTGTGAGAGAGGCCAAAAGCGGTTCAATAGGAGTAATGCTATTACTAATTTCGGCAAATTTTTCGTCTATCCATCGAAAGATATTATCATCATGAAGGTGCAATAATGGTCTCGTATATAAGCCTTCTCTTAAATCTTTCAGACGCTGCAACTCAGGGCCGTTGAGGTGGCGCATAAGTTCTGCTGTCAACCGCCACTCCCATCCTCGAGGTTTGTCAATCACTATTCGGCGGATAATTGCAGGATAATTACTAAATGACTGCAACTCGCGTTCTTCAAGTTCAAAGCGCGTTTTATCTGAAACCGAGCCGAGTTCAGATGCGATGTAACGTTCATGTATTTCTAGCCAGCGAAATAGCAATTCAGCTGTGAAATAATTTTCATCACGATCAATCTTTGCGTGGCAATTCCGACAAAGCCAAATTGCATTTGTAATTTCTGCTCTAGCCTCATCATTCATGGTTGTAACGTAGCGTTTGCTTTTGGGGCGCGCACCGTGAATATGCGCCGCTTCGCCAATGATAGTTGCTGTAGTGTCGGTAGAGTTTGGTCCTACTGTGAGAACTCTACAGTCAGGATTTGAGCATCTAAACGCAGAGCGTTTCGCAATTGTTTCTATAGTTTGTTTTGTAAAGTCTGGAGACATTGATATCTACTCTTATAGATAATCATAGCAAGTTTTTAACCTCACTCTTAAGCTGCTCTACGCTTTCCTTTCGCCGCTTTCTTCTTCGTCGCGCTGCGTTTCGCCCCCGGCTTGGCGTTCGGCGCCTTTGCCACCGAACCGGCCTTGAGCATGTCCTTGAGGAATTGCCCCGTATAGCTCTTGGCGACTTTGGCGACGTCTTCGGGCGTTCCCGCGGCGACGATGTCGCCGCCGCCGTCGCCGCCTTCGGGGCCGAGATCGATGATCCAGTCGGCCTGTTTAATGACGTCGAGATTGTGTTCGATGACGACGACGGTGTTGCCGTTATCGGCGAGTTCCTGGATCACTTCCATGAGCTTCCTGACGTCCTCGAAGTGAAGGCCGGTGGTGGGCTCGTCGAGGATATAAAGCGTGCGGCCGGTGGCGCGTTTCGACAGTTCCTTGGAGAGCTTGACCCGCTGGGCCTCGCCGCCGGAAAGGGTCGTCGCCTGCTGGCCGATATGGATGTAGGAAAGCCCGACGCGGTTGAGGGTTTCCAGCTTGTCGCGGATCGACGGCACGGCCTTGAAGAATTCCGCCCCTTCCTCGACGGTCATGTCGAGGACGTCGGCGATGGACTTGCCCTTGAATTTCACTTCGAGGGTTTCGCGGTTATAGCGCGCGCCCTTGCAGACGTCGCAGGTGACATAGACGTCGGGCAAAAAGTGCATCTCGATCTTGATGACGCCGTCGCCCTGGCACGCCTCGCAGCGCCCGCCCTTGACGTTGAACGAGAAACGCCCCGGCTTGTAGCCGCGGGCCTTGGCTTCGGGCAGGCCGGCGAACCAGTCGCGGATCGGCGTGAAGGCGCCGGTATAGGTCGCCGGATTCGAGCGCGGCGTGCGGCCGATGGGCGACTGGTCGATGTCGATGACCTTGTCGAAATGTTCAAGGCCCAAGATTTTATCGTGCTCGGCGGGGGCGTCCTTGGAATTGTAAAGCCGGCGCGCGGCGGCCTTGTATAATGTCTCGATAATCAGGGTCGACTTGCCGCCGCCGGACACCCCGGTGACGCAGGTCAAAAGCCCGATGGGAATTTCCGCCTTGATATTTTTAAGATTGTTGGCGCGGGCGCCTTTGACGCGCACCGTCCTGCGCTTGTTGAAGGGCCGGCGCTCCGCAGGCACGGGAACACTCTTGCGGCCGGAAAGATAATCGCCGGTAAGGGAGGCCTTGGACGCCGTGATGTTGCGCACCGTCCCCTGCGCAACGATCTGCCCCCCGTGAATGCCGGCGCCGGGGCCGATATCGACAATATGGTCGGCGGCGCGGATCGCCTCTTCGTCATGTTCGACGACGATCACCGAATTGCCGAGATCGCGCAGGCGCTTGAGGGTTTCGAGCAGGCGCGCATTGTCGCGCTGATGCAGGCCGATGGACGGTTCGTCGAGGACGTATAAAACGCCGGTAAGCCCCGAGCCGATCTGCGAGGCGAGGCGGATGCGCTGGCTTTCCCCGCCCGACAGCGTGCCCGACGACCGCGACAGGGTGAGATAGTCGAGCCCCACATTGTTGAGAAAATGCAGCCGCTCGCGGATTTCCTTGAGGATGCGCGCGGCGATTTCCATTTCCTTTTTCGACAGGACTTTCTCAAGCGCGTCGAACCAGTTGCCCGCCGCCAGAATAGAAAACTGCGTCGCCTCGGAGATGGAAAGCGTTCCCACCTTCACCGCCAGGGCTTCGGGCTTAAGGCGGAGCCCCTTGCACGCCTCGCAGTCGGTCACCGACTGAAAGCGGCCGAGTTCCTCGCGCACCCAGCTTGAGTCGGTTTCGCGCCAGCGCCGTTCGAGATTGGGAATGACCCCTTCGAAGGGCTTGACCACTTCATATTTGCGCGCGCCGTCGGCGTAGATGAATTTCACCTCTTCTTCGTCGGTGCCGTAAAGGACGACGTCCCGGGCCTCCTCGGGCAGTTCGTCGAAGGGAACGGTCATTTTGAATTTGTACTTACGCGCCAGCGCTTCGAGGGTCTGGGCGTAATAGGGCGAGGTGCCTTTCGACCACGGGGCGATCGCGCCCTTGTTCAAGGGAAGCGATCCGTCGGGCACGACGAGGTCCTCGTCGAACACCATTTCCGTGCCGAGCCCGTCGCAGACGGGGCACGCGCCTGCCGGGGCGTTGAAAGAAAAAAGCCGCGGTTCGATCTCGTCGATGGTGAAGCCGGAGACCGGACAGGCGAATTTGGCGGAGAAGATGATGCGATGCGCGTTCCCCTCTCCCGCTTGCGGGAGAGGGGTTAGGGGTGAGGGCGGATCCGCGCGGTTTGTCTTTTTCTTTCCCCTCACCCCCGGCCCCTCTCCCTGGAGGGAGAGGGGAGAAGCATCCGCCCGTTCCGCAATTGCGATGCCGTCGGCGAGTTCGAGCGCGGTTTCGAACGAATCCGCCAGGCGCGATTCGATCCCCTTTTTGACCACGATGCGGTCGACCACCACTTCGATATCGTGCTTGACCTTCTTGTTGAGCGCCGGCACGTCGGGGATTTCATAAAACGCCCCGTCGACCTTGACGCGCTGAAAGCCGCGCTTTTGCAGGTCGGCGAATTCCTTGCGGTATTCGCCCTTGCGGCCGCGCACGATGGGCGCGAGCAGATAAAACCGCGCGCCATCGCCTTCGGTCATCAGCCGGTCGACCATTTCCGTGACGGTCTGGGAGGCGATGGGCTCGCCGGTCGCCGGGGAATAGGGAACGCCGATCCGCGCCCATAACAGGCGCATATAGTCGTAGATTTCCGTCACCGTGCCGACGGTCGAGCGCGGATTGCGCGACGTCGTCTTCTGTTCGATGGAAATCGCCGGGGAAAGTCCTTCGATCTGATCGACATCGGGTTTTTGCATCAATTCCAGGAACTGGCGTGCATAAGCGGACAAACTTTCCACATAGCGGCGCTGGCCCTCGGCGTAGATCGTATCGAAGGCGAGGGAGGATTTGCCGGAGCCGGAAAGGCCGGTCATCACGATCAGCTTGTCGCGGGGCAGTTCAAGCGTCGCGTTTTTTAGATTGTGTTCGCGCGCCCCGACGACGCGGATCGATTTCAAACTCATGCGTGCTCTTTGTTGGTCACTTTATATATGCGCGCGGCGCGCATGATCTTATATCGACGTTGACAGCAAGAACAAGATGTGAACATTAGATCGTACGCCCCGGATTTCTTTTGGGGATAAACATTCATTGAGCGCGACGCGAATCCGCGCGATCTGCATTTGCGCGCGCAAGACGGAGAAATTTTATGGCTGGCAGCGTCAATAAAGTCATTTTGGTCGGCAATCTCGGGGCCGATCCTGAAGTCCGCAAATTTCAGAACGGCGGATCGGTTTGCAATCTCCGCGTGGCGACGTCGGATAGCTGGAAAGACCGAAATACCGGCGAAAGACGGGAAAAAACCGAATGGCATAATGTTGCGATCTTTTCGGAAGGTTTGGTGCGCGTCGCCGAACAATATCTGCGAAAAGGCGCGAAAGTTTATCTTGAAGGCCAGCTTGAGACCCGAAAATGGCAGGACCGGGACGGCAACGACCGTTATACGACCGAAGTCGTGCTGCGTAATTTCAACTCTTCCATGGTGATGCTCGACAGCAGAGGCGGCGGCGATCGTTCGGCGGGCGGAATGTCCGACCAAGGCGGTTCTTCCGGCGGTCAAAGTTACGAATTGGACGACGACATTCCGTTCTAAACGCGAAAACGAATCAAAAAACGACAAAAAATGCACATGCGCGCGTCGGTGTTGTGCATAAACAATACTTTTTTAGTAAATTACGTTATGGTTTAACTTTCGAATCATGATTCGGAGGTGAACCATGGCGGTCAAAAGAAAAACGACCAAACGAAAAGCCACTAAGCGTAAAGCTACCAAGCGTAAGGCGACGAAGCGTAAAGCGCCGGCTCGCCGCAAAAAGGCTGTAAAGCGCAAAACAGCCAAGCGTAAAACCGCAAAACGCAAGACTGCGAAGCGGAAGACGGCCAAGCGCAAAACAGCCAAGCGGAAAACTGCGAAACGCAAAACCGCGAAGCGTAAAACAGCCAAGCGGAAGACCGCGAAGCGGAAAACGGCCAAGCGGAAGACCGCAAAGCGCAAAACGGCGAAGCGGAAAACCGCAAAACGTCGCCCGGCCAAGCGTAAGACGGCCAAGCGCAAAACAGCCAAGCGGAAGACCGCGAAGCGTCGCACGAAGCGGCGGTAACGCCGGTAAATCAGCCTTAACGGCTTGATTTTCGGTGTTTTTAGCGCGCCTCGCGCAGGGTGTTTTGAAGCATCGGACGCGCATTAAGAGGGGCCTGATATCGGCGTCAGGGTAGTTTGAAGCCGGTATTTTGCGGGGGAGATTCCCGCCACAAGACTTTCGAACCGACGGTTCTACAAAAACAGAATTCGCCAAGTGAATTCACCCAAAGCCCCGGCGTTGCATCGCCGGGGCTTTACTTTCTTGGGGAAAACGTTTCGCATGCAAATTGAAGGACGGCTCGCCGAATCGATATTTCGGCGCCGGCGCAGCCTTCAATCGCGATGGGTTTCTGACAAAGGGGGAAACAATGCGTTATCCGCGCGATCGTTCCACGGGGAAACGCATGCAATTATTTCGCAATGCAACATTGATTGCGCGTTAGCGCCGGTTGCGGATCGCGTAATTCCTATCTCCGCTCATCCCCGTGCCCGCGCGCGAAGGCGCGCTCATTATAAATTGACCGCGTTCGCGGTCGGGGCGGGGATCCATTAAAATATAAAGACGGGCTTTGCCCGACATTATTATCTGTGCTGGATTCCCGCTTTCCCCCGATCAGGTCGGGGGACATAAGCGGCGTTGTGATTTATTTTGCTTTTTACCGGTCGATCGCGATTGATTGCGCGCTAAGGCCGGTTGCGGGGCGGCTGCTTCGTTCAGGATATTGATTTCAGGCGGAAACCAGCTTGGATAGCAACGGTTCCCGCGGCACCGGCGGCGGGGCCTTGGCGAAGCCCAGGCGCGAGAGCATTTGAACGGTTTCGCCGTTGGTTGCGCCAAGAGTCTCGTGCATGCGCGCATAAAGTTGCGCCATTTCGGGAAACTCCTGAAGCGCCTGACTTAAGGGATGAAACGCTATGCCGCGGGCATTTGCGGCAAGGTGCATGCGCATCCAGGCGCGGCCGGCGGCTAGCTGATCGCCGCGCGTATTCGCCGCCGTTTTGATCCAGGCGAAGGCCGCCGCGGTTTCACAGGCCTTTTCATAGAAGGAAAGGCTTTGCTCATAGGCCGTCGTGCCCGGCTGATCCATCTTTTCGCGGGTGAGAACGCCGGCCGCTTTCAGCGCATCCATGGGCGCGCCGATGACAGAAAGTCCGTAAGGGGCAGCGTTATTTTCCGCCTTGCCGATGCGCGTGGTGATGACGCTCTCCCGGCGCGTCGCCGGGGTCGTCCATTCAACGCGCCAGGCGTCGACTGTCAGCGCGCGAAGCGCTTCAACCAGGAGCGGATCTGAAGACGCCCTGGGGATGACGTCCGACGGCGCTGCGCGGACAATGGCCAAGAGATCAGCGTCCGCGACCGGTTTTTCCATATCGAAGGGCGATCGGTTTGTGCGCCGCGAGAGCGCTTCGGAAAACAGCGGATCGGGCGGCTGGGCGGCGTCTTCGATCAGCCTGACCAATGCAACGGGCCGTTCATCGAGCAACGGTTGCGGCTCGCCCAGGGGAAACGGGTCGATGTCAAGGCGAAACCCCTTTTCCGCCGCCGCAAGACGGGCAAGTTCGAGGAAACAGCCGAAACTGATCGTAATCTGGCGGTTGAGCGGATCGTTTTCCGGCAATAGGCGCGCGCGGTCGCAATAAATGGAAAACGCGTCGTCGCCGTCGAGGCGAATCCGCCAGGGCTGCATGTTGTGCGCGCTCGGCGCGAGAATGGCGTAAGCGAGAATATCAAGGCGCGGATCGCCAAAGCCTTCGCTGGCCTTTCGCCATGGCGCGCGCGCGGCGTTGGGCGCGCGCGTCAACGCCCAGCCCGCGCCGGCAATGACGACGGCGGACGCCCCGGTGATGAGGATGGCGCGGCGGCTCAGCGGCATGGGGAACCTCCAACCAAAGACGTCATGGAATGATCCGCACCGGCAGGCGCGAAAACCCATGCACGAAATTCGATTTGATGCGCTCGGGCTCGCCGGCGACCTCGATCCGCCGCCAGCGGCTGAGGACTTCTTCAAGCAGGATTTTAAGCTGCAGTTCGGCCAGGCGCCTGCCCATGCAGCGGTGAATGCCGAAACCGAAGGAAAGATTGCGGCGGGCGTTGGGCCGGTCGATGCGAAAATCCTCCGCATCTTCGAACACGGTCTCGTCGCGATTGCCCGAGGCATACCACATCACCACCTTGTCGCCTTTTTTGATGGATTTGCCGCCGAGTTCGGCGTCGGCGAGCGCGGTGCGGCGCATATGGGCGATGGGCGTCTGCCAGCGAATGATCTCCGAAACCGCGTTTTCCATCAGCGAGGGGTCGTTTTTCAGCATTGCGAGCTGGTCGGGATAGCGGTCGAAGGCGCATACCGCGCCGGACATGGAATTGCGCGTCGTATCGTTGCCGCCGACGATCAGCACCAGCACATTGCCGAGATAATTCATCGGCTGCATGTTCGCGGTCGCCGGGTTCTGGGACAGCATGGAAACGAAGTCGAATCCGTCCCGCCGCTGTTTTCGCTCGCGCCACAGCCGGGTGAAATAGAACAGACATTCCTTGATTTCGCGCTGGCGCTCAGCCTCGCTGGCGACGATGCCGAGGCCGGGCTCGGTCGTTGCAACATTGGACCAGCGCGTCAGCTTGCGCCGGTCCTCAAAGGGAAAATCGAACAGCGTCGCCAGCATCTGCGTCGTCAGCTCCACGGAGACGGCGCCGACCCAGTCGAAGACTTCATTGACCGGCAGATCGTCCAGCACCGCCGCGGTGCGCTTTCGGATAATGGTTTCGAAATGGTCGAGATTTGGCCGCGCGACAATGCCCGAAACCGCGGCGCGCTGTTCCTCGTGGCGCGGCGGGTCCATGGTGATGATGCCTTCAAGCACATAAGGACCGATGTGAAAGGCGATGTCGTCGTGAATGATGACGCCGCCATGCTTGCTGGCGGAGGAATAGATCTGGTGGCTGGTTTCCACCGTCAGAATGTCCGCATGGCGCGTCACCGACCAATAGGGACCGTAGGCGCTGTCGGGACAATAATGTACCGGATCGTCGCGGCGCAGGCGCTCGAAAATCGGCCAGAACGCTTCCCGGTCCCAGAGGTCGGGATCGGCGACGTTGACGGCGAACGGCGCCGCCGTTTCAGCATTCAGCGCATCGTTCATTGGCCCGGACGCATCACCGCCTTGGTTTCGAGAAATTCCTCAAGGCCGAACGCGCCCCACTCGCGGCCGTTGCCGGACTGCTTGTAGCCGCCGAACGGCGCATGGAAATTCATGCCCGCGCCGTTGAGATGGACATTGCCGGTGCGCAGCCGACGCGCGACCTTCCTGGCGTGTTCCACATCGCCGCTATGGACATAGCCGGAAAGGCCGTAAGGCGTGTCGTTGGCGATGGCGACCGCTTCGTCTTCATCCTTGTATGGAATGATGACGAGCACCGGACCGAAAATCTCTTCGCGGGCGATGGTCATATCGTTCGTCGCATTGGCGAAGATTGTGGGCTTGACGTAATAGCCGCGCTCCAGGCCGTCCGGCTTGCCGGGCCCGCCGGCGATAATCTCCGCGCCCTCGGCGACGCCTTTTTCGATCAGACCCTGGATCTTATGCCACTGAACTTCGCTGACGACGGGGCCGATGGTCGTTTCGTCTGCATTGGGATCGCCCGGCTTGACCGTCTCCGCCGCGGCCTTCGCGATGGCGATCGCATCGGCCATTTTTCCAGCCGGAACGAGCATACGCGTCGGCGCGTTGCAGGACTGGCCGGAGTTGGACATGCAGCTTATGACGCTCTGCGAAACCGCCTTTTGCAGGTCGGCGTTGTCGAGAATGATATTCGCCGACTTCCCGCCAAGCTCTTGCGCGACGCGCTTGACGGTTGGCGCGGCGTTCTTGGCGACTTCGACGCCGGCGCGGGTCGAACCGGTGAACGACACCATGTCGATATCCGGATGGGCGGAAATCGCCGCCCCGACGTCGGGGCCGGTTCCGTTGATCATGTTGAATACGCCCTTGGGCAGGCCCGCCTGGTCGATGACTTCGGCCAAAAGATAGGCTGAAATCGGCGCCACCTCGGAAGGCTTGAGCACCATGGTGCAGCCGGCCGCCAGCGCCGGCGCCACCTTGCAGGCGATCTGGTTGAGCGGCCAGTTCCACGGCGTGATCAGACCGACGACGCCCGCCGGCTCGCGGATAAGATCGAAACCTTCGCGCGCTTCCTCGAACGGATAGTCCTTGAGAATGTCGAGCGCGACCTGGAAATGGCCAAGGCCGCTGGCGGCCTGGGCGCGCATGGCGAGATTTTTCGGCGCGCCCATTTCTTCGGTTACCGCAGCGGCAAGGTCGGCGTAGCGCGCCTGATAGGCCTCGATGATGTTTTGCAGATAGGTTTGCCGGTCTTCCCGGCTGGTCGCGGCGAAACTGTCGAAAGCGGCGCGCGCGGCCCTGACGGCGGCGTCGACATCTTCGGCGGCGCCCAGGGTGATTTTTGCACAGGGCTCTTCGGTTGCGGGATTGATGACATCCAGCGTTTGCCGGCCTTGAGGCTCGATCCAGGCTCCATCGATGTAGAATTTGGTGAGAATGCGCATGGGCGGCTTACCTTTCGGGCTGTCCGGGCCACCATAGCGATTTTGCGCTGCAAACAACAGCGAACCACTGCGTCGGGTTGGTCAGAAATCGCGCTTCCAGTTGGCCGACACGGTCTGGTCGCCGTCCTGCTCAATTTCCGATTCGACAGTGATATTTTTGACGATTTCATATTCGATGCGGACCGCGCCGCTTTCGCCGCGCGCGTCCTGGGTCGCCGATACGAAAAGACCGTCAGCGACATATTTGCCGATGGTCAGCGAACCGCCGCCGCCGTCCGAATCGATATTGAGATTGAGCAGATCAAGACCCACCGCCCGCCGCAGCGAACCGGTAATGTCCCCGTCGCCGCCGAAGGGGCCGATCCCGCCGAGCGAGGCCAGCGCCTGGGCGGTCTGCAGCGATTCAAGGGCGGTGAGTTCGTCGGCGGGCTTGCCGAAAAGCACCAGCGCCATGACGTCCTCGGACGGCAGCGACGGCGTCGAGGTCAGTTCCACCGACGGCGCCTCGGCGCGTCCGCCGACCGCGATGATCGCGGTGACGCCGTCCGCGGTTTCATGCTCGGCGCGAATGTCCAGGCGCGGATTGTTGGGCGACAGCGCGTCGAAGGCGATCGATCCGCGGGTCAGATCGAACCGGCGGCCGGAAAAATCGATCCAGCCCCGGCGCAGGGTCATCTGCCCCAGGATCAGCGGCGCGTCGTCCTGGTCGGCGGCGCTGAGATCCGCGGACCATTCGCTTTCAAGCCCGCGGCCGCGAATAAAGATGCGATCGTCGGCCGAGATGCGAATGTCGTAATCGATGGCGGCGGCGGGCCCGATCTCATCGGCGTCGTTGCTTGCGTCTTCAACGCTGTATGCGACGACCGTGATCGGCGTCAGCTCGGTATTTTCCGGCGTGATGATTTGCGCATCGAGTTCTTCGATCTCTATCGCGCCGTCGGCCGCAAGGGCGTCAAACGGGCCCGAAATGTCGATGCGCCCATTGGCGCGCAGCTTCTCTACCGGGCGGGCGGACATTTCCGCGCCGTTGAGGCCAATGGTCAGGGCGACATTGGACGCCTCGCCGAGGGTCATTTCGCCGGTGAGCGTGATCGTGTCGTTATCGGCGTCTCCCGCGCCGCGCGCGCCGCCGGAAAACCGGACGACGCTTTGGTCGCCGCGCATGGCGGCGGTCGCCTGGGCATGCAGGCCGGTGAGGGAGAAGCCGGAATGAAGTTCCGTATAGGCGCCGCCGGCAATCTCCGCGACGCCGGTGATTTCCGGCGATGTCGTCGTCCCGGCGAAACTAAGATCGGCCGTCAACGATCCTTCCATCGCCTGCAAGGCGGCCGGCATATAGGCGGCGATGACGTCGATGCTCCCGTCATAGCGGGCATAACCGGCAAGCGCGCCGTCCGTATTGATTCCCAGCGCCGGCGTTCGCACGAGTTGCGCGGGCAGGGCGAGGCGCATATCGATCGCGCCGGCATCCTCAGCGCTGGTCAGGATGACCGCGCGGCCGTCCCATAAAAGATCGCCGCTGATCGCCGCTTCCTGTTCCTGCGTCAGCAAAGAGCGCAATCGGAAGGATCCGCGCGCGGGAACATCCTTGTCCGTGTCGAGATCAAGATCGAGGGTGACGCGGCCGTCCGCGCCGGGCACGTTCGCATCCGTCAGGCGCAGCGCCGCGCGCCAGCGATCATCGCTGAACCCGCCGTCAAGGGCGACCGCCCCGGCGCGTCCCCAGTTAAGGCGCAAACCGTCGACCGAAACACCGTTGTCGAGGATTAAAATCGTCGCCGGCTGGCGCAGGGAAAAAACGTTGTCCGCCGCTACGCCGCCAAGGGCGCTGAACGTCATGTCAGGTCCGCCTTGCAGGTCGACCGTTGCCGCAAGGGAAAGATCTTCAACCAATCCGCCGCGCGCCAGGGTCAACTGCGCGGCCTGGAGCGTCGCATCGACGGCGCCGGGCGGGCCCGACGCCCTGGCGTTCAGTCCCGCGGCGGCGAAGTCGTTAAAGCGGATCGACGGCGCGGTCAGCGTTAGTTCCGTCGCTGCGCTTTGGCGCGAAGCCGTTCCGTTGACGGCGAACGCGCCTTCAAGCGCGACGCCGGGCCAGGGCTCGGCGCCGGCGTCGCCGCTATAGCGAAGATCGAGTTCGAGCGCTTCGGTTTGTCGTTCGAACGCGCCGGCGCCGGTCAGCGAAAAGCCTTCGCCGCTATAGAAGAGGCGGGGCAGGGCGATGCGGCCGTCAAGCGACGAGCGCAAGGTCGCCTCGAACCGGCCGTCGCCGTTTTTGGCCGCGGCCGTCACATCGCCGGTGGGCAGCGACGGCAGACCGGCCAGCGCGATAGTTATATCGAGGGGTGGGGCGTCATCCTCGCCGATCTTCACCGCCGGCGTGTTGGCTGTTGCGTTGAGCGTGAAGCGATCGGCGGGACCGGAAAGCGAAACACTTGCCTCGGTGAAATCGGCGGGCGCGAGCGATGGGACAAGCGTTGAGACAAAAACCGGCGCGAGGCTTATATCGCCGTCAAAGCCTATGGTCTCGTCGTTGAAACGATAGCTGAAAACGCCGGCGGCGGACGAACCGTCCTCACGAGTTACGGTCAGGTCTTGCAGCTGCAGCCGGTCGTCAAGATCGATGTCGACCCGGGCGGAAAGTTCCGTCGCGGCGCCGAGCAAGGCCATCTCCTCGCGCGCATGAACAAGAGCCGTCAAATCGCCGCCGAAGCGTTTTTCGAAATCCGTGGATCCGTTGTCGACCGCCGCGCGCATGCGATCGCTGTCAAGCGTTGCATTAAAGGCGTAGCGCTCGCCGCGCCGGCGGATGACGGCGCTCAAACTCGCCTTATCGCCAATGAGGGCTTGCTCGTCCGGGCGGTAGGTTTCGGCGAAAGCCGCTTTGAGATCCGCCGTAAGGCGGTTGGTGACGGCGCGGGCGCTTTCCCATTCGAGGGTTCCTTCAATCGCGCCGAGGGCCGAGGTCAGCCTGGCGATGGTCAACACGCCGCCGCGGCGTTTTTCTTCGAGCCGCATGTCGAAGACGACCGGCGCGGAAAGTTCGGTGATGTGGTTGAGCGCGCCGCCGGGCGTAAATTCGCCGGCGAGGTCAAGGACGCTGAGCCTTTCGACGTCGCCGGCGAGCGTTGCATGGAGCTCGCCATAGGCGCCGACGGCGCCGTTGACGGCGACGACCGCCCGCCGTCCCGAACCGTCGCTTTTGATTTCGATAAACGCCGGCCCGCCGAGATCGGCGAGCGCAGCGATGACGCCGTCTTCCGCGCCGGCGATCGTCGCGTCGATATAGAGGCGGTCGGCTTTCGGCGCCCGCTCGATCGTCACGTCGACATTGTCGCGGTCGTTCTCGCTGGCCAGCTTGAGCGTTGCACTGATCCGCTTGCCGTTCATGTCCGCCGCGCCGGCGCCGTCAAGCCGCCCGGTTTGCCCGCCGAGATCGCTGCGAAAATCTTCAAGCGCCAGTGCGCCGATGCGCAAATTGGGAAGATCGTTCGGCAGGCGCAACGACAAGCGTTCGTCCTTGCTCTCCTCCTTCACCTGCGGCGGCGGTTCGCGCAGCAGATGCGCGCCGGCGATGTGCATGCGTTCAATGTCGATGCGGCCGCTTAAAAGCCTTAAGGGACGCCATTCCATATCGATGCGCTCGACGGTCAGCCAGGGCCCTTGGGCGTCCGACAGCACGAGGTTTTCAACGCTTGGCCGGCCGGGAAGCGCGCCATTGAGCGCGCCGATCTGCGCCTTCCCGCCGAATTCGTCGACAAGCTCGGATTCCACCTGAGCGATAAGAAAGGCGCGCCCGGGCCCGGTATGGAACAGCGCCATCGCGGCGACGACGATCGTGACCGCAAGGATCGCCAGGGCGGCGGAGGATATGATCAACACGCGGCGCATCAGAAGGGCTGACCGATGGCGATATATAATTGAAAGTCGCTGTCGCTCGGGCGCGGATCGATGGGAAAGGCCACATCCACCCGGATCGGTCCGATGGGCGTAAAATACCGCAAGCCCCCGCCATAACCGATGAAAAGTTCTTCATCAAAGTCGGGCAGGCGGCTTTGCGAAACGCCGCCGGCGTCGACAAAGCCTGCAATCTGAACGTTCTTGATGACCGTGGCGCGCGCCTCAACCGCGCCTTCGACCAGCGAGCGGCCGCCGACGGGATCGCCTTCGGCGTCGATCGGTCCGGCTTCCTGAAAGCCGAAACCGCGCACCGATGCGCCGCCGCCGGCGAAGAACCGTTTGTTGAGCGGCAGTCCCGCAAGGGACTGGTTGAAGGTCGCGCCGAGCTTGGCGCGCCCCGCCAGGGTAAACCGATCCCTGGCGCCGAACATCACGCGGCTGCGGGCGAAGGCTTCCATCTGGGTGAAGGTGTCGGTCCCGAAATAGGGCGTAACCGTCAGGCCGGCGCGCACGCCTTTCGCGGGATTGAGAAGATCGTCCTCGGTCTTCCACAGCGCGGAGAGCGGCGTTGATACAAAATAGCTGCGCTCTTCGTCGCCGTTCGACTTGACGTTCGAGGTTTCGAACGCGACCGAGCCGCGGGTTTCCAAGCGTTTGTCGAGCCACCGTTTAAGAACGCCGCCCGACAGACGTAAGGAACGGGCGTCGAAAGCGTCGGTGGTTTCGTTGGTGAAGGAGACATTGGCGAACAACTGGCCGGGAAGCATCGGCATCGGTTTGGTTGCGTCGAAATTGATTGACTGCTCGATCTCCGAACCTTTGAGTTCGACGCGAAGGGTCTCGCCGCGGCCGGTGATGTTGCGGTTTTCGAAATAAAGCCGCCCGCCGGGCCCTTCCGAGGTGGAGAACGATCCGCCGACGCCGATGGTGCGGCGCTTGCGCTCTTCGAGCCGGACAATCACCGGCGCCTGGCCGGCTTCGTCGGGCGCACCGGGGGCAATGTCTATGGTGGAAAACAGTCCCGTTTCGACGAGACGGTCGCGATAGGAAACGATTTTCGAGCGTTCATATGCCGCGCCGGCTTCCCAGGTCACGAGCTTTTTGACGAATGGCGCTTTGGTTTTCTTCAGCCCGTCGATGCGCACCTCGCCGAAGCGCGCCTTCGGTCCGCTTTCAAAAACGAACACCGCATGGGCCTCGGCCTTTTCGAAATTGGCGATGGCGCGCCGGGCGACAATCGCTGCCTGGGGATAGCCGCTTTCCCAGAGGTGATTGAGAAACGCGACCTGAACGTCGCGCAGATCAGCGCCCGCCGCCGATCCGTCCGGCGTAATGTTGGCTTGTGCCAGCGTCGCCGGCCGGTCGGGCCGGTCGTCGCGATAGAGGATCTCGTATTCGACGATCTTGAACGCGGGCCCGGCGTCGATGGCGAACGCGACGGTCGGCTTGCCTTCTGGCGCCGGCGTGAGTTCGAATTCGGTCTTGCCGGCGTAATAGCCGGCCGCCTGCAGGGCGTCGTCAAACGCGTCCCGGTCGCGCCGGGCGGCCCGGCGCAGCGCCGCGGACGTGGGATACTCCCGCACCCCCTTTTTCAGGTCGGAAAGGCGTTCGAGCTCGGACTTAAGACCATTGGGCGCCCCCTCTATGGTCACGTCATAGCGCTGCTCGGCCAAGGCGGCGCCCGATGCAAGCCAGAACGCGCCGGCGAGGATCGCCGGCAGCCGGGGAAGGGAACGGGAAATCTTCAAAAAACCTGCTCGCTGACCTTACGCTTACCTGCCGCGGCGGCGCCGTTAATCCTTCCCTCACCCTGTCACGACCTGGTTAAGCCCAGGCTGTAGTGACCATTTAAAGTTTATCCGCGTTCGAGACCAAAATCGCTTTGGACCAGGAGGAAAGCGCAAGGAAGTGTGGCCACTTTCGAGCATTTCCGACGCCGTCCAAAGCGATTTTGGCCG
>JANQMJ010000018.1 GCA_028280115.1 Parvularculaceae bacterium
TTGGCTGCCGCCGCCATACGCTTTATGACGGGTCCTGGGCGGAATGGGGCGATGAACGCCACACCGAAGAGGAGCATCCCGTCATTGACGGAAAGTAACAACCAACAGCGCATCGACGTGACCATCACCTATCTTGAGCAGACCCAGCGGCCGGTCTTGCCGACGCCGGGGCGGCCGCCCTGCAAGCTCGCCCTCTTGCGCGTGGAAAACCCGCCGATCCATTTTTACCGCTATTGTTACCGTCTTGTGGGCGATCCCTATAACTGGGTCAGCCGGCGGCGCCTGGACGATGAAGCGCTGTCGCGGATCATTCACGATCCGTCCGTATACATCTATGTTCTCTATGTCGACGGCGCGCCGGGCGGTTTCGCTGAGATCGACGCGCGCAACGCCGAAAATTGCGATATCAAGTTTTTCGGCCTGGCGCCGGATTTTCTCGGCCGCGGTCTTGGGCGGTATTTCCTGACCAATATCGTCGAGCGCGCCTGGAGCATCGGGCCGAAGCGGGTGCGTCTGGAAACCTGCACGCTCGATCACGCCGCGGCGCTGCCGCTTTATCAAAAGCTGGGCTTTCGGGTCTATGACCGTCAGGCGGGCGTCGTCGAACTGATCGACCAGCCGCCCGCGCCCCTATGAGGCTCTTAAAACCGCTTGAAAAACGCGGTATTGAAAGGCGTTTCGCAAAGAGCCGGTCAAGCGCATGAAAGACGACACCAAGATCATCACCGCGGGCCGGGCGCATGGCCGCCGCGCCCATCCCGTCAATCCGCCGGTGGTGCGCGCCTCGACCATCCTTTTTCCCACCTATGACGACTATCTCGAGGGCGTGCGGACGATCAATTACGGCCGGCTCGGCACGGCGACCCACCGCGCGCTGGAACAGGCGATCACCGGCCTTGAAGGCGGCTTTGAAACGCGGCTCGCCCCGTCGGGGCTTCAGGCCTGTAACGCCGCGATCCTCGCCTTTGTCGGCGCCGGCGATCATGTGCTGATCACCGACGCCGCTTATGATCCCACGCGGAAATTCTGCGAGAAATTTCTTACCCGCTTCGGCGTCGAGGTGGACTTTTATGATCCGCTGGCCGGCAAGGACGACATCGCGGCGCTGATGAAGCCGAACACCAAAGTCGTCTTCGCCGAGTCGCCCGGCTCGCTGACATTCGAGGTCCAGGACCTTCCCGCCCTGGCGCAGGCCGCCCATGAAGGCGGCGCCGTCCTGATCGTCGACAACACCTGGAGCGGCGGATATTTCTGCAAGCCGATTGCGCTGGGCGCCGATGTCAGCGTTCAGGCGGGAACGAAATATATCGCCGGCCACGCGGACTGCCTGATCGGCACCATCACGTCCGCCAGCGAGGAAACCGCAAAGAAAATCTATTACGCCCTGTTGCAGCTTGGCTCCAATGTCGCCGCCGACGACGCCTATCTTGCGCTGCGCGGCTTGCGCACCTTGTCCGCCCGGCTCAAGCGCCATGAGGAAAGCGCGCTGGCGCTGGCGAAATGGCTGGGCAAACGCGGCGAGGTCAAGCGCGTCATTCATCCGGCGCAAAAATCCTGTCCCGGCTATGCGCACTGGAAGCGCGATTTCACCGGCTCGTCCGGACTGTTCGGGGCCGTGCTGAAACCGGTTCCCCTGCCCGCGCTGAAAGCGTTTTTCAACGCGCTCAAGCTTTTCGGCATCGGCTTTTCCTGGGGCGGTTTTGAAAGCCTTTGCGTGCATGTCCATCCCGAGGAACATCGCAGCGCCGCGCCCTGGACCGAGGAAGGACCGGTCCTGCGGTTTCACGCCGGGCTTGAAGATCTCGACGATCTGAAAAACGATCTCGAAGGGGCTTTCACGGCGATGGCGATCGCGCAAAAATAGGCGCAATCAAGGAGAGTCCCATGCGTATGGTGTTGATGGCTTTTGTCCTGCTGGCCGCCGGCGGCTGCATGACCACGAAAGGCGCGCGCACGATCGTGAGCGATCCGCCCGGCGCGCTGGTCACGGTGGAAGGCTTCGGCGAATGCGAGACCCCGTGCCGGATCACGCTCGACACCCGCCGCGAGGTGACGGTCGCCAAGGCGGGCTATAAGGCGCAGCGCTTCGGCATCACGCCTGGCGGCCGGTCGGTCATGGTGGTGCTGGAACTTGCCGCCCCGACCGATGATGTGGACGCGATCGCCCTGCCGGAGCTTGACTAGCGCAGGTTGCGGATCGCGCGATCCATATCACCGCTCATTCCCGCGAAGGCGGGAATCCAGTCTTAATGAATAAAGTCGGGCTTCACCCGTCATTTTTCGTTCGCTGGATCCCGGCTCTGCGCTGCATCATCAAAGATGCTGCAGCGCGTCCGGGATGAGCGGGTGCTTCTAATCCCCAACCGACCTTAGACGCCCGTGGGCCGCGGCAACGCGTAGATGTCGCGTTCGCGCCCGTCCGGAAACATGTCGCGCGCGATCACTTCACCGCCGAGTTTTAACGCCAAGGCGCGCGCCGCATTGTTGTCGTCGTCCATATGGGTTTCCACCAGCGCCCATTTGAGTTCCCGGTACGCAAATGCGATCACGGCCTGGGACGCCTCCAGCGCATATCCTTGTCGGCGCGCGGCGGGAATAATCCACCATGTCAGTTCCGAACGCGGCCAGCCTTCCGGCCAGACTAGCCCGCATCCGCCGGCCATTTCATTCGTCGCGCGCACGTAAACCGACCACATGCCAAAGCCGCGCATGCGCCAATGGCCGATATCGGCGGCGAGTTTTTTCCAGGCAAGATGCGCCGGCAGCGGCCCGCCATAGGCCGCGGAAGCCTCGGCGTCGGCGTAAAACGTTTTGTAAACGTCGTAATCGGCGGCCGACGGCGCCCGCAAGATTAAACGCTCCGTTTCAAGCTGGGGTATTTCCGTCATAACGTCTTGAGCGGCGGCGAAACTGGCGACCCCGGCAGGACTCGAACCTGCAACCCTCGGCTTCGAAGGCCGATGCTCTATCCAATTGAGCTACGGAGCCGGATAAGCGTTCAGTTATTAGAGTACGTTCGCACGAAATGGAAACATTGATCGTCATCCCGTGTGCGCTGCAGCGATTTATCGCTGCGGCGCTGACACGGGATCGCTCTGATCGCCGTCGCGTCATAAATTTTGGCGATCCCGGATCAGCATTGCATCATCAAGGATGCTGCAATGCATCCGGGATGACGAGAATAGTTTGGTTTGCCGAGCCCAAGTCAGCCCCGCGCGCGAAGGCGCGCAAATTATGAAATGCGCGAAGGCGCGCAAAATTTGAAATAGGCGAAGGCTGGCGACCCCGGCAGGACTCGAACCTGCAACCATCGGCTTAGAAGGCCGGTGCTCTATCCGGTTGAGCTACGGGGCCGAACCGCTAATGCGTCCAGGGCAGGCGCCGGCGATAGGCGAAATTGTCCGCATAGGCTTTCGGTCTGACCGTGGGCTTGCGTTCCGGCTCGACGCGATAGGCGAGCCCGTGTTTTTCCGCATAGGCGACCGCTTCGTCCTTGGTGTCGAAAAACAGCCGCACCTGGCTGGCGTCCATATCCTGCGCGCCTGTCCAGCCCATCAGCGGATCGATGCGCCGGGCGGTCCTGGCGTCAAATTCCAGCACCCAGGCCTTGGTGTTGGCCCGGCCTGACTGCATGGCGGTTTTCGCCGGCTTGAAAATGCGCGCAAACATGACGCTTCGTTCTTTGTTCCTCGTGCCGCCGCCAGCCTGGCGGAGCGATGGTCGGGGCGGCGTGATTCGAACACGCGACCCCCTGCTCCCAAAGCAGGTGCGCTACCAGACTGCGCCACGCCCCGGCGTTCCGGCGGCTGCTCACATCGGCCATCTTAGCGCCGATGTAAAGGTCCGCCCATAGGCGCATGGCCGTTAACGCTTGTTGAAGATGGGATGGCGCACGCGATCGCCGGTCTCAACGCCCAGCCGCGCGAAGGTTCCGCCATTGACCTCCAAGACCGCCAGAACCGGCCCGCCCGACGGAATCGATTCCAGTGAGCGGGGCGTCGTGTTTTCCGCGATGCGCGTGATCACGCCGGTTTCGTCGATGAACGCCATGTCGAGGGAGATCAGGGTGTTCTTCATCCACATGGAAATAACCTGGGGCCGCTTAAAGTCGAACAGCATGCCGGCGTCTTCGGCAAGCTCGGTGCGGTACATCAGGCCGGTCGTAATTTCCTCAGGCTCGTCGGCGATTTCCACCCTGAAGCGATGTTCGGCGCCATCCGATTCGATGATCGCCACGTCCGGGGAAATATCGCCCGGCGCGACCGGCTGGGCGCAGGCCGAGCCGATCATCAGCATGAAAATAAGCGCCAGCCGTGAAAATACGCCCGCCATACGCATTACGAGAAACCTTGCCGTCAGTTTTCCGGATCGGCTCTTATTTCAATCGCCAACAGGCCTTTCGGTCCGTCGGCGAAGGAAACCTGCAGGCGCTGATGTTGCACCAACTCGCCGAGCCCGCAGCGCCGCACCACTTCCATATGCACGAAAATGTCCGGCGTGCCCTCGCCGCGCGTCAGGAACCCATAGCCCTTTGCGCGATTGAACCATTTAACGGAAGCCTTGGCGAAATCGCCGGCCGGCGTCTGGCTGATCATCGGCGTTGTCGGCGCGATGGAGGTGGCGGTCGACTCGTCGATTTCGATCAGCTTCAGCGCCTGCAGCCCTTTGGGGCGGCGCACCACTTCGCATTCCACCGTTGCGCCCTCGCGCGCCGTGCTGCGGCCCGCCGCTTTCAGACAAGAAGAGTGAATAAGGATGTCACTGTCGCCGTTGGCGGGCACAATAAAGCCGTATCCTTTGGCAGGATCGAACCATTTAATGACCCCTGTCAGCGTAAAACTTTCTTCCTCAGTATCCGGCGACGGTGCATCAGGCGGTTGTCCGATACTCTCTGCCATACTCGTGAACCCCCCAGTCGCGCGCTGAGATATTATGACTTGTTTTTATTAACTATAATCTAGAAGCACAGAAAGTCAGTCCCCCTGGCGCAAAGAATGCACCATATTTGATTATTAATTTGAGAATTTCCCCAGAAAGTTGCAGTGATTAGATAACATTACGACGAGATTTCTTCGCCGCCACGCAGAAAATCGTCTTTACGCGATCCGTTGCGATTCTAGGTCGGAAAGGAATTTGGAAATCAAAAGCAGGAAAACTTCAAAATCGGATTCGATGTTTGCGGACGAAACGCCCCCTGACGAATTGCGGTCCATTTGCAAGGCGACGTCTCCGTCGCGGTCGACATAGACCCGGCCGAATTTCACGTCGTTATTGAACTTATTCAAAAGCTCAAGACTGATGTCTTCGCCGCGGATGCCCCGCAGCCACGTAATATAGGAAATATCCGCGTCCGCCCCGGCGATCCAGATAATGATGGCATAACCGCCGACATCGACCCGAAGCTTGTCGGAGTCGTAATCACGGACATTATGGCCCGCATCCGACAGGATTTTGGCGACTTCGCTCTTGGAAACCCCAGCCGCATGCGCCGGCGCGAACGCCAGCATCAAAACAGCCGCGATTGTCATAACAACACGCATGATGACGCCCCTCCAGCGAGTTCCCGCGAACATGATTAGTTAACGGCAAAAACGGGTTGAAATCAATCGCATGGCGCAACGCGCCTAATCCCGGCGCAACACGCGGATTTTTGCGGGTTTTTCAGGGGAACTGGCAGGCCCTAGGGGAATCGAACCCCTCTTTCCAGGTTGAAAACCTGGCGTCCTAACCGATAGACGAAGGGCCCGCGCTGTGCGCCCGCATTTCGGCGAGGGCGCTGTATAGGCGAGCCGACGCCGCCGGGGCAAGCCCTTTTGGGGGGCGCCAAGCGATTCCGGCCTCTTCTCAGACCGCCGGCGCGGCGTCGACGATGTGGAGCTGGGCCGCATCCCCGCCGCGCCAGCTATCGGCGCGGACCTTGCCAGCGACATGGAGGCGCCCGCCGCCCGCCAGCGCAGCGCCAAGCGCTTCGCCCGCGGCCCGGAACGCGATGGCGCGGGCCTTCTCGCCGCTGTCGCCGACCAGGGTCAGCGCCACATGATTTTGGCCGACGGTCTTGACATATTCCGCGCGCATATGGGCGAGCGCGAAAACCGGTTCCGGATTTTTCGGTCCGAACGGGCCGGCGCGCGCGATCATATCGGCGAACCGTTTGGTCACCGCGTCCGGCGCGATGACCGCGTCGAGGTCGAGCATCCGGTCCGCACGGGCATGCTCTACATCCTGGGCAAGGCGTTGATTCAACCGCTGGCGCAGCGTGTCGATCTTGTCGGGCGCAATCGTCAGTCCCGCCGCCATGGCGTGACCGCCGCCGGCGATCAACAGGCCGTCGTTTTTCGCCGCGCCGATCGCCGCGCCGAGATCGACGCCGGCGATGGACCGTCCCGAGCCTTTGCCGGTATCGCCGTCAACGCCGATGACGATAGAGGGCCGGTCGTAAATATCCTTGAGCCGTCCGGCGACGATCCCGACCACGCCCGGATGCCAGCCCTCGCCCGCGGCGATGATGATGTCGTCTCCATCGTGACCGCCTTCGTTCACGGCGCGGATTGCCGCTTCCTGGACCTGCGCTTCGATCGCCTGGCGCTCGGCGTTCATGACATGGAGTTTTTCAACCAGAAACGCCCGTCTTTCTTGGTCGCGCGTCGTTAACAGTTCGAACGCCAGACGCGCATGGCCGATCCGGCCGGCGGCGTTGATCCGCGGCCCCAGAAGAAACCCGAGATCATAGGTCGAGGGCGGCCCTTTCATGCCAGCCCGGGCGCCGAGCGCTGCAAGGCCCGGATTGCCCCCCATGCCCAGGACCTTGAGTCCCTGCGCGGTGAGGATGCGCGCAAGGCCGGTCATCGGCATCACATCGCAAACAAGGCCGAGCGCGGCGAGATCGAGCAAGCCGAAAAGATCGGGCTCGGGATGGTTCGCGAACCGGCCCGCCTCGCGCAACAGGCGATTGACCGCGATCGCGGTCATGAAGGCGAGCCCGGCGGCGGAAAGATCCGTCAGTCCCGATCCGTCATCGGTCCGGTTGGGATTGATCGTCGCCGTCGCGCCGCGCGGCGGCGGACCGTCCATGAGATGATGATCGATGACGACGACGTCGACGCCTTCGGCGGCGGCCTGCTCGACCGGCTCGTGCGCCGAAGCGCCGCAATCGACCGTGACGATCACCCTGGCGCCGCGTTCTTTCAGCGTCCTGAACGCCGCAATCGACGGGCCGTAGCCTTCGGTCATGCGGTCGGGCAGATAAACGTCGAGGGGCGCGCGAACGGCGTCGAAATAAAGCTTGAGGATCGCCGCGGCCGATGTTCCGTCCACATCGTAATCGCCGAACAGGCCGACCTGTTCGCCGGCAAGGATTGCATCGGCGATGCGCCTTGCGCCGCGCTCCATGTCGGCGAGCGTATATGGATCCGGCAGGGCGCTGCGCAATGTCGGATGAAGATAGGCGTCGGCGTCGTCATGCCTGACGCCGCGCGCGGCAAGCACCCGCGCCAGGAGCGGTCCGATGGTTTCATGCTGCGCCATCGCCGCCGTTGCGCGCGCATCGGCCGCGCGCAGCCGCCAGCGCCGTCCGGACGCCGGCGCGCCCATGGGCGGCAGCGTCATGAACGGTCCATCGAAGATGTCGGCGGCGTGTGCGGCGGCTGAACTCATCTCAATAGGAAGCGCCGATTCGGAAGAACCCATTGCCGTTCCCCGCCGGCAATTTTCCCCCAGGAGAGCGCCTGGCGATTAATCAGCAACGCAAAACCGCTCAACCCGCTTTCCCGGCGCCGCGCGCGAAGGCGCGCTATTTATAATTTGACCGCATTCGCGGTCGGGCCGGGACCCAGCGAACAGATAATGTCGGGCGAAGCCCGTCTTTTTATGTTGACTGGACCCCGACTTTCGTCGGGGAGGTCGGGGGAAATGAGCGGGGATATCAATTGTCCCATCCGCAAGCGACTCTGGCGCGCCCGCGCTACCCGGCGGTTTTGAAATAAGGCTCGACCGCGCCATTGAGCTTGATGGTCAAGGGCTTGCCGCGCCGGTTAAGGGTTTTGCCCGCGGCGACTTTGATCCAGCCTTCCGACACGCAATATTCCTCGACATTGGTCTTTTCTTCGCCGTTAAAGCGCACGCCAATATCGCGCCGGTCGACCATCGGATCGTAATAATCGCTGTCCGGATCGATGCTGAGACGGTCGGGAAGCGCTTCGCTCACAAAATGTCCCCGCCGTTGCGTCTGGTATGCGCCCGGATATAGCGCACCGTGCCGGTCTTCGAGCGCATGACGATGGTGTGCGTATGGACCAGATCTCGCTCCCAGCGCACGCCGTCGAGCATGGTGCCGTTGGTCACGCCCGTAGCGGCGAAAAAGACGTCGCCGGACGCCAACTCTTTAAGATCATATTTGCGGTTGAGATCGGTGATGCCGGCCCGGTCCGCGCGCTCACGCTCGTCGTCGCTGCGAAAATGCAGCCGGCCCTGCATCTGACCGCCGACGCAGCGCAACGCGGCGGCGGCGAGCACGCCTTCCGGCGCCCCGCCCCGGCCGACATAAAGATCGATGCCGGTGGCGGGCTCGGTGGTGTGAAAAACGCCGGCGACGTCGCCGTCGGAAATCATATTGACGCGCGCGCCCACCTTGCGCGCCCCGGCGATGATCGGCGCGTGGCGGGTTCGGTCAAGCACGCACAGGGTAATTTCGCCGGGCGGCGCGCCTTTGGCTTTGGCGAGCGAGAGAATGTTTTCCTCGACGGGCGCGTCGAGATCGACGACGCCTTTGGGATAGCCCGGGCCGATGGCGATCTTGTCCATATAAGTGTCGGGGGCATGGAGCAGCGTTCCGTGCTGCGCCATGGCGACGACGGCGAGCGCATTGGCCATGGCTTTGGCGGTGAGGGTCGTTCCTTCGAGCGGATCGAGGGCGATATCGACCTTGGGCCCATGGCCGCTGCCGACCTTTTCGCCGATATAGAGCATCGGCGCTTCGTCGCGTTCGCCCTCGCCGATGACCACCGTGCCGTCAATTTCAAGCTTGTTGAACGCATCGCGAAGCGCAACGACGGCGGCGTGATCGGCGCCTTCCTTGTCGCCGCGCCCGATCATGGTGGAGGCGGCGACGGCGGCGGCTTCGGTGCAGCGGCCCACCTCCATGGTGAGCACGCGATCAAGATAGGCGGCTTCAGATTCTATCGACATACAGCGTTTTAATCCCTTTATCGTCGGCGCTATTTTTCCGACAGCGCCGGCGCCTGCTCGGCGCGTTCGCGTCTGACGGCCGCTTCGTCCCGATCGATTTGATCAACAAGGCTGTCGCGACCGGCGTCCAACAACGCGCGTCCTTCCCGTTCGGCTTCCACCGCGGCTGCATCCGCGTCAAGCGTTTGCGTCAGTCCGTCGCGGGCCGTAACGGTCTCCGCCAGAGCAGCGTCGACCTCCTTCACCGGCGGCGGCTCGGGCGGATCGCCCGCCGCGGGCGTCTGAGAGAGCACGGGAAAGCGCTTGCGCTCGACGTCCTGATATTGTGCGATCTCTTCAGCAATCGCCGGATTTTGCGGCTTTTCGTCAGCGATATGTTCGTATTTGACGATGCCCGGCGGCGCCAGTCGCGACCATTGAAAGCTCGTACAGCCCGAAATGGCCAATCCCGCGGCCAAAACAGCTAGCCGCGCAAGCATGGTTTGTTTTACACCCGCCAACAGAGCGCCCTATAATTGTGAATTGTGCAACGCCATCTTTAACCCCTATCCGGCCTTATGACGCAAGTTGACGATAAGCCCGCCCCCGCCAAAAAACGCGCAAAACCCAGAAAGAAAGCGGTCAAACGCGCCAAGAAGGCGAAAACCGCCGCCGCCGGCGCAGCGCCCAAGGCGGAACTGGCGCCTCATTCGGCGAACGGCGCTCAACAAAAACAACACCCTGAAGAGAAAAAAATCAGCGATCACAAGCCGTTTTATGAAGACTTTGACGCCCTGACTGAATATCTGGCCGACATTACCGACAAGAGCGGGGACGTCATCCGCGAATATGTCACCCATCGTCACGGACTGCATCAGGTCACCGGCGACCTTCCCGTCGATCCGCTCAATATCGGTGCGGCGTTCCAGGAAGTGCTCAAAGGGCTAGCGGCCGATCCCGGCGTCGTCATGCAGCGCCAGTTCGAGTTGTGGGGCGAATACGCCAAGCTGATGGCGGGCGTCTCACGGCGCATGGCGGGGGAGACCGTTACGCCGACCATATCGCCGACCGAAGGCGACAAACGCTTTTCCCATCCTGCATGGCGCGAAAACCCCGTGCTCGATTTCGTCAAGCAATCCTATCTGATCTTCGCCCATTGGCTGGGGGAAACGATTACCCGGCTGGACGGCATGAACGAGCATGAAAAAGCCAGGGCGGAATTTTACGCCCGCCAGTTCATCGACGCTTTGGCGCCGTCGAATTTCGCCATGCTCAATCCGGAAGTCGTCGAGGCGACCCTCGAATCCAAAGGCGAAAACCTGCTCAAGGGTCTTAAGAACCTCTTAGAGGACATCGACCGCGGTCACGGCGAACTGGCGATCCGCCAGGCCGACCTTGAGCATTTCAAGCTCGGCGAGAACATCGCCACGACGCCCGGCAAGGTGGTTTATCAAAACGACATCATGCAGCTGATCCAGTATGAGCCGAGTACGGATGAAGTCGCCCGCTATCCGCTGCTGATCATGCCGCCCTGGATCAACAAGTTCTACATTCTCGATCTGCAGCCGAAAAACTCCTTGATCAAATGGGCGGTCGATCAGGGCCGCACGGTTTTTGTGGTGTCCTGGGTCAACCCCGGCCCGGAGCTGAAGGACAAGACCTTCCAGGACTATATCCATGAGGGCCTGTTCGGTGCGCTCGACGCCATCAAGCAAGCGACCGGCGAGGAAAAGATCGACACCATCGGCTATTGCATCGCCGGCACCATGCTGGCGACGGCGCTGGCGCTGATGGTGAAAAAGAACGACAGGCGCATCAACTCGGCGACGTTTTTCACCGCCCAGGCGGATTTCGAAGATGCCGGGGATTTGCGCTTGTTCGTCGACGACGCCCAGATCGAGGCCATCGAAAAGCAGGTGGACGCGGCCGGCGGCGTTCTGGAAGGACGCGCCATCACGACGACCTTCAACATGCTGCGCTCAAACGACCTCATCTGGCAGTTCTTCATCGACAATTACCTAAAGGGCAAGGATCCCGCGAAATTCGATCTGCTTTATTGGAATTCGGATTCAACCCGGTTGTCCAAGACTGTGCACCTTTATTATCTGCGGGAGTATTATCAAAAGAACGCGCTGGCCAAAGGCGAGATGGTGATGGACGGCGAAACCCTCGATATCGGCGAGGTCGACATTCCCATCTTCATGCAGGCCGGTGAGACCGATCACATCGCGCCGCATAATTCCGTTTACCGCACCGCAAGGCTGTTCGCCGCCAAGGGCAACGATGCGGTGACCTATGTGCTTGCCGGTTCCGGTCATATCGCCGGCGTCGTCAATCATCCCGACCGGCGCAAATATCACTATCTGATCAACCCGGCCCTGCCCGCTTCGCTGGACGAATGGAAGGACGGCGCCGAACGTTTCTCCGGATCGTGGTGGCCCTATTGGATCGATTGGCTCAACAAGGTCAGCCCGGGCAAGACCGCCGCCCGCAAGCCCGGCGACGGCCAGCTGGACATCATCGAAGATGCGCCGGGAAGCTACGTGCAGGTAAAGGCGTAGGGCTTTGTATCGTTAGCGCTTCGGGCATTTGCTCTGAATCGCAGACCTTCCCCGCCGCTCATCCCGGACGCGTAGGGACGATCGGGGATGGGTTTTGGAAAAGCCTATCCGCAATATCATCTTCATCCTGAGGGATTTTCCGTTTTCCTGGAAAACGGAAAATCGTCTCGAAGGATGGGCCGCGGGCGCCTGCGGCCGATCCTTCGTGGCCCAGCCGCATCCTGCCGGATGACGGCTGGGCGCCTCAGGATGAGGGTGCTTTTGATTGAAATGGTGCACACCAATAACAGGAAATAAGAAGGGCGAAATACAACCTCGGGAGGGTATTTCGCCCGCAAACCCGCATTCGGTCGATAGATATCGAACACCTTCGGAACGGCCGTATAATGCCTTCCAGCGTCGATGAAGGCCAAGGCAAAAGGAAGGGCGGCCGGTCCTGCGGAAAACGCAAGCGCCGCAATGAAATCAGCAAAAGGCTTCCTGAGATGCTCATGCGCGAGGGCGGGCGAAGCCCTCGTCTCGCGCGGGCTCTTTGACATTGTGAACATGCTTCCGAACGGCGCGGCTGTCTCTCGCGCGCTGAACGGGAACGCGGCGCCTGCGCTTATCCCAGCCGTCATCCCGTGCGCGCTGCAGCGTGAAACGCTGCTGCGCTGACACGGGATCGCTTGAAGCAAAGCTGGCGCATGCGGATGGCGATCCCGGATCGGCAAAGCAGCATTCCATGCTGCCCCGACCGCGAAGGCGGTCAAATGATGATTTGCGCGCATTCGCGCGCGGGGCATCCGGGATGACGCGAGGCAGTCAAATGGCGCCCCACATTCGGGAATTTTCGGCTTGAAACAGGGAAACTCTCCAAACGCGAAGGGGGTAAATGGCGCCCCGCTTTTCCCGGCGCCTGCGCACGCGGGCGCGGGAATGAGCGGAGATATGGATTACGCGATCTGCAACCGACTCTAAAGCATGTCTCGTTTAATCGGATTCACTCGACATGCTTTAGGTCTTTTTTTTTCGCGTGTCTTTTGCGCAAAACCGGTATCCACTTTTGCGCGACACGCTCTAGGCCCTTGCGGTCAGCGGCTTTTCGGCGCCGCTCGGTTCCGCCGAACTCGGCGCGGCATCGAACGCCAAGGCGCGATCGGCCACCGGGGCAAAGCGCAGCCGGTAAATCTCCAAAAGATAGTTCTGCGGCTGGCGCCACGGCGCGCGCGGGCCCTGCTTGGGCAGCTTGTCGGCGACGCGCACGATATAGCCGGACGAAAACGCCTCGAAAATATTGCTCGTTGCGATGTTTTCCGGCGCAACCGGCGTCACCGATTGATAACCGCGCCGGTCCATATAGTTGAGCAGGCGGCAGACATATTCGCTGATGAGATCGCTGCGCAGGGTCCACGACGCGTTGAGATAGCCGAATATGGACGCCATGTTGGGCGCGCCGGACATCATCACGCCTTTATAGGTGATCGCCTTTCCCGGCTCGAACCGGCGGCCGTCGACTGTCAGCGCCGCGCCGCCGAGCGGTTCCACCGCCAGGCCGGTCGCCGTCACGATGATGTCGGCCTTGAGTTCTTCGCCCGACGTTAGCCGGACGCCGTCTTCGGTGAAACGCTCGATGTGATCGGTGACGACCGAGGCGCGCCCGGTGCGGATCGCCGCGAACAGATCCTCGTCGGGCGTCAGGCATAGCCGCTGCTCCCAGGGAAAATAGGTCGGCGTGAAATGGGTTTCGACGTCATAGTCGGGCGGCAATTGTTCGCGCATCAGCCTGATCAGTTTTTGCTTTGAGTTTTTCTTCATCAGCCGCGTGATGGCGAACGAGAACAGCTGAAACAAAATGCGCTCCCAGCGCACCAGACGGTAAGCAAGATCGGTCGGCAATAGCCGCTGCAACCTTTTTGCGATCCTGCTTTCCGCCGGCATGGAGAACATATAGGTCGGCGAGCGCTGCAGCATGGTGATGTGCTGCGTCTTGTCGGCCATGGCGGGGATCAGCGTCACCGCGGTGGCGCCAGAACCGATCACGACCACGCGCTTGTCGGCGTAATCGAGATCTTCCGGCCAGTGCTGCGGGTGAACGATCCGGCCCTTATAACGATCCGTGTCGGCAAAGTCGGGCGTATAGCCGGCGTCGTAGCAGTAATAGCCCGAACACATCCACAGAAAGTTGCAGGTCCGTAAGACCGGCGCGCCGTCATGCAGTGCGGTAACGGTCCAGCGCGCGGTTTGCGACGACCACGACGCCTCTGTGACCAGGTGGCGATAACGGATTTTTTTGTCGACGCCGTAATCGGTCGCCACGCCGCGCAGATAGTTGAGGATCGACGGACCGTCGGCGATGGCCTTTTTATCGCGCCACGGCCGGAAGGCGTAGCCCAGCGTGTACATGTCGCTGTCAGAGCGCACGCCGGGGTAGCGGAAAAGATCCCAGGTGCCGCCTGACGCCGCCCTGCCCTCGAGAATGGCGTAGCGTTTTCCGGGACAGCGTTTTTGCAGATGCACGGCCGCGCCGATCCCGGAAAGACCGGCCCCGACGATGAGGACGTCGAAATGCTCCGGCGGCGGCGCCATAGGTAAACTTCCTAGTTTTGCCGTTTTACCGCGCCGCAAGGTCTGTGTCGAACGGTTGCGGCGCCGTTGCGCAAGCCTCAATCCGCTCTCGCCAAAGCGCGCGAATCTATTGACGTTGCGGCGTGTCGTTTACGTTTCGTTAACCAATTCGAATCACTTTTTCGCTTTGCACGACGCCGGGGCGGGCGATGAGTAAAATAGACATCACAACGCATGATCTGTTCATGCGACTGGGCGGGACCTCGCAATTGCGGCGGGCCCGGGCGGACGCCGTGTTTCGCCGGCTGCGCATCGAACAACGCGACCAGATCGCCGACGCGCTGGCGCGCGGGGCGCGTCTGGTGGACGCCTCGACCCTGGATGTCGGCGATAACGGAGATGATGCGCGCAAGACGCAGCCTGCCCGCAAAGCGCTCAAAACCGCGCGCTAGGCGGCGACTTTTACGCCTTTTTGTTCAAAGAACGTCCGCAACTCGCCGGATTCGAACATTTCCCGGACAATGTCGCAGCCGCCGACAAATTCGCCTTTGACGTAAAGCTGCGGCACGGTCGGCCAGTCGGAATAGTCCTTGATGCCCTGGCGCAGCTCGTCGGATTCGAGCACGTTTTCCGTACCGTAATCCACGCCGAGATAATCGAGGATCTGCACCACCACAGAGGAAAACCCGCATTGCGGGAACTGCGGCGTGCCTTTCATGAACAGCATCACCGGATTGCCCTCGACCTTGGCCTTGATATCCGCCTGAACGGCATTCTCGATCATTGCGCGCCTCCTGTTACGCCGTCCGTTACAGCTAGGCGCCGCGCCTATCACCGTCAAGGGCGGCGGCAAGGGCCTTAAGGCCTTCTTCCAGCGCCGTCGGCCCCAATAGGATCGGCGGCGCGCTCGCCGGCGTCTTGTCCCTGCCGGCGCGGGCAAGCTGCGCCGCGTGAAGGGGCAGGTTCAGCCCTGCCCGCTCGACCAGCCGCACAGCCGGGGCCAGCGCTGCGGCCGGAACAGGGATCACCAGCGGCCGGGCGCGCGCGGCATTGGCGGCGGCTTTATAGAGCGCGCGCATGCTCACCGGCGCGGGACCGGCGACGGCGCGGATCGGCGGCGCTTCGGGCGGTTCGAAAAGGACATTAACCGCGATTTCGGCGAGATCGCGGTAATAGACCGGCTGCTGCAAGGCGTCGCCGCCCGCAAGGAACGCGACAGGAGAGCGCCGCATCATCTGGATCAGCCGGCTTAAATTGCCGTCGCCCGGATAACCGTAAATCATGGTCGGGCGCAGAATGCGCGCCGCCGGCGCGGCCTTGAGAACCGCCCCTTCGGCGGCGCGAAGACGCGCGTAGACTTCGGCCTCAGGATCGACAGCCACATTGTTGCTGGAAAAAAAGATCGCGCGCTGGTGGTCGCGCAATGCGCGGGCCGCATTTTGTGCAATCGTCAGGATCGGCGTGAAGATCGCCGCGTCGCTGTCTTGAAGAAGATTGTCGAGCCCTGCCCGATCTTTGAGATCAAGCTGCGCCGAACCCGCCCCGAGGGCGTCAAGACGCTCCTTGAGCCCTTGTCTTTTCGTTCGATAGGCGGCTTTAACGCCGACGCCCTTTGCACGCAGAATGCGGACGATTTCATAGCCGAGCGCGCTTCCGGCGCCGACGACAAGGACGCGGTCGATGGACATGGGGGCGGTCTAGCCTATGCCGCCCCGGCGGGAAAAGGCCGTCACGAAGCATGTCCTCGGGCCGGCCTTCGAAAAACACCGCCCCTAGACATTAGGTCGGGTGCTGACGGCCGCCTTCCGCTTTTGCGGCCGCAGCCGCCCCGTCATCATCAATCCGTCTCGAATGTTAAGGCCGATCAAGGTCAGGTTGACCGCGCCGGCGATGAGTTCAATCGTTTGCACGCCGTAGAACCAGGCGTCAAAAACGCCTTGGCTTGACCGGCTTGCGAGAAAGAACGCCGACGGAACCAGGATAAAAATGCCGTTTAACGCAATGAACGGCATGCGCTTTTTCTTGGCGCCGACGCGCCCGCCGGTGCGTTTGCCGCCCAGTTTCATGCCGGATGCGCCGGCGATCGCCAGCGATGGAATAAGCGCAATCATCCCCCAGAGGATCGCCGCTTTCACCGCGGCGATCGTCTCATAAGAGCCGAATAACTCCGAGATGACGGTCGACGTCCAGAAAACCACGATCAGCGCGAAACCGGTAACGCCGGCGATTGCATGCACGCGTTTTAACATCTCACTCTCCTCATCCTGAAAGAAGCGTTTTCAACCGGCAACGCAGATTCCCGGAACCTCCACTTTGCGAAAAAGATGGGGCCGGGAGACGGCGCTCGAAGGATAAGATTCAATCTGCTTTTGGAACTCAGGATGTTCAAAAGCCGCCTTGAATGCCTCAACGCTCTGCCAGACGGCGTAGTTCATGAACGCCGAGCTATCGCCGATGCCGCGATGAAGCTGTGTCCAGATAAAGCCGGGTTGGCGCTTCATGAATTCAGCATCGCGCGTCCAGGCTTCGATCACGCCGTCGGCATCGCCTGGGTCCGCGGTAAACACGTTGACAAGGACAACCGGCGAGTCGTCTTCATTGAGTTGATCGACGACGCTTATTTTCTCATCGAGATTTGCGAATTTCACCATTTCAGTCTCCAGTATTTAGCGATCGCCGTCGGCGGCGTTCCGGCAGCGTTCATGAACAGTCCGCAGGAGGTTCACGGATTCGGCAAGGGCCTGCGGATCGAGTCCTTTACCGAGCGCATTCGCCCATTTGATCTGACGAATGTCTGCTTTCCCATAAGCATCGCGTCCCTTTTTGGTCAGCGCGACGAGCTTTGCCCGCTTGTGATCGGGGTTGTCTTCGAACGTCACCAAACCATCCGATTGGAGATCGTTCGCGACGCGCTGCACCGCCTGACGCGACAGACCCATCCTGCGCCCAATCTGAGCGACAGTGATCGGCCGTCCCTCGAACGCGATGGCGCCGAGGACCTGCCACCGCGCGCTGGTGAGATCGAGATCGAGCACCAACGCGTCGCCTGAGGCGAGCAAGGCGCCGTTCAACCGAAAGATCTCGAGAATGAGTTCGGTCAATTGCGCGCCGTTCTGGGTGTGCCTGATGCTTTGTGGTTTTTGCATGATGGGCATATGGTTATTTGACAATATATTGTCAATATGACCTAATGCGACAACCTGTCCCGGGCTGTGCTGCGTGTCTGGCTCAACATTCGCATGCCCCCATGGACTGTCATGCCCGGACGTGTTCCACTGCTGTCCGGTTTAAATTTTCAGCTTCATAGTACTGCGAGCTTTTATTGGGCTCGCGTGGATTTGCGTCCTTTGGAACGTGAAGACCGACTGCGCTTGTATTTGCCGATCGGCCCAATACCCCCTTCGCCGGCTTCGCCGGCACTTCCCCCGTAAACGGGGGAAGAAACCCTTGCGGCAATCGCCGCTCCTCCCCCGCTTGCGGGGGAGGTGTCCCCCGGACTTGATCCGGGGGACGGAGGGGGTCAGCTTTCAATACGACGGGATCGTCAACTATTCATTTTGCACGACGGTTTGAATGGCTGGATTGTCGGGAGGTTTGTCCTCGGGCCGGCCGCAGGGCGCCTTTACCCGCGAAACGTCTGCTCGACGTCGGCGATCTCGCCCGGTCCGACCATCGCCGCTGAAAACGGACCCGACAGCGCCCGCTCGGCGCAGCGCTTGACGTCGCCAAGCGAAACCGCGGCAAGCCGCGTCAGGACTTCCTCCGGCGCGAGGGTGCGCCCGAAGGTGAAGAGCTGGCCGGCGGCGGCGTCGATGCGCGAAGACGGGTTTTCAAGACTCATCATCAGCGACGCGCGCAACATCGCCCGCGCGCGATCAAGTTCTTCCTGGGTTGGATTTTCAGCGAGGTCTTCGATCTCAGCCCGGATCAATTGCGCCGCCTGCGCCATCTGGACATCGTCGGCGGCGACAAAGGCGCCGGTCAGGCCGCATTGCTCATAGCCGTCGGCGAAGGCGTAAACCGAATAGGCAAGCCCGCGCTCTTCGCGGATGATCTGGAACAGGCGCGACGACATGCCCCCGCCGAGAATATCGGCGAAAATCCGCGTTGCGAAAAAGTCCTCGTGCCGCGCGGACACGCCGGGAAAGGCCAGCGCCAGATGGGTTTGCTCGATGTCGCGAGCGTCGTGACGCACGCCTCCTTTAAAATTCGGCGCGGGCTTGGGATCGCCCGCCCCGCACTTCGCAACCGCGCCGAACTGGCGCTCGACCATGGCGGCAAAGCCATCCGCATCGACGGCGCCCGCAGCCGCGACGATGATTTCGTCGGGCCGATAACACCGGCGCATAAACCCGCGCAAACTATCCGGCGTCTGGGCGCGAACCGTTTCCGGCGTGCCGAGGATCGACCGCGCCAGCGTATGGCCTTCCCAGCTCGCCGCCTGGAGCAATTCGAACACGACGTCGTCCGGCAGATCCGCCGCCTCGCCGATTTCCTGAACGATAACGTCCTGTTCCTTGGCCAGCTCTTCGCCGTTGAACACCGGATTTTGCAAAATGTCCGCGAGAATATCGAGGCCCAGTTCGATATCGTCTTTGAGCAGACGAACATAATAGCCGGTGCGCTGCTGGCTGGTCGCCGCATTGATAAAACCGCCCACGGATTCGATTTCTTCGGCGATCTGGCGCGCGCTGCGCCGCCCTGTTCCCTTGAACGCCATATGCTCGAGCAAATGCGCGATGCCGTGTTCTTCCGGCCGCTCGTCGACGGACCCGGCATGGGTCCACACGCCGAGCGCGACGGTCTCGAGCGACGCCATGGGATCGGCGTAAATGCGAACGCCGTTGGCCAGCGTCGTTAGCGCGCTCATCGCCCGCTCCGATGCTCAAGATGCTTAAGGATCAGCGTCTTGACCGCCTTGGCGTCGGCCGGCGCGGTCAGCACGGTTTCCGGCCGGTCGAACAGGTCCGCGAAAGCAGGCGGCAAGTCCGGCCGCACGCCGGTCGCCTGCTCGACGGCGTCGGGAAATTTCGCCGGATGCGCCGTCGACAAGGCAACCACCTTGCCCGCAAGCGCGCCGGTCTCACGCAAGGCGCGCGCCGCGCGCCGTCCGACCGCCGTATGCGGATCGATCAGGGCGCCGGTTTCCGCATGATGGCGCTTGATTTCCGCAAGCGTTTCCGCCTCGGAAACAGCGAAAGAGGCAAAATCCGTCGCCATGCGTGCGCGTATGTTGTCGTCCAAATGCATGGCGCGGGTATTCTTGAACGCTTCCATCATCGCGCGCAGCGCGGCGCCGTCGCGGTCCAGCGCCTCGAACAGCAACCGCTCGAAATTGCTCGCGACCTGAATGTCCATGGACGGCGAACGGGTCGGCGCCACGGCGGCGGGAACATAATCGCCGGCGGTCAGCGCGCGGTGCAAAATGTCGTTGGCGTTGGTGGCGACGCCAAGCCGTTTTATCGGCAGGCCCATCCGTTTGGCCGCGTAGCCCGCAAAGACGTCGCCGAAATTGCCGGTGGGTACGACAAAACTCACGGTCTCGTTTTCTTCCGCAAGGGCGGCATGGGCGGTGACGTAATAGACCGTCTGCGCCGCCAGCCGCGCCCAGTTGATCGAATTGACCCCGCTCAGGCGCGCGGTCTCGGCGAAGGCGCGGTCGGCGAACAGGTCCTTGACGATCGCCTGGCAATCGTCGAACGCGCCCTTGACCGCGATATTGCAGACATTGGGCGCATCGACCGTCGTCATCATCCGACGCTGCACGTCGCTGACGCGCCCTTCCGGATGCAGGACGACAATGTCCACCCGATCGCAGGCGGTCAGCGCGTAGATCGCCGCCGCCCCGGTATCGCCCGAGGTTGCAGCGATAATCGTCAGGCGCTCGCCGCGGCGGCCAAGCACGGCGCCGAACATCCGTCCCAGCACCTGCATGGCGAAGTCCTTGAACGCCAGGGTGGGCCCGTGAAACAGCTCCAGGATCCAGTCTTCCTCGCCGACCTGAACGATTGGCGCGACATCGCGATGATCGAACCCGCCATAGGCGTCCGCCGCCAGGGCGCGCAGGTCCGCCTCGGAAAATACCGCGCCGGTAAAACGCGCCATGACCGCCGCGGCGACCTCGCTATAGGCTTTGCCCCTGAATGCGGCGATCTCGCCCGGCGCGAATTGCGGCCAGCGTGCAGGCATATAAAGCCCGCCATCGGGGGCCAGCCCCGCCAGCAGCACGTTTTCAAAGTCCGCCGCCGGCGCGTTGGCGCGCGTTGAAAGATAATCCATGGTCCCGCTTTGACCTAAAATTCGCCGGCGGGCAAATCGCAAATCAGGAATTTGTCGTCATAGAGCGCGCCGATCAACATTATGCCGTCAAGCCGGACCGCAACGCTGGACGCGGAAAGTTCCTCGCCGTCGTCGCGATAGACCGACTGCAGCGCCCCTTCGGGCGTCAGCCGGAAGACCTGCGACGGGGAAAGCGCCGCCGGATTGGCGCCATGTCGGGGTATCTTTAACGGTTTGGGATGGGCGCCGACCCACACCGCGCCCTCATGGTCCACGGCGATATTGTCCGGCGCCGCAGGCACGCGCACGTCGCCGGCCGGGGTCAGCGCGCCGGTTTCAAGATCTCGGTCGAAAAGGCGTATCGTCCCGCCGGCGGTTTCCGCCGCATAGAGCCGTTCGCCGTCGGCGCTGACGTCGACGCCGTTGGCGAAACGTAAATTCTCCGCCGCCATCCGCCACACAGCCCCGTCGGCGTAGAGGATCTGGCCCGATCCGGTTCGGGTCAGGAAATGGAACGGCGCCAGCGCCGAATGGCGGCCCGGCTTGACATCGTTAGTGACGTAAAAGCTGCGCGGACCGACCGCGACAACGTCATTCGGACTCGTCAGGCGCCGTTCGGTAAAGGTCTCAAGGTGAACGAGCCCGCCGTCGGCGGCGACATCGAACATTTCCACCGCCCGGTTGGCGTCATTGACCACGAACAGCCGCCGCGTCTTTTCATCTTCGTAATAATCAAGGCCAATGGGCTTAAACGTTTCCGGAACGCCGCCGGTGATGTCCCGCCAGCCGCGTTCATTGAGCGGATCGTCAAGGTCGAACAGATGAACCGCGCCGCGAGCGTCTTCATCGCGCCGGTCGAGCGAGGAAATAAACGCCCGGCGCCGCACCGGATCGAGCTCGATATCCTCCGGTCCGTCGATGCCGGTCACCGGCGCGCACTGGCCTTCGAAGGACCGGCTGACGCCGCTGAAATAATGAAAGGAATGAAGCGTTGCGACGATTGCGGCCCCGACAACGAGCAGCAATGCAGCAAAGACCGCGGCAAGGCGCATAAGACATCAACTCTAGTGCTGGAACGGCCGGGCGACGGGAGTAACGCCCAAGACCAAAGCGGGTCCCCTATACCATTCGCGCCTGCCGCTCGCTAGAGCCGACGGCTTCGTTTCACGGGGTTGCGAAATCGCTTGATCGCGCGTATAGGCCCCGCTCCTATTCAATACGCCCGCCGCCGGGCGAGAGGCCGACGCGATGAAAAAAGACATCCATCCCGATTATCACACGATCAAGATCGTGATGACCGACGGCACGACGTTCGAAACCCGTTCGACCTACGACAAAGCCGGGGCGACGCTCAATCTCGACATCGATCCCCTGAGCCATCCGGCCTGGACCGGCGGTCCCCAGCGCCTGTCCGAGCGCGGCCGCGTGTCGAAGTTCAATCAGAAATTCGGCTCGTTCGGGCTTAAGAAATAAACTTAACGGGTCTTCCCGAACGCCCTCAACAGCGCGCGCTGCTGGCCGGCGGCGTCGCTTTCGCGCATGCGCGATTCACCGGCTGAAAAAAGATCGGCGTCAAGCCGGCTGATGCGTTCGTAAAGCTGATGGGTCGCTTCCATCAGCGCGACCAGCGCTTCGGGCAGGCCCTCGCTGTGAAAGTCGCTGCGCCATTCGGTCGATGCATCGAGCCGGTATTTCTGATCTGAGGCTTCTGTAAGCGCCATTTCGCCTTCACGCACGGCGCGCAGCACCAAAAGCCATGAGGCGATTTGCATCAGCAAGGTCGTCAGGCGCATGGAAGCGCCGGCATACGAAAGCGCGGCGTCGCGCGGCAGCGCCTTGGACGCCGTGCGCCCCTCGCCATCGAGATAATTGGCGGTCTCCTCGACCAGCCCCATGCCCTCTCGAAAGGTGCGCGCGAACAGTTCGGACTGCACGAACGTCGCCGCGCCCGAATTTGATTCTTCCGCTCCAAACAAAGTCATAGCCCCGCTGTTTCTCACCTTGGGTTCAGGATGCCCTCCCACGGCCTGACTGGCAAGCGGGCTTCTGCGGCAATCGATATCGGCCGCGCATCGATGCGCGCCGCCGCAAAACAGTCCGCAGCAACGCCTGTGCCAGCAACCGCCGCGCGAAATCGCCCCGGCGCCTTCGCTTAAGCAACAGCGATCAGGCGCCGCTTGTCAGCCGGCGATAGACGATGGCGCGCAAGGAGGTCTGAACAGCGAAAATATAAACGTTGAAGAAGACGCTTGCGGCAAAGAGGATCGCGAAAAAAATGAGGCTGCCCAGCGCCGCCGCGCCGCCCATGGTCGCCATGACCGTAGCAATCGCCTGCACAATCGCCGCCGCGATCTCGAAGATGAGCGAAAGGACGATTACGAAGATAAAAAAGAGGATATAGATGCCGAATATCGACCAGGCATGCCCGAACGTCATGGAAAAGGAGCCAAACAGCAACAGTCGGTTTTCCGCCGCTGATCCCGGCGGGAAAGGGATCAGCTTGATATTAACGTAAAGCATGGGAATTAACGCGATCAGGCCGACAAGCAAAAAAGACCGCATCATCGACATCACCGCATAGAACGCTTCCATGTCCCATGCGGCGCCGCTGTCAGCGTTCATGACGGCCTGGAAAAAATCCTTAAATTCCCTGAACAGATCGCCAGGACCCGAGCCGCCGAGCGCCATTGAGACCATCGCCGCGGCGCACCAGATCAGGCCGCTAAGGACCGTAATAATCAAATAGGACAAGAACACGCGCACCGCCGGTCCGTCCAGGCGCAGCTGACAAAAGCCCGGCCTGTCCTCGCCGAGCGCCGCGAGGCGGTAAACCGACGCGACGACGCCGCAGAACAACAACGAGATCAACAGATAAATTAAGACGGCCATAACGACGGTCACGCCGACCGAAAAGCGCAACACGTCACTGATCTCTTCGACACTTTCGATTGCATATTGTTCGTTAAAGACGGCCGTATTGACCGCCAGGAGCAAGAATGCGGCGATCAACAGGATCGATACGGCCACCGTCGCCCAGCCGTAGCGGAACACGGTCCACCATCGCTTCAGTCCGAACTGAAACGCTTCATTGAGCGTATCGCCTGCCGGCAGTCGTTCCGACATTTTTTCTTCTCCTTAGAAGCTTATGTCCTGCGCTCCCAAATCGCCGGTTCGAGGGCCTCCGGCGGGATTTCCTCTTCGCGCTCGCTTTCGCGGTACAGGATTCCGTACAAACTGGCGACAACGCCGAAATAGAAGAATAGCCAGATTATCTGCAGAAAAAGATTTACGCCGTTTCTGATCCAGACAAAGAGCGGGCGCACCCAATCGCTCGTCACGCCGCTGTTTAACAGGCGCGTCGTGACGGCGACCGCCTCTTCCAGCAGTCCCGTCACCCACGGGACGAATATTTTAAGCGCGCCAATATTGATAACAAGGATTTGGACGACGAAGAATGCGATGGAAATGGCGAGCAAAATGACCTGCAGGCGCACGATGTTCCATCCGCGCGAAACCCGCAAGGTATTGCCGAAACCCATTGATTTGCGGCACACGGCGACGCCCGGATAGGGATAGAGCCGCAAATTGAAATAGAGCATCAACAAATAGGCGGCCACGCCCATGAACAGGACGGCGCCTTGCGGCGCTTGCGATACATCCGGCAGCAGAGCGCCGCCGACGCCGCGCGCAACGGTGAGCAGATTAACGATCCCTTCCCGGGCGAAAAAATACGCGCCGCCTGAAATAATGATCACGCCGATGAGGGCGACCAAAGCGCGCACAATCGGCTGGCCTTCCTCCGGCGCGTATGGCCGGTTGCGCGGATGAAAATGCGCAAAGGCGATAAACCAGATCAGCAGCGCGAACGGCGCAATAACGCCGAGCGGTAATGCAAGGTTTACGATCCATTCGGCGCTTTCGGCAAGGCTTTCGCCGACCGTGACAAACTCAATCGTATGGAGACTGTCAGGGTCCGGAAACGACGCCATGGTCTGCGACAGGGCGTCGGCGATATAATTCAGCGCATAGTTCGACGTTAAGAGTATCGGCGCGACAATCAGCAAGGCGACAAAAAGAAAGCTCAACAGGCCGGCGGCGATAAAGCGTAATTGATCGGGCCCGAACGCCATGCGGATGAGCCCCGGCGCGGGTTTTTCGCCAAGCCCCGAAAGCCGAACCAAAGGCGCCATGAAAGACGCGGTCAAAAGCGCAATCAGGATGAAATTGCCGGCGGTGATCGCCGCCATGGCTTCCGGCTGGTCCCTCCAGCCGCGCGCCCACATCTGTCCCAGCGCATTTTGCGCGATTAAATATGTTCTCGCATCGGCAAATGTGATGACCCGTCCGAGAATGACGGAAAGATAGACGAACACGCTCGCCATATTAACGATCAGCACCAACACGACCGGGAGCCATGCGATGCGGGCCGTGGTCGCCATGCGTCGACCGCCAAAATTGAGCGCTTCCCCGACAACGGGAAATATACGCAATCCCATAGGAATCGCCCCTCACTACCCCGAGCCTTCAAGGCTACAGCCAAATCAGCACCGCCGCAAACGTCGCCCCGCGCCCCGTCCGCGCCTTGCACCGGCAAAACGGTGCGTTAGAAGCAATTCATGACGCATCGCGATGCTATCCACGTCATCGGCGCGGGCCTCGCCGGGGCCGAAGCCGCCTGGCAGGCGGCCCAGGCCGGCGCGCCCGTCGTGCTGCACGAAATGCGCCCTTTGCGCCAAACCGAAGCGCACAAGACCGCGGCGTTCGCCGAACTGGTCTGCTCTAATTCATTCCGCTCGGACGATGCCCAGGCCAACGCGGTCGGGCTTTTGCATGAGGAAATGCGCCGCGCCGGGTCGCTGATCATGCGGGCGGCGGACGCGCATAAAGTGCCCGCCGGCGGCGCGCTCGCGGTCGATCGCGACGGGTTTTCGGGCGCTGTAACGAGCGCTGTCGAGGCCCATCCCAATATCGACATCAGCCGCGAAGAAATCGTCGGCCTGCCGCCCGAAGACTGGCGCCATGTCATCGTGGCAACCGGGCCGTTAACTTCGCCGCCGCTTGCACAGGCCATTCATGGGCTGACCGGCGAGGATGCGCTTGCCTTTTTCGACGCCATCGCGCCGATCGTTTATCGCGACACCATCGATTTCGAGATCGCCTGGATGCAGTCGCGTTACGACAAAAAGGGACCCGGCGGCGACGGCGCGGATTACATCAACTGCCCGCTCGACCAGCAACAATATGAAGCGTTCATCAAGGCATTGCTGGCAGGCGACAAAACCGAATTTAGAGACTGGGAAAAGGACACGCCTTATTTCGAGGGTTGCCTGCCGATCGAGGTCATGGCCGTGCGCGGCGCCCAAACCTTGCGCTTCGGTCCTATGAAGCCGGTCGGCCTGACCGATCCGCGCACCGGCGCGCGGCCTTACGCCGTCGTCCAGTTGCGCCAGGACAATGCGCTCGGCACGCTCTACAATATGGTCGGTTTTCAGACTAAGCTTAAATACGGCGCTCAGGCGGCGATCTTCCGCACGATCCCCGGTCTTGGGCGCGCCGAATTCGCCCGGCTCGGCGGCATTCATCGCAATACATTTCTCAATGCCCCGGTCCTGCTCGATCAGACCCTGTGCCTGAGGGCGCGTCCCGCTTTGCGTTTCGCCGGCCAGATCACAGGCGTGGAAGGCTATCTTGAAAGCGCCGCCATCGGCCTCCTGGCGGGACGCTTCGCCGCCGCTGAAGCCGCCGGCGCAATGATCGCCCCGCCGCCGGAAACGACCGCCCTGGGCGCCCTGCTCGGGCACATCACCGGCGGCCATGTAGGCGCGAAAACCTTTCAGCCCATGAACGTCAATTTCGGCCTCTTTCCGACCATCGCTGTGCCGAAAACGGATGCTTCAGGCCGCCGTCTCAAGGGTAAGGAAAAGGGTCTCGCAAGAAAGCGCGCGATTTGCGCACGCGCCCTCACCGCCCTTAAGGCCTGGCTGGAACCGACTTCGCTCGCCGCCGAATAGGGCCTCCAATACGAAAATGGCCGCAGCGAGAAGACTCGCTGCGGCCGCCCGACGTGCAGCAGGGGGAGATCACCGCACGGCCGGGATATCGTAAACTTTCATATGATCAGAGAAGCAATCGCTTATCTTGTCCAGTCCGTGAAAAAATGTTTAGGTCAAGCGCCCTAAAATCCTGCGGGGATTTAGGGATGTGTGGCCGGGCCGTCAACTCGATGGGGGGGGGATTTTTTGCGTATCATGTCGCGTGCGCAACAAAATATCGAGAAAAGAAAAGCGATTGGCGCGATCCGCGCGCATTTGAACGTGCTACGAGAGCACCGGCCATCTCTGATCCTGTCAAACGGCAAATCGGCAAGAACACGGGCAAAAATCGAGCAAATCATTCGCTCCGCGCGAGCGGTATTCACACAAGCGGGCCATGCCGGCCTCTCCCTTAGAAAAGTCGCCGCGCATGCCGGGGTCGCGGTCGGCAATCTCAACTATTATTTCCCGACCAAACGCGCCCTGCTCGACGCGATGCTGCGCGAAACGCTGGCGAACTATGTCGAGGAACACCTCGCCCAGTTCGAGGCCGACAGCGACTCGCCGCTCGACATCCTCTTGAACGTCATCGCGTTTTACGCCCGCAACGCAAAGGCCTCGCATCAATTTTTCTATCAGATGTGGGGCTATGCGGGTTGCGACGAAAAGGCGATGGAAACGGTGCGCAGTCTTTACCAGCCCATCGGGCGGTTCGTTTATTATCTCGTCCGCGCCGCTAATCCCGAACTCAACGATGCGGAAATTCGGCGCGCGACCTTGCAGATTTTCGCGCTCGAGGAAGGCTATAAGCTGTTCATGGGCCTGGGGCCCAGGGACGCCGACGTGTTTGCGACGGCGGAAGAGGATATTCGCATACTGACACGACAGATCGTTTTCGCCGAATGATCTTCGCTCTTGCCTAAGGGCAAGAGGACGTTTGCCGATCTAAAGCTTGAACAGCTTTTCCGCCTCGGAACGGGTGTCGCCGCGATCCTTCATCGCGGCCTCGCATCGGGCAATTTCCGCTTTGAGCGACGCAATGCGCTCTTCAAGATCGCCGACCGACATGGTGTAAAGGTCTTGCTTGGCGAGAAATCCTAAGGTTAGGTCCGGTTTTTCATTAATCGGTTCGTCGTCCATCGCGGGCGCTCCTTCAAGCGGCGCGGCAGTTTGCGAAATTGCGGCGGCCGGTTCAAGAATACGTCACAAACAAAGGCGCTTGCCGTGACCGACGCTCAACCCGCCCTTCCCGCCGAAATGGCCGCCGTTGAAATCACAACGCCCGGCGGCCCGAAGGTTTTAAAGCCTGCATCCCGGCCGGTCCCCGCGCCCGGGCCGAACGACGTGCTGATCAAAGTCGCCGCTGCGGGCGTTAATCGCCCGGACGTTCTGCAGCGCTTGGGACATTACCCACCCCCGCCCGGCGCGAGCGACATTCCCGGCCTTGAAGTCGCCGGCGCCGTCGCCGCCCTGGGCGCAGAGGTTTCTGGCTGGAAAATCGGCGATTCTGTTTGTGCGCTCCTGCCCGGCGGCGGCTATGCGCAATATGCGCTCGCCGACGCCGGGGCCTGCCTGCCGGCGCCGAAAGGCTTGAGCCTTGAAGAAGCCGCCGCTCTGCCAGAGACGGTTTTCACCGTGTGGGCGAACGTCTTCGACGACGCCGGGTTAAAGGCCGGCGAAACGCTGCTCGTGCATGGGGGAACCAGCGGCATTGGGGTCACCGCGATCGCCATGGCCAAAGCGTTCGGCGCGAACGTCATCGCAACCGCAGGAAGCGATGAGAAATGCGCGGCCTGCCTGCGCCTCGGCGCGGACGCCGCTTATCATTATGAAAAGGACGCGTGGGAACAAGACATCGCAACTAAAGGCGGGGCCGATGTCGTGCTCGACATGGCCGGCGGCGATTTCGTCGCGCGCAATCTTTCCTGCCTCAATCCCGGCGGCCGCCATGTTTCCATCGCGTTTTTGCGCGGCGCGATGGCGCGCGTGAACATCCTTGCGGTCATGCAAAAGCGCCTGCGCCTTTCCGGCTCGACCTTGCGGGCCCGGCCGGCGGCGGAAAAGGCGCGCCTTGCCGCCGATATCCGCCGCGAAGTTTGGCCGCGCATCAAACGGGGCGACATAAGGCCGACGCTCGACAGCGCATTCGCGCTCGCCGAGGCCGCCAAGGCCCACGCCCGGATGGAGGCGGGCGGCCATATCGGCAAAATCATCCTCAAAGTCGACTGACGCGCCTTGGCGCGACCCGCCAGAACCGCTATAGGGACGGGCAATCGCGTGTCTTACGCGGCGCTTTCCCCGACAATCCGGCGGCAAGCGCGGCGCTCCGGAAGGGGCGCCGGACGAACGGATTTTGCTGACGACCAGCACTGGAGACAGATATGGCCGACCGACCGCTCATGCCCATCGCCACCGCCGTGTGGCTGATCGACAATACGGCCCTCACCTTCGATCAGATTGCCGAGTTCTGCGGGCTCCATCCCCTGCATGTCAAAGGCGTCGCCGACGGCGACGTGGGCGCGGGCGTGCGCGGCATCGATCCCATCACGACCCATCAGCTGACCCGCGAGGAGATCGAAAAGGGCGAGGCCGATCCCAAATACCAGCTTAAGCTTTCCCGGCCGAAAACCATCGTCGCGGACAAGCCGCGCAAGGGCCCGCGCTATACCCCGGTGTCCAAGCGCCAGAACCGTCCCGACGCTATCGCCTGGATGGTGCGCAACCATCCCGAAGTGCCCGATTCGCAAATCGCCAAGCTCCTTGGCACGACCAAAACCACCATTCAGGCCGTGCGCGACCGCACCCATTGGAACTCGGCCAATATCCAGCCGCAGGATCCGGTGGGGCTCGGTCTGTGCACGCAGATCGAACTCGACGCCGTGGTGCGCAAGGCGGCGGCGAAAAAAGCGAAAATGAAACCCGCCGAACAACCGGCCGGTCCTTCGCTCAAACCGGCCGCGGAAACCACCGCGCCGACCGAACCGCCTGCGCCGGTCGCTGCGGAAGAAAAGGACGAAGCGCCGGCGGGCGAACTCGATCTCGATAAGGTCTTCGCCAAGCTGGGCGGCTCGGAAACCAGCAGCGACGAGCGCTAATCCTCGTCGTCTTCCTTCTTCGTCGCCGGTTCGATCTGCGCCAGGCGTCCGCCGTCCACGTAAAGCGTCTGGCCGGTGATATATGAGGCTGCGTCGCTGGCGAGAAAGAACACCACTTCCGCGACCTCTTCCGGATCGCCGATCCGCTTGAGCGGCGTGACGTCGCGCAGGCGACGGCTTTCCGCATCGCCGGCGATGTCGCCTTTAATCGCGCCGACGCCGACCGCATTAACCCGCACGTCGTGCGGCGAAAGCGCCAGCGCGATCGCCTTGGTGAGCTGATGCAGCCCACCCTGCGAGGCGGCGAATGCCACATGATCGGCCGCCGCGGTCACCGCCTCGACCGAACCGATATTGACGATCACGCCCGGCGGCGTGGGTTGCGTTTCGTTTTCCGCCTGTTTGACGAAGTGCTTGGCCACGGCCTGATCGATCAGGAAGGCGCCGCGAATATTGGCGGCGACGACGCGGTCGAAATCTTCTTCGCTGGTTTCGAAAAACGGCGCCGAGAAATGCATCATGCCGGTATGCGCCAGGACGTCGATCCGGCCGTAGGTTTCGAGCGCTTCGGCGATGATATTGTGCACATGCAGCCGATTGGCGACATCGGCGTGAACAAAGACGGCCTCGGCGCCGGCGGCGCTCAGTTCCTTGGCAAGGGCCTGACCGGTTTCTTCGTCAGTGTCCGCCAGCACCAACCGATCGCCAGCGGCGGCGAACCGCCTGGCGCACGCCGCGCCAACGCCTTTCGCTGCGCTGGTAATGATTACCGACCGGCCTGGCATAGATTTATCGCTTTCACAAAAAACGCCCCGCCGGGCGCGCATCATGCGCTGCCGTTACAGGCGAGGCGTTCGGTTCCATACTGTGTTCGTTGATCGGGTCCGGCGAAGCGACGCGCTCCGCTGTGGCTCAATTCGGTTTCATCTGTAAACGGAGTTCTTCCATCTGATCTTTAATACGAAGTTTTTCTCGTTTGAGTTCTACTACGCGGATTTCATCGAAGGCGGGGTGTTTTATCTCGGCGGCAATCGCAGCCTCCAGCTCTTGGTGTCGCTTGCTGAGCGTATCCATGTGAGCTTTTGTCGCCATAATCGGCCTCCTTTTTGAGATGATCGCTTATTAAACCACATTGCCCCGAGGATTGTCACGGCGACTTCAGTAAACACGCGTTGAGCATAACCGCGCCTTGGTTGACAGAACGCCTCCGGGACCCGCGCCAACTCCTTGACTCTCCTTAAATTTTAGCGGCGAATAGGCCATGGTCGAGAATCGCGCGGTCGATGAAATCGCAGACAGGACCGAGCCGGATTTCTGGTCCTGGTCGCTTGATCGCTATGGGCGCGAAGGCGCTGAGTCGGCGTGCTTGCGCCTGCAGGACGGATTCGGGCTCAACGTCAACATCCTCTTATGGGCGTGCTGGTGCGCAGAGCGCTATGACGCCGCGCCGGAATTGGCCATGCGCAAGGCGATCGATATCTGCGCGCAGTGGAACCGCGAAGTCACCGCCGCTCTGCGCGGCGCCAGACGGTATTTGAAAACCCAAGAGCAAGTCGCCGGCGCCAAAGCCTTGCGCGACGACATCAAGACCGCCGAGCTTGCCGCGGAAAAGATCGAACAGGCCGCGCTTGAAAACCTCGCCCATACAGCGCTGACGCCGGCGAGCGACAGCCATGCTGCGCATGTCCAAACCCGCGCGCGGCGCAACCTTGCCGCCTATGCGGCGCTCGCCGGTGCGGCCAAACGAGACGGTTTTTCCACTTCGTTGCTTCACGATTTGATCGACCATATCTTCGAAAATGGGTCCGAAGACGGCGCCGGAGAGGGTTTGGGGCGATGATCGAGGACGATCCCCCGCATGACGGCAAGGACGAGAAAAAACCGCGTTTAACATTGCTCGACGAGAAGCAGTTTTCAGCGCGCGATGAGGATTTCGCCGGCGCCAATGATGAGGCGCTGGCGATCCGTCTCGCCACCCTTGAAGAAGAACATCGCGATCTTGACGCAGCGATCCGCGCCCTTGAGCAAAGCGCGCCCTATGAGCGCCTGGCCATAGCCCGGCTGAAAAAGAAAAAGCTCCAGCTCAAGGATCAAATCCAGAAAATCAAAGACGCGATGCTGCCTGACATTATTGCTTAAGGCGTCTTATCTGCGCCGCTTGGCCTCATACATGGCGTCGTCCGCGCGCTCCATGGTCTCCGCCGCGGAATGGCCGCGGCCGATTTCCACCGCGCCCCAGGAGACATGCGCGGCGAAAGTTGCATCCTTGAACGTCACCGGGGTTTCGGCGATCAGCGTCGCCAATTCTTCTCCCTTGTGTTGTGCAACCGCTTTGTCAGCCTGCATCAAGAGCACGCCGAATTCATCGCCGCCGAGACGACCGACGGCGTCAGTCTGGCGGACATTCGCCGTGATCACATTCGCCACATGGGCCAGCGCGGCGTCGCCGGCGCTGTGGCCCATCTTGTCGTTGATGATTTTCAAATCGTTGAGGTCGATGAAGATTAAGCTCGCCTGCATGGCGTAACGATCCATCATGCCGAGCGCGCGTTCGAGTTCGCGCGCGAAGGCGCGTCGGTTGTAAATATCGAGCAGCGGATCGCGGTCAGCAAGCTTTTCAAGATCGCTCATGCGCTCCTGGGCCTGAGCGAGCTCTGCCCGCAACTCTTGCATTTCCGTCAGAAGCGACATCAGCGCGTCGCGCACGCGCGGGGTTAGCTCGCTTTCCGGCACGCCCAGAAGGGAGATGCGATCGACCGGTGAAACCGGCGCAGCTTTATCGGCCGCCGGTGATCCGGCGGCGCGGCTGGTCTTTGTCGCTTGCGCCGCTCGAGGCGCTTTTGGCGCATCGCCGACTTTCATCGGTTCCGTCCTTTGTTCCGCCGGGCGTTCGCGCAACGGATCGCTTGAGCCTGTCCGTCATGCGCCGCGAATCGCTCACTGAATGTAATTTTATGCCCTCACCATATCAAATCTAACAGGATGGAAAGCTTTGATAGGCCCAAAGGACTTGAATTTTCGATTCGGCGCGGGTCCCGCTCCGTTCGTCGCTTCGCGCTTGAGACCGCTGTCGCCGCGCTTCATTTTGAAAGGGCGGATAAGGTCGCGCAGTGTCCCCTTCTGACGCGTGACCGGCTCCCGCGTCCGGTGTGAGGAGGCGTCGGCTTTCGCGCCCCCGTCTGTTAGGCTGGCGTCTCCTCATTCCCCGGCGCATCGAAGCATTCTTGCCGCAGCGCGCCGGCCTGCTATAAGCCCCGTTTTCAAAACGGGCGGAGGGTCATGGCGGACGCAAACACCACCCCGCAGGTCGGCATCATCATGGGATCGCGATCGGACTGGCCGGTTATGGCGCACGCCGCTGAAATGCTGACCGAACTCGGGGTTCCTTATGAGACCAAAGTCGTTTCCGCCCATCGTACGCCGCAGCGTCTTTACGAATATGCAGAGACAGCAAAATCGCGCGGCCTCAAGGCGATCATCGCCGGGGCCGGCGGCGCGGCGCATCTGCCGGGCATGACCGCGGCGATAACGCCCCTGCCCGTCATCGGCGTGCCCATTCACTCAAAAGCGCTCAGCGGCCTCGACAGTCTGCTTTCCATCGTTCAGATGCCCAAGGGCGTGCCGGTGGCGACTGTCGCCATCGGCGAGGCGGGCGCGGCGAACGCCGGTCTTCTGGCGGCGGCGATGCTGGCGGCCCACGATGAAGCGTTGGCCGCGCGTCTTGACGCATGGCGCGAAAAGCAAACCGCCGGCGTCGCCGAAACCGTCGAGGATTAGCAAACCCTTCTTCAAGGCCCCGCGCGCATGGCTACAGCACCAATCGTCGCCCCAGGCGGAACCGTCGGCGTTCTCGGCGGCGGACAGCTCGGCCGCATGCTCGCCATGGCGGCGGCCCAGCTGGGGCTTAAAACCGATGTCCTGTGTCCCGACCCGGCCGCGCCGGCGGGCGACGTCGCAGGAACGCTGACCCATGCATCCTATACGGACGAAGCCGCGCTTGCCGCTTTCGCCCGCGCTGTCGACGTCGTCACCTATGAGTTCGAAAACGTGCCCGCCGAAACGGTGGCGTTTTTAACCTCGCTCGGCGCGGTCGTGCGTCCCGGAGCCCTGGCGCTGGAAAAAGCCCAGGACCGCCTTCATGAGAAAGAGTTCGTCAATGGATTGGGCGCGAAGACGGCGGCGTTTCATCCGGTCGACGATCTTGCCTCCCTTGAGGCCGGCCTTTCCAGGGTCGGCCGGCCCGCCATTCTTAAAACCCGACGTCTTGGCTATGACGGCAAGGGCCAGACCCGACTGACCGATGCGGACAGCGACCTTCCGGGCGCCTACGAAAAGGCGATTGAATTTGCCTGGGCCGAAGTCGGCGCGGCGCCGTCCATTCTCGAAGCCTTCGCACCGTTCGAGCGGGAAATTTCGATCATCGGCGCGCGCGGCGCGGACGGCGATATCAAGCTTTACGATCCGGTCGAGAATGTCCACCGCAACGGCATTCTCAAAACCTCAACTGTGCCGGCGCGGATCGCCGAGGCGACCGCCGACAAGGCGCGCGCCGTTGCATCCGACATTCTCGGCGCGCTCGATTATGTGGGCGTCATCGGCGTTGAGTTTTTCGTGCTCAATGACGGCGCTGTCCTGGTCAATGAATTTGCGCCGCGGGTGCACAATTCCGGCCACTGGACGCTCGATGCCTGCACAGTTTCGCAGTTCGAGCAACATATCCGCGCCGTCGCCGGCTGGCCGCTGGCCGAACCGGCGCGTCATTCGGATGCCGTGATGGAAAACCTTATCGGCGAGGAAATCAGCGCCTGGCGTTCGCTCGCCGAAGAACCCGGCGCATGCCTTCATCTTTATGGCAAGCGCGACATCCGTTCCGGCCGAAAGATGGGCCACGTCACGCGGTTAACATCTCGCGGATAGGAATGCTCGCCGTTAAGGCGTCTTCCAATGCCTAATCGATTATGCGGTCTCGTCGGACGGCTTTTTACCGCGCGCCGGGTAGCGCAGCTTAGCCAGCCACTCGATCGGTTTAGCCGGATCGATCCCCAGTTCGCGAAAGCGCGTTTTCGCCTTTTCGACCTGCATGACGTTTTCGATGCGCGCGTTGAGAAAGGCGTTGGTCGCCGCTTCGTGTTCGGAATCATCGGCCAACCAGCGCGCCAGCACGCTGGTCCACACGCCGGCGAGCATGGCGCGCTTGGAATAGTAATTAATATCCGTCGATTGATCGTCCATGGCGCGCCACGCGGCGTCCGCGGTCTTCCAGGCCAGCCGCGCGCCGAGCATGCCGTGGGTCGGCAGCGCCAAAGCCGCCGCCGCCCGCCGAACCGCCTCCTTGCAGGGGCGCAGGGCGTCGATCCGGGCGCGCAGCGCGAACGCGACCTTGTCGCGGATGCGCAGATCCGCGAATTCGGGGGCGTCCATAGCGCGGATCATCGCCGCATCGGTCGCATCCGACCAATAGCGCAATAGATCGCCGGGCCCGCCGGGAAACGCCGCTCTCGCCGTCGCCGAACCGATGCCGGCGCGCGCCGCCGCCCGATCGATCGTGACGCTGGTCCAGCCGTCGAACGGGACCAGCCCCAAGGCCTCGCCCAGGATCGCCCGCCGAGCAGGCTCGAACCCGTCGATGGCGTCGGAATTGGCCCTAATTTCTTGCTCTTTGGTCATTTGCATTGCTGGTGAGCCTTCTTTTCCGTTCTATATAGACAGCAGCGGCGGCCTTTGGTATAGGCCGCGCTCCTTGCCCGTCCGCATGAAACGGACGTGTGCAAACCGGTTTCATCTCGCGTCGCGGTTGAATTCCGTGACGTTTTTGTATCAAAAGGAGGCCCTCGGCCTTGGTTCAGATTTACGTCCGCGACAATAATGTCGAACAGGCCCTAAAGGCGCTGAAAAAGAAAATGCAGCGCGAGGGCACGTTCCGCGAGATGAAACGCCGCAAATTCTACGAAAAACCGTCGGAAAAGAAGGCCCGCCAGAAAGCGGAAGCCGTCCGCCGGGCGCGCAAACTGATCCGCAAGCGCCAGCAGCGCGAAGGCCTGATCTGACAGAAATTTCCTCCCTCGCCGCTTCCGGTCCGTTCCAAAATCCCGCATAATCGGCGGGATTTCTGTTTTCGGTAAGGGGCTAAGTGATGCGCGGCTTGTCGCTTTTGTTGGCTTTGGGCCTGTTTCTGGCGTCTTGCGAGACCATCAAAGGCGTCGGCCGTGATGTGGAAAGCGTCGGCGAGGCGATTGACGACGCCATCAACGATGATTGAGAATTCTTAAAAAACAATCGTCTAGCAGCCCGACTGCGGGTTCGCAGACCGTCGGGACAACGCCAATTCGATCTTGGAAATCACGAAAATGTCGACTTTGTCGCCAAATCTGAACAAGGTGTCGCAAAATATTGACTAGCAACGGGGGCTCGCCCCGGGAAAATGACGCCAATTCAAGTCATATGGGGATTACGTGTGCGGGGACCAGTTGCGGGAACGCGTATCGTCTTAGGAGCGTTTGCGATCGCGGCGGCGATCGGCGCGGCGCCGGCCGTTGCGCAGCAGGAAGCGGATGAGCCCCAACTCAGTCCGATGTTTTTCGGCGAGACCGAAAAAGAGCGCCGCGAAAAAATCCGCCAGCAAGCCGAAGAGGAGGAAGAAGCCCGGCGCATTTCGGCGGAACAAGAACGCGATCGGCTGCCCGAACGGGCGACCGCCGACGAACCGGGCTTACGCCCTTTGGTCTTCGGCCCGGCTTGGGATGACGACGATGTGGACCTGACCGGCACGACCATCACGCTCGGCGAGGAAGACGACAATCGCGGCTTTTTCGGCGCGATCAATTTTCTCGTGCCCGAGGAAACCAATCTCAGCATCGGCCTCGGCCCGGTCTATGAGGCGGATTATTTCGGGTCCGACGATTATGAGATCAATCCCGACCCCCAGGCCTACATTCGGGTCAAGAATTTCGTGTTCCTCGATGACGACGGCGCCGACTTCACCTTGTTCGGTTTTTCCGGTTTTCGCTTCGGCCCGAGCTTGCGCGTGCGTCAAAGCCGCAAGGAGGAAGACAATCCGGCCCTTACGGGACTTGGCGATGTGGGCACCACGTTCGAATTCGGCGGCTTCGCCGCGACGACGTTTCTCGACCGGTTTTCCTTCAAGGCCAAGGTGCGCCACGGCATCAAGACCGGTCATCGCGGCACGGTCATCGACGGTTATCTGACGGCGCTGCTGTTCCGCGCCGGCCCGGTGTCCATGGCGGCGACCGGGCAAGCCACATGGATCGGGGACCGCTACGCCGACGCCTATTTTTCCGTCACGCCTCAACAGTCCGCGGCCAGCGGCGGTTTTCTGCCGGTCTATGACGCAAATGCGGGTTTTCGCGACGTCGGCGGCACGGTGACGGCCTATATCAACATTCGCGATCGCTGGTCGCTTAACCCTTATGCGTCCTATTCATACATAATGGACGACATTGCCGCGACACCGATTATCGACCAGTTCGGCGACCGCCACCAATTCAAGGTCGGCTTTCACGTCATGCGCGAATTTCAGTTCAACATGAAATAGCGCGCAAGGCGCGTCTTCAGGGCTTGCGGAATTTCAGCGTCATGCGGTCGGATTCGCCGATCGCCTGCATCTGCGCGCGCAGTTCGGGATCTTCCCGGCTCGTCGACAAAGAGGGAGGCAAGCGCCAGACAACGTCTTCTTCCGCCGGCGTATCATTCGAATTGGCGTTGACCTCGCTTGAGTCGACGAATTCAAATCCCGCGCTTTCGACAAAGCTGATGATGTGCGACTGCTTGACATAGCCCTTGCCGCCCATCGCCCATTCGTCGGAGTGTTCTTCCGGCGCGCGATGTTGGACGATCCCCAAGACCCCGCCCGGTTTAAGCACGTTCTTGATGTCGTTAAGCGCCGTTGTGAAGTAGCCGCCCTCGCCTTCGAGGCGGTTGAAATGTTGCGCGGCGCGAACCATCAGGACGACGTCGGCGGTTGCATGCATGTCTTCGGGCAGAGAGCCGTAGAAGAACGCCGAAAAGGGCGCTTCATCCTCGCCGCGCTCGGCCTCCATTTCCCCGACCCAGCTTTGCGGCCAATTCTTATAGTCCTGCAGCCACTCTTCGGACGCATAGCGCCCGCCCATCGCCATGCGGTGCTCGATTGCATAGTTGGCGCCGATCACGCGGCCGTCGGGGCCGAGAAATTCGGAAAGGATGCCCGCATACCAGACATCGCCCGGCAGCGTGTCAGCCACCGTCATGCCCGGTTCGACGCCGAAGAACATCAGCGTTTCCTTGGGATGACGGTATTGATAGCGCGCCTTGGCATCATCCGATTGCGCGGCGAGCACGGCGTCGAGCTGCGCTTCCACGGATGGCGCAGCCTCCTCCGTAGCCGATGGTTCGCTGGACGAGGCTTCTTCTTCTGCGCCGCTCGGCGCTGCCGTGTCCGCAGCGTCGTCCTCTGCGCCGCATGCCATTAACGCCAGCGCCGCAGCGCCCAAGAACAGATGCTTCATGATTGGTCCCCTTGGCTGAAACGATCCGGATTTACGCTACAATGCCTTGACGATCTCCTCGCACATTTTCTTGGCGTCGCCGAATAACATCATTGTGTTGTCGCGGAAAAACAGCTCGTTTTGCACCCCGGCGTAACCCGAGGCCATGGAGCGCTTGACGAACAACACCGTGCCGGCGAATTCAACGTCGAGGATCGGCATGCCGTAAATCGGCGAGGTTTTATCGGTTTTCGCCGCCGGGTTGGTCACGTCGTTGGCGCCGACCACGAAGGCGACGTCGGCGGTGTGAAATTCCGCATTGATATCCTCAAGCTCGAACACTTCGTCATAAGGCACCTGGGCCTCGGCGAGCAGGACGTTCATATGTCCGGGCATGCGGCCGGCGACCGGATGGACAGCGTATTTCACCTCGACGCCCTCGGCCTTGAGCTTGTCGGCCATTTCCTTGAGCGAATGCTGGGCTTGCGCGACCGCAAAGCCGTAACCCGGCACGATGATGACCTTGCCGGCGTTCTTCATGACAAAGGCCGCATCCTCCGCCGATCCCTGTTTCACGGGCCGTTCCTCGACGCCGCCGGGCGCAGCCTCTTCGCCGCCGAAACCACCGAGAATGACCGAGATAAAGCCGCGGTTCATGCCCTTGCACATGATGTAGGAAAGGATCGCCCCCGACGAACCGACCAGCGCGCCGGTGATGATCAGCGCCATATTCTCCAGCGTGAAGCCGATGCCCGCCGCCGCCCAGCCCGAATAGGAGTTGAGCATCGAAATAACCACCGGCATGTCCGCGCCGCCGATCGGAATGATGATGAGAAAGCCGAGCGCGAACGCGGCCAGGGTCATCAGCATGAACGTCGTCGGCGACTGCTCCCAGGTCATGAGCATGCCTATCATCAGGACAATGAACAGGGCGAGGCCGAGATTGATCGCATGACGGAACGGCAGGATGATCGGCTTGCCGGACATGCGCCCGTCAAGCTTGAGAAAGGCGATCACCGAGCCGGAAAACGTAATGGCGCCGATGGCGACGCCGAGCGACATTTCAACGACTGACGGCAAGTAAATATCGCCGGGTTCGCCGATGTTGAACGCGCCCGGCGCCAAAAACGCCGCCCAGGCGACGAACACGGCCGCCATGCCGACCAGCGAGTGAAACGCAGCCACGAGCTGCGGCATCGCCGTCATGGGAATGCGCCGCGCGATATAAACCCCCGGCGCGGCGCCTGCAGCGACCGCAAGAAGAATAAAAAACCAGGTGCCGAATCCCTTGTTTTCCAGCAAAAACAGGGTCGTCAGCACGGCGATGCCCATGCCGATCATGCCGAAGCGGTTGCCCTGGCGCGATGATTCCGGCGAGGAAAGGCCCCTCAGGGCGAGGATGAAAAGAATGCCCGCGACGACATAAAGGAGAGCGGGAAGATTATGTGCCATTGCGAGCCTCTACCGCTCTTTCTTCTTGTACATACTGAGCATCCTCTGAGTGACCAGAAATCCGCCGAATATGTTAACGCTGGCCAGCGTAACGCCGGCGAACCCTAGAAATTTCGGCCAGCCCCCGGCCGTCGAGTCCGCAAGATCGGCCCCAAGGGCGATCAGCGCGCCGACAATCACCACGGAGGAAATCGCGTTGGTCACCGACATCAGCGGCGTATGAAGCGCCGGTGTCACCGACCAGACGACGTAATAGCCGACGAAAATCGCCAGCACGAAAATCGTGAATAAAAAGACGAATTCAGAAATCGGACTGGCCGCGGCAAGCTGGGCCAGCTGATCGGCGATCTCGCGCGCCTGCTCGGCGGCGGCGGCGGCGGTTTCCGCATCGCCCGTCGCGCTCGCGGCGGCGGTTTCGGCGGCCTCAGCGGCCTGTTCGGCGGCCTCGGCGGCTTCTTCGACGGTTTCTCTGTTTTGTGCGGCCATTATTCGCTCTCCGCGGCGGGTTGTTCGGTGGCGCCGGTGTCGGCTTTTTCAGCGGCCGGTTCGGGCTTGGCGGCCGGCGCGCCGGCCTCGGCGAACCCCGGATGGATGACATTGCCGTCACGGGTGAGCGCAATGCCTTTGATGATTTCGTCGTCCCAGTCGATGACGAGTTCGCTCTTTTCCTTGTCCCAGAAAGCCGAAACGAAATTGAAGATGTTGCGCGCCAGAAGGTTCGAAGCGTCGGCCGGAAGCCGGCCCGGCACATTCGTAAAGCCGAGAATGGTCACGCCGTCGATCTCGATCGCCTCGCCCGGCTGGGTCAGCGCGACATTGCCGCCCTGCTCCGCCGCAAGATCGACGATCACCGATCCCGGCTTCATCACTTGCACCATTTCCTGACTGATGAGTTTCGGCGCCGGGCGGCCCGGGATCAGCGCGGTGGTGATGACGACGTCCTGCTTTTTCAAATGTTCGGTGACGAATTCCGCCTGGCGGCGCTGGAAGTCTTTGGACATTTCCTTGGCGTAACCGCCTTCGGTTTGCGCTTCTTTCATCGCTTCTTCGTCGACGGTGATGAAGGTTGCGCCCAGACTTTCGACTTCCTCCTTAGAAGCGAAACGAACGTCGGTTGCGGAAACGATGGCGCCGAGACGGCGCGCGGTGGCGATCGCCTGCAGGCCCGCGACCCCGGCACCCATGATGAACACCTTGGCCGCTGCAATCGTGCCCGCCGCCGTCATCATCATCGGCACCGCCCGGCCATAATAGGCCGAAGCGTCGATCACCGCCTTATAGCCGGCAAGGTTGGACTGGGACGAAAGAACGTCCATCGATTGCGCCCGGGTGATGCGCGGCATGAGATCGAGCGCCATCGCGTCAACGCCGAGACGAGCGTATGCGGGGACGGAATCAGGATCGTTATAAGGCGCAAGGACCGCCAGCAGCCGTGCGCCGCGGCCAAAAACCCGGAGCTCCTCGCTTGACGGGCGCTGCACTTTGATAATGAGATCGGCGGACTGGGCCGTGTCGGCCGCGCTTTTGCCGATCTCTGCGCCCGCTTCCGAAAAGGCTTCGTCGCTAAACCGCGCGCCCTCGCCCGCGCCCGCCTGCACGGCGACCGTCGCGCCGAGCCCGACGAATTTCTTGACAGTTTCCGGCGAAGCCGCAACCCGTGTTTCGCCGGACCGCGTTTCCTTGAGGACGGCTATTTTCATCTGGCCTCCGGCGGCGAAATGACCGCATGATTTGAATGCTAATGGGAGAAGAAGATTTTCACGATAAAGTAGACGAACACATATGTCGCCGCGCCGGCGAAAAGCGACAGCCAAATGCCGTGGGCGAGTACGAGATTGGTGAAGAACATCGTCAGCGCCAAGGTGAACGGCACGCCGATCTCTGAAGAGGCCCGCATGATCGCCTCATAGGATTTTCGATGTTCCTCCGCATCGGCGGCGCGCTGCGCAACTTCGTCGACCATGTCCTGTCCTTATGTTTTGGGCGTTTTTTACGGTATTCAACACTTTACGCAAGCCTGACATACCGTTCAGACGCCGGCCCGGATAGGCCAGCAACTTAAAAGGGTGCGCATCGTCGAGATGAACGCCATAGGCTGATCCATCATCAAATGATGATAGGCGTCGGGAATGATCACGAACGGCGACCGGCCCATCGCCTGATCGCGCAAATGCGACAGCGCAGTGCCCTGAACGAAAAACGACTTTTCCCCATAAATGAAGGCGAGCGGGCAGCGCGCGGCGCGCAGAAGATTGCGCTCGAACTGGATGTGAAGATCCCTGCCTTGATCAGGATCAAATTTCCACGTCCAGCCCTGCCCCCCGGATTGGTCCGGCGCCTGGCGCAATCCTTCTCTCGCAATGTAATCAACGAGATAGAGATGTTCCGCCGGCTGGTTGGGCAGAAACCGAAAGCGCGCGATCGGCTCCTCAAGCGTTTCATAGACCCGCATCAGCGTAGCGCCGGCGGCCTTTTTGCCGGTGTCGGCGCGGGTCACCGTATAGCCTTCGTCGGGGTCCGGCACGCCGAGCGGGCTGTCGACCACCACCACTCCGCCGAGCCGATCGCCCTCGCGCTCCACGGCGGCCAGGGCGATCCAGCCGCCGAAGCTGTGGCCGACGACGATGGGCCGTCCGCCGCGGTTAAGACCCGCCGCCTCGATGACGGCGAACATCTCATCCACCAAGAGATCGAGGGAATAGTGCTTGCGCCAGCCCGAATCGCCCATCCCGGAAAGATCAAGCGCCGCGACCCGCCGGTTTTCGGCCAGAAACGGCGCGAACGGCCGCCACCAGTTGCGGTGGGCGCGCCCGCCATGGACGAACAACAGGCCGCGGCGGTCAGGTTCGCCCCAGGCCGAATAACGGATTTTCGCGCCGGCGACCTCGATCTCCTCCTCAATCGACGGTGCGGCGATCGCATGTTCGAACCATGCCGGGGCCGGCGGTTTTTCTCCGCCGAGATGCGCAAGGGGCCGGATATGCTTTTTTTTCGCCTGGGGTTCGCTGCGCGCCGCCATCGCTTGGTGTCTTTCCGCTATCCGCACCGCCCGGTGATAGCGCAGGTTCGATCCCTCGCAAATAGGCGTAAACAGCGCACGGGCGGCGGCGGTTAACAACTATTTAATTCGTAAACGAATGGTTAGCATGGCTTGGCCGAAAGAGCGTTTCGATATGACACGGTTTTAAACCGATCTTTACCCGCTTGGCCCATGCTGCGCCTCAACGGTTCCGAATAAAAGAGGCAAGCCCGGCATGGTTAACACCGTCCTTATCGTTGATGACGATCCTACTCAGCGCCGTCTGATGCGCGGCGTATGTGAAAAAGCCGGATATCCTGTTCTGCAGGCGGATAGCGGCGAAAGCGCGCTCGATCTGGTCAGAAGCCAGCAGGGTCAAGATGTCGGTCTTATCATGCTCGATCTACGCATGCCGGGACTTGGCGGCATGGAAACGCTCAAACGGGTTAAATCCTTCCGCGAAGACATGCCGGTCATCGTGCTGACCGCACAGGGCGGCATCGATACGGTGGTCGAAGCGATGCAAAGCGGGGCGACGGATTTTTTCGTCAAGCCGGCTTCGCCCGAGCGCATTGTGGTTTCGATCAATAATGCGTTGAGCCTGACGACGCTGAAAGGCGAAGTCTCGCGCCTCAAGCGCAAGCAGGAAGGCTCGATGGATTTCGACGACCTGATCGGCGACAGCGCGGCCCTGCGCCATGTCGTCAAGCTCGGCCAGCGCGCGGCGGCGTCTAACATTCCAATCCTGATTTCCGGCGAGTCCGGCACCGGCAAGGAAATGGTCGCGCGCGCCATTCAAGGTTCATCCGACCGCGCCGGCAGGCCGTTCATCACGGTCAATTGCGGCGCGATCCCGGAAAATCTCGTCGAAAGCATTCTTTTCGGCCACGAAAAAGGCTCCTTCACGGGCGCCAGCGCCAAGCATGTGGGCAAATTCCAGGAAGCGGACAGCGGCACGATCTTTCTCGACGAAGTCGGCGAGCTGTCCCAGGAGATGCAGGTCAAACTGCTGCGGGTCCTGCAGGAAGGCGAAGTCGATCCGATCGGCGCCAAGCGTCCGGCCAGGGTCGATGTCCGGGTTATCTCGGCGACCAACCGCAACCTCGCCGATGACGTCAAAAAAGGCGGCTTCCGCGAAGATTTGTTTTACCGCCTCAATGTGTTTCCGATTCATGTGCCGCCCTTGCGCGACCGGCCGGAGGACATTCCGGGGCTGATCGATCATTTCATCGGCCGCTATAACGCCGAGGAACGCCGCGCCGTTCGCGGCGTGCGCCATGAGGTGCTCGAAGTTCTGGCCATGCAATCCTGGCCGGGCAATGTGCGCCAGCTTGAAAACGCGATTTTTCGCGCCGTTGTGCTGGCCGATAACGCCTATCTGTCAGCGGATGATTTCCCGCTGCTCGCCGATGAATTTCGCAGCGCCGGCATCGAGGCCGGTCCGCCGTTGGTTTCCGGTCCTGAAGACGCCGACGTGGACTTCGCTGCGACCGAAGACGACGCCGAAATCGCAGCGCGCGATACGGTTGCGGTTTTCGATCGCGAAGGCCATCTGCGATCGTTGCAGGATATCGAGAAGGACCTCATCCGGCTCGCGATCGACACCTATGAAGGCAAAATGTCGGAAGTCGCGCGCCGCCTCGGCATGGGCCGCTCGACGCTTTATCGCAAGCTGCGCGAGCACGACATCGAGATCAAGCGGGCGAGTTAAGGGGCGCTGTCATTGCCGGACTTGTTCCGGGTGAAAGAGCCCACCTCCCCCTTGAGGGGAGGTCGAAACTGCAAAGCAGTTTCGGGAGGGGGGCTTTCAGACAGCACCTGCATCGCTTGCAAGGATGCAACCCAACCCCCACCCGAAATTCGCTGATGTGACTGTCACGCACTCTTGCAAAGGCGCGCCCAGCGAATTTCGACCTCCCCTCAAGGGGGAGGTGAGCCAACTGTCGGGTCGCGCAAATATTTGAGAATTTCGTCCAGAACGCCGTCCAAGTTGGTGAAAATGTCCGCATTCCAATAACGGACAACGCGAAATCCTACTGACTCAAGCCAAGCGTCGCGTCGCTCGTCATGGCGCCGCTGAGCGTTGTCGCCGTGCTGCGAGCCATCCAATTCGATCACCAGTCTCTTATCAAGGCAGATAAAGTCGACGATGTAATCGCCCATCGGGTGCTGTCGGCGAAACCGAAAACCTTCAAGCTGTTTTCCGCGCAACGAACGCCATAGCCGCCTTTCGGCGTCCGTCATGTTTCGGCGCAAGGCGCGGGCGCGTTCATTCGCCATATCAAGCAATAAGTTGTCGGGAAGCTAGCCCCCACCCGAAATTCGCTACGCGACTTTCGACCTCCCCTCAAGGGAGAAGCAGGGCAACGTCAAACGCTGCTGTCGCCTGTCACGCCTCGCCGAGGGCGGACAGATAAAGATCGAGCAAGGCTTCCTGTTCCTGGCGGTCGGCGCGGTCCATTTTTCGAATTCGAACCACCTTGCGCATGGTTTTAACATCATAGCCTTCGCCCTTGGCCTCGGCGTAGACTTCCTTGACGTCGTTCATGATCGCCGCCTTTTCCTCCTCCAGGCGCTCGACCCGTTCGATGAACGACCGCAGCCGGTCCCCGGCGACTGTCGTCGCGCCCTCTACGCTGGTCGATCCGTCCGCCACGCTGTCGCTCCTTATTGGTCCGGACACGGATGACTGTCGCCGCGCCGGGCCTTAAGGAATAGAAAGCGCCGCGCCCGACGCGCAAGCGGGAAAGCGAAAATGGGGAAAATTAAATCTCTTGACCGTCGAGTTCGCGGCGCAGCGCCCGGGCGCGCATGCGCGCGGATTCATTATGGGGATTCCACTCCAGAACCTTTTGGTACATCTCATAGGCGTCGCGCTTGGCGCCGGACGCGTAAAGGATCTCCGCCAGCGTCATGCGCACGACGAACTGGCGCGGTTCGAGTTCAAGCGCCTTGGAAAAATCCTCTATCGCACCGGCGCGATTGTCGGTTCCTAGGCGCAACTCGCCGCGCAGCACATAACCTTGCGCGAAATTCGGCGCCAGGCCGATGACATGATCGACCAGCATCAGGGCCAGATCGAAAGCGCCGTTCCGGGCGCTCGCCTCGGCCCGGCTGTAAAGAAGATCAACCGTATCGCTCTGGGCGTCCGCCCAGATTTCCGCGATGCGTGCGATATTTTCCTCGGCGCGCAGGGCGTCGCCGGTGCGCAATTCCTCGAACAGCATGTCGAGGCGCGGATCGGTCTGATCCGCCTTGGCCGCGCCCAGCAGCGCGGCAAACCCAACAATGACGCACACAGGCCTTCGCATCGACCAAAGCCTAATGGGCAAGTCCTTAAAAACCAAGGAAGATATCGCCGGGCGGTTAACCCTGGCGCGCTTTGAACCGCCGCTGGGTCTTGTTGATCACATAGACGCGGCCCTTGCGGCGAATGACGCGGCAGTCTTTGTGTCGTTTTTTCAACGACTTAAGCGAGCTGCGGACTTTCATCGGACGGGCCCTTGGTTCCTTGCGAGGCGCGGGAGATAGTCGAAGCCCCGCGGGGTGTCAACCACCGCGGATCCGGCGCGTTTCGCCAGGTTCCCGCGCGAGCCGGTCTTCGCCAACCGGATAGACCCCGTCCGCGCCCATGACCCAGGCGGTGACGGTTTGGAAAAGCGGCGCAAAGGCCGCATCGAGCACGTTGAGCCCGCCCGTATAGGCGCCCATGGCCGGCATGACGAGGCGTTCGCCGTCACTCGCAAAACAGCGCCGGCGCAAGATCCGGCCTTCGGCCATGACCCGGGCGCAAGGGTGAAGATGGCCTGCGATCTCTCCTGGCGACGCATGCGGCGCCGGCTCATGGCGGAAGATCAGCGATCCGATGCGCATTTCGGTTTCGGCCGCAGCGGCGAACCGCGCCGGCGGCGCCGGGTCGTGATTGCCGAGAATCCAGACCCAGTCTGTGGTCCCGACCAGGCTTTCGAGCGTTTGCGCATCCTGTTCGTCCATGCGCGCCTCGGCGCCGGCGTCATGGAACGCATCGCCCAGGGAAATCACCCGCCTTGGCCCATATCGGCGGATCAGCGCGCCGAGCCGCATCAGCGTGGCGCGCGTATCATAGGGCGGCAGCATGACGCCGCGCGCGGCGTAGCTTGACCCTTTTTCGATATGCAGATCGGAAACGATCAGCGTTTCCTCGCGCGGCCAGTAAAGCGCGCCCAGGGGGTCCGGCGTTAAGGCTTCGCCGTTGATGACAATTTCCAGGTTCCGCACGCGCCGCCTATCCTTCGAGACGCATCTTCGCCTTCATCCTGAGGGTGAGCGGAGCGAACGTCTCGAAGGACGAAGGCGAAGATGCTCCTCAGGATGAAGGGATTTCTTGCGGATGGAAAGTCTCAAATTTTTCGGCTGTCATTGCCGGACTTGTTCCGGCAATCCAGGTATTCGCTTAACGTCTTCCAAATCTGGATCACCGGGACAAGCCCGGTGATGACAACCTAAATTTGGCTAAGTCGACCCCATCGCCTGGACGACGAGCACGATCAGACGGCGCCCTTGCCCGTCGCCAGCAATACCGAATGCCCTGTGCAGTCCGGATCGTCCGGCGCAAAAAGGATCTCCGAAAAACCGTCGCGCGCCAGCAAATCGCGATATTCTTCCGCCGAAAGACTTGCATGGTAGACCGTCTCCCCGACGACCGTACCAGTTGTCTCGCCTTCGCGCGGGCCGACGGTCAGCAACATCGCGCCGCCGGGTCGGATACGCGCGGCAAGGGCGGGAATCGCGGCCCGCTGTTCTTCCTTCGACAGATGAAAGAACCCGTCCCAACTGATAACGCCGTCGAATTCGCCTTCCACTGACAATCGCCGCATATCCTGCACCAGCCACTGCGCTTGCGGAAAACGTTTCGCGGCGATGGCGATCATCTCCGCCGCATAGTCGACGCCCACAAGCGCATATCCGCTCTTGAGAAAATACGCGCCTAATGGCTCGCCCGTCCCGCAACCAAGATCAAGCACGCGGCCGCCCGGCGGCAAAACGTTCAAAAACCGGTCGAGCCACGCCTTCTCCACAAGCGTTTTCGGACGGCGCCGATCCCATGCCGCCGCCTGCCGCTCGTAAACAGCTTTTGTCCGTGCCCTTGCCTCTTCAAACGTCTTTGATGCGTTCATTCTTGACCCCTCACCCCATCGCCGTTGCGATCAGATCGTCGGAAGCCGCTTTGAGCATCTCTTCATTCGCCGAGCGGGCGACGAATTCGCGGCTGATTTCCAGCATCACCGGCACAGCGAGCGGCGAGACCCGATCAAGCGGCGCATGATCGATACGGCCTTTCACGCGCGTCAACAGATCTTGCAGGCGCTTGAGGTCGAGAAAGCCGGTCGAGGCGTCCTGCCAGGCCGCGCGCATGAGAAGATGGTCCGGCTCGTGCTCGCGCAGCACGTCGTAAATCAGGTCCGAGGAAAACGCGATCTGCCGGCCGGATTTTTCCTGGCCCGGATGTTTGCGCTCGATCAGGCCGGCAATGACGGCGCAATTGCGAAAGGTGCGTTTCATCAGCAAGGCGTCCTGCAACCACGACTCAAGATCGTCGCCGAGCATGTCCTCATGGAACAGCGCTTCCATATCGACGTCGCTCATGTCTTTGCGGCCCCAGATCGACAGGGCGTATTCGGTCGGACCGAAACCGATAGGCTGCATGCCAAGGCGTTCAAGGCGCCGCGTCAACAACATGCCCAGCGTCTGGTGCGCCAGCCAGCCGTCAAACGGATAGCAGACCAGGAAATGCCGGTCTTTGTAAGGGAAGGTCTCGACCAGCAGTTGGTCGGGCTTGGGAATGCGGGCGACCTCGCGCTGTTTTTCCAGCCAGAAGCGCACCTGTTCGGGATAAGCCGTCCAAGCGTCGGTGTCGTAGATCATCTGCCGCACCCGGTCGGCGAGATAGGTCGTCCACGGAAACTTGTTGCCCATCCAGCTCGGGATTTTCGGGCTTTCCCCCGCCGCGCGGGTGACGATGGCGTCATTGCCGTCGACCCGTTCGAGCCGCAAGACCTCGCCGGCGAAATAAAAGACGTCTCCCGGCGACAGCGCTTCGAAGAACCATTCCTCCGCCTCGCCAAGCTTGCGACCCGGACGTTTCGGCCCCTTGGCGCCGGCAAGCCGCACGTTGAGCGAAGGGGCCTGGACGATCGTCCCGACATTCATGCGATATTGCTGAACGACCCGGCCATCGCGAATGCGGTACCGCCCGTCCGCCTGTTTGACGATGCGGCGATAGCGTTCGTACCGTTTGAGCGCATAGCCGCCGGTGGCGACGAATTCGACCGCGTCGTCAAAGTCCTGGCGGGAAAGATCCGCATAGGGCGCGGCCGAGACGACCTCCTTATAAAGATCATCCGGCGCGAAGGGCTCGGCGCAGGCCGCGCCGAGAATATGCTGGGCGAGCACGTCAAGCGTTCCCCTGCCCGGCGGTTCGCCGTCAAGCGCGCCTTCGTCGATCGCCTGTTTGGCGGCGATGCATTCAAGCACCTCCATGCGGTTGGCCGGCGCGAGCAGCGCGCGGCTCGGCTCGTTCATGCGGTGATTGGCCCGGCCGATACGCTGGGTCAGGCGGCTTGCGCCCTTAGGTGCGCCCATCTGGATGACCAGATCCACATCGCCCCAATCGATGCCGAGATCGAGGGTCGAGGTGCACACCACGGCGCGCAGATCACCGCTCACCATGGCCGCCTCGACCTTGCGCCGCCGGTCCACTTCCAGGGATCCGTGATGCAGGGCGATCGGCAGATTGTCTTCATTGAGCCGCCACAGCGCCGCGAACGTCGCCTCCGCCTGGCTGCGCGTGTTGACGAACACCAGGGTCAAGTTCGACGCCTTGATGCGGTCGTAAACTTCCATGAAGGCGTGCCGGCCCGAATGGCCCGACCAGGGAATGCGTTCGTCTGACGCCAGGACCTCCACTTGCGGTTTTGCGCCGGCCACGCCGCGGATGAGCTTAGCGGAAATCGCGTCCGGCGCATTCTGCGGCGTCAAATAGTCGATCAGCGGACGCGCGTCGGGCACCGTCGCCGACAAACCGGCGAGGCGCAACTTAGGCGCTATCTTCCGCAGGCGGGCGATGGCGAGCGACAACAAATGCCCGCGCTTGTTCGGAATCAAGGCGTGCAACTCATCAAGAATGAGGCGTTCAAGGCCTTTAAAATAATTGCGCGCATCCGGCGCGGCGAGCAGCAGCGACAGGCTTTCCGGCGTCGTCAGCAAGATGTCCGGCGGATTATATTTCTGGCGCTGGCGACGCGCCGGCGGCGTATCGCCGGTGCGGGTTTCGATCAAAATATCAAGGCCCATTTCCTGCGCCGGGGCTTGCAGATTGCGGGCGATATCCACCGCCAGCGCCTTGAGCGGCGAAACATAAAGCGTGTGCAGACGGCCTTCTTTCGGCGGCTTTCTTCCGTCGAGCGCAATCAGGCTCGGCAGAAACCCGGCCAGCGTCTTGCCGCCCCCGGTAGGCGCGATGAGAAGATGGGACAGCCCTTCCCGGTCCGCCGCCAGACATTCAAGCTGATGCGGGCGGGCGCGCCAGCCGCGTTCGGCGAACCAGGCAGCGAATTTGTCAGGCAGCAACGCGCCGCCATGTCCTGCGTCGTCGGGCACCGCCGGAAACTAATGCGGCGCTGCGGAAATTGGAAATGGCCTTGAAATCCGTCATCCCGTGCGCTGTGCGGCGTGTAATGCCGCACTGCTGACACGGGATCGTTTAAACAAAGCCTGCGCCGGCGGATGGCGATCCCGGATCAGCGATGCATCACCCCGGACTCGATCCGGGGCGCTGCATCGCACCCGGGATGACGGAGCGTTTTAACGCCCGCCGTTTCGGTCTTAAAGGTTCTGAGCGCCGACCATGGCGAACAGCATCGGTACGGACAAAAGCGTATTGGTGCGTGAAAAGAGCATCGCCGTGCGCGCCGATTTGGCTTTGTCATCCGCGGCTATGTCCGGATACTTATTGTCGATATTGAGCGCCTTTTGCTGGTTCGGCCAAATGACGAACCAGACATTGAACCACATGATCGTGCCGAGCCACATGCCGATGCCGATCAGCGTATAGTTGGGAACAAAAGTGCCCACGAGGCCCAAACTCAGCGCATTGAAGAAATAACCGTTGAGCCAGGCGACAATGAGGCCGGTAATGATGGTCGACATCGCGGCCCAGCGAAACCAGAACAGCGCCTTGGGCGCAATGTGTTTGCCGACCGCCGGCTTTTGCTCATCCGGAATGCCCGGCATCATCGGAATCTGCACGAAATTGAAATACCAGAGCAATCCGATCCACATCACGCCGGACAAGACATGCAGCCAGCGGAACAGGAACCGCCAGAACACCATGTCCAAGGTGCCGCCCCAAACAACAACGTATAATAGCAGCAACACCAGTGCGAGGATGGACCCAGCGATCACCGTGTTGCGCAGATTGGTTAGAATTCCCGCCACCTTTGCCTCTCCTGTCGTGAGTTTTGCCGTGCGGCGGCGACTGACCCCCGCACGATTTCTGAAAATGAGCAATTACAAAGTATTAGAGCGCGAGTCTGGACCCGCTGGCAAGATCGTCGGCGAAAGCTCTCGCGGCGCCATGGCGGGCGCTGACTATATTCGGCGCGCCGGCCGTGGCAAAAGTAACCCGGCGAGAGCGCGCAACCCTTGCCCAAGGCGCGCCCGAACATAGCAAGCAGGGATTGCGGCTTCATGACTGCTAAAGGTTCCAGCGCCGACGGCGCCCGCCAGCGCTGGTCTTCGCGATTCGCCTTTCTCATGGCGACCATCGGCGCCGCCGTCGGGCTGGGCAATCTCTGGCGTTTTCCGTTTCAAACCGGCGAGAACGGCGGCGCGGCCTTCGTGCTGATCTATCTCCTGTGTGTCGTCTTTATCGCTTATCCGATCCTGATCGGCGAAATCGCCATTGGACGGCGCAAGGGTCTTTCCGCCCTCGGTTCCATTCGCGAACTGGCGAAAGAGGCCGGACATGCCTCGTTCTGGGCGATCGCCGGCCTGATCGGCATTGCGGCGAGTTATCTCGTGCTGACGACCTATAGCGTCGTCGCCGGCCAGATCCTGTCGTTCTCGTTCATGTCCTTCATGGGCGTGTTCGCCGAACGCGAGCCGGACGCGTCGCTGCCGCTTTATAGCGGCGTCTATCCGCTTTTATGGTTCAGCCTGTTTCTCGGGCTGACCATGCTGGTGGTCGCGCGCGGATTACAGTCGGGCATCGAACGGCTGGTGACGACGCTGATGCCGGTGTTTTTCTTCATGCTCGCAGGGCTCAGCGTTTACGCGCTGGCGACCGGCGCCGCCGGCGAAGCGATCGATTATCTCTTCGCGCCGCGCTTTAGCGAGCTTTCCCCCGAAGTCGTGCTCGCCGCCCTGGGCCAGGCGTTTTACTCGGTCGCGGTCGGCACCGCAGGGATGATCACCTACGGCGCCTATCTCGACAAGAAAGAGAGCATCGCCCTTAACAGCGCCTATATCGCCGGCGCGGATACGCTCGTCGCCATCGTCTCCGGGCTGATGATTTTTCCCATCGTCTTTTCCTCCGCCATCAGCCCTGACGCCGGTATGGGACTGATTTTCGACACGCTGCCGGCGGTTTTCATGTCCATGCCCGCCGGTTCGGTGGTCGGCGGTTTGTTTTATTTTCTCGCCTTCATCGCGGCGCTGACCTCGTCGATCATCATGCTGTTGGTCGCGGTCGTTCTTGTGGAGGAATGGCTGGGGCTGAAACGCCTACCCGCTGTCTTATTACTCGGGGCCATCGCCTGGATCGCCGGGGCCGCGGGACTGTCCGTTGAAGGACTCGCCGAAACCATCGATTACATCGCCGGCAGCATCCTGTTGCCGCTCGCCGCTCTGCTCGGCGCCGTCTTCGCCGGCTGGATCGTTCCTCGCGCCATGATGCGCGACGAACTGCATAATGCGAGCGAATACACGTTCCGGTTCTGGCGGTTTTTTATTCGCTACTTTGCACCCGTCGCGGTCTCGATCACGCTGCTTCTCGGCCTTGATGCGAGGTTCAACTTCGGCCTTAACGCCTTTATCGCCGGACTGACCGGCAGCTGAGCAAAAAACCTCAATAACAACAAAGCGTTGGGCCGTATTCAGAAGACAGTCGTTAACGCCGACGCACCCTTTACGCGCCGCCGAAAAGGACGGTTTTTTCTATTCTTGCCCGCCGGCTCATGCCAAAACCCTTGAAAAGGTTCTGGTTTTTCGCCCAGATCGGGCGCGAGGGGAACCGTCGACAGGGAGGATCATCCATGGCCGGTGCAACGCCGCAATGGACTTCACGATTTGCATTTCTCATGGCCGCGATCGGTTCGGCGGTCGGACTGGGCAATCTTTGGCGTTTCCCGTTTCAGACCGGCGAGAACGGCGGCGCGGCCTTCGTCATCGTTTATCTGATCTGCGTCGTTTTCGTCGCCTATCCGATTTTGATGGGCGAATTGTCCGTGGGACGCCATAAGGGGCTTTCCGCTGTCGGATCGACGCGTCAACTCGCCAAGGACATCGGCAAGTCGGAAGCCTGGGGGATCGTCGGCTGGGCCGGCCTTCTCGCAGCATTCACCATCCTGACGACCTACTCCATCATCGCCGGTCAGGTGATCGCCTATGGCGTGATGTCGTTCATGGGGGAATTCGCCGGGCGCGTCGCCTCCGACGCGGCCCAGGTCGCGCCGCTTTATAATGACGCAACGCCGCTTCATCCTCTTCTTTGGCATACGGGTTTCATGGCGATTACGATCGTGGTCGTCTCCGCCGGCCTTCATGGCGGCATTGAGCGGGTCGTCACCATCCTCATGCCCTTGTTTTTCGTCATGCTGGCCGGACTGTGCGTTTATGCGCTGGCGACCGGCGCCGCCGGCGAAGCGGTCGCCTATCTCTTTACCCCCGACTTTTCAGCGCTCACGCCGGCGATGGTGCTTGCCGCCCTGGGCCAGGCGTTTTTCTCCATCGGCGTCGGCGGGGCGATCATGATCACTTACGGTTCATTCCTGTCGAAGGACGAAAATATCGGCAGCAGCGGCGCGATCATCGCCGGTTCCGACACCATGGTCGCAATCGTCGCCGGCCTGATGATTTTTCCGATCGTTTTCGCCAACGGCCTCGATCCCGCCGCTGGGGCCGGACTCATTTTCGGCGCCTTGCCGGCTGTGTTCGCGGGCATGCCGGCGGGATCGATCATCGGCGGGTTGTTCTTCTTCCTGGCGTTCATCGCCGCGCTCACCTCGTCGATCTCGCTGCTGCTCGCCGTCGCCTCCGCCGGCCAGGAGCAGCTCGGCCTGGGCAAAACCCTTTCGGCCGTCATCTTCGGCGCGCTTGCCTGGACCGTCGGCGCGGCCACGGTGCTGATCTCCGGCCTTGGCGGCTGGGTCGACTTTGTCGGCGGCAGCATTTTCCTGCCCATGGGCGGCTTGCTGATCGCCGTCTTCGCCGGCTGGGTCGTGCCTCGGGAGATCATGCGCAAGGAGCTTCGCAACACCAATCGCTGGCTGTTCCGTTTCTGGCGGTTTTTCATCCGCTATGCGGCGCCGATCGCGGTGGCGCTGATCATCGTGCTCGGCGTCGATGAAAAATTCAATTTCGGGCTAAACGCCTTCATCACCGGACTGACGGGGGGCTGAGGCCGACGCTGCTCAACCCGGCAAAGCCGGCAAAAGCGGGGCGCCATTGGCCCTCTTCGCGTTTGGAGACTTTCCCGGTTTCAAGCCGAAAATTCCCAAATGTGGGGCGCCATTTCGCGACTGCTCCGCGTCATCCCGGACGCCCCGCGCGCGAATGCGCGCGAATCATCATTTGACCGCCTTCGCGGTCGGGACAGCATCTTTGATGATGCAATGCTGCCTGCCCCCGACTTGATCGGGGGATCCGGGACCGCCATCGGCCGGCGCCGGCGTTGTTTCAAGCGATCCCGGATCAGCAAAGCAGCATTTCATGCCGCGCAGCGCACGGGATGACGGCGGCAGTGTGAGGCAGGCGCAGCCTTCCCGTTCAGCGCGCAAGCTATCCCCGCACCGTTGGGAAACAATGTTCACAATGTCAAAGAGCATGCGCGGGCGGATGGAAATCCCATCCCTCGCACATGAGCATCTCAGGAGGTCTTTGCGGTGTTTGCGACGTTCCGTTTTTATGGGAGTCCGTCGCATCGTATTGGCCTTCATCGACGCTGGAAGGGAGTATACGGCCTCCCGGAAGGTGTTCGATATCTATCGACGCAATGCGGGTTTCAAGGCCGAATACCCTCCTGGGGTTGTATTCGTTGAGGCAAGTTCGCCTTATCGGGACGTGGGTTTTGAACGTCATCCCGGATGCAACGCAGCATGGAATGCTGCTTTGCTGATCCGGGATCGCTTGAAACAAACTCGGCGCCGACCGATGGCGATCCCGTGTCGGCAGCGCGTCATTTCACGCCGCGCAGCGCACGGGATGACGCACGATATTTTTTCAGCACAGATCAGTGCATGAGCGTTTCGTAAAGATCGTCCCAGTCCGGATTAATGGATTCGATCAGCTGGTTTTTCCACGCACGGCGCCACTTCTTGATTTATTTTTCGCGCGCAATGGCGTCTTCGATCCGGTCATATTGTTCACAATAAAGAAGCTTCGTAAGCCCGTATCGTTTGCAGAATTGAGACCCTTCGCCGGTTTTATGCTGATAAACCCGCGCGCCGATTTCCGCCGTCACGCCGGTATAGAGCGGGCCATTCCTGCGGTTTCCCATAAAGTAAACATAGCCGGCCATATTCGCGACAATAACGACAATGTCCGCCTACCGTCATCCCGTGCGCGGCCCAGCATCTTCGATGATGCGCCGCAGACACGGGATCACCCTGCTCCAGCCCCCTTTGGACAGTGATCCCGGATCCCCCGATCAAGTCGGGGGCAGGCAGCATTGCATCACTTCGTGCTGCAAAGCATCCGGGATGACGCCGTCACTGATTTTGGGAGATTGGAATTTGGCGGGTTAAAACGCGCCCCTACCCCCGCCCCTCCGTTTCAAGCGCCAGCGCATGAAGCTCGCCGCCCATGCGGCCTTTCAAGGCGCGGTACACCAACTGATGTTGTTGCACACGCGACTTGCCGTCGAACGCCGAGGAAACGATGCGCGCGCGGTAGTGATCGCCGTCGCCGGCGAGATCCTCGATCTCGATTTCCGCATCGGGCATCGCCTCGAGAATGAGCTTTCTGATGTCGTCGGCGGCCATGGGCATGGGACTGGTCTCCTTCGCGGTTTCGCCGTTCATGTATGCCGGCAGGGCGGATTCGAAAATATCATTGAGATCAAGCAGCGACAGCGCATCCTTGCCGTCCAGCAGAAGGTCCGGGCCGCCGAAACGGCCGATCTTCGAGGCCTGAATGCCCGCCATCGCGGCTTTGAGCAGCAGCGTGTCGGCGGCGGCGGGCGCGGCGGCGACGAGATAGCGGCCCTGGTCCTCGCCGAACCAGAAAGCGGCCTTGCGCTGTTTGACCGGCGTCGTGAGATTGAGCCCCCGGCCCGAGGCCAGCGCCATTTCCGCGGCGGCGACGATCAGCCCGCCGTCGGCGACATCGTGACAGGCCGTGACCAGCCCTTCATCGATCAGCTTGCGGATGAGTTCGCCGGCCTTGCGCTCGCCCGCAAGATCGACCGGCGGCGGCGCGCCCTCCGCGATGCCGAAAAGATCGCGCAGGTAAAGCGACTGGCCGAGCCAGCCGCGGGTCACGCCCACGGCGATCAGTTCCTCGCCGGCCTCCGCCCCGCCGATGCGCACCGCCTTGGCGGCGTCTTCAAGGACGCCCACGCCGCCGACCGCGGGAGTGGGCGGGATGGCGACGCCATTGGTCTCGTTATAAAGCGAGACATTGCCCGACACGACCGGATAGCCGAGCGCCGAACACGCCTCGCTCATGCCTTCGACGGCGGCGACGAACTGGCCCATGATTTCCGGCCGCTCGGGATTGCCGAAATTGAGACAGTTAGTGATCGCCAGGGGCGCCGCGCCGACCGCGCAGATATTGCGATAGCTTTCCGCCACGGCCTGCTTGCCGCCTTCGCGCGGATCGGCCTTGACGTAGCGCGGCGTCACGTCGGTTGAGATGGCGAGCGCGCGGTTGGCGCCATGCACGCGCACCAGCGCCGCATCGCCGCCGGGGCCGATCACGGTGTCGCCCATGACGGTGTGGTCGTACTGCTCCCAGATCCAGCGCCGCGAACACAAATCCGGGCTCGCCATGAGCCGCGCCAGCGCCGTCAGGACGGTGTCGGCGCCTGGGGTCTCTGCAAGCGGGACTTCCTCTTCGCGCTTTTCCACATCGGCCGCCTGGATAATGTCCGTCGCTGCGAGGTTGCGCGCGGCGTCTTCAAGCCCGCCGAAGACGTCGCCGTTCGACTGTGCGCGCACATAGATGCGCGCTTCGCCGGCGGAAACGTTAAGGCCCGCCGCCTCGACGGCGCAGTTGTCGCCCAAACGGTCTTCGATCAGCGTCTTGGCGATGGTTTGCATCTCGTCGCGCGATTTGTCCGGCGCGCGCAGGACGACCTGCGCTTCGTTGAAACGCATGACCGGATCGCTCAGCGGCGCCGGTTTGGCCGGCTCGTCGTAAGGCCGGTCGTAATTCGGAGCCTCGTCGGCCAGCGGCCTGACCGGCATGTCGGCGACCGTCTCGCCCTTGTGCCTGATGACCAGCCGGCCGCTGTCGGTGGTTAAGCCGATGACCGCAAAATCGACGCCCCATTTTTCGAAAATCGCCCGCGCTTCGTCTTCCCGGCCGGGCTTTAACACCATGAGCATGCGCTCCTGGCTTTCCGACAGCATCATGTCATAGCCCGTCATGTTCTCTTCGCGCTGGGGCACCTTGTCGAGATCGAGTTCGAAACCCCCTCCTCCTTTAGCCGCCATTTCGACCGAGGACGAGGTAAGCCCCGCCGCGCCCATGTCCTGAATGGCGATGATGGCGTCGGACGCCATCAGTTCAAGACAGGCTTCGAGCAGCAGTTTTTCCGTAAACGGATCGCCCACCTGAACCGTGGGGCGCTTTTCATCGGACGCTTCGTCGAATTCGGCGCTCGCCATGGTGGCGCCGTGAATGCCGTCGCGGCCGGTCTTGGAGCCTACATAGACCACCGGATTGCCGGCCCCGCGCGCGGCGGAATAAAAAATCCGCGCCTTTTGCGCCACGCCCACGGTCATCGCGTTAACGAGAATATTGCCGTTATAGCCGGCATCGAAATTGGTTTCGCCGCCGACCGTGGGCACGCCCATGCAGTTGCCGTAACCGCCGATGCCGCCGACCACGCCGGAAACCAGATGACGGGTTTTGGGATGGCCCCACGCGCCGAAGCGCAGCGCATTCATATTGGCCACGGGCCGCGCGCCCATGGTGAAGACGTCGCGCATGATCCCGCCGACGCCGGTCGCCGCGCCCTGATAGGGCTCGATGAAGCTCGGATGGTTATGGCTTTCCATCTTGAAAACGGCGGCGAGCGGAATGCCGTCGGCGTCGGCGCCAATATCGATGACGCCGGCGTTCTCGCCCGGCCCCTGCACCACCCAGGGCGCGGAGGTCGGCAGTTTTTTCAAATGCCGGCGCGAAGACTTGTAAGAGCAGTGTTCAGACCACATGACCGAGAAGACGCCGAGTTCGAGCAGATTGGGCTCGCGGCCCATATGGGCTTTGACCTCTTCGTATTCTTCCGGTTTGAGGCCGTGCGCGGCGACGATTTCCGGCGTGATGGCGGTCATTGACGGTCCGTTGGCGAATTGCGCGGCTTCCATAGGCCGGTTGGCGCGCCCGCGCAATTCTTCCGGTTAGCGCCGGGCGCTTAATCGGCAACGCAAAACCTCTCAACCCGTTTTTCCGGCGAAAGCCGGAATCCAGCAAATGGATAATGTCGGGCAAAGCCCGGCTTTTTATTTTGACTGGACCCCGACTTTCGTCGGGGAAAGCGGGAATGCGATTCGCCCAATCCACAACCTGCCCTAGCGCCGGCAAAGATAATCCTCCGGCAATCTCATGCGCATGCCGGCGATCAGCAGCGGCTGTTGCCAGGCGATTGTGCGCAGCGCGCTATTTCTTCGCCGGCCAGGGTTCGGCGTAAACCGCGCGGCTGACCGCCATGGACGGTCCCTCCCCGCAGACCCCGCCGACCACCGGCGAACCCCAGACCATGATCGACTTGCCGAGCCATTCCTCGGCCGGCCGGTCCGCCGAAACCCGCCACAGGCCGCCATTGCCGGTCCGCAGGAGCAGGCAACCCTCATAGGAATCGATGATCTCGCCGGTCAACGTCATGGTCGCCGGCCCGCGCGGCGCGGCGCTCGACGGCGCGATGCCGATCTTGCCGTAATCGGGCAGGCGATAATCCGACGTCGCCGTCGCGGTCGTGCTGTAATGAGCCGCCGGAACGTCGGATGCGGATTCGGCGCCGTCGGATATATTCGTCAGTGTGCAGCTGAATTCATCGCCCTCGGAAAGTTGTTCGACCGCCGCGAGGGCTTCGGCCGGCGTCGTGATGATATTGCGTATTTTAGCGCTCACGCCGGTTTTGCTTTTCTCCTGCAGCGTGCAGTTTACAAGCCGCACGCCAGGCGCCATCGACGGTGTCGGCGTCGATGTCGGCGCTCCCGTAAACCGTATCGTAGGGCTCGCCACGCCGGCATTGTGAATGCGCGCCGCTGAAAGTTTCTGATAGCTCATTGCGCCCGTCGCCGAATACCGCCCGCCCTGGGGCGCTTCCGGGGCCAGCCATATGGGCCGTCCCGAGGCCGCATTATGATCGCGCACCCGAATGCGATGCGCGGCCCGGCCGTCGCCGCCGCGCACGTCCGTCAGTACGTCGTCGACGGTCATGCCGGTATCGTCGGTAAAGGGCGTGCGCCCCGCCGGGCCCGCCGCTGTCTGAGTTTCCGGCGCCGGCAATGCGGCGCTCAAGGGCGCATATGCGTCGATCTCATCGGGCAGCGCCAGATATTCGCCCGGCCGGACGTCGCTCGGATCAACGCCGGGATTGGCTTCGCGCAAGTCCGCAAGCCGGACATTGCAGCGCTTGGCGACGTCCGCGAGCGTTGTCGGCGTATCGACCGGATAGCTGCCGCCGCAGCGATTGGCCGCCGCCGGGCTCGCCGCCGCAACGGCGCCCGCGCCAATCGCCAGCAAACCTGCCATTCGCCATTTCCGAAATGCGCTCATCGGACCCCTCCATCCAGAATCGTCTATGGTTAATAACACGGATTTCGCCATTTTGAGCCATTATTTCGGCTCGCAGACAATCGCCCGGCGCGCCTTGCGGCCCGGCATTTATTCACATTTGATGATAAAATATGCACATAGTGATCTGAAATTAAGCAATTTTCAGAATACACGCGCCGCCGCTTTGCAGGGTCGCCCAAGACATCCGGGCCAGGCGCCTTGGACTTTTGCCGCTTAGCTTATCGGCCGCGCCGCCGACGGGCCGTCGCCCCTGTTGGTCTTGCCTCGTTTGCTAAAAATATGATGAGAATTTTCATCAAATTTTCTTCCGCCGAAAAAGCCGCATTAAGGTAAGTTTTCCGTATACGACATTTCACGTCAATATCTATGCGAAAACTTAAACGGTCGCTAGCGATAAGCACAGCATGTATTAGTGCTGATTTTAATTTCTTAACCAAGATAAATTACCCGCCATTAACGTAACAAACGATAAAACGTTGCGTGAGGCTTTGTGTATCGCGCGGAAGTTTCGTCATGCAAACCAACACATCGTTCAACGACGTCAAGTCGTCAATCAACCGTCTTAGCCAAAAACGCGTTGCGAATGCGCGGCGCGGGGGTTTCCTCCAAAACCGCGACGGCAATATCGCCATTCTATTCGTGTTCATGTCGACAATGCTGTTTTTATTTGTCGGCGGCGCGATCGATTATTCGCGATGGAACGCCGTGCGCTCGGACATGATCGAATCGATGGACGCGGCGAGCCTGGCCGTGGCGCAGCTCGCCTCCGCGGACGACGACCTGTCGGAATCGCAGCTGCAGGATTACGGGCGCCGCTTCTTCGAAGAGAACTTCAATTATGAAGGCCAGCTTCAGTCCGGCTGGGAGATCAATTTCGATCTGTCGAACAAACAGTTTATCGGCGCCTGCGTTGACGGCTCGCTCGGCACCCACCTGCTCGGCGTCGCCGGCATTCACAAACTCGACGTCGACAAATGCGTGGAGATCACCAAAAAGGGCGCCGGCCGCATCGAACTGGCGCTGGTGCTCGACATTACCGGTTCAATGAACGGTTTTGCCGGCGGCGAACGCAAGATCGACAGCCTGAAAGACGGCGTGGACGCATTGCTTGACGTTCTCTTCGACGACGAAGAAGTCAGCGACAATGTCCGCGTCGGCGTCGTGCCGTTCAACCAGCATGTCAATCCCGGCGGCGCGGGCAGTTGGGACAACGCCAATTGGGGCGACATAAACGCCAACGCGTTCTATCACGGCTATCGCTTCTTCCATGTCGATGAAAATGTCACGATCGACATGAATACGAAGGTCAATCACTATCGCCTGTACGACTCCGATCCCCATAATGATTGGGAGGGCTGCATGGAAGCCCGTCCCTACCCGCTTGACGAGCTCGACACGGCGCCGGGCTCCGCCACGACCGTGGCCTTCCTCAATGACATGATGGCGGTTCCCACCGTCGCCGACGAACCGAACACGCTCGTGCGTCAGGCGTTTCTGGATCAGCCCAACATCACGCCGGCTTTGACGCTGTCGACGCTGGCCTCGGCGAACAACTCTCGCTTCGTGCCCATGTTCCTCGGCGACGGCCCGAATTGCGACTTCGGCGCCTGCGTTTACGGCGGCAGCGGCTGGGTCGACGGAATCCGCTGGTATGGCTACTGGTTCGACGATCCGGACCAGGATGGCGGTTTCGGCCACGACATCGATGAGGCCGGCTATAATGGCTACATCAATGGCGATTATGTCCTGGATCATACCTATACGCGCAGTTCAGGCGGGGTGAATTTTCAGAATTACGTGAAAGTGGTCAATCACTTCCGCGAAGTCCTGCAAGGCAACATCACCGACTCGGATTTCGAGGATTGGCTGGACCGTCATGGGGCCACGTCATACGGCGCGCAGGAATATATCCTGCGCGCGGGCTATCCGGGCGTGTGGAATCCTTCGACGCAGAAATACGAAGGAAAGTACGAGCTCACCAAGGACGACGGGCCGGGCCCGAATTACCGCTGCCCCGAAGCGATCCTGCCCCTGACCGCCACCCGCGACGAGATAGACGGCGGGGACGGCGACGGCGGCATCATGGGCGATCTGAGCCCCGGCGGTTGGACCAATATTCCCGCGGGCGCGATCTGGGGCTGGCGGGTCGTGTCGCCGGATGCGCCTTTCACCGAAGCCATCGGCCCCAGCGAGACGGGTCCGGATGGCTCGGTGTACGAAGACTGGCAAAAGGCCGTCGTGATCATGACGGACGGCAATAACGACTTCGACGATCAGGACACCCACTGGGGCTCCGACCCGACGTTCCACGGATATTCGCTCGAGGAGCGCATGGGCGACGGCATCGACGACGCCGATGACGGCCCGGACAATATGGAAGACGAAGCCGACAACAAAGTCCTGCGCATTTGCCGGCGCATGAAGCAGGAAGACATTCTTGTTTACACGATTGTCTTCGACGTCAACGCCGGCAGCACGGTTGAGAACATCTTCAAGGCCTGCGCGACTAAGCCCACATCGCCCTACTTTTTCAACGCGCCGGACGGCGACGACCTTGAAGACGCCTTTAAGGACATTGCCGCGGATCTCGTGGACCTCCATGTGAGCAAGTAAGGGTGGCGGGTATGTTTCAGCGCCGAAAAAGCAACGGCAAAGTCTCTCGACGCCCCGCGTGGCGCCGCGGCCTGATCGGCGATCGACGCGGGGCCGCGGCGGTTGAGTTCGCAATCGTCTCGCCCTTGTTCTTGTTCCTCATGTTCTCGCTGTTCGAGGTCGGATGGTTCTTTTTCGCCAATTCGGTCGTCGACGCGTCGGTGGCCGACGCCGGACGTTTGGTGAAGACAGGCCAGATCCAGCGGCTCAATGGCGACGATGAGGAGAAGTTCGAGGCGCTCTACGACCAAGTCTGCAACGTATTGCAAACGTTCGGCGATTGCGACGACAGACTCACCGTCGAAGTGCAGACCTACACCTCGTTCGCCGATTTGGCGGCGGATTCGGGAGCGGCCACCTGCGCCGATGCGCCGCCCGATCAGCTTGACCTTATTCCTTTTTCGCCGGGCGGGGAGTTGGAAATCGTGCGCGTGCGCGTGTGTTTTATCTACACCACGGTGAACCCGGTGGTGGGCATCAACCTTTCCGAGGACGGAACGAATAAACGCCGCCTGATCTCGACCATGATTTTCAGGAACGAGCCTTATGAGCGAAACACCGATACAACGTGAGCCTGCAATGAAAAAATCCTTTCTCAGACTCGCCCGCCAAGGCCTGAAATGCCGCAGCGGCATGGCCGCAACCGAATTCGCCCTGCTCTTGCCGGCGCTGACGGTGTTGTTTTTCGGCATGCTCGAAACCTCCGACGCCATGCTGATGAACCGGCGCGTGGCCGTCGCCGTGAACACCATGGCTGACCTTGCCGCCCAGACCCAGGACCTGACCTATAATGACGTCGATAATCTGATCGACGGCGTCAAGACCATCATCGAGCCGCACGATCCGGGGGTGTTGAGCATTAATATCGTCAGCGTCGAATTGGACGATGACGACAATCCGGTGGTTCACTGGAGCCGCAACCAGGACGGCAATGAACCCTACACGACCGACGCCGGTTATGTCGGGCTGAGCGACGATACCGTGCTGAATGAAAACGGCTCGCTCATCGTCGTGGAAATGACCTATCCCTATACGCCGCCCTTTACGGACTTTTTCGTCAAAAATCCTTTTAACTTCACGCGGCAGTCGGTGCGCTGGCCGCGCCTTTCCCCGAAAGTGCAGCTCTGCAACGATGACGGCGACGACTGCACCGATTAGAACGCCGGCAAGCTCAGGATGAAGAGTCGGGTCCAACCAACATAAAAAGACGGGCTTGGCCCGACATTATCCGTTCGCTGGATTCAGCAAACCCTCCATCGTCATTCCGGGGCGCGCCTTTGGCGCGAACCCGGAATCCATGGCGCCTTGTTTAAGGCTTGGTCCATGGATCCCGGATCGGCAAAGCAGCATTTCATGCTGCATTGCATCCGGGATGACGGCTGCGATATCCGTCGGGCGCAGCTTTCGCGCCCCGCGCGCGAAGCGCGCTAACGATTATTCGACCGCCTTCGCGGTCGGGGCGGGGTCCAGCAAGCGGATAAGAACGGGTTGAGCGGTTTTCCGTTGCCGATTAATCGCCCGGCCCTATTGGCTGCGCGCCGCGGATTACCGCGTCAGCGGTTTATACTTGATGCGTTTGGGGATATCGGCGTCGGGACCCAGGCGGCGCTTTTTGTCTTCCATATAGTCCGCGAAATTGCCTTCGAACCATTCCACGCGGCTGTCGCCTTCGAAGGCGAGGATATGCGTGGCGATGCGGTCGAGAAACCAGCGATCGTGGGAAATGATGACGGCGCAACCGGCGAAGTCCTCAAGCGCGCGCTCCAGTTCGCGCAAGGTGTCGACGTCGAGATCGTTGGTCGGTTCGTCGAGCAGCAGGAGATTGGCGCCTTCTTTGAGCATTTTGGCGAGCTGGACCCGGTTGCGCTCGCCGCCTGAAAGACTGCCGACTTTCTTTTGCTGATCGCCGCCCTTGAAATTGAACCAGCCCACATAGGCGCGCGAGGGCGTTTCGCGCTTGCCGAGTTCGATCATGTCGGCGCCGCCGGAGATCTCCTCCCAGACGTTCTTGGCAGGATCCAAATCCTCCCGCGTCTGGTCCACATAGCCCATCTTGACGGTTTCGCCGATGCGCAAGGACCCTTCGTCAGGGCTTTCCTCGCCGGTCAGCAGCCGAAACAGCGTCGTCTTGCCGGCGCCGTTGGGACCGATAACGCCGACAATTCCGCCCGGCGGCAGCTTGAACGATAAATCCTCGAACAGGAGCTTGTCGCCGAACGCCTTTTTCAGGCCATCGGCTTCGATGACGACGCCGCCAAGACGCGGTCCGGGCGGTATCTGAATCTGAGCGGTGTTGATCTCTTCCTTCGCCGCCTTGTTGAGCAGTTCCTCATAGGCGCTGATGCGCGCTTTCGATTTGGCCTGGCGCGCTCTGGGCGAGGCTCTGATCCAGTCGACTTCACGGTCGAGGGTCTTTTTGCGATTGACTTCCTCGCGCTGTTCCTGGGCCAGGCGCATGCGTTTCTGGTCGACCCAGGACGAATAGTTTCCTTCATAGGGAATGCCCCGTCCGCGATCGAGTTCGAGAATCCAGCCCGTCACATTATCGAGGAAATAGCGGTCGTGGGTCACCAGCAACACCGCGCCCGGATAGGCCTGTAAGTGATTTTCAAGCCAGGCGACGGATTCCGCATCGAGATGGTTGGTCGGCTCGTCGAGCAGCAAGAGGTCTGGCTTGGACAAAAGCAGCCGCGCCAGGGCGACGCGGCGCTTTTCCCCGCCGGAAAGCTTGTCCACCGGCCAGTCGCCGGGCGGGCAGCGCAGGGCCTCCATCGCCATTTCGATTTTCGAGTCGATATCCCAGCCGTCGGCGGCGTCGATCTCCTCCTGGAGGACCGACATTTTCTCCATGAGTTCGTCGCTGTAATTCTCGCCGAGTTCGGCCGAGACCGCGTTGAAGGCATCGAGCTTGGCCTTGAGCTCGCCGATCCCCTCCATGACGTTTTCGAACACCGTCTTGGACGCATCGAGCTCGGGCTCCTGCGCCAGATAGCCGACGCTGGCGCCGTCGGCGGCGTAGGCCTCGCCGGAAAACTCCTCGTCAAGGCCCGCCATAATCCGCAACAGCGTCGACTTGCCCGCTCCGTTGACCCCCACAATGCCGATCTTGGCGTCCGGGAAAAACTGTAAGTGTATGTCTTCCAATACCTTTTTGCCGCCGGTGAACTGTTTTGTCAGACCGTGCATGAAGTAGATATACTGATATTTCGCCATCGGCGGGATCGCTCCTCAAGGTGAGAATCGCTGTGTGCGGGAAACAGCGCGGCGTCTTATCCCGCCGTGACGGGCATTTCAACGCATGGCGCGTATTACCGTCCAGCAGGAATGCCTATATGATAGGCTAAGTCGGACAAGCGGGGACCGGGGATGTCGTATGTAAAAAAGACTTTGGCGGGCGGCGAGGAACTCATTCATCGCGCGCATTTCAACTGGACCTACAGTTTCATGCCGGTGCTGTGGTTTTCGCTGGGCGCGGGCGCGCTGGTGTTCTTTTTCTATATCCAGTTCGTCGCCGGCGTTGATTTCGAGAAGTTGGAGATCGGCTGGTGGGCGGCGATTGTCGCCGGCGCCTGCGGCATGATTATCCTGATCAATCACATCATTGTCCTGGTGACGACGGAAATCGCCATCACGACATACCGGTTCGTCTATAAGCGCGGTCTTCTCGCGCGCGACACCAAGGAAGTCAGCCTCAACAAGATCGAGGAAATCACGCTGCATCAGACCGTCTGGGGAAGGCTCCTGGGGTACGGCAAACTGGTGATCCGCGGCACCGGCGTGGGCGTGATCGAACTGCCCGATCTCGACAATCCCATTGAGTTGCGGCGCCTTATTGAAAACGCCAGATACGCCCTGCGCGACGACCCGCGCCGCCGCGGCGATGACGACGATTAATTGCGCTTGCGACGGCGCCGTCTGCGGCGCCTTCGGGTCGCACCGTCAGCTTTAGATTGACCGGCCCCAGAGTTTTTTCGGCGTCTTGAAAAAGAAACTCCGAAAGCCTGCGCGATCGAAGGGCGACCAATTCTCAGGGTCCTGAGCAAGACGGTCGGCGATCGCGATCATGGTGAAGGGATTAAAGCCAAGACCGAAATGGCTCGCCGGAATTTCGATGTTTTCGGTATTGGGGTTTTCCATATGCGGATCCTGGACCGACCCCCTCCAGGAAACGATGCCGTCCGTCTTGGAATAGATTGACGTCGTCGGCACCGGCGGCGGCACGTTCAATTTCGCCATGCGTTCATGTTCTCTGGGATCGAGCGGACCGTTGACTTGCTCATAGATGTGACGGGCGTGGGAGTGCTCATGGGGCAAATGGATCGGACTGCCCAGCGAAACGACGCAGCGCACCTTTTCCGGACGCACCTTGGCCAGTTCTCGTGCAAAAACCCCGCCCAGGCTCCAGCCCACAAGCGAGACTTTGTCCCCATGATGGGTGTCGAAGATGGCGTCAAGCAGGCCCAGCATTTCCTCTTCGCGCTCTTCATTAAAGCGCATGTTCCGGCCCATGCCCCAGGCATAGGAGTCATAGCCCAGATCATCGAGCAATCCCCGAAGCGGCGCCGTCGTGCCGTCCGTGGCGAGAAAGCCCGGAAACACGACAACCGGATGACCGTCTCCGCGCGGCAAACGGCGCAGAAGCGGACGCGCCAGCATGAAGCTTCCAAATTCATAAACAGCGCGGCCTTCGGCAAGCATCCAGAGCCAATGCGGCGGGCGAGCCGTGGCGCGTTCTGTGATGATTTCAGAAATCACCATGTTTTTTATTCCTCACCTAATTCGCTTGTTTTCTTATTTTCTTATATGTGGGGCGCGCCGACGGAACACGCAATATCCTTATTCCGCCGCCACTTTTAGCTTTGGAATCGCCGCTTTGTGGGCATTGAAAGATTCCCGCAGGCATTCGGCGTAAAAATCCGGGTCCGGCATCGCCTTGCGGCAGGCCGCGGCCATGATCGTGATCTCGTCGCAATAGCTCTGCACCACATGGCCAAGGCCGACGCCGTCCACGATGCAGACCATGCCGTAAAGCTTTAGCATTTTGGCGCCCGCCGAATAGAGCGGCATGCCCGGCCCCGGCACGTTGGTGACGATCGTGTTGAAGACCGGCTTGATGCGATTGGCGAGGTGAAACTGCGTGAACAAACGCGACGCCAGTCCCAGATAGAGCGCCGGATTATTCTGGCTGATGTCGGTCATGTGCCGGGCGCCCAGCGCTTTGGTGACGGCTTTGGAGTTTTGCGTTTCAGACGTCACGAAGGCAAGACGCTCGACGGCGTCCTCGATTTGCGTGCCGAGCGGCGCGCGCATGGCGGTCAACTGATTGCCCATGTCCTCTTTTTCGTCATCCGTCCGCACGGAGATCGGCGCCATCGCTACCACGCTGTCGTCGGGCAATTCATCTTTATCAAGAAGATAAGCGCGCATCGCCCCGCCGACGATCGAAAGCATGACGTCGTTAATCGTCGCGTCCTCGACGATCGCCCGCATCGCTTTTATCTTTTTCAGCGGAAAGGACTCTCCGACGACAACGCGATGCGGCGTAATCGTCCAGTTAAAGCGCGTGCGCGGCGTCTTCAGCATGCCTTTAAGCTTTAAGTCGCCCCTTATGGCGCCGCTGGCGAGCTTGATTGCGCCCGGCGCCGTCTCAACGACCGCCCTTGCCTGGCGGATGGGAATCGTAAAGGCGCGCACATAGCCGCGCATAAATAGCCCCAACGAGCTCGGCATGCGTTCCGGCTTCCATGTGTCCTTGCCCCCAGGCGGCTCCGTGTCCGGCTGCAGCGTGTGCGTCGCCTGCATCAGTTCAACGCCCGCCAAACCGTCAATCGCGGCATGATGGACTTTCGAAATCGCAGCGTAGGAGCCTTTGGGAACGCCATCGATATTGTCGACGCCTTCAACGATCGTGACCTCCCAGGGGGGACGTTCAAGATCGAGCGGCCGGGCGAAAAGGCTCGCCGTCAAGTTGCAGAGCTCTTGCCAATCGTGGGGTTTCGGCAAGGCCGCGCGGCGAACGTGGTATTCAAGATCAAAATGGGGGTCTTCGACCCAGTAAGGATAATCGATTCCGAACGGCGGTTTGACCATGCGTCGGCGCATCGAAGGCGCAAGACGGATTCGGCTTTGGATGAATTTCAAGATGTCTTTGTACTCAACCTTGCCGCCCGGCGCGGTTGAAGGATCGTAAATGGCGACCGAGGCGACATGGAGCGGAGAATGGGTCCGCTCGAATGCGACAAACGCCGCGTCGAGACCTTTCATCTGTTTCATCGGCCCTGCCCCATGATCGCGCAAAAGGCGCAAAAACCCTGCTTTTTATATATAGGACGGGAAAATATGACTGTCGACCTAACAGCGGCCGGATAAGTTACGCGCGGCGTTACGTAAATGACGCGTTAACGATCGATTAGTGGTTTCCGGCGCGGCCGAAAAGTTTGATCTATGACAAAAGCCGCTGACAAAAGATGCGCGCTTTTTGATCTATGACAAAAAATGCGTCCCAATAACCGCCCTATCGCCCGTCAGGGCGCGCGGCGGTTTTCCCCTATGGCGTGCTGAACAGCGCCTTAAGGATAGACTCGAGTCCTTGCCGGTCCGTATCGTCGAACATCGCCTTGCGATCGCTGTCGACATCGAAAACTGCGATGAGATCCCCAAGATCGTCGAACACCGGAACCACGATTTCCGACTCCGAGCGCGCATCGCAGGGAATATGGCCGGGGAAGGCGTGAACGTCGTCGACGATTTGCGTCTCTTTCGTTGCCGCCGCGGTTCCGCAAACGCCCTTGCCGAAGGGAATGCGCAGGCAGCCGAGGGTTCCCTGATAGGGCCCGATAATGAGTTCGTCGCGCTTTTCCGCATCGACGAGATAAAACCCGGTCCACAAATAGTGGTCGAAGGCATGATGGAGGACGCTCGAAATCGTCGCCATGCGTGCGGTCAGATTGGGCTCGTTTTCGATCACCGCGGCGATTTCCTTCGCGACCTCGGCGTATTTTTCAGTCTTGTTCATTGCCTTTCGCCTATTGAAAACGCCAAGGACGGGAGCGGGCCGATGTCCACCCGCACATCATCGCCCGGCGATAATGCGCCAACGCCCGCCGGCGTGCCGGTGAAGATAAGATCCCCGGGTCTTAATTCAAACAGTCCGGAAAGCGCCATAATGATTTCCGGAACCGGCCAGATCATGTCCGAGAGGGCCGCATCCTGGCGAACTTCGTCATTGATCCGCGTGACCAGGCGCGCATCGTCGAATGCTTCGGGCGGAACATCCTCAATCCGCGCGATGGGCCCGATGGGCGCCGACCGGTCGAATCCCTTGGCCGCGTCCCATGGCGCGCCGGCCTTTTTCGCCGTCGACTGCAGATCGCGCCGCGTCAAATCGCATGCGGCCGCGTTACCGAAAATCAGCGCGCCCGCCGCCGCGCGGTCTTTCAAGTTCCGCCCCGCGCCTTTGAGAGCAACCGCCAGCTCGCCTTCGTAATGCAGGTTCTCGGTCGCCTGCGGATAGGCGATGACCGCACCGCTCTCAACAACGGCGTCGGCGGGCTTGGTGAAGAACACCGGCGGGTCGGATCGAGCCTCGCCGCCCATTTCCTTGACATGCTCGGCGTAGTTTTTTCCAACGCAGAAAATCCGGCGCACCGGGAACCGCCCGCCGCCAAGAACGGCAACGCTGGCTTGTGCTGGCGCGTCGATAACGAATGCGTTCATCAATAGTTTTCCGCTTGCCCGCGGCTTAGCCTATGTCTTTTGCGGCGCCGGCGGAAATTTTTCCAGCAGGGCCGCCGAAGATCAAGCATCGCCCTTTTTCTCCTGCAGCGGCGCATGATCGGGCGGCCATGATTTCACATGCACGTCGCGCTGCGGGAACGGGATCTCGATTCCCGCCTCCTTGAACGCCTTGAAGATCGCGAAGCGCAGTTCGGTCCGCACCGTCAGAGAGTTCGAAATGTCGGCGAGATAAACCCTGAGGTCGAAATCGAGCGAGGAATTGCCGAAATCCATCCAGGTGATGAAGGGCGCGGGATAGGCGACCACCAGCGGATGATCCTGCGCGCATTGGAGCAGAATTTCCTTCACCTTCTCCGGATCGGAATCGTAGGAAACCCCGACCTGCACGATGACGCGGCCGATCTTGTTCGTGTGCGTCCAGTTCGTCACCGTCGAGGAGATCAGTTCCGAATTGGGAATGATGATCGAAGCGCGGTCCCAGGTCTCGATCTCCGTGGACCGGACGCTGATTCTCTTGACGATCCCTTCGCCGGACGGGGTCACGATCCAGTCGCCGACTTTGATCGGCCGCTCGAACAGCAAGATCAGTCCCGAGACGAAATTGTTGACAATCGACTGCAGGCCGAAACCGATCCCCACCGAAAGCGCGCCGGCGATCAAAGCGAGATTGCCGAGATCAAAACCGATGGTCGAAACCGCCGCGAACAGCGCGATGATCATCCCGGCATAGCCGATCAGCGTAATCAGCGAGTTCTGAACGCCCGGATTGATGTGGGAATGGGCGAACGGTCCTTTTTCAACCGCGCGCTGGACTACTTTGGTCAGCGCCATGATGGCGATGAAGACGACGATGGCCAGCGCGAAATTGGCGAGCGACGGAATGCGCACGCCGCCGATCGTGAAACCGAACAGCGCCTGGCTCGCCAGATCGCTGACATTGGACGCCGGTACGCCGAGTAAAATGAGCAGTCCCGGCGTAAGGGCGATTAAAAGCGCGACGTTGATGACAAGATCGCTCCAGAACAGGAAGTCCCGCGCGCGCGTTTCATCGTCGTCTTCGGCCTTGTCTCGCCGCGCCTGCAGGCGGCGGCGCAGCCATCGGGCGAATTCCTTCAACAGCGCGCGCGCGAACCAGGCGAAGGCGAGAAAGATCGCCAGAAAGTAAAACCGCGACGCGATGAAATCTGCGAGCGCCACATAGCCGGCGAGCGCCGCGACGACGATGACAATCGCGACCGCCCGGCCCAGCCGCCGCGCGATGCGCCAGAATTCAACGCCGCTTTGCTGGCCTTCCGGCGCGGCGCTGTCATCTTTTGAGGCGTCATCGTCTTTTGCAGGCGCCAAGGCGCCGCGCCATAAAGCGCCCCGGCAAAGCGCGTATAAAAGCGCGCCGACAATAACGGCGCCGGTCGCCTTGATCAGCCGGATAAGCTGATCCGCGCCGCCAGCGGCGGCGAACATTTCGCTTAGCAGGATCTTCAGCCCGAAGACGATGACGATGGCGATCACAAGCCGGCTTACGATCCGCCCGCGCGACGCAACGACCGGCGCGATGCGCCAGGACGGATTGGCCGGCGCGAACAGTCCGCGCAGAAAACCGCTCATCAACAAATAGGCGACCAGGGCGAACCAGAGCGCTCGCGCCACGGGCTCGCCGGTCTCGGCAATGACGCCCTGGGCGCGCAGCGTCTCGATAATAACGAAGCCGCCGATCAGCCCCGGCGCGGCGCGGGCGATCATTTTCAGGCCCGCCACCACCACCCGGCGCGCGGAAGTGGGTTTGAGCTTTTCAATCTCCTGGGCGAAGGTCGCCGCGATCCAGCGATCGATCGGACCGAAAAGCACCAGCGAAATGACCAGCGCGCCGAGAATAATGCCGACCGCCGGCGCAACGCCGCCGTCTGTCTCTTTGCGGTCGCGCCAGGCGCTGAAATAGTCCGCGGCGCCGTTCCACACGGCGCCCGCCGACTCGCTCGCCGGGCCCCAGACTGACGGCGCAAGCGGAGAAGCCCCGCGCGTCAGCAACCGTTCGTAAAGCGTCTGGATACGCGAAGCGGAAAGGCGCGCCAAAAGATCGTTCGCCTCAAAGATATTCGCCTCGATCCGGGTTTTCTCGCCGCTGAGTTCAGTGAGCGCCCGATCAAGGGCGCCGCGCTGGGCGGCAAGCTCATCGCTTTCCGGCGGATCGCCCTCCCCCGGCGCAGGTCCCAGGGGGGAAAGCTGGACCTCAACGCTTTCCAGATCGCGTTCGACGGCGGCGAGCCGCTGGCGCGATCCGTCGCGCAGGGTGCGCAACCGCTCCTCGGCGGCGGCGGCATCGTCAATCTCGCGCGCTTCGATCGCGGCGCGGATCTCGGCATATTCCGCCCGGGCCGCTTCGATTTCGTTCGAACGCTCGTCCTGTGCGACTGCGACGCCTCCGACGCAGGCCAGGAAGAGCGCAAACAAAACTGCAATGCCGCGGGCCGCGCCGGTCATAATCCGCCCAAGCCGAAAACGAAGGGTAATCGTTCCCGTATGTCAGATGGCTGCTGGGCGCGTTGCGACACCGATCACCTAAACGATCTTCTGTCCGGTCTTGGCCCAGTCGTCGAGAAACGCCTTCAGGCCCTTATCCGTCAGCGGATGATTGGCAAGCGATTTGAGCACGTTGGGCGGCGCAGTCGCCACATCCGCGCCGGCGATGGCCGCATCCTTGACATGCAGCGGCGAGCGGATCGACGCGGCGAGAATCTCCGTGCCGAAACCGTAATTGTCGTAGATCACCCGGATTTCTCGAATGAGATCCATGCCTTCGAGGCCGATATCGTCAAGCCGGCCGATGAAAGGCGAGATGAAGGTCGCGCCGGCCTTTGCCGCCAACAGCGCCTGGGCGGCGGAAAAGCACAAAGTGACGTTGACCTTGATCCCGTCGCCGACCAGCGCGCGGCAGGCGGCCAGGCCGTCCATGGTCAGCGGGACCTTGACCGTCACATTATCGGCGATCTCGGCGAGCGACTTGCCTTCGGCAATCATTTTGTCCGCTTCAAGGGCGGTCACTTCGGCGCTCACCGGCCCGTCGATGAGGGCGCAGATGTCCGCCACGACCTCGCGAAAATCGCGGCCCGATTTCATCACCAGGCTGGGATTGGTCGTTACGCCGTCGACCAGCCCGACCGCCGCCAGCTCCCTGATCGCCTCGATATCGGCGGTGTCCACAAAGAATTTCATCTCAAGTCTTTCTATTTGCGCTCGGAACCAGGCTTGTGCCCGGCCGGGCTTTACCACGGAGTCGGGCCGGCGCGAAAAGCTTAGCACGCGCCGCAAGCCGGCTGGATCGGCGTCCGCCGCCCCCCGCCTTCACCTTGTTGCGAGGCGGCGACCGAAAATCCTTGAAAAGGCTCATGGACATTGAGATATCAGCTGCCTCACGATTGTGCGCCGAATTCGCATTCGCGAAATAGGCGCTTGTTTTTGCTGGCGGTTTTGTCATTCTGCCCAATCAGGTATCGGTCAGGCTCGCTTCATGGCCAAAATAGCGCCCTCAAATCAATCCATCGTCGTCCGTTTCGCCGGGGATTCCGGCGACGGCGTTCAGCTTTTGGGATCGCAATTTGCGGAATCGACCGCGCTGACCGGCGCGGATTTCGCCACGTTTCCGGACTATCCCGCAGAGATCCGCGCGCCGGTGGGCACGACCTTCGGCGTCTCGGCGTTTCAGATCAATCTCGGCGCGCGGCGCGTCTCGACCGCCGGCGATCAGCCTGACGTTCTCATCGCCTTCAATCCGGCGGCGTTGAAAGTCAATTTGCCCTCGCTCAACAAGGGCGCGCTGATCCTTCTCAACACCGACACATTTAACGCGCGCAATTTCGCCAAGGCCCATATCGACGAGGACCCCCGGGCGACAGGCGAACTGGCCGACTTTCAAGTCGTCGAAATCGCCATGTCGACGCAGACCTTTGAAGCGGTCAAGCATGTCGGGCTTTCAAAAAGCGACGCCGAGCAGAGCAAGAATTTCTGGGCGCTGGGCGCCGTTCTTTGGATGTTCGGCCGCAAGCGCAAACCCATCGAAGACTGGGCGCGCAAGAAATTCGCCAAGAAACCGCCCGAAATTCTCGCCGGCAACCTCGCCGCCCTGAACGCCGGTCACGCCTATGCGGAAACCGCGGAGCTTTCCGCCGAGATACCGCAATTCGTGGTCGGCGAGGCGCCCATGGATGAGGGCGATTATCGCTCCATCACCGGCGCGGAAGCCTTGTCCCTGGGACTGGCCGCCGCCGGCGAACTGGCGGACCGGCAGGTGATCTTTTGCTCTTATCCGATCACGCCCGCATCGCCCATCCTGCATCATCTCTCGCGCATGGGCGAACTGGGCGTGGCGACCTTTCAGGCCGAAGACGAAATCGCCGCCTGCTGCGCGGCGATCGGCGCGTCCTATGGCGGGGCGATCGGCGTCACCTCCTCTTCGGGGCCGGGCATCGCGCTCAAGACCGAAGCCGTCGGGCTCGCCATCGCGGCGGAACTGCCGCTGGTCATCGTCAACTCTCAGCGCGGCGGGCCGTCGACGGGTCTGCCCACCAAGACCGAACAGTCCGACCTTTATCAGGCGATCTACGGCCGCAACGCCGATGCGCCCACGCCGGTGATCGCCGCGAGCGGGCCCGGCGATTGTTTCGACGCCGCGATTGAAGCAACCCGCATCGCCATTCGCCATATGACGCCGGTCTACCTGCTTACCGACGGCTATATCGCCAATGCGTCGGGCCCGTGGGCGCTGCCCAATATGGAACACTATGAGCCGATCGCGGCGGCGGCGCCGCCGGCGCCGTCCGATGATTCCAACGCCAAGAAGCGCGCGATCTGGAACCGTGACGAAACCAGCCTCGGCCGGCCCTGGGTCAGCCCCGGCATGGAGGGCCTTGCCCATCGCATCGGCGGTCTCGAAAAGGATATCGCCACCGGCGACATTTCCTACGACGCAGAAAACCATCAGGCGATGTCGGAACTGCGCGCCAAAAAAGTCGAAGCGGTCGCCGACTTCATTCCCGAGCAGAGCGTCGAGCAGGGCGCCGCCCATGGCCCCCTCGCCGTGGTCGGCTGGGGCTCGACCCATGGGGCGATCTGGCGCGCCGTCAATGAGGCGCGTGAACAGGGCTACGACGTGGCGCAAATTCACTTGCGCTATCTCAACCCGCTGCCGAAAAATCTCGGGCGCCTGCTTGGCGACTACGACAAGGTCTTGATGCTGGAGATGAATATGGGCCAGTGCGCGACGCTATTGCGCGACAAGCTCGGTGTCGACCTCATTCAACTCAACAAAGTCTCCGGCCAGCCGTTCAAGATTTCCGAAATCCTCGACGCCATCATGGCCAACTGCCCGGCCAAGGCGAAGGTTACAGCGGCGGAGTGATGCGTTATTGTTTTAACACCCCCATCCCCGGCTTCGCCGGTGCTTCCCCCGCAAGCGGGGGAAGAAGGCGCGCGGGACAGCCGCAGCGTCCTTCCTCCCCCATTCATGGGGGAGGCAGCCGCGAAGCGGACGGAGGGGGTTCAATCGGCGAATGTCGTATTGAAGAACTGTCTGAACAGGGTTCCAAATCATGAACAAACCCCTCACCGCAAAAGATTTCGCCACCGATCAGGAAGTGCGCTGGTGCCCCGGCTGCGGCGATTATGCGATTTTAAAATGCGTCCAGAAAACGCTCGCCGATGTCGGCGCCGATCCCGACCGGACCGTGTTCGTTTCCGGCATCGGCTGTTCGTCGCGCTTTCCCTATTATGTGAACGCCTACGGCTTTCACACCATTCACGGCCGGGCGCCGTCCTTCGCCACGGGTCTTAAACTCGCCAATCCCGAACTCGACGTCTGGGTCGTCACCGGCGACGGTGACGGGCTTTCCATCGGCGGCAATCATCTGCTGCACGTCCTGCGGCGCAATGTCGACGTCCAGATCATGCTGTTCAACAACGAAATCTACGGCCTGACCAAGGGCCAGTTCTCGCCGACATCGCGCGTGGGCACGCGCTCGCCGTCAACGCCGACCGGCTCGATCGATGCGCCGGTTTTCCCTTGCGCCTTCGCGCTGGGCGCCGGCGCGCGCTTCATCGCCCGCGGCGTCGACACCGACGTCAAGAAACTCTCCCCGGTTCTGCAGGCCGCACGGGAATTCAAAGGCGCCGCCTTTGTGGAGATCTTCCAGAACTGCATCGTCTACAACAAGGACGTGTTCGAGGGGTTCACGGAGAAAAAACACGCAGCGGAAACCCAAATTCATGTAGAACATGGGAAGCCGCTACTATTCGCTAATGGAACCAAGGGATTAAGGTTAAATCCTCAAACGTTGACCCTGGACGTCGTTGAGATCGAAGGCGAAAATGGCGGCGGCGCGGCGCTTTCCGACATCGTCGTCCATGACGAGACCAACCAGGCCCTGGCGCAAATGCTGTTCGCCATGCCCAAGGGCTATCCCGTGCCGCTGGGCGTTATTTATCGAGACCCGACGCCGTCTTACGATGGGGCCTTCTGGGACCATCACCCCAGCAAGGGTAAACGCACAGCCAACGTCGCCGACGCCCTGCGCCGGGGCAGCGTCTGGCACAAATATGCGCGCGACCATTAAATGGTCCCGATAGCGTTTGCCGGATGGAAAGATCGCCTGTCTGAATGACGGAGAAACTTTCAGCATTCGTTACAACCTATAATAACGAAGCGACCCTCGACGCCTGTCTCGAAAGCCTTTCCTTCGCCGACGAAATCGTCGTGCTTGATTCATTCAGCACTGATCGGACGCCCGACATCGCCGCCAAACATGGCGCGGTTTTTTTTCAAGAAACGTTTAAGGGCTACGGTCCGCAAAAACAAAGCGCATGCGACAAGACCTCGCATAAATGGGTCCTGCTGCTCGATTCCGACGAAGCGCTCAGCAAGCAGGGGCGCAACGCCGTCAAGGCCGTTCTCGCCGCCGGGCCGAGCGCGGCCGGCTACGCCCTGCCCCGGATCGAACAGATGTTCTGGCGGATGCAGTCGCCCCTGACGCGCGTGAAATATTATCTGCGGTTTTACGACAAGACGCGCGGCCGGTTGAGCGATCACGCCATTCATGAATCGCCGGTCGTCGACGGCGCGGTGAAAAGGATTAACGCGCCGATCCTCCATTACGGCAATCCGACTATCGACGCGCGCGCCGACAAGATGAACGCTTATTCCGCCGGCGCCGTCGCCGATAAACTCGCCCGGGGACGCAGGGCAAATCCCTGGATGATGGTGTTTTATCCGCCGGTCTATTTTTGCCGCCAGTATTTTATCGGGCGGGAATTTTCCAATGGCTGGGCGGGATTTATCAATTCGGTTTTCGGCGCGTATTATGTCTTCCTGAAATACGCCAAGCTCTATGAGCATTTCCGGCGCAAACGCGCAAAGAACGCAGAACCGCCGCAGGAAGGAAAATAAACCGCATGTCTGTTGAGGACATGGCGCGCCTTGCGCCGGGCGTGTAATTTGAATCAGGACACCTCTCACCCGACCTCCCCGACGATAGTCGGGGTCCAGTCAACATAAAAAGACGGGCTTCGCCCGACATTATCTTTTGGCTGGATTCCGGATCGACCTTTCAGGTCGTCCGGAATGACGGCGGGATGTGTTTTAACCGCGGGCGCCGAAAAGAACGGGTTGAGAGGTTTTCCGTTGCTGATTTACCGCCCGACCCAACAACGAACTACACACCGCCTTCTTGCGCGATGAACGCCGCAATATACCTTTTCAAGGTATCGAACACGTCTTCGAACGAAGCGTCCATGCGCGTCTGATTTCCCTCGACCAGAACCGGATCCGTCACCGGCCAATGGAAGACTTCCCCGCCGCGGATCCATTCGGCGCGAACCGCCGCGCGGGCGCCGCTGCTGACCGCAATGACATAGTCAAACTCCGGCGCGCCGGCTTTCGCAAAATCTTCCCAGCTTTTGCTCGACAGGCCGTCCGTCGGATAGCCATGCTCTTTGAGGACGTTGACGGCGAAAGGACTCACCAGACCGGCCGGTTCGATGCCGGCGCTCCTGGCCTCGAAGCGGCCGGCGCCGTCCTTGTTGAGGATGGCTTCCGCAATGATGCTGCGAGCCATGTTACTGTCGCATAAAAACAAGACGCGTCTGCTCATCGCCGCTCCAATCGCGCGCCGGCGCTCACAGGTTGGTCAACCCTTCAGCGCCGCTTTGGTCGCTTCCTCGAACATGTCGAGGCCCTCGTCGAGCAGCGCATCGGAAATGGTCAGGGGCACGAGCGAGCGCAGACACTGGGCGTAGGCGCCGGCGACGGCGATAATCAGGCCGCGGTCGCGCGCCTCGTTCTGGATGGCGCTGGCAAGACCGGGGTCCGGCATCCACGCATCGCCCTCCTTGACGAACTCGACCGCGATCATGCCGCCGATCTGGCGCACATCGCCGATCCGGCCCTTGGCGATCCCGGCTTGCAGTGCGCGCCAGCGCGAGGCCACGCGTTCGCCGATCGCATTGGCGCGATCGAGCAGGCCTTCTTCTTCGAAAATATCGAAGACCGCGAGCGCGGCGGCGCAGGCGACCGGATTGCCGCCATAGGTCGAGCCCATGCCGCCGGGCGCGATCTTGTCGAGCAGCGCCGCCTTGCCGGTAAGCGCCGACAGCGGCAGGCCGGCGGCGATGGACTTGGCGATGCACACCATGTCCGGTTCGACGCCGGAATGTTCGAAGGCGAACATCTTGCCCGTCCGGCCCATGCCCGACTGCACCTCATCGGCGATCAGCAAAATGCCGTGCTCGTCGCATTTGGCGCGCAGCGCCTTTAGGAACGCCGGCGGCGCGGCGTTAAATCCGCCCTCGCCCTGCACCGGCTCGATGATCAGCGCGGCGACCTCTTCGGCCGGCGTTTCCATCTTGAAAAGACGGTCAAGCGCTTCAAGGCAGCGATCCATGGGAACGCCGTGATACTCGTCCGGGTAAGGCGCATGAAAAACGCCGGGAACCAGCGGCCCGTAGCCGACCTTGTAGGGTTTCGATTTGCCGGTCAGGGTCGTCGCCAAGAGGGTGCGGCCGTGAAAGGCGCCTTCAAAGGCGATGACGTTGGGCCGGCCGGTGATGCGCCGCGCGAATTTAATGGCGTTCTCGACCGCCTCGGCGCCGGAATTAAACAGCACCGTCTTTTTCGGCGTCTTGCCGGGGGCGAGCGCGTTCAGCCTTTCGCAGACGTCGACATAGACTTCGTACTGGGCGATGCCGAACGCGGTGTGCAGCACCGCATCGGCCTGGTTCTTGATCGCCTCGACGACCTTGGGATGGCGGTGGCCCACATTCAAAACGCCGATGCCGCCGATGAAGTCGATATAGCGTTTGCCCTCTACGTCCCACAATTCGGCGCCCTCAGCGCGCGCGGCGTAGATGCCCGATTTCGACGGCAGCCCCGCCGGGCAGGCGATGTCGCGCCGGGCCTTGAGGCTTTCATTGGTGGCGAATTCGTTTTTGCCGTGGTCCATATGGCGAACTCCGCTGACGCGCCTTCAAAAGGCGGCTCTAGCATGATCGGCCGCAAAGTACAGGGGCGGGTCAGCGCGCGGGCGGGGATTTTGAAAGCAGCCAGATCGCCCCGACGCCGACCAGCGCGTCGTAGATCAGGCAGGCGAATGCGTACCAGTCCGGGCTGTAACCGACATCGAGCAAGAGGTGCAGCAAGTCGACGCCGCCATGGGCGAGGATCAGTACGCCGAGCAGCCAGGTCCTGTTCGACGCGAAAACGCCAAGGCCGGCGAAGACAAAGCCAAGCGCAATCATCGATTCGACCAGCACGGCGGAAAGCTGCGGGCGGCCGACAAAATCCGCCGCTTCAAGACCCGCAATGGCGAAGCCGACGTAAATCCCGGCCATTACCATCAACTGAGCGTAGGCAAAGGCGGCGCGGCGCACCGGCGACAACATCGCCATAACGCCGATTGCCGCTGCGGCGAGCAACACGCTCGCGCCGATGAGGATGGGCCCCGTCATGGGCGTATGATTATCCTATTTTGCGAATATTCCGAACGCGTGTTTTCTTCATCCTGAGCGCGGTTCACGCACCATGCTGGCCGGCCGTGCGCAGCCAGTTGAAGATTTTCGCAAACCAAGCAGGGCGAAGCGTCATCCACGTCGCAACGACGACGACGAGCAGGTTGGAAATCGTGCTGCGCCACTCGATTATATAGTGGCGGACCGTTCCAAGGCTGCCATCCTCCATAGGGTCCTCGCCAGCCAGTTGGATAAACCACCACGCCAAATCAACAAGCAGCGACGGGCCGTGTTTCGCAAGGTAAAAACCGCCGATCAAAAAGCTGCCGATGGCGACGAGCAGCTCAGCGGATACGCTAATCTTGAATTCCGTTTCAGCTGGTTTGGGATAGACGCGACGCGCCAGAGAGGAGGCGGCGATCCAGGCGACCAGCCCTACGAAAAGCCAAGCGCCGGCAGTGAGGTAGTCCCGGGGTTGGAAAATGACAAACCCTTCCGACTCTTCAAACAAATAAAAGGGAACTTCAGCAATGATCAACAATCCTGATACAATGAATCCTGCCGCCCAGAGACGGATGATGACGATCAGGACCGCATGAATTGGCGTCATATTTGATGAACTCCCCTTCTATACCACTCATCTCGGCGAACGCTGGAATCTTATAGCAACAAAACTAGGCGTCGAACTTCACGCCCTGGGCGAGCGGCAATTCGGACGAATAGTTCACCGTCTGGGTCTGCCGGCGCATATAGGCCTTCCAGGCGTCCGAGCCGCTTTCGCGCCCGCCGCCGGTTTCCTTCTCGCCGCCGAAGGCGCCGCCGATTTCCGCGCCCGAAGGGCCGATATTGACATTGGCGATGCCGCAATCGGAACCGCTGGCGGAAACGAACCGCTCCGCCTCCTGAACATCGCGGGTGAAGATGCAGGACGACAGCCCTTGCGCGACAGCGTTCTGCATGGCGATGGCCTCGTCGAGCGTGCCGTAACGGAAGACATAAAGGATCGGCGCGAAGGTCTCCTCCAGCGCGATGCCGCCATGCTCGGCGAGTTCGACAATCGCGGGCCGCACATAATAGGCCTTGTCGCCCACATGCTCGCCGCCCGTGATCTTGCCGCCTTGGGCCTTGGCCCGATCGAGGGCGTAACGCATGCGCTCGAATGCGCCCTGATCGATCAGCGGACCGACCAGGGTTTCCGGATCGAGGGGATCGCCGACCGTCAGGCTGGCGTAAGCTTTTTTGAGGCGCGATAGAACCTCGCTGTAGATTTTCTCGTGTACGAACAAACGCCGCAGCGAGGTGCAGCGCTGTCCGGCGGTCCCCGCGGCGGAAAAACAGACCGCGCGCGCCGCAAGATCGAGATCGGCCGTCGACGCAATCACGCCGGCATTGTTGCCGCCAAGCTCCAGCAGCGAACGGCCGAAGCGCGCGGCGACGCGCGGGCCGACCTCCCGGCCCATGCGGGTCGAGCCGGTCGCCGATAACAACGCGATGCGCGGATCGTCGACCAGCATCTCCCCGGCCTTGCGCGCGCCGATAACGACCGAAGACAATCCTTCCGGCGCATCGCCGAATTTCGCTGCGGCGCGTTTGAACAAGGCCTGAACCGCGAGCGCGGTCAGAGGGGTTTTTTCCGACGGTTTCCAGACCACCGGATCGCCGCAAACCAGCGCCAGGGCCGCGTTCCACGACCATACGGCGACGGGAAAGTTGAACGCGGAGATCACGCCAACGACCCCAAGGGGATGCCACGCCTCGCGCATGTGATGGCCCGGCCGTTCCGAAGCGATGGTCAGGCCGTAAAGCTGGCGCGACAGCCCGACGGCGAAATCGCAAATGTCGATCATCTCCTGGGCCTCGCCAAGGCCCTCGGAAAGGATCTTGCCGGTCTCGATGGAGACCAGCCGGCCGAGATCGTCCTTATGGGCGCGCAACGCCTCGCCAAACAGCCGGACAAGTTCGCCCCGGCGCGGCGCAGGAACATCGCGCCAAGCCAGAAACGCGGCCTGCGCGCCGGCGATCTTCGCCTCGACCGAGGCGGCGTCATCGACGGCGGCGCGTCCGATCTCCGAACCGTCGATCGGCGTGGCGACGGCGAGCACACCGTCCGTATACATCTTTTTATCGACGCCCAGAGAGGACATGAGTTTTGCAATGTCCGCCACGTTTTCTTCCTTCAAAATGGTCGCGCGCTACGCCGGATCATAACCGTAGGCGCGATAATCCTTTGCAAAGCACGCCTGCACCAACCCCATGGCTTCCGGATAGGATTGCAGCATGCTTGTGGTTACTTTCGGCATCGGATCGTTTCGCCGAACCGGCATGTTTACGCCTTCGTTCAGCACAGTTTCAAATACGCCGGCGGAATCGTCTTTACGGTAATGATGGTCGGACTGCATAATCCTGTCCAGCTGCGCGGGCTCGACCGAAGTGAGACCGAACCGCTGTTCGACCATCGTGAACGCGTCCGGGAGATCCTCGACTCTGTAAATGATCAGCCGGTCGTCCAGTTCTTTTTCAATATCGGTATATTGAGGCGCAAGGTGACCATCGAGAAACGAAGAGTTTTCCTGCGCCAGCCATTTAAGATAGTCCATAAAGGAAACCCGAGCGTCGACATCGCCGGATGATCCGTAAAGCCATTTTATCAGTCGCCCGCGCCAGTAATGGCGCGGATATTCGGTGGATTCGAACTCCGCCTTGGCGCACAGCACGAGATATCCGCTGAAAGCGCGCGCGGCGGGATCGCGCACGAATTTAATCGCCGGCATGTTGGGGTCGTGCAGCGCCTTTTTTACGTCGTCCGCATAGCCGGGACGCTTTTTGTAGACCTCTAGCTCATATCTATGCGCGAATTGATGATGGCGCAGAGCCTCGTCGAGCAGGCCGAGCTTGTCGAAGAACCATTTTAAAACCGTCGTGCTTCCCGCCTTTTGGCTCCAAAGAACGACGAACGGCATGCGGCGGTCGAATAACGGAATTCGATTATACTGGTGAATGCCTGTGTTCTGGAAACGCGTTTGGTACCGCCGATACAACGCGCCGGTTATCTTTTTTCGTAACTGCAAGGAAGCGCTCGCCCTTCAATTGACATTCCGCATTATTCGCACGGTCCAGAATTGAAGAAATCTCCAATTCGCCGTGTTGCGCGATTACTACCCCCCGACCAAGCCCTTGAGCAAGGCGCCGACCCCGTAGGCGACGCCGGCGGCGATCATGCCGATACCGAGGGTCTCCAGCCCCGAACGCCACCACGGCGCTGTGGACCATTTCGACTTGAGCGCGCCGATGCCGAAAAACGTCGCTCCCGCCATGGCGGTCGCAATCGCAAGCGCATGGGACGCGCCGCCGAACAAAAACGGCGCCAGCGGCGCAGCGCCGCACACGAAAAAAGCAGCGAAGGTCACGAGACCGGCCTTGACCGGCGAACGATCGACCTTCGGCGCTCCATGTTCTTCCTCAAGCATGACCCGCACCCAGCGCTCGTGACTTTCGGTAATGATTTCCACTGCGCGTTCGAGATCGTCGCCTTCAAATCCCTTGGCCGCAAAAATCTGGCGCACCTCTTCTTTCTCCCCTTCGGGCGTAACCGCAATGTGGCGTATCTCCATTTCCCGCAGACGCTCATAATCGTCTTTTTCCGCCTTGACGCCGGAGTAATTTCCCGCGGCCATGGAAAAGCCGTCCGCAAGCAGATTGGCTGCGCCGAGAATAAGAATGACATTGGTGGAAAGCGACGCGCCGGCGACGCCGGCGACAATGGCGAAAGTGGTCACGGCGCCGTCAATGCCGCCGAAGACCCAATCGCGCAAATAGCTCGCGCGCGGTCCTTCCTGGAGCCGCGCAGCGATCGCCGTCGGCGAATGAGCGTGTTCGATTGTCGCCCGATCGGCGTTCGGGTCCATCATATCTGGCGTTATGTGACGTTCCGCCGTGCACGGTCAATCATCGCTTCTGCATGTGACTATCACTTACCGCTAAGTTTCGGGCATCGCGGCCAATCGAGAAGTCTGCCTCCCCCGCTTGCGGGGGAGGAAAAATACCGCGCAGTTTTGATGCAAAAAAAGTCCGGCGTCTGCTCGTCAGAACCGCCGGACAGTCGGAGGAATCGCGTGATCTTTAAGCCTGTTCATCGAACGCAAGGCCCGCCATGACGTCTTCAGCGAGGCCGGCCGTCGCGCCGCTTTTCTCCAAAAGTTTCGCAAAATCAGCCGGCGGCCATTCGCGCACGACTTCGCCCGTTTCGACATCGATGGCGCGATATACGAATGTCATATCGGACTCCTGCCGGGCGATGGAAACCCGCGTGTTGGCGCCGACGGCGCGCTCCAAAATGGCGCGCACCATCTCGCGCTGATCGGCTTTGCGCGATTCGGCCGCTTCGGCGTTTTGCAGCGCCGCCGCCGATGAGCGTTTTCTAGCCTCGGCAAGCGCGGTACTGCGCTGCGCCGGATCCAGGCCGGTTACGCGTTCGGTGTTTTGTCCAATCCTCGCATCCATGGTCGCCGTCCCCGCCGCCCCTAGCCTGTCATAAGTTCAGGGGCGGCGATGAGCAGTCTTCCTAAGCGAACAACGCCAAAATCGCATTCGGTGCGGCGTTGGCGATCGAAAGCGACTGGATCGCCAGTTGCTGCTGCACCTGCAGCGCCTGCAGGCGCGAGCTTTCGCGGGCAAGATCCGCATCGACAAGATTGCCGATGGAGATTTCAAGCGCATCCGAAACCCGGGTCAGGATGGTTTCTTGAAGATTCAACGCGTCCGATCCAGCAGCGAGCGCGCCAGTGGCGCGGCTGACATTGTCGATTGACGCTTCGATTGCGGCGATTTCAGCCTGGGCGACTTCGGTAATCGTTTCGTTTACCATGTCGCCGTCAAGGTCCTTCGCTGCAAAGACCGTCGTGTCGGTGCTAACCGTGACGTTGGCGCCGCCGACCGAAAGATCTTGAGCAGAGACGGTGATGGTCGTCGTTCCATCAATACCGGCGACAACCACGAGGTCGCCCGCGCCATTGGCGATCAGATTGCGGCCGCCGACTTCAGCCGTATCAACAACGCGGGTTATTTGCTCGCGCAGAGAAACATATTGGTTCTCCAGCACGGCCAAGTCTTCCGCCGTCAGGGAGGGATCGGCCGCCTGCGATGCTATGGCGCGCATTTCAACCAGAATGTCTGAAATTGATTCCGTTGCGGCGAGCGCGACGTCGACCGTGGAAACGCCGATTCGGAGGCCTTGCTGCACCGATTCGATAGATTTCAATTCGCCACGTTGCTTTTGCGCCAGGGCATAAAGCGCCGGATTGTCCTTGGCGCTTGAAACTTCAAGGCCGGTGGAAACGCGGCGCTGAACGTCTTCCAGACGCTCGCTGACGCGCGTAAGGGTTTGAAGCGCAATCAGAGCGCCGGGATTCGTGCTGACATTATTGACCATCAGGTCTTCTCCCTTTCTGGGGCTATGACGCGGCGATGTTTTTCGCCGACCCCCGCGCCGTCTCGCGCGCGGATGTATTAAGTTCAGCAAGGAGCGCGCCGGCTTAATCCGGCGGCAAGATTGATGAACGACCGACCCCAAAAGCCTCGCCGCGCAAGGCGCCTGCAAGTAACGATAACAGTTTGTAAACGGAGAAAGTGCTTGTCCGGGTTGAAATTGCCCGGCAGATTTTACCGGGCCAGGCAAAAACTGCCGCGCTAGGCCGGGCTCGGCTGCTTGCCCGCAAGACCATCCATGATAATACGGTTGATGTCGATCAGCGGATCGACGCTTTCGCGTTTGCGCACCACGTCGCTCGAATAGCTTGAAACCCAGCGGCTGAGCGCGATGATACGGGCGCGGGTTTCTTCCGGCAGGCCGTTTTCGTCGCGGGCGCAATCATTGGCGAGCGCGCCCCAGAGCGATCGATTAAAATGCAGCGCGTCGACCATGGCTTTCAGGTCCTCATGGCCGGTCCCGGCGGCCGCCATCAGCCCGCGGGTCGCCTTGACGAACGCCTGATATTCGGCGTCGCGGGCGTTGCCGCCGGCTCTTTGCGCGCGGGTGTAAGCTTCATGGGGCATGGACGAGTCTCGCTTCCTCAAAGACGATCAAATCGCGGCAGGCGCTCAGCGCCTTGTAGAATTCGCCGTTCGCCACATGGGCGGCGAGCGTGGCGCAGGTCGCAAGCGCCTTGCGGTCGCTGACGACGTCGGCGAATTCGGTCAGGCGCCGTTCATACTCGTCGTACATGTCCTCATGGGTCGCGGGATCGAGATACATCATCATGATCGGCAGGTAGATGCGCCTTGCCGGGGTCGTTGCTTGCTCGGGCTGGATGATATCGCTCTCGCGCAGAACCCGGGCCTGATTCTCAATGACAAGGCTCGACCGGCGATCGCCGTTCACGATCACCGCGCCGTTGATAGCGGCCCGTTCGCCGGGCTTGAGGGTCAGTTTGAGCGCCATTGCATCCTCTTCGTCCCCAGCGTACACCGCTCATGGTTAATGAAGCTTTGGCGCGCAGGTTTAAAACGACTCGTGACAATCGCCGTTTTCCGAACCGGACGGTCAAATCGCGCCGAGCCTTTTTTCATCCGCAAGGCTGACGCGTCTTGAGCGAGCCCGACGTCCTCATCATCGGCGCAGGCCATAATGGACTCGTATGCGCCTCTTATCTCGCCGAAGCGGGGCTCAAGGTCCGCATGGTGGAGCGGCGCAGCGTCGTGGGCGGCGCGGCGGTGACCGAGGAGTTCCATCCCGGTTTTAAAAACTCCGTGGCCAGCTACGCCGTCAGCCTGCTCAATCCCAAGGTCATCGCCGATCTCGATCTTTACGCCAACGGCCTTGCGCTGGTTGAACGGTCCATGCCGAATTTCTGGCCGCTGGGAACCGCGCCCGGGGCGTATCTTAAATTCACCTACGACCGGGCCGAAATGCAGGCTGAATTCGCGCGCCATTCGCAGCGCGACGCCGACGCCCTTCCCGCCTATGCGGATGCGATCGAGCGCGCGGCGGCGGTTTTGCGCGGTCTCGTCCTGGAAACCCCGCCCAATCTCGGCGGCGGTTTGCGCGATATCTGGCGCACGATTAAAACCGGCGCCCGGCTGCGCCGGCTTAATGACGCCGACCGGCAAATGCTGCTCGACCTCTTCACCAAGCCGGCGGCGGAGTTCCTGGGGCGATGGTTCGAGCATCCGGCGATCATCGGCGCCTTCGCCTTTGACGGGATCGTCGGCAGCTATGCGTCTCCCTATACGCCGGGCACGGCCTACGTGCTGCTCCATCATGTGTTCGGCGAACTCAACGGCAAGCCGGGCTATTGGGGTCACGCCATTGGCGGCATGGGCGCGATTACCCAGGCGATGCGGCGTATTGCGGAAAAGCGCGGCGTCGTCATAGACACCGATGCGCCGGTCAAGCGGGTGCTGGCGGAAGACGGTCGCGTCGTCGGCGTCGAACTGGAAAACGGAAATATCGTTCGCGCACGCATGGTCGCGGCCAATGTCAATCCGAAACTCTTGTTTACAAAGCTCGTCGACGGCGACGCGCAGCCGCCGGCCTTTCACGCGCATATGGAAAACTACGCCTGCGCGTCGGGCGTTTTGCGGATGAATGTGGCGCTTAGCGAGCTTCCCGATTTTTCCTGCCTGCCGGGCAAGGACGCCGGCGACCACCACCGCTCAGGCATTATCTTCGGGCCGGACGTCGATTATCTCGACCGCGCCTATATGGACGCCTGCCGCGAGGGCTGGTCGCGCGCGCCGGTGATCGAAATGCAGATCCCCTCGACCATGGACGACACGCTGGCGCCGTCGGGCAAACATGTGGCGAGTCTTTTCTGCCAGTATTTCGCGCCGGAACTGCCCGGCGGTCGTTCGTGGGACGACGCCCGAGAGGAAGCCGCCGACGTGATCATCGAAACAATCGACCGCTACGCGCCCAACTTCAAGAACAGCATTCTGGGCCGGCAGATTCTTTCGCCGCTCGATCTTGAGCGCGTTTTCGGATTGACCGGCGGGGATATCTTTCACGGCCGGCTGTCCCTCGACCAGATGTTTTCGGCGCGGCCGGCGCTTGGCTACGCCGATTACCGGACGCCGATAAAAGGCCTTTACCTATGCGGCGCCGGCGCCCATCCCGGCGGCGGCGTCACTGGCGCGCCCGGCCACAATGCGGCGCGAGAGATCCTGCGCGATTTCAGGCGACGCTAATCGCCGCTGGGTATCGGATCGCAATGCCAGCAGGTTTCCATGAAGCCCGACCCGATCGGGCTGCCTGGCGGGATGTCGGGCTCGGCGGCCTTGCTCGTGACCGGCTCGGCCGGACGGTTCAGATGCGCATCAATACGCGCGCTGAGCCAGGCGTTATGTCCGCGGTTTGTGGCGGCGCCGAACAGGCGCGGCCCCAAACGAACGCGAATGGCGCGCAGACGCGCTTCGGCGCGCGAGCGCACCGCCGGCGTTGCGTTTTCATTGAGCGACAGGTCGATCAGGGAAGAAACGAACCGGCCCTGAAGCGCATAAGCGATCTCGCGCTGGTTCGTTTGGGCCGGTTCGGCGAAGACTGTCTCTTCAATCGTCGTCAGCACGTCGTCAAAGCCGAGCGCGCCCGGATTGCGGCGTTGAGACTCCACCAGCCGCGCGCCCCGCGCCGGATGCAGGAGCGCGTTCATGGTGATGGTCGCGGCGCTGTCCGCCGCCGCGATCAGATCGAACGCTGGATCGGAATTCGTTTCAAACGTCTCGCCGCCGCCGGCAAGCGCGCCGAATGTTCCAAACGGCGGGGTTAATTGATCGAGCAGGCTGTCGGGCAGAACAAGCGCCGCCGGATCCAGCGTGTCAACAAGAACAGCCAGCGCGCGCCGTTGCGCCGCGTCGGCCACAGGCGTTCCGCCCGGCAACGTATCGCCTTTCGCCTTGTAGGAGAACTCATAGCCGCCCACGAGCTTTGCGGCGGCGTCGATCTGATAGCGGTGATAAAGATAGATCGGCACGATCACTTCGCGCAGCGCCGCCATGGGTCGGCCTTCGTCGATCGACCGCGCGCTGAAATTTTCAAGCGCGATGCGGCGCACATTCATGGTTTCTTCAAGCATGGCGACCGCGTCTTCGCCATTGTCCCAGACGCTGGCGAAGGGGTGGCCCGTGCCGACGCTGCGCCCCTCGCGGTCGCCGACAAAACGCAGACCGCTGGCGTAGCCTTCGCGCACGATGACTTCCAGTTCGGCCTCTTCGTCCGCGCCTTCGGGAAATTCGGCATAGAGCCAGGTCGTCGTGAATTTGTCCCATTCCCCGATGCCGACATCGTAAGCGTTCGAAAAGTCGAGCGCGCGGTTTTCCGTCACGGTCACGAGCGGCGCGGGATAATCCATGACCGACGCGCGGTCGTTCGACGACGCGGCGAAATTATGCGCAAAGCCCAGCGTATGGCCCACCTCATGGGCGGACAGCTGCCTGATGCGCGCAAGCGCGATCTCCACAGGATCGTCCGCCGCGCCGGTTCCGGATTTTTCCGCGCCCGCAAGGCCTTCGAAAATCATCCGGTCCTGGCGCACGCGCTGGCTGCCGAGAATGACGCTCGCCTTGAGCATTTCGCCGGTGCGCGGATCGGAAACCCCGCCGCCATAGGACCAGCCGCGGGTCTGGCGATGAGTCCACAGGATCGTGTTGTAGCGTATGTCGCGCGGATGAACGTCCGAAGGCAGCACCTCGACGCGATAAGAATCCGGAAAGCCCGCGGCGTCGAACGCATCGGCCCACCACAGCGCCCCATCGATCAAGGCGTCGCGCACCTGTTCCGGCGCCCCGCTGTCGACATAAAAGACGAGCGGTTCTTTCGCCGGGCTTTTCGCCGCCGACGGGTCCTGCTTTTCAAGCCGGAACCGGCGGGCGAAGGCGCCTTTGATCTGTGCGTCAAGCGGCGCGGAAAAATCGTAATAGGAAATATCGATCGCGCCGGTGCGCGGATCGAAAGCGCGGGATTTGAAACCTTCCGCCGGCAGACGCACAAGCGAATGATGCTGCACCAGCGTTACGGCGCGCCCATCCGCCGCCGTCGCGCGCACTTCGCTCTTGGGCTCGCTGCTGACCAAGGTCAGGAATGCGTCGAACTCCACATTGTCCGGAAAGACCAGCACGTTTCGGACATCGGGAAAGCTTCTGTCGTCGGCAATCTTGAAGTCGCCCCCGCCGGGATGGCGTTTCAGCGTTCCGGCGACATTGAGCGCGTCGCGGATTAAGAACCCGCTGAAATCGACCAGCACGGCGCCGTCCGGGCCTTCCGCAAGGACATCCGCCGACCACAGGAAGGAGCGCGCGAAGGATTCCCGCACCGCCTTCCTTTCCAGCGGATTGTCGGCGCTGGCGCGATAGCTCCAGTTTTCCTCCTCGGCGACCAGTTTATTGCCGATACGCCGGAAAGCGATCAGCGACCCGCTGTCGAAAAGGCCGCGGTCAAGACCGATGGGATTTGATCCCAGCCCCGCCGTCAGGCCGGCGGCGTGAATGGCGCGCAGGCTTAGGCCGTTGTCGTCGGGCGCCGGAAACGCCGCAAGCACGCGGCCGTCTTTTTCGCCGACAAAGACGGTTATGAACCCTTCACGCCGTTCAAGGCCGTCGATTGTATCGGCCCATTGCGCGCCGGCCTTGGCGTTTGACGGCTGTGCGGTCGTGTCCGCGCCGCCTGCCTGTTCGCTGTCTCCTGCACAGGCCGCGGCCAAAAACGCCAGTCCGGCAAATGTCCATTTTAAATCCATCACGCAAATCCACCCATCTGCTTGCCGCGCAACCTGCCGGATTTTCGCCGCAAGTCAAAGCGATTTGGCGCGATGCTGCGGCAAATGCTTGCCCCGCCCATGGGGCGCCGATAGGTATGCCGCGCGTGCAAAGGAGATGCGTTACCGTGAATTTCGCCGGCACCAAGGATTATATCGCTGCGCAAGACCTTCAGATTGCGGTCAACGCCGCGGTGCGGCTCGAGCGGCCCCTGCTGGTCAAGGGCGAGCCGGGCACCGGCAAAACGGTGCTGGCGATCGAGGTCGCCAAGGCGCTCGGCGCGCCATTGATTGAATGGCACATCAAGTCGACGACCAAGGCCCAGCAAGGGCTTTATGAATATGACGCCGTGGCGCGGCTGCGTGACGGCCAGCTCGGCGAAGAGCGCGCCAAGGACGTGCGCAACTATATCAAGCGCGGCAAATTGTGGGACGCGTTCACGTCGGATCAGCGGCCGGTCCTGTTGATCGACGAAATCGACAAGGCGGATATCGAGTTTCCCAACGATCTTCTGCAGGAACTCGACCGCATGGAGTTCTTTGTCTACGAAACAAGCGAAACCGTCGAAGCCAGACAGCGCCCGATCGTCATCATTACGTCGAATAACGAAAAAGAGCTGCCCGACGCTTTTTTGCGCCGGTGTTTTTTCCACTACATCAAGTTTCCCGATCCCGACATGATGACCGAAATTGTCGAGGTGCATTTTCCCGGCGTCAAAAAGCGACTGGTCACCGAAGCGTTGAAAGTCTTTTACGAAGTGCGCGAGGTTCCCGGCCTTAAGAAAAAGCCGTCGACATCGGAACTGCTCGACTGGCTTAAGCTGCTGCTCGCCGAAGACATGCCCGAGGAGACGCTGCGCGAGCGCGATCCGCGTAAGGCCATTCCCCCGCTTCACGGCGCGCTGTTAAAAAACGAGCAGGACGTGCACATGTTCGAACGCCTCGCCTTTCTGGCGCGGCGCGAGGGCCGGTAAAACGACGACGCGCATGCGCGCAAGATTGCCGGCGCAATTGATTTGCGTTCTACTGCAACAATGAACCGCCGCGATTTTTTATCATTTGCCGGCTCTGCCGCCATCATGGGAGGCTGCGCCTCCTCTGACCAAGCTGTGGCCCCCATCACGCAGCCTTTCATGACGCTGCCCTACCGCCTTGATTACGGCCGCCGTCTAATCGTGACGGCGTCTCATGAAAACGGCGCCGCAATCGACTTCATCGTCGATACGGCGTCTACGAAGACCGTATTTTTTGAAAACGTCGCCGATCGGATAACCCCCCGCCCGGTCGAGGCGCCGGCGGCAAGAATCTTCGGTTTTTCAAGCGTATTCTCAGCGCCGTATTTTCAGATTGGCGATATCAGAATCGGCGAGGTTGTTCTTCGCGATCTTCACGCGCCGATCCTTTCGGACTGGCCAGCCGCGGAAAGAACGCCGCAAGGCGTTCTTGGGCTCGACGTTCTGTCTGATTATGTGATCGTCGTCCGCAAAGACCCCGCAATCATTGAGTTTTACGAAGCCGATACATTTGTCCGTCCATCATCTGAAAACAATTGGCGTACAATCGCACTGACCGCGACCGATTTCGGCGTCACAGAAAAAGCGCTTTATACGTTCGAACTCGCGTTCACCAGAACTCGCCGCATTCCGTTTCTTCTCGACACCGGATCAAATTTCACCGCCTGTAATTTCCCCGCCGCCGAATATTTAAAAGTGCTGCCCATGCGCGCCAGAACCCCGCCCCGCCGCGACGCTTCGGATGTTCATGGCGAACGCGTCGAAACTTACGTCATTTCCGGCGCTTTCCAACAGGTCGGCGGGATCGAACGACCGATAAAAGAAATTCTGATTTCGGACGCATCGTTCTTTACAGAAGTCGGATATGGCGACCGGCCGTTTGGGATTTTTGGGCTCGATTCCCTTTTGCAAACTGGATTCGGCATCGATTTCCGGCGCGGAAGACTGCTGTTGCAGCCCTAGGGCTTTTATCTCCTATCCTTTCTCGCGCGGCGCGTCCGGAATCGGCGCAAAGCTCAAAGACCCGCTCATTCCCCCCGACCTGATCGGGGGGAAAGCGGGAATCCATTTGCGCTTTGGTTTTCTGGATTCCCGCCCGACCGCGAATGCGGTCAAACTATAATTAGCGCGTCCGCCGGTTCCCGTCCGGCGAACTCGCGCGCAGGCGCGGGAATGAGCGGCGGGGAAAGGTTGTGACTCAGAATAAAAGCCCAAAGCGCTAATCGATCGGACAGGATGCAGGCGCGTTGCGGCGCGCGGCGGCGATGAGACCGCCCGCCGTGAACGCAAGGCCGGTATTGACCCGCACGCCCGCCTCGCGAAGCCGCCTTGCGCTCCAGTGATTGCACATATTGAACAGGTGAAAACCGCCGCGCGCCGCCAGAAAATAACTCGCGCCCGGCACACGGCCCTCGCTCAATATGACCGGCGCTCCGTTTTCGTCGCGCATAATTCGGGCGGCGATTTCTTCCGCCATGCGTTCGGCGCCGAATCGGGAAACCGCGAATTGCGCCAAATCGCTCGGCCGCCATAGAGTGTCTTCGACCGGATCGGCCGCGGCGATGACCTGGATTGCGGACCGGCTCGGCGGAACGATCGCCTTGAGCCCTTTCCAGAAGCCGGCGTCGGTCGCCATGAAAAAATCGCGCTCACCCCAGCCGATCAGGAAATAGCGCGCCTCGGGAAACAACGTTCGAAGCGGATGCTCATCGCTGAACACCTCCGCCGGCAGGGCGAGGCTCGTATGCCAGCCGTTGGACCATAGACGCATGGTCATGCAGTCGCCCGCTGTCGGCGGCGGGCCGGGCGCAGACGCGCAGGCCGCCAGGCACATCGCCGCGAGCACCCAACGCAGTTGGATGATCCCCGTGAAACGCCGCGCCCTTTTATCGCTGTTTACCATTGCGTCCTGAACCTCAATTCCGTCGGTCGCCTGTGGAACAGATTAACACCGTTTCGCCGCTTTTCGCCCAACGGGGTCGCCGGTTCACTGTCGCACAAGGCGACCGCCGCGCCCTTTCCAGGGTTCCAAAAAGCCCGTAAGCTTAGGTTTCTTGTCTTGCGTCAGGGGTTTGAGGGGTCATGGAAGGGTTCTGGGGCGCTCTGCCCATCCTGTTGATTGTATTGTTTTTTCTGATGCGGGCGATGGCCAACCGTCAACGCCACGCCGATCTGACGCATGCCTTCTCGAAGATCCAGAAAAAGCGCAAAAGCCGCCTTATCGCTATCGTCCACCGCCAGGAGCCCATGGGCCTGCTGGGCATTCCCATGCTGCGATACATCGACCTGAACGACGCCGAGGACGTGCTCGACGCGATCCGCAAGACGCCGCCCAACAAGCCCCTCGAACTCGTTTTGCATACGCCCGGCGGGCTGGTCCTGCCGGCCCTGCAGATCGCTCGCGCCATTAAGGCCCACCCGGCGCGCAAAACCGTCTTTGTGCCCCATTACGCCATGTCCGGCGGCACGCTGCTCGCCCTGGCGGCGGACGAGATCGTTTTAAGCGAACACGCGGTTCTCGGCCCCATCGATCCGCAGATCGGCGGCCTGCCCGCGGCGTCGGTCTTGCGCGTCGCCAAGGAAAAACCCATTCAGGATACGGAGGATTACACGCTGGTGCTCGCCGATGTGGGCGGCATGGCGATTACGCAGTTGCAAAAGGCCGCGCGCGAACTGCTTTCGGGAACCGTGTCGGAGAACGCCGCCATCTCAATCGCCGAGCAGCTTTCTTCCGGACGCTGGACCCACGATTATCCCATTCACCATGGCGAAGCGCGCGAACTCGGCCTTAATGTCTCGCGCGACATGCCCAAGGAAATCATGGAGCTGATGGCGCTTTTCCCGGACACGGTCCGGCGCCGGCCCAGCGTGCGCTATCTTGAGGAAGAAGCGCGCGGCGAGGCGCAAAACCCCCACCGTGTGACTATGACCGGCTACGCGCCGCAGGAAGGCGCGCGCAGTTTTTCTTATGGGCCGTGGAACCCGAAAGAGCTCAAACGCGAGCATCCCGACCGCAAACGGCGCCCGGTCTGGCGACGCGGCGAGGATTAGCGCGGGTTGCGGATCGCATAATCCATATCACCGCTCATTCCCGCGAAGGCGGGAATCCAGTAACAGAATAAAGTCGGGCTTTGCCCGTCATTTTTCATTTGCTGGATCCCGGTTCTGCGCAGCATCACCCCGGATGATGATCCGGGGCGCTGCAGCGCGCCCGGGATGAGCGGGTAAATCGGCTATTCCGCAACCGACCCTGGCGCATCCTCAATACAAAAACTCCGCCTCTTCCGGCACCCGGGAAAAAGCGATCTTCGCGCCAAGATAATTGAGATCGAGCCCCGTCTGGCTCGCCAGCGTCACGTAACGCTTCGGTTTTGAACTTTGCGCCGTCGCCGATGGCAAGGGCGCGCCCAGGCGGCGAAATTTCGCTTCCGGATCGGCGTTGATGAGATCGATCGCCCGCCATAGCCGCGCCCGGCGACAGTCGCCTTCCTTTCCCGCCGCATCGCTGAAGAGATCGCGCTGCGCAAGGCGCGCCTCGCCGGTCCGCGCCAGCGCGTGCAGATAAACCGTCACGCCGCCGATGCGCGCGCCGTCCCCATCAGCGCCGTCGGCGCCGCGATTGCGAAGATAATCCGTCCACAAATCGTCAAGCGCCGTTAGAAAGCCGAACGAATCCTGGCTGCAGGCGAACCGCCGGCCGCCCTCCCAACGTCCTTCGGGACGCTGCCGGATCATCAGGCTGAGCGCGCCGGCATGCAGACCGTAATGGCGCAGGCGGCTCGCCGCCTTCAACAGCAACGCGCGGGCGACAATGCGCGCCGCCGCCGCAGTCTCGTAGTCGCGGGAAAGAACCCGGCTGTGGCCGATCATCGACTTTTTTGTCGGTTCTTCGGGAACCTCATAACCATGCAGGGCGTACCAGAAACGCTCGCCCATGACCGAGCCCCAGATCGCGCGAGCGCGTTTGGGCTGCAAATCCCACAGGGAAACGAAATCATGAACGCCGGCGCGCGCCAAGCGCGCCGCAACGCCCGGACCGACGCCGGGAATGTCCGTGAGCGGCATGTCGGCCAGCTTGCCCGGCAGGTCGGAAAGCTCAAGCGCCGTCAATCCGTCGGGTTTGACCCGTTCGGCGGCGAGCTTGGCGAGCAAGCGGCTGGGCGCGAGCCCGATGGACGCGCGCAAGGCGGGGCCGACATTTTCCGCGAGCGCCTGTTTGATCCGGCGGGCGGTCGCAATCGCCTTGGCGCGATCGCGCTCCGAGCGGGACAGGCGGAAGGCGGCCTCATCAATCGAATAGATTTTTCCCAGGGGCAGATGGCGCTCAACCTCGGCCATCAGCACTTTGTGCATTTCCACATAGCGGTCGTGGCGCGCCGGCCGCACGGCGATCCCGGGGCAGAGCCGGCGCGCATCGCGCACTTTCGTGCCGCGCTTGACGCCATAGGCTTTGGCTTCATAGCTCGCGGCGATGGCCCCGGTATGCTCGGACCTGAGCGGCGCGACGATGACCGGCCGACCGCGCAGGGCCGGTTCGTCATGCTGTTCGACGCTGGCGAAATAGGCGTTGAAGTCGAGAAACAGCCAGGCAAGCCGGTCCACAGGCCGGTAAGCGCGCGCCGTGTCGTCGTCTCCAAGCATGAGAACAAATATAGAACATTTGCCGGCGGCTGTCTATAGGGGGCGGCGACGGCGGCCTCGAATTCGCCGTCAAGCACCGCCCCTCGCTGCGCGGCGCCCTTTCGTTCCCGGCGGCGCGTCTTAAAGTGCCCGCCATGTTCACCAGGTTCTTTCACGAACTGAAATCGGCGGGCCTGCCCGTCTCCTTGCGCGAATATCTCACGCTCATGGAGGCCATGGATAACGATCTTGCAAACCGCAAGGTCGAGGATTTCTATTACCTGTCGCGCTCGACGCTGGTGAAGGACGAACGCAATCTCGACAAGTTCGACCGTGTCTTCGCCCATGTGTTCAAGGGCGTTGAAAACGTTCAGGAGGGGATCGCCGCGGACATTCCCGAAGACTGGCTCAAGCTTTTGACCGAGCGCTATTTCACCGAAGAGGAAATGCGCGAGATCGAGGCGCTGGGCGGCTGGGACAAGCTGATGGAGACCCTGAAAAAACGCCTTGAAGAGCAAAAGGAGCGCCATCAGGGCGGCTCCAAATGGATCGGCACGGGCGGCACGTCTCCCTTCGGCTCGGGCGGTTATAATCCTGAAGGCGTGCGGATCGGCAATCAGGGCAAACGCCAGGGCCGCGCCGTCAAGGTCTGGGAAAAACGCGAATACAAAAATCTCGACGACAGCGTCGAGCTCGGCACGCGCAACATCAAGGTGGCGCTGCGCCGATTGCGGCGGTTCGCCCGCCAGGGCGCGCCTGACGAATTCGATCTCGACGGAACGATCGACGCCACGGCGCGCGCGGGCTATCTCGACATCAAGATGCGGCCCGAGCGGCGCAACGCCGTCAAGGTATTGCTGTTTTTCGACGTGGGCGGATCAATGGACCCGTTTATCCGCGTTTCCGAGGAACTGTTTTCCGCTGCTCGCGCGGAATTCAAACACATGGAATATTTCTACTTCCACAACTGCCTTTACGATTATGTGTGGAAGGACAATCGCCGGCGCTGGACGGACAAGATCCCCACCTGGAACGTCATGCACAAATATCCGCATGATTATAAGATCATCTTCGTCGGCGACGCGTCCATGAGTCCTTATGAAATCACCGTGCCGGGCGGTTCTGTGGAATATTTCAACGACGAGGCCGGGGCGGTCTGGCTCAATCGCCTGACGAATATTTATGAAAGCGTCATCTGGCTTAATCCGGTCCGCGAGGACAGCTGGGATTATGTCCCCTCGACGCAGCTCATCCGCAAGCTGATCGGCGAGCGCATGTACCCTCTGACGCTTTCCGGCATCGAACGCGCCATGGCGGAACTTAAACGTTAGGGCGAGAGCCGATCGTTTGAATCGGTAGAGGGTATGTCATTACCAAGCCCCCTGGCACGACAATGACAAGCGGTAGGGGCATGCGAATTTCGTGCAACGAACTCCCTCTCCCCAACGGGGAGAGGTAAACCGGAACGCAAACCTTTCGCTATAGCCGACAACCCTGCCCTTGAGGGTCGGTCGACCGAAGGGAAATTTGTGGTTTTAACAGGAAAAGGCGGTTTGTTTTTTAAATTAACGCCAGACGCTAACGGTCAGACCAACGGCAGATCCGGCCGGCGATGTTCCTCAAAAGCGCGCTTTAAATGTTTTTCGATGTCGACGACCGTGTGATTGGTCAGGTCTTTATCAAGCGCGAACATCAGCCTTGCCTCGGTTTCCTTGTGCAATTCCTTGCGCAGATTGCCCAGCGCCTGGGGCGGCGCCACCAGAACGATATGGTCGAACATATTCTTCAGCGCGCATTTGTTCAGCGTCTGGGCGAAATCTTTCGCAAAGCGCTCTTTTTCAAATTCGTGCCAGTCCGTGTCGGCCACCGCAACACGCCGCGCGCCGCCCAGGCGGCCGTCGCCGAAGCGCCCTGGCCGCTCGGCGCCCTGCTCCCTGGTCGGGGGATTGTCGAACTCGTCCTTCGAGACGATGCCGAGATAGGGATTTTCGGCCGTGTCGTGATTGGCGAAGACAAGCGCCTTTTCGCCATTCGCTACGGCAATCCAGGTTATCTGATCAGCTATGTCGCGCATGATGCCTCCGGCGTGTTCGGTCCGAAGGCAATGTAGGATGTAAGACGGCCGGATTAAACCGGCACGGCAATCAGCGTCAGGCGGCCTCGCACAACCGTCCCGCCTCGGCGACCACCGTCGAGATCTGATCGCGGATCAGCGTGAGGATCGCCGCGCGCTTTTCGCCTTTTCCCGAGACCTGGCCGATCAGGCTTTCGGCTTCCTCGCACAGATCGCCAAGCGCCCAGGCGCCGACGCCTCGGGATGCGCCCTTGAGCGCATGAGCCGTGTTGCGCCAACCTTCGTCGGTTTGCGCGATGTCGAACTGGCCGTTCAGCAATCTGGCCTGATCGCTGAAAATAGAGAGAATCTCATTGCGCAGCGCGTCGTCGCCTACGACATATTTTTCCAAATGAACAAGATCGATGGGTCGTTGTGCGCTCATAATCCGTCCGTCCCCAAGATTTCCGTCTCCAGGTGGCGCGACGTTAAACGCCATTCACTGCAATTATCTTAAAATTTTAGCAGCGTTGATGAACGAAACGTTAATAATAACGCCGCGCGCCGGCGCTTAAGAGCGGCGTTTTCAGGCGCGTATCGCATGGCGCAACGGGAAAGGCGCAATTTAGTTGTTCGAGCCTTCGTCCTGCGTTTCCGCCTCGTCCGCAGGTTCTTCCGCAGCGGCCTCCTCAACCGCCTCGGCGGCCGCCTCTTCTGCGCCTTCGGCCGCATCGCTCATATCGTCCGCCATCTCGTCAGCGGCCTCGCTGACTTCTTCTGCGGCGGTCTCCGCCGCGTCGCCGGCGTCTTCACTGGCCTCTTCGGCAACGCCTTCAGCGGCTTCCTCTACCATGTCCGCGGCCTCGTCAGCGACTTCCTCGACCGTCGCTTCGTCCGCCGGCGCCGGAGCGGCGTCAACGGCTTCGCCGGCTTCCGGCGCCGTTTCGCCGACCTCGCCGTTGCGGTTTTGCATCAGCTGCGAGAGCCCGATAACGATCGCCAACGCGACTGCGATGACGAGAATTAATCTGATCATAACGCCCCTTCCTTCGCCTTCTTGGCCCGCAAGCCCCAGCGCGCCGCGGCTCGTCCAGTCCGCATCCCCTTGCGCGCGGACCCCTGTTATTACCGGGTTTTCGCCCATTGGTAAACGGGCCGCCGGCGTATGATCTTGCCTGCAAATCCGGTGCATTCGGCGCGGTTTTCGGACTGGTCTTGCCGTCGGCAAGAGCGATGCGTAAAAGCGCCGCGCCGAACAGCCTGAAACGCCGGTAAGCCATCCGTCATGAGGCGCGAACACGAACCAGCCCCCTCCGGCGAGCGCGTCTTCCTGATCGCCATCGGCGGGACGGCGGCGATCGGTCTTGTCGCCTATCTGTTGGGCATGCTCTTCGATGTGCCGCTCGCCGCGCAGATCAAATGGAACCTGAGCGGCGTCGTGACGGGCGTTATCGCCGTGTTGCCGATGGCGGCGTTTTTATGGTGGTTCGTCGACACGTCTCATCCGACGATCGCAAGGTTTCGCGAACAGCAAATCGAATTCTTCGCCGACATCGGATTTGAATTCACGCCGTTTCGAATCGCCGTCATGGCGCTCGCCGCCGGGATCGGCGAGGAGCTCATGTTTCGCGGCTTTCTGCAAACCTGGATCGACGGCTTTGCGCCGCTTACCGTCGCGATTGCCGCAACGAACATTGTGTTCGGGCTTTTGCACATGCGCACGGTTCTGTACGCCGTCATCGCCGGATTGGTCGGCGTTTACCTTGGCGTTCTTTACGCCGTCACGGACAATCTGCTCGTCCCGATCGTTGCGCATGGGGTCTATGATCTGATCGCGCTCGAATACACCCGCCGCGCCATCGGCCGCCTGAAAAATGCGTGAGATGCGAACGATTTCCACTACGGGAATTTAACCCTCAGCGTCGCACCATCGACGGAAAAGTTGCTAGTATGAGCGTTGTGATGACCAAACACGGAACTCTTCTGGCTTGCCTGGCGGGCGCGACAGCGTTGGCGGCGGCTGCCTGTTCGAACAATCCACCCCCCGCCCCCGGCCCGACGCCTGACAATAGAGCGCCTGTCTTTACTTCCTTATCGACCGCAAGCGTCGCCGAAGAAACCGCCGGCGTCGCTTACGCCGCCGCAGCGACCGACGCGGACGGCGACGCCGTGACATTTTCGCTCGCCGGCGGCGCCGATCAGGCGCAGTTCTCCATCACCCAGGGCGGCGCGCTTTCCTTCAATACGCCGCCGGACTTTGAAAATCCGCGCGACGCCGATCTCAACAACACCTATATCGTCGTCATCCGCGCCAGCGACGGAACCGCCGGAACCAACCTCACACTCACCGTGACCGTCACCGACGGGCCGGAATCCTATGGATTGCGCCGGGTCGGGACGGGGTTTTCATCACCGATGTTTCTGATCGGCCGCCCCGGCGAGGATGACGTCTTCGTCGCGGAACGGGCCGGCCGAATCCTCCTGTTCGATCCGGAAACCGGCATCATCGACCCGACGCCCTTTCTCGACATCACCGCCGATGTGGGAACCGCCGGAGAAGGCGGCTTGCTTGGCCTTGCGCCGGCGCCCGATTACGCTGTCAGCGGCGTCATTTACGTGCACATCACCAATACGGGGGGCGATACGGAAATCCGCCGCTATGTCCGTTCGGCCGGCGATCCCGATGTCGCCGACATCACAACCGAAGATCTGATTTTGACGGTTGTCCAGCCCGCAACCAACCACAATGGCGGCTGGATCGGTTTCGGCGCGGATGGATTTCTTTATATCGCGCTGGGCGACGGCGGCGGCAGCGGCGATCCGTTCATGAACGGCCAGGACGTCGACACCATCCTCGGCGCCATGTTGCGCATCGATCCGTCCGGGGACGATTTTCCTAGCGACGCCGACCGCGACTACGCCATTCCCGCCGGCAATCCCTTCGCCGGCGGCGGCGGCGCGCCGGAAATCTGGGCCTATGGGCTGCGCAATCCGTTCCGCGCCGGGTTCGACCGCGATACGGGCGATCTTTATATCGGCGATGTGGGCGAGGGCATGATCGAAGAAGTCGACCTGATCCCGTCAGGCGAGGACCGCCTTAACTTCGCCTGGCCGATCCTGGAAGGAACCCGGCCTTTTTCCGGACCCATTTCATTTTCGTTCACCCCGCCGGTGACCGAATACGCCCATGGGGTAGGTCCGCGCGAAGGCCGCTCCATTACCGGCGGTTATGTCTATCGCGGACCGATCGCCGCTCTTATCGGCCGCTATTTCTTTGCCGATTTTATTTCGGACAATATATGGTCGCTGCCGGTTTCGGCGCTCGATCAGGGCGACACGGTTTCCTCGGACGAATTCATCCTCGAAAACGGTCCGCTGACGCCGACCGTGGGAACGCTCGACAATATCGTCAGCTTCGGCGAAGACAATGTCGGCAACCTCTATATCGTCAGCCTCGGCGGCGACATTTTCCGTATCGAACCGGCGCCCTAGGGTGTAGTGACCAGCCGGGTGCCGCTGAACCCGGGAACGGCGAGCAGCAAACTCGGAACGGTGCCCGCCCATGCGTGCGCCGTTCCGATGGCTGCAAAAACCCGCTGCTTCACATCACGCCGTCAGAAATTGATCCGGGTGGTAAGCGTAATCAGTCTCGGATCGCCCGGGAAAATGCGCGTATCGCGCGTGCCGCCCGTATAATAGGTTTCGTCAAACAGGTTCTCGACGTTAAGCGAAAGACCGAAGCGGTCGGCGTCATAGTAAACGCCGAAGTCGACGCGCGCATAGGCAGGCAGTTCGACTTGCGTTGCAACGGCCGCGTTCGTGAAGCGTATCGATTCGTAATTAACGCCCAGCGACACGCCGACCGTTCCGCCCAGAACGGGGGCTGGATAGTTATAGCGCGTCCATAAAAAGAAGTCGTGTTCCGGCGCGAACGCATTCCTGGCGCCGACAAGCGACGCTGTGTCGCTTTCCGAAACGATGGAGTCGACATAGGCGTAGCCAAAGCGGAATTGCCAGTGTTCCACCGGAAGGGCCTGCATCTCGAATTCCACGCCCTGGCTTTCCAGGGAGCCGAGCAACATCCATTCCCGGTTTTCATCCCGTTCAAGAATATTGGTTTTTTCAATATCGAACAGCGCGAGCGTCAAGTTTACGCGCTCATCCCAGAACGATGCCTTGGCGCCGACTTCGGTTTGTCGGCCCTCTTCCGGATCGAACGAACCGCCGTCGGCGGCCCGTCGCTCCACCGAGTTCGGGCTGAAGGATTCCGTATAACTCGCATAGAGCGAAATTGCGTCGGTCGGCTTGAATACGACGCCGCCCTGCGGCAGGAAAGCCTCTGTCGTCTGATCATCCGCGGCGCCGCTGACCTGTTCGATGAAATCGACTTCCTGCCGGTCGTAGCGCCCCCCGATCATGACCGAAAACCGTTCGCCGATATCAATAACGTCCTGCGCGTAAAAGCCGTAGTTCCAGCGATCGGTAATCCGGTCGTTTCCGGAAGTGATCGCCCGCGGGACCCCTACCCCGAATTCCGGATCGAAAATCGAAATGTTGGGCGTGACATTCGAACCGAAACGAATGCGCTCGAAATCCGACCGCTCAAAACCGCCATTGACGCCGACCAGAAGATTATGACGCAACGGGCCCGTTTCAAAGACATGCGAAAGATTGGCGTCGAGGAAGTGATATTCCCGCTTGTTGAGCTGGTGACGGTCGCGGCGGCGGAGCGTCGAATCAAGCGGGTCCGCCGCGTCATTCACGCGGTTGTTTTCAAACAGCCTGCGCTCGTCTTCGTGAAAAACGCTTCGGAAGTTAAAGCGGAACAGCGTTTGATCGGAAATGTCATAGTCAAGCCGGGCAAAGGCGACAAAACCCTTGTCGTTGTCGAAATCGCCGTCTTCCTGATAGCGCACGTTAATCGGCGCCGTAAGGTCGATGTCGTTGTTGACCGCTGCGAGCCCGTTATCGGCGTCGCCGTCCTCTTTGACGTACTCCATGCCGATCGTCCCGACGGCGCGATCGGAAAACCGGTATGACAATGACGGAAAGAGGTAAAAGTTTTCATGCGTCACGCCGTTACGAAATGATTCGAGATATTCGTAACTGGCGATCAGACGGTAAAGCAATCGGCCGTCGGCGCCTATAGGGCCCGTAGAGTCGAATGTAAGAGTCGTTCCCGCATCTTCTGCGAACGCCGTCGTGTCGCCTGCGTAAGTCTGACCGGTGGCGGACAAGTTAATGCTTTGCTCCGCTTCCGGACGTTTTGTAATGATGTTAATCAGGCCGCCCGGCTCCATAAGGCCGTAGAGAACGGAGGCGGGGCCTTTGAGCACTTCGACGCGTTCGATATTCGCTGTCGTCGGCGAGCCGAAACGCGACGCCAGGCCAGGCAGATTGTCGACCTGTATGTTTTGCAGGTCGGAAGGCAGGCCCCGAAGGGTGAAGCTGTTCGCAAGCTGGCCTGTCTGGCTGAGACCCAGCGTGTAAGGGTAAACATCTGCGAGCGTTTCCGCCCGTAAATCCTCGATGAAAGTCTCGTTGAGGATCGTCACGCTCAAGGGCGTGTCGAGGAGGTCGCGGTTCGATTTCGTGGCCGTTTCCGACAGACGGTAGTAGGGCCTTTGGCGCCCGATGACGATAATCTCGTCGGAAACCTCAACCGCCGACGCGGCCATGTCATCCTGCGCGGCCGCCGCCATCGCGACCGCCGGCGTCGCGCCGATCAACAACGCCGCCACGCTCGCACTTGCCAGCAATCGCTTTCGCTTTTCTGCCTGTTCCACCATGAACCCCCGCTCGCACTACGGACCAAAGAGTCATATATGCAAATAACTCTCATTATCATTCTTAACTACAGCACAGAATCGTGGAAAACAAGCGTTATTTTCTATCGACGAGGAACGTGCCGGGTGTGAAATCTGTGGTGAATGGAAACGACAGCCCAGGCCGCGCCTAGAACGCCGGGCGATTAAGCCGCAACGCAAAACCTCTCGACCCGTCCTTTCCGGCACCTGCCGTAAAACACATCCCGCCGTCATTCCGGACGGCCCCGCGCGCGAAGGCGCGTGAATTATCATATGACCGCCTTCGCGGTCGGCCGGCCCCGGAATGACAAGTCAAGCGATGGCGCAAAAGCGGTCGGGGCGAGGTTCAGTCAACATAAAAGCCGGGCTTTGCCCGACATTATTTGCTCGCTGGATTCCCGCCTTCGCGGGAATGAGCGGGGTAAGGGTTGTTATATACACTTTCAACCCGCTCTCTCCGACGCCCGAAGCCTAGGAACGCAACGCGGTTTCCAGCGGTTCTTCCGTGACCGGATAGCCCAGATCGTCGGGTATGGCGAGGAAGCGGGCGCCGTCGCGCTCCACTAGCTTCGGCATTACCGGCGCGATCTTTCTCCGTGCGGCGAAATCGAACGCCGCGTCGACACTGTCGCTGAGATTTAAGAGTTCCACATTGCGCGCGGTCGGAAAGATCATCTTGCGCGCGCCTTTCTCGCGCGCCGCAAGAGCGGCCTGCGGCGCGATCCAGATCGCTTCCGTCGCCTCATTGCCGTCTTCGCGGGCTTTGCGGCTCGCCGGCGCGCGGGCGGCGAAAAACAGCGTGTCGTAGCGCCGTTCGGGTCCGCCCCGCGGGGCAATCCAGTGCGCGAAAAAATGCAGCGCATCGCAAGCGAGCCGCAATTTTTCGCGCTGGGCGAATTCGAGAAATTTCCGATCGTCTTTTTCGACGACAGCGCGCCACGGATCGACCGACTGCGCAAACGCGTCCGAAACATAGTCGGTTTCGCCGTCGCGCCGGGCAAGCAGGATTCCGGTTTCCTCAAACGCCTCGCGAATGGCCGTAATGCGCGCCGCGCGCTGATCCTCCGGAACGGCTTCAAATCCGTCGCAATGATCCGCCCACGCTGGATCGCGGTCGCCCTCACCCACCCGGCCGCCGGGAAAGACCAGCGCGCCGCCGGCGAAATCCATATTCTCATGGCGCTTGATCATGAGCGCCTCAAAAGGCGCGTCGCGCAGCAGCAAAACGGTCGCGGCCGGAATGGCGTCGTCAGTCATTAAAAAGGCCATCCCGCTGTTTCATCGACAAGGCGTTCGATGCGCGCAACAAGCGCACCGCCGCAAACCCGCCGAGCGCTGTTACCGCCGCCGACGCCGGCCAGACCGCCCAGCCCAGCGCGAATGTCGCCGCCGTGATGGCGGCCGCGAAGAACATGCACGCCGCCGCAAGCCATGCCAGGGGCGCCCAGCGCCGGCCCAGCAGCAACGCCGTCAGCGCCGCTGCGAATGCACCAAGTCCCCAGCCGGCGACAAGCAGAACCTGATAGGACGCACCCGTCGGCCCGGCGCCGTCGGGCAGCGCCGACAGTCCCGCCGCTTCAACGAACTTCGCCGCCGTCAATCCGACGATAACAGCAGCGATCATCGCGATGAGGGAGCGAAGCACGGGCGCTAAGTTTATTGAAACGCCTGCAGGCCCGTCATGGCGCGCCCGAGAATAAGGGCGTGCACGTCATGGGTGCCTTCATAGGTGTTGACGGTCTCCAGATTCATCACATGGCGCATGACATGATAATCTTCGGAGATGCCGTTGCCGCCGTGAATATCGCGCGCGATGCGGGCGATCTCCAGCGCCTTGCCGCAATTGTTGCGTTTCATCATGGAAATCGCTTCGGGGATAAACGCGCCCTCATCGAGCAAACGGCCGAGCCGCAGCGCGCCCTGCAGTCCAAGGGCGATGTCGGTCTGCATGTCGGCGAGTTTTTTCTGCACGAGTTGCGTGCCCGCAATCGGCTTGCCGAAGACGACGCGGTCCATGGCGTAATCTCGCGCCGCGCGCCAGCAAAATTCCGCCGCCCCCATGGCGCCCCAGGCGATGCCGTAGCGCGCCTTGTTGAGACAGGAAAACGGCCCCTTAAGGCCTTTGACATTGGGCAGCAGATTTTCCTCCGGCACGATAGCGTCATCGAGGGCGATCTCGCCGGTGATCGAAGCGCGCAAGGAAAGCTTGCCTTCGATTTTGGGGGTTTCAAAGCCCTTGGTTCCGCGCTCGACGATGAAGCCGCGAATGTCGCCGTCGAGCTTCGCCCAGACCACGGCGATATCGGCGATGGGCGAATTGGTGATCCACATTTTCGCGCCGTTGAGCTTATAGCCGCCGGATACCTTTTCCGCCCTGGCGCGCATGGCGCCGGGATCGGAGCCGCCGTCGGTCTCGGTCAGGCCGAAACAGCCGACCCATTCGCCACTCGCGAGTTTGGGCAGGTATTTCTTTTTCTGCTCTTCGCTGCCGAACGCTTCGATGGGATACATGACAAGCGAGGACTGAACCGACATGGCCGAGCGGTAGCCCGAATCAACACTTTCGATTTCACGGGCGATCAGTCCGTAGGCCACATGATTGGCGCCGCCGCCGCCATATTCCTCCGCAACCGTCGCGCCGAGCAGGCCCTGAGCGCCCATCTCATGGAGGATCTCCCGGTCGAAACGCTCCTCGCGGTTCGCTGCAATGATCCCGGGCATGAGTTTTGAATGCGCATAGCCCCGTGCGGCGTCGCGGATCATGCGCTCCTCGTCGGTCAGCTGGGATTCCAGGAGCAGCGGGTCTTGCCAGTCGAACGTTGTCTTGTCGCCGCTGCGCGCGCCGCCGGCGTCGGCCATGGTTGTCTCTCCGTGTCGTTCTTTCCCCTGTCTTTAGACCCGCCGGCCCCGCCGGGCAATGCGCCGGCTTCACGCCAGGGCAGTGCCGGCCGTTGGCCTCCGGCGCCGGCGCATGCCATAGTTCCCCCAGGCAAATCCCGGGGTAATCGAGGCCAGCATGAGAAAAGTCCAATTCGCCGCCGCGCTCACGCTTGTGGCGGCCGCCGCCTGTTCACAATCGAATGACGCCGCCGACACGGCCGCGGAAGCGACAAAACAGGAATCCTTCGCCGTCATCACCGCCGGCGCGCGGATCGGCCATCTCAAAGTCGATACGCAAGGCGATCAGATCACCGTCGATTACGATTTCAAGAATAATGGCCGCGGGCCGACCATCGCCGAGACCGCGACGTTCGACCAAAGCGGCGCGCCGGTTTCCTGGTCGCTTTCCGGAAGCACAACCTTCGGCAACGAGTTCGAGGAAACCTATGCGCTGACGGACGGCATAGCGACCTGGACCGATGCGTCAGGTTCGGGCGAAGCGTCCGTCGACGAGCCCACGCTCTATATCAGCCAGTTCGGCAGCCCCTATGCCGCATTCATTTATGCGCGCGCCTTGCTGAACGATCCCGACCGTTCGATGCCCGCCCTGCCCGCAGGAACATTGCGCCTGACCGAAATGGAATCGCTGACCGTCCAAGGGACCGACGGCGAGGCTTCCGTCACGACCTATGCGCTCACCGGCGCCGATCTTAATCCGGATTATTTCATTCTCGACGATGACGGCGCGTTCTTCGCCTATATCACGCCCCGGTTCATCACCATTCGCGAAGGCTTCGAGGCCGAGGAAGAGCGCCTACGCAATCTTGCGGCGGACTACGGCGCCAAGCGCTATGAGGATATCCAGGCCCGCTTCGCCCATGATTACGAAACGCCGGTGCGCATCCGCAATGTGCGCGTCTTCCAGCCGGAAACTCTTAACATGTCCGAACCGGTCTCCGTCGTGGTTTCCGGGGACAGGATCGCCGCCATCAATCCGCTCGACGTTCCGACCGGCGAGGGCGAAGTCGAGATCGACGGCGCCGGCGGTTCGCTTCTGCCCGGGCTTTACGACATGCACGCCCATCTCGGCGACAATCAGGCCCTGCTCAACATTCTCGCCGGCGTCACCTCGGTGCGCGACATGGGTAATGAAATCGACGTGCTCGAACCCCTGCGCGACAGGATCGAAAACGGCGTGATCGCCGGTCCGCGGATTTCCATGAGCGGCTTCATCGAAGGGGTCAGCAAAACCAACTCCAGCACCGGCGAACTCGCCGCGACCGAAGAAGACGCTGTTAACCTTGTGCGCATGTTCGCCGAACGCGGCGGCTATCACCAGATCAAGGTCTATAGTTCGATCAAGGGCGCGTGGGTTCCCGCCATGGCCGATCTCGCGCACGAGCTCGGCCTGCGCGTCGCGGGTCACGTCCCGGCATTCTCCTCGCCCGTCGAAATGATTGAGGCCGGCTATGACGAACTCACCCATATCAATCAGGTCATGCTCAGCTGGGTGCTGCCGCCCGACGCTGATACGCGCACGATGCTGAGGATCACGGGCATCCAGCGCTTCGTCGAGATCGATCTTGAAAGCGAAAAGGTCCAGCGCACGATAAACGCCATGGCCGACAACGACGTCGCCCACGAACCGACCATCGTCATTCACGAATACGCCATGCTCGGGCGCAATGGCGAGACCAACCGCGCCGTTGCGGATTACATCGATCACATGCCGGTCGGCGTCCAGCGCAACGCCAAAGTCGCGATGCTCAATATCGCCGATCCCGAGGAAGACGCGCGATACCGCGACTCGTTCGATAAAATCATCGAGACGGTCTCGATGATGCGCGAGCGCGGGATTTTCCTGGTGCCCGGCACCGATTTCGGCGGCGCGTTCCAGCTTCACCGGGAAGTGGAGTTGTTTCACAAGGCCGGCTTTACCCGCGCCGAAGCTTTACGGCGCGCCTCCTACGACATGTCGCAGTATCTCGGCCTCGGCGACAGTCGCGGCGCGATCGAGCCCGGCAAGCTGGCGGATTTCTTCCTGGTTCCCGGCGATCCGACGCAGGATCTAAAAGCGATCAAGACCGTCGCGCTCGTCTCCCGCGGCGGGACGATCTATTACCCGAGCGAAATCTATCCCGAATTCGGCATCCGTCCGTTTACGGAGGTTCCGCCGGTGCGCGGGGAATAGGGTCTGTTTTGGATTGGACGAATTGCATTCCCGCTTTTCCCGGCGTAAGCCGGGACCCAGCAAATAAAAAATGACGGGCGAAGCCCGACTTTATTCATAAGACTGGATTCCCGCCTCCGCGGGAAGGCACGGGTCTTTGAGCTTCTTGCCAATCCCGATTCGTCGCGCTTTGGTTAGAGCCGGTTGCGGATTGTATAATTCGTATCACCCCGCATTACCGCGAAGGCGGGAATCCAGGAATCGCTACAAATCTAAACCAGTTCCAGCGCCACGCTGGTCGCTTCGCCGCCGCCGATGCAAAGGCTGGCGACGCCTTTCCTGCCGCCGGTCTTTTGCAGCGCGCTGATCAGGGTCACCAGAATGCGCGCGCCGGACGCGCCGATGGGATGACCCAGCGCAATGGCGCCGCCGTGAATATTGACCTTTTCCACCGGCAGCTTGTGCTCGCGCATGGCCGCCAGGGGCACGACGGAAAACGCCTCGTTGATCTCATAAAGATCGACGTCGTCAGCGGACCAGCCGGCCTTTTCCAGCACCGTGCGGATGGAATCGACCGGCGCGGTGGTGAACCATTCCGGCGCCTGGCTATGGGTTGAATGGGCGAGAATGCGCGCCACCGGCTTGGCGCCTTTCGCCGCCGCCACAGACTCGCGCATGATGACCAGCGCCGCCGCACCGTCGGAAATCGCCGAGGCGTTGCCGGCGGTCACCGTGCCGTCCTTTTCGAAGGCGGCCCTGAGCGTGGGGATTTTTGCCGCATCGACGAGGCCGGGCTTTTCATCGTCCTCGACCGTCACGCTGCCCTTTCGGGTTTTGACTTCGACAGGAACGATTTCCGCCTTGAACGAGCCCTCCTTGATGGCGGTCTGGGCGCGGGTTACCGAGCGCATGGAGAACTCGTCCTGCTCCTCGCGGGAGAACTGCCATTCCCGGGCGCATTTTTCCGCAAACACGCCCATGGCGCGGCCCGGCTCATAGGCGTCTTCCAGCCCGTCCATGGCCATGTGATCGATCACCTTGCCGTGGCCGTATTTAATGCCGGTCCGGCCCGCCGGCAGGAGATGGGGCGCATTGGTCATCGACTCCATGCCGCCGGCGATGACGATGTCCGACGAACCGGCGAGAATGGCGTCATAGCCCTGCATCACCGCCTTCATGCCCGAGCCGCACATCTTGTTGATGGTGGTGCAGCCCGCCGCCTGCGGAATGCCCGCGCCGAGCGAAGCCTGTCGCGCCGGCGCCTGGCCGAGACCGGCCGGCAGACAGCAGCCCATGATCACTTCATCCACATCGTCCTTGGCGACCCCGCCGCGTTCGAGCGCGGCTTCGATGGCGCGGGTGCCGAGCGCCGGCGTCGGCGTACCGGTAAAGGCGCCGAGGAAATTGCCGATTGGCGTTCGCGCCATGCCGGCGATGACGATAGGATCTTTGTCAGTCATGGGTTTCTCCTATGAATTCAAAGCGTTCTTAAAAAAACCGCTATTTGGCCGGGCCCTTCGCGAAACGTGCTCACGCCGCCTTTCTGCCTTTGGCGATCACTTCCTGCGCCATCAGGTCTGCAATCGCGCCGGTCGGGCGGTCGGCCTCGGCGCCGCGCTCGAAAATTTCCGTCAGGCGCGCGCCGATCTGATCGATGCGCGCCGATAATTCTTCTTTGGACCATTGCCCGATGATTTCAAGCCCGATGCTGATCACGCCCGCCGCGTTGATCACATAATCGGGCGCGTAAAGCACGCCGCGCGCATGGAGCGCCGCATCCATGTCCGGCGTCGCCAACTGGTTATTGGCGGCGCCGGCGACGATTTTCGCTTTCAGGCGATCGACGGTTTGGGCGTTGATAGAGCCGTCCAGCGCGCATGGCGAGAATATGTCCACATCGGCGGCCACGGCGTCTTCCGGGGCGACGATCGCCGCACCGAACCGCTCCCGGGCCTCGGCGGTTGCCGCTTCATTGACATCCGCGACAATGAGTTCGCCGCCCTGTTCATGGATCAGACGGGCGAGTTCCATGCCCACGGCGCCGACGCCGAGAATGGCCGTGCGCGCGCCTTGAAGGTTCTCCGCGCCGAACTTGAACCGCGCGGCCGCCTGAATGCCGCGCCACACGCCGTAGGCGGTGAAGGGCGACGGATTGCCGCCGACGCCTTTACTTTCCATGCCGGCGGCGTAAGTCGTCGCCGAGCGAATGATCGCCATGTCGTCTTCGGTGACGCCGGAATCCTCGGCCGTGTAGTAAAGCCCGTTCAAACTGTCGACGGCGCGGCCGAAAGCGCGCAGAAGTTCCGGCGTCTTGTCCTTCGCCGGATCGGCGAACACCACCGCCTTGCCGCCGCCGAAGGGAATGCCCCCCAGCGCATTCTTGTAGGTCATGCCCCGGGACAATCGTTTAACGTCTTCAAGTCCCGCTTCGAAATTCGGATAGGGAAAAATGCGGCAACCGCCGCAGCCCGGCCCCAGCGTGGCGTCATGAACGGCGATGATGGCGCTGAGGCCTGCGGCGTCATCGGTGAAATGAACAACCTTCCGCCAGCCTTCGACCGGCAGTTCGCGGCTTTGCATGAAACGTTTCCTCCCTGGGGAATTCTGCGCTGCGACAGACCGTCATGGGCGGGCGCCGCTTGGGCGGGGTTATATCCGAGGCCTGTGAGCGCTTCCTTCCAAATAGGGCGTTAGAGCGCTTGACGGTTAGCAGATAATGCTAAATAGATAATACATAATAGGGAAGACTCTCATGAAGCTCGATCATATTGACCACAAGATCCTGCGACATCTACAGGAAAATGCGCGCATCACGAATGCAGAGCTCGCCGAGCGGGTCGGGCTTTCGCCGACGCCGTGCCTGCGCCGCCTGCGCAAGCTTGAAGCCGACGGGATCATCAAAGGTTACCATACGGAGGTTAACCGCGAAGCCCTGGGCGTCAACGTCACGGTCATCATCCTGGTCAAGCTCGAACGCGAAGACGACAAGACATTGCGTGAATTCGAAGCGGCTATCAGGCAGCGCCCGGAAGTGATGGAGTGTTATCTCGTCACCGGCAAGTTCGACTATTTTATACGCGTGCTGGTGCCGTCGCTGGCGGCGTATGAAACGTTTCTTTCCGAAACCATTCTGCGCATGCCCAATATCGCAACGGTTGAATCGAGTTTCACCCTGCGCGAAGTCGAGCGCAAGGTCGTCATGCCCCTGCCCGAGCCGCCGCGGCGGTCATAAAACATCTGCTGATTAAGCGTCTTCAAGCCGCGGAAATTGCATCGCGCGCCTGTTCTTCTTCCGCCAAGACGCGGCCAATCTCTCCAAAAAGATGGGCCGGATTGACGGGCTTCGTCACATAGCCGTCGAAACCGGCGGCTAAATATTCTTCAACTTGCTGGCGCATGGCGTGCGCGGATACGGCGATGATCGGAATGCGCCGGCCGTCGCCTTTTTCCCGTTCAAGGAAACGGATTTGCCGCATGGCCTCGACGCCGTCCATCACCGGCATCGATATATCCATCAGGATGATATCGAACTCTTTGTTCTTGAACGCGTCGACGGTTTTCAATCCGTCGGATGCGAATTCGACGATATGATCCCATTGCGACAAAAACGTCTTGAGCACCTTCTGATTGACGTCGTTGTCCTCCGCGGCGAGGACGCGCAAGCCGCGCCGCCGATCGTCGCAGAATACAGCGTCGGACTGGCGCGCGGCGGTTTCCTCCGCCGTCGCAACCCGCAGCGGCAGCCGAATCGTGAACAGCGCGCCTTCCCCGGGACGCGATGTGACCGCCACGCTTCCGCCCATGGCTTCGACCAGGGTCTTGACGATCGAAAGGCCAAGACCGGTGCCGCCATATTTTCGGGTCGTCGTCACATCGGCCTGGGCGAAGGGTTCGAATATTTGCGCCGTCTTGGCTTCAGTCACGCCGATCCCCGTATCGGCGACTTCTATCGTCACCAGATCGTCTGACGCTCCCTGAGGCGGCGCGACAATGCGAACCGTCACCGCGCCTTTATCGGTGAACTTGATCGCATTGGAGACGAGATTGTGCAGCACCTGGACGATGCGGTGCGCATCACCCATGCGCGGCGCGTCGCAATCGCCTTCGCAGGTCATGTGAAAGGTCAGCAATTTTTGTTCAGCGCGGAAATTGTGGAGATTTTTCACCCGCACCGCGATCTCGGTCAGCCGGAACGGAACCGATTCGAATTCGATGCGGTTGGCTTCGATCTTGGAGAAATCCAGAACGTCATTGAGCACCGTCGTCAGCGCGTCGCCGCATTCGCGGATGATGGCAAGCTGATCGCGTTGCTCCCTGGTCAAGCCGCTGCGCTCGAGCGCCGCGGCCATGCCGAGAATGCCGTTCATGGGCGTGCGGATTTCATGGCTGATATTGGCGAGAAAAGCGGACTTGGCCTGATTGGCCTGTTCCGCCGCCGCCTGGCGTTCCAGCGCGGCTTCGCGCGCGGCGCGCATCGCCCTGCTGGTCGCCTGATACTCGCGAAAGGCGACCGCAAGATGGCCCAGATAGGCCAGGCAAGCCAATAAAATCAGCGCCGCGCCGGTGCGGCCGGGCGAGCCCCCGGCGATCAACGCATAAAGCGGCAAGCCAAGAAGATAGAGCGAATGCGGAATAACGGCGGCGAGGAACGTCCGCCGTTCATGATGCATGTGCATGGTTACGTGCAGCAACGCGCCGCACAGCCACAACATGGCGAAGATCTGGCCCGGCGCGCCCCACTTCCACCACATAATAAAGGGAAAGGCCGAATAAATCGCCGTGGCCTGCGCCGACGCAGCGCAAAGCGCGATCCATTCCCGCGGCGACGGCGGTTGGCGCCGGTTCGGATCGCGAAACGGCCGCCAAGCGATCGTGTCGATCACCTGACTGATACAAACGGCGACAAACCAGAAGCCGGCGACGACCACATCGCTTGCAACCCAAAGCAAAAAGGCGCCGGCGGTCGCAATGACATATCGCGTGAACAGTTGATGATGGCGGGTTTGCGCGGTCGCAATCAGCGCGGAAACGACGGAGGCGGGCGCGCCATCGTGCGCCGGTTCGTCTTCCCGCAAAGCTTTACCCATGCCGCACTCCATCCCTTGGAGCGCAGGAAAATAATGATCAATTGTTAAGCTGCGCCTACTGGCGAAAATAATCCTGTGTCAAAACGAAACGAGCGGCAATAATAAAACCGCCTATTATTGAAGAACCGCGCTTTTCATTGATCCGATCCGGGATCGCGGCGCTGGGTTAGGTCTTGAAAGCGCCTTGGGGCGCCTTAAAACAGGCTTATGAAATCAACCCCCGCTTCCGGCCGCGCCGTTCCCCGTTTCGCCGGGATCAAAACATTCTTTCGCTTGCCGACCATGGCCGCCGACGGCGACTGGGAGGTCGGCCTGTTCGGCGTTCCCTATGACGGCGCGGTGAGCTATCGGCCCGGCGCGCGCTTTGCGCCGACGCAGATTCGCGAGGCGTCGTCATTAGGGCGCGGCTTCAGTCCCGAACGGGCGCAATCCTGGATCGAACGCATCGCCGTCGCCGATCTCGGGGACTGTTCGATCAACCCCATGAGCCAGGAGCTGACCTACGCCGCCATCGAAAAGTTTTGGGACGAGATTTACGGGCGCAAGCGCCGCGGCCTTGCCGTCGGGGGCGATCATTCAACCACCCTGGCGAGCCTGCGCGCGGCGCGCAAGGCGGCGGGCGAGCCCATCGGGCTGGTTCATTTCGACGCCCATCTCGACACCTATCCCGCCGCCTGGGGCGCGGAACATCATCACGGCGCGTTCTTGCGTCACGCCCTGGAAGAAGAACTCATCGACCCCGCCTCGACGGTTCAGTTCGGCATTCGCGGCCCCCTCGCCGGCGCCGACGACATGGATGTGGTAAAAAAATTCGGCGTACAGACGACCACCGTCGACGATGTGCGCGACAGAACGCTCGACAAGTTCGCCGCCGGCGTTCGGCTCGATAAAGAACTGCCCCATTATATTTCCTTCGACATCGACTGTCTCGATCCCGCCTATGCGCCGGGCACCGGCACGCCCGTACCGGGGGGGCTGTCGACCTATGAAGCGATGCGCATCCTGCGCGCGGTCGACATTCCCAATCTCATGGGCGCGGACATCGTCGAAGTCTCCCCGCCCTACGATCATGCGGACATCACCGCGCTCGCGGCCGTTTCGATCATCAACGAAATGCTGCACATTTTCGCCGCGCAGGCGGGCTAGACCATCGAAAAGTCCGCATTCGGCCCTTTGCGGTCTGTCAGGCTTCGTAAAAACCGAGTATTACCTGTCGCGGAGGCCGCGACAAATGGGCGGCAAGCGACTAGAACAGCCTCCAGTTTAGTCTGGAGACAACGTGACCAGTTCGAGCATCAGCTGCGCCCTAGGCGTGCTTTTCGTCCTAGCGATCGCAATTCTGCATGCCTCAGGCTTCGAACGGTTCACCAATGAGATGAACCAAACCGATGCCTCGACCATGATGAAAGAGATGTTCCCAGTGTTGTATCTGATGCCTAGCCTCTACTTGGCTGCCTTGGCCGCCTTTGGCGTTCTAGCGATGCTTGATCGCAGAGGTCGGCGTTCGATTTGTCTGATACTCGCACCTGCGGTGCTGTTGGCTGGCGCGCTCGCCCTCCTGCTGGGCGAATGGCTCCCGCTTGTCATCATGGGCGTTGGAGCTGGTTTTTTTGCTTTTGCTGCGTTGATGACGACTCAGCAAAATGGCGGTGACGCCGCTCAACCGGACTGAGCCTGCCCAAAAGCGAAACCAGACTGTGCGACGGAAGCGCCGACGACCGAAATCGGCGAAAAGCGGATGCTAAGTGTTCCTCACCCCCACCTGCCCCTCCGGCATGGGCGAGAGTTTTTTCCCTTCCATGCTGGAGACCGGATAGGCGCAATAGTCCGCGGCGTAATAGGCGCTGGGGCGGTGATTGCCCGAGGCGCCGATCCCGCCGAAGGGCGCGGCCCCCGACGCGCCGGTGGTCTGGCGGTTCCAGTTGACGACCCCGGCGCGGCTGAGCGCGAAGAACTTTTCCCATTTGCGCGGGTCGTCGCACAACAGCCCGGCGGACAGACCGAATTGCGTGTCATTGGCGCGTTCGATGGCGGCGTCGAAATCCTTGACCCGCCAGACTTTGAGGAGCGGGCCAAAATGTTCTTCATCGGGCACGTCGAGATGGCCCGTCATGTCGACAATGCCCGGCGTGACGAAGGCGCCGCCATCGTCGCGCACGCCGAGCAGGCGGATCACTTCGCCGCCGCTTTCGACAAGCTGGTCGAAGGCGCCCTCAAGTTCCTCCGCGGCCTTGGGCGTGATCACCGGCCCCATGAAGGGCTGCGGCTCGTCGAACGGCGCGCCGATGATCAATCGGTCCGTCAGCGCGCCGAGGGCGTCGAGCGCCTTGTCGCCGCGCTCGTCGTCGGGAAGGATCAGCCGCCGCGCGCAGGAACAGCGCTGGCCGGAAGAAAGAAACGCCGACTGTATCACCGCGAAGGCGGCCGCTTTCACATCGTCCGTATCCCACCAGATCATCGGATTGTTGCCGCCAAGCTCGAGCGCCAGGATGACGTCGAGGCGACCGGCGAACTGTTTGTGAATGGCGAGCCCGGTTTTCACGCCGCCGGTAAACAGGACGCCGTCGATCCCCTCGGCGCCGACCAGCGCCTCGCCCACGGGGCCGCCGCCCTGAACCATATTGATGACGCCTTCCGGCACGCCGGCCTCGATCATGCGCTTGACGATGAAGGCGCCCGGCCCCGGCGCCAGTTCGGACGGTTTGAAGACGACCGTATTGCCGGCGATCAGCGCCGGAACCATATGCCCGTTGGGCAGGTGCGCGGGAAAGTTATAAGGCCCGAGCACGGCCATGACGCCGTGGGGCTTATGGCGCAGGACGGCGCGGGTCAGCCCGGCGGCAATTTCCGTCTCGCCGGTGCGGTCGCGATAGGCGCGAATCGAAAAGTCGACCTTGCCGGCGACGGCGGCCGCCTCGGTCTTGGTCTCCCAGAGCGGCTTGCCGGTCTCGTGCGAGATCAGACGCGCGAGTTCTTCGGCGTCGATTTTGATGATCTCGCGATAGCGCTCCATGATGGTGATGCGTTCGGAAACCGGCATCCGCGCCCAGTCCAAAAACGCGGCCCGCGCGGCTTTGACGGCGTCGGCGACATCGTCCTTCGACGCCGCCGAACCGGACCACACCGCCTTGCCGGTCGACGGATCGTTGCTGGTGAACTTTTTCCCGGCCCCGTCGCGCCATTCGCCGTCAATGAGGATTTGCTCTTTCATCGGCTCACCATTCGACCGCCCGCACGCTATCGCCTTTTTCAATCCCCAGCGCCTTGGCCGCGTCCACGCCGATGACCAGCGCATTCCCGTCAGCCTTCGCCGGCGCGCGCGCGGCGCGGAACGTCGACAGCCGGCCGGCGGCCATGAGCATTTCCGGCGCGTCGCCCGGATCGGCGATGTCGGCGATTTTATAGGTCTTGCTGTTGCGAACCGTCTCGATGTCGTCGATTTGGGCGTCGACCAGCGGTCCGCCGTCGAACACGTCGATATAGCCGCGAAAGGCGAAGCCTTCATGCAGCAGCATGTTGAACGCCGGCATGGCTTTGTCGTGGGGCTTGCCTAAAATCTTGCGCGCCGCTTCCGGCAGGAGGGCCGCGTAAATCGGATGGCGCGGCATCATATCGGCGATGAACTGGCTGCCCATGGAAGCGTTGGCGATGTCCGCGGCCTCGTATTCCATGTCGAAAAACGGCTTGCCCAACGCCTCCCAGAAGGGCTGTTCGCCGTCCGGCCCGCGCCAGCCGCGCATTTCGGCGCACACCGGATCGGCGATCAGCGCCTTGTGCAGGGCGATGAAAAGATAGCGCGCCCGGGCGAGGAACTTGCCATAGCCGCCGCCGCGCGCGTCGGGCGCCAGAAACAGCATGCCGACTTCCGCGCTGCCGGTGAAATCGTGGGTCGGAACGAGCAAGCGCCGCACGACGCGCTTTTTCAACTGTTTCGATGCGTGTACGGACTTGCTGATGCGGTAATTGACGAAACCGCTTTCAAGACCGATCGCGGAAAAAACGCCTGTTGTCCCGAGCACGCGGCCATCGATTTCGAGCACCATCATATAGACTTCGCCGTTCGGTTCGGTCGGATTGGATTCATAGCTCTCGCAAGAACCATCAATGCGCGCGCGCAGCGCTGCGGGATCGGACGGCAAATTCGTCATGCCGCCGCCCGACTGTTGCGCCAGCGCCAGAACGGTGTCGAAATCTTCGCGCTGCACGGGCCTGATCAACGCCAGCGCCATCACGCCGCCTCCTTCTTTGGCCAGTCGCCGGGATTAGGCAGATCGCCCGCGGCGATTTTCAACAACAACAGCGCGGACAGTTTTGCCCGTTCGACCAGACTGTCGAGCCGGGCGTATTCTTGCGCCGAATGAATATGCGCGCCGCGCACGCCCAGCGTGTCGATGACAGGAATGCCCGCGGCGGCGATATTATTGCCATCGCAGCAGCCGCCCGTCGGTTTCCAGTCGATGTGCAGGCCAAGTTCCTCGCCCGCCGTCCGCAGCGATAAGAAGAACGCCTCAAGCTGCGGCGTCATCGGCTTGGGCGGCCGGGTGAAACCGCCGGCGAGTTTGGCGCTGAAACCGTCGCGGCCGTCGATTTCCGCAATGGCGCGGTTCAGCGCCGTCATGAGCCAGTCGGCGTCTTCGGGTTGTTCAAGGCGCGCATTGAATCGCACGACCGCGATGTCCGGCACGACATTATAATTTTCCCCGCCGTCGACCCGCGCCACATTGACGGTCAGGCCCGGTCGCGCGCCAGTGAGCTTGTCGATCGCCGCGATAAAATCCGCAGCCGCCGCGACGGCGTTGCGTCCGAGGTGATGCTCGCGGCCCGCATGGGCGCTCTTGCCGCGAATCACCGCCGAGAAATTACCGCTGCCCTTGCGCGCGCCGGCAAGCGTTCCGTCGGCGAGCGCCGGTTCGTAAACGCAGGCGAACTGCGCGCGTCTTGCCGCGGCGGTCAGCAGATGGGCCGATCCGTGCGAGCCGATTTCTTCGTCGGCGTTGATGATCACTTCATAGCCGATGCGCTCGACGAGCGTGGACCGTTCGATCGCCTGCAGCGCATAAAGCATGACCAGCAGGCCGCCCTTCATATCGGCGGCGCCGGGGGCGTTGAGCGTGTCTTCGTCAATCAGCGTTTCGCCCTGGAATGGATGATCGGCGGCGAAAACCGTATCCATGTGCCCGGTCAAGAGCACGCGCACCGGCGCCTGGGGCCGTTTTATCAGGCGCAGCATATCGCCGACGGGCCGTTCGATGTCTTCGCCGGCCGCCGTCACCATGCGATGGGGTTTCGCCGGCGCGATTTCCACATCCGTTCCCAGGACGGAAAACGCATCGGCCAACAGCGCGCGCATCCGCGTTAACCCGTCAAGATTGCCGCTGCCGGAATTGATGGCGCACCAGGCGCGCAACGTTTCGGTCATCGCCGCGCGCTTGTCGTCAAGATAGCCAAGATCGTCGGAAAAACGACTCTGATCGCTCATGGGGCCAAGCACTAGCGAAGCCCGCTTTCCCGGGCAAGGCGACCCCTTGCGCTTTTCAAGCCCGCCAAAAGCCTTTTATAGTCAGGCCTTAACTTGGGGGGCGTTCCTTCCATCCTAAGGGCAGTCAGGCGGCGGCTTGATGTTGAATTTCATTGAGAAAGCCTTGATCGTCTGGTCCGGCGCGGCCCGGCGCGGCGGGCTGGCGCTTGCGCTCATCATCTTCGTCGCAGCGGCGCTGGCCGGCTATTATGCGGCGACCCATTTGAAGGTGAATACCGATACGAGCGCGATGCTCGATCCGGACCTGCCCTTTCAGCAGCGCGCGACTGAATTGCGCGAGGCGTTTCCGCAGATCAAGACCGATATCATCGTCATCGCCCGGGCGCCGACGCTTGACGAAGCCGACGCGTTTATCGGCGATCTGCGCGCCGCCGTCGCCACCAACAACGAGGCGTTCTCCGCGGTGTTCGCGCCGGCGCAAGAGTCTTTCTTTCGCGAAAACGGTCTTTTGTACTTAACCGAAGCCGAGGTCGAAAGCCGCCTGACACAGATGACGAAAGCCTCGGGCCTGATTGAAACGCTCATTCAAAGCCCGACCCTCGGCACGCTGTTCACGACGTTGGCCGATAATGACGAACTGGCTGAACGATCCGAACTTGGTCAGGAAACGCTGCAGCATATCTATACGCAGCTCGGCCATGTCGTGGAGGCGAGCCTAAAGCGCGAGAGGCGGCCCTTTTCCTGGATGGGCGCGCTCGATGAGGACCTCGCCGAAACCGAAATGCACACGCGGCTGCTCTATGCAACGCCGGTTCTCGATTATACGCGCCTGAAACCGGCAAAGACCGGCATTGAAGCCCTTCGGGCGGAAATCGCCCAGCTTGACGGCAAATATGCCGGCCGCGTCGAGGCCTATATCACCGGCGATCCGGCGCTGCGGGTCGAAGAGCTTGAAGCAGTGACGACCGGCATCGGCCTGTCCATGCTGCTTTCGCTTGTTCTCGTCAGCCTGCTGTTGCTTGCCTGTTATCGGTCCATCGGCATTGCCGCCGTTACGCTGATCGGACTGGTGATTACGTTGACGCTGACCTCGGCGTTCGCCGCTGCATTCCTCTCCGAACTCAATCTCGTCTCGGTCGCTTTTACCGTGTTGCTCGTGGGATTGGGCCTTGATTTTGCGATCCATCTGCTCTTGCACGTTCAGGAACGCCGCCGGGCGGGTCAGGACAACGCCGCAGCGCTGAAAGGCGCAATACATGACGTCGGCCCCGCCCTGGCGCTCGCCGCGCCGACCACGGCGCTGGCGTTTTTCTCATTCGTACCGACGCAATTTGACGGCATCGCGCAGCTTGGCGTGATCGCCGGCGTCGGCGTCCTGATCGCCTTTCTTGTCTCCATCACCTTCCTGCCTGCGGCGCTGTCGCTTTTTCCCATGGGAAAGGCGCAAATTGCGAGCGGGGGCATTCGCGCTTTCTTCGCATCGGTGTCGAAAGTTTCCGGTCCGGTGGCCGCCCTCACCGTCCTGATCGGCGCCTTTTCGTTGTTGCTCATGCCCCAGGTGCGCTTCGATGCGGATCCGATGGCGCTGCGCAATGCGAAAGCGCCGTCGGTGATCGGATTTAATTATCTGTTCGACGATCGCGAAACCATTCCTTACCGACTGACGCGCCTGGTTGCATCGGAAGCGGAAGCCAAAGCGACCGCCGAATACGCCGCCGCGCTGCCGCTGGTGGCCAGCACGCGCTCTTTGCCGGATTTCGTGCCGGAAAATCAGGATACAAAGCTTGAACTCATCGATTTTGCCGCCGGCACGCTGGTCTTCGCCTTTGAAGCGACGCCGAACAGCGTTGAAGGGCCCATGGCGGATGAAGGCGTCGCACAGCTTAGGGAAAGGCTCGCGCAAGCCTATGGGGAGGGTCCCGGCGCGCGGCTCGCCGCGCTGCTGGGCGATCTTGAGGCGCAAAACGATCCCGCGCTGACGGCCCTGGTCGAGAAGAACGTTTTCACCTTCTGGCCGCGTCTCGTCTCATTGCTGCGCGCGGGCATGAACGCCGATTATATCGACGTCGAGACCCTGCCCGAGGCGCTTCGCACCCGGTACCTTTCCGTGGACGGAAAATGGCGCGTCGACATGCTTCCCGAAAAGGACGTGCGCGATCCGGCCGCCCTTGATGAATTTGTCGACCAGATTGAAACGCTGTTCCCGGACCTGACCGGCGGCGCCTATCAATCGCGCAAGGCCGGCGAAGTAATTTCCCAGGCCATGTTGCAGGCAACGGCGATTGCGTTCGTCGTCATCTCGCTGTTTCTCTGGCTTCTGGTGCGCCGCGTCTACACGGTGCTGTTGATGATCTTCCCGCTGGCGCTCGCGGCCATTCTCACCGCGGCGACGGGCGTCTTGCTCAACGTGCCGTTCAACTACGCCAATGTCATCGTCTTGCCGCTGCTCATCGGCATCGGCGTCGACAGCGGCATCCACCTTGTCCTGCGTCATGATCGGGTGGCGGCGGGCCAAGGGGTGTTCGGCACGTCAACGCCCAGAGCGGTGCTGTTCGCGGCGCTGACGACGGTTGCGTCATTCGGCAGCCTGATGCTCTCGCCGCATCGCGGCACGGCCAGCATGGGCGAACTGTTGTCGATCGCCTTGGCGTTCACGCTGATCTGTACGCTGGTGGTCCTGCCGGCCGCCTTCAACTACGCTGAGCGGCGCGCCAACGGTTTGCGCAAGCCCTTGGACCATGCCCATTATCGCAATAAATAACAACACCTTAAACGAAGAAACCTAGATATTGTGGCAAGTTGAGAAACCGCCATCATGAAAGCCTTTTAACGGGCTCTTGGCGGCGGGTCCGGATTTTGTCTTGAGGATGCTGGAATAAAGCCGCAATTGGCCCATATTGACCGAACGCCCAGATGAGGGGTTTCGCCTACGTTCACACAGGAAGTCATCCATGTTCATGTCCCGCGTTCGCATTCTCGCCGCCCTGATCGCCGCTGCATCCGTCGCCGCGCCGGTTCATGCGCAGGAAACCGAACCGGCGGAGACAACCGAAGGCGCGCGTATCGACGCCGCGATTGAATTCGCCAAGGCGCTGACCGCCGATGCGACAACCGCGCTGACCGATGAGACGGCCACCGAAGACCAGCGTCTGGAAAACTTCCGCGTCGTCCTCTCCGACGGTCTGGCGCTGACAACCATCGGCAAGTTCATGCTCGGCGATACCCGCAACGCCATGAGCGAGGAGCAGACCGCCCGTTACGAAGCGATATTTCCGAAATACATCACCAAGCTCTACGCCGAGCAGTTCGATGAAATCGTCGGCAAGCCGCTCGAAGTGATCGACGCCAAAGAGTTCGGCGCCCGCGACGTCATTGTGCGGACTCAGTTCGAACGTAAAGACCAGGCGCCGATCATGGTCGACTGGCGGGTGCGCCAGTTGCGCTCCGGCGAGCACAAGGCGATCGACATCATTGTGTCGGGCGTTTCCATCATGCTGGTCAAGCGCGAGGAGTTTTCGTCCTTTATCGCTATGAACGGCGTCGACGCATTGCTTGAAAGGCTGGAACAGGACGGGACGGCCTAGCTGGGGAATGGTGAGTGGTGAATAGTGAATTGGCGTTACCCGGTTGAACCCTTCATTTCACTATTCACAAGTCACAATTCACCGATTTAATTCTTGCGCGCAAACACGAAATCCGCGGCCCCTTTGAGCGGACCCGCCGCATCGCCGAAGCGGTCGAGGCGCGCTTTCGCGCTGTCGACGAGTTCGGCGGCTTTGGATTTGGCGCCGTCCATGCCGAAAAGCTTGATGAAGGTCGCCTTGTCCATTTCCGCATCCTGCCCCGCGGGTTTGCCAAGGGTCTCTGCATCCTCGGTGACGTCGAGAATGTCGTCGACGATCTGGAAGGCGAGCCCGAGATCTTCCGCATAGGCGGCAAGGGCGGCGACTTCCTCGCCCGAGGCCTCGCCGATCAGCCCGCCGCCCACGGCCGAAAAGCGGATCAGCGCGCCGGTCTTGAGGCGCTGGAGTTGCGTGACGCCGGCAAGATCGAAATCCTTGTGCTCCGCATAGATATCGATCATCTGGCCGCCGACCATGCCCGCCTTGCCGGCGCCGCGCGCCAGTTCCAAAGCGATGGCGCAGCGCACGGCCCCGTCGGGATGTGTTTCTTCTGCCGCGATGATTTCAAACGCCTGGGTCAGCAGTGCATCGCCGGCGAGAATCGCCGTGGCGTCGTCGAATTTCCTGTGCACCGACGCCCGGCCGCGGCGCAGGTCGGCATTGTCCATCGCCGGCAGGTCGTCATGAATGAGGCTGTAGCAATGGATCATCTCCACCGCGCAGCCGACGCGCACCGAACGCACCCGCGGGCAATCGAACATATCCGCCGCGGCGATCACCAGAAACGGCCGCAGACGCTTGCCGCCGTCGAGCGCGCCCCAACGCATGGCGTCGGCGACCCGGCCCAGGGGGCCGTCTTGCGTCGGCAGGAAATGATCGAGGGCGTCCTCGATGAGGCCCGCCGTTTCCCTGATCGCGCTTTGAAAGTCCGTCATGAAGCTTTTGTCCGCTTACTCCCGCACAGCACAAGCGGTGTCGGGCGGGAGTAGTCTGTCCACACGGAAATTTCCAGCCTAAAGGCGCCGGGCCGCGATGAACCCCTCACCATCGCATTCCTCGCACATGCGCGCGATCAATCCCCGCTTGCCGCGGCCGTCGCACTGGTCGCAGATTTCCTTCGCCGCCGCCTTGGCGCCGAGAAAATTTGAAAGAATGTCGATTGGGGCTCCGCCCGCCTCCTGCGGCGCGGCGTTGGTCGCGAACTGGCGCGCCGAAGCCAGCCGGGCCGCGGGGAAGGCCTTGATCATCGACGTCTGCGCGTCGCCGATGCCGTGCAGCGCCACCGCCAGATCGCGGCGCCAGGCTTCGATGATCGCGGCGAACTTGCCGTCGTCATAGGCGCCGGAGACCTGGAGCCCGGCCATCAGGAAGAGATCCGATCCTTCCAGGGTCGCAACGGCGATGTGCAAGTTGCGGTTGAGCTGCTCAACAACTTGCACGGTCACCGGGAAGCCGACAAAACGGGCGAGAAAGCCGACCTCCACGACCTTGCCGGAGCCGGGCGCGGTTTCCACCACGGCGACGACGAAATTGACGCCATGGTCCTGAACCCCGAAGACCGTTATGGGCCCGTCCTCGCCGACGGTTTCAACGGATTCATAGCGCGCCTTCAGGGCGTTGAGAATCCGCTCCAGCGGCCAGGCCGCCTCGCCCCCGCCGGCGCCGGAAAACCATCTGAACATGCCTACCCCTTGCGGTCGGAAATCCCCAACCCATCGACGCTACACGAGCCATACGGGCTCGCCAACCCGCGCCTGGGAGGTTACAAAGCGCAAATCATTGCAAAATGTGACCTGCGCGATTTTGCACTGCAGCGCGGGACAGGTTATATCGCCGAAGAGTCAAGCATCCCCCGTGCGGTTGCCGGCCCAGCGGCCGCATGGGATAAGGCGTAGGCAAGTTACGGGTTGGAGGGGCGCGCCATGACGGCCAATGCCGAAAATCTCAAAGTCGTCCTCGCTCAGCCGCGCGGTTTCTGCGCCGGCGTCGAGCGGGCGATCGACATCGTCGAACGGGCCCTCGAGAAGTTCGGCGCGCCGGTCTATGTCCGCCACGAAATCGTTCACAACAAGTTCGTCGTCGACACCCTGCGCGAGCGCGGCGCCGTGTTCGTGGAGGAGGTCGACGAAATCCCCGTCGGCGCCGTGACCGTGTTTTCCGCCCATGGCGTGGCGAAAAAAGTCGAAAACGGCGCCCTCGAACGCCAGCTCGACGTGATCGACGCCACCTGCCCGCTGGTCACCAAGGTGCACAAGGAAGGCCGCCGCTACGCCGAAAAGGGCTATGACATCGTCCTGATCGGCCATCTCGGCCATCCGGAAGTGGAAGGCACGCTGGGTCAGATTCCCGGCGCCGTGCACGTCATTTCCGAAGTCGAGGAAGTCGACACCCTAAATGTCGCCGATCCCGACATGGTCGCCTTCGTCACCCAGACGACGCTGTCGGTCAACGACACCAAGGATGTGATCGCAGCGCTCAAGGCGCGCTTTCCCAATATCGTCGGACCGGACACCCGCGACATCTGCTACGCTACCCAGAATCGGCAGACCGCCGTCATCGCGCTGGCCAAGGACGTCGACCTTCTCCTGGTGGTCGGGGCGCACAATTCCTCGAACTCGAACCGGCTGCGCGAGATCGGCGAGAATTTCGGCATCCCAAGCTATCTCATCGAGGATGCGTCGATGTTCGATCCGGCCTGGCTCGACGGGATCGCCAAGGTAGGCGTCACCGCCGGCGCGTCGGCCCCGGAAACGCTTGTGCAGGAAACCATCGAACGCCTGCGCGAATACCGGACCGTGACCGTCGAAACCCTCGACGGCGTTGAAGAAAACGTCCATTTCAAGCTGCCGCGCGAACTTGCGGACGTGCCGCGCAAAGAAGACGCCATGAAAGCCTGGGCCGTTAGCCAGCCCTGACCGCCATAACAACGAGACCGTCTGGAGACGACCATGTCAGTATCCCTACACCAGCAGATTCGCGTCGGCGCCTATGTCCTCAAGCAGACATTGATGGGCCGCGAAAAATATCCCCTGGTGCTGTTTCTGGAACCGCTGTTTCGCTGCAATCTCGCCTGCCCGGGCTGCGGCAAGATCGATTATCCGGCGCCGATCCTGAACAAAAGGCTGACGGTCAAGGAATGCCTCGACGCGGTCGACGAATGCGGCGCGCCCGTCGTCGCCGTGCCCGGCGGCGAACCGCTGATTCATAAGGACATCGGCGAAATCGTCGCCGGCATCGTTGCGCGCAAAAAGTTCGTCTCGCTGTGCACCAACGCGCTGCTGCTCGAAAAGAAACTGCATCTGTTCAAGCCGTCGCCGTTCCTGTTCTTTTCTGTCCATCTTGACGGGCTGGAGGAAGAACACGACCGCGCGGTCGACCAGAAAGGCACGTTCAAGATTGCGGTGCAGGCGATCAAGGCGGCGCAGGCGAAAGGCTTTCAGGTCAATGTCAACGCGACGATCTTCGACAACATGACCGCCAAGCAGGTTGCGGACTATCTCGATTTCGCAACCGATCTCGGCGTCAATATCTCGATTTCGCCGGGCTACGCCTATGAGCGCGCCGAAGACCAGGAAAGTTTCCTGTCGCGGCGCAAGACCAAGGAACTGTTCCGCGAAGTCTTCCGCATCGGCAAGAAGCGCGACCGGGAGTGGAATCTTTCCCACTCAACGCTGTTTTTGGACTTCCTCGCCGGCAATCAGGAATATCACTGCACGCCCTGGGGCTCGCCCACGCGCAATGTCTTCGGCTGGCAAAAACCCTGCTATTTGCTCGGCGAAGGTTACGTCTCGTCGTTCAAGGAGCTCATGGAAACCACCGAGTGGGAGCAGTACGGCACGGGCAAATACGAAAAATGCGCCAACTGTATGGCTCATTGCGGCTATGAGCCGACCGCGGCGATGGACGCGGTGAAGAACCCGATGAAGGTCTTCAAGCTGTCGAACATGTTCAAGATCAAAACCGAAGGCTCCATGGCGCCGGAGATCGATCTGTCGAACGCCCGGCCCGCTGTCGACATGCACGAAAAGCTCGTCGACGATGAGATGACCAAGATCAAGCGTGAGAAAGAAGAGGCGACCGCGCGAAAGAAAGCGGCGACGCTTATCGATAAAGCCAAAAAGGAAGTCGCGGCCTAAAGGTCGAGGGCGCCAAACAAGCGCCCAAAAAGCGGACCGAGGTCGCGGCGTAAGGTCTTGAGCGCCGCATTCGAATCCTGACCGAGTTGAAAGAGTTCCGGAAACTGACCGGGATCGCGCACGGCCGCGGTCAAGGTTTTCAGCGCGCGCGTCGATCCGTCCGGCGCGACCGCCGTCAGCGCCGCTGCGGGCAAGGCGCGGCCTGCCGGATCGGCGATCGCGCGGATCGCAAGAAACGGCACATTGGCCCGCATGGCGGCGCGCGCCGCCCCGTGGCTTTCCATATCGACCGCAATCGCGCCGTGATTGTGAAATAGCGCTGATTTCTTTTCGACGCTGTCGATGATCTCATCCGACCCGAAGAGGTCGCCGATAATGGCGTGACGGGCCTGTTGTTCCTTGCGCACCACGCCGTGAAGATAGCTGTCGCTTTCATAGCGAACGCCGTCGTCGCCGACAACGTCCTGGCCGATGACGAGATCGCCGGGCTGAAGGTTCGGGTCGAGGCCCCCGGCGAGCCCGACGCTGACAATGGCGCTTGCGCCCTCGGCGCAAAAATTCGCGGCGATCCGTTCGGCCCGCCCGGCGTCGGCGCCGGAAACGCCGACGCGGACCTTCGACCGGTCCGAAGCGCGCGCAACGGCGGCCGCTTCGTTTTTAAGACCGCAAACAACGCCGATGAAACTCATGGTCTGCTCTAACAGGAATAAAATATCCAGCCAATTTCTCAGCTATTGATTTAAAATGCTACTCTCGATTTCGCCTAATTTATCGGCAATCATCGGAAAATGCTCGATAGCCAAATCGAATAGCAAATCAACGGCGGCGATATCGTCTGCATAAGAAGGATCGCATCGTCCACGCCAAATTAGATTCTGTTTTGTCTCAAATTTTGCAAGTATAAAGTAGTCCGTAGGACGCGCACATGAACCGACAAATGGGTCTGCGAATTCCATTTCAAAAAATCCTGTCATGTTAAGACGCGTCGAAACTCTGTCCGCATCCGCAGCTTTCACATCCGTCACATATCTTTTGATCACGGATACGAATTCACCCACTTCGCCTGCTCTATGGTATGAGTCCTTGGATCTATCCCAAATGACAGCTTCAAGGATGTAATATTCAAACGGATCATTCGGATCCGAGCTAACGTCACTGACCAGCGACACTCCGATCGTCGATCCATACAATTCCTCGATGATTACGAGCAACTGGTCGATTTCATCGTTGAAGTAGACGGCGCCTAATTCGAGTCTGTGAGCGGTCCGCTCAACGTGCTTCACGAAGAATTCTTGTCGCTTTTGTTCAGCAGTCTCCTCACTTGGAGTTGGAACGCCAGTTGCGCAGCCAAACAGGAGCACGCTGAATAAAAGACTGAGGCTAAGTGCATAGTTATTCATTCCAGCCCCTCATGGCTATCGCCCGGTGGAGGAGTTTAACACCAAATCAGCGGCCTTTTCTCCCGAGCGTATCGCCCCTTCGATCGTCGCCGGCACCCCCGTATCCGTGTGATCGCCGGCGAGAAAAAGATTGCGACAGGCGGTCTCGGGCGGAAGGCGTTTTTTTGCGCCTTCAGGCGATTGGTCCGGGGTGGCGCGTTTTTCGCGGATGACGCGCACGCGCTCATAATCCACATCGCCGAGATCGAGCGCGATCTGGGTTTCGCGCCAGATTTTCGAGACGACATCGTCATTGGGCCGGTCGTCCGTGCCCAGGGCGTTCGACGCCGAGGTCGTCAGGCTGATGACATCGTCGCGCACAAAGGCCCACTGCCCTTCCGACGAGATCATGCCGATAAAAGGGCTCTCGCCCAGCGCCTTCATCGGAACCGGCGCGCCGAGACGATAATGGATATTGAGAATGCTGGCGTCGTCCGTAGGCGGATCGAGTTCCGGCATGATCTGTTTGAGGCGCGTCGGCGGTATGGCGAAGATGACCCGATCGTTCTCTTCAAGCGTCACTGTCTCGTCATTAAAATTAAGCGCGGTGACTTCACCGCCCTCGATAATGATGTTGCGCAGTCGCGCCTTAAGCCGCACGATCCCGCCTTTGCTTTCAATAAACTTCACCGCCGGGTCGATGAACGCAGGCCCGAGCCCTTTTTTCGCCGCGCGCGGCGTCGACGCCTTGCCGCCCAGCAGAAACGTTTCGCGAATGACCCGCCATAAAAGTTTCGCCTGCCCGCGCTGGGGCGTCGTATTGAGGACGGCCAGCGTCAGCGGCTCCCAGAAACGCTGATAGAGAACGCTTCCTTCATCGACGATGTCCGCAACGGTTTTGTCATTGCCGGCAAAGGCGATGGACGCGGCTTTGACATAATCCATGACGCTTGTGTCGGGCACGCGGCTTTTCGCGTCGAACACCCAGGACGGGATCAGGCCGTCATTGATCCGCACGGTCCAGCGCGCGCCGGTCTTGACGTCGACAAACGGATAGGCCGCATCGGGCGGTCCGGCGAGCGGATCATGGGAGCCGATGCGCTCAAGAAACGACAACGCCGCCTTGTTGCCCGACATGATCAAGTGATTGCCGTTGTCGATGTCGCGTTCGAGATGTTTGTCATAGAACGAACGACAACGCCCGCCCGCCTGCCCGGCGCTTTCGTAAACGATAACCGGCACGCCCCGTTCCACCAGCCGGACGGCGGCGGCAAGACCGGCAAGGCCGGCGCCGATGATGTGAACGCGGGTCATCGTATCGCGCCTGACTTACATTCGAATGGCGTTAAAGGGCGGCGCCTGATGGGCGCGCCGGCCGCCTTCAACCGCCGCCCAAGAGACAATCGCATAGCGCGTTCCGGCGGTGACGGGTTTGGCCCAATGCAAATAGCGTCCGTCGGAAGGAAACGCGACGACCATGCCGCGGGCCGGCTTGAGGCCGAAACCGAAATTGGGAAAAACCAATTCGCCGCCCTCAAAGTCGCTGTTGATATAAGCCAGAATCGAAACGTCACGATCGAGAACGCGCTTCCATTTTTTCGCCGGCTGATCCCAGACCTCGGAATCCGCATGGACTTTGTATTCTCCGCCGATACCGTATTTTAATATCTCGGGCTCCTCGAACCATTCAATGTTTGCGCCGTAATGCGGACCGACGACAGACGTCCAGAAAGACCTGACGGCGGCGACAATATCGATAGATAATTGTTGCACTGTAATCGCTTCGGACGTGCGATGTTCCGTTTCGGCTTCCGCAAAACCGTCATCATCGCCAAGCTCGCCGACGGTGTGCCGGATGCTCCTGGCGGCGTCGCATTCGCGCGTCAGCGCATCGCACCAGGCCGGGGCAAAATAATTTTGCACCACCAGCACGCCGGGAGGAATCGTATTTTGTATGATGCGCCGTCCCGGCGGCGCGCCTTTAAGCGCTTCGGCCCATCGCTGGGGAGGGACCGGCCGATCCCTTATAAAGCCGTAGTCGTCGAATTCAGGCATGAGGGTCCGTTATCGCAGCTTCGGCGCAAAAAACCAGCGCGCCGCGATCAGCGCTTTTTCAAGCTTTGAAATTTTCGGTTTCGGCTGGCCGTTGGCCCAGCCGCGCGCGGTCATCATATCGAGATAGCGCTCGTAAACCCCCATCATCAGGAGCGCCGGGCGCAGGATTTTCCAATCGAGATCGTTGAGCGCCCGCCGCGTCGCGGCGAGTTTTTCCCGCGCCAGCGCGGCCATTTCCTCGCGCACCTTCGGCAGACCTGGCGCGCCGGCGATCTCTTCGGGCGTCAGCGGGCAGTCATGGTCTTTGAGCAACTCATAGGGAAGATAAAGCCGGCCCTCGGCGGCGTCTTCCTCCACGTCCCGCAAAATGTTGGTAAGCTGCAGCGCATCGCCCAGGGACAGCGCGAAATCTTCCGCCGTCTTGCTGCGCGGCGCGCCGAAAACCGGCATCGACAACATGCCGACGGCGCCGGCGACACGCCTTGTGTAGGCGAAGAGACCCTCAAGCGTCGGCGCAACGATCGGCCCGCCGGCGTCCATTTCCATGCCCTCGATGACAAGGATGAACTCGGCCCGCGGCAGATCGAAACGACGCACATGCTCCATCAGCGCGACGCCGGTCGGCGTCGTCGGCGCGCCGCAATAAAGCCGTTCGATCTCTTCGCGCCAGGTGGTCAGCCTTTCCCGCTTTTGCGTCAGCGGGCCGTCATCGTCGGCGATATCGTCGACTTCGCGGCAAAAGGCGTAGATCGCATACATCGCCTCGCGGCGTTCCTTCGACAGGATGTGCATGCCCGGTCCGAAGGACGTGCCCGAGCGTTTGACGGTCTCCTGCGCATGACGGCGCGCCGCTTCGGGCGTAACAGCGGCTGCGGTCATAAGCGGCCCATATGCAAAATTTGGCGCGAGGCATTTATGATTCCGCTTTTCCCGGCGAAAGCCGGGATCCAGAATAAGGTCGCGCCTGTCCTTTCTGGGCCCCGGCTTTCGCCGGGGAAAGCGGGATGAAAGGGTTGTTGGTTCAAACTTACCGCCCCCTGCTATGGTCGCTGTCTTTTCCGGCCTGGAAAAAACCCGCCACCGCGCCGCGCAGACCCGCGGATGCGAAATCGAGTTTCGAAAGCGCCACGCGCCTCGCCAGCGGATCTCCCTTGCGCAAGCGTTCGATCAGCCGGTCCGCCAGCCGCACGATTATCGCCGATTCCATGGCGAGATGTTTAGATTGGAGCGCCGCCGGCAGGGCCCGGACGTCTGGCATCATCGCCTCGCAACCGTCGAGCATGCGGTCGACCACCCGGCGCATGGCCGGCGTCAGCGCATCCTTGTCGAGGTCCTCGACGCGCGCGCCCTCCTCCGCCATCCAGTCGCCGATGATGTAGACCCGGTCGAGCGTGCGCCGGTCGTCGCCGCAATCCTGCAGATGATTGACGATCTGCAGCACCGTGCACAGCGCGTCGGAATAGCGATAATGCGCCTTGTCCTCGCCATGGAGGTCGAGCAGATACCGCCCCACGGGATTGGCCGACAGTTCGCAATAGCCAAGCAGTTCATCCCAATCGGCGTAGCGCAGTTTTTCCGCATCCAGAATGAACGCCGCCACAAGGTCGCAGCCGTGCTTGGTCGTCACCTCGGTTGCGGCCATGCTCTTGCGCAGCGCATGGGCCTTTTCGAATTCTTCGCCATAGCCGGGCTCGCCTTTAAGGGCGGCGTCAAAAGCGCGCAGCCGCGCGACCTTTTGTTCCGGGCTGAGGTCGGGATTGTCGGCGATGTCGTCGATCGCCCGGGCGAAGGCGTAATAGGTCGCCACATGGGGCCGCAGGCGTTTGGGCAGCAGAAAAGAACCGACGGGAAAGTTTTCATCCCCCGCGCCCTTGCCGGACGGGGTTTCCGCCGCGCCGTCAATGACGGGCGTTTCCAGAGCGGCCGCGGGCTTTTTAACGGTCGACGACATGGCGCGCAGCTTAGGGGGCGCCTTCCTCAAAGGGAAGGCTTTGCCCGGCGCGGCGAGCCGCGCTAAGGCACGGGCCATGATGCTGACCTTAATCGCCCTCGCCGCGCTTTTCGCCTGGATGTACCTTGCCTTTTTTCACGGCAGTTTCTGGCGCGGCGACCAAAGGCTGGATGACGCGCCGGCGCCGGAACGCTGGCCGGACATCGTCGCCGTCATCCCGGCGCGCAACGAGGCCGAAACCATCGGCGAGGTCATCGCCGCGCATCTTAAAGCCGACTATCCCGGCGCCTTTTCTCTCGTCCTGGTCGACGATCAGTCGAGCGACGCTACGGCGGAGATTGCGCTTAAGGCGGCGTCGGCGGACGATCCCGCCCGCGCCTTGACCGTCATTCGTTCCGAGGACCTGCCGGCGGACTGGACCGGAAAGCTGTGGGCCGTCCATCAGGGACTTGAAAAGGCAAATGACATCGCGCCGGATGCGAAATACGTCCTGTTGACCGATGCGGACATCGTGTTGACGCCCCAAACGCTGCGCCAGCTTGTCGCCAAGGCCGAGCGCGAAAACCTTGCGCTCGCTTCGCTTATGGCGCGCCTCGATGCGAACGGCTTGTGGGCGGGGCTGTTGATTCCCGCCTTCGTTTTCTTTTTTCAGAAGCTTTATCCTTTTACGCGAGTCAACGATCCGGGGGAGAACGCCGCCGCCGCCGCGGGCGGCGTCATGCTGGTTCGAAAAGACGCTCTCGCGGCCATCGGGGGCGTGCAATCGATCAGGGGCGCGCTTATCGACGACTGCGCCCTGGCGCGGCGGATCAAGGACATCACGCCGACAACCAAAATCTGGCTCGGCCTCGCGGACGACGAAGCCGTCAGCCGGCGCGACAATGGTTCCCTCGGGATCATTTGGAACATGGTCGCGCGCTCGGCCTACGCCCAGCTCGGGCGCTCGCCCTTTCTGTTGGCCGCGACCGTCATCGGCATGATCTGGCTTTATCTTGCGCCGCCATTGATCGCGCTCGGTTTTGCCTGGCACCACCACGCCTTTGCGATGGTGTTCGCGCTGGCGGCCTGGACCGTCATGGCGCGCGTCTACTGGCGCACCTTACAGCTTTACGATCAGGAACCCTGGCAATCAACGCTGCTGCCGATCGCCGGCGCGTTATATACGGCGATGACCATTTCGTCCGCACTCCAACATTGGCGCGGGCGCGGCGGCGCATGGAAGGGCCGATATTATTGAAACGTCAAGAAAGCTTATCGTTTTCTTGCCTGCGAATTTTTGAATACAGCGCACGCCGGCAATCAAAGCTTAACCATATAACGATCTGATCGCCGCTGCAGTATTTGCAGAGCGACGATCATGAGCGACAAACTTGAACTTCGCGGACCGTTTTACGTCGAACTCGCCTATGAAGCAGAAGGCGGCGACGGCGCTGAACAGATTCGAACAGCCTATATCGACGGCATTGCATCGGAAGCCGACGCCTGGGCCGCATGCGGACGTTTCGGCAAGGATCTCATTGCAGCAACCACGAATGAAGGCGACGCCGTCGCCATTGCGCCGGAGCGATTGTTGCAGCTTTTAATCGGCCGGACCGCGCAAGACGTTTTCCCCGTAACCGCCGCCGAATAGATCAGCCGCCGGCGCTGAGTTTTTCCGCAAATGGCCGCGTTACCAGAAACACCGCGCAGGGCGCGTCGTGCACCACTTCGCGCGACGCGCTGCCGCGCCACAGCGCGCCCCAAAATCCCCGTTGATGCGAACCGGCGACAATAAGATCGGCGCCGACTTCGGCTGCGCGTTTGCCTGTCTCATCGGCCGCATCGCCGTCGAGCACCGTCGCAGCCGCGCCCGGGGCATGCTTGGCGATCAGCTCCTCAAGCCGCGTCTTGCACAGGCCGCGTCCCTCGCGATGCTGCTCGACAGCGGCCTGGCTGACCGCGCCGGCGCCGGCCGCGATATCGCCGGAAAAGGTCGGGCTGTAGGCCGCAAGCGGCGGCCAGACCATCACCACCTCAAGCTTGGCGCCGTCCTTCTGGGCGAGCGCGTGCGCCGCGCGCAATACGCCGGCGGCAAGGTCGTCTTCAACATCGATAGCCGCGATAATCATATTGAATTGCATGACCGCGTTCTCCCTGTCTTTGTAACCTTGTTATGTAGGCGCTATCGGCCGGCGTTTCATCGGTCATGGCGCCGCATACGGATGGTCGGCCTCAGTTCGCGCGCGGCCCGTTCTATACCAACAGCCCGCGCTCTCTAAACCACTGCATGGTTTCCTTCAACGCCGGGGCGGCCGGGGCCGCTTGCCAGCCGAGTTCCCGCCTCGCCTTTTCGCTGGAAAAAGAAACCTGGCGGCCGGCGAGGCGCACGCCCGTCAGCGGCGCTTTCGGCGCCGTGCCGGTGACGGCGGAAACCAATTTCGTATCGATCAGTCCCGCCGCCAGCGCGACCCAATAAGGCATTTTGGTTTTCGGCGCCGCCCGGCCGCTCAGCGCCGCGATCTGCGCCAGCAGGTCTTGCATGGACGTATTTTCACCGCCCAGCAGATAGCGCTCGCCCTTGCGGCCCTTGTCGCGCGCGGCGATGAGCCCGTCGGCGAGACTGTCGACGGGAACGAAGTTCAATATGCAGTCGATATAGGCGGGAGTTTTGCCATTGGCGAAATCAAGGATCATTTTGGTCGGCGGGGTCATGGCTTCATCGCCGGGGCCGAGCGGTTCCGTCGGCAGGGCGATGACGGCGTCGAGTCCTTCTTTCGCCGCGTCTTCGACCGCGCATTCGGCAAACCGTTTCGAGCGCGGATAGGGGCCGAGCATTTCCTCAGGCGCCAGCCGGATGGTTTCATCCGCCTGCGAAGGACCGATCGGGGTATTCTCCCCCACCAGGGTCGTTAGGCTGGAACAGTAAACGAAGCGCGCAACGCCTTCGGCTTTCGCGGTCAGCAACATGAACTGCGTGCCTTCGAGATTGACCGTCGTAAAAGCGGTCCGGTCCCTGGCCCAAAGCTGGGCGTCGCCGGCAAGATGAAACACCGATCGAACGCCGATCATCGCGTCCATCAGCGCTTTGACGTCGAGGATCGAGCCCTGCATGTCGTCTTCATGGGCCGGCGGGGCGAGATCGAAACTGCGCACCCGTTCGCCGCGGTCACGCAGTTTTTCAACCAGGCGCTTGCCGACGAACCCGGCGCCGCCGGTGACCAACGTCAGTCCGCCTGCGCCGCCGGAACCGCTCACGGCGCGTCCTGGCAAACGAGGACGCCGGCGTCGGTCACCGAACCGACCACAAGGCCGTCTTCGGTCTCAACGCCCACGGTGGCGGCGCTGAAAAGCGCGCCGGACCGATCGTCGAACAAAAGCTCAACCGCGCCGGTTTCGGGATCGGCCTTGACGATGCGCGACGGCGCCTTGCCGATCCCCAGCCGGCGATTGAGCCCCAGACGCCACAGCGCCGGATGGGCGGCGGCGACGACGGCGCCGTCGTAACTCACCGTCAGATTATCCGGCCCGCCCGGCAGCTTGATGCGTGCGGTCTCAACGGCCTTTCCCGCTTCCACGTCAAGAAAGATAAGCGCGTTTTCGCGCGTCGCGGCCATGACGATGTCGGCGTTATCGGTTTGCGTCAGACCGTTGGCGAAGGCCGCGCCGGCGAAGATGGACTCCTTCCCGTCGGCAGCAACGCCGCTGCGCTTGAGGCGGAATACATCTTCCACGGCGGCGCGCCATGTGCATGTTCCGTGATCGTAACTTGCATAGGTTGCATCGCCCGCCGCCAGAACGTCGTTCGCCGAACAGGGCGCCGCCGTGTCCGCGCCGACAAACATCTCCCCGTTGGCGCCGATGCGCTGAAGCCGCGGCGTCATTTTCCATTTCCCGCCGACCCGGCGATAGCCGCGATTGACGAAGACGAGTTCGCGATTGGCCGCGTCATAGGAAAGCCCGTGGGGGCGCAGACCGCCGGGTATGTCCGCGGGCGCGGCGAGCGCGGTCGCGGCGGCGACTTCCGTCGGGCTTTCAAACAGCGCGGAAAGCGGCAACGCGTAAATCCCGCCATGAGGAAGTTTATCGGCTTTTTTGCGCGCCGCCTTTTCGACCGCGCGCCGGTCATAGGCGGAAATGAACAAGCGCTGCGCGTCCCGGTCGACCGCAAAGTCTTCCGCGCCGATAATGGTCTTGCCGTCGGCGCCGTCGATCAAGGTCACGCGCCGGCACTGATCGGCGCTGTAGACCGCCTCGTCGGGCGCGCCGCCGCAGGCGGCAATTGACAGCAAAAAAGCTGTTCCCAGCGCCTTAAGCGGCGTTGCCTTCATGACGCGCCCCCTCGCCCTGCCGCGATCCCGGCCGTTCATAACCCCATTTTTCGATGAAACGGCCAAGACGCGCCTCAACCTTGGCGGCCGCTTCATGAGAATAGTCGAACCTATTCTTCTTAAAGCTTTTAACCGATGCAAGATAGCTCTCGAAAACGCCTCGCGCCTCGTCGAAACCCGGCAGGGAGAGCGCTGAATAGACTTTTTCGACCGCCTCCATGGGCCGCGCGTCGAGATCGTCATAACGCAGTTCGACCAGCCGGTCGGCCGGAACATCCGCGGCGTCGCGCTCATAGGCGCGCATCATGCGATCGTAAACCGTCAGGATGGTTTCGTCGATATCCACATGATCGTAGCTCTGCAACGCGAATTCGGCGAGCAGTTTTTCATAAAAGTTCTGCATGGAAACGAAAATATCGTAAGGATTGCGGTGAATGTGAATGAATTTGGCCTCGGGAAAGATTTCCCGCAGCATCGCAAAGCGGCCGGTGTAAACCGGATTTTTAATCAGCAGCGGCTTTTCGCCCTGATGCAGGTAAAGCTTGCGCAGGAAATAGGCGAACTGCCGCCGCCAGCTGCGAATCTCGGCGGTCGAGCAGCCGTCGAAAAAAAGACCCCGCGTAATGTTCTCGGCGAAGGCGCGGGGAAAATAGATGGCGTGATAAAACGAAACCTCCGACATATTGGCGATGGCGATTTCGTCTTCCTGCGGACTGTCGGGGCGCACGGGAATGTTGTCGATATAGCGATGCTCGGGCAGCGCGCTCTCGAGCAACGGCTGAAACGCCTTGGCGAGACCGAAAAGATCCCAGGGCAGTCCCGTCGCCACCGGCGGCACAAAACCCCAGGCGCGGCTTTCGCACATGATGTTGTAAAGATGGGTCGTGCCCGAGCGCCAATGGCCGAGAATGAACACCGGCGCGGGCATATCCTCAAGCGCCGGCAGTTTGGTCTCGAGGACCATCTTTTCAGCGACGGAAAACGGCCAGCGGGCGAGCGCGGCCAAGCCGATGAGGGCGCCCGCGCCGACCTCGCTCGGCAGGCCGGACCGGCCCATGACCGTGAACAATGTGCCAAGATTGGCGCCGCTTAACGGGTGGGCCATGAAACCTTTCGCCTCCGGGCCGCATAGAGATCGCCGGCTTAACGCAGACTGCGCCGCATATCCAGAATCCAGGCATGATTTTAGGGGCGCCGCATCCCGCCGCAGCGCCTAAAAATGTCCAAAATTGCAGCTTAGGCTGTAGTGATCATTTAACGCTTGTCCGCGCGCCGGCGAAAAATCGTCAGTTTCAGGAGGGAGGACGAAGGACATGCCGGCCATATTCGAGGACGACCGACGCCAAAATGACGGTTTTTCGCCGCGCCCTTTCAGGGTTCGGCCAAAATCGCTTTGGACGGCGTCGGAAATGCTCGAAAGTGGCCACACTTCCTTGCGCTTTCCTCCTGGTCCAAAGCGATTTTGGTCTCGAACGCGG
>JANQMJ010000013.1 GCA_028280115.1 Parvularculaceae bacterium
GATTTCTTCTGAGCGATATCGCTTTCCCGACATTCTCCATCTCCTTGAATGCAGCCATTTATTTCCTTGTTCGTGGCTGCGCTCAAAGGGGTCGGGTCATAAATCAAACACCCGATGTTGGGAGGAAGAACGTTCAAAGCCGTGCTTCTGTGGAATATGTAAGAAAGTAGAGACAGAGAGGGTCGCGCCAGATGACAGCGGACATAGTATCGTAGTGCTAGTCAAAGATGGTGAAGAAGATATCCTAGATGGGCATAAGCGCTGTCGCCTTTGGTACAAAAACCGGGACCAAGGCAAGCACACTGCGCTCTTTATTGAGTCTCTTTGAAACGTTGAGCGAACGCCGAATGGCTAACATGCACGAACCAAGTGGCTAACGCCTAACAAGATCAAGAGCTTAGAGAGAAGATGGCGGTGGAAGCGACCGCGATCGAACCGGTCTCCGGGCCGTCCGTTAGCCCGCGCTATAGCCGCCTTCAATCCGCCAGGTAATTGGCGGGACAACAATGCTCCGGACGGAATCTTGTTTCCGCGCCGATGGCTGATTGCTCAACGAACGCGTTCTAAAACGCTGGCATAGTTGGCGACGCCTGCGCCTCCCATATTGAATACGCCGGCCCTGCTCGCGCCTTTCACTTGCGCTGCGCCCGCCTGTTCGAGAAGCTGACGCGCAGCGATCACAGGCATGGAAACGCCGGTCGCTCCGATAGGATGGCCTTTCGCCTTCAATCCGCCAGACGGGTTTACAGGGAGTTTTCCGTCGATTAGCGTCCAACCCTCTTTGAGGGCCCGCTGCCCGCCTCCATACTCGACAAGCCCCATCGCCTCATATTGCATCAACTCGGCGATCGTGAAGCAATCGTGGGTCTCCACGAAATCCAAACCATCTAGCGTTATATTTGCTTCCGCCAACGCCTGACGCCATGCGACGTTCGCCCCTTCCAGTCGCGACATGTCGCGTTTCGACATGGGCATAAAGTCATTGACTTGCACGGCGGCGCGTATCGCGATCGCCTTGCTGGCGCACCGCGCAGCGTCCGCGCCCATCAAGACAACCGCGGCGGCTCCGTCGGAAATGGGAGAACAGTCGGTTCGTTTCAGCACGCCGGCGACAATCGGATTTTTCTCGGACACGGTCCGGCAAAACTCGTAATTCAATTTTTTTCGTAATTGCGCATACGGATTGAAGACGCCGTTGGCGTAATTCTTTGCGGCGATCATGGCGAGCGCGTCGCGCGGATCATCGTATTTCGCCGCATAAATATCCGCGATCACGCCGAAAACGCCAGCGAAACCGCCTTCGATCTTGCGCTCTTCAGGCTGATAACAGGCGTGAGCAAAATATCGCCAACCTCTGCGCCGGGTTTTTCGGTCATTTTCTCTGCGCCGATGACGAGCACGGTTTTCGCGTTGCCGGCTTCAATCAAACTGAGCGCAGAATAGATCGCCGCCGAGCCGGTCGCGCAGGCGTTTTCAACACGCGTTGCCGGTTTAAATCGCAAACCATCCGAGACGCCAAGCGCGAGCGGCGCGCAAAAATCCTGATCAAAAAAACCGCTATTGAAATGTCCAAGAAATATGGCGTCAATATCGTCAGCCGCCATTTGCGCATCCATCAACGCTTGCTTTCCCGCGGTTACAATAAGCGACTCGATTGTTTCATCCGCCAATCGGCCGAAAGGCGTATGGCTCCAACCAAAGATAAACGCCGTCATGGCAGTTTCCTGCAAAGCAGTTTTGAGACAATTCGGCCAACGTCAAGTGCGTTCTGCGCCTAAGGGCGCGACCGCAGTCGCCCAGCGAACGGGCTGGTCGCCGCGCGCGCAACTTAGTTCCGAAACCGCGCCGCTCATGGTCTTAGCAGGGTGTGCGAAGACCATGAACGTTGCTCCACGCGCGCCGTATTAAGACGGCTGATTTCTCAAGGCGAGCAAATTCCCTGCAAGCGGTTAGTGAAGCTCGGGAAAACACGCCTCCCCCACAGCGCTGAGCTCACCGGTCGCTTCGGACTCCCAGTCCGACATCGCGATGTATTCTTCTTTTTGATCTTCGGTAAGCTTGTCTTCAAAGCACTCACACTGTGTCTCCGGATCATTCGCGCCCAGCGGCGTCGTCCACTCAATGCACTTGTTCACCACGTCGCTAGCGTTTGCCGACGTCATGAAGACCATAACGCAAGCCGCGACCGAAATTTTTTTAAGCATAAGCTGTCACTCCCGGTTTGTTGATGACATTTCAATAGAGGCGGGGCGCAACCCAACGGCCATCCCACACGACGCTGTGTTTTTAGGACTTCCGCCTTCGACTCATGCGCTTAAAGAATGCGATGGCGCATACACGCTCTCAATTCGGTTTAGAACGTTTTCTTCGCCCGAACGCCGTATGTTCTGCCGTAAGAATCGTGGATGAAAGAACCTCCGAACTCCGGCGCCGGTATGACTTCGGCGAGGTAGTCTTTGTCAAAGAGGTTTTGAACCCACGCGCTCAAATTCCAACTCTCTCCCTGCAATGTGAAAGTCATATTCGTGGTCGTATATGGCTTGCGGAATTGTTTGGAAAAATCGCCGCGGCCGAATCCAAACGCCGTAAAGAAATTCGGTACGATGTCATCTTGCACGGGAGAGAACCATGTCTTTCCCATGAAAAATTGGTCAACGCGGAAGACGCCGTCGATGTTGTCGAAAATCGGCATGGCGTACTCGGCGCCCACATTGCCGTTGTATTCCGGCACATAGGCGACTTTGTTTCCAGCCGTATACGGACGCGTCGAATATTCCTTTATTTCAGAGTTCGTATAGCCAAATCCGCCATACAGCTTCAGACGATCAACCGGCGTCCAGCGGAAATCCGCTTCGAAACCTCTCAAGATCGACTTGTCCACATTCGTTACGACGCGCAACGATCCGAAAGGTCCGGCGAAGAAGCTGAAATCCTGGCCGTTTTCAAGTTCAGTTCTGAAGATTGCAGCGTTTAACGACAATTGGTTGTCGAGCAGCGTCGCTTTCAAGCCGAGTTCCGCCGCCTTTGAAACTTCCTTTTTGAAATCATCTGTAAGGCTGTTGAGGTTTGGCGTTCCGTCGGGCAGCGCCAAACCGCCGAAAAACTGGGTTAGCGTCGCGGTTGTTCCCGACGAGTTAAACCCTCCGCTTCTGAAGCCGAGTCCGTATGATCCGAACAATGTCAATTGATCAGCCGGCGTCCAGTTTAGCGTGACTTTCGGCTGTACTTGCTTGAATGTCTTTTTGCGGCTGGGGATTGCGTCAATCCCTGGATTGGCGTTGTAGAACGGGTTGATGAAGCTTGTGCAACTTGCAGGGCCGCTCGGGCATACAGGCGCGCCAAACGCCCCGAAGCCTGGCGTTTGCGGTCCGATTTTTGGCACATTATTATCGACTTCACGCTTTTCGACGTCGTAACGCAGCGCAACCGCAAGCTCGAGATTATTTTGAATATCATAAGTGGCGTTGGCGAATCCTGCATAAACGTCGCTCAACAGATCATCATCATAGAGGAGGTCTGTGGGGAGCGGACCAACGCCTGGAACAAAGCCCGGCAATTCCACGCCGATGCCGATATCGCCGCCATAAGCGACAACCAAATGTCTGTCGATATTTGCGTAATAGGCGCCGATCATCCATTGAAGCGGCCCGCTTTGATTTGAAGTGAGACGAGCTTCGATGGACCAGTCTTTTTGATCGCGTTGCTGATACTGCCAACCGCCGCAAGAAATCGGCGGATAGGGCGGGAGGAAAGAATTCGCGATATCTGGCGTGTAGAAGAACGGCGGCGGCACTGCGAAGTCTTCGGGATTCGCGACCGCGTTCGCGTATTCGGCCTGACATGTGTCGTTGGCGTTGTAGATCCCGAAGGCGTTGCTGACGCCCGGAGAAATGAATTTATTCTTTACGTCGTTATAGGTTCCCAACACCAGCAGATCTGCGAACCCCGTATCATAGATTATTTTTCCGGACAGATTGAGCGTTTCCTGCCGGTTATCGGTGTCCACTTTGTTGATGTAGATGAACTCATGGTCGTTGGGGTCTTCAAAAAAACTGGGAACGCCCAAAAAGGCGGCGGCGTCCGTCAAGGCTAAGGACGCATTGAAGGTCACGCCGCCCGCTTTTACATCTGAGTAACGGGCTTTGACGTCAAATTCGAGCTTGTCCGTCGGCTCATATAGTATGCGTCCCGTGAGGCCGGTCTCATTAAGTTGGTTTTCGCAATCGTCGCACCCTTTTAAGGAGTTGACGAAAGACCCATCCTCCTGACGGTGGTAAGCGTTCACAGAGGCGCGCATTCCCTCGAACAGCGGACCGCTAACGCCGCCGCCCGCGGTGAAGAGATTATGCCGGCCGTAACCGGCTTTAATGAAGCCCTCAAAATCATCCGTCGGTTTCCTGGTTGTAAGGATGATCGCGCCGGCCAGCGCATTGCGCCCATACAAGGCGCCTTGCGGGCCTTTCAGGACTTCGATTTGGGTGACGTTGTCGAGTTCCTGATTGAGCGCGTTCGGGTTTGTCACCAGAACGCCGTCAATGATCAGCGCAATACTGCTTTCGGTGTCTCGTCCGGAATTGATGCCGCGGATGGCGACCTGCATATCGCCGATTTCTACGCTTTGCACCTGCGCCAAGCCGGGCGTTAACGCGATAAAATCTTGCGGGCGCATTATATTGGCGGTTTCGATTTCGGATTCAACGAAAGCTGTGATCGTGGCCGGAACGTCCTGAAGAGATTCAGAACGCTGCCGCGCCGTGACAATGATTCGATCGGAGGAGAGAGTGCGCACGCTCGGTGCGGGTTCCTCGGCGTCCTGCGCGGCGGCACCCGCGGCCATGATGGCGGGGAGCACGGCGCAACTTAAAAGCAAAGTTCTTTTGCGCGCCGCCCCGCGCGAGAAAGTGAATGTCATGACAATTCCTCTATCTTCCCGCATGTATTAGTTTGATAGTACGTTCGTTTTAACTAAAAGGCAACAGCCAAATTCGACGCGTCCGCGGCGCATCTTCAGATTGACGGGGTTTTGGCGGCGCCGTGTGTCTGATCAGCCACACCCGACGGCTCGCAGCGCGGGCGGCGGACCGGTGCACGCGAAACATTACCTAAGACTCTCCAGCCATCACAGAGCATCCGAACGATCTGCGGTTATCATTATGGGAAGCTGAAGAAAACAGCGCGTTTGCCGGCTCGGCCAACCCTATGAGCGGACTTGCGGCGCAACCTTATGCGCCTCGTCCAGCTTGGTCCAAACGGCCAATAAACGGAGATGCAATTCACCTGCGACGTTCAAGACGATTCAAAGGATCTCACCAGGACCTTTTTGTCGATTTTACCATAAGCGTTTTTCGGCAGCTCGTTTATGCAAAAATATGCCTTTGGCCGCTTGAAACGGGACAGCCTCTTTAAGCAAAACGCCTCAAGACTCTTTTCGTCAAACTCACATCCCGGATTGAGACTTATGAATGCGGTCACGTCTTCGCCCCACAGCTCAGACGGGCGCCCAACGACGGCGACTTCGTAGATGCTTTCATGTTGGATCAGAATATCTTCAACTTCCCTCGGATAAATGTTTGTTCCGCCGCTAATGATCATATCCTTTATGCGATCACTCAAATGAAGGCACCCGTCATTGTCGAAATAGCCGCCGTCGCCGGTTCTTAACCAGCCGTCCTCGATTGTCTCCCGGGTCGCTGACGCATCGTCCAAATATCCCTTCATCACCAGTTCGGACTTCACCAATATCTCGCCCGCCCCCCTGTCATCAGGGCTGTCGATGCGCACGTCCACGCTGGCGAACGGCCGACCTACGGAAGAAAGGCGCCGCTCCCAATTCGCCCGGTCTTTTTGGGCGAAGTCTTCTTGCGAGAGCCGTGTAATGGTCATCGGGCACTCCGCCTGGCCGTAAATCTGCGCCAGCCGGCCGGGCAGCAATTTATCGGCTTGCTTTGCCATTTCCAACAACATCGGCCCGCCGCCGTAAACGATGAGTTTCAACCCATGCAGCACTTTCGCGTGCGCGGCGGGCGATGCGCACGCGCTTAACAAGCGCCGTACCATGGTCGGCGCAGCGAACATGCAAAGATTGTTCAGCTTGCCGCACAAATCGACGATTTCGCCCTCTAGAAATTTGCCGCTTTCCGGAACAAGTTGGACGCTGCCCGCCTTCATAAACGCAATCATGTACATGCCCGATCCGTGCGACATTGGCGCGGCGTGAAGCAGAATATCGTCTCTCTCCACGGCGCAAACTTCGTGAAGAAAAGACGCCGCCATCAAGCTCAGATTCTTATGGGTCAAAAGCGCGCCCTTTGGCGAACCCGTCGTTCCGCTTGTAAAGAAAAGCCATGCAATGTCATCGCCGTCGCGCTCGACAGGTCTGTCGAGACTGTAAATCGCCGGTATAGGAGGGGGGTCTCCGGTTATATCGACCAGTAAAGGCCTTTCGCCACGCACGACGTTCGCCGCCGTTTTGACGGCGGACGCCGTTGTCCCGTCGCAAAAGACAATTTTTGGCCGCGCCTTGTTAATAAGGCCTGCAATCTCGGCGTCATGGAGTTTTGCATTGATCGGCGCAACGATGCCGCCGCACCATAACGCCGCCCAAAAGATTTCGATAAATTCCGGGGCGTTGCTCATAACGAGCATCACGCAATCTCCCGGCTCAACGCCATTCGAGCGAATGACGGCTGCCAGCCCCGCCGCCCTTTCCGTCAGTGAACGATAGGTATGCAGAGTTTTTTCGCCGGCCATGACCGCGACGGCGTCGGGTGTTTCATCCGCACATTTCACCATGTATGCGGCGATGTTCATGCGCGCCTTCCGCCCGCCCTACGAAAACAACAGGACCAGCTTGACATAAAACCAACGTTCGTTGTATCTATACTACGCGAACCGCCTTCCAATGCAAGCCCGGCGTGTCGGCCCCCAAAGGAGAGATAACGTGTATCAAACAAATCGCATCGTTACGGGACACGACGAAGCGGGCAAGGCGATCATTTTGTTCGCCGACAAGGGGCAAAACGTAACAGAAATCCAGTCCTGGCCCGGACTGTTTGTCACGGAACTGTGGGTTACGGGCGAATCGCCGATCGATAATTCAGGTTCTGATGATGCGTCGCTGCGGCCGATGCGACATGATCCGACAGCGCACGGCACGATCTTCAGGCTTGTGGAAATTCCGCCGGAATCGAAAACGAGTTTCGATCCGAAAGGGATATTCGGCGAGCTCGGCAGTAAAAACAAACCAAGCAAAGCGGACAGTGCGCGTCACCCGACCATGCATAAGACAAACTCCATCGATTACCTCGTCGTTCTTAAGGGAACAATGACTATGGCGATGGAAGAGGGCGAGATTGAAATTTCCCAAGGCGATTGCATTGTTCAGCGGGGCACGAACCACGCCTGGATCAACAAATCCGACGAACCATGTATACTCGCCGCGATATTGATTGACGCAAAGCCCGCGCCCTAGCGCTGTCTTTCATATATTCGAGGCCTGAGATGAAGCTTGTCACCGTCGAAAACATCTCGGACAGCCGCCAATGGCTGGGCGCGCTGCATGAAGACGGCAGCGACCGCATCGTCGACTTGAAAGCGGCGGCGACGGCGAAACACGGCGAGGCGTTTGCTGAACAATTCGACACCATGCTGGCGTTGATTAATGCCGGAGACGATGCCGTAGATGCGGCGCGATCGCTTCTGGACGCGGCTGAACGCAGCGGCGGCGCGCCGGACAATTCCGTCGATCAAGAACATGTTAAATATAAATCGCCCATCCCGACGCCGCCGCAAATTCGCGACTGTCTGATGTTCGAAGACCATCTGGTCAACGCGTACGACGCGCTGCGCAATATGAGAGCGCAACTGGAACCGGACCCGGAGGCAGCGTTAAAACTCTTTGAAGAAAAGGGATTATACCGCGTTCCTGACGTTTGGTACGAGCGGCCCATCTATTACAAAGCCAATCGCTTTGCCGTTATTGGACATGAAGAGGACGTCGTCACGCCCAAATATGCCGATGTCCTCGACTTCGAGCTTGAGTTCGGTTGTTTTCTAAAGCGTCCGATCAAGGACATTGACGAGTCCGACGTCAACGCCTCGATCTTCGGCTACTCGATATTCAACGATATCAGCGCCAGAGAAATTCAGTCTCGTGAAATGCAAGGCCAGTTGGGGCCGGCCAAAGGCAAAGACTTTGATACGGCCAACATCATCGGCCCATGTATCGTAACGGCCGACGCCGTTGATCCTCAAAACATGACGATGGTCGCTCGCATTAACGGCGAGGAAGTCGCCCGCGGGAACGCAGAAACCGCTCACTGGACCTTTGAAAAAGTCATTTCCTACATGTCGGTTTCAGAGACGCTTGTGCCGGGCGAGTTTATCGCATCCGGCACGGTCGGCGGCGGATGCGGCTTGGAGTGCGGGCGGTTTTTGAAAGTAGGCGACGTCATTGAGCTTGACGTCGAAGGGATCGGCGTAATGCGCAACCGCATTACATGACAAGATTGGATGCAATATCTCAGCGGTCCGCAACGCAAATTAAAAAGGCTTTTAGAGATGAATGGTACGGAACGCCCACTGGACGCGCTTGTGATTGGCGCGGGCGTCAGCGGCATCTACGCGCTATACGCGCTGCTGAAGGCTGGCAAGACGGCGATTATCGTCGACGCCGCCGGCGGCGTCGGGGGAACCTGGTACTGGAACCGTTACCCAGGATTGCATGTCGACATTGAAAGCGTTGAGTATTCCTATGCGTTTTCCGACGAACTGCAGCAGGAATGGGATTGGACGGAACGCTACGCCGGTCAGTCGGAAATCGAACGTTACCTAAACTATGTCGTTGACCGTTTTGAGTTGCGCCTGCACATCTATCTCAACACGCGCGTCGAAACCATGTACTTTGACGATGATGCGTCCGTATGGCGCTTTGAAACGGACGACGGCCGCCAATTCGCCGCACAACACGCCGTCATGGGCACAGGCCTTCTTTCAGCGCCAAAAGACGTCGAATTTGAGGGGCTGGAAGATTTCGCGGGCGAAATCTACAAGACATTCGATTGGCCTAGAGAAAAAGTTTCGTTCGCCGGCAAATCTGTCGGCGTCGTCGGCACGGGCGCTTCCGGCGTACAGGTCATCCCCTTCGTCGCCCGGGAGGCGCGACATTTAAACGTCTATCAACGAACGCCCTCTTACGCAGTTCCGTTGCGCAATTGTCCAATGCCGAAGGAGTATTGGCGCGACGTCAAACAGAATTACGATGAATGGCGCAATAAAGAGCGCTTCGGTTCGTTTGGCGGCTGGTGCGCAGTGAACTATAAGCCGGTCGATCAGGTCTTCGATCTGGCGGTGGACCAGACGCCCGAGGATCGCGAAGCGCTCTATGAAGATCGATGGCGATCTGGCGGGCTCGCCTTTTACAATGTCTATCCGGACATTTTTGTGAGTAAGGAAGCCAATGACACGCTGGCTGAGTTTTTGCGAAAGAAACTCCGAGAACGAATTAACGATCCGGAACTCGAGAAGCTGCTGATCCCGGACTATCCGGTCCTCATGCGCCGGCTTTGCGGCGAAACGAACTACTATGAAGTCTACGAACAAGAAAACGTCGACCTTGTCGACTTGAACTCTAAGCCGCTCAAAAGGTTTACTGAAAAAGGCGTCATCGTCGGCGATGAAGAACATGAACTTGATGCGGTCGTCTTTGCCACGGGCTATGACGCCATGTCGGGCGCTCTATTGCGCATGAACATCATCGGGCGCGGCGAAACGACCTTGAAAGATCATTGGCGAACGGAAACCCGCACCGTATACGGAATGATGGCGTCCGGCTTTCCGAACATGTTTTTTCTTTCCGGCCCCGGCAGCCCGGCGCCGCTGTTCCAACCCATCCTGTTCTGCCAGGACCAAATGGACTGGATTATGAAGGCCATGGACTATATTGATGAATCCGGCATGAAGAGCATCGACCCCAAGCCCGACGCCGAGGAAGAGTGGATTAGGGAATGCGATGAGAAGCTCAAGGCGACTTTGTTCGGCACGACGGAAAGCTGGTATGTCGGCAGCAATGTAAAAGGCAAACCTGGACGCGGTCTAATTTATTTCGGCGGCATCGTCCCTTATAGAGAATTCATCTACGCCGCCGAAAACGACAACTATTCCGGGTTTTACTTGAAATGACAGCGGCACGCCGCAAACACCGCGAGAAGCCAGTTGCGCGAACCAGAAGCGACGGCGAGGCGACTCGGAAGAAGATTCTTCAAGAAGCGGAAAGGCTTTTTGCGGAAACCGGTTACGACGGCATATCGATCCGGCAAATCACCTCTGCTTGCGATGTCGAGCTGAGCGCAGTCAACTATCATTTCAAGACAAAAGAAAAGCTCTTTCACGCCGTATTGGCGATGCGCGTCGATGAAATGAATGCAAAGCGGCTGCGCCTCATCAACGCCGTTGAAATCACGCCAGACTGCGAAGAATCATTGCGGGCCCTTTTGGATGCGTTTTGCCGCCCCTTTACGGGCGAGAGCGAAACGCCCGATGAGCTGTCGAACTATCGTCGATTGTTGGCGCTGGTCATCAATTCAAAGCGCTGGCAGTCGACCGTGTTCGAACAGCATTACGACCCGATTGTGCAATTGTTAATACAAAGCATCAGACAGATCGTCGCTCCCAGGAACGACGCCGACGTCATTTGGTATGTCAGCTTTTTCCTGGGCGCGCTCGCCAACGCCTTTGCCGAAACAGGCCGCGTCGACCGGCTTTCGCGCGGCCTTTGCGACTCTTCCGACCTTGGCCGCGTCAAAGAAAAGCTCATAGATTTCACCGTCAACGCCCTCATGGGCCTAAAAAGCCGGTGACGGGATCCTTCCACGCTTAAGGGCTGAACCGAGTGACGGAAATCGACGTTCTCAATTTTACGTTTTGGGGCGTGTCGATCGGGGCGCTCTCAAAAACCGCGCTCATCGTCATCATGGTCAGCATGGGACTGACGCTCCGCGTTTCAGATTTCAAGCTGCTGGCCGGTAAACCGAAACCGATCTTTGTCGGCCTTTTGGGACAGATCGTTATCTTGCCTGCGGTGGGCGTTCTCCTGGCGGTTCTCTTTCAGGCGCCGCCGCAGCTTGCCATGGGTTTGATTATTATTGCCGCGTGCCCAGGCGGCGCGACATCGAATTTCATGACCTATCTCGCCAAGGGCGACGTCGCCTTGTCAATCGTCCTTACCGCGCTGTCCGGCCTCATCGCCGTCGTCACCGTCCCCTTCGTAATCAATTTCGGGCTGGACCTTCTCGGCCTGACAGACCAGGGAATTCGCCTGCCGGTTCTCAAAACGATCTGGAATATCTTCATGTTGACCGCATTACCGGTGATGTTCGGCATGGTCATCCGATCTTTTCACGTTTCAATCGCCGCCAAAGCCGAACGCATTTTAACGCCGTTTTCCTTTCTCTTTTTGATATTTATTATGGCGCTCATTGCGCATGAGGTGCGGCCGAACTTATGGAACATGCTCGCAAGCGCATTTTTACCGGTGATCGCGCTTAACGGAATTATGGTTGGGATCGGCGAATTTCTTGGAAGAGCCTTCGGCTTGAGTTCAAGCATGCAGAAGACGATCGGCATCGAGGTCGGATTTCAAAACTATACGTTGGGCATCGTTATCGCGATTGTACTGCTGAACAGTCCTGAGATGACCGTAGCGCCCATAATCTACTTGTTTTCCATGTACGCAACCGGCGCATTCGTGGTGGCGCGAGGTCGCCATGCGCATAGCGCCGCTATGACTTTGACTGGAGTTCGTTGAGTGGTCCAGCTCAAGAGTTAGAGCTTGGCGGCTTTGAAGCGCGGCCGCTTATAACCGGCTAGACGGTTTCCGCCGCGTCATATTCTAGCGTCGCGCCAAGCACCGTGATCGTCTTGGTGGGCTGCCCGGCGTCGTCATAGAGCGTCTTCGTGATGCGATCGGCGCCTTCCGAGCCCCACGTCTCGCCGCCGTCCTTGGGTCGTGATGCGCGCAACCCAACGCTTGTTCCGTTAGCGTCAACGACAAGATGAAGTCCGTCACCGTCGGCGTAGCGGCCGGGGCCGCTCAGTGCTGCAATCTTTTTCGCGTTGAGCCGCTTATATTGGCGTACACCCATTGAGCCGTTTCTCGTCCCACAATTTTGCGGCAAAAAGTCCCGAAGAAGCGTCCAGATAATTGCGCCCCACAATTCATCCCACAATTTTTGTGGGGCGTAGCAGGAATTCGCGGAACATTACGGCACTTCACTTTTGAAGAAAAGCCCACCATTACTGGGTTTCTGGGACGTCACTGGACGCTGCGGAACAAAGCTCTGGCGGACAGGGTGGGATTCGAACCCACGAGACGGTTGCCCGCCTACACGCGTTCCAGGCGTGCGCCTTCGACCACTCGGCCACCTGTCCGTCGCGCGCGCCATCCCTCGCGCGCAAGTCATTGGTTTCGCCAACGCTGCGTCGGAAACCGTCGCCGCGGCTTCCCGCGAGTAACCTTACCAACGCCGGTCCCGCCCCCGCGAGGCGCGGACTATAGCCGCGCGAATGGGCGAGGCAAGGCCGCCAGGCGCAACCGATCAGCGAAAATCGCAAATAAAATCAATGCGATTGCGAGCCGCGCCCGGGCGCGTTATGGTCCTGTCGGGATTAATGGTGTTTTCACGATGCGAGGGGGCGCGCGATGGCGGCGTTTCGGTTTATTGCATGGGTTTTGGTGGCGCTCGCCATCGGTCTGCTCGGCGCGGACGCCGTGACGGCGCTTGAAAGATGCCACGAAGGCGCCTGCAGCGAGGTCGCTATGCGATCGACCGGCGACATTCTCACGCTCTTCGGCGTCGACGGCGCGGCCATGGCGGAAGGCTCGCCGGGCGGCGTCTCCCAGGCGCTCGGCACGGTCATGGGCCTGCCGCTTTGGGGCGTTCTTGGGATTATCGGCGTCGTCCTCGCCCTGATCTTCCGTCCGATCGACTGATATCGTCCTTAAGAAAACGTCATTCGCCGAAGCGGTTCCGGCGCGCGGCGAACCGCGCTTTGCGCCCCTTTTCCGCGCCGCCGCGCTCGCCTATCTCCCGGGCGTAACGAGAGGAGAGCAACCATGGCCCAATTGATCACAGTCGTCGCGGCGGTCGGCCTTATACTGGTCGCCCTGGCGCCTGCGGCCTACACCTACGTCGCGCTGGTATAGAACGGGCGCAACAAATGCCGGACGTAACAATGAAAAGCACCGAGAAAAAGCGCAGCGGCGTTTATCGTCGCTGCGCCTGTCGCTGCGCCTGTCGCTGCACTTGTCGTTGCACGAAAGCGTGATAGTCTTCCGGCGTATCGATCCCCGGCGCCGCCGCGTCGACGAGCCCCGCCGCGATCGTCTCTCCCATTTCGAGAATGCGTAACTGTTCAAGCCGTTCGGCGCGCTCCAGCGCGCCCGCGGGCGCATGCGCAAAGCAAGCAAGACTTGTTTTCGAAAACGCGTAAATCCCCAGATGCAAGAAATATCGCTGCGGCGCTTTAAGGCGCCCATCGGCGCCGCGCGGCCAGCCGCAGATCCGCCGCGTAAAATAACGCGCCCTGAATACGCCCGGCGAAAGGGCGGCGCCGAAAATCGCCTTGACCGCCGCTTCGTCGTCCGGCGAGCCGGGACCAGCGTTACGCGCGAAAGGACAGGCAAGCGTCGCGGCGAAACACTCGTGCTGCGCCTTGATTTCGATCGCACGGTCGATATGGGCGGGATCGATTTCCGGCTCGTCGCCCTGAAGGTTGACGATGATGTCGGCGTCGATGTCGGCGGCGGCTGCGGCGACGCGGGCGCTGCCGGAACTGTGCTCGCCGGTCATCACGGCGCTTCCGCCGAAAGCCGTCACCGCGTCAGCGATGCGCCGGTCGTCCGTCGCCACCATGATCGTCGCGGCGCGTTTGGCCTGACGCGCTTGTTCGTAGGTATGTTGAATCAGTGGTTTGCCGGTTTGCGCCAGGAGCAGCTTACCGGGCAGCCGGCTTGACGCATAACGCGCCGGAATGACGATCGCCGCCTTCATGGCGCCGTCCGCGCGCATATTGCGGCGATGAAATAGGCGCCGACAAAACCGGCGATCGCGCCGGCGGCGTTGGCGACGGCGTCGCCGAATTCAGGACTGCGCACAGCGACAAGGGCCTGCGCGCCTTCCAGCAGCGCGCCGTAAACCGCGAGAGCAAGCACCGCCCAGCGGTGCCGGCCCGGCTCAGCCAGGCGCGCCCAGAAAGCGGCAAAGCCCAGCGCGCCATAGGCGAGGAAATGCGCCACCTTGTCGTCATAAGACGCATCGCCCAACAAAAGCGCCGCGAGCCAGCGCGTCAGGTCCATGCCCTTCTCAACATCTTCCGGATTGGGCGTCACGGTCAGAAACGTGACGACAACCAGCAAAAGCGCAAACGCCGCGCGCGCCCAAGACCGCCGCGACGTCAGCAAGCTGCGTCTCCCCGCGACGCCAGACGGCGCTCCCAGTCAATCGCGGTTTCGACGACAAAATCGATATCGTCATAATGCGGCCGCCAGCCGAGCGTGGTGCGAATGGCGGCGTTATCGGCGATAAGCTGCGGCGGATCGCCGGCGCGGCGTTCGACGGTTTCATGGGGCAAAGGCTGTCCGGTCACGCGCTCGACGGCTTCGATCACCTCGAAAACCGAATAGCCTCGCCCGTAGCCGCAATTGAGCGTCGTCGAGGCGGCGCCAGCGCGCAGACGCTCCAGCGCCTGGAGATGGGCCTGGGCGAGATCGGTAACATGAACGTAATCGCGGATTGCCGCGCCGTCCGGCGTCGGGTAATCGCCGCCGAAAATCTGTAGCTTTTCCTTGCGCGCGCCCACCGCGATCTGGGCGGCGACTTTGATGAGATGGCGCGGCCGGCCGATTTCGCCCGCCCGTCCTTTCGGGTCAGCGCCGGCGACGTTGAAATAGCGCAGCGTCATGAAATGAAGGTCATGGGCCTTGCCGGCGTCCTCAAGAATGCGCTCGCTCATGGCCATCGAGGCGCCGTAGGGCGTGATCGGCTGAATGCGCGCCTGTTCGGAAACCGGCACGCGTTCGGGCATGCCGTAAACCGACGCGGTCGAAGAAAAAATAAACCGCGTCACGCCGGCCTCGACGCAGGCGCGGATCAGCGTCAGCGTATTGGCCGTGTTGTTGTGGTAATAATCGAGCGGCTGGCTGATCGATTCCTCGATCAGGATCGACCCGGCGAAATGAATGACTTCCTGCACGCCGTAATCGGCGAAGACCCGGCGCAGAACATCTGCGTCGCCGACATCGGCTTCGATGAACGCCGCGCCCGCCGGCGCCAGCCAACGCGCGCCGGTCGAAAGATCGTCAAGCGCAACGGCTTCCTCGCCGGCTTCAAGCAGCGCCAGGAGCATATGCGAGCCGGCATAGCCGGCGGCGCCGGTAACGAGCACGCTCATCGCGAGGAGTCTCCCTGCCCGGTTAACCCTTTTTCCGCGTTATCGCGATTTTATGGCAGTTCTGTCATAGCGAAATACCCGTCGCGCCGAAACCGCAAGGCGGCGCGGCATATATGCAAAATCGCGCGATGGGCGTTAGGCTGTAGAAAACGAAGGCCAGGATGTTAGACCAGTTTTTGCACAAAAACGGCCAAAAAGCCGCCGCGCCCCCTGGCCGGAAAATCTACGCCATCGGGGACATCCATGGCTGCGCGCGCCTGCTCGACGCGCTCGTGGCGAAGATCGAAAAAGACGCGCGCGGTCTTGAAAACGCCAGGCTGATATTTCTCGGCGACTATGTGGACCGCGGACCGGACAGCAAGGGCGTGCTCGACCGGCTGATCGAACTGCAGGCCGGCGAACCGGCGACGGTTTTTCTGAAGGGCAACCATGAAGCGGTCATGCTCGATTTCATCACCGATCCCAATCAGATGCTGCACTGGCTTGATTGGGGCGGCGAGGAAACGCTGACCAGCTACGGCGTGCGCAACGTGCTGCGCCGTTCGCCCGAAGATCTCGGCGCGGAGTTGGCCGAAAAGATGCCGGGCGCCCATCTCGACTTTTTGCATTCCCTTTCACTGACCCATATCGAGGGCGATTATCTTTTCGTACACGCCGGATTGCGGCCGGGCATTGGGCTTAACGATCAGATCGAAGAGGATCTTTTGTGGATCCGCCGGGCGTTTCACGACACGCCGCAAAAGGAACGTCCCGATTATGTCGTCGTCCATGGCCATCAGCCGTTGAAAAAGCCGCTCGACGCGGGTTGGCGCATCGACGTCGACACCGGCGCGTGTTGGTCGGGCGCGTTGACGGCGGTCGCGCTTGAGGGCGAGAAACGGCGCTTTATTTCAACGTGATGTTCAGGCTGACTGGGCGCGCTCGGCGTTCTCCGCGACAAGGCGCGGCCCGCCGGCGGCGGCGAGAATGGCGCGCAGGCCCTCAACGCCCGCCGGGCCGTCTCCGCCCGCGACCGTCTTGCCGTATTCGCCAGCGTAATTGCCTGCGGTCACCACATGGGGCGCGGGGCTTGCGAAGATCATGCGCGCGCCGAGCAGGATCGCCTCGCGCCAGCGTTCGAGCATCTCGCGCTTGAACCGCGCCGGGGCGATCAGGAAGTCCGGTTCGGCCGCGCGGGATTCGGTTTCGGAAATGATGCGCACGCCGTCGCCGCCGAGCCGATTGCTTTCGCGCGCTTCGGCCGTATCGACGGCGGCGGTGATGACTTTCGCCGCCGGTCCGGCCCAGCGCATCAGCGCGAGCGTATGCGCATCGGCGCCCAGAATATGCGCGCACTCGCCGCGGGCGGCGATTTCCTCAAGCATGTCGACAAAGGCCTCGCGCACCGCTTGCGCGCGCCGCTCGAAAGACTGGTAGGGCTGGATAGCGCGCATGGCGAGGACGTTTTCTTCATCCCACAGCTTGGCCAGCCGTTCGCTCCAGGGATCGAAATCAAGCTCGTCATTATCCTTATGGGTGATGAAGAGACGGATCGAACCGCCTTCTTTCGCGGTGAGCGCGCCCTTGACGATCTTCATGCCGGTTTCGCGCACCAGCCATTCGAGCGCCGAAAGGGAATAGACCGCCGCAACGCCGGCCTGCAGCGTTTCAATGCAATTGCGCGTCAGCACCATGGGCGCATAAAGGGTTTCCAGCACGAAAACGCCGTCGCCGACGAGACGGTCTTTCACGGCGGCGAGCATCTTGCGCGGATCGTCGCTATGTTCGAACACGGAAATCGCGGTGATGATGTCGAACTTTGCATCGCCGAAAGCGCCGTCGAAGTCGGCGGAAGGAAACGTCGCCTTCGCTGTTTTCGCCCATTCGCCCACTTGCTCCACATGATCGCAGGGATCGACGCCGAACCGTTCGACCCAGCGCGGATAATAGGAAAGCAGCGCGCCGTCATTGCAACCGATGTCGAGCGCGGCGCAGTCGCGTCCGGAAATCAGTTCAAGGGCTTCCGTCGCCGCGGCGCGCAAATGATCGCGGGTCGAAGGGTGCCGGCTCGACGGTGCGGGATCTCCTGTCGCGCCGACGTAAGCGGCTTGCAGCAGACCGCAGGCGCGCGCATCACGCGAAGGATCGCATAGCAGATACTCGGCCGCTTTTCCGGCGCCGCGCAAAAAACCCTTGGCCGGCGCGGACGGGCTCAGCGAAAACACCGGCGTCAGCGCCTTTGAACCGCAGGCTCGACATTGGCTTTGTTTTTTCACCGCGTCCCGCCCCTGTTTCGCGCCCTCTTGTCAGGATGGCGACAAGCTTCGCAGGACAGCGTAAAGACGACGTAAAGGCCGCGCTATTACCGGCTTTGGATACGTTCCGTCTACGAACCTTAATGAAAGGTTTTCATCTGCTCCGACCGACGACTCGACGATTAGAGTCGGTTGTGGATCGCGCAAACCGCCCGCTCATCCCGAACGCGCTGCAGCGCCCCGGATCATAATCCGGGGTGATGCTGCGCAGAGCCGGGATCCAGCAAACAAAAAAGGACGGGTGAAGCCCGGCTTTATTCATGAGACTGGATTCCCGCCTGCGCGGGAATGTGCGAGGAGATGGATTGCGCGATCCGCTACTGACTCTACGAAAATGAGATTCAAGGCGGGAGGGAAGTCCCCTCTCCCCGAGGGGGAGAGGTAAACTTCTACACGCGACCGCAAAATGCAGGATGAAAGCAAATTGTCGTCAGGCGCTCAGACGCGCGATGAGGCGGCGCAGAAAGGCGGTTCCTTCGCGCACCTGATCGAGGGCGATGAATTCGTCCGCCTGATGGGCCTGATCGATCGAGCCCGGCCCGCAGATCACGACGGAAAAGCCCGCCTCCTGAAACTGGCCGGCCTCGGCGGCGTAAGCGACGACATCGGTCGAATTGCGGCCGGTCAGGGCCTTGGCGAGGTCGGCGGCGGGATTATCCGGCGACGGCGCCAGCGCCGGCGCATTGGTGAGCGCTTCGATCTCGATGCGGCAGCCGCCGGCCTTGGCGCGCATTTCCGCTTCGACGCCCTGGGCGAAATCAGTAAATTCGCCGAGCACATCCTGGCGCGAGTCGCCGGGAATAATACGCAGATCCCATTCAAACCAGGCCTTGCCGGCCATGATGTTGAGCTGGGCGCCGCCATGAACGACGTTGACGGTCATGGTGGAATAGGGCGGATTGAAAGGCGAGGCGGGATCGGCGGCGCGCGCCCGGACCGCGCGCATGTCGGCGATCTTAGCGATCAGCTTGGCTGCGGCCTCGACGGCGGAAACGCCCCGGTCGGTCTGGCTCGAATGGGTCGTATAGCCGGTCACCGTCACGCGAAACGCAGCAATGCCTTTATGCCCGTCGACGACTTTCATATTGGTGGGCTCGCCGACGATGACCGCATGGGGCGCGGGAACCTTGCCGGCGATTTCGTCGATCATGCGCGGCGCGCCGAGACAGCCCACCTCTTCGTCATAGGACAGCGCGAAGATGACCGGCCGTTTAAGACCCGCCTTGAGCATTTCCGGAACCAGCGACAGGCCGATAGCGGAAAAGCTTTTCATATCCGCCGTGCCGCGGCCGTAAAGCCGGCCGTCTTTTTCAACCACGGTCCACGGATCGGTCCGCCAGTCCTGGCCTTCCACCGGCACGACATCCGTATGGCCGGACAGCACGACCCCGCCTTCGACCTTCGGGCCGACGACGGCGTAGAGATTGGACTTGGTTTTATCGTCATTCGCCACACGGAAGGTTTCAACGCCCAGGCCGCGCAGATAGTGCTCGACGTCCTCGATCAGCGGGAGGTTGGACCTGGACGAGGTCGTATCGAACGCGACAAGCCGCGAGATCCATTCAAGCTGGGGGGAAAGATCGGTCATAGGCATGTCTTTCGGGCGCCGAAGCTGTTTAACAGTTTAGGTTGTGCGCAAGCAAAGCGCTCATTCATCGCCCGCCGAGATCGGCGCCCATATCTGCTTTAACGGCAGCTTGGCGCGTGATTCGTCGGATAAATCTTCATATGTTCGGAACAGAGCTTTCAAAAGGTCTGGCATTTGCCACAGGCGCAGTTTGAAGAAGTTGTCATCTAACTCTTTCTGCGCTGCGGCGTTTACTCCGCCGATGCTTACCAGCAGCCCTGTAGAAGCCTGTGTATTCGATACGGAACCTATCAGCCGCAGTACGACATCATGATTGGCCGCACCGTCCCCGGATTTCACTTGGACGCAGATGCGATCTTCTCCTAAGCCGAGCGTTCCGCCAGCCGCCAGTATATCCACTCCTCCATCGGGGCCTGGCGGGGATGTTTTCGTCGTATAACCTTCGACGCGTAGAACTTCTGCAACAAGGTCAGCAAGCGCATGTCCAGCGAATTCCGATTTAATCAACGAGACGATCTGTTGATTAGCTATCTCTTCAATATCCGTCGCATAATCTTCAGCTTCCGCCTCATCTTCGGCTGTGTGAGTCGTCAAGACTCCCTGCCTACCCAAGAGCGCACCGGGGTCAGCGCCGGTCTCAAGCACGGCGCGTACTCGGTCTAAAGCCGCGTTGCGCTTAATTTCGCATATAGTCATGAATGCACCGAAGGAATGACGCAGATCTTGTTTGAATGTATCGCGCGGAACTGCCTCCTGACGCCATCTCACAGTGCGGGAATGCTTATAGGGATCATCTGCGTTGAATACATAGTCTCCCGTTACCTCGCCGATCGCTACTCCATTTGTCAGTTTGCGCGGCATTACTACGAGATCGCCGACCTTTATCGTGTTCGCAAACTGATTTAGCTGGGCGGCGAAATTTTTTCGCCTATTCTGCCCTGCTTGGGGCAAGGCTTGTTGCAGATGAGCCAGAACTGCATCGCGATCTTTGCAACCACTCAGATCGCCAATGTTGGCGAATCCTGGCAAAAGCCTGCCCTGCTCTATAGCAGCAAGCTCCTGCTCGCCATGTTTACCGGCGCGAACAATCCACAAACGTGTCATTGGCTATCCTCGATAAAATCCGTCAGCAACACTGCTTCCCGGGGAAACGCGTCTATCAGCTTCCTGTCCATGGTCACCAGTGCGACATCGAAATGTCTCGCCAGGGCGACGAATTCACAATCATACGCCGAACCTGCATGTTTTTCAGCCAATGCCAGAACATCGGCCGAGGCGACGTCGAATTCCCGTCCGTTCATCATGTCCTCAGCTTCCGCCTGGACTTGAAGCGCCTGTTCGAGCGTAAGCATCGACTTGCGCATATAAAGCGTCATTACGTTGCGGAATTCGCTGCGCCATATCTGCGGTGCAATCCACTCGGGATCCAACAGATAAAGACGCTCGGCCGCTTCCCTGTAATCCATGGGGAGCGCGAGATAGGCGATAATATTGGTGTCGGCGACGATCACGGCCGCCCTTCGTCGATCGCCTCCAGAAGCGCTTCAAGCCCGACCCCATCGGGGGGGACGGTCGACCCCAGCTTGCGAAAGCGCGCGATGCGCTCTTCCGGGGAAATGCGCCGCGGCTGTAACGCCGCCTCCAGGCGCGCAATGATTTCCCGGTTGATGGAGCGGCGGTGCATGCGGGCGGATTCCTTGACGCGCGCGTAAAGATCGTCCGGGATATTCTTGAGGGTGACGTTCGCCATCGGGCTGCTTCCAACCAATATGGAACCATTATGATTTCAAACCGGAACCGTTTCAAGAGGCAAAACCACTTATCCCGCCAGTTTGAACGGTTCGAGGCCGGAAAGCCGCATGGCGGGGTCCGGTTCAGGAACCGCCCGCGGGGCCAGGCCCGCAACCGCATCGGCGAACGCCCTGATATGATCCGGCGTGGTGCCGCAGCAGCCGCCGACGATATTGAGAAGCCCGCTTTGCGCCCATTCGCCCAAATGCTGCGTCATCGATGCCGGGGTTTCGTCATAGCCGCCGAAGGCGTTGGGCAGGCCCGCATTGGGATAGGCGGAAACGCAGCAATCCGCGACCTTGGCGAGTTCGGCCACATAAGGCCGCATAAGGTCCGGGCCGAGCGCGCAATTGACGCCCACCGACAAGGGCTTTGCATGGCGCACCGCATGCCAGAACGCTTCGGTCGTCTGGCCCGACAGCGTGCGGCCGGACTGATCGGTGATGGTCACCGACAGCATGATGGGAATGTCGAAGCCGAGTTCGTCGAACAGTTCCTGTACGGCGTAAATCGCCGCCTTGGCGTTGAGCGTGTCGAAAATGGTTTCGATCAGGATCGCATCGGCGCCGCCTTCGATCAGGCCGCGGGCCGCTTCGCCATAGGAAGCCGCCAGCGCGTCGAAATCCACATTGCGCTTGCCCGGATCGTTGACGTCCGGCGAGATCGAGGCGGTGCAGTTGGTGGGCCCGATAGCGCCGGCGACAAAGCGCGGCCTGGCGTTCGTCGCAGCGGCGTCCGCCGCCGCGCGGGCCATCCTGGCGCCCTCGCGGTTGAGTTCGAAAGCGAGCTCTTCCATGGCGTAATCGCCCTGGGCGATGGAGGTCGCCGAGAAGGTATTGGTCTCGATCATGTCCGCGCCCGCGCCGAGATAGGCCTCGTGCATGGCGCGCACGATGTCGGGCCGCGACAGGATTAAAAGGTCGTTATTGCCCTTTACGTCGCAGGACCAGTCGGCGAACCGTTCGCCGCGAAACGCCGCTTCGTCAAGATCGTAATCCTGAATGAAGGTCCCCGCCGCGCCGTCGAGCACGAGAATGCGCTCGCCCAGCGCCTTTTTCAGCGCGGCGATCCTTTCGGGCCGGTCTTTATAGAAATCGCTCATCAACAGCCTCCGCCAAACATATAAAGAAATCTTTATATGTTTGGCAAGGGCTGTGGTCGCCGCTTTGGGGCCGGGTCGGGCCGGAAAAGCGGCGGGGATGTCCCGGCGCCAGGGCCGGGACATCAACCGTGCGCTAGGCCGTTAAGCGGCCTTCTTGCGCCGAACGGTCTTGCGCTTGGCCGGCCGCTTGGCCGCCGGCTTTTTCGCCGTCTTCTTTTTCGCCGCCTTCTTGACGACTTTCAGCTTGGTCTTTTTCACCGCTTTCTTTTTCGCGGTCTTCTTGACGGCTTTCCTTTTGGTCGGAGCCTTCTTGGCTGCGGTTTTGGCTTTCGCCTTGCGCACAACCTTTTTCTTGGCCGCCGGCTTGGCGGCCCTTTTCGTCGCTTTTCTCATGGATGATCATCCCCTTAAGACGCTGGCGACAACTTCCAGCGAATCGGCGTTACGCCAAAATGGGTTAACGAATGTTAAAGACGGGGCGTGGGGAACCATGATCTCACCGGTGAAGATCTGCTCGGATCGGGAGCCGGCAGTCTATTGAGCGCCGGTCAGCACTCGACGGATGTCGCCGGTTGAGAAATATCCGGTCGGTTTGCCATCTGCATCAATGACGACGCCGAGATATTTTCGGCTTTCTTGGAGCACCTGCTCCGCGACAAAGGCGCTTGCCGTCTCTCTAAAGACTTCCGCGCCATTTAAGGACTTGATGATATCATCGCCGACCTCGTTCGGATTACCTTCCGGACGCGCGACAAGGTCCGCAAGCGTTTGCAACTTCATCTGCGCTCCGCCAGATGCTTGCGAGGCGGCGCGTTGCGTCGCACGCTTGCCTACGGCGATCGCCCGCAAAATATGTTTCATGGAAATGCCGTCGAGATGCTTTTGGTTTTTGACTTGCACGGGCCCGTCATTGGGCATGTCGTCATAACTGGCCGGTCTGATTCTCTGAGCCGCCAATTCGGCTTTGGCGGTGAAAGGCAGAGGATACTGGTCGGGTTCAGCACGGATTCGCCATATTTCTTCTTCGTGGATCGCCGCGAAGAATTTGCCGTCATGATCGACAAAAATGAAAAACCACCGCTGTTGATCGGCCCAAAACCGTTCTTTGACCATCGAGAATTCATCATCGGGCGTGACGATGAAATCGATAGTCCGCAGCGGCAGATCCCTGATCAACGTGGCGCGTAAAATAGCGTCGGGCGATTTTTCCTGCGGCTGCAGGCTCTTCATGCCCGCATAGGCTTCACGCAAATTCTCCCGACCGAAAAAGTAAGCCGCGCCGGCCGCGATCCACGGGCCAATGGCGGCGATCAGAATTGCAAGGATTTCTTTTTTTGTTTCAGCGACCTTTAGATCCGCATTTTCGTATGTGCCGGTCAATATCTGCGCCGGCAATATCAAGACAGCCACCAATAAGAATACAAACGCCACAAGAAAACACCGGACAAGCCGAAACTCCTTAAGGTTTTCGTCTCTTTGCTTATCACGCTTTATCTTCTCGATACGGCGCTTTACGCCCTCGACTTCGCCCTCCGGACTGCCGACTGTGAGGCCCATGAAGCGAATAACCATTATCGCCCTCCCCCCTTGCCGTCCGGCGACGCATTCCCGCCGTTATCCTGCCGGCGAAGATTCGGCAGCGTATCGGCGATGCCGCGATACGCCTCGCGTAAATTTTCACGCCCGAAGAAGTACGCTGCGCCGGCGGCGATCCAGGGGCCGAAAGCCGCAAAAAAAAGCACCAGAATTTCATATTTCTGCTCGGCGATGCGCTCCCGCTGCTCTTCGCCGACTCCGACCAAATATTCGCCCGGCATCCACACGACCAACAGGACCAAAAAAGCAAACGTCCAGAGAATATGAAGAACGAGCCAAAATTCGCGCTTGCCTTTTTTATTGTTGCAATCGCATTTAGCGGCTTCGATTTCCGCTTCCTTATTTCCCCAAATAGCGCCCCACAGTTTCGGCATGCCCCACCCCCTACTCGCTCGGCGCTTCGTCGTTCGAACGCTTTTTGTCTGAGCTCTCTTCGGGTTCTTCTTCCTCTATTCCTTTTTGAAAACCTTGAAGCTGCTTCATGCGCCGCTGAATATTGATCATATCCTCAAGGCCTTTGCGCAGAGAATCAAAGCCCGGCGTTTTTTCATTGTCCACGCTTTCAAGCGCCTTTTCGAGGCCGGACGGTATCGTGCACGCCGCATGATATCGAATCGCATCAGCCACCGCCATTTCAACTGTATACTGACTGATTGGCACTACGCCGACAATGGCGTCGATCTTGGCGAAATCATCGCCAAGCTTCTCCTCCAGATCCTGAATCCTGGCAGTTGCTTCTTTTAGCTCCTTTCTTATTTCCTTGACATCATTCTCTTTGATGCTCAGCTCGCGTCCGTCTTCCGGGGATAGTCCGGATTCTACCGGCGACAAAGCTTCAATTGCCTCCGCCAACGCACGGCTTTTCGCCAACGCTTCGGCCTCGACAGGGTTTTTACCGGCGCCGGGTTGTTCGATGTCGTTTGGAACGGATTTTTTGTCCTGAGATTCATCGCCTTCTGAGCCCTCCTCAGACCCCTCTCCCTCCCCGGCCTCAGGCTTTTTGGGGTCCTCCTTTTTGGGGTCCTCCTTTTTGGGGTCCTCCTTTTTGGGGTCGGATTCGAGTTCTTCCAAAGCCGCCGCGAGCGCGACCGATTCGGTCCGGAGAGCAATATTTAGCTTGGATCGCAATTTTTTATTGTTCGGCAGTTCATTATCTCGTTGCGAATCAAGCCATGTTATCATGCGTTTTGAGTCGTCGATTACCTTGCGGATTTGTTCGGTCTCAGCAGGCAAGAAAACATTTTTGAGCAGTCCGCGGCCTTTTTTCGCATCTCGTGCGGCGTGAATGAGATTGATGTGCTGTTCAATCTCGCGCTCCCAACGCAAAAGCTTGGCTTCGGACTCAGTCAGTTTCTCTATGTCATCGTCGCGTTCGGCGCGTGCGGCGGCCAGCGTATCGCCAGCTTCATCTACAATCTTTTTAATTTCTTTTTGTTTCGATTGCAGCCTGGCTTCAATTTCTCGTTTCTTTTTTAATCGCTCTGTCAGTTCCTTTTTAAATTCCTCCTGAAGTTTGATGTCGGCTTTGTCAAAGGGCGACAGCGGGATGTAAGGGCGCGACGCATACCGCACAAGTTTACCTTGCGCCTCGCCGATCTCCAGCAATTTCTTGCTCGCTTTTGCCACACGAATGCGCTCATAAATGTCCGTCAGCGTGCATTCTTCAGGCTCGCCGCTATCCTCATCATAGCAAGCAAGATCGACGGTGAGGGTTTTATCGCCCAGCGATTCATACTCCTGTGCGCTGTCAACGAAAGGCGGGCCGTAACGCTTGCCGTTGATTTCATCGAGAATCTGCTCGCGCTTAAGCTCAATGCCCTTGGTGACGACCTGCACCGTCAGACTTTGCAGATAAGCGTCGTTATATTGCGCGCGAATGCCGCTGAAGATCGCCGAAGCGCCGGAAAGCGCACGCGCCGTATCGGCCGGCGTAAAGATCGCGCCCAAGCCGGCGAGCGCCGTCGCCGTGCTGCCGAGGGAAAAATTCGTCTTCGTGATCTGATCGTTCAGCGCAATCTTGAACCGGCGGCAAACATTTTCCGATACGGCGACGATCTTGTCCTGCACTTGATTGCGGCGAATAATCAGCGCCAGGTTTTTCGCCGCCGCCTTCGCCGTTTCACCGCTGAACGTATACTTCTGCTGGTGTCTGCATACCGCCTGAGAGATTTGATCTTGTGCATTAATTTCTTCGGGGCACGATAATGTGTATGTATAAAAAGCGGCGAAGGCGCATTGCACTTGTTTGTCATGTGCGTTCTGTTCATTCTGCTGGCGTTCTTTGCGCGAAAGCTGTCGCGCGCGGTGAGTATATTTCGTTTGAGCGACTCCGGCCGTTGTTTCGGCGACCGTTTCGGTTTCCTTCATGTCAGAAAAACCGCCTAAATCGTCGCAAACATCAAAGCGCCGCTTTTCCGGATCGAGCAAGTTTAGAAAATCAATGCGATCGAGCTGCTTGCCGTCGGCGATGCCTCGCGCGCCCGTCGACGGGTCGTCTTTCTTACGGTCATGCCCAACGATGCCTTCAACAAAATCGTCGACCGGACCGCCGGCGCAGCCCGCCGCCGCCAGGCAGGCGGACAACAAAAACAGCCAACGTTTCAGAAATGTCGCCCCCATCGCCCAATATCCCCATACTGACGACAATCATCCGGATTACAGGGCGGGGGTCAATAAAGACAGACAATTTGTGAATAGATACGCTATTATTTCCTATTACTTGGGAATATTATATCATTATTTCGGGCATTTTACCCGTATTTGGGGAATTCGAGGTTGCGATGCGCCCTCGTCTTACGGCGCGGGCGGAGCGTCTTTGACTTCGATCAGTTCCACTTCGAAGATCAGCGCTTCGTTCGGCCCGATGGTGCCGTCGCGCGATCCGCGTTCGCCATAGCCAAGATCGGGCGGAACGAAAAAGCGGAATTTGTCTCCTTCGCTCATCAGCTGCACGCCTTCGGTCCAACCCGCAATGACGCCGTCGAGCCGAAACTCGGCGGGCTCGCCGCGCGCGTAGGATGAATCAAATTCCGTCCCGTTAATCAGCGTCCCCTGATAATTGACCTTGACCATATTGTCGGCGCTGGGCGACGCCCCGTCCTCGGGACCTTCGGACATTATCTGATATTGCAGGCCGGACGCGGTGGTTTGAACGCCGTCCACATTGGCGTTTTGCGCGAGAAACTTATTCGCGTCGGCGAGGTTCTTTTCCGGGTTTTTCACCTGGAGAAGTTCGACGTCGAAAATCAGCGCCTCGTTGGGGCCGATCGGCCCGCCCGGCGTGCCGAGCTGGCCGTAAGCGAGATCGGGCGGAATATAGAAGCGATAGCGATCGCCCTCGCTCATCAGTTGAACGCCTTCCGTCCAGCCGGGAATGACGCCGTTGAGCTTGAAATGCGCCGCCGCGCCGCGGGCCCGGGAGGAATCGAACTCCACCCCGTCCTTCAGCGTGCCCACATAATGAACCACCACGAGATCGGTCGACACCGGGACGGCGCCGTCTTCCGGACCTTCTTCGAGCACGATGTATTGCAGGCCGCTGGCCGTGACCGTGACGCCCTCGCGCTCGGCGTTTTCCGTCAGGAACTTGTCCGAGGCCGCAAGATTTTCCGCCGCGCGCTTTTCAAAGGCGGCTTTTAATTCGGCGCGCGATTGTTCCCCCTCGCTTGGGGATTCTTCGCCGGAATCGGCGGGATCGGCGGACCGGTCGCAGGCGGCGACGACCAGGGCCGCCGCTGTCATGATCAATAAGCGTCGCAAGAATCTTCTCCTCGATCTGCGAATCGGCGCGGAGAGTAGACGATCCCATCGGCAAGACCAATCGGCGGGAGCGTTCCGAATCCTACAATTTGGTTAGGCGTTAACGCGGATGAACGCATAACCGCCGCAGATCGCCGCCGGACACGCTGCCGCCAGCCAGTAACGCCGGTCTTTTATTCCCATGGCTGAAAATGGCCCTTTGCGGCGAGCGCGGTCATGCGGCTTTCCAGCGTTTCCATGAACGCCTCTGTCGAGCCCGTATAATGAAACGGCGCGCCGGCGATGACGTCGCAATTGAACGGCACCAGAATGAAGCTGCCCTTGGGAAGGGCCTTGCCCAGCCCGTGCATGAAGACGGGATAAACCGGCGTCGCCGGCCGGGCCTTGGCGAGAAAAGCAACGCCGCGCTTGAACTCGGCGCGCCGTTCGGGCTGGCCGCGCGAGCCTTCGGGAAACAGGATGAGAATCTCCCCCTTGTCGAGGGCCGCTTCCATGTCGGCGAGGGGATTTTTCTTCATCGCCCCGCGGTCGAGCGGCAAAATGCCGATGATGTTGCGCGCAAACCAGGCGAGCCATTTATTTTGCAGAAAATAATCCGCCGCCGCCACGGGGCGAAGACGTGGCAGATCGCGCAGGGGAAAGAGCGCCAGCAGGGTCAGCGTGTCGAGATGAGAATTGTGGTTGGCGACGACGATCGCCGGTCCCCTCCTTGGCAGATGCTCGCGCCCGCGCACATTCATGCCGAGCACGATCAGCAAAACCGGCCTGACGATCAGCAGGAAGAATGCAATACGAAGAACCTTCGTCATTTAGATCCGCCCGCTGAAAACAAAAAAGTGCATGGCGTGATAAAACACCGGCGCCGAATAGGTCAGGCTGTCGACGCGATCGAGAATGCCGCCGTGACCGGGGATAAGACCGCCGGAATCCTTCACGCCCAGATCGCGCTTGAAGGCGGAAATCGTGATGTCGCCGAGAAAGCCCGCGACAGCGATGATCGCGCCGGCGATCGCGGCGATATAAAACGGCATCGGCGTCAGGAACGGACCCGCCGCCGCAGCCAATAAAATTGTCGCGCCAAGCCCGCCGAGAAAACCTTCCCAGGTCTTCTTGGGACTGACGGCGGGAATGATCTTGCGCCGGCCGAAAAGCTTGCCGGCGGTAAACTGGGCGACGTCGTTGAACTGGGTCAGCGCCACAAGATAGAGAAGCAGTCCCGCCCCGCCGGCGGGCCCTGCTGTTTCGGGATCGGCGGCCAGCAGCATCGCCGTGTGGCTGAGCGAAAAGACCGTGATCATCAGGCCCCAGCTCAAGGTTCCCACCGCGTGCAGAAAGCCCTCGGTCCGGCCGGTGAGCGTCATCGCCATGGGCAAGAACAAAAACATCCAGACCGGAATGAAGGTCAAGAACAGGCCGTAGCTGTTCCAATGGGCGAAGACGAACTGCACCGGGATCGCCCAATAGGCGAACAGAAGAATCAGCCGGTCGACCCGGCGCGTCTGGATCAGCGACAGATATTCCTTGAGCGCCAGAAAGGCGACGAAACCGAGAAAGACGGTGGAAACCACCCGGTTGGTGACGATCGCGATGGTGAGCACCGTGATCATGAACCACCACGACGTCACGCGCCGCGACAATTCCGCCGTGGCTTCGCCCGGCGCCCGGCGCTTGAGAATGGCGGTTGCGATGCTCGCCGCGATCAACAGCGCGAATATCGCGCCGATCGCCCACAAGACGCGCTCGGAAAGTCCCTCACCGGCCGGCATCGCGGATCTCCTTCAGGGCGCAGCGCGCGCGGTTGACGATGGTGGCGAGCCCCAGGGCGGCGGCGAAGGCAAGGACGACATCGCTCCACAGGCCCGGCGCGACGCCAAAAGCGAGCAGCAGCGCAAAGCCGCCGAAAAAGACCGCCCGGTCGCTCTTGCCGAACGGTCCGTCATAGCGCCGGCTAGCGCCGATCTGAACGCCGATGACGCCGGTCATTTCCGCAACGACACCCAAGAGAACGACAGCGACGACCAGCGTCGGCTCAACGCCCGCGATGAAGGCGAAAGGCAAATAGAGCGCCGTATCGGCGAGCACGTCGGTCAGTTCGTTGAGGATCGCGCCGAGTTTTGATTTCTGATCGAACTCGCGGGCCAGCATGCCGTCGATGGCGTTCAGCGCCATACGGATAAAAAGCGTCAGCGGTAAAAGCCAAAGCGCGACGGGCGCGCCGGCGGACGCCGCAATCCATGCCCCATGGGCGATGCTTAACGCGAACGCCGCCAGCGTCACCTGATTGGCGGTGACGCCGGCCCTGGCCAGCGCCGCGCAGGCCGGCCGCAACAGCGCCTGGAATTTCGGCTTGAGGTCGTAAATACTCGCCATGCGGATCCCGCAGGTTTCCGGCGCGGTCAATCTAGCGGGATTCTCGCCAGTTGAGGGAAAGACTAATGCAGCCCGTATTCGCTGACCATGTTGAGGTCGGCGGCCCCGATCAGCTTCCTGCCCGCCAGGCGCACGGAATGGATCGGCCCTTCCAACTCGCGGCGCCAGAAGTCGAGAAACCGGATCAGCACCGGATAGTTCGGCGCCAGATCGTAATCCTGCCAGATATAGCTCTGCAAAAGGTCCGGATGGTCCGGCAGGCGGTAAAGGATTTCCGCCGTGGCCAGGCGATAGCCCCGCACTTGTTTTAAGAGCGCCCGGTCGTGCGCCATGGCGGTTCTCCTTAAACGCGACGGTCTTAATGGACTCAGACTTTTTGCCGCTTGGCAAGCCTGTTTAACCACGGCGAAGTAATTTTCTCCTTTATATTTCAAACAATTGGCAGCGACTCCCCAGGGCTGCTGACAGAGACGGCGACAACGCCAAGGACGCAGCACGCATTTTTTTCTTTACAGCGGCGAAAAGCATTCCTATTTGCGCATCTCGCCAATCCCATGGGACCTCTCCGCAAGATTGGCGCTTGGTGTTCGGCAGCTTTTGCGAGGTTCCATGAGATGGAAAGGCATGCTTCAGCGCTTGCGCTGGTCCTAGCGTCCTCACCGGACCTTCCCGTTCATTGCGTGCGCCCCCAGGCGACCGAAAAGGCCGCGGGCTGGTTTTTGGACCGGTTTCCCGGCGAGGTGCTCTATGCGCTTAAGGCCAATCCGCATCCGGCAGTGCTCGACGCGGTTTATCGCGCCGGGGTTAAATGGTTCGACGTCGCCTCGATGCGGGAGATCGAGCTTGCCGCAGGGCGCTATCCCGACGCCACGCTCGCCTTCATGCACCCGGTCAAGGCGCGCTCGACCATCCGGCGCGCCTATTTCGACTATGGCGTTCGAATTTTCGCCGTCGACAGCTGCGCCGAGCTTGACAAGATCATCGCCGAGACCGGCGGCGCGAGCGATCTGACCATCATTGTCCGCCTTGCGGTTTCATCCGATTACGCCAAACACAAGCTGGCCGGAAAATTCGGCGCCGCGGGCCCGGAGGCGACGACGGTTTTGCGCAAGGCGCGGGTCGTCGCCGACGAACTTGGGATTTCGTTTCATGTGGGCTCTCAATGCATGCGGCCCGAAGCCTGGCGCATCGCTATGGAAAATGTCAGCGAAACGATCCGCAGGGCCGGCGTGACCGTCAACATCGTCGATGTGGGCGGCGGTTTTCCCGCCTGTTACGCCGGTCTGACGCCGCCGCCGCTGGAAACCTATGTGGACGAAATCAAGGCCGCGTTCGAGGACATGCCGGTGCTTTTGAACGCCGATCTCTGGTGCGAGCCGGGCCGCGCCCTGTGCGCGGAAGCAGGCAGCCACATCGTCCGGGTCGAACTGCGCAAGGGCCATGCGCTCTATCTTAACGACGGCGCATACGGCGCGCTGTTCGACGCCGCCCATGACGGGCTGGTCTTCCCGGCGCAGCTGCTGCGCGCCGAAGGCCGGCCGGCGCGGCCGCTGAAAGCGTTCAGGCTGTTCGGCCCGACCTGCGACGCCATTGATGCGATGGACGGCCCGTTCTTTCTGCCTGCGGACGTTTGCGAAGGCGATTACATCGAACTCGGCCTCACCGGCGCCTACGGCGCCGTGTTGGCGACCAAGTTCAACGGCTTTGGCGACTATCTCGAAGCCGAACTCGCCGATGAGCCGATGATGAGCATGTATGGCGAACAAGCGCCGGCGTCGGCCGACATTATTGCGTTTGACCCGCGTCACGCCGAGCATGCTGCGAAGTAAAGTTTCGGCGCCGTCTTAACGGCCCTCCGCGCGCGCCGGCGATCGATCGGCGCGTGGTCCGGATCCGGATTAAAAAAACCCGGCCCCCGAGAAAGGACCGACAGATGACCGACAAAAACAACCGCAAGGCGGAACTGCTCGCCCATCCGGTCGAGCATTTCGACATCGCCGCGTTCGATGCGCGGCCCGTGATCGACGCCTGGGAGAATATGTCGTTCACCTCGCGCGATGCGGCGCGTGCGGCGCGCATTCTCACCATGGCGCTTGAAGACAAGGCGTGTTCGGTGTTCCTGACCCTGGCGGGGTCGACCTCCGCCGGCGGCTGCATGCATGTCTGGCGCGACATGGTGAAAAACAACATGGCGGACGCCGTCGTCGCCACGGGCGCATCGATCGTCGACATGGATTTTTTCGAAGCCCTCGGCTTTAAGCACTATCAGGCGCGGGAGATTCCCGACGACAAGATTTTGCGCGATCTTTATATCGATCGCATTTACGACACCTATATCGACGAAGAGGAACTACAGGCCTGCGATCATGCGATCTATGAGCTGGCCGAAAGCCTGCCGCCCGGTCCGATGTCGTCGCGCGCCTTTATTCACGCCATGGGCGAATGGCTGAGCCAGGGCCATGCCAAAAAACAAGGCTCGCTGATCGAGGAAGCCTATCATGCGGGCGTGCCGATCTTCTGTCCGGCGTTTTCCGACAGTTCGGCCGGTTTCGGTCTGGTCAAGCATCAGGCCGAGCGCATCAAGGCGGGAAAACCCTATCTTTCCATCGACTCGGTGGCTGATTTTCGCGAGCTTACGGAAATCAAAATTCAAGCCGGCGCGTCAGGTCTTTTCATGATCGGCGGCGGCGTCCCGAAAAATTTTGTTCAGGATACGGTGGTATGCGCGGAAATCCTCGGCCATGACGACGTCGAGATGCACAAATACGCCGTGCAGATCACCGTCGCCGATGTCCGCGACGGGGCCTGTTCGTCCTCGACGCTGAAGGAAGCGTGCTCCTGGGGCAAGGTCGACACCGCGCTCGAACAGATGGTCTACGCCGAAGCGACGACCGTCGCGCCGATGATCGTTTCCGACGCCTATCACCGCGGCGCCTGGAAAACGCGCGGAGAGCGGCGCTGGGCCAAGCTGTTCGATTAGGACGCGACCGCCGTCAGCCGGATTGTTAAGCGTTTTTAACCGGGCGTGCGCGTGCAAAGCCCCGCACCGTCTTGGCCGCGCGACTAAATGGCGTCGATTTGACGGCCGCTATTAACCTGATCTTTTCGCGCCGGCTTCAGCCTTGCTGTGAAAGGACGAACGGCGCCCGCAAGCGCGGGCGGCCGCCGAAACGGAACGCTTATGCCGGTCATCGCACGGCGTGTTGGAGCGGCGGTCAGCGACGGCGCCAAAGCGCGCATCGCGGGACTGAAGACTTATCCGACGCTCGATACATGGCGCAATCCGTTGACCCGCGGCGTCGCGCGGCATTTCGCCCACGAGGCCTGGATCAAAACCCATAAAGACCTCGACTTCGACTACCGCCTGACGGAAACCGAAATCGCCGGTCTTTCCTGCATGCGCTACGAGACCGCCGGCGAGCGGCCGGACGCGCCGTTGATCTTTTACATTCACGGCGGCGACTTCGTTTCCGGCTCGGCGCGAACCCACGCGTCGGTCGCACTTCCCCTTTGCCATCTTACCGCCGCGCCGGGGCTTGGGCTTAATTACACGCTATTGCCGGAAGCGCATTTTCCCACACAGATTGAAGAGATCGACCGGGTCTATCGCGCGCAACTGGCGAGCGCGCCCGATCGCAAGATCGTCCTGATGGCGGACGGGACCGGCGCGACGCTGGCGCTCGCGGCGATGATGCGCTGGCGCGATGAAGGGGTTCCCGCGCCCGGCGGCGCGATCTGTCTTTCGCCCTGCGTCGACGGGACCGGGGCCAGCGATTCCCATATCGCGCTTGACGGTCATGATCCGCTGATCCGCTCCGGAGGCGGCCGGCTTTTCCGCCAGCTCTTTCGTTATTACGCGCCGGGCCGCGATCTATCCGATCCCGCGGTGTCGCCGCTTTACGGCGAATTCGAATGGCTGCCGCCGATGGCGATCCATGCAGGCGGGCGCGAAGTGCTGCTCGGCGACGCGGCCCGTCTCGCCGAGGCGGCGCGGCGCGCCGGCGTTGACGCGCGCCTGCGGGTTTTCGACGGCATGTTTCATCTCTTCCACATGCATTGGAGCATGGATGAAGCGCGCGCCGCCCATAACGATCTCGCCGATTTCATCAATTCCCTATGAGCGCCGCTCAGGCGGGCGCACCGCGCGCAAGGTATATATTCTGTATAAAGAGCATGCGATGACGTATGTCACCTCAAGCTCAAACGAACGATTGAGAAACAGCGCCATCCAGAAGATGTCCGATCCCGTAAAACCCGCCCATAAATGATACGGCGCCAACGCTGCGTGCAGAAAAAACAACGGAACCGGAAACCAGCGCCCGCGCGACATCTCAAAGAACGCGTAAGCAAGCGCCGCATCCACCGCGAAATAGGCCAAGTTTCGCTCGGCGCCGTCCAGCACGATCCAGAACTGCAGCGCCGCCGCCCAGCTTAGCGCCAATAAACGCGCGGCCGCCGCGAGTTGCGGCGACCGCGATTTGTAGGCGATGAAAAGCATGCCGCCGACAAGGGCGGCGTAAAATAGGACGGTTATCCAAGCCCAAGGATCGATGCGACCACCGCCGGCGGCTCAGACTTCGGAATTCCTCCCACCGCCTGTAAGAGTTTTGCGCCGGTTTCGACCGCCTTGGCGTTCATGGCTTCATGGGCCTGGCCGGTTACCTGGGCCAGATGCACCAATGCGGCTTCAAGTTCGACATATGCTTGCTGCGCCTGGGTTGCATGAAGTTTGCCATCCGCAGCCTTCGCCGCGCCGCCGAGCGCGGCCAGGCTGACGGCCAAGCCTGCAATTTGCTTTTCAAAACGCAACAACGCCAACTGCTCTTTTCGAAGGTCTTTGGTCATGGGAATCCCCTATGCTCGTTAATGTAGTACAGTTACAGATAAAGCAACTTTAACGAGTATTCTGACGAAAACCAGCGAAAATTGCTCTTTTTAGGAGCAAACCGCGCATTTATGCGCTTTTTAGTAGTATTTCAGGGGCTCAGGTGAGTATCGACGAAGACATCTACGCCGCGCGGATCAGCCGGAAGATGTGGCGGATCGCCAAGCGGCGCGCCCGGGAGGCCCGCCTGAACCGGCTTGCTATGGCGCGGATCGATCCTGCCGATCGGCTTTCCATGCCCGATAGTAATACTGGCTCGCCAGCGCTGCTCCGCGCGCAAGTGCGGACGGCGGCGGCGGGCCCGAATACTCTCGCAGAATTTCTTCGAGAACTGGCCGCAGAGCTTGGCAAAGACGGTCCGGACCCCGGCGCGTCGTGATATTGGAAAGCGCCGCATAGGTGTTCACCACCGCCTCGGTGGCGATGTCGATTGCTTCGTCGGGCGGCTCCGGCCGGCCAGCCGGCGACAAATGGCTGATGACGATCGCCAGCGCATGGCGCACGCGATCCTGATCTAACAGCTCTTCGCGTTCGCCGGCGTCGAGCGTCACGACCTTTTCCGCCGGCCGTTCGCCGGAACCGGCATAAAGCGCCTCAAAATCAACAGCGCCGCCGGTCGCTTCGACAATGCGCCGGGCCAGCGTCGGCTTTGGCGCCTGGGCGCCGCGGATGATCCGGTAAAGAGTCTGACGCGATGCGCCGACGCGGCGCGCAAAATCCTGAACCGGTTCTTCGAGTTCCTTGAGATATCGCCCCAGCGGGTGCATCGGCGTGGTCTCCTGGCGCGCCGCAAATGGTCGCGAGGAATGTTTCACGGGAGTTGCAAGAATTCGTTAAGGAGATCGCGCCGGCGTCACCGCCGGTCCGGGATTTCTCACCGGCGAAACCGCCTTCATTGACAAGAGATCGAACCGTCTCCGTCATCCCACACGCATTGCAGCATCTTTGATGATGCGATGCAGATGCGGGATCTCTTGTTGTTCGATCAAAACCTGCCGGAAGCGATCCCGGATCAGCAACGCAGCGTTTCACGCTGCATTGCATCCGGGATGACGCCGGCGTCCCTGTCGCTGGCCAGGATCATGCTGATATGCCCCGACGCTTCAAGAAACTGATAATTAGCGCCGGCGCGCGCTTGCGCGGTGTTTTGGTGAACCTGGACAGCGAGATAGATAATCGACGGAACAAGCGCCGCAACGGCGACGAGTTGTGAAACATAATAGATTTGTTCAAGCATTCGGGCGCGCTCCGGTTTCTTTTTGCCGAAAATTTTCACTCGCGCCGCCCGCACAAGCAGCGTAGCCAACTGTGGGAGGCCACCTGCCTATTGGCTATCCTCGCTTTTCATACGCAGATACTTCTCGCGGTCGGCGTTGACCATGGCTTTGATGTCGTCCGCCACCGCAACAAAGCGAGGATCGTCTTTGATATCGGCCCATGCGGGATCCTTGGCGAGCCACCAATCGGCTGAGCGGCGATTTTCGACGTTGGCCCGCAAGTGCGCGATCGCCTCGTCGCGCTTTCCTTCCAGCAGCAAAAGCTCCGCGGGCGTGTTGGCGCGATAATACGGCAACACCATGCCCTCGCGCGCTTGCGTTTCGAGGACGCGGCGGCAAGCCTCAATTAGGGGACGCGCGCCCGCTTCGTCGCCAGCGCGTTTACGCAACGCGGCAATGTGTATGCCGGGATAACAGTCAAAATTTGACACCAAGGGCGGGCGGTTTTGCGCGATCGCGTATTCTTCGAACAAGGTGCGCGCTTCTTCTTCGTCGCCGAGCGCCCACAATGTCCACGCCACGCGGGGAATGGTAAGCAACGGCTCGGCGGCGCGTTGATATGCCCCGTTAACAAGCGCGCGCGCCTCTTCGTCGCGTCCCTGTATCAGTCGCGTGAAGGAGAGCGCGTACCACGGCGCCTCGGCAAGAATGACTTCGTCGAAATGGCCCATCAGCGCCATGCGGAAAACCACATTGCCATAAACGCCGAAGCTCATGCCGGGCATTTCGAAGACGTCGTCTTCCGCGGCGAGGGCTTCAGCGAATTTGCTTGCAGAGAAATACGCATATCCAAGCGATGCGCGCGCAACCGGCCATTCGGGATGCAAGGCGACGTTGCGCTCAGCGACCGCGACCGCGTCCTCATATTCGCCAAGACTGACATGGGTGTTGACGAGATTTTCCAAAATGATGGCGGACAAGGGGTCGATCTCCGCCGCACGTTTTACTTGAGCGAATGCTTCCTGATAACGCTGGGATGCGAACAACGCTGAGTGAAGCCAGTTGCGGGCGTTTATAGAGCTTGGATTGATCTCGACGGCGCGGCGCAGCGCCTCTTCCGCGCTCTCGAAATCGTTCCCATGGAAATGCAGCAATCCGAGCGCCGCCAATGCTTCGTCGGAAACGGGATCGAGCGCGAGCGCTCTTTCAACCGCCGGTTTCGCAAGCGCCAGTTCTTCTTCGTAGCTAAGATCGCCATAGCTGTCGCTCGAGTCGCGCTGCAAGACATAGGCGGTTGCACGCCCCGCCCATGCGGCCGCAAAATTCGGATCAAGCGCCGTCGCTTCTTCAAAAAGACGCCGCGCCTCCGCAATGGAAGCGGGCGTACGCAGCGTCAACTGGTGTTTTCCCTGCAAGTAAAGCTCATACGCCGCCGAGCTGGAAGGCGAGTCTGCGCTTTCGCCCTCTTGCATCATAACGGTCGGGATTGCATCGACGATGGAATGCGCAATCTCGTCCTGAACAGCGAAAATATCGGAGAGGCGGCGGTGGTAGGTTTCGGACCATAAATGATAGCCGGAACGTGTATCGATCAATTGCGCGGTAATGCGTACATTCTCCCCTGCCTTGCGTACGGATCCTTCTAATACGGCGTCGACATTGAGCGCCTCGCCAATGGCGTTGACGCTTTCGTTGGCGCCTTTGAACGCGAACGACGACGTGCGCGCGGCGACGCGCAAGTCCGTTTTCTTGGCGAGGAGATTGAGGAGTTCTTCGGCGATGCCGTCTGAGAAGTACTCCTGGTCGCGTTCCGGAGAGAGATCTGAAAAGGCGAGGACAGCTATGGAGCGATAATCCCCTGCGGACGCGACATCGGCGCTATTACCTGGCGATCTCTGCAGCACATTATTATAAACTACATAGCCCAATGCGAGCACGCCGATGGCGATTACCGCCGCAATCAGTAAGTTCCGGATCGGCGCGCGCCGCGCTGGCGTCGTGAATGGCGACGGCTCTTCTGTCAACGCGCGGCCAAGCTTCAACGCCACGGAGCGCTTAATGTCATTGAGCGCCGCATCGCTCGCATGCACATAGTCGATGACGTGGAACTGTTTGAAACCGATCGGCGGCTCTTCGCCGTCAAGACCGACCGCAATCAGCTTGCCGGCGTTGGCCGCAATCCCCGCCTCGTCTTTGACCCATCGCGAGTCATTGGCTTCGCGCGACCAAGCGACGATGACCGCTTTCGCCGCATTCAATTCTTGTTCGATCTCTTTTGAAAACTCCGCGCCGCCGGCGATATGACGGTCCCACCAGACCGAATGGCCCCCGGTCTCCAGGGCCAGCGCCAGCTTTTCGACCTTTTCGCGGTCGCCCCGCGCATAGGAGATAAAAATGTCGGCCATGCGCCACCCTTGAAAGCCCGCCCCGGCGCATAGCGCAGCCTGATGGCGTCTTGCGTGCGAATATAACCGCGTCGCCCCAGGCGGGCTAGGAATTATGCAGGTTTTCCGGGCGTTTCGTCCCGCACCGGCGAGGATTAACGAGGGCGCAGATTTGCTCTACCATGCACGCGGGTATGAGCGGGGCTTTGCGCCATGAAGACCGGCGAAAAACTGAGCGGACTGGCCGCCGATCTGCGCGCAGCGGCGAACGGCGCGCTCAAGCGTCTTGCCGGCGCGTCTGCGCCGGCGCCCGCCGCCGCGCCGGATCCGGCGTTTGCCGCCCAGGTCGATCCCACGGTCGGACTGTTCGGCGATGACGATACGGGCGGCGAGCCAGTCGGCAATCCTTGGCTTAGCGAGCAATTTAGCGGGTCGGCGGAAGACATGCGCCGGCGAAATAAAGAACTGTATGACAAAGCTACTGAACTGGCGAAAACGATTGCATTGCGTGTCAAGACTGAGGCGATTTTCATCGGGCAAATCTTACCGCTGGCGATCGGGTTTGCATGGCTTGCCCTCGGCCTGTGGCTAGGCGGGCTTAGCGACGAGGCTGCGAACTTGCAAAACGCCGAGGCGGCGAATGATCTTAATACCCTTTCGTCGATCTTTTTCAGAATTGGCATGATCGGCGCTTTTGGCGCATTCGCTTACGCCGTTTTTCTGTGGATCCTCGGTATCGTTCGCGAGGCACGGGTCCGCGAAGCTGGAGCGATGCTGGGCCAATCGATTGCGGATACGGCGAACGAGTTCAAGACCAGGCTCGACGCACTGCGCAACAATATGGATCAGCGCACGACAGCGCCGGAGCGCGCTGTCGATGATCTGTCCCGAGCCTACGCCACGGCGCTTGAGGCTTATGTCTACTTTCTCGGCATAGGCTTCATGACCGAGGAAAATACCAAAGCCGCACGGAAGGATTTTGAAAAATTTCTGAAACGCCCTTCGCAAGCCCCGTCGGCTGTAGCCGCCCTCATCGTCGGCTTGTTGTTGGGTTTGCTCTTTGGCGCATCTTACGTCTACGTCAAATATGTACCGAAACCCGAAGACGCTGTTCCCCTCGCCGCGCTGACTCCGCTCGCCAAATACCCGACCGTGTTCGCACTGCTGCTCGCCACGGTCGCGGCGTATCTGCTGGTCGAACTGGCGGCGGCAACCCTGTGGGCGTTCGCTGCCGGGGGAGCGAGGAAAAAAGCGCATCGTGAAGCGCTCGACGCCCTGCGCAGCGCCTTTACCGCCCGGGAAGCGCCCCGGCCCGCCGATATCGCCCAGCGCATTCAGGACGCCGTCGACGTCTTTACCGCCCGGGTCGGCGGTCGGCGCGTCGGCGCCGGCGCGGCGCAAGCGAATCACTCCGGCGGATCGGGCCGGGAATTTACCGGCGAGTCGGACGACGCCCCCCATTGGCGGCGCCGCGATTCGTCGGTCAAGCTCGTCGAAACCGAATTTTCCGCCGCCCCGGCGCGCTGGCGCACCGACGCCTATGCAAAAAAATTGTCCGGCGGACCGGAAGCGAAACGAGACCTTCAAGGCGGCAAAAAGCGTCGCGGCGACTAGACTCTAGAGCGCACTGATTGCGCTCAAAATTTGCGCCGTTAACGAAAAAATTTTGCCCACCGACCAACTTCATATTGACGTTGGCGGGAAGGTCTATCACTATATCTTGTGCCGGTCGGGATGGCCGGCGATTCACAAAACAAGAGCAAAGCCGCGCCGGAAGCGGCCCCTTTCGGGCAACCGGCGACAGGGATTTGTTCGCCCTTTTTTCGGGGCCGGAACAGTAAGGGACGGGCAAGCGATGGCGTTTTCGGAAGCGGCGAAAGAGTTGGATCAACCGGCAACAGAGGCGGCCGACGGCGGCGAACCCGCGCCCGCCGACGGCCTCGACAAGGCGCACAAAAGCGCGCGGCCCGACCTTAAATTGGTGCGCGACATCAAGATCGACCGGTCGCGCGACGCGCTTCTTACCGACTTCGGCAAGAAGACCATGGAGGACCGTTATCTCCTGCCCGGCGAAACGTTTCAGGACATGTTCGCCCGGGTCGCGCGCACCTATGGCGACGACGCCGATCACGCCCAGCGCATTTACGATTACATTTCCAAACTATGGTTCATGCCGGCGACCCCGGTCCTGTCCAATGGCGGGGCCGATCGCGGTCTGCCGATCTCGTGTTTCTTGAACGGCGTCGGCGATTCGCTCGACGACATTGTCGGCACCTGGAATGAAAACGTCGCGCTTGCTTCCAACGGCGGCGGCATCGGGACCTATTGGGGGGGCGTGCGCTCCATCGGCGAGAAGGTGAAACACGCGGGCGCCACCTCCGGCATCATTCCGTTCATCCGTGTCATGGATTCGCTCACGCTGGCGATTTCGCAAGGCTCCCTGCGGCGCGGCTCGGCGGCGTGTTATCTCGACGTGCACCATCCGGAAATCGAGGAATTCCTCGAAATCCGCAAACCCTCGGGCGATTTCAACCGCAAGTCGTTAAACCTGCATCACGGCGTCAACATCACCGACGAGTTCATGGAAGCGGCGGCCGAAGACGCGGAATTCGCGCTGAAATCGCCCAAGACCGGCGAGACCATCCGCACCGTGGGCGCGCGCAAGCTGTGGCAGAAGATCCTTGAAGTGCGTCTTGCGACCGGCGAGCCATATCTCATTTTCTCCGACACGGTGAACCGCCAGATGGCGAAACATCAGCGTGATCTCGGGCTCAAGGTTTCCACCTCCAACCTGTGCTCCGAGATCATGCTGCACACCGGGCCGGATCATCTCGGCGAGGAGCGCACGGCGGTGTGCTGTCTTTCCTCGATCAACGCGGAAAAATATCCCGAATGGAAGGAATGTCCGGAATTCATCGAGGACGTCATGCGCTTCCTCGACAATGTGTTGCAGGATTTCATCGACAATGCGCCGGCCGCCATGGAGCGGGCGCGCTATTCGGCCATGCGCGAGCGCTCGGTGGGGCTCGGCCTGATGGGCTTTCATTCCTTCCTGCAAGAGATGAACATTCCCTTCGAAAGCGCCATGGCCAAGGCGTGGAACACGCGGCTGTTTAAACATATCCGCATGGGTGCGGACGCGGCCTCGGTAACGCTCGCCGAAGAGCGCGGGGCCTGCCCCGATGCGGAAGAACGCGGCATGAAGCAGCGCTTTTCCCACAAGCTCGCCATTGCGCCCACCGCCTCGATCTCGATCATCTGCGGCGGGTGTTCGCCGTGCATCGAGCCGATCCCGGCGAATGTCTACACCCACAAGACCCTGTCGGGGTCATTCACGGTCAAGAATGTGGCGCTGCAGGCGCTGCTCGCGGAAAAAGATCAGGATACGGATGAAACCTGGGCCTCGATCCTCGAACATGAAGGCTCGGTCCAGCATCTGGGCTGCCTGACCGACGACGAAAAGGCGGTGTTCAAGACCGCGTTCGAAATCGACCAGCGCTGGGTCGTCGAACTTGCCGCCGACCGCGCGCCCTATATCTGTCAGGGCCAGTCGGTGAACGTCTTCCTGCCCGGCGACATCGATAAATGGGACCTGCACATGCTGCATTGGACGGCGTGGGAAAAGGGCGTCAAGTCGCTTTACTATTGCCGCTCCAAGTCGCTCGCCCGCGCATCCTACGCCAACGGCAAAAAGACCGGAAACGGCGCGATACCGCCGGAAGGTCCTGGGATGGGGACCCAGGACGCAGCCCTGGGCGAGCAAGGCGCGCCCAACGGCGCCGATCCACAAGCCGAAGGCGTCGAACAGATGATGCAAGCCGCCGCCCGGACGGACTATGACGAGTGTCTGTCTTGTCAGTGAGTTATGAAATCTTTGGGCGCTAAAGATCCTTGCTGGTGCGGCTCAGAGAAGGCTTTTCGGGACTGTCATAAATTACAACCAGCACATGAAGCGAACACCATAAACGCGCAAGCTGGTGTAACCCGGAAAATGCAACGGTGGAAGAAGTGTTATCACTGGGGCGCACCACAAGAATGCGCAAGAAAAATTATTCGGGCACATACAATTCAAAGAAAGGGTATTTTGCGGCATATACTTGATTCCTCACAACACTGTCTGACTTTTAAAGAGCCAAATAACGATCAATCGAACTTGCCGATACCAAAAGAAGTTGGGTGGCGAAACGCAACTGCGTTTTTTGGATTCTGCGAAGATCATGATCGGTTGTTTTCAGAGATTGAAGACGGAAACTTCAATGTGTGCAGCAGAAATCTTTTGCTTGCAGCCTATCGGGTCGTTTCTTTTGAATTCCATCAGAAAGATGCATTAATTGATGCTTTCGAGCATTTTTTTACGGACCATCCTGAGTTGAAAGGAAACGCTCAATTTGAAGCAATGCTAGATGTGCAACGAGAAGGCCTGAGAAATGCGTCAAAGTTTTCGGCACAACTAGCAAGTGACTTGCAAAATGGACGCTCATCACTTCAGCATGCTATCATCGAAATCAACGGGCAAGCTGAATTTCTTGCCTCTGGCACGCCTTCCCCCGGAAAAATAGATAGCGGTCCCCGCATCGCACTTCTAGGAACAAAATTGCCTCTCGATGGTTTTCTATTCGTATCTGTCCACGAACAAAGGGAAGGATATGTTTGGTGCTTTTCTTATCCTGAGGCTGATGAAATTGCTGAAGCATACGTAAGGCTTATCATCGATAATGAAACCAATGTGAATTGGACCATTCTCCCGCATTTGATTTGTCAGTACTGTGAGCATACTTTTTTTCATGGCGTTGGTGGCAAACGCTAGATTTTAAGCAGCGAACTATGCTGCGCTCTCTAGCTGGCGACTTATTTAATGAGATTAACACTAAGGAACTATGTTTCATGCCAACCACTAGAGAACACATCAACGCCTATTTTCTTTAGCAGCTAAACCCTCCCCGCTCATTCCCGCGGAGGCGGAAATCCAGGCCCGACTCCGGCTTTCGCCGGAGAGAACGCACGGCTAAAACTGCGCGGATGAAACCGCCCATGCCCCGCCTCATCCTCGCCGCCGCCGTCACAGGTTTTCTCTGCGTCGCGCTTGGCGCGTTCGGCGCGCACGGGCTGGAAGAAAAACTCGCGGCGGAAGCGAAGGGCTGGTGGGAGACGGCAACGCTTTACGGTCTTGTCCACGGAGTCGCGGCGCTCAGCGTTTCGCTGACCGGCCGCAAAACCTTCGCGGCAGCGGGCTGGGCGTTCGTTCTCGGCGCGGTTTTCTTTTCCGGCTCGCTTTATGCGATGGCGCTGGGCGCGCCGCGCGCGCTGGGCATGATCGCGCCTCTGGGCGGGGTTTCGTTTCTGATCGGCTGGGCGCTTGCGGGCCTGGCTGCGCTGCGGCGGTGACGGGCTGACACCACTCCTTCTTCCCCCGCTTGCGGGAGACACCTCCCCCATTCATGGGGGAGGAAGGGCCGGATGAGACCGCGATGAAATGGATAAAATAGAACGCTTCCGGCGCCATTTCGGGGCGCCGCGACAGCGGGCTAGCGGCCGCGCAGCGACAACAGGCTCGACGCGCCAAGCGCCGCGGTGACGGCGATAAAAACGATCAGGGCCAGTTCCACGACGCCCATGGGATTTCTCCTTTGCCTGCCGGGCTCTCGGCCGCCCGCGATTGCGGCGGAAATGGGGCGAGCGCGGCGGATTTTAAAGACACGGGCTCATCACAAACAGCGGCGCAGCGCTGAAAGGAGCGCAAAAACGGTCAAACCGTGAAGGCCGTCCGGAGGCCGGATTTCAGGAGTTCGCAGCGTCCTCAGTACGGCCGCGGCGGCGCAGGCCCGAAACGAGGCGCGATGCGGCCAGCGCCGTCATGACGACAATGAAGACGATCAGCGTGATCTCGACGGCCCCCATGGCGCCTCTCCGCTGGATAAAATGGACCCTGAAGAATGTCTTGATTCGGGCGCAGTCAGAACGCCCGCAGGACCATCTGGGCGGGTTATTTCGAGCCCGGCGTCATCGCTTTGAGACAGACCCGGCCGAAATCGGCCGCTATGACGAACAGGCCCAGCGCCACGCCGCGATGGATCTCGCCGCTGAACTGATACGTATTCCAGGCATAAAGCCCGACCCCGGCGAAAATGACGATGCGCGCGAGCATGGTTGCGCCGAAGTTTACGGTTTTCGCCGCCAGCCGCTTTTTGCGCTGCTGAGGCGTTTCATCGATCATGTTTTTGCGAATGCGCGAAACGTCCGGTTCGACGCTGACGCGCCGCTGGGGCGTTGCTTCGCTAACGCTCGCGCCGGCGGGCATCACCGCCGCGCCGCCGCCGGAAACCGCCGCCAGACGCGCGGCGCTGACTTGAAAAGCTGGTTGTTGTTTCGCGCCAAAAGCCATCAATTTAGTCCTATTTGCCGCTGCCGGCTTAACTTATGGCCAATAAGATTTTAATTTTCGTAAAATCGATATTTCGAATTTTATCGAACGCGAAAACGCAAAAAAAAACGGGCGGTCCAAAGACCGCCCGCTTTTATTGTCCCCTCCGACGCGTCGGCGTTTAGAAGCGGAAGCCGAAGGCGCCGCCCCAGCGCCGCGGTTCCAGGATGAATTGGTTGATGAACGTGCCCTGCGCCTGGGCGCCGGTGAATTGGCCGGTCACCGCATCGTTGTTGGTCACGTTCTGTGCGAACAGGCGGAAGTACCAGTTGCCTTCTTCCGGCGCCAAGGTCGCCTGCAGATTGAGGTGGCCGTATTCGTCGACGAAATCGGCGGCGCGGTTGAACTGGCCGGAATAGAAGCTGCCCTGACGGTAATAGTCAAAGCGCGGGGTGAAGATGAGATTGTCGCCGATCCGGAAGTCAACCTCGCCGCCCACGGCAAGGGTGTATTCCGGCGCCTGGGGCAGTTCGTTGCCGTCAAGATTGACCGGCAGGCCCGACGCCGAAAACTCATATTGCGGCGCGCCCATCGGCAGCGTGGCGTTAACACCGTCGACAATGGTGCCGAGCGTGCTGCACAGCGGAACGAACGGCGTGACCACGCCGAAGCCCGGAACGGTCTGTCCGACCAGGCTGGGCAGGCCGTTATTGTCGACCACGCAGGCGATGCCCTGGATAACGTCGCGATAGACGTCGACATCCTGGAAGCCGGCCGGATTGGCCGGATCGATGATGAACGCCTCGCCGAATTCCGTATCCAGCCACGACGCCGTCACATTGAAGCGCATAAAGTCGGTCGGCCGAATGACGAATTCGCCTTCGAGGCCGTACATCTTGGCGCCGACATTATCGATGACCGAGGTCAGGCCGATAATGTTGGTGACCTGAAGATTAGAGTAGTCGTAATAAAACCCGGCCAGATTGGCGCGCAGGGCACCGTCGAGCAAGATCAGCTTAGCGCCGACTTCATAGGCGTTGATGGTCTCGTCTTCAAAGGTCTCATTAAAGACCAGCGAGCCCGTCGATGGCGGGTTGACGCCGCCGGGCTTAAAGCCGCGGGAATAGGACGCATAAAGGTTTTGCCCCGGCGAGAACTCCCATTGCACCACGGCGCGGCCGGTGACCGCGTCGAAGGTCAGATCGGTGAGCGCGAAATCGGACACCGCGCCGGTGGTTCCTTCCATGGTCGGCGCAGAGTCGAGTATGGCCTGCAAGGCGTCCGGCGTCGTGCCGATCGGCAGCGCCGGCGCGATCGGCGCGCCCGCCAGAAACGCGTTGAAGCTGGCGAGGAACGAGTTGCGGTCGAACGTGCTGATTTTGTCGTTGTTATAGCGGGCGCCGACGGTGACTTTCAGCGTGTCCGTGACATCCCAATAGGCTTCGCCGAACACCGAAACCGAACGCAGCGTAGAATCCACCGAGTTGTTGTTGAACGTCGGCGAATAGAACGAAAAGACCCCTGCCGGATTGATGAAATCGGCCGGAAGCTCCCCGGCGGCGGCCAGCGTGTGCGCCACCAGCGTGCCGCCGACGACCCCGAAATAGTCAAGCGTATTTAACGACACGTTGAAGTCGGCGCCGTCGGCCGACTTGTCCCTGAGATAGTTCGCGCCGAAGATGAAGTTGAACGGGCTGTCGAAATTCGACGCCACGATGCCCTCGAACGTATAGTATTTGGTCGCGCCGATGCTCTGCTCGACGCCGGAAATGTTGTTGCTCCTCGAAAACACCTCGCCGGTGATGACGCCGCCTTCCGAACCGACCTGGGATGTCGGCAGACCGTTGGCGTAGAACGCCGGCAGGCCGCTGTTGCTCGGCAACACAGGCGACGGGAACATGACGGGGACGCCGCCGCCGGAGGTGGAAAGGCCGGCCAGCACCGTCGACGGGTGGGGCAGCATGGAAAAATCCGGCACGGCGAAGGCCGGGCCGACGCCGCCGTCGGTGTCGCGGATCGAATTGACCGACGTATCGCCATAGCCGCCGTTGAGCTTGACCGAGAAGTTCTCGAAGTCGTGGGCGAGATTGAAGCTGATGAAAAGCTCGTCCGACACGTAGCGCGGATCGGTATCGAGCGCGACCTGGCGAAGATCGGTCGGCTGCGTCAGCCCTTGCAGCGCCGCATAATCGATCGGATTGCCCATCAGATCGACCGGCGAAAACAGGCCGTAGCCGGCAAACGTATTCGCCAGGGCGGCGCCGAAACTCGCAGACGTGCTGGCGATGATGTTCGGCACATCGGCCGCCGTAATCAGGTTCAGGCCCAATTGCTGTTGCGCGACCTGCTGGCCGAAACTTGCGCCGATCTGCCGGCCGAGACGGTTGCCGATGGCGCCTAACGACTGAGCGCTCGCGATGGTCGAGATCGTGCCGTTGATGTTGGGCTGGTCGAAGCCAAGGGTTTCAAATCCCGGCGTGCCGACGAGGCCGGTGGCGCAGCCCAGCACCGGATGGGAGTTGCAGCGCACTTTCTGGAAGCTGGTGCGGTTGTCGTCTTCCTTGAAATAGCTGGCCGCGACGTCGATGGTGGTGTTGTCGGTCGGATACCAGCGCACCGATCCGCGCACCGAATAAACGTCGCGATCGTCGATGCGGTTGCCGGTGGCGACGTTTTCCGTAAATCCGTCGCGCTGGATGATCGCGCCGGCGACGCGCACCGCCAGGGTGTCGTTGATCGGCATGTTGATATGGCCGGTGGCCTTGATGTGGTCGAACGTGCCGTATTGCAACTCGGCGGCGGCGGTGACTTCGTCGGGCGAGGCTTTGGCGGTGATGACGTTGAGAACGCCGCCGGTGGCGTTGCGCCCGAACAGCGTGCCCTGCGGACCGCGCAGAATTTCGACGCGCTCGACATCGTAAAATTCGGTCTCGAAAAGGCGCGAAGAACTTTGGGGAATGTCGTTCTGGTGAATTGAGATCGAGTCGGTCGAGGTCGAGGCCACCGCCAGCTGGCTGACGCCGCGGATCGAAATCACGGAGGATGTAAACTGGCTCTTGGTGAAGCTCAGGTTCGGCGTATTGAACTGAATGTCCGTAAAGCCTTCGATCTGGCGATCCTGGAGATCGGCGGATCCCAGCGCGGTCACCGAAATCGGCACATCCTGCAGCGATTGCTCCTGACGCTGAGAGGTGACCACGATGATGTCGTCCGGTTCCTGCGCCATGGCGGCGTGGGAAAGGACGCTGGTGGCCGCGCCGAGCAGCAGTGCGGCGGAGAGTTTTGCGGTGGTTGTCTTAACGCTCATGACGCTCATGTTTCGACCCCTTGACTGACCCCTCTCTGGAGGGACCCTTTTTCTGCGGCAGCCCTTGCGGCGGCGGCCGTTAAGCCGTTTTCGCGCGTCCCTCGCATGCCGTCCAGACGGCGGTGCAGTTTCACGCGATTGCAGCGAGCAACCGTTACCAAATGGCAACAACGCCCCCGACGACGCATTGTGCGCCGCACGATGCTTAACCGAACGGGTTAATCTGTCATGAATACCGGCGGATTATCAAGCGTTCACGCCCATTGCGCCGCTGAAAAAGCCAGATCGGCAGAAAATTGCCCGCAGCGGTTGTAACCGTCCAGGGCGCCGGCGGGGGGCTGATGGAGCCGGACGAACAAAGTTCGAACCAAAATGGCTTGCCGGGCCCCGCGCGCGAAGGCGCGCAAACGATAAAACAGGCGGTTTCGGTCCGCCTTCGCCCTACGGACTTCGGCGGGACATCCGCTTCGCACGCGCCCGCCTTGTCACGCCGGAGCTAGATTTTGGCAAAGCCAAAATCAGCGAAGGCGGATGGTGGGCGCGGCTGGGTTCGAACCAGCGACCCCTACGGTGTGAACGTAGTGCTCTTCCGCTGAGCTACGCGCCCGCAAACGCTGGATTTAGCCCCTGGGCGCGCGCGCAACAAGCGCGAAATCAAGCCGCGCTTTGGGCGTCGGCGGCGGGGGATTTTTCCCGCACCCGTTCGGCGGGCAGGAAGATGACGGCCCGGGTTCCCTGTTTGGGAACCGAATCGAGACGCAAGGACGCGCCATGGGCCGCAGCGATCGCCTGCGCCAGCGGCAGGCCGAGCCCGAGGCCCTCTTTCGAGCGCCGCAGCGACATGTCCGACTGGGCGAAGGGTTTGGCGATGTCCTTGAGCTTGTCCGCCGCGATGCCCGGTCCGTTGTCTTTCACCATGATCGCCACATCGCCTTTCTTGGTGCGGGCGACGGCGACGAGAACTTCAACGCCCCGGGGCGAAAACTTGACGGCGTTTTCGATCAGCTTGACAAGCGCGCGCGCGATCAAGGACCGGTCGCAGCAGATTTCCAGATCGCGATCTTGAATCTTGATCTTCAGCTCGGCGCCGGCGGCGGCGGCCGCGCCTGAAACCAGCGCATTCGCCGAATCGATGATTTCGCCGACCAGCGTGTCGGCCTCGTTGATCGTGACCGGGCCGGAGCGGGCGTCCGAAGCCAGCAGCATATCGGACACCGTGTTGAGCAGCCTTTTGCCGCCGTCGACGATGTAATCGGCGTATTCCCTGTGAAGATGATCGCTCTGTTTTTGAAACTGCTCGCCGAGCAGCTGGCCGAAACCGATAATCGCATTGAGCGGCGTGCGCAGCTCATGGCTCATCACAGAGAGCAGGCTGTCCTTGAACTTGGCGCCTTCCTCGGCCTGATCGCGCGCGACGCGCAACGCTTTTTGATCGTTGTCGGCGCGCAGCACGAACATGACCGCCTGGCTGAACAGCGTCCAGTTCATCGGCTTGGCGAGGAACGACGTCGCGCCGGCGGCGAACGCCCGCTCGACGGCGTTGGCGTGATCGCTGCCGGTGATGACGATGACCGGCGTTTCTTTCAGTTCAGGATCGGCGCGAATGACTTCGATGAGTTCGAAGCCGTTCATCAGCGGCATTTCCAAATCGGAAATCACCAGATCCGCGCCGTCGCGCCGCAATGTTTCCAGACCGGCGGCGCCGTTTTCCGCCACGGCGACGGCGTATCCGGCTTCCTCGAGCTTGGACTGCGCGAGCTCCCGCATGATGGGATCGTCGTCGACAAGCAGTACGCGCGATTGTGATGACATGGCTGCTCAAACCTCCCCAGCAGCGACAAGCCGCCTGAGCCCGGCCAAGCTAGCATTACTTTTCTTAAAAAGAGCTTTCATTCCTCATTAAGGAAATCAATTGGCAAGCAATTGCCGCCACACTGCGCGCCTGAGCGATCAACGGCGCGCGGTCGGGGCTAAGGTGAACAAACGCTTAAAATCCATGCGAAATCGCCTGACAACGCTTGTCGTTGTCGCGATTTTCGGCGCGGTCGTCATCGTCACCGTGTCCTCGGTGTGGCGCGAAACCACCAAATTCGGCGACAGCAAGGCGGCCGAACTCGAGGCCGTGGCCACGGTCTTCGCATCGGCGATCTCCGGGCCGGTCCATGCCGGCGATAAAGAGGAAACCGTCCACGCCCTGAGCGGGATCGCACAGATTCCGTCGACGAGATATGTTCGCGTCGACACCGTGGACGGGCGCGTGTTCGCCGAGATCGGCGACGCAGCCCCGCTTGACGCCGAGGGCCGACCACAAGACGCCTCGGCGCCGTGGGCGCGCACCAATCCGTTTATCGCTTCCGTACCGATCATGCTGGACGGCGAGCAGGTCGGGACTTTGACGATTCACGCAAGGCTGGGCGCGCTCTACAGACGCATCGGCCTTTTGATTTACGACGCCCTGGTCGCGGCCATCTTCGCGGCCGGCATCGGCACGCTGATCGCGCTGCGCATGCAGCGGGCGATCACCGATCCGATCCTCGAACTGGCCAAGGTCATGGGACGGGTGCGCGAAAGCGGCGACTTTTCCATGCGCGCGGAGTCGAGCGACAAGGATCGCGAATCCGCCGAACTGGTCGATGCGTTCAACGAGATGCTCGATCAGCTTCAGGAACGCGACGCAAAACTTTTAGCGCACCAGCGCGACCTGAAAAAAATCGTCCAGCGCCGCACCCAGGAACTGCAAAACGCAAAGGAAGCCGCCGAGGCGGCGAATTTGGCGAAATCGGATTTTCTCGCCACCATGAGCCATGAAATCCGCACGCCCATGAACGGCATGATGGTGATGGCGGACCTCTTGTCGAGCGCGCAATTGCCGCCGCGCCAGAAACGCTATGCGGACGTGATCGCCAAATCCGGCCAGAGCCTGCTCGCCATCATCAACGATATTCTCGATCTTTCCAAAATCGAGGCGGGCCGCCTGGAAATTGAACAGATTCCGGTCCGGCCGGTCGATATTATCGATGACGTGGTCAGCCTGTTCTGGGAGCGGGCGACGACCAAGGGACTCGATCTTGCGACCTATGTCGCGCCGGACGTGCCGGAAGTGATCGAGGGCGATCCGGTCAGGATCAGTCAGATCATTTCCAATCTGGTCAACAACGCGCTCAAGTTCACCGAACATGGCAATGTGATCGTTTCCGCCAGGACCGTCAGCGCCGAGGACGGCCCATGCGTCATTGAATTTTCCGTCGCCGACACCGGCCTCGGCATCGCGGAAGAAAAACAAAATGCAATCTTCGAAGCGTTTTCCCAGGCCGACCAGACGACGACGCGCAAATTCGGCGGCACCGGGCTCGGCCTGGCGATTAGCCGCCGCCTGATCGAAGCGATGGGCGGCGCCGTCGGCCTGACCAGTCAGGAAGGCAGGGGCTCGCGGTTTTATTTCAGCTTTCCCACCAAGGTCCTGTCCGCCGCGCCCGATGTGCGCCTTGCCCAGGACGCAAAGCGCGCCGTCATCGCGATCGGCGGCACGGCGACGCCGAAAATTTTATCGCGCTATCTCAAAGAGACCGGCGTTGCGCCGCAGATCATCGATCCTGACGGCGCCGTCGGCGCTGAGATCGCCGAGGCGGATATCATCTTTGCTACGCCAGATGTTCTCGACGCCTTCGAGCAGGCGGCCAAGGACGAGCCTGATCGCTGGGCGCCTGCGCGCATCTGCATTTGCGAGCTTGGCGATTCAGCGCCCGACCGTCTGCTTGAAACCGGGGCGGCGGAAGATCTGCTGATGGCCCCGCTGTCGCGCCGCGATGTGATGGATCAGATCGAGCGCATTCTCGATGGCGCACTGCGCGGCAAGGATGCGCTGACATCGGCCGAACAGGAAACGCCGGTCGCCGAAACCTTCGCGGGACAGCGCGTGCTTGCCGCGGACGACAGCGCCGTCAATCGAGAAGTGGTCAGCGAGGCGTTGACCCGACTGCATCTCGAGCCGACGCTCGCCGTCAACGGCCGCGAGGCGGTCGAGGCCGTGCTCGCGGGCGATTTCGACCTGGTGCTGATGGATTGCTCGATGCCGGAAATGGACGGTTACGAAGCCACGCGCGCCATCCGGCAGTTCGAACGCAAACATGATTTGTCGCCGATCCCGATCGTCGCCTTGACCGCCTATGTCGCCGGCGAAGACGACACCTGGCGCGAGGCGGGCATGTCCGATTATCTGGCCAAGCCGTTTACGCTCGAATCGCTGGCGCGCGTTATTGCGGGTCATCTGCCTACATCGTCCGCACCCGTTGCAACGCCCGAGCCCCCGCCGATCGTCGCGCCGTCGCCGGCCGGCAACGCCGCCGCGGCGGCTTCCGAGTCGGTCTTCGAGATGAAGACGCTTGATCAGCTGGCGGCGATGCAGGCCGGCAAGAAGAACCTGCCGCTGCGCGCGCTGACGCTGTTTCAAGAACATTCGCGCCCGGCGATGCTGACCCTGGCCAAGAGCGCAAAGTCCGGCGACCCGGCGCAGATCGCCAAGGCCGCCCATGCGCTCAAATCCATGTGCGGCAATGTGGGCGCGCGCCGCCTGGCGGACACATGCGCGGCGATCGAAAGGCACGCGGCGGGCGACGCGTCGGTCAAGGAACTTACCGCGCTGATCAAACAGGCCGGCGCGGAATTTCAAAAAGCCCACGCCGCCCTGCCGGACCTGATCGCGCAATTTAAAGACCGCGCCGCCTGAGCCCTGTCAGTGCACGCGGATCGACACCCGCACGCAGCCGATCATCAAAACCGTGCGATCGACCGCAATCGCGCGGAAGGATGGGTCCGTCGAAGCAGGCTCAAGCCGGGGCGGCGTATCATCGCGCCAGCGCCGCAAAACCGGCGCGCCGGCGACCGCTGCGAGACAGAACTCCCCGTCGGTCGGGGCCCGCGCCGCATAGTCGATGACGACGATCGTGCCGCTGTGAAAGGCGAGATTGACCGCTTCGTCATCGAGAATGAACGCAAACAGCGTCGACGAACTCGCCGTGACCGGCAGATAGTCCTCCGCCATGGAGTGGGGATCGGCGTTGATGTCGCGGGCGAGCAGCGCCGCGGCGCGAACCGATATGACCGGCACATGATGCAAAGGCCGGCGGATATAGGCCGCCGCCGCATGCTTGTCCGCCTCGAAGGCCGACCGGTCGCCGGCGGCGAGCCAGTCCAGCGAGGTCTGCAACGCGTCGGCGAGCTTGGACAGGGTGATCCGGCGGGGATCGTGGATGCCGCTCTCCCAATTGGCGATCGCCGGCTGACTGACGCCGACCCGCCGGGCGAGGTCAGCCTGGCTTAATCCCCGCGACTTGCGCGCCTCGCGGATGCGCCCGCCGATCGACCGCGCCTGGGCCTGGAGTTGGGGCTGGCTCATGACAGGCTCCTTGCTTATAAGAATAACTTATATTTGTCGGCAGGAGGGCGCTATAAAATTCTGCAGCTTTTCTCAAACGTTAGAATATAACGAGCTTTGGGGTAAACCGATCAGTATATTTTTTGGTTTCGTATACTTGAAAAAATCAGTCTTGCTTATAATCTTAAGGTGGGAGAGACGTTTTTGGCCAATATGGGGTTATCAATGGTTGACATGTGCGATCGCGATGGCGCCAGCCGGCTTGCGGCGAAAATCGAAGAATTCTGGCGCAAGCGCGGTTTTGACGTTTCGATTGAAATGAAGGACGAGGGTTTCGTTTCGACCATGCGCTCGGCTCGCACCGATGTCCGCAGCGACATGATCAACGGCATGCCGATCCGGCTCAACCAGGCTGAGGCCGGTTAAGCCAGAAACGCTAAGCCGCCAGGACTTCGTCAATCAGCTCTTCTAAAGCGCCGTAATCAGCAAAGGTCGCCGTGGCCTGCTCGCGCAGGTCCAGGGGCCCGTAACCGAATTCCGCGATCAGGCTCGGCAGGCCCGCGGCCGTCGCCGCCTTGATGTCGGTGTCGCTGTCGCCGATGAGAACGCCGCAGCGGGCGGCGGTTTTTTCAAGACATAAACGGACCGGCGCGGGGTCGGGCTTGCGCGCCGTCGTCGTGTCGGCGCCGACGATGACGTCGAACAGCGGGGTTATCCCCAGTGCGTCGGTCAGCAGGCGCGACAGCGACTCGCGCTTGTTGGTGCAAATCGCCGTGCCGGCGCCGCGGGCGCGTAATCTTCCGATCGCCGCAATGACGCCGTCGAACGGCCGCGAATGCACCGCGATATTCGCCGCGTAATGATCGAGAAAATCATTGAGCCCCGCTTCGAGCTCGGCTTGCGAGGCGGCGCGTCCGGCGGCGATTTCATAGCCCCGCCCCAGCATGCGCTTGGCGCCGCGGCCCACAAGATGGCGCACCGATCCAGGGGGCGCGGGCGCATAGCCGGCGCCGGTCAGAACATGGTTCATCGATGCGGCCAGATCGTCGGCCGTGTCGACCAACGTGCCGTCGAGATCGAAGACAATCGCCGTTCCGCTGAGATCGCCCGCCATCGCCGCCCTTTGCCGAAGTTTTCAACATGCGAATCGCATCAAGCCTGCCATAGGCCGGCATGCCCAGGCTATGATAGAGCGTGCCGGATCAGGAAAAAATGATGAGCGCCGCCATGACCGATATCGCCGTCGCCGCTGTTATCCTCGCCGCCGGAAAGGGCGTGCGCATGAAATCGGCGCGGCCCAAGGTGCTGCACGAAATCGGCGGGCGCACCATGATCGCCCAGGTCATCGAAACCGCGCGGGCCCTGGCGCCGCAGCGCATGGCCCTGGTGATCGGCGATCATTCTCCGGAACTTACCGCCTTCGCCGGCGCGCTCGACGCCTCGATTGCGATCGCGGTCCAGGCGCCGCCCAAGGGCACGGCGCACGCCGTCGAACAGGCGTTGCCGGCGCTTGACGGTTTTTCCGGCGCGGTTCTGGTGGTTTACGCCGACACGCCGCTGGTGCGCGAAGAAACCCTGCGCGCGCTGGCAAGCGAAATCGCCGGCGGCGCGACGGCGGCCGTGCTCGGCTTTACGCCCGACGATCCCGGCGGCTACGGCCGTCTCAAACTCGATGCGAACGGCGAACTGGTCGCGATCGTCGAAGCCAAAGACGCCGACCCGGACGAACTCGCCATCGACCTTTGCAATTCCGGGGTGATGGCGATCGAGGCGGATTTCCTTACCCGGCGCCTTAAGGACATCGACAATAAAAACGCCAAAGGCGAATTTTATCTCACCGACATCATCGCGCTCGCCCGCGCCGGCGGAAAGCGCTGCGTGGTGATCGAGACGGACGATGAGGAAGAAGTCATCGGCGTTAATTCCCGCAGCGACCTCGCCGAGGCCGAAGCGGCGTTTCAATGGCGCAAGCGCTTTGCGGCGATGGAAGACGGCGCAACGCTTGCCGATCCGTCTACGGTCTATTTTTCTTTCGATACGGCCGTCGGCAAGGACGTCGTCATCGGCCAGCATGTGGTGTTCGGTCCCGGCGTTTCCATCGCCGATGGTGTGGAGATCAAGCCGTTCTGCCATGTCGAAGGCGCGAGCGTCGCAAAAGGCGCCGTCATCGGGCCTTTCGCCCGGCTGCGCCCCGGCGCGGAAATCGGCGCGGACGCGCGGGTTGGCAATTTCGTCGAGGTCAAGAAGGCGGTCATCGGCGCCGACGCCAAGGCGAACCATCTTTCCTATATCGGCGACGCCGAGATCGGCGCCGGCGCGAATATCGGCGCCGGGACCATCACCTGCAATTACGACGGCCACGCAAAGCACAAGACCGTCATCGGCGCAAACGCGTTTATCGGTTCGAATTCGGCGCTGGTCGCGCCGGTGACCATCGCCGCCGGCGCCTATGTGGGATCCGGCTCGGTCATCACCAGGGATGTCGACGCGGGCGATCTCGCCGTGGCGCGGGGCCGACAAACCGCGATCAAGGGCTGGGCGGCGCGCTTTCGCAAGACCCGAAAAGGCAAATCGTGATGGACAGGCAAGCCGGCAAACGGCGCGCCGCGGAAGAAGCAGTCAAACTGGTCGAACGCGGCATGACGCTCGGCCTCGGCACCGGTTCGACGGCGGCCCTGTTCGTCGATCTCTTGGCGAAGAAAGTCGCCGACGGCTGGGCGCTTAAAGGCATTCCGACCTCGGAGGATACCCGCCGGCGCGCCGAACGCGCCGGGATCGAGATCGTCGTTCCCGACGAAACCACCGTCATCGATCTCGCGGTCGACGGCGCCGACGAAGCCGACCCCAAGCTCAATCTCATCAAGGGCGGCGGAGGCGCCTTGTTGCGCGAAAAGATCGTCGCCGGCGCCGCGCGGCGTTTTGTCGTCATCGCCGACAAGTCAAAACGCGTCGCGGCGCTGGGCGCCTTTCCCCTGCCGGTCGAGATCGAACCCTTCGGCTGGGCGCTCACCGTGCGCAGGGTGCGCGAAACCCTTGCCGGGCTGGGCTATGAGAACGCCGGGATCGCGCTGCGCGCCGACGAGGGTGAGCCCTTTCAGTCGGACGGCGGCAATCTCATCATCGATTGCGCGCTCGGCCGCATCGACGATCCCGCGCGCCTGGCGGCCGCGCTCAAGCCCATCCCCGGCGTGATCGAGACCGGGCTTTTCTGCGCCATGACCGAGATGGCGATTTTCGGCGACGAGGACGGGGTGAGCGTCGACCGGCCCAGATAGCTTCCTTTCCCCGCTTGCGGGGGAAGCAGCCCGAAGGGCCGAAGGGGGTCTTAAAAGCCATTCGCCGCATTCCACCCCCTCCGTCTGCTTCGCAGACACCTCCCCCGTAAACGGGGGAGGAAACTCGCACGCTATCAAAGATAATTGATAATATCGTGTTCCGCCCTTTCGCTGCGCCAATAATAGGGTAATCGATAGACACTGATGACAAGACGGCCCTTCCATGGCGAAAACGCGATTTCAAGAACTTCAGGACGCGATCAAGACATATGGCGCGGCGGCGTTTGAGAACCTCATGCGCTGCAAGGGCTTCGGCGACGCGATCGTCGCCGGCTTTCCCGCCTATCTGGGCTGCGAGGCCGATTGCGTTCGCGCGGTCCCGCCGATCGGCCCGTTCGATCCCCGCAAGGATTACGGCGATCTGGCGTTCAGCTATTCCCAGCGCCCGGTCATCGTGCTCGAACCGATCCGCTTCGGCGTCGCGCTGACGGTGAAGAACTTCGAGGACTCCGGCGCGCTGTGGCTGAGGACCGCCATCGCCATCGAAGTCACCGGCGCCAGTTTCGACGTTTACGTCGCCCAGCGGCCGATCATTCATGTGCCGCTCGATTACGAAGGCAAGCTTGAACCGGTTTTCGAAGCGATCTTTGAGGAATTTCTCGACACGTTCAAACTTGAAGTCCTCGAATTCGAGGACAAGCGGTTCGAAACCGGGATTGGATTTCTTCCAGACTAGCAAGGCGATTTATGACCGATTACGATTACGACCTATTCACCATCGGCGCGGGCTCGGGCGGGGTGCGCGCCTCGCGTCTTGCGGCCATGTACGGCGCGCGCGTGGGCGTTGCGGAAGAATACCGCGTCGGCGGCACCTGCGTCATCCGCGGCTGCGTGCCGAAAAAACTGTTCGTTTACGCCAGCGAGTTCGGCCACGCCTTTGACGAGGCCAGGGGCTTCGGCTGGTCGGCGCAAAACGTTTCCTTTAACTGGCGCACGCTGATCCAAAACAAGGACGACGAAATCGACCGCCTTAACGGGGTCTATATCAAGAACCTCAAAAACGCCGGCGCCGATCTCTTCCAGACCCGCGCGGCGCTCAAAGACGCCCACACCATTCATCTCGCCGATGAAAACCGCGACGTCACGGCGGACAAGATCCTCATCGCCACGGGCGGCGCGCCGTGGATCGACACATCGATCGAGGGCTGCGATCTCGGCGTTACCTCCAACGAGGCGTTTCACCTGGATGCGTTTCCCAAGCACGTCATCATCGCCGGCGGCGGCTATATCGCCGTCGAGTTCGCCTGCATCTTCAGCGGCCTCGGGGCGGAGGTCTGTCTGGTCTATCGCGGCGAGGACATTCTACGCCATTTCGACACGGATATTTCCGTGCGCGTCCATGACGAAATGAAGCGCCACGGCGTGCGCGTCATCACCAAGACGGTGTTCGACAAAATCGAAAGCCTTGGCGGCGACATGAAGCGCGTTCACCTTTCCAACGGAACCCATATTGACGGCGATCTCGTCTTGTGGGCGGTCGGCCGCAAGCCGAACACCGCCGGTCTCGGGCTCGAGACCGCCGGCGTCGCACTTTCCGAAAACGGCGCGGTCATCGTCGACGACTATTCGAAAAGCTCGGTCGACAACATCTACGCCGTGGGCGACGTGACCGACCGGGTGAACCTGACGCCCGTGGCGATCCGCGAAGGCGCGGCCTTCGCCGAGACCTGCTTCAACGACAACCCCACGCAGATGGATTACCGGTCCATTCCCAAGGCGGTGTTTTCCCAGCCGCCGGTGGGGTCGGTGGGCCTTAGCGAGGCCGAGGCCCGCCACCGGTTCAAGACCGTCGACATTTACAAGACGAATTTCCGGCCGCTCAAACATACGCTGTCCGGCTCGGACGAGCGCATGTCCATGAAGCTTGTGGTCGACGGCGAAAGCGACCGGGTGGTGGGCTGTCATATTGTCGGGCCGGACGCGGCGGAAATGATCCAGTGCGTGGCGATTGCGGTCAAAGCCGGCCTGACCAAGGCGGACTTCGATCACACCGTCGCGCTGCACCCGACCTCGGCCGAGGAACTCGTCACCCTGCGCGAGAAATTCCGGCCGAATGTGTGAGGGGCGGGCGAGCGCAAGATTTGTTAATGCGTATACGGATAGAAATCTCTCGCTCTGTGCATTCCTCTCCTTCCGCTTTTTCCGGCGAAAGCCGGAATCCAGCACACATGATAATGTCGGGCGAAGCCCGTCTTTTTTCTTTTACTGGATCCCCGCCTGCGCGGGAATGAGCGGGGTTGGGTTCGGCAACATATCTGGAACACAGTGTACGGATAAATCGCCTCGGGCATTCTTCCCCCATTTATGGGGGGTTGGAAGGGGCCCCAACCCCTTCCAACGGCCCGAAGCGGCCGAAGGGGGTTTTGTCGGTGCAAACTTCAACCCCCTCCGTCGCCTTCGGCGACACCTCCCCCGCGAGCGGGGGAGGAAAAGCGCACAAACCCACACTCGAATAAGTTGAACATAGGTCCGTAGATTCAACCCAAGGAGGGTATTCGGCCTTGAAACCCGCATTCGGTCGATAGATATCGAACACCTGCCGGGAGGCCTTATACTCCATTCCGGCGTCGATGAAGGCCAACGCCATGGCGACGGGTTCCCATTCCACGGGACGTCGCAAACACCGCAAGGGCCTCCTGAGATGCTCATGCGCAGGGCGGGCGAAGCCCTCGTCTGCGTGGGCTCTTTGACATTGTGAGTTTTGCAGGCGGGATTCCCTCCCCTTGAAAAGGGTCCAAAGGGGTTGGGGCCCCTTTGGACGGTTAGGGAGGGGATCAGTACGCCTTGATCCCCACCCGGCGTTTCTTCGAAACGCCGACCTCCCCTTTTCAAGGGGAGGTGAGGCGCGCGTGAAACAGTCGTGCAATGGCGCCCCACATTCGGGCGTTTTCCGCTTGAAACCGGGAAAGTCTCCAAACGCGAAGGGGGCAAATGGCGCCCCGCTTTTCGAAATGAAGACGTCGCCCGGACCCAGGTGCGGCGAATTGTTGCGCCGCACAAGAAGGATCGGATAACAGGAGGACGAAAACATTTCATTAGGGAGCACTCAACAATGACGGAAACGATCGGCGGGCTGGAATTTCTGGCGCCCGTTTCGCCCGCGGCGCGGGACATTTTCAACGAACGGGCCTGCGCCTTTCTCGCCGGGCTGGTGGATAATTTCGCCGCCCGCCGCGACGGGCTGCTCAGCGCCCGCGCCGCCTGGCAGGCGACCATCGACGCCGGCGCGCTGCCCGATTTCCGCGAAGAAACCAAAGCCGTGCGCGAGGGCGACTGGAAAGTCCGCCCCCTGCCCGCCGATCTTCTCGACCGGCGCGTGGAGATCACCGGCCCGGTCGACCGCAAGATGATCATCAACGCGCTCAACGCCGACGTCAAAGTCTTCATGGCCGATTTCGAGGACGCGCTCTCGCCCACCTGGGACAATGTCGCCGCGGGGCAGGTCAATCTGCGCGACGCCATTAACCGGACCATCGATTTTGAAGATCCCGCGTCAGGCAAACGATACGAACTCAAAGACGATCCCGCCGTCTTGATCGCGCGGGTGCGCGGGATTCATCTCGACGAGAAACATGTCTTGCGCAACGGCAAGCCGATTCCCGGCTGTCTTATGGATTTCGCGTTTTATTTTCTGCTCAATCATGAACGCCTCATCGAGAACGGTTCGGGCCCTTATTTTTACGTGCCCAAGCTCGAACATTACGAAGAAGCACGCTGGTGGAACGACGTGTTCGTCGTCGCGCAGGAATTCGCCGGCGTTCCTGTCGGCACGGTCAAGGCGACCTGCCTCATCGAAACCCTGCCGGCGGTGTTCGAAATGGACGAGATTTTGTACGAACTCAAAGACCACGCCGCCGGGCTTAATTGCGGTCGCTGGGATTATATTTTCAGCTACATCAAGACGCTGAAAAACCATGCCGACCGCATGCTGCCGGACCGTCACGCGGTGGGCATGGATAAGCCATTCCTCGACGCTTACTCGCGCCTGCTTGTTCGCACCTGTCACCGCCGCGGCGCGCTGGCCATGGGCGGCATGTCGGCGTTCCTGCCGGCAAAAACCCCGGACGAGGACGCCGCCAACAAGGAAAAGGTGCGCATCGACAAGCAGCGCGAAGCCGACAACGGCCATGACGGGTCGTGGATCGCCCATCCCGCCCTCGCCGAGGTGGTCAACCGGGTCTATTCCGACGCGTTCAAGCCGGGCAAGACCAACCAGCTCGACATCACTCGCGACAATGACGGTCCGATCGCCGCGGCCGATCTCCTCGCCCCGCCCGAGGGCCCGTTCAGCGAAGACGGTCTCAGGAACAATATCCGCGTGGCGCTGCAATATATCGAGGCCTGGCTCGGCGGGCTCGGCGCCGTGGCGATCTACGGCCTGATGGAGGACGCGGCGACGGCGGAAATCTCCCGCGCGTCGGTCTGGCAGTGGATCAGGAACGGCGCATCGCTGTCGAACGGTAAAACCATGACCGCCGATTATTTTCGCGCTGTCATGAAAGAAGAAGTCGAAGTGGTCAAAAACGAGGTCGGCGCCGAACGCTGGTCAGCGGGCCGGTTCGACGAGGCGATCGACCTGCTCGACGCCTTATGCGTTTCGGACGATTTCGATGCGTTCCTGACCCTGGAGGCCTATCGCAGGATTTAGTGGACGCGGCGTCTTTTTCGGAATCGTCCCGCGCGTTACTGACATTCGCGCGTGACGCGTTCGAGCGCGGCCGTCACGCCGCGCAGGGACATGACATAGGCCGTGGCGGTGCCGCGCTGGGAAACGGCGCTGACGCGCATGTCCGCGCCGCGCTTCATGGCTCGGATGAGGCGCTGTTCTTCCTCGTCGGCTTCGATAAAGGCTTCGTTTTCCGAGGTGTACATTTCCCATCGGTCCGCGCCGATGCGCAAGGTCGGCTCCGGCCGGGGGTTGAGCGTATAGCCGGTCATCAGGCTCGGCTGCTCCGTCGCCTCGCCGGACTTCCAACTGGCGATCAGAAAGAAGATGTCTCCGTGATTGACCGATTTGGGCGACAGGTCGGCCGCTTCCGTCGCCGCAAAGCATATCTTGTCGCCGTCGACGTCGCGCACGAACACGCTCCAGTCCTTGTAGGTGGCCACGGCCGCGGGCTGCTGCGCCAGGGCGCCGGTTGCGGCGAGCGTGCAAAGCGCGGCGAAAGCGGCGGAAGTAAGCGGACGGGACATCGAAACGGCGCTCCTTTCGGCGAACAAATGACTGAACGTGCGCCCCATAACATAGTTCTGATTTTGTCGCGAGCATGGCGCCGCGGCGAATTGCATGCCGCCCGGCCTTGCGCCATAACGGCCCGGAATTTCTAGAGGATTTTATTAACCGGAGGATATTGATGAAGCCCGGCCGTGATTCGCTCAAGACCAAAAAGACGCTGACCGCAGGAAGCGCGACCTACGCCTATTTCTCCCTGGCCGAAGCGCAAAAAGAGATCGGCGAGATTTCGCGCCTGCCGTTTTCCTTAAAAGTGCTGCTGGAAAATCTCCTGCGCTTTGAGGACGGCCGCTCGGTGACGGTCGACGACATCAAGGCCTTCGCCGACTGGGCCAAAGCCGGCAAGGCCGAGCGCGAAATCGCCTACCGCCCCGCCCGCGTCCTGATGCAGGATTTCACCGGCGTTCCCGCCGTGGTCGATCTCGCCGCCATGCGCGACGCCATGAAAAGCCTCGGCGAGGATCCGGAAAAGATCAATCCGCTCGCGCCCGTCGATCTTGTGATCGACCACTCGGTGATGGTCGATTATTTCGCCAGCGACGATGCGTTCAAGCGAAACGTCGACCGCGAATATGAGCGCAATGGCGAGCGTTACAAATTCCTCAAATGGGGCCAGGGCGCGTTCGACAATTTCCGCGTCGTGCCGCCGGGCACCGGCATCTGCCATCAGGTCAATCTCGAATATCTCGCCCAGACCGTGTGGACCGCCGATGTCGGCGGGGAAACCTTCGCCTATCCCGACACCCTTGTGGGCACCGACAGCCACACCACCATGGTCAACGGGCTTTCCGTGCTCGGCTGGGGCGTCGGCGGCATCGAGGCGGAAGCGGCCATGCTCGGCCAGCCGATCTCCATGCTGATCCCGGAAGTCATCGGTTTCAAAATGACCGGCAGACTGCCCGAAGGCGCAACCGCCACCGACCTCGTGCTGACCGTGACGGAAATGCTGCGCAAGAAGGGCGTCGTCGGCAAGTTCGTGGAATTTTTCGGTCCCGGCCTCGACCATCTCTCGCTTGAGGACCAGGCGACCATCGCCAACATGGCGCCGGAATATGGCGCGACCTGCGGCTTCTTTCCCATCGACAACGACACGCTGCGCTATCTCAAGGCCACAGGCCGCGCGCCCGAACGCATCGCACTCGTCGAGGCCTACGCCAAAGAGCAAGGCCTGTGGCGCGAAACGCAAACGCCCGATCCGGTGTTCACCGACACGCTCGAACTCGACCTGTCGACGGTGACGCCGTCGCTCGCCGGGCCCAAGCGGCCGCAGGACCGGGTCAGCCTCGCCGCGGCGCCGGAAAACTTCGCCGCCGCGCTCGACAAGGAATATGGCAAGGGCGGCGAAACAGGCAAACGCGTCGCCGTCAGCGGCGCGGATTACGATCTCGGTCACGGCGACGTGGTGATCGCGGCGATTACCTCCTGCACCAATACGTCCAATCCGTCGGTCATGATCGCGGCCGGTCTGGTCGCCCGCAACGCCCTGGCGCGCGGCCTGAAAGTCAAACCGTGGGTGAAAACCTCGCTGGCGCCGGGCAGCCAGGTCGTCACCGACTATCTTGAAAAGGCCAGCCTGCAGGACGATCTCGACGCGCTCGGCTTTAACCTCGTGGGCTATGGCTGCACCACCTGCATCGGCAATTCCGGGCCCTTGCCTGACGCCATTTCGAACGCCGTCAATGAAACCGATCTTGCCGTGGCGTCCGTGCTTTCCGGCAATCGCAATTTCGAAGGCCGCGTCTCGCCGGACGTGCGCGCGAATTATCTCGCCTCGCCGCCGCTGGTCGTCGCCTATGCGATCGCCGGGTCCATGAATATCAATTTAACGGCCGATCCCATCGGCAAGGACGAAAACGGCGAGGATGTCTATCTCAAAGACATCTGGCCCACGAACCAAGAAGTCGCCGAAGTCGTTCGCGAACATGTCACGGCGCAGATGTTCGCGACCCGCTACGCAGACGTCTTTAAAGGCGACGACGCCTGGCGCGCCATCGACGTCAGCGACGAGGAAACCTATCAATGGCCGCCCTCGACCTATGTCGCCAAACCGCCTTTCTTCGAGGGCATGACCAAGGAACCAACGCCGGTCGCGCCCATCGACGGGGCGCGCATATTGGCGCTGTTCGGCGATTCCATCACCACCGACCACATCTCGCCGGCGGGCGCGATCCCGGAAGACGGCCCGGCCGGAGAATATTTGATGTCTCATCAGGTGGGGCCGCGCGATTTTAATTCCTTCGGCTCGCGCCGCGGCAATCATGACGTCATGATGCGCGGGACATTCGCCAATATCCGGATCAAGAACCAGATGCTGCCGGGAACCGAAGGCGGCGTGACCAAACACATCCCGACCGACGAGGAAATGGCGATCTACGACGCGGCGATGAAGTATAAACAGGCCGGCACGCCGCTGGTAGTCGTCGCCGGCGAACAATACGGCACGGGTTCGTCGCGCGACTGGGCGGCGAAAGGAACGATCCTGCTTGGGGTGCGCGCCGTCATCGCCCGCAGCTTCGAGCGCATTCACCGGTCAAACCTGATCGGCATGGGCGTGCTGCCGCTGCAGTTCAAAGGCGATGACTCGCGGGAATCCCTCGGACTGACGGGTGACGAAGAGATCACCATTCACGATGTCGACGCCGTCCAGCCGCGCCGGGACGTGACGGCGACGATCGCCTACCCGAATGGCGAAACCAGGCAAATCAACGTCCTCGCGCGCATCGACACCGCTGATGAGCTCGACTATTTCCGCCATGGCGGGATTTTACATTACGTCATTCGCAAACTGGCGGCGTAGCGTTGACGCGAGCACAATCAGGGGGTACAATTTTTGATTGTGGCTTCGAAATTACTTCGACTATTAGTATCTGGATTGCATTATTCTTTGATATAAACTTGCCCCTCGAAGATGCGGCGAGGGGCGAATTTTGGGGGAGTACGGGCGAAGACAGAATTTCTTCCTTATACGGAGAATATTCTGTCTCGCCCTCGCCGTAAGCGGGACCAGCCACGCAACGGCGCACGCTTCGCCCTGGTCTCGGCCCGACGGCGAAATCCTTCTCATCAGCCGCGCGGATTATTTCAAATCGGATCTCGGTGTTGTCAACATTGGGGGCGAACTGGTCGACGGCCGTTTCGAACGCGTTGAAACGAATAATTACGTCGAGTTCGGCCTGACCGAAAAAATTACGATCGGCAGCAAGCTGTTTTATGGAACGAGCTGGCTGACGCGCGGCGCCGATGTCGAAACCGATACCGGTTTCGGCGAGATCGAATTTTTCGCACAGCGCCAAGTCTTCCGCAACGGCCGCCACGCCGGCGCGATCAAGATCGCCGGCGCCGTTCCTTCGGACGCCAGTTCCGGCGCCCGTCTGGGCTTGCAAAGCGACGGCGCCGATATCGAGATCTCCGCCCTTTATGGTCGCACGATTATTACCCGGCCATTCAAAATATTCGCCACTGCCGAACTTGGATATCGTAAGCGATTCAGCGACGCCGCCGATCAGGTCCGATTGCTGACGACCGTCGGAATAGAACCGAGCAAACGCTGGCTTATCCTGCTTGATACGTTTTCCGTCAAGTCGGCGGAGAACGAACGGCCCGGCGGCGTTGACTATGACGTCGTGAAATTCCAGCCGGCGATCGTATGGCGCGCGAGCAAACGCTGGTCCGTGCAGGCCGGCGTTTCAGAGGAGGTCGCGGGCCGCAATCTCGCGCTGGGCCGGACCTATTTTCTCGGACTTTGGACGCGGTTTTGAATGTTTGACGATGCTCCCAGCGCGCCAGCGAGCGGCGACATCGCCTATTCAGCCGCTTACGGACTGAAAGAAAGCGCGCCGGAACATTCCGCCGCTGGAGTTTTGTCGCCGGCGCAAAAAATAATCGGATGCGTCTTGCTGTCGGCCTGTGCAGCGATGCTGACCGTTGCGCCGGTCGCAACGTTTATCGTCTTCAATGCGATCGCATCTTTCTATTTCATCATCGCCATCGCCTATCGCGGGATATTGATGCTGATCGGCGCGCGCGCCGGCCAATCGCCGGCGACCGAAACGCCCATGCGACAAGGCGAACGCCCGGTCATCACCATTCTTGCGCCGCTTTATAAGGACGCCGAAGCAATCGCCTCCTTAAGCCAGGCGATCGGCGCGCTCGATTATCCCGCGGACAAAAAAGACGTCAAAATTCTTCTTGAAGAAGACGACGACGAAACCCTGGCGGAAGCACGCCGGCTTGGCCTTCAGGACCGTTTCGAGCTGATCGTGGTTCCCAATATCGGACCGCAAACGAAGCCCAAGGCCTGCAATGTCGGTCTTCAGCTTGCACGCGGCGATCTGATCGTCATTTACGATGCGGAAGATCAGCCCGAACGCGACCAGTTGATCAAAGCGGCGCAAGCGTTTCAAAACGCCGATCCGAAACTTGCCTGCGTTCAGGCCAGGCTCAATTACTACAATCGAAACGACAATTGGCTGACGCGTCTGTTCACGCTTGAATATTCGTTGTGGTTCGACTGGCTGCTGCCGGCGCTGCAGCGTCTTGGCGCGCCGATCCCGCTGGGCGGCACGTCGAACTTTTTCCGCACGCAAACGCTGATCGAAGTCGGCGGCTGGGACCCGTACAACGTGACCGAGGACGCCGATCTGGGCCTGCGCCTGTCCAAGCTCGGCTACCGGGTGGAAATGCTCGACTCGACAACCTTCGAAGAGGCGAACTGCCGGCTGGGCAACTGGATCCGGCAACGCTCGCGCTGGATCAAGGGCCATTTGCAAACCTGGCTGGTGCACATGCGCGCGCCTGGGGCGATCCTTTCAACCACCGGCTGGAGCGGGCTTTTGTCCGTTCAGCTGTTTCTCGCCGGCAATGTTTTCAGCGCCCTTCTCAACCCGATCCTGTGGTTTGTATTTATCCTGCAATTGGCGCACGGAAGCATTTTTCAAAACGCCGTTCCGGCGCCGCTGCAATGGCTCAATCTGATCGCGCTGGTCGCCGGCAATTGTTGCTTCGTCGCCTTCGCGGCCATCGCGCCCCTAAAGCGCGGCTGGAAGAAGCTATGTATCTTCGGTCTGACCGCGCCGATCTACTGGCTTTTCACATCAATGGCCGCCTATAAGGCCCTATGGCAGATCGTCATTCGCCCCTATTACTGGGAGAAAACCGATCACGTCATCAGCGCAGCCGCCCTGGAAAGACGCAAGGCGGCGCTGCAGACCGCAGCGGCGAATTAGAAATTGCGTTAGAGGCGGCGCATCCTATATTCCACGCCGTCAGCAATGAAAACGTCGCCCCATGAGCGCGCTCGCCAGTCACCATTACCGACGCATGAACGGCCTCGGCAACGAATTCGTCATTCTCGATTTGCGCAAATCAGACGCGCAAATAACACAGGATGCCGCGCACGCGATAGCCGATCCGAAAACCGGCCCTGGCTGCGATCAAGTGATTTCCATCGAACATCGCAAGGGCGTTGAAGGCGTATTCATGGGCGTGTGGAACGCCGACGGCTCGGAAGTCGGCGCCTGCGGCAACGGCGCGCGCTGCGTCGCCTGGCTGCTCATGGAAGAAACGGGCGAAGACGAAGCGAGCTTCGCCACATGCGCGGGTCTTTTGCACGCGGAAAGAATTGGCGCCCAGCGCGTCGCCGTCGACATGGGCGAGCCGAAATTTTACTGGCGCGATATTCCGCTCGCCGAACAGATGGACGATACGCGTTTCATAGACATCAAGCTCGGCCCCATCGACAATCCGGTGCTATGGGGGCCTTCGGCGGTGAATATAGGCAATCCCCATTGCGTCTTTTTTGTCGATGACGCCGAAGCCCAGGCGCTCGAACGGTTCGGGCCCATGATTGAAAACCACTTGCTGTTTCCCGAACGCGCCAACGTGTCCGTCGCCGAAGTCAAGACCAGGCATGCGATCCGCCTGCGGGTCTGGGAGCGCGGCGTCGGGATCACCAAGGCGTGCGGTTCAGCCGCTTGCGCGGCGTTGGTCGCGGCGCACCGGCGCCGCCTCACCGGGCGCAAGGCGACGGTCACCCTCGATGGCGGCGATCTCGCAATCGAATGGCGCGAGGACAATCACATCATCATGACGGGCCCGGTAGAACACGGCGGCGAAGGGAAGCTGCCGGACGATTTATAACCATGGCCAAGCTTTATTTTAACTACGCCGCGATGAACGCCGGCAAGTCGACGACCCTTCTTCAGGCGAGTTTTAACTATCGCGAACGAGGCATGGAGACGGTCGAGTTCACTGCCGAGATCGACAATCGCGCCGCGCCGGGCGCGATCTCCTCGCGCATCGGCCTTCAACGCAACGCCGAGATGTTCTGCACCGACACAAATCTTTATGAGGTAATCAACAATCGGCTCACGGCGCATCCGATCGACTGCGTGTTCCTCGACGAAGCCCAATTCCTGAGTAAGTCCCAGGTGCTTCAGCTCGCCCGCATTGCTGACGAGCTTGGCATTCCCGTCATCTGTTACGGCCTTCGAACAGATTTCCGCGGCGAGCTGTTTGAAGGCAGCGCACAACTCCTAGCGCTCGCGGACGATATTCGCGAACTCAAAACCATTTGTCATTGCGGCCGCAAGGCGACCATGAACCTTCGCATCGACGAAACCGGCGCGGCCGTCACCAGCGGCGAAACCATCGAGATCGGCGGCGACGACCGTTACACCGCGCTGTGCCGAAAGCACTTCTTCGAAGCCTTTAGCAAAGAGAATTAGCCATACGCGCCATAGTGATTTGAGATCGCCCGGCTAATTGTCTCCAGCACGTCGTGTATCCTGTCGAGGGGATTGATCACCGTCGCATGAATTTCCGGATATGCGCCCCCCCTGACATCGTCGCCCTCGATGGGTTCCTTCAGTCCTGCAATCAATGCCCCGGCGGGACATTCCTTGGGAAAGATCGCCTTCAACAGATCCGAGACTTCTCTCATGCGCAATTGCAGCGCCATGTCGATAAGATCGTGCTTTGAGACGTCATGCCGGCTTGAAAAATCCGGAACCCCGGCGACAAGCGCCGCGCTGTGGGCGATCAGCGCCTGCCTGATGGCATGCAGCACGTCCAAATTCGAATCAACGCCGGAAGACGACTCGCTGAATTCGGCGAGCATATCGCGGATGGCGTCCATGCTGCGCAAGTCGCGTGCGAAATAATCGGCGAGCCTGCCAATTGAATTGCCGACGTCGGCGCGCAGCAGCGCCTGGAGAATCTCTTCATAAATATCAGGTTTTTCACCATGCCGCGCCGCCCCAGCCAGGGAAGACCAATATGCGGGCGAATATATTCCCGCATAAGCGCGCAAAATCGAAATGCTTGTTAAGGAGCGAGCCTTAAACGCCATCGCCATGAGCTCGCGCATACGCGGCGAGGCGCGCACATGTTCGACAAACCGGTCGATTTCGCGGCCGCCGGCGAAGCCGACGCCGCCGGATACGTTCGCCGGCATCGCCAGCTGCTGCAGGATCGCATTATGCGGTATCGCGCGCATCGACCTTATCTCCGGTGCGCTGCCGCCCGGCTCCGGTCGCTTGGTTTTTCGCGACCCGGTCTCGTAGAGAAGATGCTGCGGGAAAGCGAATAGAACTTTTAGATAATCGTCGCGTTCAAAAAGCGCTTCCTGCCAGGATTTAAGGCCGCGATAAACATCCCATGAAAAATTTATGTCGTTGTAATAGCGATCGCTTGTTTCTGTGGGCGGCTTTTCGCTCGCATGCTCCCAAAGCGCTTTTATGATTGCGGTGGAAAGCGCGGGCGTTTGATACCACAAAAACCCTTCACCGCCCTGAAAGCTGTATTCGCAGTTCAGAAAGATATTTTCTTTGCGGAAACGGCTTTTCGCCCACGGCGTCGCAAGATGATTTAGTCGCTCCCTTAAACCGCCGGGATGACCCCCGCGGCCCATTGATTCGCCATGCGTGTTGAAAATCAGCGCTTCGACATCTTTAAGGCCCGCTTTTCCAAGCGCTCTGGCGAACAATATTTGCAGCCGCTCGATCGCGAGCGCCGCCGGATACTGGCCGATAAACCGTCCCGAATCGGAAAAGCCAATCTGGATGGTCATGCGTTTGCGTTTGCGGACGTAATCGCAATATTCAGGATCGCTCAGCAGCCGTTCGATAAACCGCCCGCCACGCTCCATGACCTGCGGCGTTTCAAACAGCGGCGAAATATCCAGTTTGCCGTCAACGCCATAAAGCCGCGCCAGATAGATCGCGCCCATGACGGTCGCCGGCGCTTCGCATTCGGCGATCAAGAAACGTATCGGCGTATCGGCGTCTATATGTTTGAGAATTTGCGCGCACAACATGAGCTGGCGCCGCGCCGTCATTTGCTCAAGAAAAATCGACCCGAAATTGATCGAGCGCTTTGAGGCCTCGCCGGCTTTTTGCGATGCGATCTCGAGCGCAGAGCGCTCGGAAAAATCGCTGTCGGCGTCAAGTCCCAAATCCAGTCTCAGCGCCGAACGGACCTGAGCGGCGTTCACGCGAAGATGGATGCGCGCGACGCCGAGGCCGTAGGCTTTCATCTCCGCGCGAAGCAGACATAATTTCAGCTTCACATCGTCATCAGCGGATTCTTCGATAACGTTCGATAGCGTTGAAATGGCGGACTCAAGGCTGACAAGGCGCCCTTCCTCGGTTTCGGTCAGCAGGTTTGCGGCGCGCACGATCACGCTCGGATCGTTCATGTCGCCGGAGAAGACTTCAGTCTGTGCACGCGCCGTTGTAAAGGCGCGCCCCAACAGGCCGGCAAGCGTCTGCAAGCGCTGATCTGTATGGCCGCTCAGAATGGATTCCAAGGCCGTCTGATAACGCTGCAGCTGGCTGGCCTTTTCTTCAAGCCGGATCCGGACCGTTTCGCTCCAGTGGATATCAGTTCGCCCGTCGAGGTCATAACCGACCCAGCTCGCAAGGCTGATGGGATTGGGCGAGAGAGAGGACCAGTTTTCCGGATACCGCCGCCGCGCATAGTCAAGAATTTCAGCATTGAGCGCGCGGACTGCATCTTGTGCGTTTTCGATCGCCTTGCGCGCCTGGTGATGTTCATATCCCAGCGTGATATTGACGGGTCTGGCGACCATCGCGGCGGCCGCATCCCGCCGCCATCGCTCAAGCTCGCTTTTGTCTACCTCTCCGGGATATGTCGCAATTAACGCTCTTTGTTCTTCGCCCAGCGCAAAGGTCGGGTGGGCCGTAAATACGACGCCGACAGGCGTCATCTCGACACGTCGACGGAATTCTTCAAACTCAAGATCGCGAAGATTTTTTAGGCAATCGCAAAATCCACCGCGTTCCGGATCAAGGCGAGTGTGAAAGTTTTTCGCGCGCGCCTCGAAAGATTCGAGCTCAAGGCTGGATACGGCGTCTTCAATGGCGCTGAATTCCGCCTCGCCGTGTTCGAGCAGTTGGAATACTTCCGAAGCGAACCGTCTTACGGGGTTGGCGAGCGGATCGTTGATGTCTGTCTCCCGTAGCGATTTAAATCGCTTTCGGAGCGCAGCGGCGGAAAAGCTAGAAGGAAATCTCTTTTCGAACATTTGCGTGTGTTTTAGTCGTCTTGCCGGCGCGTTACAAATAGATGCCGTATTAGGCGGCCGCAGGCGTTTTTCGCCATCCGACCCCGTCCCGCTCAAAGGGACGGATATTGCGATATTCGCCCAAAAGCGCCCAACGCGCGCCTTCCCCCGAGAGGCGCCGGAGTTGCGCGGTTTTGCCTGAAGCGCTAAACGCACCCCTCCTTGGAGAGGTGCCGGAGTGGTTGAACGGGGCGGTCTCGAAAACCGTTGAGCGCGCAAGCGTTCCGAGGGTTCGAATCCCTCTCTCTCCGCCAGCCCTTGAAGTCATTGATATTATTCATACTTTTAAGATTACCTG
>JANQMJ010000016.1 GCA_028280115.1 Parvularculaceae bacterium
CCGGGTGACGCCGCGGGTGTCGATTTCACCGGCGTCGACCTGGAAAACCGGGCTCGACGATGACAGGTTCGCCTGGCTCAGACGAGAACCGGTGACGATAATGACATCATCTTCACCTTCGTCGTCGTCCTGCGCAATTGCCGGCGCAGCGACGGCGGCGGCAACGCCAGAAAGCATCGTGGTGCGCAAAAAACGCCCTACGAGACGTGACTTTTTCATTATGTATCCCTCCGAGTTAAACAAAGCCTTGGATCACTACCAATTCAGGCAGACCCAAACCCAAGGCCTCTTTGGCGCCCCCCGAGAAAAAGGACGCGATGATCACGCGCCAACGCGGCGATCTGCCCGCAAAGCTATGGCTGCGGCGCTAGCGGCGTCAACAACATAAGCTGGACTGAACGCACTCTGGCGTTGAGGTGTGGCAATATCACAACAAAAAAGCTTAACGACCCATTAACCCTGCTTAAAAGGGGGTAAACGCGCCTCAGGACGCGCCCGCGGCGGGCGCCGCCGGCACGATATCCACGGCGATGGTGAGTCGCGGCGGGCCGGCCTCAAAACCGACCGTGCCGTGCCACATATAGGATGGGAAAACCACCATGACGCCCGGCTCGGGCTTGACATATTTTTCCGGCGGCAGCGCCGGAGTCGTGGGCACGCCGGGCTCGCCGAATTTCAGCCAGCCGGCCTTTTCGTGGGCCGGATCGTCCTGCGCCAAGCGAAGATGACAGGCCGAGGAAAGCCAGCCCTGGGGGTGAACGTGATTGACGTGAAAACCCTTGGGCGGAAGGCTGATGGACCAGGTGCTGAACAGCCGAAAATCGCCGATATTGCGAGCGCGCAAGGGATCGTCGCCCTCGCTCAGGCGCTCGATATAGCGCCGCGGCGGCCCGGCCGCCGCCGCCGGATAGGCGCGCAACGCCGCACTGTCGAAGCCGTCAATCGAAGAGATTTGGCTGCCGTGACGCACCGATTGATAAAACGGGTGCGTCTTATAGCGGTGCTCGCGATCGAGCGCTTCGATCACGTCAGCAAGATAGGCGTCCAGATCGCTCCACCCGGATGGCGCATCCAGGGGCGAGGCCAGGACGAACGCATCGTAATCATAAAGCGCATGGTAACGCTCGTCGCCGAGCAGCCGCCAGGCCGTCGCCTGCAGCGCAATGAAAAGCTGGTTCATCGGCGCGCGCCGGCGCAGGGCCTGCGCCGTTTCGGCGGCCTGCGCCGCATCGCCCACCGCCAGCAGCGCACGGCAATAGCCCCCCAGCGCCTCTTCGTTATCCGGCAGCGCCTGCGCCGCGCGCGCGCCAAAGACCAGGGCCTCGTCATAGCATTCCGCGCCAAGCGCCGAGTTGCAGGCCGCCTGCTGGAGATAAGGGTCGTGCGCCGCCAGACGCGCAGCCTCTTTGATGATCGCGTATTCGGTCTTCTCGTCGCCGGTCTGCCCGAACACCTGGGCGCGGGAAAGATGCAGGCTGGCGACCGTCGGATTGGCTAAAATTGCCGCGTTCAAGGGGGCGAGCGCCCGCTCGCGGTCCCCTGTCCGCATCCAGATAAGCTGAGCCAATTCGCGGTAGCCGTCGGCGTCAAGCGGGCGTCTTTCCAAGAGCTTCCGAAACGCGGCTTCGGCCTCGTCGAACCGGTGCACCGCCGACAGCGAGCGGGCATAGACAAGCCAGCTTTCCGGCGCATCAAGCCTGAGTTTGAACGCCCGCTCCAAGACTTTCACGGATTCATGATTGCGGCCGGCTTCGCCCAGCGCGGCGGCGTAATTATGCAGGACAGCGACATTGGTGGGGGCGATCTCGATAATTTCCGCCAGTGTGTCGACCGCTTCGGCGTGCCGGCCTTCGGTCTTCAGGCGCCACGCCTTCTCCGTCATTGTGCTTAGGGGAGACGACAATGCGTGTTCCTTTGTTCTGCGCCCGGCGGGCCGCAAACGCCGCAAATCGGCATAGCCGGCCTGGCGCAAAACGCCAAGGATTTCGAGGCGCTGGCGTCTTCGGTATTGGCGCCCGCGGTCGCCTTGGGGCGCGAGCCGTGCTAACCCACGCCGCCGCCGCAAATATTGGGGATCACGAATGTCACTTCTAAAAGACTTGCGCGCCATAATGGCGACCGCGCCGTTATTGGCGGCAGCTTTCGCCGCGAGCGCCCACGCTGAAACCCGCACCTATGACTGGCTGACCATCGGCGAGCCGTCAGGCGAACTCATCGTCGAAACCGCCCCGGACGGCGCGCGCTCCCTGACGTTTTCCTTTAACGACCGCGGACGCGGTCCGGAACTCACGGCCGACTATCGCCTCGACGAAGCCGGCGTTCCGATTTCGATCCGCATCACCGGTCTTAACTACCGCAAAGGCGATGTGGACGAGACCTTCGCCATTGAGGACGGCGTGGCGCGCTGGCAAACCGCTTCGGCGTCCGGCGAGCAGCGCCTTGCGGAACCGGCGCTTTATAATCTCGGCGCCGCGACAGGCATTCCTGAACACGCGGCGATCCTCGCGCGGGCGCTGTTAAATGACGCCGACCGGTCGATGCCGATGCTGCCGACCGGCGCGCTTTCAATTCGTGAAATCGAAACCGCGGACTTTCCCGGTCCCGACGGCGCCGTGACGGGGACGCTTTATGCGCTTTATGACGGCTCGCCCTTTCCCAACTATATCTGGCTTGACGAGAACAAGGATCTCTTCGGCGCCGATTACCGATGGTTCGCCTTGGCGCCTAAAGGCATGGCGTCGGCCATGCCGGTCATGAAGGAAAAACAGGACGCGGCGACCAATGCGCGCGTGGCGGAGCTGTCCGACGAGCTTCGCCGCGACGCCAGCGGTCTCGTCGTCATCCGCGGCGCAAAACTCTTCGACAGTCTGACAGGCGACGTCGTTCCCCGCTCCACGGTGTTCGTGCAGGACGGCGTCATCGCCGCTGTTTACGCCCGCCGCATCGACGCGCCTGCGGGCGCCAAGGTGATCGAGGCCAAGGGTAAAATGCTGCTGCCCGCATTGTGGGACATGCACGCCCATGTGGGCACGACCAATCTCTTTAATTATCTCGCCGCCGGCGTCGTCAATATTCGCGACATGGCGAACGATCCCGAATACATCATCAACTTGAAACGCGATCTTACCGAAGGCCGGATTGCGGGCCCCAACCTCCATGCCATGGGCTTTATCGACAAGAAGTCCGAATTCGCCGCGCCCACCGGCAATCTCGCGCAAACCCTTAAAGAGGCGCTCGCATTTGTCGACTGGTACGCGCAGCAAGGTTTTCTCGGCATCAAGCTTTACAGTTCCATCGAGCCCGAATGGGTCGCGCCGATCGCTGAAAGCGCCCGCGCGAGACATTTATCCGTGCTCGGCCACATCCCGTCCTACATGACCGCGGAACAGGCGGTCCGCGGCGGATATAACGAGATCACCCATATCAACATGTTCTTTTTGAACTTCATGAATGCGGAAGAAATCGATACACGCACGCCGCAGCGCTTCATCGTTCCCATCCGCGAGGGCGGCAAGCTCGATCTCGAGTCGAAAGCGGTCGAGGATTTCATCAACCTGATGGTCGAGCGCGATATCGCGCTCGATCCCACTTACACGATTTTCCGCAGCATGTTTGTCAACACGCCCGGCGAGATCGAGACCGAAGCGACCCATTTCTACGATCACCTTCCCGAAACCGAACAGCCCGGATGGCTGTCGGAAAAAGGCTTTAACGCCGGTCTGGAGGAAGAGGGCGCGGCGACGGCGCAAGTCGCCGGCGACCTGCTGGTCAAACTCCATGAGCGCGGCATCCGCCTCTTGCCCGGCACCGACGCCGGCTATCCAGGCTTCGTTTTATTGCGCGAACTCGATCTTTATGCCCAAGCGGGCATTCCCGAAAACGAAGTCCTGCAGCTCGCCACCATCGAGCCGGCCCGCCATATGGGTCTTGACCAGTCCCTCGGCTCAATAACGCCGGGCAAACGCGCGCATCTTATTCTGGTGAGCGGCGATCCGACAAAACGCATGACCGATCTTTATAAGGTCGATCTCGTGATCAAGGATGCGGCGATGTTCCGGCCCGCGGACATTCACAAGACTTTCGACATCAAGCCGTTCCATTAAAACCGCGCCCGTGTATTCCGCATTCGGTCTTGGCGGCGCCGCGCCAGCGTCCGGCGCGGATGTCTTCGCCGGCGGCGACCGGATGGGTGCACGGCCAGCAGCCGATTGACGGATAGCCCTGCGCGACCAGCGGATGCGGCGGCAAGTCATGCGCCGCCCTATAGGCGTCGATGTCGTCCTGACGCCAACGCGCCAGGGGATTGACTTTGACATGCCTCGCCGACGCTTCGAACGCCGGCAGATGCAAGCGCCCGCCGCCGTGGAACTGCTTGCGGCCGGTGATCCAGGCGTCGAAACCGTCAAGCGCTTCCCTAAGCGGTTCGACCTTGCGCAGCGTGCAGCACGCATCGGCGTCGCGCTTCCATAAGTCACCCTCAGGATCGCGTCGCGCGAGTTTTGCTTTCTCGGGAACAATATCGCGAACATTTATCAGGCCGAATTGTCTTGCGAGTTTCTTCCGATAGCTGAGCGTTTGGGCAAAATGCTTTCCCGTATCCAGAAAGATGACAGGCAGCGCCGCGTCGATTTCAGAAACGAGGTGCAGCAGCGCGACCGATTCCGCGCCGAAGGACGAAACCAGCGCGATGCGGCCGGGAAACGCCGTTTCAATCGCATGGCGCAAAATGTCTTTGGCGTCGGCGCCGGAAAACTGCACTGCGAGCCGACGCGCGACGAGCGCGCGTTCGGGCACGAGTTCGCCCGCGGCCTCGTTCTCGCGCTCTAAGGATGCAACGCGCGCATTCATGGCGCTCGCTCCTTACGCCGCCGCCGCGCGCGCAAGCCGCCGGCGCCAGACCGGCGCGGTGCCGTCGGCGGCGGCTTGATAGAAATGGGAAAAGTCTTTGAGCGCCGCGGCCGCGCTATCCGCATCGGCGCCGGAAAATTCGAACGCGTCAAAACCGCAACGCGCCATGAAGAAAATCTGGTCGCGCAGAATTTCGCCGCAGGCGCGCACTTCGCCCGTATAGCCGAACCGTTCGCGCAACAGCCGCGCCTGGGAATAGGCCCGCCCATCCTTAAAACCAGGAAACGCAAGAATGACGACGCTAAAGCCGCTCAGATCCCCGGCGATGTCGTCGAGCGGCGCGGCGTTGGAAATTTTGAGCGCCGTCGCGCCCGCATGCGCCTGAGGATTGGCGCGCCAGTCCTCCAGGGACACTTCGACCGGCGGTTCTTCAAGCGCCGGGACGAGCCGTCCGGCGTTGAACTTAAGCAGCTTCATAAAGGGCCTCCTTGAACGGCTCAGCGCCGAGCCGGCGATAGGCGTCGAGAAAACGTTCATTGTCCTGACGGTTTGCGCGATAGCAGGCGACGATCTTTTCAACTGCGTCGATCGTCGCATCCGCGGACAGGCCCCGCCCGACGATGTCGCCCAGCGACGCGTCTTCCGCACCGGACCCGCCAAGCGTGATCTGGTAAAATTCCTCACCCTTCTTATCGACGCCGAGAATGCCGATATGGCCCACATGGTGATGACCGCAGGCGTTGATGCATCCGGATATCTTGATCTTGAGTTCGCCAAGCGATTCCTGATCGCCCAGATCGGCGAAGCGCTCTGAAATCCGCTGCGCAATCGGGATCGAGCGGGTGTTGGCGAGGGTGCAATAGTCAAGGCCCGGACAGGCGATGATGTCGCTCACAAGGCCTATGTTAGGTGTTGCAAGATCGGCGCGCTTAAGCCCCGACCAGACCGCGCAAAGATCGTCCTTCCTGACATGGGGCAGGACGAGATTTTGCTCATGCGTCGCGCGGATTTCATCGAAAGAATAATCTTCGGCGAGGTCGGCGAGCGCTTCCATCTGCCCGTCGGAAATGTCGCCGGGAACGCCGCCGACGGGTTTCAGGGAAACATTGACGATGGCGTAGCCGGGCGTCTTGTGCGCCGCCATGTTGGTCCGCAGCCAGCGCGCAAAATCGGGATCGCGCCTACGCTGTTCTTCAAGCGATGCGCTTTCCTCCGGCAGCGTTTCAAACGCGGGCGGTGCGAAATAGGCGCCGATGCGTTCGATTTCCTCGCGCGGCAGGTCGATGTCGGTTTTTTTCATCGCCGCCCATTCTTTTTCGACCATGGCGGCGAAGTTGTCCGCGCCTTCGGCGTTGACCAGAATCTTGATGCGCGCCTTGTAGATATTGTCGCGCCGGCCCTGGAGGTTGTAGACGCGCAAAATCGCCTCAAGATATGACAGCAAGTGTTCCTTGGGCAGGAATTTCCGGATCGCATGACCCACATAAGGCGTGCGGCCGAGGCCGCCGCCGACAATCACTTCAAAGCCGGCCTCGCCTTTGTCGTTGCGATAAAGACGCAATCCGATGTCATGCACTTTCACCGCCGCGCGGTCGTGATCGGACGCCGTCACGGCGATCTTGAACTTGCGCGGCAGGAATGAAAATTCCGGATGAAAGGTCGACCACTGACGAATCATTTCCGCATAGGGACGCGGGTCCTCGACTTCGTCGGCCGCCGCGCCGGCATATTGATCCGAAGTGACATTGCGGATGCAGTTGCCCGAGGTCTGGATGGCGTGCATCTCGGCTTCGGCGAGTGCGTCGAGAATATCCGGCGTGTCCGCCAGCGCCGGCCAGTTATATTGAATGTTCTGGCGCGTGGTGAAATGGCCATAGCCCTTGTCGTAGCGGCGCGCGATAAAGGCCAGCTTGCGCATCTGTTTCGACGACAGCGTGCCGTAGGGAATGGCGACGCGCAGCATGTAGGCGTGAAGCTGCAGATAAAGCCCGTTCATCAGACGCAAGGGCTTGAATTCGTCTTCGGTCAGTTCGCCGGAGAGCCGGCGCGCGACCTGACCGCGGAATTGCGCAACCCGCTCGGCGACCAGGGTCGCGTCGAATTCGTCATAGCGGTACATCAGCGCCCCGCCGCCTGATAGCCGAGGTCTTCGCGCACGGTCGGCCCGGCGGCGCGAATCGTCTCGCGCAGGGTCGTGCGGCCTGCCGGCGCGCCGGTTTCGGTCACCTCGATCAGGTAACCGTCGGCGATTTCCGTCGCGCGCCGTTTCGCATCGGCGAGCGCGGCCTCGGCGTCGTCGCCTTCGTAGCGCGCGGCCAGCGCCAGTTCCGCCGTCCACTGACCGCTTTCATCGAGATAGACGACGGCGCCGTCGTCAAGGCGGTTTGCGGTGACGGCTTTCATGCGGCGCTCCGCTCTTGACGGACCAGCGACAAAAGCGTTTGCCCGTCTGCGAGCGCGGCGACTTCGCCGATCACCAGAAGCGCCGGCCCCTCGATTCGACCGGCCGCGATCAGCGCCGGCAGATCGGCAAGCGCGCCTTTGACGATTTTCTGATCGCTGCGCGTGCCGTTTTCGATGACGGCGACCGGCGTCGACGGCGCGCGTCCATGATCGAGCAACTTGGCGGCCGTTTTCGCGGCCGTGGCGACGCCCATATAGATGACCAGCGTATTTTTCAGCGCCGCAAGCGCGGCCCAGTCGAGATCGGGATCGGCATCGCCCTTCGCATGGCCGGTAACGAAGGTGACGGCCTGAGCGTAATCGCGATGGGTAAGCGCCATGCCGGCGGCCGCAGCGCAGCCCGTCGCCGCGGTGATCCCCGGCGTCACGAAGACCCGAACGCCGGCGGCGCGCAAGGCGTCGACCTCCTCGCCGCCGCGGCCAAAAATAAAAGGATCGCCGCCTTTGAGGCGCACGACCGTCTTGCCTTCGCGGGCAAGCGCGATCATGCGCGCTTCGATATCCGATTGCGGGACGGCGTGATGTGCATTCGCCTTGCCCACATAGACGCGCTCGGCGTCGCGGCGGGCGAGATTGAGAATGTCCTCGCCGACCAGGCGATCGTAGAGAATAACGTCCGCGCCCTGCAACAGGCGCAGCGCCTTGACGGTCAGGAGATCAGGATCGCCCGGCCCGGCGCCGACAATATGAACGACGCCTTCTGGTTGTTCTTGGGACGGACGATTGATCGCTTCGATCATCGTCTCATGCGCGCCGGCCTCGTCGCCGGCGAGCACTTGCGCCGCGACAGGCCCGTCGAAAAACCTTTCCCAGAACCGGCGCCGTTCGCCCTCGGCAACCCGCGCCTTTACAGCGCCGCGATAGCGCGCGGCGAAATCGGCGAGCGCGCCGGCGCGCGAGGGCAAGAGCGCTTCAATGTCGGCGCGCAGCTTGCGGCCCAAGACCGGCGCAGCGCCGTCTGTGGAAATCGCGACGGTGAGCCGGCCGCGATCGATCATCGACGGCGTCGTGAAGTCGCAAAGCTCAGGTCGGTCGACGACATTGACCAGCGCGCCGGCGGCTTTCGCCATGCGCGCCAAGGCTTCGGCGTCCGCATCCCCATCGACCGCGATAAACGCCAATCCTGCGCCGTCGAAATCGCCAGGCGCCGGCGGGCGCGCGACGAGTTCAGCCTTACCGTCCAGTTCGGCGCGAAGGCCGGCGGCGAAACTGGGCCAGATCAGGCGCGGCCGCGCGCCCGCGGCGATCAGCAATCGCGCCTTGGCGAGGGCCTGTGCGCCGCCGCCGACAATAACCGCGGCGCGGGCGTTCAGATCAATAAAAGCCGGAAAGCGCTTCATGTCAGTTTTTCTAAATGACTATTTAACAGAAATGCAGGCCGCAAAACCCGCCTGAGACACCTAAGCCTCCCCACATGGCGGCTCAAACGATTAATTATCGAGGACATAATAGCTATTCTGAATGGAGGTTGGGCAATGTGGGGCTTCCTGATTTAAATAGATGAACTATTCACATAGTCGCTTCCTTGTGATATTGGGGAAAAACGAATCAAATTAGCAGTTCTAAAGAGACAAAGCCCGCTTGACGCTGGTAAAGAGGCTGAAATGAAGCGATTACCGCCCCTTAACGCGCTTCGCGTATTCGAGGTTGCCGCCCGCCATTTAAGTTTTACTAAGGCGTCCGAGGAGCTCCACGTTACTCCCGGCGCCGTCAGCCAGCAGATCAAGGCGCTGGAGGATTTTCTCCAGACGCCGGTGTTCCGCCGGGAAAAGCGAGCCCTTCTTCTCACCGATGAGGGCCAGGCGAGCCTGCCGATCTTGCGCGAAGGCTTCGATAAGCTGGCCGAGGCGGGCAAGATCCTCGCCGCCAAGTCGGATTCGCGCCGCCTGACGGTGTCGGTGGCGCCGTCATTCGCCTCGAAATGGCTGGTGCCGCGCCTTGACCGGTTTCAGGAGGCCAACGCCGATATCGACGTATGGGTGTCCGCTGACATGGACGTCGTCGATTTCGCTGTCGAGGATGTCGATCTCGCCATCCGTTACGGCGGCGGACGCTATGACGGCTTGATCGTCGAGCACCTGATGGCGGAGAAGATCGTGCCGGTCTGCGCGCCGCAGCTCTTGACCGGCCAATATCCGCTGAAGTCCCCGGCCGATCTTGTCCATCACACGCTGCTGCACGATTCCAGTCCGGACAAGGACGAAAGCTGCCCGACCTGGCCCATGTGGCTCAAGGCCGCCGGCGTCTGTCACAAGCAAGGCGAGCGCGGACTGAAGTTCAACCAGTCGAGCCTCGTCATCGAGGCGGCGGTCGGCGGCAAGGGCGTGGCGCTGGCCAAGGCGGCGCTCGCCCTCGCCGATCTTGAAGCGGGCCGGCTGGTCATTCCCTTCGACATGACGACGCCGACAGAGTTCGCCTATTATATCGTTCACCCGCCGGCGAAATCGTCTTCGCTTGCGGTCAGGGCGTTTGTCGCCTGGCTGAAGCATGAGGCGGCCGGTTCTATCGATGCAACCGAAGCCCAAGAAGCGGCGGCGTAAATAAAAATGCGCCCGCACCTGTTGGGGGAGGACCAGGCGCGGACGCCGAAAGCGGTCATTCGGGGGGAGAGAATGCGACCGCTGTCGAAAAATGACATTGGCCCGCTATGCGCGGCGATCAAGAGCGGCGCCCAGGCAAGGCGTTCACACTAGCGCGAGCATTCCGTGAGCCGCCGCGCAATGCCGACGTTCAATCCGCCGCGGCCGGCGGCGCCAACCCAAGCCGATCGAGACAGTCGCAGACCGCTTCCGCCGCGAGCATGGTGGACGCATGGCGTTGGGGATAATCGCGCACCGGTTCGAGTGCGGCGAATTCGCGCCAGCGCTCGCCGGCCGGGGGCGGACCGTTTTCCTTCAGCATCGCGCGCAATTCATCGCGCAGGCGATAAAGCGCCGCCGGCGCCGCGCCGATAATGTTGCGCGCGATGATCGATGCGGCCGCCTGCCCCAGCGCGCAGGCGCGCGCTTCCATGCCGAATTCGGCAACCGCGCCGTCCTTCACGACCAGATCGACTTCAACCGTCGAGCCGCACACGCGGCTCTCCTTTTTGGCGCTGGCCTGAGGCGTATCGAGACGGCGCGCCGGGGGGATCGCCGCCGCCGCGTCGAGAATGCCGCCAGCGTAAAGGTCGCTAATCATGGCCCCTTTGTCGCGCGTTTTTATGCCAAATCAAACAGCAGGATTTCGCTGTCGGCGAGCGCCTTAAAGGAAACGGCGTCCTCGCCTTCGATTTTGGCACCGTCGCCGGCCTGCATGATCGAGCCTTCGGGCAATTCAATCCCGCCCTTGGCGACCTGCAGCCAGCCGAAGCGTCCGGGCGCGAAGCTATGACGCAGCGCTTCGCCTTCTTTGACCAGAGCGGCGTAAAGATCGGCGTCCTGATGGATCCGGATCGAATTGTCGCGGCCGTTCCCGGACGCGACAAGCTTGAGCGCACCGTTACGAGCATCGCCGATTTTGCGCTCTTCATAACGGGGCGTTGCGCCCTTTTTGTCAGGCAGGATCCAGATCTGATAGAGATGCAGCGGTTCTTCGTCCGACGCATTGAACTCGCTGTGTTCGACGCCGGTTCCCGCGCTCATATACTGGACCATGCCGGGTTTTATGATTCCGCCGCCGCCGGTTGAATCCTTGTGCGCCACCGCCCCCTCGAGGACATAGGTGATGATTTCCATGTCGCGATGAGGATGGGTCGCAAAGCCCGCGCCGGGATTGATGCGGTCTTCATTGATGACCCGCAGGGACCTAAAGCCCATATGGTCGGGGTGACGGTAGCCGGCGAACGAAAAGGTGTGACGCGCATCGAGCCAGCCATGATTGGCGTGGCCGCGATCGGCGCTCTTGCGAATGGCGATCATATAAACTCCTCACCAGGCCCCGATCGACAGGCGGGCCCGGGCCGGCGAACTTGCAACCGCTGAAACGGCTGAAATGATAATTAGCGCGTCCGCCGGTTCCCGTCCGGCGAACTCGCGCGCGGGGCGCGAAGGCGGTCGAATAATGACATCGGTCGTAATTCGCAAACCCTTGTTCATCATCGCCGATTTGGAGAGTTTCCTTGTTTCAAGCCAAAAATTCCCAAATGTGGGGCGCCACTTAATTGTTTCGCGTCATCCCGTGCGCGCCCGGCTTGTTTTCCGCACGCTTTCCATCGTCATCCCGTGCGCGCTGCAGCGATTTATCGCTGCTGCGCCGACACGGGATGACGGCGAGGTGTGTTTTAACGTTCGAGTTCATCATGGCCGGCATTATACGGCCGTTCCGAAGGTGTTCGATATCTATCGACGCAATGCGGGTTTCAAGGCCGAATACCCTCCTGGGGTTGTATTAGTGGACCTATGTTCAACTTATCCATGCGCGCCGTTCAAGGGGCGTCTGCCAAAGCCCGCAACCGACCCTAGCGTCCGCGCGCTCAAGCCCGTCGCCAGGTCGCGCCGTCGGGCCCGTCCTCGATGACGATCCCTTTCGCCGCCAGGTCGTCGCGGATTGCATCGGCGCGCGCAAAATCCTTCGCCTTGCGTGCGGCGGCGCGCTCGGCGAGCAGCGCCTCGATTTCCTCCGCTGTCGGACCGTCGGCGGCCTCGCCCTTGAACCACTCATCCGGCGCGACATTTAAAAAGCCCATCAAACGCCCGGCGGCGCGCAGGCGCGCAATCGCGTTCGCCCGCGCCTCACCCTCCATCTGACTGGCAATGTCGCGCAACTCATGCAGGCCCGCATAGGCTTCCGGCGTGTTGAGGTCGTCTTCCAGCGCCAGGACGACGCTTTCGGGCGCGGCGCCAGTTTCGTCGCTAAATGGAATTTCCTCCAGCAGGCGATAAAACCGGTCGAGTTGACGCCGTGACTGTTTGAGCAGGTCCTCGCTCCATTCCAGAGGCTGGCGGTAATGAGCCGAAAGGAGCGCCCAGCGAATGACTTCGCCGGGCCAGTCCTTCAAAAGGTCATGGGCGAGAACGACATTGCCCAGGGATTTGGACATCTTATCGCTCCCCATGCGGAGGAAGCCGTTATGGACCCAGTAACGCGCCAGCGGCGCGCCGTCATGGGCGCAGGCGCTCTGGGCGATTTCGTTTTCATGATGGGGAAAGCGCAAATCCTGGCCGCCGCCGTGAATGTCGACGGTATTGCCGAATTCGCTCTCGATCATTACCGAGCATTCCAGATGCCAGCCCGGCCGGCCGCGCCCCCAGGGGCTGTCCCAGCCCGGTTCGCCATCCTTTGAGGGCTTCCACAGCACGAAATCGGCCGGGTTCTTTTTATAGGGCGCAACCTCGACCCGCGCGCCGGCGATCATTTCATCCCGATCGGCGCCGGAGAGTTTTCCATAATCTTCAAACCTGTCGACGGCGAACAGGACATGGCCTTCGGCGGCGTAGGCCGCCCCGTTTTCGACCAGGCCCTCGATCATGGCGATCATCGGCGCGATGTGATCGGTCGCCGCCGGCTCCAAACTCGGCGGCAGCGCGCCCAGCGCGGCCATGTCGTCGCGATAGATTTGCGCGAACTTTTTCGTAATCGCGGCGATGGGCTCGCCGGTTTCCTGCGCCGCCTTGATGATCTTGTCGTCGATATCGGTGACGTTGCGCGCATAGACAACATGGGCGTCGCCATAGCGCCGGCGCAACACGCGATAGAGCAAATCGAAGACCACCGCGGCGCGCGCATTGCCGATATGGGCGTAGTTATAGACGGTCGGCCCGCAGACATACATGGTCACCCGGTAGGGATCGGCCGGTTCGAAGACGCGTTTTTCCCGCGCCATGGTGTCGTAAAGGCTCAGCGGCATGGGGGTCTGTCCTTGCTCGCCCGTGTGCTAACCGCGCCGGGACGATTGTGCAATCGAGAACATCCCGTCAGGCGCCAGTCCAATGCAAGCGGGATGACTTTGCCGCCATAGCAGGTTAAGGGCCGCGCCCATGTCCGCCGCCGCGTCGCCCGTCGTTTCCTACAAACGCATCCTGCAACTGGCCTGGCCGGCTTCGGTCGCCGCGTCGGTGACGCCGCTGCTGGGCGCGGTCGACGTTTGGGCGCTGGCCCAGTCGGATCGTCCGCTCGACATCGCCGCGGTGGGGCTGGGCTCGATCATCTTCTCGCTCGCCTACTGGTCTTTCGGTTTCATCCGCATGAGCGTCGCCGGACTGACCGCCCAGGCCGCCGGGGCCGAGGACGAAGCCGAAGCGCGCGCGTCGCTGGTCCGCGGCGCGGCCATCGGCGGCGGCGTGGGACTGGCGTTGGTGTTGTTGCAGTACCCGATCGGCCATTATTCCTTTCAACTCCTCGCCATCGGTTCGGACGCAAGCCGGACGACGTTCGAGTCTGCGGAACAGTATTTCGCCATTCGCATCTGGGGCGCGCCCTTCGCGCTTGCGTCCTACGCCGCCTTCGGCTGGATGACCGCGCGCGAGCGGACCGATTATCTGATGGCCGTCAGCATTTTGATGACCGGCCTTAACATCGTGCTCGATTACTGGTTCGTGGTGGGGTTCGGCTGGGGCGCGGCGGGCGTCGCGGCGGGAACGCTGATCGCCGAAATCGCCGGCTTTATCGCCTGTCTTGCGTTCGTCGCGCTGATCTTGCGGCGCCATGGCGGGCTCGCCGCGCATTGGCGCATGGCGCATCTTCTGGCGCCGGACAAGATCCGCCGCACGGTCTCGATCAATGTCGACATTTTCATCCGCACGGTTTTGCTCGCCTTTTCGTTTTCCTGGTTTGTCCAGCGCAGCGGCGCTTTCGGCGATGTGGCGCTGGCGGCCAATCAGGTTTTGTTGCAGCTGTTTTTGTTCACCGGCCTCGCGCTCGACGGCACCGCCATCGCCGCGGAAACCCTGGTGGGCCGGGCCGTCGGCGCGCGCGACAAGGCCTTAGGTGCGGCGCGCTATGCGTCCGCGGTGCGGCGCACATTCATTCTCGCGATTTTCGCAGCGCTCGTCTTCGTCGTCTTTTACTGGGCCGCCGATGACGTGCTGATCGGTCTTTTAACGCCGGAAGGCGAACTGCGCCGCGCGGCCCACGCCTATATGCCCTGGGTGATTATCAGCCCCCTGATCGTCGTGATCGGCTTTCAACTCGACGGCATTTTCATCGGCGCAACCCGGGTGCGCGAAATGCGCAATTCGATGATCGTATCCGCGTTCGTCTTCATCGCGGCGTCGCTTTTCCTCGCCGACCGCTTTGGCAATCACGGCCTGTGGGCGGCGTTTTCGATGTATTTCCTGTTAAGAGCGGCGACGCTGGGGATTTACCTGCCGCGGATCAAGTCGGCGTTCGTCAATTAGCGCAGCGGGTGAAAAACAGGAATCGCTTCATCCTGAGGAGAAATTTTTCCTTCGTCCTTCGTGACAAGCCGAAGTTTATCCTCGGGCTGGCCTTCGGCCAGGCCCGGGGGGCTTCCTCAGGATGAAGGAAAAATTTCGTCACGAAGGACGAAGCGGTGTACATTAATCGCCCGAAGGTCTAACCGCCTGCGCCGACGGCATCAGCAACGGTCTTAAACCCGTCCACATCAAGAAGCGCCGGCAGGTCGCGCACTATCCGCGCCGGCAGGCCCGGGCCTTCATAGACCATGGCGGTGTAGAGCTGGACCAGCGCGGCGCCGGCGAGGATTTTGTCATACGCGTCCCGCGCCGAAAAGACGCCGCCGACGCCGATCAGCGGGACTTCGCCTTTGAGCGCGGCGAAAAATTCGGCGAGGAGCGCCGTTGCGGGCGCAAACAGCGGCGCGCCCGAAAGCCCGCCCGCCTCCTGGGCGCACGCGCTTTTCAGATCGGCCGGTCTGGCAATCGTCGTATTGGAAACGATCAAACCCTCAAGGTTCATTTCGCGCGCGACCGCCGCGATATCGGCCTTGTCTTCATCGGTGAGGTCCGGCGCGATTTTCAAAAACACCGGCGTTTGCGGCGCGGCTTCGTTGCGCGCGGCGATGACCTGTTCCATCAGATCCGACAACGCCGTCTTATCCTGCAGCGCCCTGAGCCCCGGCGTGTTGGGCGAGGAAATATTGACCGTATAAAAATCAACCAGCCCCGCGAGGATCTTAACGCCCTTGACGTAATCCTCGATACGGTCGGCGCTGTCCTTGTTGGCCCCGAGATTGGCCCCGACAACGCCGCGCCGTCCGCGCCGGCGCAATCGCGCGGCGACGGGGATCAGGCCGTCGCTGTTAAAGCCGTAGCGATTAATCACGGCGCGGTCTTCGCGCAGACGAAACACCCGCGGGCGCGGATTGCCCGGCTGCGCGCGCGGCGTCACGGCGCCGATCTCGACAAAACCGAAGCCGAGATTGAGCATGGCGCCCGGGACTTCCGCGTTCTTGTCGAAACCGGCGGCAAGGCCCAGGGGATTGGGAAAATCGATCCCGGCGACGCGAACGGCAAGTCGGGAATCGCCAACCGATAATTTCGGCCCAACGCCCGCCTTCAGCATGCGGATGGTCGTCCGGTGCGCGGTTTCAGCGTCGAGCGCGGTCAGCGCCCGCGTTCCCAGTCCGGCGAGTACGAGAAGCGGCCTCACACCGGCGCTCCAAAGCGAAAGCCGTCTTCGCCGCGCTCAAGACGAATGGCTTGGGCCACATGATCGGCGCGCAGCGTTCCATAAAGATGCGGAAAATCGCCCCCGCGCTTCGGCGCCAGTTCGAATTTCACCTTGTCTTTTATCCTCTCCAAGGGGATTTCCAGCGCCAGCAAGTCGTCAGCATCGGCAAAATGAAGCCGCGCCGTTTCCAGCGCCTGGGCTTTTGTCGAAAGATGAACAAAGCCGTCGCGCACGTCGATGTCGCGCAGGGGAATAACGCCTGAGGCTTTGCCGGCTTCCCATTCTTCAGGCGTCGCCAGGCGATAGGCGCATTCCGGTTCCGGGTTTTCCCGCATGATCTTCCCTTACAGCGTTGCTGAAAAATTGGAACCAGGCGTTGCCCCATCCTCGTGAGGGTGAGCGCTTTTTAAGTCTGGCGGCAAACGCCGCATCAAAGACGATTACGGCTGGGCGTCAATAAACGCCCGTTCGGCCGCACGTCCCTGGGCGATGGCCGCCTGAAAGGCCTGCGCCAGAGCCTGAACGTCCTGCTCGAACGCGTTTTGCGGCGGATGCGCCAGGGCTGCGTCAAGCGCTGCTAGAGCGTCGGCGCGCCATGCCTCCCGGTCGTGCGCCAGCAAACGCAGGGCGCACTCATAGGCGATGGGAATATTGTCGGGCGCGGCGGCGCGCGCGGCGATGAACTCGCGATAGCCAAGGTCCGCATCGGCGTCATAGACGTCCCCGCCCCCGCGCCGGGCCACTTCCAGGCGCCAGGCGGCCGAGGTGGAAAGCGTCCAGGGGTTTTCCGGTTCGAGCGCCAGCGCCGCATCGAGGCGGTCGCGCGCCCGCTGCGCCAGCCCCAGCACGAAGGCTTTCCACGCCGCCATGCGCGCGCCGCGCTGGGCGAGCGCGATCGCGCCCTGAAGATGGCCTTCGAGCAGAAGGGGATCGGCGGTAACGGCGTCCTCGGCGAATTCAAAGGCGCGCTTGGCCGCTTTGCGCGCCTTTGCTTTATCGGTGTCTAGATAGGCCTGGGCATTGAGCGCGCGGGCGGCGAGCGCGAGATTTTCCGCGCCGCCGGCCGTCGCCGCCGCGTCTGCGGCCGCTTCATATTCGCCTGACCGGTGAAGATTAAGGGCGCCTGCATCCAGCGCCGCCAGCGCGGACGCGAACAACAAAGCAGCCGCCGCCAGGAAAGAAAACGCGTGTTTCACATGGACGCCTTTCGTCGCTCGCCGCCGGCGCGACGATCCTAGCCTCGAACCGGCAAGATTTTTCATCACAATCCCGGCGCCGCTTTAACTGGATCACGAACGCAAAACCCGTCAGGCTGCGCCCATGAAGCCGATCCGCATCCTTCTCGGACTTGCCGCCGCCGCATCCGCCGGCCTGACGGCGCATTTTTTCGCGCTTGACGAGCCGATCGTGTGGACGATCGCGATCACCACGCTGACCGCGTTCTGGTGGGTGACGGAGGCGTTGCCGATCCCGGCGACGTCGCTGGTTCCTTTTGCGCTGTTTCCCCTCGCCGGCGTGCTCGACCAGCGCCAGGCGGCCTCGGCGCTGGGCAGCTTTGTCATTATCCTCTTGATGGCGTCGTTCATGCTGTCCAAGGCGCTGGAAAAATCCGGCGTCCATGAACGCCTTGCGCTTTACATGATCAATTTTGTCGGCGCCTCGGGGCGGCGGCTGGTGCTGGGCTTTATGCTCGCCGCCGCTATCCTTTCCATGTGGATATCCAATACGGCGACGACCTTGATGCTCGCGACCATGGCGCTGGCGATCCTGTCGCGCACGGACGATCCAAAACTTGGCGCGCCGCTGCTTCTCGGCATCGCCTACGCCGCGTCCTTCGGCGGCACGGCGACATTGATCGGCACGCCGCCTAATCTCATCTTTGCAGAGAACTATCTGCTCGCGACTGGCGAGGAATTTTCCTTCGCGCGCTGGATGAGCATCGGCGCGCCGATCGTGATGATCGGCATTCCTTTCATGTGGCTCTGGCTGACGCGCGGCCTTGGCGGCGTGACGGCGCCGCAGCTTGCCGATCCGGGACCATGGCGCACCGCCGAGCGGCGCACCATGATCGTGTTCGCGCTGGCTATTGTCATGTGGATCACGCGCTCGGAACCTTTTGGCGGCTGGTCCGGCGTTCTCGGCATGGAAATGGCGGGCGATTCGACGGTCGCGGTGCTTGCGGTCCTGATCATGTTTCTCGTTCCCGACGGCAAGGGAAGCGCCCTCCTCGACTGGAAGTCGGCAAGCAACATTCCCTGGGGCATGCTGCTTTTGTTCGCCGGCGGCATCTGTATTGCGACCGCGTTTCGCGCCAGCGGCCTTGATAAGCTCATCGGCGATAATCTTGCCGGCCTCACGTCGCTGCCAGTCCTCGCCATGCTGATCGGGCTATGCCTTTCGGTGACGTTCCTGACCGAGATGACGTCGAACACGGCGACGGCGAATTTGCTGATGCCGCTGCTCGCCGCCGTCGCCGCCGGCGCGGGCGTCAAGCCGGAACTCATTATGATCCCGGCGGTCATCTCCGCATCCTGCGCCTTCATGCTGCCGGTGGCGACGGCGCCCAACGCGATCATCTACGGCACGGGCCGGGTGCCGATTTCCCGCATGGCGCGCGAGGGCGTCGTCCTGAACATTCTGATTGGAACGATCGTCGCCGCGGCCTGCTGGATCATGTTACGATAGCGATCGTTGCCTCTGCGGCTTGAGCCAAACGTCATGATGAAAGCGGTCTGCGCCGGCGTTTTGTATTTTCTTGCGATGTTCGCTGTGGGATTCGTTCTGGGAACGATCCGCGTATTGATGGCAACGCCCGGCATCGGCGAAACCGCCGCCGTCCTGGTGGAAATGCCGGTTATTCTTACGGCATCATGGTTTGTCTGCGGTTTTCTGATCCGCAAGCTCCAGGTGACGCGCGCGCTTTTCCCGCGCATGATGATGGGCGTAAGCGCGCTGGCGCTTTTGCTGGCGGCGGAAACGCTGCTTGGGCTATACGGTTTTGATCGCGGCGCGGACGAACAGTTGGCGCATTATGCAACACTTGCAGGCGCGATCGGTCTGGCGGGGCAGATCGTTTTCGGCCTGTTTCCCGTTGTGCAACTGTTGTTCAAAGACGCCGGCCGATAAAGCCCGGCATGCAGCCGGATCAAGAAACCGCGCCGTCCACCGTCATATGTCGGGCGCGCGCGGCGTGCTCGATCGCCTGGGCGCCTTCGTCGGGGACGTTGAGCGCGTTGCGGATAAGCTCCAAGACGCGAATTTCCGTCATGTCGAGCGTTTCATCCGCCGTGACCACGTCCACCACCGCGGCGTAGGCGGTTTCACTAAGATGGTCCGGCAAGACGGCGGCGGCGGCTTCAAGCACCTTATGCAGACCGTCTTTCGACGACATCAGCGCGCCGCAGGCTTCCGCGGTTTCCACAAGCGCGTTCTCGTCCGCATCGGAAAACAACGGAAATGAGCGCACGATCCGGCCGATGGTGCGCAGTTCCTCATTCCTGATGGCGCCGTCGGATGCGGAGGCCATGACCATCAGATAAATGACGGCCTCCTGAGGAGTAAGACGCGCAACGCCGTCGGCCATTAAAAACGCTCCTTTCGCTAATGTGCGGGCCTTGGTTACGCCGTAACGGCCCCGGCCGCGCTGGCGCGAAGCTAGCCGCCGCGGCGGCAAACGGCAACCGCAACCGGCTTGCCGCCTGCCGAACTGAGCGACATTGACGCAGCGCGCCCCCGAGCCCTAAACGACAGGGCTCGCCGCTGCTGCCGGAACCGCCCGCTAATGTCCGCAAATACAAAACCATTCACCGCCGAGGACGCCGCCAAGGCCAAATCCTGGCCGTTTCAGGAAGCGCGCAATCTCATCCGCCGGATGGAGCGGGTCAAAAAAGACGGACCCGTCATCTTCGAGACGGGATACGGGCCCTCGGGCCTGCCCCATATCGGCACGTTCCAGGAAGTCGCGCGCACCACCATGGTGCGCCGCGCCTTTGAACTGCTGACGGGCCGGCAAACCAAGCTGATTTCCTTTTCCGACGACATGGACGGGCTGAGAAAGGTGCCCGACAACGTTCCCAACAGGCAGATGCTGGAGCGCTATCTCCAGATGCCGCTGACCAGGGTTCCCGACCCGTTCGCCGGCGAGAACGGCGAAGGCGACTATGAAAGCTTCGCCCATCACAACAACGCCCGCCTCATGGCGTTTCTCGACCGCTTCGGCTTCGAATACGAGTTCCGCTCGTCGACCGAGGAATATATGTCCGGCCGGTTCGACGCCATGCTCCTGCGCATGCTGGAAAAATACGATGCGGTGATGGAGATCATCCTGCCGACCATTGGCGAGGAGCGACGCAAGACCTATTCGCCCTTCCTGCCGATTTCACCGACCAGCGGCCGGGTGCTCTACGTGCCGATGCTCGAACGGGACGCCAAGGCGGGAACCGTCGTCTTCGAGGACGAAAACGGCGAGAAAGTGAAAACCGCGGTCACCGGCGGGGCGGTCAAGCTGCAGTGGAAAGCCGACTGGGCCGGCCGCTGGTTTGCGCTCGGCGTCGATTATGAAATGGCCGGCGAGGATCTGACCGAATCGACCAAGCTTTCCTCGCGCATCGTCCGGGCGCTGGGCGGCGAACCGCCCGAAGGGTTCAACTACCAGCTTTTTCTCGACGAGCACGGCAAGAAGATTTCAAAGTCCAAAGGCAACGGCATCACCATCGACGAGTGGCTGACCTACGCGTCGCCGGAAAGCCTTTCCCTTTATGTCTTCCAGGCGCCGAAAAAGGCCAAGAAGCTCTATTTCGACGTCATTCCGAAAACCGCCGACGACTATTGGACCTTCGTTGAAAAATATAAAACCCAGGACGGCGCGGCCGCGCTCGACAATCCCGCCTGGCATATCCACCAGGGCAAGCCGTCTGTGGCGACCCCGCCGGTGAGCTTTGCCATGCTGTTAAACCTCGTCAGCGCTTCGGGCTCGGCGGACCCGGACGTGCTGCGCGGTTTCGTCAAAAAATACCGCCCCGACGCCGCGCCCGAAGAGCTTGCGGCAACCGATGCGATGATCGGTTTTGCGGAACGCTATTTCGACGATTTCATCAAGCCGCACAAAAAATTTCGCCCGCCGACGCCGGCCGAGCGCGCCGCGCTGGAAATGCTGTCCGCCCGGCTCAAGGAACTCGGCGACGGCGCGGCCGAAGACGTCTATCAGACCGCCGTCTTCGACGCCGGCAAAGCGCAACAATTCGAAAATATCCGCGACTGGTTCAAAGGCCTTTATCAAGTCGTCTTCGGCCAGAGCGAAGGACCGCGCATGGGCGCTTTTACCCGCATTTTCGGCGCTACCGCGACCGCGCGGCTTATCGACGAGGCGCTGGCGCGAGGGTAAGCTCGCCCGCATGTGTTTTTCAGCGCAAGCCAGTTTCGCCGCCGCTGCGGTTCTGGGCGCGGTCGGCGCGGCGGCGCTGACGCAAAAGCCCGGGCGCGCGCATCTGGCTTTTACGTTGATTCCGCTGGTGTTTGCGGCGCATCAGACGGTCGAAGGATTGATCTGGCTCGCCCAAGACGCCGGCCGCGGGCCGCCCCAGGCGCTGATCTTCGCCTATTTGTTCATCGCCCAGGTGTTCTGGCCGACCTATGCGCCCTTTTGCGTCCTGATCATGGAGCGCGGGCGCTGGCGCCGGCTGGCCCTTGCGGCGCTCTTGGCGATCGGTCTTTTTGTCTCCGTCGCTCTTGGTTCAATCCTGACGCAGCACGAATATTCCGTTCAGGTTGTCAACCACAGCCTGCGATACGACACCGGCGGGTGGCTCGGCATTCACATGATCGGCCTTTACATGCTTGCGGTCGTTACGCCGTTCCTCATCTCACGGCATCGTTATGTCGCAGCCTTTGGCGGCGCCGTCCTGATCGGCGCCGGCGTTACGGCGCTCGCGTTCCACTACGCGTCGGCGTCGGTCTGGTGCTTTTTTGCCGCACTGTCGAGCGTCTTGATCTTCGTTCACGTTCGAAGCCGGGCCCGTCATGCATCGCGCGTCGATTTCCGGCCCGCGGCCGAATAATCGATTTCTTCACGGCATGCGGCGCCGGGCGAACGAAGACTGTCGATCATGGAACTGTAAAGACTGCTCAATGATTCGTGAGACGCCTTAGCAGTCTCTATGCGCGAGCGCTAACCAGCGAATTCTTGTCTCTCTTACGGCGAAAGCTCCAGCGCTTTAGCAGAAACGTTCACGCCGCAAATAGGCGTCGCCTCTTGGAAAAAATATTTGCCAGATGAAATCGCCCTTTCGTCAGGAGCTTATTGGAATTGCGGCGAAAAATGGGCCGCGCGCGGATCAATTGGCGGTTCGCATGGCAAGCGCATTGCGGTAATATTTTTTTCGTTTCGCCGACAAGGCGAAACCAATTATTAGGGGCCTTGCATTAACCCTGTTTTGAGCGCTGCGTCTGGGCGCCGGGGATAGGGCGTGTGAGAGGCTGGGGACGGAGACGGAAAGGCAAGACAATAAACCAGTAGGACGGGCCGCAGCATGGCGTATCGAGTACACAAAGAAGCGACAAGAGCGCAGTTGCGCCGGTCTTGCTTCGCCGCGCGTCAATCCTACATCCAAGACAGCGCAGTAGTTGAGGAGCCGCAAGCAACTGCAATGTATTGGGAAGTTGGTACGAGCGAAACAAATTTGATGGGGATGAATGGGGCGTCGGGTTCTACGAACCGGCGCTTTTTTTGTCTCCGCAGCGGCGAACGGCCCTTCAGGGGCGGCGGTAAAAAAGTGAGCGTGGCGAACCATGACTGATGATAATCTCGACGTTTTTGACGTCTTCTCTGCAGGATATGCGCGCATCAAACAGGAGGCGATGAGTCTGCGTGATTATCTGCTCGCGGCGCGCGATGACACGATGCTCTACGCCACGCCGGCGGAACGGATTGTTTCCGCAATCGGCGAACCGGAACTGATCGATACGTCGAAAGATCCGCGTCTTGCGCGCATCTTCTTCAACCGCACGATCCGTCGCTACGCTGCGTTCGACGGTTTTTACGGCATGGAGGACACGATCGAACGGATCGTCTCTTTCTTCCGCTACGCCGCTCAGGGCCTCGAGGAAAAGCGTCAGATCCTCTACCTGCTCGGCCCGGTCGGCGGCGGCAAATCATCGCTCGCCGAGCGCCTCAAAGATCTGATGGAAACCCATCCGATCTATGTTTTGAAAGCGGGCGACGAGATCTCGCCGGTATTCGAAAGCCCGCTCGGCCTGTTTCAGTCGGGCCAGCTCCAGGAACTCCTGCAGGACAAATACAATATCGACCGCCGCCGCCTGAACGGCCAGATAAGCCCCTGGGCGGTTAAGCGTCTTGACGAATTTGGCGGGGACATTTCGAAATTCGAGGTCGTCCGGCTTTATCCGTCCAAGCTGCGCCAGCTTGCGATTTCGAAAACCGAGCCCGGCGACGAGAACAACCAGGACATTTCGGCGCTGGTCGGCAAGGTCGACATCAGAAAGCTCGAACATTTCAGCCAGGACGACACCGACGCCTATTCCTATTCCGGCGGGCTGTGCCGCGCCAATCAGGGCCTTCTTGAATTCGTCGAGATGTTCAAGGCGCCGATCAAAGTGCTGCACCCGCTGCTAACCGCCACCCAGGAAGGCAATTATGTAGGCACCGAAGCGCTCGGGCCGATCCCGTTCAACGGGATCATTCTCGCCCATTCCAACGAAAGCGAATGGCTGCAGTTCCGCAATAACAAGAACAACGAAGCCTTCCTCGACCGCATCAACGTCATCAAGGTGCCCTACTCGCTGCGCGTGACCGAAGAGCGCCACATCTACGAAAAGCTGCTTGCGAGTTCAGAGCTTTCAAACGCCGCCTGCGCGCCGGAAACGCTCGATCTTCTGGCGCGGTTCTCCGTATTGACGAGGCTCAAGGAGCACGAAAACTCCAATCTCTACTCCAAGCTGCGCGTTTATGACGGCGACAAGCTCAAGGACACCGATCCCAAGGCGAAGTCGCATCAGGAATATCGCGACGCCGCCGGCATCGACGAGGGCATGGACGGCATCTCCACCCGCTTCGCCTACAAGGTGCTGTCGGAAACGTTCAATTTCGACACCGCCGAGGTCGCCGCCGATCCGGTCCATCTGATGTATGTTCTGGAAAACGCCATCAAGCGCGAGCAGTTCCCCGACGAGCTCGAGAAGAAGTATCTTGATTTCATCAAGTCGGAGCTTTCCGCGCGCTATGCAGACTTCATCGGCAAGGAGATTCAGAAAGCGTATTTGGAAAGCTACGGCGAATACGGGCAGAATCTGTTCGACCGTTATATCGCCTACGCCGACGCGTGGATCGAAGATCAGGACTTCAAAGACCCCGACACCGGCCAGTTGCTCGACCGCGCGACGCTGGACGCCGAGCTTTCCAAGATCGAAAAGCCGGCCGGCATCGCCAATCCGAAAGACTTCCGCAACGAGGTCGTCAAATTCGCACTTCGGGCCCGCGCCAGCCATGAGGGCAAGAACCCGAAATGGACGTCCTACGAGAAGCTGCGCAACGTCATTGAAAAGCGCATGTTCTCCCAGGTCGAAGACCTCTTGCCGGTGATCTCCTTCGACTCGAAAAAAGACTCCGACACCGAGAAGAAGCACGAGAATTTCGTCTCCCGCATGGTCGAACGAGGCTATACGCCCCGTCAGGTCCGCCGGCTGGTCGAATGGTATATGCGGGTGAACAAAGCGGGATAAGGAAGTGAATGGTGAATTGTGAAATGGTGAATGGCGCGCGGCGTCAGGTCGACCCCACCACCATTCACTATTCCCCATTCGCCATTCACCTATGAACCTTTCGCACTTCATCGATCGGCGCAAGAACCCCAAGGGAAAGTCCCTCGGCAACCGCCAGCGATTCTTGAAGCGCGCGCGGGCGCAGATCAAGGAAGCGGTCAACAAAAGCCTGCGCGAGCGATCCCTCAAGGAGATCGACAAGGGCGAAAAGATTTCGATCCCCTCGAAATCGACCGCCGAGCCGCGTTTCCGTCTCGATCCCGACACCGGCAAGCGCCATCCGGTTCATCCCGGCAACAAGGAATTCGGCGAAGGCGATAAAATCAAGAAACCGCCCAAGGGCGCCGGGCGCGGCCAAGGCAAACAGGCCTCGACCGACGGCGACAGCGAGGACAATTTTCAGTTCACGCTGACCCAGGAAGAATTTCTCGATATCTTTTTTGAAGACCTCGAACTGCCCAACCTGGTCAAACGGTCCCTTAAAGAGATCAAAGCGACCGCCTGGAAGCGCGCCGGCGTCACCGTCGCCGGGTCGCCGAGCAATCTCAATCTCGTGCGCACCATGCGCAACGCCCATGGCCGGCGTCTGGCCCTGCGCCGCCCGTCGACGCGGGAAATGAACGCGCTCAAGGAACGCCTGTTCGAACTCGAACGCATCGCCCAACCGACAGAAGAGCAGGTCGCGGAGCGCAAGGCCGTCATCGCCGAGCTGGAAGCCATGGAACGCCGCCGGCGCTGGGCCCCGTTCATCGATCCCCTCGACGTGCGCTACAACGCTTATGAACCCACGCCGGTGGAAACCACGGCGGCGGTGATGTTCTGCCTGATGGATGTTTCCGGCTCCATGGGCGAGCGCGAAAAAGACCTGGCCAAGCGGTTTTACATGCTGCTCTATCTCTTTTTAAAGCGGCGCTACGAGCGCGTCGAGGTCGTCTTCATCCGCCATACCCATCACGCCGAGGAAGTCGACGAGGAAACTTTTTTCTATTCGCGCCAGTCGGGCGGCACGGTGGTGTCCACGGCGCTGGAAAAAATGCTCGAAGTGCAAACCGATCGGTTCCCGGCGAGTGAGTGGAACATTTACGTCGCTCAGGCCTCGGACGGCTTTACCCAGTCGGGCGACGCAAAGCGTTGCGTTGAAATCCTCGAGGAGTCCGTCATGGGGATTTCGCAATATTACGCCTATATCGAGATCCTCGACGAGCGCGAGCTTGAAGTCTTTTCAAGCGAGGATTCCGGCGCGGAGCTCTGGCGCGCCTATCGGGGCTTTGCGCCGAAATGGCCGAATTTCGCCCAGACCCGCATCGCCCGGCCGCAGGACATCTTCCCGGTCTTCCGCGAGCTGTTCGCGCGCAACAAGGCGGAAGCGGCGTGAACGCGCCTCAGCGCACCAGCGCAAGGAAACCGGCGTCGCCGCTGTCAGCAGCAGGCGCGCTGAAGGCGGCCGGCCGCTCGCCCGTCTTGTCGCACATCTCAAAGCAGCGCGCAGTCTTGAACGCGCGAGTGACTGAGATGATACTGCGCCGCATACCTGCGCCGAAACCGGCCCAAGCAAAGGATGCACTATGAGCGACAACCGGGTGCCCGTGCCGCGCGACCGCGACAACGATTACACAGCGGAAATGGCCGAGAAACGCCGGCGCTTCGCTAAAGAGATGACCGGCGCGTTCCTTGACCATGTCAGCGCGGCGACATTCGATCCGGCGATCCTCGCCGGCAATACCGAGAATTTTTTCGGCGTCGCGCAAGTCCCCATGGGACTGGCCGGTCCTTTGCGGATCAACGGCGAGCACGCCCAAGGCGAATTTTATGTCCCGCTGGCGACAAGCGAGGGAACTCTCGTGGCCAGCTACAATCGCGGCATGCGGCTTTTATCCGAAGTCGGCGGCGTCAAGACAGCCGTGGTCGAACGGTATATGCAGCGCGCGCCGGTGTTTCACTTCAACAACGCCCGCGAAGCGCGCGATTTCAGGACGTGGCTTGACGAGAATATGGACGCCGTGCGCGACGCCGCGGAAGCAACGACCCGCGTCGGCAAGCTTCATCACATCCAACGCTTTGTCGTCGCCCGGATGTGTTTCCTGCGCTTCAATTACACGACCGGCGACGCAGCGGGACAAAACCTTTCCGGAAAAGCAACGCTTGCGGCGTGCGAATGGATCCGCGCCAACGCCCCCGGCAATCCCCGCTTCATGCTGTCGGGCGCCATCGACACCGACAAGAAGCATTCCCACATGAACCTCATGCATTCGCGCGGGGCCCGCGTCGTCGCCGAAGCGGTCATTCCCGGCGCCATCCTCAGCGCAATCACTGGGATCGGCGTTACAGAAACGTTGCGCGCCCGGGAGGTGTCGAATATCGGCGGCATGCTCTCCGGGACCGCCAATAACGGCATGCACGCGGCAAACGGCCTGACCGCGCTTTTCATCGCCACCGGCCAGGACGTCGCCAACGTATCGGAAAGCCATGCGGCGATCACCTACGTGGATATCGAAGAGAACGGCGATTATTACTGGTCGATCACGATCCCGTCGATGATCGTGGCCACCTATGGCGGCGGCACGGGTCTGGCCACGCAGCGCGAATGCCTGGAAATGCTCGGCTGTTACGGCCAGGACAAGGTTCTGAAGTTCGCCGAGATCTGCGCCGCGACGGTTCTTGCCGGCGAAATCTCGCTCGCCGCCGCGGTTCTGCACGGCGACTGGGTGACCGCCCATGACCGATACGGACGCAACCGACCGTAAAAGGAACGCCCATATGGGAGAGACTCTGGAACGCAATACAATTCTCTTCGACGCGGCCGACTGGGACTTCGACAAGCTGAAGGAAACCTATAACGCGATCGAGGAGATCGCGCTGAACGATCTCGGCCTTAACGTCTACACCAACCAGATCGAGATCATTTCGTCCGAACAGATGCTCGACGCCTATTCGAGCCACGGCATGCCGCTGATGTACAAGCACTGGTCGTTCGGCAAGCATTTCGCCCGCGACCAGATCATGTATCAGAAGGGGTATACGGGCCTAGCCTACGAGATCGTGATTAATTCCGACCCCTGCATTTCCTATCTCATGGAGGAAAACACCATGACGATGCAGGCGTTGGTCATGGCCCACGCCGCATTCGGCCATAATCACTTCTTCAAGAACAATTATCTCTTCCGCCAATGGACCGACGCGGAAGGCATTTTGTCCTATCTCGACTTCGCCAAGAAATACATCGCCAAATGCGAGGACGAATACGGGCTGGAGGAAGTCGAAGCGATCCTCGACGCCGCTCATGCGCTGATGGATCAGGGGGTCTTTCGTTACAACCGGCCGCCGCGCCTTTCCGAAGCGGACCGCCTGGCCAAACTCGCCAGGCGCGCCGAGCATGAGGAAATGACCTTCAACGACATCTGGCGCACGCTGCCCAATGTCGAGGAAGACGATGACGAGAAGGAAGAGCGCCAGGCCGAAGTGCGCAACATCAAACTGCCGGAGGAAAACCTTCTTTACTTCATCGAAAAGGCGAGTCCGATCCTCAGGCCCTGGCAGCGCGAACTGGTGCGCATCGTGCGCAACATCGCGCAATATTTCTATCCGCAAAAACAGACCAAGGTCATGAACGAGGGCTGCGCCACCTTCGTCCACCATTACATCATGAACGCGCTTTACAATAACGGCCTGATCGGCGAAGGCGCGATCATGGAGTTTCTCCATTCTCACTCGTCGGTGGTTTTCCAGCCCGAGTTCGACGATCCGCGCTATTCCGGGATCAATCCTTATGCGCTGGGTTTTGCGATGATGGAGGATATAAAGCGCATCTGCGAGGCGCCGACCGAGGAAGACCGCGAGTGGTTCCCGGACTTTGCCGGCGCGAAAGACTGGCGCGGCGTCCTAAAGGACGCCTGGGCGAATTTCCGCGACGAAAGCTTTATCCTGCAATATCTCTCGCCCAAGGTGATGCGCGACTTCCGCCTGTTCGCGATCGCCGACGACGCCAAGGAAAATTTCGTCGCGGTGTCGGCGATTCACGATGAGCGCGGCTTTAGGCGCGTGCGCGAACGCCTGGCGGCGATGTACGATCTCGGCGTGCACGAAGCCAACATTCAGGTCGTCGCCGCCGATCTGGACGGCGATCGCATCCTGCATCTGCGCCATGAGATGCACGCCGGCCGCAAGCTCAGCGGCAAAACCAGGGATGCGGTCGTCACCCACATCGAAACCCTGTGGGGCCATGAGGTGAAGCTAGAAGAAAAGGCGGCGTAAGCCGTCATTAATCGACCGCAAACGAACGCCAAAAAGCCGAACGCCGCATAGCCGGCCGTTGCATCGTCCACAGCGCTGCGATGCCGCCTACACGGCCGTGAAACCGCCATCGACCAAATACATGGCGCCGGTGCAGTATGTCGACTCGTCGCCGGCCAAAAAGGCCGCGAGATGGGCGACCTCTTCATTCGTGCCGTAGCGTTTCATCGGCACCAATTCCCGCATCGTTTCATACATCACGGCCGGATCGTCGGGGGACAATTGCGTTTCAAGGGACCGCATCATGCGATTGGCGATCGGGCCGGGGCCGATGGCGTTAACGCGGATATTGGCCTCAGCCAGCTCCAGCGCCGCCGTTTTCACCATGCCGTAAACCGCGTGCTTGCTGGCAATGTATGGAACCATGTTCGGAAAACCAATGACGCCGGCAATCGACGACAAGGCGACAATTGAACCGCCGCCGCGTTTTTTCATCGGCTCGACGCAATGTTTCATACCGATCCAAACGCCGAGCACATTGGTTCGCAAGACGTCTTCGAAATTCGCGATGCTTAGTTCTTCCAGGGGTTTAATCGCGCCTTCCGTGCCCGCATTGGCGATCAGAATGTCAACGCCGCCGAAGGTTTCAACAGTGGCCACGACCGACTCTGCATTGGCTTGTTCGTCGCTCGCCTCGGCCACAAAATGAGCAATATTGTCATCGCCATTCAGCTCGCCGCGAAGCGCATTTAGTTTTTCTGCCGAGCGCCCCACAAGCATGACTTTGGCCCCGTAATCCAAAAACAATTTCGCTGTGGCCTTGCCAATGCCGCCGGTTGCGCCGGTGATAATCGCTACTTTGTCCTTCAGTCGCATCATGCTCTCCTCAAAATCCTGCAACGGATATGATTACTCGCCATGATTTCGGCAAGCTGGAATTGCATTTTCGGTCCGCAACCCTGCGGATCGCAATTGCGCGAAAGCCGGCTTCAAAATGAACGCCGCAATGCGTCTTAGAGAAGCGCCAAGTAATTGATTGACCCAGATCATAGCGGTCGGAGGCGCCCGCCGATAGTTTGGGCGTCATTCAATAACAAATACTGCTGATGTCGAAATCTTTTGACGCTATTATTATTGGTTCCGGTCTTGGCGGATTGACGGCGGGCGCGCTCTTCGCCCGCGCCGCTGGCAATGTTCTCCTGCTGGAGCGCAACGCATCGTTCGGCGGGGCTGCGACGACCTATCAGCGCGGCGCGCTGACTGTCGAGGCGTCGCTGCATGAAACGACGCCGCCTAGCGCGCCGGGCGGTTTTAATCGCAAATTATTCGAAGCGCTCGACATCGAGGAAGATATCGAATTTGCGCCCGTCGAGAATTTGCACGAAATACGCTGCCCGTTGATCGGCGACCCCTTCGTCCTTCCGCATGGGACCGATGCGATCAAGGCGCGGCTCGTGGAGCGCTTTCCCCATCAGAAAAAAAACATCCGCGCCTTCTTGCGCCATGTGTGGCGCTCAAGGCAGGCCGTCGATTATCTCACCGGCGCGCATGGCGGACTCTGGCGATTGGCGCACGCCGCCGAGTTCCCGTTGGATCTTTGGGCCGTCTACCGCGACGTGCGCTTATCATTGTCAGACGTTTTCGCCCGTTTCTTCGGCGACGACGAGGCGATCAAATTCGCCCTGGCGGCGAACCTTCCTTACTTCGCCGACGACCCTGACGACATCTGGTGGATCGCCTACGTCATGGTTCAAGGCGGCTTTTTGCTCGGCGGCGGCGCTTACATCAAGGGCGGCTCCCAGATGCTCAGCAATCGCCTCGCCGAGATCATTCGCGAAGAAGGCGGGAAGACCCTGGCGGGGCGCGAAGCGGTCGCCATCGAGCTCGGTCCCGATGGCGAAGCCGCCGGCGTGCGTTATCGCTCGACCTCAGACGGGACCGAAGCCGTCGCCCGCGCGCCCACCATCTTCGCCAACGCAGCGCCGCATGTCATCGAAGGCATGTTGCCCGTCGCCAGCCGCGAGGCGTTCATGGAGCCGTTTCAAGACCGGCCGCTGTCGATTTCTTTGCTCTCGGCCACCTTCGGCTTGAACCAGCGCCCTTCCGCGTTCGGCCTATCAAGCTATTCGACGCTGCTAATTCCGTCTTGGATGGAACGCTTCAGCGATTTCAAGCACAGCGCAGATCTATTGAGCGAACTGCCGGCCGACACGATGCCGATGATCGCGGTTGTCGACTACAGCCAGATCGACAGCGGACTGGCGGAAAGCGGGCTCTTTCCGCTGAATGTGGTCAGCCCGGACCGTCTCGAAAACTGGCAGGATTTGAGTGACGACGCATACAGACAAAAGAAAGACGCCTGGCTCGCCGCGATCATTCGCCGCCTCGACGAGGAATGGCCTGGAATCGCTGACGCGGTGGTTGAAAAGACGATGTCGACGGCGCGCTCGATGCACGAGTATCTGAATACGCCGGGCGGCGCCGTTTACGGCTTCGAGCTGCGCCCGCCGGAAGACCTGCCGCGGGGCATGCCAATCACGAATGAGACGGCGATCAAGGGATTATGGCTCGCATCCGCCTTTGCCGGCTTTGGCGGCTTTACCGGCTCGATCGCCTGCGGGACTAGCGCGGCGCAGGCGGCGATGCGCGATCGAGAAACATCGCGCGGATAAGCGTCGAATTAAGCGCACAGAGCCGGGTGTTCAATGCCCCTTGTCGTCCCGCCCGAAATTGGGCGCGGCGGTTTCCTGGCCCGCGTCGACGATGGCGCGCCGCAGCGTGCGGCCGCGCGCGAACGCCTCATGCAGGGCCGGCCCGTCGCCCCAGCGGATCGCGCGCTGCAAAACCGCAAGCTCTTCGGAAAACCGGCCGAGCACTTCCAGAACCGCCTCCTTGTTGGCGAGAAAGACGTCGCGCCACATCACCGGATCGGACGCGGCGATGCGCGTGAAATCGCGAAAACCGCCGGCGGAATATTTGATCACTTCGCCATGGCTCACCGACTCGACGTCGTCCGCCGCGCCAACCAGCGTAAAAGCGATCAGGTGCGGCAGATGGCTGGTGACCGCGAGTGCAATGTCATGATGGTCCGCGTCCATCGTCTCTACATGGGCGCCGACCGCCGCCCACAAGGCGCGCGCCTTTTCGATCGCCGCCTTGTAGGCCGCATCGTCGCGCGCCAGCGGCGTCAGGATGCACCAGCGATCTTCGAACAGCGTGGCAAAGCCCGCCTCGGGGCCTGACTGTTCCGTGCCGGCGACCGGATGGCAGGGAACGAAATAAAGATCTTCGCGCACCGTCGCTGCGGCTTTGGCGATCGCGCCCTTGACCGAACCGACATCGATCACCAGCGCGCCCGGCACCCCATGCGCGTCGACTTGCCTGCACAACTCTTCGATGGCGCCCACCGGCGTTGACAGGACGATCAGATCGGCGCCGGCGACAGCCGCGGCGAAATCGGGCGCCGCTGCGTCAATCACGCCGAGCGCTTTGGCGCGCTGCGCAACGTCGGCGTTCTTGTCGAAGCCCACAAGGGTCTTGGCAAGGCCGCCCTGACGCATCGCCAGCGCCAGGGACGCGCCCACAAGGCCCGGCCCGATAATCGCCGCGCGCGTGAAAGAGGGGTTATTGCCGTTAGCCATCGTTGATCCGCTTATTTCGCCGTTCCATCAAAGCGCCCGCGCCTATAGCCGCCGAAGTCTTTGCCGTCCAATGCCGCCGGCCCTTCCATGCGCGCGCCTTCCATGCGTACTGGGCTCGGCGCGGCAATCGCGGGCCGCCGCGCGCCCGCCCGCGCCTGCCGGATCAGTCCCACCGGCGCCATCACGTCTTTAGCGGCTTCGACCATGAGGACACCGGCAAAGCCGGGCCAGAGCCGCGCGCCGGCCCGTTCCCAGGCCCGCGCCCCGCGCAGCAGGAACCGCGGGCGAAAAGGCGGAAAGAACAGCGCCCGGCTCCAGGCGACGGCGCGAAACATGGACCCGCCGAGCAAGGCGTCGAGCTGGCGTTTAAGATAGGGCCGGCCCGCTGCGAACGGCGTCGTCTCGAACATCGACCACAGCCCGCGCCGGTGCGACGCGACGATAATCACCCGCCCGTCATCGGCGAGCACGCGCCAGATTTCGCGCATCAGCCGCTGCGGATCGGGCGATTCCTCCAGCCCGTGAACGATCAAGACGCGGTCGAGCGACGCGTCGGGCAGCGGCCAGGCGCATTCCCCCACCAGACTGGCGCTATTGCGGCCCTCCGCCGGCCAGCGAATGACGCCCTGGCCGCCCGGCGCCAGCGCCAGGCACCGCTGCGCCGCTTCGAACTGGGCAAGATAGGGATTGGCGAAGCCGAAGCCGGCGATCGAAAGGCCCGCGCCGTCGCTCCAGACTTCGCCGAGCCGCGCGCCGACGAATTCCCGCGTCACCGCGCCCAGCGGCGAGCCGTAGAATTCATGAAAATCAAGAATGTCGGTTCGCATTTGAGGTTATAGGTTTTAGGGATTAGGTTTTGGGGAGGGAAGGGATGCTCGCTATTTCTTCTCCTTCCCTAGTCCCTAACACCTAAATCCTAACCCCTTTGTTATGCCGCTTGAAATAAACCAGTTTCCCTGTCTTTCCGACAATTACGGGTTCCTGATCCGCGACCGCAAGACCGGCGCGGTGGCGACCGTCGATACGCCCGATCCGGACGCGATCAACGCCGAACTGAAAAAGGCGGGATGGCGGCTGACCCATATCTTCAATACCCATCACCATTGGGATCACGCCGGCGGCAATCTCGCGCTCAAGGACAAATGGAACTGCGAGATCGTCGGCCCCAAAGGAGAAGCCGCGCGCATCCCCGGTCTCGATCGCGCGGTCGGCGAAGGCGATATCGTCATGCTTGGCGACTCAAAAGCGCGCGTGCACGACACGCCCGGCCATACGTTAGGCCATATCATTTATCACTTCGCCGATGACGGCGCGGCTTTCGTCGGCGATACGATTTTCGCCATGGGCTGCGGGCGGCTGTTCGAGGGAACGCCGGCGCAAATGTGGTCGTCGCTGTCGAAAATCGCGGACCTGCCGGCGGCAACGAAACTTTATTGCGCCCATGAATATACGCAAGCGAACGCCGCTTTCGCCCTTAGCGTCGATCCGGAAAACGACGCGCTCAGGGCGCGCTCAAACGAGGTCGACCGCCTGCGCGCGCAAGGCGTTCCCACCGTGCCGACCACCGTCGCGCTGGAACGCTCGACCAATCCCTTTTTGCGCGCGGAAGATAATGCGCTTCAAGCCGCCCTCGGCATGACCGGCGCGAACCCGGTCGAGGTTTTCGCCGAGACAAGACGCAGAAAAGACAGGTTCTGAGCTGCTTTTGGAGCGGGTGAAGGGAATCGAACCCTCGCAAACTGCTAATATCCTGGCGGGACAGTCTTTTACAATCCTGTATTTAACAAGGCTCACGCCACAGTGCGGATCGGGAAATCGGGGTCGTTGTCCTGTGCGAATCAGCCACTAAATAAATATAGGTTCTCTATATTTATTGGAGGATAGGGTGAAGCTGATATCCGCGCAGGCAACTACATTTCGGAATATTATTGACACTGGCGAATTCGAAATTGCGCCGACTACATGTTTAGTAGGAAAGAATGAAGCCGGGAAAACTGCATTCTTGAAGGCCCTAGAGGGATTGCGTTCTACCAACTCTAGCTACAAAAGTTATGATAAGGAGGAAAATTATCCGCGCCGTTTACTTGCCCAGTACAAAGAGCTGCACGGCGATGATGAAGCGACAGTTATTGAGACCAACTGGGAGATGTCTGGCGACGACGTGGCGGCCATAGAGGCAGAACTTGGCAAGGGTGTGCTTACCAGTACTAAGGTCAAAATCTCCAAGACATACGAGTCTAATGGGGCGCAATGGATTGTACCATTAGATGAGAAGAGAGTTCTCTCGCACCTAATAAAGCGATTTGCCCTCACTGCAGAAGACGAAAAGATTATTGCAGATGCAACAAGCACGCAATCAGTGGCGGCCGCCCTTGAAAAGGCCGAAGAGAAAAATGACAAGCAACAATCCCTATTGGAGGCGATTAAGAAATTTAGAAAAAGCTCGGCGACGCTAAAGGCGATCGATATATTAGATGGGCAAACACCTAAGTTCTTGTATTTTTCACATTATGATCGCATGAGCGGGCAAATATCCGCCAACAAGCTTGCCGCCGATAAAGATCAAAAGAAAATAGATGAGGGTGATCAAGTATTCCTTGATTTTCTAGAATACGCTGGGACGACCCTTGATGAACTAGTGGGTGCAAAAAAGTTTGAAGGTTTGACCGCGAAATGCGAGGCGGCGGCAGTGCGCATTACGGATCAAATTTTCGAGTATTGGACACAAAATGACGCACTTGCAATCCAAGTCGTACTCTCGGAAGGAAAGCCCGGAGACCCTGCGCCATACAATTCCGGCGCGGTAGCACGGGCCCGGGTATGGAATGACCTGCACAAAGTATCCGTGCCGTTCTCGGAACGTTCGGCAGGATTCATCTGGTTCTTCTCGTTTCTCGTGAAATTTGCCCAGATTAAGGAGAAGTTCGGCAATGTCATAATCCTGCTGGACGAACCGGGCCTGACACTGCACGGAACTGCGCAGATGGACCTATTGCGCTACTTCAAGGAGAAAATTGAACCCAATCACCAGCTTATATACACCACACACTCCCCGTTCATGGTACCTCCCGATAATCTCTCCAGTGTTCGAACCGTCGAGGATGTTGTTCGTATCGATGAGCGAAATCGTAAGCGTTCCGAAGGCACTAAAATACGCGGCGACATTCTAACTACTGATCCACAGACAAACTTTCCCCTCTTTGGCGCAATGGGTTTTGAAGTTGCGCAGACACTTATAATCGGAAAAAATACTTTGCTGGTCGAAGGGCCTAGCGACATTCTCTATTTGCAGGCCGTATCGGAATTCTTGCGAGCAAAAGGCCGCACTGCTCTTAATCCGCAGTGGGCAATCTGCCCTTCGGGAGGCATTGATAAAGTTCTGCCGTTTGTCCGACTTTTTTATGGGAACAGTTTGAATATTGCTGTTTTGACCGACTTCGAGAGGGGGCAGAAAAGAAAGTTGAACGATTTGTACAAGGCTGAGCTCCTCGAAAAAGAGCGCATCGTTTTAGCAACTGAAATTGCCGGCAAAGATGAGGCAGATATTGAGGATTTCTTTGATCCTGAAGTATTGGCCGAACTTATTACGGCTGCATATGACCTTCAAGGCGATAATGTACTGACTGCTGAGAAGTTGCTAGCTGCTGACGATTCCACGCAAAGATTGGTCAAAAAGGCCGAAGCTTATTTTAGAGTCCTACCCAACGAGATCCCTGTTTATAGCCATTTTGCTCCCGCGCTTCATTTGCTCAAACACCCGGAGTTCCTAGATCGAGATTTGGCCCCAGTTAAAAATACGCTTGAAAAGTTCGAAACTGCATTTCGAAAGATAGAACCCTTCTTTGGGAAGTAGGTCGTTACAGCTAATCCCAAAAAGCCAACACACCGCCCGACATCACCCGGACAGACGATTGCGCGGCATCTCGCTAACGGACCTCAGTAACACAGGCAGTCGCAGGTCCTCAGGATATAAGCCGCATCGGGCCGTTTATCGCCTCAAAGTGAAACGCTGGAGCGGGTGAAGGGAATCGAACCCTCGTCGTAAGCTTGGGAAGCTTCTGCTCTGCCATTGAGCTACACCCGCCTGCGCCGATGATGCGCCGGGGAGAAAAAACGTCAAGCCGGTCCGGAAACCGCCGATTCGGCCCCGACCCGCCTGCGCGGCCCAAGCCGCGTAGCCTGTCCTCGGGCCCCGGCCCCTGGCCGGTCCCGGGGGGCGCGGCGAAGGCCCGGCTGCGCCGGAGCGAAGCCCCGGCTTCGCCGAGGCGAGAAAGGTCTCGACGCCGAAAGCAAATCTCACCAAGAATTCATGCAGCGTGCGCTGAACCGCCTTCTTTTGGCCTTGGCGAACGCGCTTATGTTGAGCGGGGCCTGCGGCGAAAATCGGCCCGCAGGCCAGGAAAGGAGGCCGGTAATGTTAGCACGGCTATTTGGAGTTCTCGGCGCGGTCGGGCTTTCGCTCGCCATCGCGCTGGCGCCGGCCGAGGCCAAGACGAAACGCGAAAAAGCCGAAAAACTGGTGGCCAAGGCCAGCGATACGGTCGCCTATTTCGCCAACGACACGGCGTTCGAGCCTTTGTGGGAGCTCGCCGACGACGCCAAGGCGATCGTGGTCATGCCGGATTCCCTGCGCGGCGGATTTATTTTCGGCGCCTCGGGCGGCAATGCGGTGATGATCGCGCGCAACCCGGACGGCAGCTGGTCGGAACCGACCTTTTTCACGATCGGATCGTTTTCCTTCGGGCTGCAAGCCGGCATTGAAGGGTCTGAAATCATTCTCGCGGTCATGACCCAGCGCGGCATGGAGCACCTTTTATCGACCACGGTGAAACTCGGCGGCGACGTGACGCTGGCGGCGGGTCCGATCGGCGGCGGCGCCAAGGCGCAAACGGTCGACGTGCTCGCCTTCTCGCGCTCGCGCGGTCTTTACGGCGGCGTTAGCCTGGAAGGCGCCATCCTCAAATCGCGGCGCAGTTGGAATCGTGACTATTACGGCGCCAACGTCACCCCCGCCGATATCATTTATCGGGAAAAGGTCGCGCGGCCGAATTCGGCGACGTTGCAGAACGCGGTCTGGGCGCTTGCCCATCGCGACCAGCCCTCGTCCCCCAAACTCGCGCCGCTGCAACCGGTGAAAGTCGACCCGGTCACCGGCGAGCCGCTGCCCGAAGAACCGAAATATGACGACGACGCGATCTACGGCGCGCCGCTTGATCAACTCGACGACAATAAGTGATCCGCGCGTTCTAACGCGAGCGTGATACAAACTTGAACGCCCGCCGCTTGCCTGCGGCGGGCGTTTTTGCCCATGCTGGCGATTGGGTTTGCAGACGGGGACAATTGATGGCCGACGGCGCGCCGGCGCGCGGGAAATTCGTTAACGCCGACATCACGGCGGACGGCGCGCCGCGTGCGCAGGTTGCGTTCGAACGGCTCGATACGTTGTGGGTCAACACCGGCGCGCTGTGCAATATCGAATGCGCCCATTGCTATATCGAATCCTCGCCGACAAACGATCGCCTGGCTTTTCTGACCGCCGCAGAGCTGGCGCCGTTTTTGGGCGAAGCCGAAATCATGGGCGCGCAGGAAATCGGTTTTACCGGCGGCGAGCCCTTCATGAATCCGCACATGCCGGCCATGGCGGAAGACGCGTTGTCGCGCGGCTTTGAAATTCTCATCCTGACCAACGCCATGCGGCCGATGATGCGGCCGCGGATCAAAGCCGGGCTTTCGGCCCTGCGCGATCGCTTCGGCGCCCAGATAAAGCTGCGCGTCAGCCTCGATCACTTCGCCGCCGTGCGCCATGACGAAGAGCGCGGGCCGGGCGGATACGCCGCGACGCTGAACGGTCTGCGCTGGCTTTTCGATAACGGCTTTTGCGTTTCCATCGCCGGGCGCACGCGCTGGGACGAAAGCGAGGTTGCGCTTCGGCGCGGATTTGCGGCCCTGTTTAAAGACGAAGGCTTTGCGCTCGACGCGCACGACCCGGAAAACCTCATCCTGTTTCCGGAAATGGATGAGACCGCGCCGGTTCCGGAAATCACCGAAGACTGCTGGGCCGTTCTTGGCAAGAAGCCGAGCGACGTCATGTGCGCGGCCTCGCGCATGGTGGTCAAACGCAAGGGCGCGCCGGCGCCGGCCGTCCTGTCTTGCACGCTCCTTGCCTATGACCGGGCGTTCGAACTGGGCGCGACCCTTGCCGAAGCGGCGCGGCCGGTCCGGCTCAACCATCCCCATTGCGCAAAATTCTGCGTCCTTGGCGGGGCGAACTGTTCCGGCTAATGCCAAACCATGCCTGAAAGTCCTGAAAAGCCGCACACGATCGCCCAGGAAGACCGCAACGTCTCGGGCGAGCGCCTGTTCTCGCCGTCTGCGGCGCGCAATCGCGATGCGATCCGCGACGTCTTTCTCAAACATATGCCGGTGCGGGGAAAAATCCTTGAAGTCGGCGCAGGCACGGGCGAACACGCGGTTCATATCGCCGCCGCCGCGCCAGGCCTTGTCTGGCATACGGGCGATCCCGATCCCGCCTCGCGCGCCTCGATCGCCGCCTGGATGGGCCATGCCGGCCTCGCCAACCTCAAGGGTCCCCACGCCATTGACGTGACGCAGGAATGCTGGAGCGCTGAGCCCGAAAACCCTTTCGACGGCGTTATTTCCATCAACATGATCCATATCGCGCCCTTCGCCGCCGCCGAAGGGCTGTTCGCCGGCGCCGGCCGCCTGTTGAAAAAAACCGGCAAGCTGTTCCTTTACGGTCCCTTCTCGCGCGACGGCGCCCATACCGCGCCTTCCAACGCGGCGTTTGACGCCAGCTTGAAGGCCAGGGACGCGCGCTGGGGCGTGCGCGACATCGAACGCGATCTCATTGCGCTTGCGCAAAACAACGCCTTGAAACTTGAAACAATTGTGGAAATGCCGACCAACAATTATGTCGTGATGTTCTGCAAAATCTGATCGATCGCTGACGCGGCGGCGTTTTATTTTCCACAGTATTCGCTGCGAAAGATTGTGGAAAAGTATGAGTCGACGATAAGCAGAAAGTTGGTATCCTGACCATACTTCGCTGCCCTATCGACAATTCGTTGCGTTTGCCTAGCGGCGGGTTGTACGGGCAAAAAGAAGGGATGGAGAAGCAGTCGGTTGCGACGCTCAGACGTAAACCGGTTGGCGGAACAAAGGCGAGTTTCGCGCATCTGACGAACCTGAGCGGTTCGGCCTCGGAAACGGCGCTCGCAAGAGCGACGCGAAAGGGGACCCGGGATCGCCGTGAGCAGCGGGTCAAGCTGTAAACCGGCGCGCGGCATCGAAGGCCGGGAAACCGGCAAGAGGTGAGGCGGATCTGGAGGACGCGGCCAAAAGGCAATGACGACGGTCTTGACCGGACGCCGCGCCCAAAAGGTCTAGCGGCGGAGGACGCAAGCGGCAACGCTTGCGCCCAACCGCAGCGCCGGAGAGCATTCGAATTCTCACTGGATTGGGGTGCGCTTCGACATCCCGCGAGAGCGGGCGAAAGGGAGTAGCTTCGGCTGCTCCCTTTTTGTTTTGCGCGCTTCCTTTATTTTTTACAGCGCCATTGCGCCCGGCCGGCAAATGTGGGGCGCCATTTTCCCCCTTCGCGTCTGAAGACTTTCCCGGTTTCAAGCGGAAAAACCCGAAATGTGGGGCGCCATTTGACTGTTTCGCGTCATCCCGGATGCCCCCGCGCGCGAATGCGCGCAAATTATAATTTGACCGCCTTCGCGGTCTGGGCAGCATCTTTGATGATCCGCCGCTGACACGGGACCGCTTGAAACAAGGCCGGCGCCGGCGGATGGCGATCCCGGATCTGCGCAGCAGCGTTCCACGCCGCAGCGCGTCCGGGATGACGGCAGGATTTGTTTGAACGTCTGAATTCATCATGGCCGGCATTATACGGCCTGCCGGAAGGTGTTCGATATCTATCGACGCAATGCGGGTTTCAGGCCCGAATACCCTCCTGGGGTTGTATTTTGAACCTTACGCTCAATTTATTCGAGTGCGGGTTTTGTGCGTTTTTCCTCCCCCGTTTACGGGGGAGGTGTCGACCCCGGATTAAATCCGGGGGAGACGGAGGGAGTAAGGCCCGATGTGAACGCACGAACACCCCCTTCGGCCGCTTCGCGGCCGTTGGAAGGGGTTGGGGCCCCTTCCAACCCCCATTTATGGGGGAAGAATGCCCTACCCAATTTATCCGTGTACAGTATTTCGGAGGTGTTTTTGAGCTTCACACCGCCCTCCCCCCGACTTGATCGGGACAATAAGCAGGAGGCTCAGCCAGCGGCCTCTAAACCAGCGCGGCGGAGAAAATAGCCCGACCAGGCGGCGATGCCGAGAAACTTCGCGCCGTCCTCGAACGCGAACCCTGCGGCTTCGCCGAAGACCACGTCAGCCGCGACGCTCAATGTGAGCAGCGCGCCGGCAAGCATAAAAAACAAGGGACAGTCCGTCAGGAGTTCACGCCTGAAAAGCCATATAAAGGCCGCCGCCAGCAGCGCATAGACGCCCAGGACAAGCTCTTCGCCGCCGGCGAAAACGATCTCGGCGCCTTCATGAATCGTAAAAAGGTCATCGCCCGCCAAAAGCAGCGACAATAAACCCGCAGCGATGAAAAACCGCGCCCGCCGCGCGGCCGCAACGTCCGGCGCAGGGTCCGGCGCCGCATTGTTCCTGCGCGCCGCGCGGCGCAGCGCAACCCCCGCGGCAAGCGCTGCGCCGGCGGCGAGCGCCCAGAGCAAAACCCCGAGATTGGAAAGCGCGCCATAATAAAACCGGCAGCATTGCGCCTCGGTCTCCGCGACGACCAGCGGATCGCGCGACAGCACGCCGAACGCAACCCAGGGCTGGATCAGCGCCGCCAGCAGCAACAACGCTGGCGCCGCCATATAAACGCAAATCACAGCGCCTTGCCGGCGCCAGTCGCGAACCATCAGTTTAAGGAACGTAATCATCGCATCACCGCCCAACGCGGTCATAGGCCGGTTCGGCAAGACGACAAACGCTTTGTCGGACTCAGCGAAAATGTTTCGACAGTTTCAGGCCCTGGCCCTGATAATTCGATTGCACCGCGGCGCCGTACAGTCTTTCCGGCCGTGCGGCCATTTTTTCGTAAACCAGGCGCGCAACGAGTTGACCGTCTTCAAGCACGAACGGCGTTTCGCGGCTCCTGACCTCAAGCACCGCACGCGACCCGTTGGAACCGCTTTCCGACCAGCCGAAACCGGGATCGAAAAACCCCGCATAGTGAACCCGGAACTCCCCGAGCCCCGGACTGATCGGCGTCATTTCCGCTGCATGGTCGGGCGGAATGACGAGGGCTTCCTTGGACGCCAGAATATAAAATTCGTCCGGATCGAGAATAAGAAATCCGCCCTTCTGCGGCTGCAGCGCCTCAAAGAAATCATTGGGATCGAGCGCGGCGACTTCATCGACGTCAATCAGGCCGGCATGGCGCCGCGCGCGCCAGCCGATGATATCGGCGGCGCCGCTTAAGGAAACGCAAAGGCCGAGCCCGCCGTCAATATCCGCGGCGCCGTCGACCAGCGGCGAGGCTTCATGCAGCGCCTTCAGCCCCGCATCGTCGAGCCGGCAGCGGCCGCGCTTTACCCGAAGCTGATTAAGGCTCGAACCCGCCCGCGCCTTGATCGAAAATGTCCGTGGACTGATTTCCGCGTAAAGCGGGCCGCAATAGCCCGCCGCAATCTCGTCGAACGCCGCCCCGTGATCGGTCACCAGGCGCACGAAAACATCGATGCGCCCGGTTGAGCTTTTCGGGTTCGCCGCGCCGCAAAGGTCCGGCGGCAGGGCGAGGCGCTCGTTCAGTTCGACGAGATAGACGCAGCCGCGTTCGAACACCGCGCCCGCCGAAAGGTCGATCGCCTGCATGGCGAGCCCGTCTTTAAGCCGGTCAGCGACGGTTCGCGCACGGGACGGCAGGAACGACGCACGCGCGCGCCAGGCGCGGGTCCCGAGCGTCAGATCGATGCTCGCCGGCTGCAGGCGAGAGGCGTCCGCGCCGGCGACGGCGCCGGCGTTAATCAATCCGGCGATCATTTCCGCGCAAAGGACGCCGTCGCGCTGCTCGCGTTCCGTCATGGCGTAGGGGTTTGCACGGCATGCGGCAGCGGCGCAAGAGCGTGAACGGCGAATCGCTCCCCGGTTTTCCCGGCTTCGTTGAATTCCGCATCCGGCGGGAATTGGCCCTATCGCGGGCTGGCCTATTGCCGCAGCGCGCTTTAAAGTCATCCCAAACGCTACAGTCGAAGGCGTCAGTTTTGAGGGGATCTGTGTGATGCCGGCCCAAGGACCAGACCAATCGAACTATGAGCGCACCACGCGGGGCATCCGCGTGCGCGTGATGCCGTTTTATCTTGACGATCAGTCCGATCCGGAAGAGCCGCGCTATGTCTGGGCCTACACCGTGCGCATCGACAATGAATCGAGCGATGTGGTGCAGCTGAGAACGCGCTACTGGCGCATCACCGACGCGGACGGCTTCACCGACGAAGTCGCCGGCGACGGCGTCGTCGGCGAGCAGCCGGTGATCCGCCCCGGCGAAGGGTTCGAATATACATCCGGCGCGCCGCTTTCCACCCCGTCGGGCCTGATGGTCGGACGCTACGGCATGGCCACCTCGGAAGGCGAAACCTTCGAGGTCGACATCCCCGCTTTCTCTCTCGACAGCCCTCACGAACTGCGACAGATTCACTAAATCTGAAAGCCAGATAAATAAGATCCAGAAGCTGGAAGAAGCATCTGGCACCATGAATGTTACGCTCTTAGACCGCTGCCCACCCGCGCCCGCAATATTGCGGCGGCCGCCCATGCGCCGCGCGCTGCGTTCTGCGCCGCTGGGCTCATCTCCGGTCGCCAACCGCCGATGATGCAGTTTCGCCCAGTGGTGCTGGTCACGGGCGTGCTGGTCGCCTCCCTCGGCCTGACCATGCTGATCCCCATGCTGGCCGATCTGATGGCCGGCGACCCGGCCCACCGCGCCAACTGGACGGCCTTCGCCACCGGCGCGATCATCTGCGTCTTCGCCGGCGGCGGCGCGGCGGCTTCAAGCTGGGGGCGGATCGAATCCATCTCGGTGCGCGAAAGTTTCCTCATGACCGGCATGAGCTGGCTCGCCCTGGCCGCCTTCGCCGCCATTCCGCTGACGCTCGGCCGGCTCGAACTTTCCTATGTCGACGCCTTCTTCGAAGCGATGTCGGGAATCACCACCACCGGTTCGACGGTCATCACCGGGCTAGACGACGCGCCGCCGGGCGCGCTGTTGTGGCGTTCCATGCTGCAATGGTTCGGCGGCGTCGGCATCGTCATCATGGCCTTTGCGATATTGCCCGCGCTGAAGGTCGGCGGCATGCAGATCTTCAAGACCGAAGCCTGGGACATGTCGGAAAAGTTCATGGCCAATGCGGCGCAATATTCCCTGGCGCTGTCAGGCATCTATGTCTTTTTCACCGTGCTTTGCTTTCTTTGCCTGTGGGCATTCGGCATGCCGCCCTGGGACGCGGTCAACCACGCCATGACGACCGTGGCGACGGGCGGATTTTCAACGCGCGATGCGTCTTTGGGCGCGTTTTTGACGGTCGGCCGTGCGCCGCTCGATCTTGTGGTCGTCGTTTTCATGATTATCGGAAGCCTTCCTTTCGGCATCTTCCTGGCCGCATTCCTGCGCGGGGCGTGGAAGCGTCTTTTCACCGACAGCCAGATCCGTTTTTTCATCGTCGTCGTCGCCGGACTGACATTAATTATGATGTTCAGGGTTATGACGCTGTTCGATGACGCCGATCTGTTCACGGCGTTCCGCCTGTCGATCTTCAACGTCGTTTCGGTGCTGACGGGAACCGGCTACGCCACGACCGACTACAACGCCTGGGGCCCCTTTGCGGTCGGCTTTTTCTTTTGCATCATGTTCATCGGCGGCTGCGCCGGGTCGACCTCCTGCGGCATGAAGATCTTCCGCTTTCAGGTGGCGCTGGCCGCAATCAATTTATATTCGCGCCGGCTCGCCCATCCCAACGGCGTGTTTGTGGCGCGATACAATAATCGTCCGCTGACGGATGAAGTTTTCGTTTCGGTGCTTGGCTTCTTCTTCGTCTATTTCGCCTCCTTCGCCACGCTCGCCACACTGCTTTCGGCCTTCGGCCTTGACGTCCTGACGGCGCTTTCCGCGGCCGGCTCGGCGATCGCCAATGTCGGGCCCGGTCTCGGCGAGATTATCGGCCCGGCGGGCAATTTCGCGCCCCTGCCCGACGGCGCGAAGCTGCTCCTGGCGGCGGGCATGCTGCTCGGCCGGCTTGAACTGTTCACCATCCTGGTTTTGTTCTCGCCGTCCTTCTGGCGCGGCTAACGGGCTGATTAACCATCCAAATCCGCCCTATCCGGGGGCTCGGCCGCCGCCTTGACTTGAACCGCGCCAGCGCGGATTCTGCCCTTTGGGGAAGGTCGGGGAATTTCATGCCTGATTCCGGTTATTTTGTCCGGCTTACAGCCTTTTTGTTCGCCGCCGCTTTGCTGGGCGCGGCGCTGAAATACCCGACTGTGGGACGGCAGGCGGCCGACCGCATCGCCGCGGTCGCCGCGGCGGTCGAAACGCCGCTCGCCGCGCGCGCCTGCGCGATCGGCGATCCGGCCTTTTCCGGCCCGTTCGCCCCGCTTGAGGACATTTTGAGCGTTTCTCCGCTCGGCGGGGTCACGGCGCCCGGCGAAGTGTTGCCGGCGCCCTATATGCGGATCAACACCAGGCGCGGCGAGACCGCGTTCGCGCGGCGCATGACGACAGCGCTCGCCCCGGCCAAAGCCGACATCATCGCCCTGGAACGCAATACCGACCGCGACGAGACGGGCCGCGCCGTCCACCAGACATGGACGGTGCATTTTCGCTCCTGCGAGAACATCACCTTCTATTACGATCGCCTCGACGCACTGGACGCGACGATCCTGAGGCGCGCCGGCGGCCTTGCCGGCTTTGCGGAACTGGGCGGACCGGACCACATCGCCATGGAAACCCAGATCCGAATCCAGACCGGGGACGTGATCGGCGTCAGCGACGGGTTCGACGTCGGCCTGCACGATCTCGCCGCGCCGCCCGCCGCCCAGGAACGCCCGGAACGCTACAGCGCCGATACATACGCCCGCGCCGATCTGTTCGGCGCCCAGGCCTCCCTGTTCAAGGCCATCACGCCGGCGACCAGCCAGGCGCGCTGTCCGCTCGATTATCTGCCCAAGGAAGAACAGGCCGCCTGGGCCGCCAAGCTCGGCGACAGCTGGGGCATCCGCCGCGCAAAGGGCGAGAACGCCTGCCGCACGGCGGTCGCCGATCTCCCCGGCGCCGCCCAGGGCGTGTGGTACACCGACGCCGCCCATAATGCGGCGACAACCAAGGTCAGCGCCGTCGCGCTCAGCCCCGACGCCATCGATCCTGAACGATTGATCTTCGCCTTGCACGGCCGGCTTGCGTCCCTGACGCCGGACCTCATCGGGCTCGCGCCGATGATGGAAGACGAACGCGCCGAGGCGACCAAAGGCTTTTTATCGGTAAAACGCGGCGACGGCCGCATCAACACGCATTTCGCCGAAGTGCGCGACGGTGAGATTTACTGCTACGAGGGATTGCGGGTGAATTTCGTCGGCCCGCTGGTGACCGGCGTCGTCCTGCTGGCGCGCGAAAGTGCAAAAGAAGGTCCCGCGCTCCTCAAGCTTGAGGCGCGCCGGGACGTTCAATCCTGCATCAATCTGCCCGACCCCTGGGCGTTTGCCGGCGACGAGACGACGTTTTACCGCTAGCCCCGGTTGCGGATCAGACAGATCACCCGCTCATCCCGGACGCGCTGCAGCGCCCCGGATCATAATCCGGGGTGATGCTGCGCAGGTTCGAAGCATGCTTCGAACGGATCCAGTAAACAAAAATGGCGGGCGAAGCCCGACATTATAAATGTGATGGATTCCCGCTTTCCCCCGATCAGGTCGAGGGGAATGAGCGGGGAAATGAATTATGCAATCCGCAACACGCTCTAATCAAGCGTGCGCCTATAGCGCGCCATGGCGACCGCAACAGCGGCGGCGGCGAAGGCGCCCATGGCGATAAATTCGCCATAAAGGTCGGCCAGGCCCGCCCCTTTCAACATCACCCCGCGAACGATCCTTAAAAAATGCGTCAGCGGCAAAACCTCGCCGATCGTCTGCGCCCAGGTCGGCATGCCGCGGAACGGGAACATAAAGCCGGAAAGCAAGAGCGACGGCAGAAAGAAAAAGAAGGTTAGCTGCATCGCTTGCATCTGCGTGGTCGCAATCGTCGAAAAGGTAAATCCCACCGCCAGATTGGCGAAAACGAAAATGGCGATCCCGATCAGCAATATCCACAACGCGCCGTGAAACGGCACGCCGAACAGGAACCGCGCCGTCACCAGGACGACGATCGCCTGCGCCGCGCCGACCGCGATATAGGGCGTGATCTTGCCGATCATCACTTCGACGGGCCGCGCCGGCAGGGCCAGCAGGTTTTCAAGCGTGCCGCGCTCGGCCTCCTTGGTCATCGCCATGCCGGTGATCATCACCAGCGTCATGGTCAGCACCACGCCGAGCAGGCCTGGAACGATGTTGTATTGCGTGATCCCTTCGGGATTGTAGCGCGGGTGAACAATCAGTTCGACCGGACCGGGCCGCGGCGCAAGGCCGGCGAGCGGGCCTTTCAGATCGTGGCGCAGCGCCTGGTTCACGATCGCCTCGGCGCGGGCAATGGCGTTCGACGCCGCGGCGGGATCGGAGGCGTCCGCCTCGATCAGCAGCTGCGGACGCTCGCCGCGCACCAGGCGCTCGGTAAAACCGGCCGGAATAAAAACCACGAAGGCGACCTCGCCCCGGGCGAGCAAATGTTCGCTGTCGCGCGGATCGTCGCTTTCCAGAACGAGATCGTAATATTGCGACGTCTCGAGGGCGCGTAAAAGCGTGCGCGTCACCGGCGTATGTTCTTCCGCATGCACGGCCGTGGGCAGATCTTTCGGATCGGTGTTGATGGCGAAGCCGAAAAGGATGAGCTGGATCACCGGAATGCCGAACATCATGCCGAAGGTCAGCCGGTCGCGGCGCATCTGGACGAGTTCTTTAATAAAGATCGCCCCGATACGCGCCCATGTCGCCGAGACCGTCATGCGTGGGTCCGCCTATCGGCGCCGGCGCGCATCATCAGTACAATGAAGACATCTTCCAGAGTCGGCTGGATTTCGCGCCATTCGACATCCTTGCCGTCGATGTCCGCGATCGCATTTTCCAGCGCTTGCCGGTTTTCGCCGCTGACATTGAGCGCCGCGCTGAAATAGGCGACGTGATCGACGCCGGGGCGGCCTTGAAGCCTGGCGGCGAGGCGGCGCACATCTTCGCCCTCGCCGCGATAGGCGACGAGGCCGGACCGCGCGATGATCTCGCCGATACGGCCCCGCGCAACGACTTTGCCGTTGGCGAGATAAACGATCCTGTCGCAGCGTTCGGCCTCGTCCATGTAATGGGTGGAGACGAGAACCGTCATGCCCCTGGTCGACAGGCGATGAATTTCATCCCAGAAGTCGCGCCGCGCCTGGGGATCGACGCCGGCCGTGGGTTCGTCGAGCAACAATAGCCTGGGATTGTGCATGGTGACGGCGGCGAGCGCGAGGCGCTGTTTCCAGCCGCCGGAAAGGGCCCCGGCGAGCTGATTTTGCCGGTCCGCGAGTCCCAGGGTTTCGAGCGTTTCATCGACCCGTTCGCGAAGCTGCGGCATTTGATAAAGCCGCGCCGTGAATTCGAGATTTTCCCGGATCGTCAAATCTTTCCAGAACGAAAAATGCTGCGTCATGTAACCGGTATGGGCGCGGATTTTTTCCGGTTCGTTCAGAACGTCATAGCCAAGACAGGTCCCCGCCCCTTCGGTCGCGCGCAACAGGCCGCAGATCATGCGGATGGTCGTCGTCTTTCCCGATCCGTTGGGCCCGAGAAAACCCCACACTTCGCCGCGCGGCATTTGAATGTCGACGCCGTCAACGGCGATTTTGTCGCCGAACCGCTTGACCAGACCGGAAACGTCGATGGCGAGATCGCTCATCAGGCGCCGCCTGCGTCTGCTTGTGCGGCCGGGCCGCTTACGTCGACGGGAAGGCCCGGCCGCAGACCGGCGCCCGCCGGCAGCCGCGCTTCCACCAGAAAGACGAGTTTCTTGCGCGTCTTGGCGCTGTAGATCACCGGCGGGGTAAACTCCGCCTCGCTGGCGACGTGAAAGATAATCGCCTCGACCGGCGCCGGCGCGCCGTCCGCCGCAACCGACACGCGCGCGCCCGGCGCAAAGCGGGAAAGATCAGCCTGCGGAATAAAAAACCGGACTTTCAAATGATCCTGCGGCAACAGCGCCAGCACCGGCGCCCCTGCGGCGACGAACTCGCCCTTGCGGTGATAGATTTCCTCAACCCGGCCGCCGGTTTCGGCCTTCACGCTGCGCTGATCGAGCCGCCACTGCGCGCCGGCCAGCGCGGCTTCGGCGGCGGTTTCGGCGGCGCGCGCGGCTTCCTGCATGGCGTCCCGGCCGGCGAGTTTGGCGACGGCGATCGCGTCCTCGGCGGCCTTCACTCTGGCCAGCGCAGCGTCGTAATCGGCCACCACCTGATCGCCCTTGGCGGGTGACGCGTCATCCGAGGCGACCAATGGCAGCCATCGGTCTTTTTCCGACCTGGCGTGGATCAGCCGCGCCCTGGCCGCTTCGAGATCGGCAGTCAGCGCTTCGATTTCCTCTTGCCTGGCGCCGGTTTGCGTGTCCCGCGCCCGGGCGCCGGCTTCGGCCGCGCGCCCTTGCGCTTCGGCGACCTGCGCAAGTTGCTCGTCCTTGTCGAGCTCGAACAAAAGCGCCCCGGACGCAACATCGTCGCCTTCGCGCACCGCGAGGCTTTCCAGCCAGCCGGCCCGCGGGGCGGCGACGTAAACATATTCCGCCTCGACATAGCCCACATAAACGCCGTCATGACCGCCGTTCCCGCAAGCGGGCGCCGCGATCAATGCCGCCGCAACGCCGATGCGCATGAGCCTTAACGCGCTTATGGGCGCGCTCATGACCGGCCTCCTATGGCAAGCGCGCGCAGCAGATTTTTTTCGTGCAGCGCAAACAGCGCATCAATGTCGAGGCGCGTCGCCGAGCCGCGTTCAAAAATCACGCGCCAGATGGCGGACATGACAACCGGCGCCACGATCAGCCGCGCCGTCAGATGCGGATCGTCAATCTCGAGCTCGCCCTGGGCGCGCGCTTTTTCAAGAACGCCGGCGATAAGGTTAAGCCCGCGCTCCACAACGTCGCGCCGGTAAGCGGCGACCACATCGGGAAACGCGAAGGCGTCGGAAATCAGCACCTTGACGATTTTCGGCACGGGCGTTTCCCGGAGCAGTATCGGCGCTAACCGCATCAGGGCGCGGATCGCCGCAACGCCCCCGCCGGCTTCGCGCGCAGCCGCCCCTAGCCGCTCCACATTGGGCGCGGCGAATTCGTCGATCAGCGCCGTGAAAAGCGCTTTTTTCGAGTCGAAATAAAGATAGAGCGCGCCCTTGGAAACGCCGGCGCGCCGGGCGATGTCATCCATGCGCGCAGCGGAAAATCCCCGTTCGAAAAACTCGTCAAGCGCCGCCGCGAGCACCGCCTGGCGGCGCTCATCCTTGGCTGCTTGGGTGCGGGCGCGCTGCAAGGCCATGGGATTCATCACTATTTAACTAACTGACTGGTCAGTCATTTTGGCATGGCGACAGCGCCCTGTCAACCTGAAGGGGCGGGTCGAATAAGGTTCTGGCTGAAGAAAGGTCGGACTGAACCAGGACCGGGCGATAGGTCGGGATCGGCGTGAAGCTCAAAGACCCGCTCATTCCCGCGAAAGCGGGAATCCAGAAGACCGAAGCGCAAATGGATTCCCGTCCGACCGCGAATGCGGTCAAACTATGATTAGCGCGCCCGCCGGTTCCCATCCGGCGAACTCGCGCGCGGGCGCGGGAATGAGCGGCGGGGAAGGTCTGTGATTAAAAAATAAAGGCTCAAAGGGCTGAGCCAAAGAAGCGGCGGCCGACAGAAAGCTCAGGCGCGGCCCGCGCGTGCGCCGCGCCTTACTTGATCTGCATCCGGCTCATATCGACCAGCATGAGGAGGATCGCGCCAAGACCGCCGACAAGACCGAGCGACAGCGCCGCATTGACCTTATCGGGCATGAAGCCGAGCGTATTGAACGGCAACAGCCACGGGAAATATATGCCGTAGGCGGAGGTTTGGGCGAAAATCGCGAAAAAACCGCCGCCGACGCCAAGCGCCAGGGGAATGAGAAAATTTCGGAACCTGAACGCCGCCCAGAGCTGCACGGCGATCAACAGGAACGCCGACAAATACACGTAAAGCAGCTTTTCCGCGACGGCGAGGCGCCAGTTTTTCACCAGCAGCGCCGCGTCCATGTCGCCGAACATTGCATCATCGTCGCCGAGCATTTGTTCCGCCATGGCCGCAAAGGGCGCCGGATCGATCAGCTTGTTGTCGGGATCGAGCGCGCCCGCAAGCCAGCCGCCAAAGGCAAGCAGCGCGCCGGTCAGAACGCTCATGCCGGCGATCAGCCCCAGCGTGACGACCGCCTTCGCGGCGAACAGCCGCCATTTCGGCACGGGCAGCGCGAGAAGATGGGCCCATGTTTTCGGTCCGTGCTCAAGCTGGGCGATCTGCGTTGCAATGATCGTTGCAGTCAGCGGCAGCATGAACGTCGCCCAGGCGACAAATCCGGCGAACATATAAAACGGCCAGACCTGAAGGCTCGCCCCGCTTGCCTGCAGCGAAAAGAACAAGAGCGCGACCAGCGCCGGTCCCGCCAGAAAGACGATCATGATCTTCGAGCGCTTGAGCTTGATGAGTTCGACTTCGATCGATCTAAGCATGACCGCCCTCCCCCTCGGCCGCCGCGCGGCTTGTCGCCGGGGCGCCGATCACCTGCATGAAGAGTTCTTCCAGCGTCCATGGCGCAATCGCGAGATGATGAACGTCAAGGCCGGCCTCAACGAGACGCCGGTTGACCGCCGCGGCCTCGCGCTCGGCGGCTTCCATCGAAGTCAGTTCGAGCACCAGGCGCTCGCCGCGCATGTCAACACCGCGGACGCCGGTTTCCAGTTGCGTGCGCGCGGCGACGGCGTCAGAGCAGGCGATCTCCAGCCGCGGCGCATGCAGCGAGCGCAATTCGGTCATGCCGCCCTGAAAGACGATCCGGCCGAGATGGATGACCGCCACATGAGAGGCGATCTGTTCGATCTCCGCCAGATGATGCGAGGACACAAAGACCGTCGCGCCGGTGCGCGCCGGCAGGGTCTTGATGAACTCGCGCATTTCGCGAATGCCCACGGGGTCGAGCCCGTTGGTGGGCTCGTCGAACACCAGGAGCTTGGGTTTGCCCAGGAGCGCCCGCGCCAGTCCCAGGCGATGGCGCATGCCGAGAGAATATTTCCGCACCAGCCGGTCGGCGACATAGGTGAGTTCGACTGTTTCCAAAACGCGGTCGATTTCCGACTTGTCGAGATTTAACAGCCGGCGTGTGATGTCGAGATTTTCCCGTCCCGTCAGGTGCTCGTAATGGGCCGGCGTTTCGAATGCGACGCCGACATTTTTGAGCGCCTTCGAACGGCGGCGCCGAAGATCCTCCCCGAATATGCGGATGGCGCCGCGATTGGGACGCAACAGGCCGAGGATAAGACGAATCGCGGTCGTCTTGCCCGCACCGTTGGGTCCGAGAAAACCGTAGATCGCCCCTTCCGGCACGGAAAGATCGATGCCGTCGACGGCTTTGACGCGCCAGAACCGCCGATAAAGATTTTCCGTTTCAATCGCCGTCATGCGCCGGCGCCCCTCGCTCATGCCTGCCCGAACGGCCCCAGCCTAGGGATGAACAAAACGGCGGCGCAAGCGCGTTTCGCCGGCCGGATCGAGATACGCGGCAGGCTGAAAACCATGTCGATAAAACGAGGCGCTAAAGCGGGGAATCGATCAAAAATCTTCGATCAAGCGCCCAGCGCAACTTGATGGCCGGCGCCCGCGCCGTCCGGGTTGAACGCGCTTAAAAATCGACGGCGCGGCCGGATCGCTCCCAGTCGCCATAGCGGGTCGGCTCTTCGCCCCTGGGCCCGCCGGTTTCCTTGGGCGCGGGGGCTTCTTCCCCGGCCGCCGCCCGGCGGCGCGCCTCGGCCTCCGCCAGCGCCCGGCGAGCCGCCGGCGTCAGGGCCTTGCCCGCCTGCGCAGCCGAAGCCGGGGCCTTGGGCTCATCAGCGGCCATATTGAAGCTCCTTTTCCCGCACACATATAGAAGCGACATTCGCAAGACAAAAGGGCACGTCAATGATGAATTCGCTCCGCACCTTCATGCTGCTCGCGGCCCTGACCGCCCTCTTCATGGGCGTGGGCTTTATCATCGGCGGCGGCAAGGGCATGGCGCTCGCGTTCCTGTTCGCGGCCGGGACCAATCTTTTCGCCTACTGGAATTCGGACAAGATGGTCCTGCGCATGTACCGCGCCCAGGAAGTGGACGAAAATCACGCCTCCGGCGCGGTGCGCCGCTATGCCCAGATCACGCAGGCGCTCGCCAGCCGCGCCGGCCTGCCCGCGCCGAAGGTCTATGTCATCGAGAACGATCAGCCCAACGCCTTCGCCACCGGGCGCGATCCCGAACACGCCGCGGTGGCGGCGACGACCGGTCTTCTTCGTATGCTGACGGAAGAGGAAATCGCCGGCGTCATGGCCCATGAACTCGCCCATGTGAAAAACCGCGACACCCTGACCATGACCATCACGGCGACCGTCGCTGGCGCGATCACCATGCTCGCCAATTTCGCGTTGTTCTTCGGCGGCAACCGCAACAATGGCGGACTGATCGGCGCGCTCGCGATCATGATCCTGGCGCCGCTCGCCGCCGCCCTGGTTCAGATGGCGATCAGCCGCGGGCGCGAATATGAAGCCGACCGCATCGGCGCGGAAATCTGCGGCCGGCCGGAATGGCTCGCCTCGGCCCTGGCCAAAATCGCCAAGGGCGCGGCGCGCATTCCCAACGAAACCGCCGAACGCCATCCCGCGACCGGCCAGTTGATGATTATCAACCCCCTTTCAGGACAGCGCGCGGACAATTTATTCTCGACCCACCCGGCGACCCAGAACCGCATCGACCGTTTGATGGAAATGGCCGGCGGCGGCGCACGCCCGGCCCCCGACGGCCCCGCGTCTTTCGAAACCCGCCGCCAGGGACCTTGGGGCTAAACGCGTAAAGCGCGTTCACCCAAGCTCGTCAAATAGCTCCGGCGCCAGCGCGCCTTCGATTTTAAGGATGCGGCCCTTTAATACCCCAGCGGTTAAAGCGAATACGGTTTGAGAAAATTCAGCATATTTTAACTGCGCGCTACTGCCGACAGAGATTCGCCAAATTGGCCCTGCGATTGTGCGCATCGCCTCTCCCGGACTATATTACTTACTAATTGGCCGGGGGTTCCAAAATGGAAGTCATAGTATTGATTCTCTCCGCGCTGGCGATCCTCGCCACGATCGTTAGCCCTTCTCTACAGAAAACAATTCGGTTGGCGCTTGCGCCAATTGAAGAACTCATAATTCCAAAAAGAATCAGAAAAAGGCACAATTGGCGATCTTCTTTCGACGAACTGTTTCCTGCTAAAATCGTCCGTGTAGGCCTGTTGAGCTACCCACCGTATACGGAGTATAAAATCACCGAAGGAAAAATTGAAGAGGCGCAAGGGTTATTTCCGTCAATTGTGCAGCGAATTTTTAAAGCGTCTGGAATTTTTGTTTCATATCAGCCTGTTCTCTTTCCAAATCTTCAGAATGATCTTGATTCCGGATCAATAGACTTTGTGGCGGGTATATTTGAAACCTACCATAGACGATCAATGGGGCTTTTCACCAAGCCCATACATCTGATCGGCACATCAGCGCTTGCAAACTTTAAAGAACCGGAAATTATGCATGTGCGCGATCTTTTTGCGGAAGACATCGAGATTGGCGTCATCCAAGGCGAGATCGGATGGGAGTTTATTCAACAATATCTAATACGGGTAAAGGGAGCCGCAAAAATAAGAGAATTCGTTTCGGTGGAGAATAGATCTCTTTTTGAATTTTTAAGCATACCAAATACAAAAAGAGTAATTATAATAGATTCTCTGACATGCAAACTTCTCTTCGATCAATATTCAAAAGATAATACGGAAATACAACTGTCCTTTTACAAACGGCCATTATATTACGGGCTGCAAACTTTCATGTGCGGGCGTAAACGGCCAGAATTGCAGTCATTTCTGCAAGAGGCTTTGGACGATGTTCTGCAAGAAAGCGAAATTGTTTCTATGGGCGCATCGATTGCAAGAAATCTAACGGATGTCGTTTTTTCTTTAAACCAGCAAAAAGTGCAAAACACGATCACCAAAACCGCAAATGGATTCCCGCCTTCCCCCCGACTGGATCGGGGGGAATAAGCGGCGGGGAAGGGCTGTGATCCAGAATAAAAGTTCAAAGCAATAGTTTTTGTCGGCGACGTTTCTGTTTAATCAAAAAGTTCCGCCGCCAGGGCGCCTTCGATTTTAAGGATGCGGCGTTTTGCTTCCGCGCCGCCCGGCGCGGAGAACCCGGTCATGGCCCCGCCGGCACCGAGAACGCGGTGACACGGCACAATGATGGGAAAAGGATTGCGCCCGAGCGACTGGCCGACTCTTTGCGACAAAGCGATATCGCCGAGCGCGCGGGCGATGTCGCCATAGGTTGTGGTTTCGCCCGGTTCGATTTTGACGGTCAGCCCGTAAACCTCGCGGTCGAATGCGGAAAGCCCCGTCATGTCGAGATCGGCATAGGTCAAATCGCGCTTTTCACCGACGAGGAGCGCAACGATATCTTCTGCAATGCGCGCGATCTCATCCGGCGGCGCGTCGGTTTCCACCGCCCCGGGCGCGTATTTGAAAAGACAGGCTCGGATTTGGTCTTGGTCTTCGGCCGGAAAGGCGACGGCGCGAAGGCCCGCGTCATGCCAGGCAAGGCCGCAGATTCCAAGCGCCGTGCCAAACAGCATGTAAGAAAAGGCCGTCATGGGCGGGGTTATAGCATGCTATGTAAGCCGCGCCGCCCGTTTCTTGCTGGTTCCGCGCCCTAGCCGCCAAGCCGTTCCTTAAGCGCCGTCAATTCCTCGCGCAGCCGCGTTGCGGGAAAGCGCTTTTTCGCCGCCGCATCGCGCGCCGCGTCGTATTCGAGCTTGCGCACGCGCTCCAGCGTTTCTTCCAGCAGCATGCGGTTATAGGCGATGAGATCGGCGATCAGCGCGAACATGACGCACACCCCGCCCATCAGGAACAGGGCGCCGCCGATCACCAGAGACTGAATCATGCCTTCGCCGTCGCCGGCGAAATAATGAATCAAAAAGCGCACGATCGGCGCCGCGCCCGCCGCCATCAATACCACGCCAAGCGCGAGAAAGATCGTCAAAGGCTGGTACATCGCATAGGCGCGCAGCATGGTGCGCCCGGTGCGCGATAAAAACTGCGGAATCGAACGAAACAGCCGCGAGGGCCGCTCTACCTTGTTCGTCGCTATCGGCACGGATGTGATCGTCAGCCGCTTGCGCCCAGCCTGAATGAGCGTTTCCGTCGTATAGGAAAAGGACGAGCGCACCGTCACGCTCATCGCCGCCTTGCGCGAAAAGGCGCGAAAGCCGCTGACCGCATCGGCGATGTCGGCCCCGGCGAGGCCGCCGACGAAACGGCTGCCGAATTTCTGCAAAAACCGCTTTAGCGGGGAAAAATACGCGATCTCCTGGGTTCGCCGGTCGCCGACGACCATATCAGCCTCGCCCGCCAGCACCGGCGCGACGAGCTTTGGAATGTCCGCGCCGCAATATTGATTGTCGCCGTCAGTGTTGACGATGATGTCGGCCCCGAGCGTCAGCGCCGTATCGAGACCGCGCTGGAAAGAACGCGCCAAGCCCTTGTTGACGCCGTTGCGGATAACATGATCGGCGCCCGCCTTCCGCGCGATGTCGCTGGTGCGGTCGGTCGACCCGTCGTCGATGACCAAAATCTCAACCTGGTCGACGCCCGCGATCTCGCGCGGAACGTCGGCGATGGTTTGAGCCAGCGTTTCTTCTTCGTTGAAACAGGGAATCTGGACAATGAGTTTGGTCATGGCGCCCGCGGGACTGTCGCGCCCTCACTAAAGCGAAACAGGGAAAACAGAGCGTTAAGAATTACCCCGCCACAATGGCGGGGAAAGGCGCGCTGAGACCCCATGGCGATTAACGTTTTGTTCATCACGCGCAAATGGCCGCCCGCCGTGGGCGGCATGGAGACCTATTGCGTCGAACTCGTTAAGGCGCTGAAGGCGCAAGCCGACCTGACGCTTGAAGCTTTGCCCGGCCGCGCCAACGGCGATCCGCCTTCGGCGCTGAACATTCTCGGTTTCGGCGTGAGAACCGCGCTGAAACTCCTCGCCCGGCCTGCGCGATACGACGTGGTTCACGGCGCGGATATGGCGGTCTGGCCGCTCGCCATGATCGCGCGCATGCGCTCGCGCGGCGCGAAGGTCGTTTTATCCGCTCACGGAACGGATGTCGCTTTCGCCAGCCGGAAGGGCCTGGCGCCGGCGCTTTACCGCGGCTATTTGCGGCTGGGCGCGAAGCTTTTGCGCAATGCGGCGGTGATCGCCAACTCCCGCGCCACCGCGGCGCTGCTTAAAACCCACGACTTTGCCGCGCCGGAAATCGTACCGCTTGCTTCGCCCCTGACCGCGCAAGCCGCGCCAGAAAGCGCGCCGGCGCAATACGTCTTTTATGTCGGCAGGCTGATCAACCGAAAAGGCTGCGCCTGGTTCATTCGCAACGTGCTGCCCCGGCTTGCGGAGGACATTCGGCTGAAAGTCGCGGGCACCATCGTCGATGAAAGCGAACGCAAAGCGCTGGACCATCCGCGGGTCGATTATCTCGGGCCGGTCTTCGGCGATGAACTGTCGACCCTGCGCCGCGACGCGATCGCCATCCTCGTCCCCAATATCGCCGCCGAGGGCGTGGCCGGTTTTGAAGGCTTCGGCCTGACCGCCGTCGAGGGCGCGGCGGCCGGCGGCGTCGTTCTGGCGGCCGAAATCGACGGCGTCGCCGACGCCGTGATCAACGGCGAGACCGGCTTTTTGTTGCCGCCGGAGGACGCTGCGGCCTGGGCGCACAAGATTACCGAGATCGACGCGTGGGATACCCAAGAACGGCGCGCATTCCTTAAGGGCGTCCTCATCGCCATGCAGCGCGACTATAGCTGGAACCGCGTCGCCGACGCGACGTTCGCGGCCTATGCGCGCGCCTCCTAGCCGCGCCTAAACGCGGGCGGCGCTGCGCAGCGATTTAACGGCAAGCCCCGGCTGGGCCATCGTGGCGGAAAAAAGGGCCGGCAAATAATCCCTGGCGTAACAGGCAAACGCCGCAAGGCTCGGCGCGCTGTAAAGGCCCCCGGCGCGTGAAAGAACGGCGTCGGCGAGAAGGCCCGCCGTCTTGCGGCGCGCCCAGCGATAATGACCGGCCGTCGGCGCGCTGCCGCGATCATGCGCGAGCATGGCGTCGCACCCCTTGACGGCGGCGGTGATGGTCGCATGGTCGGCGCGCGCTTCATAGGCAAAGAGCGCAACCAGCGGCGCAAGCGCCTTAACCGTTTCCGGCGGCAGGCGGTGTTCAAGATTGCGAAGCCCCGTCCGTTTGCAACTGGCCGCCTGGACCTTTCGCTTTGCAAAGGTAATCGCCCCGGCATGGCGGCGGTATTTGATCAAAACATCGGCGAGCACTTGCGTCATACCATGCGCCCACATGCGCGACCACAAGTCGAAATCCTGCGCCGTTTCAAAGGACTCGTCATAAAGAAAGGGTGCGCCGTCGCCTTCTGTGCGCCGGAAAAAATAAGTCGGGTGCGGCGCGGGCGGATTAAACCCGCCGAGCCAGCGAATTTTCCAATCGTCCAGGGCTTCGCTGTGGGTGCGGACAAGGCGGCCGCCTTCATCGATCACATGATAACCGCAGGCGACCGCCACATGGCCGGAATGGGTTTCCATAAACGCAAACTGCCGTTCAAGCCGATGCGGCAGGCAGACATCGTCGGCGTCGATCCGCGCCACATAGCGGCCTTGCGCCTGTCGCAGGCCTTTATTGAGCGATCGCGTCAACCCCAGATTTTCGTCATTGCGAACAAGACGGATCCTCGGCTCGCGCGCCGCGGCCGCCGCCAGCATGGCCGGCGTTTCGTCGTTCGACGCGTCGTCGACGATGATGAACTCAAAATCGGACAGGCTTTGGCCGCACACGCTTTTTACGGCTTCGGCGAGAAACGCTTGCCCGTTATGGACGGCCATCAACACGGAAATAGGAGGCGTCATGACGGATCGGGCGCCTCAACTTCGTAAATCGCCCGAAAGCCTTCATGGGTCGAGTCGATGAAAATCGAGCGGCCGTCCGGCGCCCAGCGCGGATGGAAATCGCATTTCCATTCGCCGAAATAACGAAAATCCGCGCGCAGCCGGCTGAATTCCTCCCTGCGCCCGTCCCGGTCCAGCATGTAGAGCGCCTGCTCACCGTAAAAGTCGGGATACTGATCGGTGACCCAGCGCTGCAAAGCCGCGTGAAAGCTGGGATGGCCGTCAACGCCTGGAAATCCGTCATGGAGCGGCGCAACCGACCCGTCGCGCATGTCAAACAGGACGAACCTGCTGCGCCGGGGTCCGTCGGCGCCGTTCACCGTATAAGCGATGCGGTCGTCGTCCAGCCACCAGTAATGCGACGGCGCGCCGGGCAGCGGCGCGCTGCGCATGCCGCCGCCGTCGGTCCTGCCGACGATAGCCCTGACGGTCCACGCCATCGGCTTGCTTATGTCAGCAAGACGCTTGTGCAGCACGCTAAAGGACTTGCCGGAGGGGCTGAGCGATCCCGCGTTGAGATAGTGAAACGCCCCGGCGGGATCATCGCCGTCAAGTTTTGCAATCGCGTTGAGCGGCGCAACGAGATCGGCCTTGCCGCTAACCATATCGACAATCGTCACGCCGTCCTTTCCGGGCAGAAGCTCATCCTTGAACGGATCATCCAGCGCCGGATAGCCATAGCCCGGCCGCGCGCGGGCAAGACGGCCGAAATTAAGCGCAAGGCCCGTGCTTGCGTCGGCGCTGACATCGAAAAGCGGCCTGTCGACAAGCCGCGTTACCTGTTCCAGACGGGAACAAACGCAATAGGCGGGAATGCCGTCCACAATCGTATTAAACGCAAGCGACCGGTTCTCGCCCGGCAGCCAGCGCAAGCGCGCGCCCAACTGCCAGCACCATAACCGGGTCTGCGCCATGGGCGTAAACTGCCGCGAGGCGCGGTCAAAATAACCCACATCGGCGACATCGCTTGCGGTCAGCGCGCGCGCGGTCGCCGTCGCCGCATGGGCGAGGACCGCTTTGCCGTCGGGCGAGACCGGTTGAATGTCGTAATAACCGATGAATGTTTCGCGTTCATCGACGCTGTAACGCGGTACCGCCGGCGCTGCGATCCGGGTTCCGGCGAGCGTCCTGGCGGATTGGAAAATCGGCGGCAGCACGCGCGATTTTATCACCCGCCGGGCAGCTTTTGGTAAGACTCTTGCGATATTCAGCATTTGCTAACCAAATCGAATGACCTGATGCCCGCTGCAATGCAACCAGTGCGAAAATCCGCCGACGCCCTTTATGACGCCGCGTTTCATGTGGATCGCGACCGGCGCACGCGAATGGCTGCGCAGATTATTCTCGGCCATGTTTTCGATTGGCTTAAGATTTCCAGCATCTGCGATGTCGGCTGCGGCGTCGGCACATGGCTCGCCGTCGCCAGGGCGCTCGGCGCCGAAACTGTCCGGGGCTGCGAAGGCCCGTGGGCGGCGGATGCGCCCTTGGCGGTCGAGCCGGCCGTGATCGACTTTCAGGATCTGGAAGACCCGATCGCTCTTGCCGGTTCTTACGACCTTGTTCTCTGCCTGGAAGTCGCCGAACATTTGAGCGCCCGGCGAAGCGACCGTTTTGTCGTCGAGCTTTGCGGTCTTGGCGATGTCGTTGCGTTTTCCGCGGCAGTGCCCGCCCAGGGCGGCACGGGCCATGTCAATGAACGCTGGCAAAGCGAGTGGGCGGCGCTTTTTGGCGCGCAGGGCTTTGACGTTTATGACCCTCTTCGTCCGCTGATCTGGGACAATGACAAAATCGATTGGTGGTACCGGCAAAACCTCCTGCTTTACGCGCGCAGAGGGTCAACAGCGGCGCAGGCTCTGGCCGAAGCAGGGATCAAAAGACCGCAATATGTGGATGTCGTCCATCCTGCGATGTTCGCGCACGCCGAACGATCCCAATTGCGCCGGGGGCTGAAGAAATCCATCCGCAAGCTGCTAGGCCGCGACGCCTGAGCGCGCTTGCTCCAGGCGCAACACTTTTCTGAACGACCAAAACCAGCCGGTCGCCGCCCAGACCGCATCGAAGACGACATGCGCGACGCCGATCCCGACCAGTCCCAAGGGGCCGATCAACGTAGCGATCGCAATATAAAACATGGCGGTCGCAATGATCACCGACAGTAAAAACCGGTCGCTGATCTCCAGCGTGATCATGGTCGGCAACAAGGCGACGCCCGAAAGATAAATCGACCGCGCAAACAGCAGCAGAACCAGCACGGCCGAAGCGGCGACAAAATCGGCGCCGAACAAAATGGAAAGCGTCGGTTTGGCAAAGACAACAAAGAACAGCGTTATGACGCCGCCGCCGAGCACAGCGTATAACGATAGTTCGCCCGAATAGGAAAGGATGCGGCGATAGTTCTTTTCCGCCCATAAGATTGCAATCGGCGCGCTTGCGACCTGCTGGAGGGGACGACCCAATTGGCCAAGCATGGAAGCGAGGTTTTTCGCGGCGCGCAGCAGCGCGGCCGCGGCCGGCCCCAATAGTGCGCCGGCGATGAGCACATCGCCTTCCTGGCTGAACAACCGGACGCCGAACGTTGCGTTGGTTTGCCAGAGCATGGACCAGAAGCCCGGCGCGGCGCGGATTTCTTTTCGAGCATCGGCGCGCCAGATGTCGGCGGCGCCGTTCCGGCGCAGAACCGCAACGGTCCAGGCCGCAAAGATCACATTCGCAATGACTTCGGCGATCATCCAGACGGCGAGAAACGCCGCGGCGCCGGCGTTCATGCTCCAGGCGACGAGCGATCCCGCAACGACCAGGAACGCGCTGATCGTCCCGCGCAGTCCGATCGCCCAGAACTTGTCAAAACACCGGAGCACGGCCTCCGTCACGCCCAATATGCGCGTGAGAATGACAAGGGCGTAAGCCATCGCCAGACCGATCCATTCCCCGGAGACGCCGACATGGGGACCGACCAGGGGCAGCGATGCGACGGCGATGGCGCAGGCAACGCACGCCGTAACGCCGTCGATGACAAAGCCGGCTTTGACGAATCCGGAAAACCGCAGCGAATCCTTTTGATGTTTGGCCTCGGCCAGAAAGCGCGTGAGCACGTTGACCGACTGGAAGTTGAACACCCCGTCGACGAAGCGGACATAGGCTTCGATAAGAACGATGACGCCGAGGGCGGCGATATCGAGCGCCTGCGCGGCGATCACAAAGCCGATCAAACGCAGGACCCCGGCCGCAACATTGCCGCTGACAAGCTTTGACCATCCAACCAGCAGCGATCGATCAATGCGCATCATCGAACTCTGTGCAATTGCGATTGGCGACGCGAAACATCGGTTGAAAGCCCGTCGGCGGCCGCGCGTTAACCATTGCGCGCCGGCGATTCTGGGCCGTAAACCCTCTATTCTTCATTAACGGCTAGAAGGCCGACAATGAGCCAAGACACGACGTTCGATCGCGATTTTACCGGTTTTGCGCCGCTCACACGCGGCCGCAGGCAGTTCCTGTGCGCAGCGGTCTTGCTGTTCCTTTTAGCCGGCGTTTTTTTCACGCCGCCCATGCCGTTCACGCAGGATGACGCAATCTATCTCGCCATGGCCGAAGCCATGGCCGAAGACGGCGCGCTGTCCATCGCGGACAATGGCGGCGTTGAAGGCGCACCGCCGCTGACGAAAATTTTATCGCGCGCCGTCGACGGCGCGGTCATGCCGCAATATCCCAGCGGCTACGCCCTCATCGCCGCGCCGTTTTACGCCGTTTTCGGGACGCGCGGGCTCATGCTGATGAACGCGCTCGCAGTCGCACTGTCCTTATGGCTGACCTTTCGTCTGGCGCGGCGGCTTTATGACGCGGAGATCGCGCGCCTTGCCGTCCTCATCCTTGCCGGCGCAACCTTCCTTCTCAATTACACCTTCGCCATCTGGCCCCATGCGCTCGCTCTCGCCTTTACGCTGAGCGCGGCGGCCTGTGCGGTTGAGGCCGTCCAAGGCGACAACGCGCGGCGCAGAAACCTTTTTCTCGCCGGCGCCGGCGCGCTGATCGGCGCCGGGGTCAATATTCGCGTCGATTTGATCTTAATGTTGCCGGCCCTGTTTGTCTGGCTCAAAGTTTTCGCCCGCCCGCAGGACCGGCTCGGCCCGCTATGGCTGCTCCTCGGCATGGCGCCGGGACTGTTTCTGGCGGCCTGGCTCAACATGCTCAAATTCGGGACCTTCACGCCGCTGTCCTACGGATCGGACGGCCCCGGGACGGACAACGCCGCGCATTATCTGCCGCTCATGCTCGCCGGTCTGGCCGGCCTTGGCGCCCTGTGGATCGCCAACGCGCCGGCGCTGTTGCAGGCAGCGGCGGACCGGTTGGACCGCAAGGCGATGATGATCGGCGTTGCGCTCGGCGCAATCGCGGCGATTGTCTTGGCCGGCGATTTTTTCCGGCAAACCCTTTACGGGGTTTACGTCCTGACGATTAATCTGCAGGCCCATAACGCCTATGAACAGGTTGGCGTGGCGCGCAACGAATTCGGCCAGCTGATGTTCTGGGGCTATCCCAAAAAAGCGCTGATTCAGAGCGTTCCGTATTTGCCGCTTGCCTTGATTCCAATCATTGGCTTCTTCCGCGGCAAGAAAAGCGAACAAACCGCGCTGTGCCTCCTGGCGATCGCAGCGACGGTGGTGTTTTACGCCATCAACCAGTGGCATGGCGGCGGCAGCTACAACATGCGCTATTTCCTGCCGACAACACCCTTTATCGCGATCCTCGCCGCAGCCGGACTTGCGCCCGTCATTACGGCGGCGCAGGGCCCAGCGCGGCGCGTCCTCCTGTTCGCGCTGGTCGCAGCGGGGATCGCGTATTTTTCCCTCACGGAATTCGGCCGCGCCGTTCCCGTCCTATTCGCCCCGACGGCGCTTTATCCGCAATGGCTGATCGCCGGCGCTTGCGGACTTTGCGCTTTATACTTTCTCTGGCGTCCCCGATCGAAACAGGCGGCGAACGCGGCGCGCGCCGCAGCACTATTCGCGCTCGCTTATGCGGGATTCGTCAATTTTTCAGATGAAGTCGGCTATGAAAAAGCGCGGAGCGAACAATACGCCATGGCGCGCGACATCGACGCAGCGCTCTCCGGGCGTCCCCTGGTGCTGACCAAACTACCCGTCTTCACGCTGCACGCCGAGGCGTCCGGCGCCGCGATTATGATCCCGAACGAAGACAACGCCGCCAAGGCCCGTGCGGCGGCTCTCGCCTTCGCCCGCGCAGGACGCTGCGTTTATTTCCACAACAGCCTGGTGCGCAATCTCATGGCGCCCCATCTTCCCCCCGGCGCCATCGACCCCGCGCCGCAATTGGCCAAGAGCGCGCGCTTTCCGGACGATCCGCGCCTTGCGTTCTTCACGCTCGCAGATCAGGCCGGCCGCTGCACCCTCAAATGACCCCGCGATGAAGGCGATAGGGTTAATTTTACAGGTTCCTTAAGCGTGCTTTTACGGGCGGGCCGTAAGATCAATCGTCGTTAACGATTGCAACAGGACGCGCATTGATGCGCATGGATTTCGCCACGATCGGCGGCATTGTCGCCGGGTTTTTCGTCATCGGGCTCGCCATCGCCATGGGCGGCGCGGTTGGGGTTTTCTTCAACCTGCCAAGCTTTTTCATCGTCATCGGCGGCGCGGTCTCAGCCACGGTTCTGCGTTTTCCCATCGGACAGGTGCTCGCCGCGCTGCAGACCGGCGCGCGCATCGCCTTTCTCGACCATCAACGCGAACCGCGCGAACTGCTTGAGGAAGTCCGCACCCTCGCCAATGTCGCCCGCCGTCAGGGCCCCATGGCGCTTGAACGCGCGCCGGTGTCGGACCCGTTCCTCGCCCGCGGCAAGCAGATGATCGCCGACGGCCTGCCCACGGACCTGTTGCGCGAGCAGCTCATCCGCGAACGCGAGCTTGAAATCCGCCGCCTGGTGGAAGGCGAAAAGATCTTCCGCGCCATCGGCGAAGCCGCGCCCGCCTTCGGCATGATCGGCACCATCGTCGGCCTCGTTAAAATGCTCTGGACGATGGACGATCCGTCGACCATCGGCCCGTCCATGGCGATCGCGCTTTTAACGACGCTTTACGGCGCGCTGACGGCCTATGTCGTCGCGCTTCCGATCGCCGACAAGCTGTCGCTCAAACTCGAGGCGCAGGAAATCAACCTGTCGCTGATCATCGACGGGCTCTGCCAGGTCGCCGACCGCAAGTCGCCCGATGCGATCACCGACATGCTGATCGTTTATCTGCCTGAAAAGTCGCGCGGACCGTTTTCGCCGGCCCCGGCCCTGGGCGGCTAGGGGATCGCCATGTTCAAGACAAAAAGACCCGCCGGCGGCTGGCTTATCACCTACGCCGACCTGATGACCATCCTGGTCTGTTTCTTTGTACTGATTATTTCCTATTCGATCCAGGACCAGGTCAAGATGGAAGTCGTCGCCGGCTCCATGCGCGACGCGTTCGGCGTGGCGGAAAAACGTCGCTACGCCGGCGACATCGCGCTTGACGGAACGCCGGAAAAACGCCAGCCCGGCAATATCCGGCCGTCGGTTTCTCCAAGCGCCGACGCCACGACGGAAACGCTGACCGCACGGCCCGCCGCCGGGGATGTCGGCCGCGACGGCGCGTTTAAGGCGCCCAACGCCGACCGGCGCCGCCTGCGCGAGACCAAGGAGGCGCTGGAAAAGGCGATCCTCACCCACCCCTTGCTAAAGGATTCCGCCGACGCCATCACCGTCAACCTGATCGACGACGGGCTGCAACTCATCATGGTGGATACGGCCGGCGCGCCCATGTTTGCGCTCGGCGAAACAGCGCCGACGGCGCGGGCGAAGGCGTTGCTCGAAGAAACCGCCAAGGCGATTATTCCGCTGCCCAACAGGATCACTATCGAAGGCCATGCGGACGCCATCGGCGTCGCCGACTGGTCGCCCTTCGACCTGACCGCCGGGCGCGCCAACGCCGCGCGGCGCATTTTAGAAGCGGCCGGTTTTCCCGAAGACCGCATTACCGGCGTTGTCGGCCGCGGCACGGCGCGTCCGCTCTATCCGGAAGACCCTTACGCGGAAGGCAACCGGCGCATTGAAATCACGCTGGAACCGGCCGCCCCCCTCCTGCCGCCGGAAAGATCGCTTTGAGACACGGATGCCTAAAGCTGAACTGAATAGTGCATCACGCTCCGCTTAAGGCCAATTTTTTTGTCTTTTTTGTATATGATTTGAATCGCCTACAGCAGGTTACCTCTCCCCTTCGGGGAGAGGTCGGATTTTGCTTGCAAAATCCGGGTGAGGGAGAAGAATCATCGCATAAGCCGCGCCGTCCCACCCCCTAACCCTCTCCCCCAAGGGGGAGAGGGGATGAGTGATGCACCGCTTCAACAAATCTAAAAGTCAATGCGCTTCGTCCCAGTTCTTCGCAGCCCGCGCCTCAACATCGAGGGGAACGGAAAGCGCGACCGCCGGCGCAGGCGCGTCTTTCATGATCTCGATGGCGATCGCGCAGGCCTTGTCGGCCTCGTCCCTGGGCGCCTCGAAGATCAGTTCGTCATGAACCTGCAAGAGCATCTTCGCCGACAGCCTCGCCTTTTTCAGCGCCGGGGGCATGCGTATCATGGCGCGGCGAATGACGTCGGCGGCGGCGCCCTGGATCGGCGCGTTAATCGCCTGACGCTCAGCGTAGCTGCGCATCGCCGGGTTCTTGTCGTTGATCGCGCCGACATAGGTGCGCCGGCCGAAAACCGTCTCGACAAACCCGTTCGCCTTGGCGAACGCTTTGGTTTCGTCCATATACTGACGGATGCCGGGGAATTTTTTGAAATAGGCATCGATATAGTCCTTCGCCTCGCTGCGCGCGATGCCCAGCTGGTTGGCGAGGCCGAAGGCGGAAATGCCGTAAATGATCCCGAAATTGATCGCCTTGGCGCGCCGGCGCACCATGGGATCCATGCCCTTGACCGGCACGCCGAACATTTCCGACGCCGTCATGGCGTGAATGTCGACCCCGTCCGCAAACGCCTGCTTCATGGATTTCAAATCGGCGATATGCGCCACCAGGCGCAGTTCGATCTGGCTGTAGTCCGCGGAGATGAGAACGTTTCCTTTTTCAGGAATAAAGGCGGTTCTGATCTTGCGTCCGTCTTCGGTTCGAATGGGAATGTTCTGCAAGTTGGGATCGGTCGAGGCAAGCCGGCCCGTGGTCGTCGCCGCCAGCGCATAGGAGGTGTGAATGCGTCCGGTTTCCGGATTGATCTCTGTTGGCAGGGCATCCGTATACGTACTTTTAAGTTTCGAAAGCCCGCGCCAGTCGAGAACGACCCGCGGCAATTCGTGGCCGCCTGCGGCGAGTTCCTCCAAAATATCCGCCTTGGTGGACCAGGCGCCTTTCGCCGTCTTGCGCCCGCCGGGCAGGCCGAGCTTGCCGAACAAAAGCTCGGAAATCTGCTTGGGCGATCCAAGATTGAATTCTTCGTCGGCGAGCTTGTGCGCTTGCGCTTCCGACGCCGCCATGCGCTGGGCGAACGCGCCGGATAGTTTCGACAGCGTCATCGGCTCGACTTTGACGCCCTCGCGCTCCATGGCGACGATGACCGGCGCCAAAGGACGCTCAAGCGTTTCATAAACCGTCGTCTTGCCTTCCGCGGCGAGACGTGGCTTCAACACTTCATAAAGACGCAGCGTAATGTCGGCGTCTTCGGCCGCGTAATTCGCCGCGTCCTTTATGGGAATCTGATCGAAGGTTTTTTGCGCCTTGCCGCTGCCGGCGATATCGGAAAACTTGATCGTCTCATAATCAAGATGACGCCTGGCCAGTTCGTCCATGCCGTGGCCGCCCCTGCCGCAGTCAAGCGCATAGGAAATCAGCATGGTGTCGTCGAACGGCGCGATCGTAACGCCGTAGCGCGACAACACCAGCGCGTCATATTTCAGATTCTGGCCGACCTTGAGGACGGCAGGATCTTCCAGGAGCGGCTTTAACAGCTTGAGCGCTTTTTCCAGCGGCAATTGTTTTTCGACATCCGCATCGTCCAGCGCGAGACCCTCGCCGCCATGACCGAGCGGGATGTAGCACCCGTTTCCGGCGCGGGTTGACAACGACACCCCGACAAGGGCGGCGCGCATGGCGTTCAGGCTGGTCGTTTCCGTATCGACGGCGACGAGGCCCCGTTCGCGCGCCGCATCAATCCATTTTGTGAGCGTCTTTTCGTCAAATATGGTTTCGTATGCCGCCTCGCCGGCCGGCGCCGCCGGCTCGGCCGCCGCGCCCTCCTCGCCGAGATCGGCAAGGACGCGGCGCGTGAGCGTCGAGAACTCCATCTCCTTGAGGAAAGCGAGGGCCTTGTCTTTCTCAATCGGGCGAATGACGAAGTCGTCGATCCTGTCCTTGACCGGTGCATCGGTCTTGAGCGTCACCAGGTCTTTGGAAATCCGCGCCTGTTCGGCGAACTCGATCAGGTTTTCCCGGCGCTTTTTCTGTTTGATCTCTTCAGCGCGTTCAAGCAGCGCGTCGAGATCGCCATAGTCCCCGATCAACTGCGCCGCCGTTTTAACGCCGATCCCCGGCACGCCGGGCACATTGTCGGTGGAATCGCCGGCCAGCGCCTGAATGTCGATGACATGTTCCGGACCCAGACCGAATTTCTCGACGACCTCCTCGCGGCCGATCCTGCGGTTCTTCATCGTATCGAACATGGACGTCCTGTCGGTGACAAGCTGCATCAAGTCCTTATCCGACGAGATGATGACGACCTCGCCGCCGGCTGCCTCGGCCTGGCGTGCATAGGTGGCGATGAGATCGTCGGCTTCATATCCTTCCATCTCAATGCACGGCACGTTGAACGCGCGCGTCGCGTCGCGCACCAGGGGAAATTGCGGGATCAGGTCTTCCGGCGGCGGCGGCCGGTTTGCTTTGTATTCGGCATAAATCTCGTTGCGGAAGGTTTTCGCCGAATAATCGAAAATAACCGCAAGATGGGTCGGGTCGTGCTCGTCCTTCATGTCGGCGAGCAGCTTGTAGAGCATGTTCGAAAAACCCGAGACCGCGCCCACGGGCAGGCCGTCGGACTTGCGCGTCAGGGGCGGCAGCGCATGATAGGCGCGGAAGATATAGCCCGATCCGTCGACCAGATAGAGGCGGATCGGCGTTTTGGATGTTGCGGCCATGTTGCGTCGCGTTCCTTCAACACTCGCCCCTTGCATAGAAAAGACGCAGCGAAAGTTCTAGGGTCGGTTGCGGATCGCGTACAGGCTCTACCTACTCCGCCGCCATGCGCCGCGGCGCGCGGCCTTCCGCCTTCGCGTCGGCCATGCGGATAAACTTGGCCACGCGCGGCTGGATTTCATTGCGCCAGCGCGAGCCGTTGAAGACGCCGTAATGGCCGACGCCGGGCTGAACATAATCGACCTGCATGTCGGCGGGGATGTTGACGCATATATCGTGGGCGGCCTGGGTCTGGCCGACGCCGGAGATGTCGTCGTTTTCCCCTTCGACGGTCATGAGCGCAATGTCGCGCATGGCTTCCGGCTTCACACGGCGGCCATGATGGATGAACTTGCCTTCGGCGAGCGAATGTTCCTGAAACACTTCGCGGATGGTTTGCAGATAAAACTCCTCGGTCATGTCCATGACGGAAAGATATTCGTCGTAAAAGGCGCGATGCTTTTCCGCGCTGTCGCCGTCGCCGGCGACGAGGTTTTCGAAATAGTCGTATTGGGCGTTGAGATGGCGATCGGAGTTCATCGCCAGGAACGAATAAAGCTGCACGAAACCGGGATAGACCCGGCGCAAGACCCCCGCATAAGGCGGCGGCACCGTATAGATCATGTTCTGTTCGAACCAGGCATACGGCCGCTCTTGAGACAAAAGATTCGGAACCGTCGGCGAGCGCCGCGCATCGATCGGGCTGCCCATCAGCGTGATCGAGGCCGGACGGAACGGATCCCCATCTTCCGCCATCAACGCGGCGGCCGATAAAAGCGCCGGGCCGGGCTGGCACACCGCGATGGCGTGCGGGCGAACCATCGGCGCGGCCCCGCCGATATGCCTCATAAAGTCTGTCAGATAATCGATATAATCATTGAGATCGAACCGCCCGGACGCCAGAGGAACATCGCGCGCGTCGGCCCAGTCCGTGATGTAAATATCGTGGGCCGGCAACAACGCCTCAACCGTGCCGCGCAGCAGCGTTGCATAATGACCGGACAGCGGCGCGATAAGCAAAACCCGCGGATCGGGCTTTTCCGAACCGCGGGCTTTTTGAAGGCCGTCTTTGTCGCGCTTAATGTGAAGCAGCGTACAGAAATCTTTTTGAACGACCGGTTCGACCATCACCGGAACGTCAACGCCGTTAATCACGGTCGACTCGATTCCCCATTCCGGTTTGGGATAGCGGCGCATGACGTTTTCAAAGACGTCGAGCGCCGCCGCCGTCGAGCGCCCCAGCCAGGTGTCCGCCGCCGGATTTAAGGGCGAGCGCCAGAATTGAGCGCCAATCCCCGCCGCGACCCGCGCCGGCGACACCGCCATATAGGCCAACTCATATGCTGAATAGAGCATGGAAAACGCTGCCGCCCCTGAACTTTCGGACACTCTTGTTGCATAGCACAAAAGGCGCCCGAATGCTTAAAAAAACCGACTATGCGCCAGCTTCATGGGCGAAATCAATGATTTATAACAATGGCGTAATCTCGCCCGCCCCGCCCGGGCGCCTTGTCGGCGCGGACTGATCGAGGTTAATGCGGGAGCGCGTCAAAACTCGGAGATAGTGCGCCGCAAGATCGCCGTCAGCGCCTCGGGCCCGATCCCGCCGATCACCGCGTAGCGCGGCTGGCCCATGCGGTCGGCGATGTAGAAAAACCGGCTGTGGTTAATGGTGTAGGCAAGCGCGCTGTCGGGAAGCGGCTGTTTTTGCGCGGACACTTTAAATCCCGCCCGCGCCGCCTCCGCCGCTTCGGGCGTTCCGGTGAGCGCAATGATGCGTTCGTCAAAGGCGAAATAGTCGGCGAGCGCCTCCGGCGTATCGCGTTCTGGATCGACGGAGATGAAAACCGGCGCGATTTTCCCGGCATCCTCGCCAAGCGCGTTCAGCGTCGCGCTCATCACGCCGACATCGCCGGGACACACATCCGGGCACAGGGTGAAACCGAAATAGACCAGCATGAGACGGCCTTCAAAATCCTCATCGGCGACGGCCTCGCCATGCTGGTCGATCAGCGCGAAATCGCCGGTAAATTGCTCGGTAAGCGGGATGAGGTCGTTGGCGGGAAAGGGCTGCGCCGGCTCGCGCCCGCAGGCCGCAGCGGCCAGGACCATGACGCCGGCGAAGACGGTTTGTCGCAACATTGGCATACCGGGCGTTTCCTGTGCATTTCCCACGAAAACTGCAATCTAATCGCCTTCCGTCGACATGCCCAGTCGCGCTAGAAATGCAAAATGCCGCACGCCCTCGCCGACAGTCAGGCCGCCATAGACGCACTGCGCGGCCCGGTGCGCCTGCGCACGCTGACGGCGCTGCGCTGGCTCGCCGTGCTCGGCCAGCTCACGGCGATTGCGCTGGTCCATTTCGGGCTCGGCTTCCCGACCCCTTTGGGGCTGTGCCTCGGCGCGATCGCCGCCAGCGCCTGGCTCAATCTCTTCACCATGCTGCGATTTTCGCCGCAGCGCTTTTTGAGCGACCGGGAGGCGGCCGCCTATATGGCGTTCGACATTGTCCAACTTTGTTTGCTGTTGTCTTTCACCGGCGGGCTGCTCAACCCATTTTCAGCGTTGATTATCGCGCCGGTGACGATCGCCGCCAGTTTCCTGCCGCTGCGCCTGACCGTGCTGATCGGCATGCTCGCGGTCGCCGGCATCAGCGTATTATCGCTTTATCACATGCCGCTGCCCTGGCGTCCCGGCGAGGCCTTAACGCTCGCGCCGATCTATAAGGCCGGCGTCTGGGCGGCGCTTTGCTTTACCGTGTTGTTCTTCGCCGCCTACGCCCACCGCATCGCCGCCGAGTCCGCGCAAATGAGAAGCGCGCTGGCGGCGACGCAACTGGTGCTCGACCGCGAACAGCGGCTTTCCGCGCTGGGCGGGCTCGCCGCGGCGGCCGCCCATGAACTCGGCACGCCGCTGGCGACCATCCAGCTGACGGCGAAGGAAATGCAGCGCGAGCTTGAGGACCATGATCTGCGCGAGGACGCCGCCCTGCTGGTCAGCCAGTCCGAGCGCTGCCGCGATATCCTCGGCCGCTTGTCCCGGCATGGAGAGGCGGGCGACGCCATGCACGACCGGCTCGGCGTCGAGGCGCTGCTGACAGAGGCGGCCGATCCGTTCCTCGAACAGCGCGGCGGGCCGGAAATCCGCATCGAGACGAATAGCGAGGACGGCGCGCCGGAACCGGTGCTCCAGCGGCGCCCGGAGATTGTCTACGGGCTGCGCAATCTCATCGAAAACGCCGTCGGATTTGCGCGCAGCGAAGTGCAGATCGCCGCGCGATGGAGCGCGCAGCAACTGTCGATTGTGGTTAATGACGACGGTCCGGGCTTTTCACCGGAAATTCTCGCCCGTCTCGGCGAACCCTATGTCAGCGCCCGGATCGGTTACAGCGCGCCGGGCGAGCGCAAATCCGGCATGGGGCTGGGTTTTTTCATCGCCAAGACCCTGCTTGAGGGGGCCGGCGCGAAAATCGACTTCAAGAACCGCCAATGGGGCGAAACGCCTGCGCAGCGCGGCGCCAGCGTCGCCGCCATATGGCCCGCCGGGGCGCTTCCAACGGCGCCGGTTGCTTGAATTTCCGGGCATAAATGCGCATTTTAGGGATCGAACATCCCCTCCACCTACATGCGGAAAAGTGATGACCAATCTTGATCAAGCGCGCGCCGAAAATCGCAGTCTGCCCGACGATGCAACGCTCCTGATCGTCGACGACGATGAACCGTTTCGCATTCGCCTTGGACGCGCGATGGAAAAGCGCGGCTTCCAGCCAGTGCTCGCGGCCGGCGCGAACGAGGCCGGGCAAATCCTCCAGGATATGGCGCCGGCCTTCGCCGTGGTCGATCTGCGGCTCGAAGACGGCGACGGCCTTCAGGTGGTCAACAAAATCCATGACAAGCGCGAAGACTGCCGCGTCGTCATGCTCACCGGCTACGGCAATATCGCAACCGCGGTTGCGGCCGTCAAAGCCGGCGCCATCGATTACCTGCCCAAACCGGCGGATGCGGACGATGTCGAAAAAGCCCTGATGGCGAAACCGGGCGAGCGGCCGGCGCCGCCGGAAAATCCCATGTCCGCCGACCGCGTGCGCTGGGAGCATATCCAGCGGGTTTACGAACTGTGCGATCACAACGTTTCGGAAACCGCGCGGCGCCTCGGCATGCATCGCCGCACCCTGCAACGCATTCTCGCCAAACGCGCGCCGCGCTAGGCTTTCTTCCACCGCCGCGCGACGGACCGGCAAGCTCGCGCGCCGGACCGATGCGGCGGCGCTTGACGCATCCGCCTGCCCCGGAAACTATGGCCTGTTGTTCTGGCCCCAACGTCCAGCCATTGAAGAAGGTTTTTCATGCGCAGTTTCACCGCCGCAGCCGCCATCGCCGCTGCAACCCTGCTGTCGACGGCAAGCGCCGCCGAGATTGAGCTTCCTTACGACAAATTCAAGCTCGACAACGGTCTTACGGTCGTCGTCCATGAGGACCGCAAAGCGCCCCTGGTCGCGGTTTCGGTCTGGTATCATGTAGGATCGAAAGACGAACCGCCCGGCAAGACGGGTTTTGCGCACCTCTTCGAGCATCTCATGTTCAACGGCTCGGAGCATTATGACGGCGAATGGTTCACGCCCCTTGAGGACGTCGGCGCCACCGATCTTAACGGCACCACCTGGTTCGACCGCACCAACTATTTCCAGACCGTGCCGACCCCGGCCCTTGAAATGGTGCTGTGGATGGAATCGGACCGCATGGGCCACCTTCTCGGCGCCGTCACTCAGGAAAAGCTCGATAATCAGCGCGGCGTCGTCCAGAACGAAAAACGCCAGGGCGACAACCGCCCCTACGGGCGCGCGGAATATTCCGTACTCGCCGGATTGCTGCCCGCCGGGCACCCTTACGCCCATTCCACGATCGGTTCGATGGAAGACCTCGAGGCGGCGGCTCTCGACGACGTCAAGGAGTGGTTCCAGCAATATTACGGCGCAGCCAATGTCGTACTCGCGCTCGCCGGCGACATCGACGCCGAAACGGCGCGTGCGCTGGTTGAGAAATATTTCGCGCACATCGACGCCGGCCCGCCGCTTACCCGGGCCAGGGCCAACGCGCCGAAACTCGACGTTAACAAGCATGAAACGATGCTCGACCGCGTGCCCCAGCCGCGCATCGACCGCAATTGGGTCGCGCCGGGCCGCACCACGCGCGAGGCGGTGCTCTTAGAGCTCGCAACGACCGTTCTCGGCGGCGGCAAGACGTCCCGGCTTTATCGGCGGCTTGTAGACGATCTGCAGATCGCCACGTCGGCGACCGCCAATCTGCAGGACCATGAGTTGATGAGTTTTTATTCCGTCACCGTCGACGCCAAGAAGGACGCGGATCTCGACCGTGTTGAGGACGAAATGGAAGCGGTGATTGCATCGTTTCTCGACCGCGGACCGACCCAGGGCGAACTCGACCGCGCCAAAACAGGCATCAAGGCAAGCGTCATCCGCGGCCTCGAGCAGGTCGGCGGATGGAGCGGCAAGGCGGTGACGCTGGCGCAGGGCGAACTTTACGCCGGCGATCCGGGATTTATCCTGACCCAGCTTGACTGGCTTGAAGGCGCGACCCGCCAGGACGTGCTCGATGCGGCGCGCAACGTCATGAGCGCCGGTTATTACCAGCTCGATATTCTTCCCTATCCGGAATATACGACGACCCCATCGACCGTCGACCGCACGGCCGGGCTGCCCACAGTCGAAAATACGCCGGACCTGATCTTTCCGGCGATTGAGGAAGCCAGGCTTTCCAACGGCGTCAAGGTCGTGCTGGCCGAACGCCGCGCCGTTCCCGTTGTGGAGATTTCGGTTCGGTTCGACGCCGGTTACGCCGCCGATTCGATTGACGGCGGCGTGCTCGGCGGCCTGTCCTTTACCGGCGCCATGCTGGACGAGGGCACCGCCAGGCGGTCCGCGCTCGACATCGCCGAAGAACTCGACGCGCTCGGCGCGGAAATGGGCGCGTCGTCGAACCTCGACGCAAGCGGCGTATCCATGTCGGCCCTGAAGGAAAACCTGCGCGCGTCGCTGGACATCCTCGCCGACGTGGTGCGCAACCCCGCCTTCAAACAGGAAGAAATCGACAAGCTGCGCGGGCGCTGGCTCGCCGGCATCGCCCAGGAAAAAGCCAATCCCGTACAGCTGGCCCTGCGCATGCTGCCGCCGGAGATTTACGGAACCGATCACGCCTATGGCGTTCCGCTCACCGGTTCGGGTACGGAAGAATCGATCAACGCGCTGACGCGCGACGATCTCGTCGGTTTTCACCGGACCTGGATGCGGCCCGACAATGCGACGATTTTTGTCGTCGGCGACGCGACGCTCGATGAAATCATACCGATGCTCGAACGGGCGTTCGGCGACTGGCGCGCGCCGAACAGACCGGTCCCGGAGAAAAATATCGCGCAACTCGAACGCCCCGCCGCCGGCAAGGTCATCATCGTCGACAAGCCCGGCTCGCCGCAGTCGCTCATCCTGGCGGGCCATCTGGCGCCGCCCACCAATGCGCCGAATGCGATCGCCATCAACGCCATGAACGATATTCTCGGCGGCCAGTTCACGGCGCGGGTCAACATGAACCTGCGCGAAGAAAAGGGCTGGGCCTACGGCGCCTTTACGTTCCTGCCGGGCGCGCAGGGCCAGCGGCCCTTTATGGTCTATGCGCCGGTGCAGACGGACAAGACGTCGGAGTCGATCGCCGAACTGATCCGCGAACTGAACGCGATCAAATCCGACAGGCCGGCGACCGGCGCAGAATTGCAGCGCGCGGTGTTCGCCAACACGCGCTCCCTTCCCGGCGCGTTCGAAACCGCCGGCGCCGTCCTGGGCAGCCTGATTTCCAGCGCGCGCTACGGTCGGCCGTGGAATTATCCGGCGACCCTGAAGGATAAATATGACGCGCTGACGCAATCGGACATCGCCGCCGCGGCGGATGAAGTCGTCCATCCGGAAAGCCTGATCTGGGTGATCGTCGGCGACCGGGAGAAAATCGAGGCGGGCGTGCGCGCGCTCGATATCGGCCCGGTCGAGATTCGCGCGCTCAGCGATCTTTAAGCGCCGGGGCGCGCTGGCCGCCGCCGCGGGGGGCGCGCGGCTTCGCCGACCCGGCACAATAGCGCACCCAGTGCGCTATTGTGAAAGATTGCGCCTCTTTCCGCCATCGGCTTTGGCGCGGCCCCGTTTTTGAATTAAGCTAAGGAAACGCCGGGGCTGGTTCAGTAAAGGGGATTTCATGGCGCGCTCGCTCGAACGGTCGGTCAAATTTACCGGGCCCGGCCGCTACATCCTGAATATGCTGCTGTTTTTGCTCATTGTGGGCGCGGCGGTGTATTACCTTTCACCCTGGAGTCCGCAGCCGACGCCGCTGCTGATTGACGCCTTTAACGCCAATCCGGCGCTGAACGGTCTTATTCTCGGCGTGCTCGCCATCGGCCTGATCTACAATATGCGCCAGGCCGGGGTGATCTCGCCGGCCGTGCGCTGGGTGGAGGCGTTTCGCGAGTCGGTCGATCCTTCCCGCTCGCGCCTGCCCCGGGCGCCGAGCCTCATCAAGGCGGTCGCCAAGCTTCTCCTCGACGCGGATACGCGTTCGAGCCGCCTGTCGCCGGAATCGACGCGGGCCATTCTCGATTCCATCGGCACACGGATGGACGAAGGCCGCGAGATGGGCCGCTATATCATGAACCTGCTGGTCTTTCTCGGCCTGCTCGGCACGTTCTGGGGCCTGCTGCAGACGGTCAACGCCGTCGCCGCCACCATCAACGGCCTTGCGGTGACCGGCGGCGCGGCCGAAGACGCCGTCAAGCAGCTGATCGCCAACCTGCAACAGCCCCTGTCAGGCATGGGCACGGCGTTTTCGTCGTCCCTGTTCGGGCTCGGCGGCAGCCTGATTGTCGGCTTTCTCGACCTTCAGGCCGGCCAGGCGCAGAACCGTTTCTATACGGACCTTGAAGACTGGCTCGCCGGCATGACGGAAACCGTGCGCAGCCGCGCCGGCGACGGCGCCAGGCTCGCCGACGGCGAGGAGGAAGACCTGCTCGCCGCGATCCAGAACCTCGAAGCCGCTCTCGCCGCCAACACCGAAACCCAGATCAAGGCGCAGGCGGAACAGACCGCGGCCCTCAAGGACGAAATCCGAGCGCTTAACCGCACCCTGATCCGCGTCGGCGGCGGGGACTAGCCCGGATGGCGCGCCGGCGCACCAGAAGCGAGGCCAATATCTGGCCGGGCTTCGTCGATGGCCTGTCGACGCTGCTCTTGGTGTTGATGTTCGTTTTATCGATTTTCGTCGTCGCGCAGTTTTATCTCGGCGAACGGGTGCAGATCTTCAAGCAGGAGATTGCCTCGAAAGACGAAGAACTTGCCCGGTTGATCGCCCAGATCGATACGCTCAACGAACAGCTTGGGCTGGCTGCGGCCGAGCGCGACCGATTGGAAACGCAGATCCTGTCGCTTGAAGCCACGATCGATCAGAAAGACGAGCAGCTTGCGGGCCTTAGCGCCGCCGTCGCCGCATCCGCCGCGGAACTTGAAGCGGAAAAGTCGCTTTCCGAAGAACAAAGAAGCGAGATCGCGACACTGAACGCCCAACTCGCCGGATTGCGCCGTCAATTGGCCAGCCTGCAGGAAGCATTGGACGCGGCCGAGGCGAAAGCCGTCGAACAGCAACTGCAGATCGAAAATCTGTCGACACGGCTGAATGCGGCGCTCGCCGGCAAAGTCCAGGAGCTACAAGAGGTCCGTTCGCGGTTTTTCGAAGAAATGCGCCAGGCCTTGCAGGGTCTTGAAGGCATTCGGGTCGAGGGCGATCGGTTTTTGATCGGCGGCGACGCGCTGTTCGGTCCCTGCGATACGACCATCTCTCCCCAGGGCATGCTGGCGCTCGACAAAGCGGCGAGCGCGATTTTGGAGATCGACCGCCGCATCAAGGCGCAAATTGCCGGGCGCGAGGACGACCCGCAAACGCAAGCCATTCAGGACTGGGTCGTGCGCGTCGACGGTCATGCGGACAGCACGCCGCTGGGGCCGTCCTGCGCCGCGAAATATGTCGACAACAAAGGCTTGTCGACGGCGCGGGCGTTGTCGGTGACGCGCTATCTGGAAAGCCGCGGCGTGCCCTCCCGCCGGCTCGTCGCAAGCGGTCTGGGCTCGGATTTCCCGCTGGTCGCAGGCTTTTCCGCTGAGGCGCTGGCCCAGAACCGGCGCATCGAATTCAAGCTGACGGAGCGGTAAGAACCGTTCCAAGGGGGGCGCCATATGAAACCGATGCTGATTGGCGCGGCGGTCATGCTCGCCGCCGGCGCGGTTTACGCCCAACAGCCAAGCGCGCCGCCGCCCCCGGACCGTGAAACCGGCGAGGCGCTGCAGCGCCGGCTTGAAGAACGCGCCCAGCAGATACCCGCGAGCGGGCTCGCCGCCGCGATGCGCGCCGCCCGCGACGGCCGCACCCAACGCGCAAGGGTCGTCGCCGGCGCGCCCGACCTTGCCGCCTTGCGCGCGGAACTGCAGCGCACCCGGGAGGAAGACGCCGCTCAAGACCGCGCGGCGCTGACACGCCTGGCGGCCGGGCCCAATCTGCGACGCCCGCCGCCGCCCGGTCTGCGCGCGCTTCGTCCGGAGACGTTGCAGCGCGTTCCCCGTTCTGAAATCGACCGGGTGCGCATTCCGGTCCTTGCGCCCAACGTCGCCGGCGTGCGCGATACGCTCAAAGTCTACGGCCAGGAGAACGCCTATACAGCGACGGCGCGGATCGACGAGGAGACGCTTTTGTCGATCAGCGGCACCTGTCACCGCGTTATCGGCGGCGATCCCAATATCGTCGCTTTCCGCCGGCGTTTGGCGGAAAGCCCGCCGCGCCTTCGCGGCGGCGCCGGCGCGCCCTATTTCATCGGCCGCAATCCCCTGGGACTCGACATCAGCTTTGCAAAATTCGGCTGCGGCTATGTGATGACCATCGAATGCGGCGATCCGGATCGCGATCCGCGTTGCGTCGAAGACGACTACGCCGCCGGACTCGCCGATTCCATGGTCCTTATCAATCCGGCCCTGGCGGGAGGCGAATAATGCGCTGTCCTGAACATCTTATCGCCGCCGGCGCCCTGGCGCTGATCCTTGCCGCTTGCGAAGAGCAGCCAATGGCGCCGCCGAGCCCGGAAGAACCGGCTGGAGAGACGCCGCCGCCGGAAGAGCCGGCTTCCGACGAACCTGAGGGCGAAGAGCATGGCGCCGAAGAGCCCGAGGACGACGACGCGGATTATCTTGCCGACCAGGAGGGCCGCATTTTCAGCTATCTGCCGGTCGGCGACCTCTTGCCCGATTCCGGCCCAGGCAATGTCGACGCGACCATCTATCAGCCGGACATCGCATTCCCGCTGGAAGATGCAGCGTTCCTGAACAGCCAAGTCTATCGCTATGGCGGCGGGCAGGGCAGCGTCAACGGCATGGAAGGCGGCCAGTGCGAGCCTTCCAATTACGATTATCCCTGGCAGGACACGTTTTGCGAATCGCGCGCGCGCCAGCAGATCATGTGTCCGGACGGCGGCCATGAGGGCGTCGACTTACGCGCCGCCAGCTGCATTCCCGAAAGCGGCGTCAGCCATTGGGCGGTCGCGGTCGACGACGGCCGCATCGTCGGGCTGGCGGAGTCGAAATACACCGTGAAACTTCAGACCGCGGACGGCACGCTTTACCGCTATCTTCATCTCAAGATGGACGAGCTGGCGGTGAGCGACGGCGAGACCGTCGTCAAGGGTCAGCGCATCGGCAAGGTGTGGAACGATTTTTTCAATGCATCAGGCGAGAGGGTCCCGACCACCTATCATCTCCATTTCGAGATGTATCAGAACTACGCCCCCGACGAGACAACGGACCCCGTCTTCGACCAGGTCAATCCCTATATGACCCTGGTCAACGCCTATGAGAGAAAACTGCGCGGCGAGGAATAAGCCTCAATCGCTAAAGGGGCGCACGGTCACTGTAACGGCGATGTCGTCCGGCAACCCCGCGTCACCGACCGGGACCATGCCAAACCGGAGCGCACAGCAAACACGCCCACTCTCCAGCGGCGCAAGGCGCACCGTGAAGGCGCTGTCTTGATCGGCCGGAAATGGCGTCAGCCACGCAATGGATTTCCAAGCGCCGACGCCGTCTTTCTGCTCGACCACAACGACAAAGGCGGCGAGCTTCGTATTCGTAATATCGGATAGTTCCACGAGCATGACCGACACGTCTTCAGAAAGACATGACGCGGCCGCTTGCAGCGTATGCGGATCAAGACGAACGGACTCACACAGCGTATCGCTGCCTCCGGCGATCCATAAGGCCGCCGCCGCAAGCCCGCCCTTAATGGCGCTTATGACGAGATTAAAAGCTACTGCACCCGCCTTTCTTTGATTCTGACGCCTTCATCATCAACTTCCGGAATCGCGCGTCGCGGAATCGTCACAGGCTGAAGCGCGCCTATAGTCAGATTAGGATTTCGCACTTCGCGTCCTTCTTCAATCGGCACGGCGACCAGCGTCACAACCGGCGCCTCGCCAGTCGCGCGTCCTGCAGCACGCAGTTTTTGCAGCGCGCTATCGAGGCTGACGTAATAGTTCCTGGTCGTATGATGCGACGACGGATCGGTGAAGAACGCAAAGCTTCCCGCATAGGAAGGCGAACGCGGGTTCGCCGCCTCGTCCTCGCCCAGGTCCACATATACTTGCACGTAAAAGTCCTCATCCGCCGGCGGTGCGACATCGTCGAGGCGCAGGAGAAGGCGGCTTTCGCTGTCCACACTTTCCATCGCGGCTGCTTCGCGGGGTATTGTGAGCCGGGCTCGCAGCGGCTGGCCGACCGCCAACCGCAAATCGCGCTGGGGTTCAAATTCAGTGTTAGGTTCGAACCGGATCGCCGCGCCCCTTTCAAGGAATTCCCGCAGCCATGCTCTTTCCACCAATTGAAAGTTCAATAACCCGCAAGGGCCGGGCGGCACGAACTGATAGGACAAGAGCGGGGCAAGAATCATCGAGTCAACACGGTAGGTGACCGGATTCCCGGCACCGTCCACCATTTGCCCGGTAATATCGAAATTCGTGTAAAGAGGATCGTTGGTGTTGGCGTTGCCGCGCTGATTCCATTCAAACCAGAAATAGTCAATCACATTGTGATGAGTCCAAAACACCGGATCGAGCGGCGACATATAGCTGCCCATCGTGCCGCCAACAAAGCCGTGAATGTAATTGTGCGGATTTTCAAGCGCGCCAGTGCTTCCTTGGAAATCCGGCCCGTCCGCCAGGATCGGCCGCAGGCGCTTGGCCTTGCCACTGGCGAACAATTCGAAATCGGTCTCGTTCAGAATCGCGTCCATAGCGTCGCCGCCGACGATCGTTTCGGACGCCTCACTTGAAGAGGTTGCGGTTCTCGGCGAGTGAAATAAAGAGCTTCCGCCGACCCAGAACGGCGCGGGAATTTTGCGACTGCACGACCAATTCCAATACGGCAAACCGAAATCTGCATCGCCTAGCAGCGACTGACATATACGCTCAAACGACAATAGATAGGCCCGATGCCAGGGTAAAAAGAACCAATTGCCGTGTGGACAAAAATTCTGATGGATTTCCGCCTGACGCGTCCAGTTGCGTGGGTCAGAGTTCGGCAGCGCTTTCATCTGCGCCACTGCGTCGCGATAGGCCTGCACGATGGGATGGGTGTTGCTGAGCGTTGAAATGTCGCGGCGGCGCGGCCTATTCTGGATCGCCTCCTTGAGCGACTCGCAACCGCCGAGCGCAAAGAGAACGGCGAGGCTGCCGCCGCTGTAAAGCAGCGTTCGTCTGTCGACATAGGTCATTTGTGTCTCTCCTAATAAAATGTGAAAACATACTCAAAAAAACAAAGAAATTTACTAGCAGCTACGCTTATCACACAAATATAGTGTCAAGCTCTACAAGTTGTATAGAGATATTCTCTGGCGCTTATAAATATACACTACGCCGCTAGATTTTTCGGCCATTTTTATACTCGACGGGGCTTTCATATGCGACTGTCAACAGATCGGCGTTTGAGCCCAAATTATCGCCGCCGGGCGGGAACGCGGCCATCCTGGCTCAGGCGGGAAATGCAATCGTTATTCTGCTTCGCAGGCGACAGGCGCTTCGGCCATGCCGGCGCCGAGATAACAGGGCGCGCCGATCGCGCGATCGAGCGCGGGCCGATGAATGAGATAATGGCTGCCGCCAAAAACAACCAACACATTATCGCCGGCGTTCAAACGCTCAATGATGAGGTTATGAAGAAACGCTCCCCGCGCGCGAGAAATGGCGGCGGCGATCCGGTTGGACCCGTAAGGACCGTCGGCGAGCGGACCTGCCTCCTCCGACTCAAAGTCGTCGCCGAAAGGCTTGCCATTGGTCCTGGCGTACCAGGCGTCCCACGCCGCGCTGGTCGGCAAGACGTCGGCGTCCAGGGCGAGCCGCTCTCGGTTGTGCTCGATTTCGCCTTCGAGCAACGCCGCGATCCGCAGGTCGCTCGCGGCGTTAATTTTTTCCTGCCGGATCCACTGCGGGATGGTGCGGAGCGTATAAAATCCAAGAAGGTCTTCCGGATCGAAGCCGCTTGACAGGAGCGCATCGCGAATATCGGAATCATCCGGTTCGCCGCCCAGCACCGTTGCGCCCTCTTTCAAGGCGCCAAGCACCGCCGGCACGGTTTCGCCGCGCGCCTGGAAGCCGTTTTCGGCGCGTGCATTGCGCGCATAGTCAAGCAGCCGCTCTGCATTCGGTCCGCGAGACGTGGGAAAGCCTTCGACAATCGCTATGTCGAAATCGAACGCCTCATAGGCGTCGTTGATGACCTTAAAAGTCAGACTGTCGGTTTTTGTCGAATGAACCGCCGCCAGGCAGACGAGCTTTTTGTCGCCCATCGCGTAAACCGCGCCATAGGCGTCCGCAGGCTGGCTGTCGCGCAGCGCAGTCGTCCATGGCGCCAGCATTTCAGGCGCCGGCGATAATCGGTTCGGCGCGCTTGCAAAAAGCATGAGCGCCACGGCAATGCTTACAGCTGCCAAATACATGTCGGCCAATCCGCTATAGACGTCGCTGCTTTGAAACAGCTTGCGAGCCTCTTCGCAAGCGCTGTTTCAGCCGCCAAACGCCACTTCGTGCATGATCCGGCCGGGCAGAAAGGCGAACAGGCCGGCGATGACAAGCGCGCCGATAAAAAGCCCGATGAACGGGCGGGCGTGGTATTTCAGCGCGCCGCCGCCGCGGGCGAGCAGATAAAGACCCTGGGCCAGTCCGTAAAACGTCAACACCGTAAAAAGATGAATCGGGGTGAACCACTGCGTTATGGGCAGGCCGGGGCGCTGCGACGGCAGGACGAAAATGCTCGAAACAGCGACCACCATCATGATCAAAACCCATAGGGAACCCAAGCTCTTGTGCGGCAGGGTTCCCTTGGGCGCGACGAGCTGCACGATGCCGAGCACGAAGGCCGCCATCGCCCCGAAGGCGTGCACCTGAATAACCCAAGGCGCATCCAGCAAGGGCTGCAATGACAATTTCCGCCTCCCTGCTTGCTGCCGCCGAGCGCTGCGGGCTGGCGCGCGCTGCGATCAACAAGGCCCTGCCCGACGCAAGACGCCGCAAGACACGCCGCCATCCCCGCTTGAGCGCCGCAAAGCGATCTGCTGAGCTTTATTTTTTAAAGTTATTTGATTTTGTGTGGACTGGCAAGGAAAATATCAACCAGACAGCGATCAGCGCCCCGGCAAGGCCGAACCAGGTGAGCGCGTATTCAAGATGCCGGTTGCTAAATTCAAGGCGCGTTGCGCCGCCCCTGGGCCATGCCGCTGCGTTTTCCGCGCCGTCGCTGTCGATGTAATAGCCCGGCGCGGCAATGCCTGAAGCGGCGGCGAACCGCGCCGGATCGCGCACCAGCCACAGTCCGCCCTGCGCCTGTGCGTCGCCGCGCACCCACCTGGAAATGCCGGTGAGATGTTCAGGCGAACGAAAAAGGCCGCGCACGGTGATATTGCCGGGCGCCTCGCCGTCGGCGCGGCTTTCCCGCAGCGCAAAGGCCTGCGGGGCAAAGCCGCGATTGACGAACACGAACTGCTCGCCGGCGCCGGACGCCGACGTTTCGATCGGCGTGAACACAAACACGCCAGGCGCGCCGTCATGGGCGCCGAAGACGCGGACTTCATGATCGTGAGCGTAAACGCCTTTTATTTCGACCGGCGCATAGTCCATCGCCTCGCCAGCCTCGGCGCGCGCGACCGCCTCCGCATAGGCAATCGGCGCTGCATCAACGCCCGCCTCCACCTGCGCGATCAGGCCGCGTTTCCATTCAAGGCGCTTGAGCTGCCAGACGCCGAGCGAAACCAGCACGCCCAGTCCGATCAGCGCGCAACCGGTCAACACGGGAAGAAAACGAAATCGCCGGCCCGACAGCATGATTATTCTTCAAGCCGGCCCTCGGCGGCCTTATGGACGTATTGCAGGGCGATCAGCGTCGCCTTGAAGGGCCGCAGCAACGCCAGGGTCAAAACCACCGCCGCGCCGGCGCTGATCAAAAAGGCGAGCCACAAGGGCGCGTACCACATGAAACGGGCGACGAAGGCGAGGGCCACGGCGATGAAGCCGACAATGAACATCACGAACACCGCCGGTCCGTCGCCGCTGTCCGCCTTGGCGAAATCGAGCCCGCAAACCTCGCAGGACGAACGCAAGGTGAGAAAGCCGTCAAACAGCGCGCCTTGGCCGCAGCGCGGACATGTCCCCTTCATGCCGGCGGCATAGGGCGAAACGGGCGGATAGTCGGTCATTCGCATACAGAATATTCCGTCGGCTTCGGCGCCGAACCGAACGGCTCGTCAGAGATGAGACAGCCGCCAGGCGCGGCCGCGCCGACGCCCGCAAAGAACCATTTCAGGCGATCGAGAGCGCCCATGACGCCCTCCCATGGTTTGCCTCACCAAGAGGTTAGGACAAAAGCCCCTGATTGCCGAGCACGTAAACGAAAACGTACAAAAACAGCCAGACGACGTCGACGAAATGCCAATACCAGGCCGCCGCTTCAAAACCGAAATGGCGTTCCGCCGTAAAATGGCCGGCCATGGCGCGAAACAGGCAAACGGTCAGGAATATCGTGCCGATAATCACATGAAGGCCGTGAAAGCCCGTCGCCATGAAAAACGACGAGCCGTATATGCCGCCGCCGGAAAACTGGAACATCCCAAAGTGCAACACCTCGGCGTACTCGATCGCCTGCAGCACGGTGAAAAAGAGCCCGAGAATGATGGTCAGGACCAGACCCTGGATGAGGCCTTTCTGATCGTTGTTCTGCACGGCGTAATGCGCCCATGTCACGGTCGTGCCCGACAACAAGAGCACCAGCGTGTTGAGCAGCGGCAGGCCCCAGGGATTGAGCGGCTCAACGCCGACCGGCGGCCAGACGGCGCCCGTCGAATGAGTGCGGCCGTCATTGCCGAGACAGGCCGGCTCGCCGGCCGCGTTCAGCATTTGCGTCCCGTCGGCGAGCATCACCGGGTCGCACACCCCCGGAAACAGCGCCGCGCCGAAAAACGCCCAGAACCAGGCGGCGAAGAACATCACCTCCGAGGCGATGAAAAGGACCATGCCGTAGCGCAGGCCAAGACGCACGACGAGGGAGGTGTTTTCCCCGGCGAGGCTTTCCTTAACGACGTCGCGCCACCACCCGATCATGGTGACGAGCAGGCCGGCAAAGCCAAGCCAGAACAGGCCGCTGCCGCTCAGGGAAAACCATTTGGCCGAGGACTGCCCATCGGGGCCGATCTCTACGCCGCCGATCATCAATCCGCCCGAGCCGGTTTGCATCCACGCCACGGCCCCGATCAGCATCACCCCCGCCGCCGCCGAACCGACCAGCGGCCAGGGAGAGGGATGAACCAGATGATAATCGTGTTTGACGTCAGCGCCGGCCATACATCGCCTCGTTGAAAAAGCCCCGATTTGAGGCGGTTCTATACGGTCGCGCGGAGAAAATCCAAGCGAGCGAAGGCCGATATCCCGCGCTAAAGAGCCGCAGCGGCCCCCGGCCCCTAAGGGCCGACCGCCGCGAGGGGCTCGTCAGTGTCCCAGGGAAAAAACGTATAGGCCAGCGTGATGGTCTCGACCTCGTCGAGATTGCGATTTTCCGCGAGCGCCGGATCGATGAAATAGGTCACCGGCATCAAGACCGACTCGCCGGGCTGAAGCGTCTGTTCGGTAAAGCAAAAGCACTCGATCTTGTTGAAATACATGCCGGCCTTGGCGGGGGAGACGTTGAAGGTCGCCTGGCCGGAGATCGGCTTGTCGGTCAGATTCTCAGCCTCGTAAAAGGCAAGTCCGGTCTCGCCGATGCGCAATGTCTGGGACGGCTGTTCGGGCTTGAAACGCCAGGCCAGGCCCTTGGAAACGGTCGCGTCAAAGCGCACGACGACCTGGCGCGACAGAGTGCGGTCGGCCTCGGCGGTTGCGCGCTGGGTAAAGCCGCCCCAGCCCGTCACCTGACAAAAAGCCCGGTAGATCGGAACGGCCGCAAAGGAAAGCCCGATCATGAAGGCGACGAGGCCGGCGACCAACATGGCCGTTTTGGCGTTTTTTGATGCGGCGATCATCATCGGCGCCGCCTAAAACGCGCGCTCGGCGACGGAACCGCCGAGCCGCAAGATGGTGACTAAAAACACCAGCAGGACAAACACCCCGAGGCCCAGCGCGATCGCGAGATTGCGCTGGCCGCGCTTGGTCTTTTCCTCCGGGCTCAGCGCCTCGCCCGTCATGTCCGCGCGATCAGCCATGAAGCCCCGCCAGCCGTTCAAACAAGAGCGCCGCAAATATGCCGAACAGATAGATCATTGAAAAACGGAACAGGCGCATGGCAGGCTGACGATCGGTTTCCGCCGCGGTCAATACGCGCCAGGCCAGCCATACAAAGCCCGCGCCCAGAACCGCCGCCGCCGCGATGTAAAACGCGCCCGCCATGCCGATCGCGAAGGGCGCAACACTCGCCGCGACCAAAACCAATGCGTAGATAAAGACCTGCCGCCGAGTCGCGCGCGCGCCTTTAACCACCGGCATCATCGGAATGCCGGCGCGGGCGTAGTCGCCTTTTTTGAACAGCGCCAAGGCCCAGAAATGCGGCGGCGTCCAGATGAAAATGATCGCGAAGAGAACCCAGGCCTCAAGCGGCGCCGTTCCGGAAACCGCAGCCCAGCCGATCACCGGCGGCAGCGCGCCGGCGGCGCCGCCGATGACGATGTTCTGCGGCGTTAGTCGCTTGAGCCACATGGAGTAGATCACGACATAAAAGAAGATCGTAAAGGCAAGCAGCCCGGCGGCGAGGTAATTCGCCGCGAGCGCCAGCAACGCAACCGAAAGCGCCGTCAGAAAACCGCCAAGCGCGGCGGCCTCGGCCCGCGGCACGCGTCGCATGGGGATCGGCCGGCTTGCCGTGCGCGCCATCACCGCGTCGATATCTGCGTCCCACCACATATTGAGCGCGCCTGAAGCGCCCGCGCCGACGGCGATCGCCAGAAGCGAAATCGCTGCAAGCGCCGGATGAAGCCCGCCGGGCGCGGCGGCCATGCCGACCAGCGCGGTGAAAATGACCAGCGACATCACGCGCGGTTTTAAGAGCACGATATAATCGCGCGGACCCGCCAGCGCGTAAGTATCGCTTTTGATTGCAACCGGTGTCATCGGCCGGCTTATGCCTCAAAGGCGCACACAAGAAAATAGCGCCGGGCCCGAAACCGCCGCGGCGCGGCGTCGCGAGGGGCCGGGATTACCGGCCGAACACCGATTTCGCGCCGAACAGCACCAATATCAACAGCATAAAGGCGATAAAATAGGCCAGCAGCGTCGCCGCCGTCATTTGCATGAAGACGCCCAGGCTCGATTCGAACTGCGCCGCCAGCCGGCCGCCGGTCACGGAACCGCCCTCGGGCGTGGGCCCGGCGAAGACCCCGCGCAAAAACCCGCCGATGGCGAAGAGTACCAGCGCCAGAAGCGTCATGGAGCCGATCTGCGTGCCGCGCCGCATCATCAGCGCGGCAATCACAATCGACCCGAAAGCGATGAGCAGTGAGATCCAGTCGCCCTGCAAAAAGGTCTGACGCAGAATGTCCAGCATCTGGTTCAAAAGGCTCGCAAGCATATACCCCTCCTAAGCTCAGCCCCCGCTTGCGCGCCCATTTGCGCCGCGGGTTTTGACCGTCTCAATTGAAAGAGCCGGCGCGCCGCGGCTGCGCCGGCTCCTCACGCCTCTCCCCAAAGTCAGTCGCGGAAAATCAGCGATTTGCCGAGAAACAAAACGATGATCGCAACCGCAAAAGTGATGAGATAGCTGATCAGTTTAGAGCCCGGCATATCGGCGAGCGCCGCCCAGCCATCGGTAAAAGTGCTCAGATAGCTCGCCGGATCCGTCGGCGCTTCGCTTTGGACGCCGCCATAGATCAGCAAAATGACGCCGAGAACGATCATCGCCAGCACGCTGGTGCAAATGATTTGCCCAACGTTTTTCATTGCCGCAACGCCGACCAGCGCGGCGACAATCACCATGCCGAGGAAGATCCAGTCGCCGCCGAGAAAAATCGACTCCGCAACCGCGCGGATTTCAGCAATAAAAGGTTCCATGTTTACGCCCCTATTCGCTTTGTTAATCTTTCCTAACAGAGGTTAACGACATTTTTTTGGCGCCGTCACGCTGCAACGCAACATTTTTTGCGGAAGCATAAGAATAGCAAAAACCCGCCGGCGCAGGCGGCGGGTTTTTCGCGTTAAAGCTGTATCGAGCGCTGTTTAAAACGCTTTTGCGCCTTTGTCGAAGCGCGGCAGTTCGTTGAACTGGTGGAATGGCGGCGGCGAGGGAAGCGTCCATTCCAGGGTCGTTGCGCCCTCGCCCCATGGATTGGCGGCGGCCTTTTTGCGGTTGATGAAAAACGCATCGAACATGCAGACGGCGAAAACGACCATGCCGGCAAGCGTGATGTAATAGCCGTATGTGGAAACGTCGTTCCAGAACGCGAACGGTTCAGGATAGTCGATATAGCGGCGCGGCATGCCCTGCATGCCCAAAAAGTGCTGCGGGAAAAACACCATGTTGACGCCGATGAACATGAACGCGAAATGCAGGTTCCCAAGCCACTGGCGATAGACCCTGCCCGTCATTTTCGGGAACCAGTAATACCAGGCCGCGAAGATCGACCAGACCGCGCCAAGCGACATGGTGTAATGGAAGTGCGCAACCACGTAATAGGTGTCGTGGAAATAATGATCGACGCCGGCGTTGGCGAGGACGACCCCGGTGACGCCGCCGACGGTGAACAGGAAGATAAAGCCGATCGCCCAGATCATCGGCGTTTTGAATTCGATCGACCCGCCCCACATGGTCGCGATCCAGGAAAAGATCTTGATGCCCGTGGGCACGGCGATGACCATGGTCGCGGCGACGAAATAGGCCTTCATGTTCACCGACAATCCCACCGTATACATGTGGTGGGCCCAGACGATGAACCCGACGAAGCCGATCGCGACCATGGCGTAGGCCATGCCGAGATAGCCGAAAATCGGCTTTTTCGAGAAGGTCGACACGATGTGGGAGATCACGCCGAAACCGGGCAGGATCAGAATGTAAACTTCCGGATGGCCGAAGAACCAGAACAGATGCTGGAACAGCAGCGGATCGCCGCCGCCGGCCGCGTCGAAAAACGCGGTGCCGAAATTGCGGTCGGTCAAGAGCATGGTGATCGCGCCCGCCAGCACCGGCAAGCTCAAGACCAGCAAAAACGCGGTCACCAGGATCGACCAGACGAATAGCGGCATTTTGTGCAGCGTCATGCCCGGCGCGCGCATGTTGAAGATCGTCGTGATGAAATTGATGGCGCCGAGAATCGAAGAAGCGCCGGCCAGGTGAAGAGAGAATATAAGCAAATCCATCGCCGGGCCCGGATGACCCACGGTCGACGATAAGGGCGGATAAAACACCCAGCTTCCGCCAAAGCCGAGATGGGCGCCGTAGCCCGGCGCGAACAGCGACAGGACGGCCAGGATTCCCGACGCCGCATAGAGCCAAAAAGAAATGTTGTTCATGCGCGGGAAGGCCATGTCCGGCGCGCCGATCATGATCGGCACGAACCAGTTGCCAAATCCGCCGATCAGCGCCGGCATCACCATGAAGAAGATCATGATGAGGCCGTGATAGGTGATCAGGACGTTGTAAAAATTCGACGCCGCTTCGATTTGCGCGGCCTCCGGCAAACTCTGATCCGTAAACGCGGTCAGGAACGTCACGCCCGGTTCGGCGAGTTCCAGGCGAACCAGACCCGACATCGCGCCGCCGAGAATCCCGGCGAGGATCGCAAAGATCAGATAGAGCGTGCCGATATCTTTGTGATTGGTCGAAAAGAACCAGCGCACGAAAAAAGAGGGCGTGTGATCGTCGTGCGCCTTAGCCCCATGCGCGTCGTGTGCGTCTGCCATGGATCGATATTCCTTATCTATCGCGCTAGGGCGCCGGCGTTCGCCAGGCGCGCGGCGGCGTCGCCGCAAAGCGGTTCGGCGGCGAGTTCTTCGGGCGAGCGTTCAACGCCGAATTCGGATTGTTTCGCTCTTATCCAGCGGCAAAACGCCTGGACGGATACGGCCTCCACTGCGATGGGCATAAAGGCGTGCTTAATCCCGCATATTTCCGAACACTGGCCGTAGTAAACGCCCTCGCGATCGGCTTTGAACCATGTCTCGTTGATGCGCCCGGGAACGGCGTCGATCTTGATTGCAAAAGAGGGCAGCGCCCAGGCGTGAATAACGTCGCTCGCGGTCACGGTAACGCGAATGGTTTCGCCGACCGGCACGATAACGCGATTGTCGACTTCCAAGAGGTAAAGCTCCGGCGTCGTTTCGCTTTCGGGGGCCATGTTGGAAATAAAGTCGAAATCGCCGTATTCGGGATAGGCGTAAGTCCAGTTCCACTGGTTGCCGGTCACTTTCAGAGTCATGGCGGGCGCCAGCGCGACCTCGCGCTTGTCTTCGCCGAAGAGGCCGAACAGTCCGTTCGGCCCGACGAGGCTGCGGCCGCCGTTCATGATGACGCGCTCGCCCGCCGCCGGCGGCGCGTTCAGCGAAACGGTCAGTTCTTCTTCACCGAACCCTTCCAGGCTGTAGTCGACGCGGTGCTGCAATCGGCGCATTTGCGATCCGTCGTCGATGAAGACCTGAAGATGGGCCGGCCGGGCGACTTTGCGGGTCGCCGCTTCAAATCTGTTTTCGAAAATGAAGTTTGTCGTCCGGCCGTCGCCTTGGCCGATGGACTGCTTGCCGTCAGGAATGACGTCTTCCTTGTAGAGAAGGTCGAAGGACGGCAGCGCGATGACAAGAAGAATGAGAATCGGAACGCCGGTCCATATCACTTCGACCAGCGTGTTGTGGCTGAACTTGCGGGGCGTCGGATTGAACCTTGCGTTATAGCGCACCATTACCCACAGGAGCAGCGCCAGAACGAACAGGCTGATGCCGACGATGACCGGCATCAGGATGACGTTATGGAAAAAGTGGACTTCCTCGGCCAGCGCCGATTGGGCCGGCTGCAGTGCGATCCCGCCGGGGGTGGCTTGCGCCAGTGCGGCCGCCGACGCCCAGGCGCCCAGCCCTGATAGTCCTGAAATCAGTTTTTTCATTCTGTGGCCCCGCGCCAAACGCACTCGGAGGGAGATCGGCACCTTTCGCGGCTGTTCGATAGGCGCTGCCGCCGCCCAAGGTCAAATTTCCGCCCGCTTATAAGCGCTTGCCGCCAGCGCCGTCATCGCAGCGCGGATGGAAAAATGGTCGCAGCGCCGCCGTCGGCTAAGCGGCGCGCCCATTGCCCATCGCCGGTCGGCCGCTTAAGTCTGCCCTATGACCGATTCTTTCTTCTTCGGCCGCGCCGATCTTGACCGCGCGCGCAGCCAAACCATCCTGGATGACGCGCTCAAGGGCGCTGACGACGGCGAACTCTACCTTGAATACGCCCAATCCGAGGCCTTCGTTTTCGACGATAACCGGCTCAAAACCGCAAGTTTCAATGTGGATCAGGGCTTCGGGATGCGCTGCGTCGTCGGCGAGTCGACCGGCTACGCCCACGCATCGGAGCTGTCCGAAGCAGCTTTAAGGCGCGCCGGGGAAGCCGTGCAGGCGGTCAAGACGGGAAAGGGCGGGCAGTTCGCCGACGGCCCGGCGCGCACCAACGCCAGGCTTTATCCCGACGAAAACCCCCTGGGCGATCTTGGGTTCGAGGCCAAGACCAGGCTGCTCGAAGACATCAACGCCTATGCCCGCGCCAAGGACCCGCGCGTGCGCCAGGTCTCGACGTCGCTTTCCGGGGAATGGCAGGCGGTGGAAATCCTGCGGCCCGGGGGCGAGGTGATCCGCGATTTCCGCCCGCTGGTGCGCCTGAACGTGGCGGTCACCGCCGGCGAGGGCGAACGCCAGGAAACCGGCAGCCACGGCGCGGGCGGCCGCGAGGGCTATGCGCGCTTCGTCGCCCCGGAAGCCTGGCGGGCCCAGGTCGACGAGGCGCTGCGCCAGGCGCTCGTCAATCTCGACGCCGAACCCGCGCCGGCGGGCGAGATGGAAGTCGTCCTCGGGCCGGGCTGGACCGGCGTCCTCCTCCATGAGGCCGTCGGCCACGGCCTTGAAGGCGACTTCAACCGCAAGAAGACATCCGCCTTCGCCGGCCGCCTGGGCGAGAAGGTGGCCGCGCCCGGCGTCACCGTGGTCGACGACGGCACGATCGACGGCCGGCGCGGTTCGCTGACGGTGGACGATGAAGGCACGCCCACCTCGCGCACCGTGCTGATCGAGGACGGCGTCCTTAAAGGCTATCTCCAGGACCGCCTCAACGCCCGTCTGATGGGGATGCGCGCGACCGGCAACGGCCGGCGGGAAAGCTTCGCCCACTGCCCCATGCCGCGCATGACCAACACCTTCATGCTCAGCGGCGATCATGATCCAAAGGACATTCTCGCATCCGTGAAAGACGGCATTTACGCCGTCAACTTTTCCGGCGGCCAGGTAGACATCACCAGCGGCAAATTCGTTTTCAACTGCACCGAGGCCTATCGCGTAAAAAACGGCAAGGTCGGCGCGCCGTTGAAAAACGTCGCGCTGATCGGCGACGGGCCGACGGTGCTGACGCGCGTTTCCATGATCGGCGACGACTTCGCTCTCGATCCCGGCGTGGGCGTTTGCGGCAAGGCGGGACAGGGCGTGCCCGTCGGCGTCGGCCAGCCGACCATCAAGATCGACCGCCTTACGGTCGGCGGCGCGGCGGCGTAATCGTTTATTTCAGCTTGAGAAGCTTTTTGGCTTCTTTGAACGCTTTAGGATTTTTTTTCGCCGACGGATTGGCGTTGACGCACCATTCGAGGAACTTGCGAAAGTCCGGATCGAACACGCCGCGCCCGGACGCCAGTTGCAAGATATTGAAATTGCCGCCCGGATTGACCTCAAGCAGCGTCGGACCGTGATCGCTCAACGCCACGTCCCAGGACTGAATGCGAATGTTCGGATAAACGCCGGCGGCTTTGCAGGCGAGCGCCTTGGCCGCTGTGAAATCCGGCAACAAGACGCCTTCGATGGCGGCGCCGGTGTCAGGATGCGCCGCCAATATTTCCAGCGCCACGCCGACGCCGCGGCGGGCGGCGCCGAGAACGCCGCTTTCGATATCGATCGGGGCGGCAAGATTGCCGGCGCGGCGGTAATTGTCGACCCGGTTTTCGCCCGCCGGCAAACGCATGACCCCATGCCGGACGGTCGGGCCGTCCGGACCCGCCAAGACCAAGAGACGCGCCGTGGCGAGGCGGCCGCCGGTGATCGCGGCGATATCGGCGTGGGGCCGGATCGTTCCTTGAAATAAAAACCCGTCGTCTTCGGCAAAAGTCCAGATTTCTTCGGCAAGGTCGTCGATTAAAACCGCATCCGCGCCGTCGAGCATGAGCGTTTTGCGCTCGCGCGAAAGAATATTGACGGCGCCGTCGCCATGGCTCGCGCGGATCGGCTTGCCGAAAACCGGCAGCGCGCATTGGCCGAGAAACCCGGCGAGCGCGTCTTTCGTTTTGAGCGGCGCGGCGCCTTGCGCTACGCGCTCGGGATGCGCCACGGCGCGAATGTGCGGCGTCGGCAATCCGGCCGCGGATATGGCGTCGGCGAAGTTGAGCTTGTCTTCGGCGTCGTTCCAATCGGCCAGATTGTTCGCAACATAAAACGCCGCCCGGGCCCGGTTGTCGCCCATATAGGCGCTGTAATCCGTATGCGGATGGCTAAACAGGCCGAAATAAAGATATTCGCCGAACGATAGCCCGCCGCCGCTCGCGCGCAGAGCGAGGAAATCGCCGATCTGCTTGCCGAGACCGGCGCCGAAGCGCTCCTGCGCGATTTTCATGTCGCGCATGAGATCAAGATCGTAAGCGGCGGCCTTTTTCGCGAGCGCCATGGCGGGTCTCCGGCTGGGAAATGGCGGCGCGAATCCTAATTTTCCATGGTTAACGCGGTGTTGACGATTGGCGATGGGGCCGTTTCCCGGTCTATGCGATTCCGATAGCATCCACGCCATGATCGGCTTTGCGACCCGCTTCGCCCCCTCGCCGACCGGGCTTTTGCATCTCGGCCACGCCTATTCGGCGCTGACGGCCTATGACGCGGCCAGGGCGGCGGGCGGGCGGTTCCTCTTGCGCATCGAGGATATCGACCGGGCGCGCTGCCGGCCGGCATTCGAAGACGCCATCTACGAGGATCTCGCCTGGCTCGGGCTCGAATGGGAAACCCCGGTGCGGCGCCAGTCAGCGCATTTCGATGATTACGCCGGCGCACTGGAAACGCTAAGAGGGTTGGACGTCGTCTATCGCTGTTTCAAAACCCGTAAAGAAATCGCCGACGCCGTCGGCTCGGCCCCCCATTTCGCCGCCGACGGGCCCGAGGGTCCGCAATATGTCGGCGCGCCGCTTTCTACCCATGACGAAGACGCATTGCTCAAGCAGGATGCGCCCTATGCGTGGCGGCTGTGCGCCCAGCGCGCGGTTCAGATCGCCGAAGAGCGGTGCGGCCCGCTTTTTTTCGTCGAACAAGGCGCCGGTCCGAGGGAGCAAAGCGGCGACATCAAAGCAACGCCGGAAATTTTCGGCGACCCGGTGATCGCGCGCAAGGATTTGGCGACCAGCTATCATCTCGCCAGCGTCTGGGACGACGCCCTGCAGGGCGTCACTCACGTCATTCGCGGCGAAGATCTTTTCCACGCAACGCATCTGCACCGGCTGCTGCAGGCGCTGTTGGGCCTGCCCGCGCCGGTCTATCGCCATCACAGGCTGATCACCGACGCCCAGGGCAAACGCTTCGCCAAGCGCGACCGATCCGCAACGATCCGCGCCCAGCGCGAGGGCGGCGCAAGCCCGCAGGACGTTCGCCAAGGTTTGGGATTCGTCTGAGGTGTACGCGTTCAGGGTTAAGGACGTGGTTTCCAGTTCGCATTCGCATGTAGCGCGTTCTAAAACGCGCCGGTCACGCGATAGCGGCCGGTGATTTTCCAATCGAACAAGACGTCTTCGAGTTCCGGTCCGGCGCCGATATTGTGCGCGACCATCGGCCTGCCGGAAGGCGCGATGCGATCGGTCACGATTCCAATATGGGGCAGCCAGCCCGCGTCTGCGCGCAGATTCCAGGCGACGATGTCGCCCGGCCGGTAGTCCGCCGGATCGTCGCTGCGCGGCAGGCGCGCGCCCATCCTGGCGAAGAAGGTTTCAAGATTGGGCACGCGCCGGTGATCGATATTGCTGTCAGGGCCCGTCATGCCCCAATGGGCCGGATAGGCGGCAAACGCCGCCGTCATGTCCTCATGGACCAGCTGCTGCAGGTCAAAACCAATTGCACGAAAGGCCCGCACCACAAGATCGGTGCAAACCCCTCGGTCGGGCGCGACATCGCCCATGGGATAGGCGATCCGCCGGTAGGCGGCGTCATAAACCACATCGTGTTTCGTGCGCTCGACCGCAGCGGCGGCAAGCCGCGCGCCGATATCCGGCGTTTGGGCGAAAGCCGGAAACACCGCCGCGCCGGCGCAAAGCAAGGCGAGGAAAAACCCGATCCGCATTCGGCAAGCTGAGCATTCAAATGCGGCGAGCGCGTGGCGCTTGCGGCGAACCGGGCCCGCTGCGCGCCGGAGCGACGTGAAACGGCCTTTCCAGCACCTATATTAGACAGCGCAGAAGGAGACGAACAATGTATCCCGACCACCCCCTGTCCGATGAAAGCCGAATTACCCCGGCGGCGTTTATTTTAAACGTTCTCTGGTTGGTGCTGGGCGGCGCGGTCGCCGCGCTGGGCTGGTTCGTCGCCGCGCTGATCATGGTCGTCACCATTATCGGCATTCCCTGGGCGCGCGCCGCCGTCGACAACGGCGTTTACACGCTTTGGCCGTTCGGCACCAAAACCATGGATCGCGAGCGGCTTTACGGCGACGAGATCGGCACAGGACCGCTCGGTTTTCTCGGCAATATCATCTGGTTCCTGCTCGCCGGCTGGTGGCTGGCGCTGGGCCATCTTCTCGCCGCCGTCGCGCTGGCGATCACCATCATCGGCCTGCCCTTTGCCTGGGCGCATTTAAAACTCGCCGGCTTCGGCCTGTGGCCCATCGGACGCACGCTCGTTTCAAGCGGCCTGAGCCGGCGCGCCTATTAAAAAATCCAGAAGACCGGGCCGATTTGCTGATCTCGTCAGCACTGCCGTCGGCCCCAGCAATGCATGCAATGCAAGCATTGCATGTCGCCGCCGCCTGACGGCGCGCCCTTAGCCGGAAGCGGCGCGGCGATCCGACCCGCCAGCACGCTGCCGGAAAGCGGGAATCGCGCGCGCTCGCCGCTATTACAAAGCAATCTGCCTACGGATCGATTCTATATATTCTGTATAAAGACTATTTCTTTGCGCGCGACAATAAAGAATGCGCGGCGCTCCTTTTACGCCGCCTTGGTTTCGTCAGATCCCAGTATATTGCGCACTTTTTGCAAAGCCTCGCCAGGCGCCGTCGATACGTCTTGCGGCGTCAGCGCAAGTTCGTCTTCTCCGTCTCGCGGGTTCGCCGCTTGGGCCGAACGTTTTTTGACCGCAAGCGAAAGCAAGACGGCGCGCAGCTCGGCTTCAAGCGAACGCCCGCTCTTGGCCGCGCGCACGCGCCAGTAACGATGCACGGATTCGGGCACTTTTCGGATCGTAATCGATTTCATCCTCGCCTCGCAGCATTGCTTGCCTTGCAGCCGTCTCAATCATCGCTGCAGATGTCAGCATAGCCGCGACTGCATGAACTTATGGTTAACGGCGGCAAGGCCGCCCAAGCGGTTTGGCGGACTGTCGGCCAGCTTGCCTTGACGAACAGCCTGACGCCTTCCATGGGACCCTTCCCTGTCTGGCCAAAGTGATCCGCGCGCTTTTCCCGCGGCGAACGGCGCGCCGCGGCCCGCCCCTTGTCTGTCGCTTGTTTCGCCAGCGCCCCGCCGCCGTCCTTCGCAATTGCGGGCTAGATGCTTGAAATCCAATCATTTTTCCCGAATTCAGAGGCCGCGCCACAGACCGCGGCCCTGGCGCCGTGCCGGGCGTTTAAATTTTTGCCTGAAACGGGAAGGCCCCTACCGACTCGATGAACCCGGCGCTAACATCGCGCCATGGGTGTGGTGTGGAGGCTCGGCCAGTTTTTGGGGGGCGTCGCCGGCGCGGCGGCGTGCAGCCTCGGCGTCGCCTATGGCGAGATTCCTCCCGCGCTTAATCACGGCGCGGCCTGGGAGGTCTACAAGACGAGTTGGGACCGCGAAGACGAGGCGGGCTATGCCGCGTTCGTCGCCCGCATCGGCAAGTCCGACTGCACATCGCTTGCCGCCTGCCTGAAAAGCGAGGCCAATCCCTATCGCTCCAGCGCCGATCCGACGCTGCATGGCGACTGCGCCGATATGGCTTATGTGCTGCGCGCCTATTACGCATGGAAGAACGGGCTGCCCTTTTCCTATCAGAACGCCATGCGCACCGCCGACGGCGCGCGCGAGGACCTTCGCTATTCCAGCGGCGGCAATGTCGTCGCCGGGCGCCGGCAGATCATTAATTCCGTGAGCGATGCGCCGGCCTTTTTGCGGCGCATCGGCGGCGAGGTTTCAACCGCGATGTTCCGCACCCATCCGGAAACCGGCGGCGGACGGCGCCATGACGATTTCTATCCGGTGGAGATCTCCCGCGAGGCCGTGCGTCCCGGCGTCATCGCCTATGACATCTACGGTCATGTGGGCATCGTCTACGACGTCCTCGACGACGGCCGCATTCTGGTCGTCGCGTCACATCCCGACAACACCGTCACGCGCAGCGCCTACGGGGCCAATTTCATGCGCGCCAAACCGGCGCTGGGCGCAGGGCTCAAAGCATGGCGTCCGATTCACGTCGAAGATGCGGAAACATCCGCTGACGGATCGCTCCATGGCGGCCGTTTGCGCGCCGTTCCCAATGAGGACATCGAGCATTTCTCGCTTGAGCAGTTTGTCGGCAACATCCCTCATCCATCGGGCGAATGGCATTACGGCGAATTCCGGTTTCAGGACCGCACGCTCAAATATTACGATTATGTGCGCCGCAAGCTGGCCGCGCCGGGTTTTGCCTATGATCCGGTCGCCGAACTGCGTTTCGGACTTGAGACGATTTGCGGCGCGATCAAGGCGCGCAAGGTCGCCGTCGATCACGCCGTATCCGCGAAAGTTCATCTCAAGCCCCATCCCGGCAGGCTGCCGCCCAACATCTACGGCACATACGGCGAATGGGAGGAATATTCGACGCCGTCGCGTGATGCGCGGCTCAAAGTCAGCTTCATCGAACTGCGCCGCGACATGCAAAGCCTGGTGGAGGGCCAGGCGGCGGGCGATACCGGCATCGCCTATGACGGCGCCGATCTGGCGCACGATCTGCTCACGGCGTTCGACGAGGAAAAAGCCGCCTGCACGATCACCTATCGGCGTTCCGACGAAACCCGCATGCGGCTTAATCTCGCTCATGTCATGGAACGATTATTCGCGCTGTCGTTCGATCCCTATCATTGCCCGGAAAGGCGCTGGGGCGCGCGCGGCGCCGAGCTTGAGACCTGTACGGACGGCGCCGTCAAGGAACAATGGTACAACGCCCAGCGCTTTTTGCGCTATCAGGCCGAGCGCACCTATGACGTGCGCATGGATTTCACCCTGAGCGAACTCAAGCCGCCCATGATCGCCCCGCCGGAAGAGGGCGGTCTGGGCGTCGACGCGCCAGCCGACGCGGATGTCCGGGCCTATCTGACAAGCCTGCAGCCGGCGGTCATGGCGCGCTCGGAAGGCGACGGGGAGCTTGTCGCCGAAGAGGAATTCGTCCCGGTCGGCTTCCAGGCGGCGGCGCAAACGCCGGTCTTTTTTCCCGCCTGGCACGCGCGGCTGGCGAAACAGCGTTAGGCCGCAGCAGCCGGCGTCAAATCCGCCCATGGCAATCGGGCGGGCGAGCGTTTATGATGTCCAGCCGGAAAGGCGACTTCATGAACGGCTTCATATTTTTTCTTATTCCCGTCGGCTTGGCGGCGACCACCGTCATTCTTGCGGTCGGCATTTATTCGCTTGTTCGGGGCGGCGCCTTCGCCAAGGAAAACGCCAACAAGCTGATGCGGTTGCGCGTCTTCGCCCAGGCCGCCACCATCGCGCTGATTGCGCTGTTTCTGCTTCTGAGCGGTCGCGGTCCGGGCGGCTGAGGCGGCCTTCGCTTCCATTTAATTGCGTCCCGCCCCTCGCCCGGTTGGCAGGCGCCCGAACGCATTGAAAGCCCCGTCTCGCGCCGCTATGGTCCGCCGCGAATTGTATTGATGCGGCGGTTCTTTCCGCTGCAGCCGTCATTTCTCGCGTTATTACGTCTATGCCAGGAGCTGCTATGAAAATTCTCGTGCCGGTCAAGCGCGTGATCGATTACAACGTCAAGGTCCGGGTCAAATCGGACCAGAGCGGCGTCGATCTCGCCAATGTCAAAATGTCCATGAATCCGTTCGACGAGATCGCCGTTGAGCAGGCCGTGCGCTTGAAAGAATCCGGAACAGCGCAGGAAATCATCGCCGTTTCGATCGGTCCGGAAAAGGCCCAGGACCAGATCCGCCAGGCGCTCGCCATGGGGGCGGACCGGGGCGTTCTGATCAAGACGGACCAGGAGGTCGAGCCGCTCGCCGTCGCCAAGCTTTTGCAAAAAATTATCGAGGAGGAAAAACCCGACCTCGTCATTCTCGGCAAACAAGCGATCGACGACGACTGCAACCAGACCGGCCAGATGCTCGCAGCGCTGCTCGGCTGGGGCCAGGGCACCTTCATTTCCAAAGTCGAACTGGCGGGCGATAAGGTTACCGCCACCCGCGAGATCGACGGCGGGCTGCAGGTCGTGGCCGTGCCCTTGCCCGCGATCCTGACCGTCGACCTGCGCCTGAACGAGCCGCGTTATGCGTCGCTCCCCAACATCATGAAGGCCAAGAAAAAGCCCCTCGACGTAAAAGACATCGCCGATTTCGGCGTCGATGTCGCGCCGCGCCTCGAGGTGCTGAAGGTGACCGAACCGCCCAAGCGCGAAGCCGGCGTCAAGGTCGAAACCGTCGCCGAACTCGTCGACAAGCTGAAAAACGAAGCGGGAGTGCTCTAGAATGGCTGTTCTTGTTGTCGCAGACGTACATGGAAGTTCGCTTGACGATACGACCGCCAAGACCGTAACGGCGGCGCTCGCCATCGGGGGCGATGTCGATGTTCTGATCGCCGGCGAGGGCGTTGGCGACGCAGCCGCCTCGGCGGCGCAAATCTCCGGCGTGCGCAAAGTGCTCCATGCCGACGACGGGGCCTACGCCAATCGGCTCGCCGAACCGCTCGCCGCCCTGATCGTCAAGCTCGCAGATGGTTATGACGCGATCCTGAAGCCCGCCGCCACGACGGGCAAAAACGTCATGCCCCGGGTCGCCGCAATGCTCGACGTCATGCAGGTTTCGGAAATCGTCGCCGTCGAATCGCCGAACACTTATGTCCGACCGATCTACGCCGGCAACGCCATGCAGACCGTCAAATCGAACGACGCCAAAAAAGTGATCACCGTGCGCGCCACGGCTTTCAAGGCGGCCGAACAGGGCGGATCGGCGGCGGTGGAGAAAATCGACGCCGCCGGCGATCCCGGTCTCAGCGAATTCATCAGCGAAGAACTGACCCAGTCGAACCGGCCGGAACTCAGCGGCGCCAATGTCGTCATTGCCGGCGGGCGCGCGCTTGCCTCCTACGAAAATTTCGAAAAGCTGATCTTCCCCATCGCCGACAAACTCGGCGCTGCGGTGGGCGCGACGCGCGCCGCGGTCGACGCGGGCTATGTGCCCAACGATTATCAGGTCGGTCAGACCGGCAAGGTGGTTGCGCCGGAACTTTATATCGCCGTGGGCATTTCCGGGGCGATCCAGCATCTTGCGGGCATGACAGACTCGAAAGTCATCGTCGCCATCAACAAGGACGAGGAAGCGCCGATCTTCCAGGTCGCCGATTACGGTCTCGTCGGCGACCTCTTCAAGGTCCTGCCGGAATTAAACGAGGCGCTGGGGTAAACGCGGCGTATAGAATTAAAACACTCCCGCTAAGGCGGGGGTGTTCATTGTCCGCATATGGCGCAAGGCGATCATCCATAGCGTCCGCTGTCCGGGCCTGTCCGAATTGCGCCAGTCCCAGCCTATGAAAACGATCCAGATTTCAACTTACCTCGACGCACCGCCGGAGACCGTTCGAGACCATGCGCTCCGATCCGAGGTGCTCGAATACATCGCCAAAGGCATGCTGCGCTTCAAGCCCATAGAGCCTGACGCTTTTCCGGAAGTATGGCGGCCGGGAAATTATCGCGTGATGATGTATTGGAAAGGCATCTTACCCATCGGTTGGCAGATGATTGTTATCGAACCGCAGCCGATGCGGGGCGAGGTCTGGTCCATGCGAGACAACGGATATGGCGCGCTCATCAAGACCTGGGACCATATGATCGAAATATCTCCCGATGGGGCGGGTACGCATTATGTGGACAAGCTTACAATCGACGCAGGCCTGTTGACGCCTGTGATCGCCATCTTCGCCGGTCGTTTTTATCGACATCGCCAGAAGCGCTGGCGGCGACTTGTGTCAAATCAGTTCGACTGCAGTCAGTGAGCGCTGCTTCGGCCGGCGCGCCGCCTTAGGCGTAGCGCCGCGCGCCGAACATCGCGCCGAGCACGCCGAAGAGGAACGCCGACAGGCCCCACAAGACGGCGAAGCCGCCGGCGGCGTAAACCGCGCCATGCACTGTGGCCGGCACCGCCGGTTCGAACTGCTTGCGGGTCGAATCGAAAATCTGCCGATCGTATGTCCGGGCGAGAAGCAACGGACGGACATAATCGCCGGCGGCTTCGAGCTCCGCCAGATGAGTCGTTAACATTTCCAGCCGCGCGATCTTGATCATGTCTTCTTCGCAATAGGCATCGAGAACTTTGCTTGTTGATCGCTCGCATTCGGCGACGGCTTGAGCCCGGGTTAATCCCCGAATGGCGAGCTGCTCGTCCATCTCGGCGACAGATATTTCGAGCGTATCGACGGCGCTTTGAAGCGCTTGCATATATTGCAAGGTAAAGCCCGGCCCCTGGGAGCCAATCAGCGCACCGGCGACGCCTAGAAGAAAAGCGAAAAAACGACCCACAGCGCGACCCCTCCGTGACAGCTTGGCTGATCCCCACCGGGATTTTGGCCCAGATGGGCGTTAAAATCCATAGGCGATGGGCCCTTTCAGGGGCTGACAAAACCGAGCCGGCGCCCTATATAACCCCTCAAACGCTATCGATTTTTCGAAAGCGGGCCCCGCGGGGCCCGCTTTTTCGTTACCAGAGGAACGCCGATTGACGCCGCTCGATCAACGCATCCTGGACCTTGTCCGCCCGCTCGTCGAAGCACAGGGCTTTGACCTGGTGCGCGTGCGGGTGACCGGGACCAAGACCAAGACGCTGCAGGTCATGGCGGAGCGGCCCGACCGAACCATGTCGGCGGAAGACTGCGCGCGGCTTTCCCGCGCGCTGTCGCCGGCGCTTGACGCAGCCGATCCCATCCCCGGCGGGTATGTTCTTGAAGTTTCATCGCCGGGCATTGACCGGCCCCTGGTGCGGCCGCGGGATTTCGAAGACTGGGCCGGGCGGGCGGCGAAAATCGAACTCAACCGGATGATCGAGGGGCGGAAGAATTTCCGCGGCGTGCTCGCCGGAATCGATGACGGCAAGGTCGCCTTCGACATCGACGGCGAAACCCAAACCGCGCTGTTCCCTTTCGACTGGATCGCCAACGCCAAACTCGTCCTCACCGACGCGCTGATTAAGGAAAGTCTTAAGGCAGGCAAAACGCCTACGCACGAACAGGAGACCTCTCATGGAGACCATCGATGACCGCAGTTAGCTTCAACAAGCTGGAGCTGATACAGATCGCCGACGCGGTGGCGCGGGAAAAATCCATCGAAAAAGCGCTCGTCATCGACGCGATGGAAGACGCCCTCGCCCGGGCGGCGCGATCGCGCTACGGCCATGAAACCAACATCAAGGCCGAGATTAATCCGCAGACCGGCGAGACCCGGCTGTGGCGGCTGCTTGAGGTCGTCGAGACAGTCGAAAACGACAGCGCCGAGATCACGCTCGACGAAGCGCGTCACCGCAATCCGGAAGCGGAAATCGGCGATTTCATGTCCGACCCCCTGCCGCCGATCGATTTCGGCCGCGTCGCCGCCATGGCCGCCAAGCAGGTCATCACCCAGAAAGTGCGCGAAGCCGAACGCGACCGTCAGTATGAGGACTTCAAGGACCGGGTCGGCGAGGTCATCAACGGCATCATCAAGCGCGTCGAATACGGCCATGTCATTGTCGATCTCGGCCGGGCCGAAGGCATCGTCCGGCGCGACCAGCAATTGCCGCGGGAAAACTACCGCAACGGCGACCGGGTGCGCGCCTATATCATGGACGTGCGCCGCGAAGCGCGCGGGCCGCAGATCTTTTTATCGCGCGCGCATCCGCAGTTCATGGCCAAGCTCTTCGAACAGGAAGTGCCGGAAGTCTATGACGGCGTCATCGAAATCCGCGCCGTGGCGCGCGATCCGGGCAGCCGCGCCAAAATCGGCGTCATGTCGAACGATTCCTCCATCGATCCCGTCGGCGCCTGCGTCGGCATGCGCGGCAGCCGGGTCCAGGCGGTGGTCAACGAACTCGGCGGGGAAAAGATCGACATCGTGCCGTGGTCGCCGGACGACGCCACCTTCGTCGTCAACGCGCTCGCCCCGGCCGAGGTCACCAAGGTCGTGCTCGACGAAGAACTCGAACGCATCGAAGTCGTGGTGCCCGACGAGCAGCTTTCCCTCGCCATCGGCCGGCGCGGTCAGAATGTGCGCCTCGCCTCGCAACTCAGCGGCTATGAAATCGACATCATGACCGAGGAGGAAGAAAGCGCCAAACGCCAGGAGGAATTCCGGGTGCGCTCGGAAGCCTTTATGCAGGGCCTTGATGTCGACGACATGATGGCCGGTCTTCTGGTTTCCGAAGGTTTCGCCTCGATCGAGGAGATCGCGATGGTCGAGCTTGAAGAGCTCAACGAAATCGACGGGCTCGACGAGGAAACCGCCGAGGAGCTTCAGGCGCGGGCGAGAGACTTCATCGAAGAGGAAAACAAAAAGCTCGACGAGAAGCGAAAGGAACTTGGCGTCGAGGACGCCGTGCTTGAACTCGACGGCCTCGATCTCAAGATGATCGTCAAGCTGGGCGAAAGCGACGTCAAAACCGTCGAGGACGTCGCCGGCTGCGCCACCGACGATCTGATCGGCTGGACCGAACGGGTCGACGGCGAGCGCAAACACTTTGACGGCATTCTCGAGGGCTATGGGGTTTCGGCCGAGGAAGCCGAGGACCTGATCATGCGCGCGCGGGTCAAGGCAGGCTGGATCACCGAGGAAGATCTCGCCGCCATGCGCGCGGAAGCCGAAGCGGAAGAGGAGGAAGGCGAGGAACAAGAGGAGGCCGCCGCTGCAGACGCCGTCGTCTGACGCAAAAGAGCAACGAACGCGGCGATGCATCGCCACGGGCGAAACCGGCGCGCCGGAGCGCTTCGTTCGTTTCGTGCTTGATGGCGAGGGCCGGGTGACGCCGGATTTTTCCGGCAAGCTGCCGGGCCGCGGCGCCTGGGTGACGGCGACGGGCAAAGCGCTTGAGGCGGCGATCAAAAGCCGCGCGTTCGCAAGGTCGTTCAAGGCGGAAGCAATTGCGCCGCAAGACCTTGCCGCAGCGGTCGAGGCGGGCCTTGCAAAGACGGCGCTCGCCGCGCTGGGACTGGCGCGGCGGGTCGGCGATGCGGCGATCGGTTTCGATCAGGCCAAACGCCTCCTCGAAACCGGCAAGGCGGCGGTTCTGATCGGCGCCGGCGACGGCGCCGAAGACGGAAAACGAAAACTGAAAAGCGCAGGTTCGGGCATTTCGTTTTTCGGGTTTTTTGACAGCCGCGAGTTGTCGGCGGCGGTGGGGCGCGAGGGCGTCGTTCATATCGCGCTCAAAAAGGGCCCGGCTGCAGCGCGGTTCGCCCGCGAAGCGCGCAGGCTCGAAGGGTTTCGGACGGCGTTTTCGTCCGGGTGAAACAACAGGGGTTCGCGGTGGACCCCGCCGCTTTGGGGCTGTATGTCCTTGGCGGCTTTCTTAAGACTGTCGGCTTCCGGAGCGATTGGACCGGCGATGAAAGCGCGCTTTTAGAAAAGCGCAATTTGGAGTTTGGATGAGCGACGACGTCGAAACGGAAGAAAAGGCCAAAACGCGCCGGCGGCCGCTGACGCTGCGCCGCACCGAAACGGGTGCGGTCAAGCAGAGCTTTTCGCATGGCCGCTCGAAAACCGTCGTGGTCGAGACCAAGCGCCGGCGCGTGCTGAGCCCGAAAAAGGACGCGGCCGCCGACGGGGCGCCTGAAAAGAAAACCGCCGCCAAGGCGAAAGCCAAGACGGCCGCCCCGGCGCCGGCGGAGGCTGAGGAAAAGAAAAAAGGCGCGGTCCTAAAGACCCTGTCCGAAGACGAAAAGCACGCACGCGCGCAAGCCCTCGCCAAGGCGCGCAAGGAAAAGGCCGAACGGGAAAAACGCGAAGCCGAAGAACGCGCCGAACGCGAGGCCCGTGAGGCCGAAGAACGCGCCCAGCTGGAAGTCGAACGCAAGCGGCTCGCCGAAGAAGAAGAAAAGCGCGCCAAGGAAGCCGAAGAGCGCCGGCGCGCTGAAGATCAAGCGCGCGAAGTGCTTGAGGAAGAAGAACGCGAACGCAAGAAAAAAAGCGCCGCCAAAGCCGACGCGCGCACCAAAGGCCGCGACGACAAAGACGAACGCAAAGTTGAAGCCGAACCCGACAACCCGCTTGCCCAATTCGGCGGCCGTTTAAAAACCCGCCGCAAGACCGGCGGCGAGGAACGCCAGTCCAAAGCCAAGGAAGCCCCGCGCCGGCGCACCGGCAAGCTGACCATCGCCAACGCGCTTGACGATGAAGAGCGCCAGCGCTCGCTGGCCTCGGTCAAGCGCGCGCGCGAACGCGAAAAACTCGCGCGCCAGAAGCGCGGCGAAACCCAGCGCGTCCTTCGCGACGTGACGATCCCCGAAACCATCACCGTTCAGGATCTCGCCGCGCGGATGTCCATGCGCGCCGTCGACCTCGTCAAGGAATTGATGAAACAGGGCCAGATGGTGACGGCCAACGCCGTGCTCGACGCCGACACGGCCCAGCTGGTCGCCGAAGACCTCGGTCATACGGTGCGGCGAGTCGCCGAGGCCGACGTCGAGGAGGGCCTGGAAGGCGCGCCCGATAAAGAAGAAGATCTCGCGCCGCGCCCGCCCGTGGTCACCATCATGGGCCATGTGGACCACGGTAAGACGTCGCTGCTCGACGCCATGCGCCAGACCGACGTCGTCGCGGGCGAAGCCGGCGGCATCACCCAGCATATCGGCGCCTATCAGGTGGACCTGGGCAAGAACCGCAAGATCACCTTCCTCGACACGCCCGGCCACGCCGCCTTCACCCAGATGCGCGCCCGCGGCGCCAAGGTGACCGATATCATCGTGCTGGTGGTCGCCGCGGACGATTCGATCATGCCGCAGACCGAAGAGGCGATCAGCCACGCCAAAGCGGCGGAGGCGCCGATCATCGTCGCCATTAACAAGATCGACAAGCCCGACGCCAAGCCGGAAAAGGTGCGCACCGATCTCCTGCAGCACGAAATCCAGGTCGAGAGCATGGGCGGCGAAGTCCAGGACGTGGAAGTCTCCGCGGTTAAGAAAACCAATCTCGACGGCCTTCAGGAGGCGATCCTCCTGCAGGCGGAACTGCTCGATCTCAAGGCCAATCCCGACCGGCCAGCCGAAGGCGCCGTCGTCGAGGCGCGGCTCGACAAAGGCCGCGGCGCGGTGGCGACCCTCCTCATTCAACGCGGCACGCTCAAGCGCGGCGACATTCTCGTGGTCGGCTCGGAATGGGCCAAGGTGCGCGCCATGACCGACGATCGCGGCCAGCAGGTGCGCGAAGCCGGACCCGCCTTCCCGGTCGAGATTTTGGGCCTTAACGGCGTGCCGGAGCCGGGCGATATGTTCCATGTCGTGGAAAGCGAAGCCCGGGCCAGGGAAATCGCCGATTTCCGCGCCCGCAAGCGGCGCGAGAAAGACGCCGCGAAATCCTCCGGCACGTCGCTGGAGCAGATGATGGCGCAGCTTCAGGACGCGGAGATCAAGGAACTGCCCATCGTCATCAAGGGCGACGTGCAGGGCTCGGTCGAAGCGATCGTCGGATCGCTCGACAAGCTTTCGACCGACGAAGTGCGCGTGCGCGTTCTGCATACCGGCGTGGGCGGGATTTCCGAAAGCGACGTTATTCTCGCTGGCGCGTCGGGCGCCGCCGTGATCGGGTTTAACGTCCGCGCCAACAAGCAGGCCCGCGACGAGGCTGAACGCGCCGGCGTCGAGATTCGCTACTACTCGGTGATCTACGACCTGATTGACGACATCAAGGGCGTGCTGTCCGGCATGCTCGAACCGGAACTGCGCGAGACGTTCCTGGGCAATGCGGAAATTCTCGAGATTTTCAACATCGCCAAGCACGGCAAGGTCGCCGGCTGCCGCGTCACCGAAGGCCAGGTGCGGCGCGGCGCGAAAGTCCGCCTCATCCGCGACGACGTCGTCATTCACGAAGGTGAGCTTTCCCAGCTCAAGCGCTTCAAGGACGACGTCAACGATGTGCCCATGGGCCAGGAATGCGGCATGAGCTTCGCCAATTACGAAGATATGAAAGTCGGCGATGTCATTGAATGCTTTGCCGTCGAGAAAGTTACGCGGACGCTTTAAAAACGCCGCCGCGGCGCGTCGACAAATGCGCCGCCGCCCAACCCCGCAGCGCTTCGCTGATCCAGTTCCGACTGTCTTCAATGGCCAATCGCTTTTCCCGCTCCAAAGGACCGTCCCAGCGCCAGCTTCGCGCCGGGGAACTGATCCGCCATGCGCTGGTTGAACTCTTGCAGCGCGAATCCTTTCGCGAGCCGGCGCTGGAGGGCGTTTCGGTGACGGTCAGTGAAGTGCGGGTTTCGCCGGACCTTAAACAGGCAACCGCTTACGCCGCGCCCCTGGGCGGCGCGCGTCAGGCGGAAGTCATCGACGCGCTCAATCGCGTCGCGCCTTATCTGCGCGGACTGCTAGGCAAAAAAATCGAGATGAAATTCACCCCCGCCCTCGCCTTTAAGAGCGACGACACCTTCGCCGAAGCCCAGAAGATCGACGCCCTTTTGGCCCGGCCGGATGTCGCCCGCGATCTTGATGACGATTAGGCGCCCCGGTTGACGGTTCGGCCCATAGCTGGTTGAACGCGCTGGCCGCACGCGTCGTTCGAACCGGCGCCGCGGCCATGCAACTGTGCGAAAACAAAAAAGAACAGGAGCCCGTAATGGGCAGGCGACGCAAGAAGGGGCGGCCGATTTCCGGCTGGCTCATTCTCGATAAGGAAAGCGGTCTCGGATCGACGCAGGCGGTGGCCAAGGCGAAATGGCTTTATCAGGCCAGAAAGGCCGGCCACGCGGGCACGCTTGATCCCATGGCCACCGGCGTCTTGCCGATCGCCTTCGGCGAGGCGACCAAGACCGCGCCTTACATCGTCGACGCGGAAAAGCGCTATCGCTTTACCGCGAAATGGGGCGCGGCGACGACCACTGACGACGCCGAAGGCGATGTCGTCGCAACATCGGACAAACGCCCGGCGCGCGCTGAGATTGAGGCCGTACTCGACCGCTTCACCGGCGAAATCGAGCAAGTCCCGCCGCAATTTTCCGCCGTCAAGATCGATGGCGAGCGCGCCTATGACATCGCCCGCGACGGCGAAACGGCGGCGCTTGAACCGCGGACGATTTTCATTCATGCGCTCGACGTCGTCGATACGCCGTCTGCGGATGAAACCGTGTTCGAGGCGACGACCGGCAAGGGCGCTTATGTGCGCGCACTGGTGCGCGACCTGGCCCGCACGCTCGGCGCCGAAGGCCATGTTTCAGCCCTGCGCCGGCTCGCCGTCGGACCGTTCCGCGCCGCGGACGGCGTCACGTTGGCCCAGCTCGAAGCCTTAACCCTGATGGAGGATCGCGACGCGGCGCTCACGCCGATCGCCGATGCGCTGTCCGGCCTGCCCCATGCGCCGGTCGACGGCCCCCAGGCGGACAAGCTGCGTCGCGGCCAGGCGGCGATTATCGCCCCGCCGGTCGCCAAAGGCCTGCGCGGCGATCATGCGGGCGTCGCGCCCGCCGTCCTCGCCGTGCTCCACGACGAGCCCGTCGCCATCTGCGAACTCGACGGGCTGAAGCTCAAGCCGGCGCGGGTGTTCAACCTTTAGACCTTCGGGCGATTACTGTGCATCGCTTCGTCCTTCGTGACGAAATTTTTCCTTCATCCTGAGGGTTGCCCGCGCGCGAAGGCGCGCAAATTATAAATCGGCCGCCTTCGCGGCCGGGGCCGACGTCGCGAAGGACGAAGGAAAAATTTCTCCTCAGGATGAAGCGATTCCTGCTTTTCGCCCGAAGGTCTGGGCCGGCAAGAAAATTTTTTCCGCCGGCTGCTTACGCCCTCGGCGCCCCACCGCGGCCGTTATCATGCAGCGCAAGCACCTCGCGGTAATTCTCGATCACTTCATCGAGCACCGCGGTCCATGTATATCGCGCCGATTCCTTCCTTCCCCGCTCGCCCATGCGCGCGCGCAATGGCCCATCGTCGAGAAGCCTGACGATGGCCTCGGCATAGCCCTCATCGGAGGAAGGATCGACGAGAAAACCGGTCTTTCCCTCTATGGTAATGGAATTCGCGCCGATCGTATCGGCGCAGACGGTCGGCAGACCAGACGCCATCGCCTCCAGAACGACATTGGGAAAGGCTTCGGTGATGCTGGGATAAAACAAAATATCGCCCGAGGCATAGGCGGTCGACAAATCGCGCCCGGTCAAAAACCCGGTGAAAACGCCCTCCCCAAGATCGGCTTCGAACTCCGAGCGCGCCGGGCCGTCGCCGACAATCAAAACTTTTGGATTGCGCCCTTGCGCCCGGATGCGATCGATGACGCGCGCAAATTGCTTGATGCCTTTTTCGGCGACGATCCGCGCGACGAACAGGATCGCCAGGTCGTCGTCCCCAATACCAAGGGAACGGCGCCATTCGAGACTGCGGTGGGCGGGATTGTATTCGTCGCGATCGACCCCACGCGCCCAGCGGCCGATCGATTTGGCCATATCGTTTTCCCGCAGCCACGCTTCGGTTTCGTCCGTGGGCGCAAGAACGCGGTCGCAGCTGTAATGGATATGACGCAGCCATTTCTTCGCCAGCTTGTCCAAAATGTCGAGCTTATAATATTGCGAATAGGTGTCGTACCGCGTGTGAAAGGACGCGACGGAAGCCAGGTTGCGTTTCCTGGCGTAATTGACCGCCGACCAGCCGAGAAGATCCGGCGCCGAGATGTGAATAAGGGTCGGCTTAAACGCGTCGAGTTCGGCTTTCACCTTCGGCGTCAGCCCCATGCCCAACAGATATTCGCCGCGGCCGGGCAAGGGCAGCGCGGGCACGGAAACCACGCGGGCCACAGGCGGAAAGGCCGCCTCGGGCCGGGTCGGCGAAAACACCGTCAGCTCTACGCCGCGGGCGACAAGATGCGCCGCGAGACGGTTGAGCGCGCGCGCCGCGCCGTCGATGAGATAATTGAAATTGCCGGAGAAAAGCGCAACGCGCATCGCGGGGCCGTCCTGCGTCATGCAGTTTCCTTCACGCGATCTATCTCGGGCCTCGCCTTTTGCGACGCATGATTGGCGGCCCAGGCGCGGCTGTCCTTGATCGATTTGAGTTCGGGAAAATATTTTTCCATCAACGGCCCGGCATATTTGCGCACCTGCTCTTCAAGAAAATCTTCGGGGATTTTCTCCAGCAGAAACGACCGGCCAAGCCCGGCGAACTGATGGGATTTCTTCTGGTTCAGCGTCGCCGCATCGACGCCGGCGAAATCGGCTAGTTCCTGGGTTTTGTTTTTCAGATCCTTAAGCCGGACGATAAAAAGCCGCTCGGGCGGCACCGCGTCGATCACGCGTTGATAGGTCCAGGCCCAAAAGGCGAGATAGCCGCGCAGCGTATAGGTGCCGTGGTCCTTCAATATCTGTTCTTCCGGCGTATGCCGGAAATGCGTTGCGCCGAAACGGTAATCGCGCAGCGCCGTCAGGCGCATGTCGGCGATGCGGTTGAGATCATGATCGATATGGCTGTCGGTCCAGTCATAAGCGTCGCGGAAGGTGAGAATCACTTTCGCTTCCGGCAGGCGCTCTACGATCGCATCGATGAAATGCACGTTGTGGTGAGAGGAATTGACTTCGAGATTGATATGGTCCTGAAGGTCGAGCCAGATTTCGTCGGCGCGCGGCTTGCTGATCCAGCCGAACGATTCGGCCATGATGGTTTCTATGACGCGCGCGCGTTTGGGCTCATGCGCCGCACGATAGGTCTCGCCGAAAATCGCCTCGACGGAATGCGTGCCGCTTTTCGGCGGTCCTGCGCCGTATAGATGGATGCGCCGGGCGGGTTTGGCCATTGAACTTCTTCCTTAACGCAAGGCTTTTCTGCGCGTGCTGACTATTTATCGCGCAAATAGGGCGCAGGCGGCATCAGCGCCCGCAAAATCAGGCGCGAGGGCTGGGGAATCATGGTGCGGCGGATCGCCGGCGCGCGCGTGATCTTTCGGTTCAGCGCCAGGACGAACCAGGGAATGGCGAGAATCCACAGAAGCTGAAAAAATGCGGAAATCCCGATGATGATCAGTCGTTTCGGCATGTTGAGGCGGTCCGGCGGGGTGCGTTCCCATGGATGAGCGTTGACGGCGCCGCAGCGCTCGCTGGGCGATCCCCTCTCCTAAGGGACGAACACGATTTTTCAAGGCCGGATATGGCGCGGCTGGCCGTTTGCGTCCCCACCCTTGCCAGTCGCGGCCTTTTCCCCCATAAGCCGGCCCGATCCCGACCCCGCTGGACGGCGTCCCGGCGGGGCCGGCACTCTAACGACGCCGCGGAGCTAAATGCCATGTCCATCACCACGGCCCGCAAGGCCGAACTCATCAAGAAATTTGCGCAGAATTCAGGGGACACGGGCTCTCCGGAGGTTCAGGTCGCGATCCTGTCGGAGCGCATCGCCAATCTCACCGAGCATTTCAAGGAGCATGTCAAAGACAACCACTCGCGACGAGGACTGCTCAAGCTGGTCTCCCAGCGTCGCCGACTGCTCGATTACGTCAAGCGTTGCGACGAGGCGCGCTATCGCAAGCTGATCGAAGAGCTGGGCCTCAGGCGTTGATCCTGCGCGCGACCGGCCCTTCTACGCCCGCCTCCGCGTGAATGGGCCGTATCGAATGAACCGAATTTTCACCCGGCCAGGAGAAATCAAATGAGATTATCCGGCGCATCCGCAATCGTTACGGGCGGCGCTTCCGGTCTTGGCGCGGCGACAGCCGAAGCGCTGGCCGGCGCAGGCGTCAAGGTTGCGCTCTGGGACCTTAATGCGGAAAAAGGGAAGGCTCTCGCGGAAAAGCTGGACGGCATTTACTGCACCGCCAACGTCGCAGACGAAGAAAGCATCATGGCGGCGCTTGAAACATCCGTCGCCGCCCACGGAACGCCGCGCATTCTCGTTAACTGCGCCGGGATTGCGATCGCCGAAAAAACCCTCGGCAAGCATGGGGCGCACCGGCTTGAAAGCTTCAAGCATGTGCTCGACGTCAATCTCGCCGGCACGTTCAACTGCATCCGGCTGGTGTCCGCCGAAATGGAAAAGAACGAACCGCTCGAAGACGGCGAGCGCGGCGTCGTCGTCAATACCGCTTCCATTTCCGCTTTCGAAGGCCAGATCGGCCAGGCTGCTTATGCGGCGTCTAAAGCCGGCGTCGTCGGATTGACCTTGCCGATCACGCGCGACCTGATGAATGTCGGCATCCGCGTCAATACAATCGCGCCGGGCATTTTCTGGACGCCGATGCTCGCATCCCTGGACCAGAAGGTCCAAGACGCGCTCGCCGCCATGGTCCCTTTCCCGAAACGCCTCGGCAAACCGGAGGAATTTGCTTCCCTCGCCTTGGAAATTTGCAGGAACACGATGATCAACGGCGCCACGATAAGAATCGACGGCGCCCTCCGAATGCAGCCGAAATAGGCATAAACGCCGCCTGGAGGGCGGCGCCAATCTGTTTTGGCTTCATGCAAGAAGCGCCTACGCGATTCGCGCGGGGCGCATGACCGAAGAAGAAAAGAGAAAACATGTTCGAGATTACAAAACGATCGATTGAGTGGGGCGGCCGGACGCTGACCCTCGAATCCGGGCGCATCGCCCGCCAGGCCGACGGCGCAGTCCTCGCCACCTATGGCGAAACCACCGTGCTCGCCGCCGTGACGGCGGCCAAGGAGCCCAACCCTAACTTCGATTTCTTTCCCCTGACGGTTCACTATCAGGAAAAATACTACGCCGCGGGCCGCGTGCCCGGCGGCTATTTCAAGCGCGAAGGACGCCCGACGGAAAAGGAGACGCTGACCTCGCGTCTGATCGACCGTCCGATCCGGCCGCTTTTCGCCAAAGGGTTTAAAAACGAAGTCCTGGTCGTCGCCCAGGTCTTGTCCCACGATCTTGAAAACGATCCCGACGTCGTGGCGATGATCGCCGCGTCGGCCGCTTTGACGGTTTCCGGCGTGCCGTTTCTCGGCCCGATCGGCGCGGCGCGCGTCGGCTACATCAACGGCGAATATGCGCTGAACCCGCAGATCGACGAGATGGGCGAGACAAAACTCGATCTCGTCATGGCGGGCACGGCGAACGCCGTGATGATGGTCGAATCCGAAGCCAAGGAGCTTTCCGAAGACGTCATGCTCGGCGCGGTCACGTTCGGCCACAAGGCCGCAAAACAGGCGATCGACCTGATTATCGATTTTGCGGAAGCCTGCGCCAAGGAGCCGTGGGAATTTTCGCCGCCGGATTATTCCGAGCACGAAGACAAGATCCGCGCGCTGGTCGAGAATGACTTGCGCGCCGCCTACAAGATCGTCGACAAGATGGAACGCCAGAACGCCGTCGCCGAGGCGAAGAACAAGGCGGTCGAAGCGTTCTGCAACGAAGAAGACGAAACCGCGCCGTCGCAAAGCGTCGTCGGCAATATCTTCAAGTCGATCGAATCCGACGTCGTCCGCGGCGACATTCTCGAAACCGGCAAACGCATCGACGGACGCGACACCAAGACGGTTCGCCCCATCGTCGCGGAGGTGGGCGTTCTGCCGCGCACCCATGGCAGCGCGCTGTTCACCCGCGGCGAAACCCAGGCCATCGTCGTCGCCACGCTCGGCACCGGCGAAGACGAACAGTTCATCGATGCGCTATCGGGCACCTATAAAGAAACGTTCATGCTGCACTACAACTTCCCGCCCTATTCGGTCGGGGAAGTCGGGCGCATGGGCTTTACCGGCCGCCGGGAAATCGGCCACGGCAAGCTCGCCTGGCGGGCGCTCAAGGCTGTCATTCCGCATCAGGATCAATTTCCTTACGTCATCCGACTGGTTTCGGAAATCACCGAATCGAACGGTTCGTCCTCCATGGCGACCGTATGCGGCGCGTCGCTGGCGATGATGGACGCCGGCGTGCCGGTGACGCGGCCCGTCGCCGGCATCGCCATGGGGCTGATCCTGGAAGGCGAGCGCTATGCGGTGCTGTCCGACATTCTCGGCGACGAGGACCATCTCGGCGACATGGACTTTAAGGTCGCCGGCTCCAATGAAGGCGTCACGTCGCTGCAGATGGACATCAAGATCGCCGGCATCACCGAAGAGATCATGCGGACCGCCCTGGCCCAGGCCAAGGACGGGCGCATGCACATTCTCAGCGAGATGGGCAAGGCGCTCGACACGGCCCGCGCCGAGCTCGGCGATTACGCCCCGCGCATCGAGACGATGCAGATCGCCAAGGACAAGATCCGCGACGTCATCGGTTCCGGCGGCAAGGTCATCCGGGAGATTGTCGAGGAGACCGGCGCCAAGGTCGACATCAACGATGACGGCCTGATCAAGATCGCCTCCAGCGACAAGACGAAAATCGAAGCGGCCCATAAATGGATTCATTCCATTGTCGCAGAGCCGGAAGTCGGCGAGATCTACAAAGGCAAAGTCGTCAAGACGATGGATTTCGGCGCCTTCGTGAATTTCTTCGGCCCGCGCGACGGGCTGGTGCATATCTCCCAACTCAATGACGGACGGCCGGAAAAAACCACCGATGTCGTCAAGGAAGGCGATGAAGTCTATGTCAAACTTCTCGGCTTTGACGATCGCGGCAAGGTGCGCCTTTCCATGAAAGTCGTCGACCAGGAGACGGGGCAAGAAAGACAGCGCAAAGGCGACAATTAGTAAGCTTCTGAATTCCCTTTGAAAAATTGAAAGAAGCGGGCGCATTCAAGCGGCGCCCGCTTTTTTTTGCGCGCTGTTGCAAAGAAATCCCGCCGGGCGGTATTTAAACCTGCCGGGCTCGGCCTTTTCGCGCGATCCGGCTAGATTGCCCATAGAATCACGCGTTCTTTGAAAGGGGAGGCGATCATGCGCGCACTGAAGACAATCGTTCTTGCGAGCGCCGTCCTTGCCGTCGCCGCCTGCGAGGAAAAGCCCGCATCGTCGGAAACCACGGATGCACAGGGCACCGCCGCGCCGGCGTCACGATCGGCTTCCGAAGAGCTCCTCGCCATCGCTGACCGCCATGCGGCCCAGGCGCTGAAGGCCGCGCCTGAATTCGCCACTTTTCTAGGCGTCGGCGAAGACATCGCCGGCCAAGGCTATAACGGCCGTCTCGGCGGCTACGGCTTCGAGGCCAATCAGCAGGCGCGTCAGATGAACGAAACCTTCCTGCAGGAAATCCGCGGGATCGACCGGGACGCGCTCGATGGGCAGGCCGCCATTACCTATGACGTTTTGCGCAACGCTTATGAAACCGGCGCGCGGCGCAATCAGTTCGAATTCGGCGGCGCCGTTCCCTGGGGGTCGGCCGGTCCTTATGTCGTCACCCAGCGTTCAGGACCGCATATTTTTCTGCCGCGGCTGTTGCTCACGCGCCAGCCCCTTACCAGCGCCGAAGATGCGGAGCATTACCTTTCCCGGCTTTCCGAATTCGGCCGTGTCTTCGACGAGACGATCGAAAGCCTTAGCGGCGACGCGGCGATCGGGATCGTGCCGCCGATCTTCGCGATCGACGGCGCGGTGGGCGTGATCGAAAGCTTCACGGCGGCGCCGGCGGCGGCAAATCCGCTGGCGAAGACCTTCGCCGAAAAGCTTCAAGCGATCGACGCGCTCAGCGATGAAGACCGCGCCGCGCTCACCGACCGCGCCGCCTCGCTGGTGGAAAACGTCGTCTATCCGGCCTATGCGCGCCTCGGCGCGGCGCTTGAAAATCTCTCCGATCAGGCGGGCGAGGATGCAGGCGTGTGGCGTCTGGGCCAGGAAGGCGAGGCCTATTACGCGCTGGCGCTTTATTCCTATGGCGCGGGCGACATGACCGGCGACGACGTCCATGAACTCGGCCTTGCCGAGGTCGACCGCATCACCAAGGAAATGGACGCCATTCTCAGCGCCGAAGGCCTTGCGGACGGCGCCGTCGCGGAGCGGTTCAGAGCCATCGGCGCCCGCGAAGGGATGCGCTACCCCAATACCGATGACGGCCGCGCCGCGTTGCTCGCCGATCTCAACGTGCAGGTTGAAGAAATCATGGCCAAGGCGCCCGACTGGTTCGGCGCCATCCCCGGCCAGCGCGTGGAAGTGCGCCGGATACCGGTCTACGAACAAGATTCGTCGTCCGGCGGTTATTACACCAGCCCGCCGCTCGACGGCTCGCGGCCCGGCATCTACTGGATCAATCTTAAAGACACCGCCGACTGGCCCAAACACACGCTCAAAACGCTGACCTATCACGAAGCCGCGCCGGGCCATCACTTCCAGCGTTCGCTGGAGCGCGCCGCCGACCTGCCGCTGATCCGCAACATGCTCGGCTATTCCGAATTCGCCGAAGGCTGGGCGCTTTACGCCGAACAGGTCGCCGCCGAAATGGGCATGTATGACAACGACCCGCTCGGCAATCTCGGCCGGCTGCAGTCCGAACTCTTCCGCGCGGCGCGGCTGGTGGTCGATTCCGGCCTGCACGCCAAACAATGGACCCGCGATGAGGCCGTCGACTATATGCTCGGCGCCACCGGCGACACCCGCGCCTCCATCGAGCGCGAGGTCGAGCGCTATTCGGTTTGGCCGGGCCAGGCCTGCGCCTACAAGCTGGGCATGCTGAAGATCAACGCCCTGCGCCGGGAGGCCGAAGAAGCGCTTGGCGAAGACTTCGACATCCGCGAATTCCACGACGCGGTGCTCCTCACCGGCGCCATGCCGCTGCCGGTGCTTGAGAAAAAAATCAAACGCTGGATCGCCGAGAAAAAAGGCGCGTAACAAGCGCCGCCTGAGAAACGGATATTTCCCATGAAAATAACAACGCTCGCCGCCGCTTTCGTGCTATTCGCCGCCGGCTGCGCCGTCGCGCAGGACGATGAAGACGACAAGGCAAAGGCGGCGCAATCCGCTGACGGCGTCGAACCGCGGGTTTACGAAACCGACGCCCGCGTGACGGCGAATGGCGGCCTTGTCCGCTATAAAGTCATCGCCGGGGAAACCTTCATCAAAAACGAAAAAGGCGAACCGGTCGCATCGATCTTTTCAACCTCTTACATCGCCGAGGGCTATCCCGATCCGCGCACCCGCCCGGTCGCGTTCATCTTCAATGGCGGGCCGGGATCGGCGTCCCTGTGGCTGCATATGGGCGTTTTCGGACCCAAGCGGGTGCGCCTGCCGTCCGATCCCGATGATGACGGTGCCGCGCCCTACGATCTGATCAGCAATGAACATTCGATCATCGACGTCGCCGATATGGTGTTCATCGACCCTGTGGGCACCGGCTGGTCGAAAACCCTGGGCGAGGCGAAAACCGACGATTACTGGGGCGTCAAGGAAGACGCAGCCTCGGTGCGCGAATTCATCCGCCGCTGGCTGATGGAGCACAAGCGATGGAATTCGCCGAAATACCTGATGGGCGAAAGCTACGGCACGACGCGTTCGGCGGCGCTCTTGGCGGCGCTTGAGGCGGGCTGGACCGACATCGCGATGAACGGCGTCGTTCTGATTTCGACCGTGCTTAATTTCGGTCTTGACGCAACCGACGCCGGCAATGACGTCGGCTATGTGGGACTGATGCCCGGCTATGCGGCGACGGCCTGGTATCATCACCAGGTCGACCACACTCAGTGGGACGGCGATTTCGAACGCTTTCTTGACGACGCCAGACGCTTTGCGACGGATGAATATATGCCGGCGCTGTTGAAAGGTCAGTTGATGCCGCAAGCAGAGCGCGACGCAGTCGCCGCCAAGCTCGCATCTTTCATCGGCATTTCCCAATCCTATGTCAGCCGGGCGCATTTGCGCATATCGCTGCGCCGGTTCATGCGCGAATTGTTGCGCGATGAGGGCCTGTCCGTCGGCCGGCTCGATGCGCGTTTTACCGGTGTTGAAGCGGACGGCGTCGGCGAAAGACCCGAATACGATCCATCCGCTTACGGCATAGATGCGGCCTATACGGCCGGCATTCTTGACTATTTCAGCCGCGATCTCGGCGTCGAAATCACTGAGCCCTATGTCACGCTCGGCGGCGTGCGCCGATGGAACTGGGACGCCGAAGACGGCGGCGGCGAAAATTCCTATGTCAACGTGGCGCCCTGGGTGGAACGCGCCATGCGTCAGAACAAGGACCTGCGCGTGCTTGCCGCCAATGGGTATTACGATCTGGCGACGCCGTTTTTCGCCACAGAGCTGACGCTGGCGCAGCCCGGTTTCGACCGCTCGCGTCTGACCCTTACCTATTACGAATCCGGGCACATGATGTATATCCACCACCCGTCCCTGGAAGCGCTGGCGCGAGACGTACGCGCGTTCGTTCGCGGGGAATAGTCTGATGCACGGCTGGAAAGTCGCCGGCGCCGCCGCCGCGTTGGCGGTTCTCGCCGGCCGGCAAATGCGGGGCGCCATTCGCGCCCTTCGCGTTTGGAGACTTTCCCGGTTTCAAGCGGAAAAATCCCAAATGTGGGGCGCCATTTGACTGTTTCGCGTCATCCCGTGTCAGCAGCGCGGCATTTCATGCCGCGCAGCGCACGGGATGACGGCGGGATGTGTTTTAACGTTCGAATTCATCATGGCAGGTATTATACGGCCGTTGCGAGGGTGTTCGATATCTATCGACCGAATGCGGGTTTCAGGCCTGAATACCCTCCTGGGGTTGAATCTATTGGCCTATATTCAACTTATCCTAGTACTGGGTTTGCGCACTTTTCCTCCCCCGTTTACGGGGGAGGTGTCGAGCGCGAACGTGTTTCGCGCGAGACGGAGGGGGTAAGGCCCGATGTGAACGCACGAACACCCCCTTCGTCGCCCCGGAACGGGTCCGGGGCGACACTTCCCCCGTAAACGGGGGAAGAAAGTCCGATACGATTTATCCGTGTACTGCGCTCAGGAGGCCTTCCGCGCTGACTAATCGCGCGAATCTCTAGCCGCCTGTCTTACCCCCGACACACTCGGCAACCTCACCGATGTTCCGGATTGGGCGCGTCGAAATGGCAGCCCGCATCCCAGGCCGAACGCTGGTTGCCGTAAGCCGGCAGGCCGCCTGCATCCTTCAGCATGCGCGCCACATGCATCAGATTCCAGGTCATAAAGGTCGTATTGCGCATCGTGAATTCATTATCGAAGCCGGCGCGCGAGCCGTCCTCCAGCTTGTCGCCATAGCTCGGGCCCGGCCCTGCTTCGCCGATCCAGCCGCAATCGGCCTGGGGCGGCGTGACAAAACCCACATGCTGCAGCGAATAAAGAACGCTCATGGCGACATGCTTGATCCCGTCTTCATTGCCGGTGACGACACAGCCCGCCGTCTTGCCGTAATAGATATATTGACCCTTATCGTTCTGCAGGCCTGACTGAGCGTAGAGCCGCTCGATCAATTGCGTGCAGACGGAGGAATGTTGACCGAGCCAGATCGGCGTGCCGACGACAAGAATGTCGGCGGCTTCGATCAGTTTCCACACCGCCGGCCAGTCATCCCTGGGCCAGCCATGTTTGGTCATATCCGGATAGACGCCAAAGGCGATGTCCCGGTCCACAAGACGCACGCTGTCGACGCTTACCCCGTGCTTGACCATGATCTTGCGGGAAACATCCATCAAAATATCCGTATGGGATGCTTCCGGCGATTTTTTCAACGTGCAGTTGACGTACACCGCGCGCAAGTCGTCGTAATTCGCCGGCGGGGCGCTGCTGCTTTGTCCAGAGTCAGCCATCGCTTTGCTCGTCCTCCTTTCGAATGTCCTTGAGTTCCATATTCAGGAAAAATCCGATCGCCGTGCGCACCGCCACCAGCAGCGCCAGGAAATAAAGCTCATGGAGCTCGCGCGTCAGCGCCGTCATGATGATGTCCGAAATGATCATGAACTCAAGCGCGGCGAGAATATAGCCGCCGAGCTCGAGGCGGTTTTCCCGGATCTGATGAAGGCAGGCGAGCCCGCTGAGCCGCCGCATCTCGATCAGAACGGCGCGGGCGGCAAATTTCGCCGCGCCGATGAGAATGAGCACGATGCCGATATAATCGACAATGATCGAGACGATCGTCAGAATATGCTCGACGCGTTCGATGAGCGTCCTTTCCAGCCGGGACGCGCCCAGATGGCACACGCCTGGCGGCAAGAAAAGGCGACCGGCGAAAATGTGATCGCGCCGTGAACGCCGCCGCCGCGACAATCCGCCGGACTTTCGCGGTCCGCCTATTGCGCCATCATCGGCGGCGCGGTTTAAGATCGGGCCGAGGGCGAGGAGCGCACTATGGAAGGACTAAAGACCATCGGCGTCATCGGGGCCGGCCAGATGGGCGCCGGCATCGCCCATGTCTTCGCCGCAGCCGGTTTTACCGTTTTATTGAACGATATCGACCGCGCGCGCATCGACGCGGCGCTTTCGACCATTAAAACCAATCTCGGCCGGCAGGCGGCCAAGGGCCTGATCAGCGAATCGGAAACCGCCGCGGCGCTGGACCGGATAAAGCCCGCCGCGGCCCTTTCCGATCTCGCCGAATGCGATCTCGTCGTCGAAGCGGCGACGGAAAATCAGGCGATCAAAAAGGAAATCTTCGCGGAACTGTCGAAGATTCTGAAAAAAGACGCTCTCATGGCGACCAACACGTCGTCGATATCGATCACCGCCCTGGCCGCCGCGACCGATCGGCCGGATCAATTCATCGGTCTTCATTTCATGAACCCGGCCCCGGTGATGAAACTGGTCGAAGTGATCCGCGGCATCGCCACCTCGAAGGATACGTTCGAGACCACGCGCGCGCTGATCGAAAGCATCGACAAAACCATGGCGGTTTCGGAGGACTTTCCCGCCTTCATCGTCAACCGCGTGCTGATGCCGATGATCAACGAGGCGATTTATACCCTTTATGAAGGCGTCGGATCGGTCGAGTGCATCGACAAAGCGATGAAACTCGGCGCCAACCATCCCATGGGACCGCTGCAACTGGCCGATTTTGTCGGCCTCGACACCTGTCTTGCCATTATGCAGGTGCTTTACGAGGGGCTTGCCGATTCCAAATACCGGCCCTGCCCGCTCTTGGTGAAATATGTCGAAGCCGGCTGGCTCGGCCGCAAGACCGGACGCGGTTTTTACGACTATTCCGGCGAGATCCCGGCGCCGACGCGATAGCCCGCGACAAATGTGCGCCGCGCAGCGCGCAACCTTGAAGACAATCATCGTCGTTCTACATGGATGGTATGAGGCGGGCGGCTGAAGGCGGATGAAAGCCCCGCTTTTCGTCGCCATCGGCTTCAACCTGATGGAGGCACCACATGTTTTATCCCTTATCGCTATTTAATCGCAATCGCCGCGCGCCGGCGGTGCGCGAGCAGGCGGGCGCCAGTCCGTTTTTTCGGCTTCAACGAGAAATGAACCGTCTGTTTGACGAGACCTTTTCCGATTTCGGCCTGCCGGCCGCATTTGGCGGCGCGTTTTCCGGCGACGGCGCGCCGAACATCGACGTCCGCGAAACCGACACGACCTATGAGATCGCGGCCGAGCTGCCGGGCGTCGCCGAAGACGACATCGACGTCGAGCTCGCCGAGAATGTCATTACGCTGCGCGGTGAAAAACGCTTCGAGCGGGACCATGAAGACGCCAAGGGCGGATTTCATGTCATGGAGCGCTCTTACGGGTCATTTGCGCGCTCAATCCCGCTGCCTTTCGACGTCGATCACGAAGCCATCGAGGCGGTGTTTAGAGACGGCGTCCTGCGGCTGACGGTTCCCAAGCCGGCGGAAATTATCGACAAGACGAAGAAGATCCTGGTCAGACGCGCATAGCGTTTTGGAAATAACGAACGATGTCATTCCGGGGCGCGCCCCGACCGCGAAGGCGGTCAAATGATAGTTAGCGCGCTTCGCGCGCGGGGGCGCAAACCCGGAATCCATGGCGCCGCCTTTCAGCCGTTTCAGCGCCGGTCCATGGATTCCGGATCGGCCTTCCCGTCTGGTCAGGCCGTCCGGAATGACGGCGCGTGAAACATGCGACGCGAGGTTATTTTGACCGCGTCACCGTGAGATTGATGACGTCCGGCAGGCTCTGCGGCGCGGTCTGCATGGTCTGTTGGAGCGTCATCATCAACACCGGCTCTTCCGGGTCGGCGCTGATCTCCAGCGTGCCGCCTTCGGCCACGAAATCGGCGACCGCGTCGACATAATCGGCGATGCGCGGGTTCATCTGCGCGGCCTGAGCCCCGCTCAGCCGGATCATCGCCGGCGCCGACTGGCGCAAATCCTCGGCCGTGCCGCCCATCTGCAGCGCCGACAGCGCAAACAGAACGTCAAGCGCCTGCTCGTCTTCTATTTTGAGGGACAGATTCCGGAACGCGACGGCCGCGGCGATGCTTTCAGCATTGTTTTCCGTCTGCGCTGCAGCGATGTCGTCGAGCTTAAGTCCTTCAAGGCCGAACGCCATGGAAAGATTCATCAGCTTTTTCGCATTGGCGACGTAATCGAGGTCCGCCTTGCCCCTGTCGGGGTTCCAAATCCATTCCGCGTAACTGTCGTTGGGCGTTTCATCGAGACCGTACTGTTTTAGAATATCGATGACGGCGGTTTCGGTTTCCGGCACATAAGCGGTGAAATCGGTCACGGCCCCCTTGGTGTCGATGCGGACATTCGACGGGATGAGCCAGGTGAATTCTGCAGCGGAAACGGTCATCTCCTCCACCGTGGCGGCATGGCGGTCCTCAATATACGCATCGACGCCCGCGGCCCGGATCGTTCCCAGATCGATAAGATCACGCTCCGTCGCCGGCGGCTCTTCGTCTTTCAGGCCCCATTCCATGAGGCCCGACATATCGATGCCGCGCCATTCGAAGGACTCCATGGTCGTGCGCTGATTGTTCGGCGCCAGGATCGTCCGCAGCGGACCGTTCATCAGCATCGCGCCCTGGGGGCCGAACGCATCGGACATGGCGACACGCGACGCGTCGCTTTGGGAAAGGGCGTATTCAAGATCGTTGGCGATGATCGCCGCCAGCTTGCCGCCGCCAAGGCCGACAAATCTCAAGTCCGGCGCTGACATGACAATGGCAGGCGCCTCTTCACCGCTGGTTTCAAGCGCGATGTCTTTGAAATAGACCCCGGCAAGCTTGACCGAATTGAAAAAATGCGCGCCCGAATCGCTATCTCCGTGACCGGCGCCTTGGCGCAGATCGAGCCGATCGAACTCAATGCCGCCGATGGAAAGCGTGCTGTCCTCATCTTCGAAACCCTCGGCCGAGACGTTGAGAAGGCGCACTTTCTCAAACGCCTTTTCGAACGGCGCGTCGGGGCCCGCATCCTGCGCCGCCTTGACCCGCTCAAGAGCGTCAAGATCGACGCCGTAAAATTCCGCGCGCTCGACAAGAACGCCTTCCCCGTCATCATCGTCGGAAAAACGCAGATTGGTCACGACCGTGGCGCCGAGACTCTGGTCGAATTCGGCGCTGTCATAAGTCGGGCGCCGGTCATCCGACATCAGGGCGAACAAGGCGTCGATATCGAGCGGCGCGCCATCCTCGAACCGGAATGCGGAATCGAGCGGCGAAGCCGCACTGGTTTTCGCCGCCGGGCCGGCGCCCGCTTCGTCTTTTTTACCGCAAGCGACAAGGGCCAGCGCGGCGGCGAGCGCCAGCGCGATTTTTGAAAGCTTCATGGATTTGCTCCCTCCTGGCATGCAGACGGCCCCCCATGGCGATCCGCCCGCATCGTCTTGGCCGAGATCGCCCGCCCGCGCAAGTTTTAGGGCTTGGCGGATCGAACCAGCCTTACGGCCTCAGGCGCAATCCAGTCCGCTTCCCCTACAAGACGGCCCACCTCTCGTCCGCGCGCGTCGTAGAGAATGCTCACGGGCAGGACGCCCGCGCCCCCGATAGCGGTGGTGAGTGCAAGCGTCGGGTCGGCGTAAAGCTTGAGATTGTCGATTTCGAGCCGGTCAAGAAACTCCTGCGCGACCGCGGGGCCGCGCGGATCGGCAGCGATAGCCACGACCTCGAAATCCTCATCGCCAAGCTGTTCCTGGAGCTTGTCGAGCGAGGGCAGCTCCTTAAGACACGGCGCGCACCAGGTCGCCCAGAAATTCACCAACACCGCCCGGCCGCGAAAATCCTGCAGCGTCACCGCGGCGCCGTCATGCTCAAAGGAAATCGGCGGCGCATTACGCGCAAAATAGGCGTATTGAAAATCCGCCATTTCGCCGACCAGGAGTTCTTGCGCATGATCGAGCGCCGACGGCGGGCCGGCGCGCGGGTTTACGCTGGCCGCCATAATGACGTAGAGGAGGCCGGCCGCGCCGAGTCCGGTCCAGGTCAGCAGCCAGAATCGCGGCCGTTTTATCGCACCCACCAATGCGCTCCGTTCAACCTTGTGATCAACGCCATGACAGATAAGCCGGAAGCCAAGGAAAGCCAAATCTGGGGCGGGCGGTTTTCCCGCGGCCCCTCGGCGATCATGGAGGAGATCAACGCCTCCATCGATACCGACCGGCGGCTTTGGCGCGAGGATATCGCCGGCTCCAAGGCCCATGCCCACATGCTGGCGGCCTGCGGGATCATTACAGATACCGACAACGCCGCCATCCAGAACGGCCTCGACCAGATCGCGGGTGAAATCGAGCGCGGCGAATTTGCGTTTTCGAAGGCGCTCGAAGACATCCACATGAATATCGAAGCGCGGCTGAAAGAAATCATCGGCGAGCCCGCCGGACGGCTTCACACCGCGCGCTCGCGCAACGATCAGGTGGCGACCGATTTCCGGCTTTGGACGCGGCAAGTCTGCGGCGAAGCCGAGGCTGCGCTCAAGGCGCTGATGCGCGCGCTGGCGAAAAAGGCGGATGCGCACGCCGACGCCGTCATGCCGGGCTTTACCCATTTGCAGACCGCCCAGCCCGTCACCTTCGGCCATCATCTGCTCGCTTATGTGGAAATGTTCTCGCGAGACGCCGGGCGCTTTGCCGATGCGCGCCGACGCATGAACGAAAGTCCCCTCGGCGCAGCGGCGCTCGCCGGCACGTCGTTTCCCATCGACCGAAAACAGACCGCGAAAGCGCTTGGCTTCGACCGGCCCTGCGCGAATTCGCTCGATGCGGTCTCCGCGCGCGACTTCGCTTTAGAGGCTGTCGCCGCCGCGGCGATCGCCGCGACGCATTTATCGCGTCTCGCCGAAGAGCTGGTCCTGTGGACATCGCCGCATTTCGGCTTTGTCAAACTCTCCGACGGTTTTTCCACCGGATCGTCGATCATGCCGCAAAAGCGCAATCCCGACGCCGCCGAACTGGTGCGCGCCAAGACCGGCCGCATCGCCGCGTCCTTCGACACGCTTCTGATCGTCATGAAGGGCCTGCCGCTGGCCTATTCGAAGGACATGCAGGAAGACAAGGCCGCGACCTTCGAAGGCTTCGACGCCCTGGCCCTGGCGCTCACGGCGATGACCGGCATGATCGACGATCTGGAACCGGATCGCGCGGCGATGAAAGAAGCCGCCGGGCGCGGCTATTCCACCGCCACGGACCTTGCCGACTGGCTGGTGCGAACGCTGAACATGCCGTTCCGGGACGCCCACCGCGTTACCGGCGCGATTGTGGCGCTTGCCGAAGGCGCCGGCGTTCCCCTTGACGCGCTGGCGCTTTCTGACATGCAGTCCGTCGAGCCGCGGATCGATGAAAACGTCTACGCCGTGCTTTCGGTCGAGGCTTCCGTCGCCTCGCGCGCCTCTTACGGCGGCGCGGCGCCGTCAAACGTCAAGCGCGAGGCCGAGCGCTGGCTTGCGACTTTATCGAAGGAAAGCTGAACCATGCGCCTTTTACTGATCGTCACGCTGCTTCTCTTCGCCGTTTCCGCCTGCGGCAAGAAGGCGCCGCTGCGGCCGCCGGAAGAACCCGAAGAAACAACGCTCCGGTGATCGCTTGCATCATTTCCACTATAAAGATGACCGTCTTTACGCGGAGGATGTCGACCTGACGGCTCTGGCCGAAAGCGTGGGCGCGCCGGTTTACATCTATTCCGAAGCGACCCTGCGACGGCATATGCAGGTTTTTTCCAAGGCCTTCGCCGGCGATGATGCGCTTGTCGCCTATTCGGTCAAGGCCAATTCAAACATCGCCGTTTTAAAACTGCTCGCCGATGAAGGCGCAGGCGCGGACGTCGTTTCCGGCGGCGAGATCAAGCGCGCCCTTAGGGCCGGGATCGCGCCGGAAAAGATCGTTTTTTCCGGCGTGGGCAAAACAAACGAAGAGATCGCCCTGGCGCTCGACGTCGGCATCTATCAGTTCAACGTGGAATCCGAACCGGAACTGGACCTTATCGCCGGGATCGCGCAGGAAAAAGGAAAGACCGCGCCGGTTGCTTTTCGCGTCAATCCGGACGTCGCCGGCGGCGGGCATGAAAAAATCTCCACCGGCCGCGCCGAAGATAAATTCGGCGTTCCCATGGCCCAGGCGCGCGCGCTTTACGGCGCCGCGCAGAAAATCCCGAATATACGGGTCACCGGCGTCGCCGTTCATATCGGATCGCAGATCGCCGAGCTTGAACCGTTTGAATCGGCGTTTACCAAGGTCGCGGAACTGATCGCCGATCTGCGCACCGGCGGCTGCGCCATCGAGCGCCTCGATCTCGGCGGCGGTCTGGGCATTCCCTATGGAGAAGGCCTGACCCCGCCTCATCCTGACGCCTATGCGGAAATGATCCGGCGGGTCACGGCCCCGCTCGGCGTTCGGCTGATTTTCGAGCCGGGCCGGATGATCGCCGGCAATGCGGGCGTGCTCGTCAGCCGCGTTCTTTACGTCAAGGCGGGCGCGGAAAAACGTTTCCTGGTGCTCGACGCGGCGATGAACGATCTTATCCGCCCGGCGCTTTACGATTCATGGCACGATATCTGGCCGGTCATGCGGCGCGACGGCGCAGCGACGGTCGAATATGACGTGGTCGGACCGGTTTGCGAAACCGGCGACCGTTTTGCGAAAGCGCGCCAGCTTCCCGAAATGCGCCCCGGCGATTTTGTCGCCTTCATGTCGGCGGGCGCCTATGGGGCGGTGCAGGCTTCGCAATACAACACGCGCGCGCTGGTTCCCGAAGCGCTGGTCAGCGGTTCGCGTTGGGCGGTTATTCGCAAGCGCCCGAGTTTCGACGAGATGGTTGCGGCGGAAGAGGTTCCAGACTGGCTCGACTAGAGCTTCGGACGAAAAACAGGAATCGCTTCATCCTGAGGAGAAATTTTTCCTTCGTCCTTCGCGACGTCGGCTTCGCCGACCCTCAGGATGAAGGAAAAATTTCGTCACGAAGGACGAAGC
>JANQMJ010000028.1 GCA_028280115.1 Parvularculaceae bacterium
AAAGCCCGACTTTATTGAGTAAGACCGGATTCCCGGCCCGACCGCGAATGCGGTCAAACTATAATTAGCGCGCCTTCGCGCGCGGGCGCGGGAATGAGCCGGTCTTTGAGTTTCGCCCGCGGGCGCGGGGCGACGTTGAAACTCGTTCTCGCAAAACCCGCTTAGCGTTCGGTAAAGGCCTGATCGAGCGAACGCGATACCGGCTTTAGGATATATTGCATCAGCGTGCGCGATTGCGTGACGATTTCCGCGCGCACCTGCATGCCTGGCGTTAACCGCCGTTTGCGGTCGCCGGCGCCGATTTCCTGATGGGGCAGGGCGATATAGGCGATGTAATAAGCATCGCCGGTGCGTTCATCGACAAAGCTGTCGGCGGAGATATGAGCGACCCGACCGTCAAGCTTGCCATAGCGGTTGGGATCGAAAGTGGTCACGCTGACGTCGGTCTCAAGACCCACGGCGATGTGACCGATGTCCTTCGGTTCGACGCGCACTTCAGCGAACAGTTCCGAGCCCGTCGGCGTGATTTCCGCCACGACACCGCCGGGACGCACCACATCGCCGCTGCCGTGAACAAAGATCTCGTTGACGATCCCTGAAACCGGCGCGCGCACGGTCAGGCGATAGGAACGATCGCGCAACGATTCGATGGGCTTTTCGATCTCGGCCAGTTCTGCGACCACGGCCGAACGTTCTTCGGAGATTTCACCCTGGTATTCGGCTTGCTTGCGCTCAAGATCGGCGCGCACCGCCGCCAGCGCGCGCCGCGCCTGTTCGAGGCGCGCGCCCGCGCCCGCCGCCTTGGCCTGGGACGCTGCAACGGCGGCTTTGGCCTCGAGGAAAGACTGCTTTGAGGTAAAGCCTTCGTCGATCAGCTCTTCCTGGATGTCCAGTTGTTCCTTGGCGAATTTAAGAATGTCGGTTTCCGCTTCAAGCTCGGCCTCGGCTTTTTCAACTTCCGACGCCGCCGACGCTTGCTGTTCGGTCAGTTCGGTGATTTCCGCGCGATGGCGCGTCGTCGCGGCGATAAACGTGGCGCGTTGTTCGGCCACCAATGACGGCCATGCGCCGACAAATGGTGAAAAGTCCGGCTCGCGCCCCGCCGCTTGTGCGGCCAGTCGTTCCGAGCGCAGTTCGAGATTGGCCCGGCGCGCTTCGAAGCGATCGACTTCGCCGCCGGCGTTTTCGGCTCGCAGCCGCACCAGCGGATCGCCTTCCTCGACCTCATCGCCCGGCGCGGCGAGCACGGCGTCGACGATGCCGCCTTCCAGATGCGCGGCTTCCCGCGTCGAACCGAACGGCGCGATCTCGCCCATGGCGACGGACAGTTCGCGCACGCTGGCGATATTGGCCCAGACCAGCAACACGAGAATAAGCCCGCTGATGACCGCCATGGCGGCGCGGGCGAGCACGGGAGACGCGCCCTCCTCAAGCTCGATCGGCAACGCAAGTCCGTGGCGTTCGCCAAGGTTTTCGTGTTTTTGCTCGGACATTTCCATAAGGTTGCTATCGCTCTAGCTGGCAAATATTTCCCTAACGCGACCGGCTATGCGGCCATGATCTTCGGCACCACCGCATCGGGCGCGCCCCATTCGCGCACCGCGCCGCTCTCCAGCCAGATGACCGTATCGGCCATGCGCATGTGGCTCGGGCGCTGGGTCGTCATGATGATCGCGCGGCCCCGTTGCTTTTGCTCCATGATCGACAGGAGCGCTTGTTGTTCGCCTTCGAAATCAAGGTTGGCGGCGGGGGCGTCGAGCACGTAAACCGGCGCGTCCTTGATAAAGGCGCGGGCCAGGTTGATCCGGCTGACCAGCGGATCGGGCCAGGTCGAACGGGCCATCACGGTGCACATCGTGTCGAGCCCTCGATCGAGCGCGCCGCCGAAATACTGATCGATACCGAGCTTGTGCACGACGGCGTTAATGTCGTCGTCCGATGCGTCCGGCCGGGCGAGGCGAATGTTCTGCGCGACCGTGCCGTAAAACAAATCCGGCGATTCCAGGCTGACGCCCAGGGCGCTGCGCCAGTCGCCCATGTCGAGCTGGCGCAGGTCGAGCCCGTCGATCAAAATCGATCCCGCCTGTTGTTGGTGAAGACCCAAGAGAAGATGCAGGACGGTCGACGTTCCTGAACCGGCCGTGCCGTAAAGACAAAGCATCTGGCCGGGCTGGACCGAAAACGACACGCCGCGCAAAGACGGCTCGCGCGCGCCGGGATAGCGGAACGTAACGTTGTTGAAGACGACATGGCCCTTGAAGCTGCGCGGAATGGAAGGCGCTTTGTTGGGTTCGCGCTCGAGCGGCAGGCGCACCAGCCGGTCGATCTGCTGGATGCTTTGCCAGGTCTGCCCCAGGGTCAGGCCGCTTAAAAACAGGTTCCGGATCGGTCCGAGCACACGCCAGGACAGCGCCATCATGGCGATCAGCGCGCCGGCGCTTAAATCGCCCTCAATCACCCGACCGGCGCCGAGCGCCAGCGTGCCTGCGCCGGCGAGCGCCACCATGGATTGCGAAAACGTCTGGATGAGAAAACTTTGCTGACGCGCTTTCATGTTGGCGACCGAGGCCTGGGCGGACAGGCGCCGGTGGCGGCGCAGCCAGACATGTTCCGCGCCGAGATCGCGAATGTCGCGCTGCGAGGACACAGCTTCCACCGTGAGATTGTTCAGTTGCGCGCGGATGTTGCCCGCTTCCCGCACGAGCTGGTTCGACCGCGGCAGGGCCCAGGCCGCCACGACGGCGTAAACCGCCAGCAGCGTAACCGGCACCCAGACCAGCGAACCGCCGATGGCGGCGATCACGGCAACGAACAGCAAGAGGAACGGCAAATCGAAAATCGCGTTCGCCAGGGGGCTGGTGAACGCTTCGCGCAGGGACGTCATCTGCCGCAGCCGGGTCAGCTGTGAGCCGATCGGCGCGTCTTCCGTATGAGACAGATGAAGATGAAGCAGGCGGCCGAACGCGGTTTCGTTGATCTGTTCGTCGAGCCGGCCGCCGAGATAAGCCTGCATGCGCACGCGCAACTTGCGCAGGATGTAATCGGCGCCGACGACGAACGCGACGCCGATCGCAAGGCCCGCCAAGACGTCGAATGATTTCGCGCCGACCGCCTTGTCATAGACCGCCATGACGAACAGCGGCGGCGCCAGGGCGAACAGGTTCACCGCGAAGCTGACCAGAAAGATCTGGCGAATGATCGGCGCAAACGCCTTTATCGCCTGCCACGACCAGGCGCGCGGGGCGGCGGCGGATTGCCGTTCTTTTTGTTCGATCGCCTCCGGGAAAATCGCCAGCCCCTCGACCGCATCGACCGGCTCCGTGCGGCTGCGCCCGCAGGCGGGATCGAAAATCACCACGCCGCCTTCGTCGTCGGGCTTTTCCGCCAGGAGCACCCGGCCGCCGCTTTGCCGGATAAAACACGGCAAATATTCCCGGCGCAGATTTTCCGGCGCGGCCGGTTCCGTCGTCGTCTTAAATCCGAGCTTGAACAGCACCGACCGGAACGCCGCCACGGACTGGATACTGTCGGCGTGGGGCATGGCTTCGAAGACGCGGCGCGGCGCTTGCGACCAGCCGGTGAGTTTCAGGAACCGGTTGATCGCCGCAACGCAATCGTCGTTGAGCGTATCTTGTATCGCGCGATTTTCGCCGAACGCCGCACGCAGGCGCTGCTGCATGACATGCACCGGATGCAGGCCCGGCTTGTCATCGCCTTCCGGGCCGAGGCCGTTTTCCGCCGTCAGGATATGTCCGCCCGTTTCCATCATGATGCGGCGACCTGGTCTGCATGGGGCGCCTGACTGGCCGCCACCAGCTTGCCGGAAACCACTTCATAGGCTTTGTCCGCAAGACGAATGAGCGACGGCCGGTGGGTGGCGAGAATGATGGTCATCCTGCCGCGCAGGCGCTTTAAGGCCTGGGTCAGATGATATTCGCCGTTGAGATCAAGCAGGGTGCTCGCTTCGTCCAGGATGAGCACCGACGGCGCCATGGCGATCGCCCGGGCGATGGTGATCCGTTGCGCCGTCGGCGGCGGCGCGTCGCGGCTGGAGACGCTTTTCAACACCGTGTCGTAACCGAGCGGCATGCGGCCGATGTCTTCGTCGAGGCCGATGGTCCGGGCGGCCTGCAGCGCCGCGCCGGCTGAGAATTCGCCGAACAGGGTCAGGTTTTCGAGGATCGTACCGCTGAAGATCGAGGGGTTCTGGCCGACATAGCGGACATCGGCGCGGGTCAGGGACAGATCGGCCTGATCGCCGATCATGATCTCGCCCCCGACGAGCGGCGTATCGCCCATAATCGCGCGCAACAAGGACGAACGTCCCGATCCGTCCGCGCCCTTGATGGCGACCATGGCGCCGGCGGGGATCGTCAGGTTCAGGCCGTTGAACAGGGGCGGGGCGTTTTCATACTGAATGACCGCGTCTTTGAACACGACCTTTTTCGGGATCGCTTCGCGATGAAAGTCGCAAGGCGCAGACTGCTCCGGCGCATCGTCTTCAAAAATCAACGCCGCGCGTTCTTTTCTGTATTTGGCCAGTTGAATGTCGTTCCAACTCGCCAGGGCGCGGATCAGGGGCTGAAGCAATTGCGACGACAGCAGCATGCAGCACGCCAGCGCGCCGAGCGTCATCTGACCGTTCAGGACCAGCATGGCCCCGACGCTGACAATGGCGATAACCGACAATGACGCATACATGGCGGAATAGGTCTGCGCCTCGCCGGTCAGTCTGATAATCCGCATGGTGATCAAACTGGCCGCGGACTGGAGCCGTTCGAAGCGGCGCATCATCAGCGGCTCCATCGCCAGCGCCTTGACCGTCTGCATCGATCGCAGCACCTCGATGATAAAGTCGTATTTGCGCGCGTCGCTGCTCTCGCGCTCGGCGATCGCCTCGTTTAAGGCTTTGGTGCGCCGCAGCGCCAGATAGCCGAAGACGCCGAACAGCGCCAAGACGACGAAAAAGATCGTTTTGCCGATCAAAACGATGACCAAGGCGAAAATCGGTATGAACAAGACGTCGATCGCGATGAGACGCGACTGGCCGCCGAGCTGACCGCCCAGGCCGGTGATGGCGTTCAGGCGTTCAAGATGTTCGCTCGCCGTGGTGCGGGCGAACCATTTGGGCCGCGCCGACAGCATGGACGTCAGGCCGCGCACGCTGAGATCGTGGGTGAACGACGCCGCCGACCAGTTGATCACGGCCGAGCGCAGATATTTCAGCAAACCGTCCACAATCACGACGCCCACAAGCGCGATCATGAGCGCGGACAGCGTATCGAAAGAGGCGTTCGGCAGGACGCGGTCGTAAATCTGCAAGATCGTCAGCGGCAGCGCCAGCGCGAGAATATTAACCACGGCCGACGCGGCGTAAATCGTCGGACTCAAAGGCGGTTCCGGCAGAACGTCGTCGCCTTCGTTCGCGGCTCTTGCAAACGCCGCCAATTTGCTCGCTGCGCTACGCCACATGGATATGAGACTTTCGCCCGAAACTGAAAATTCAATCTCTGTTTATGGTTAAATTCTTTCCAAAGGCTGTAGGAATCCGGAAATTCTCAAGATTCTAAATAAGGAATTAACCGAGTTGATAAGTTTCTGATTAATTTCTTGCCGCTATTCCTTATAGCGTATTAATGCGAGTAACGAGCGCCAGTTATGGCAAAGACACCGGACAATAAAGCGCTTGGGCAGGGCGAATCTTCTGCATATGCGGAAGATGTGGACGCCAAGACGCGCGAAGATCTGTCGCTTGAGGACGAACGCGATGCTCTGAAAGAGGCCCGCGACGCCCAGGCGCGTGATGGAACGGGCGGCGGGGAGGGATCTTCCGACCTCGGCAACCTTCATTTCGGCGATCAGGAAAATAGCGATTGGAAAAATCCCGCCAGCGGGCGCCGGGACGACGAGGGCGGGCTGTCGTCTGCGGGCGATGATGGCGCAGACGGACGCGATCAAGACCGATATGACGATGACGACGCCGCGCGCAGCCGCGCGGACAGGAACGACCTCGACGGCAAACCGGCCGATGAGAAAAGCGACGACGACGCCGCCAGCAGCGCGCCGCTGACGTCGGATGCACAGGACGGATTTACGGCGGGTCGCGACCCTGGGCAGGGGCGCAGGCCGGAAGAACTGCCGGGCGGCGGCGGCGGTGAAGTCGATACCGACGGGAACGATCGCGGCGGCGACGACGACGGGGAAACCGACGACGACAGGGACGGTCGCCGCGCCGACGATGACAGCGACGGCGCCGCCGCGGACGGCGGTGGAACAACCGACAATGGCAACGATGGCGGCGGAGACGGTCGCGCGCCGGTCGTCAATCAAGCGCCGACGGATATCGACCTGTCGAACGACACAGTGGCGGAAAATCAATCCGGCGCGACGGTTGCGACGCTGACGGCGGCCGATCCGGATGCGAACGACACGGCGACGTTTTCGCTCGCGCAGGACGCCTCAGGCCTGTTCGAAGTCGTCGGCGATCAGCTTCGGCTGAAAGACGGCGCTTCGCTCGACCATGAGGCGCAGGACTCATACGACATCGTCATCGCTGTCGAAGACAGCGCCGGCAATGTCTATTCGGAAACGGTGACCGTCCATGTCGCGGACCTTAATGAAGGCCCCACGGACATCGCGCTTTCCAACACCGGCGTCGATGAAAACAACACCGGGGCGGTGATCGCGACGCTTTCGTCGTCCGATCCCGACGCCGGCGATACGGCGCGCTATTCTATCGCCGACGATCCTTCCGGCTTGTTTGAAGTGGTCGGCGACACGTTGAAGCTCAAGGACGGCGTCGCGCTCGATCATGAGGCGCAGGAGTCCTACGAAATCACCCTGCAGGTCGAAGATTCCGGCGGGGCAACCCATACCGAGACCTTTACGATCAACGTCGCCGATCTCAACGAAGGGCCGACCGAGCTCGCACTGACCGGCGATACAATCAACGAAAACCAATCCGGCGCGACGGTGGGAACGCTTTCCGCCTTCGATCCGGACGCCGGCGACACGCTGACCTTCACGGTTTCCGACGACCGTTTCGAAGTCGTCGATGGTCAATTAAAGCTCAAGGACGGGGTTTCCCTCGACCATGAAGAGGCGGAATCGATCGACGTCACCGTCACGGCGACCGACTCCGGCGGCCTGTCCAGCGAGCAGGTCTTTACGATCAATATTGCGGATGTGAATGAAAGCCCGACCGATATCGCGCTTTCGAACAATAGGATCGATGAAAACGATGCCGGCGCGGTTGTCGGGACGCTTTCCGCCGCCGACCCGGATGTCGGCGATACGCATACGTTCACCGTATCCGACGATCGTTTCGAAGTGGTCGGCGATCAATTAAAACTCAAGGATGGCGTTTCGCTAGACCATGAAGCAGCGGAATCGATCAACGTCACCGTTACGGCGACCGACTCCGGCGGGCTCTCAACCGAGCAGACCTTTACGATCAATATCGCGGATGTGAACGAAAGCCCGACCGACATCGCGCTTTCGAACAATACGATCGATGAAAACGACGCCGGCGCGGTGGTCGGAACCGTTTCGGCGTTCGATCCGGACGCTGGCGATATGCTGACCTTTACCGTCTCGGACGACCGTTTCGAAGTGGTCGGCGGTCAATTAAAACTCAAGGACGGGGTTTCGCTCGATCACGAAACCGTCGACGCCGTTGATATCACGGTCACGGCGACGGACAGCGGCGGGCTTGAGACGTCACAGTCCTTCACCATCAATGTCGCCGATGTGAACGAGGCGCCGACGGATATTATCCTTTCGCCCGGCGGCGCCGTCGGCGAGGAATTTACCGTCAACACGACCACAGCGAGCCATCAATTCCAACCGAGCGTCGCTGCGCTTGAAAATGGCGGCTTTGTTTCGACTTGGTCGTCTTTGGGACAAGACGGTTCAAGCTACGGCGTTTTCTCACAGCGGTTCGATGAGAACGGAGAACCGGTCGGCGGCGAGGTTCAGGTCAATACAACGTCATTCGGCTCGCAAACCAATTCCAGCGTCACAGGTCTGGACAATGGAGGCTATGTCGTTGTCTGGTCCGGGCCGGAAAGCGGCGGCACGGCGGCGCGTATTCATGGCCAGGTTTTTGACGAACATGGCGCGCCTGTCGGGGGCGAATTCGTAGTTTCCTCCGGCAATACGATCACCCAGACCCTGCCCGACATTGCTGCGCTGGAAGGCGGCGGCTTCGTTGTCACCTGGTCGGATTATCAATCCGGCAGCGACTATTACGATGTTTACACGCGGCAGTTTGAAGCCGATGGAACGGCGACCGGCGATCAGACGCTCGTTCATGACGGGGCGGCCGGATATCAATATTACTCCGCTGTCGAGGGGCTCGCCGATGGCGGTTATATCATCGCCTGGTCGGACTATGACTTCTCGACCGGCCAAATGGATATGCACGCCCAGCGTTATGACGCGGACGGCAATGAAGTGGGCGATAGCATCGCCGTGGGTTCGGGCGATGCGCGGTTCGAGTATTCGGGCGATATCGCTGCACTGCCCGATGGCGGCTATGTGATCACATGGTCCGCTTACGCACCGGACGGGAACGGGATTTACAACTACGATATTCGCGCGCAGCAGTTTGACGCTGACGGCGCGCCCGTAGGCGATGAATTTCAGGTCAACGGCGTCACGCAGGGCGCTCAAATCCACAGCGCCGTATCCGCAACGCCAGACGGCGGATATATGATCACCTGGGGGGATTCATCCGGGATCGGATATGATATCAGGGCCCAGATTTTCGATTCCGACGCAAATCCTGTCGGCGATGAATTCACCCTCAACACCGAGCTTGCCTCGACGCAATCGACGCCGGATATCGCCACGCTTGCGGATGGAAGCATCGCGGTCGTTTGGCAATCGTTCTCGCTGGACGGATCGGGCTATAACATCGCCGCGAATGTGGTTTCGCGCGGCGACGTTGTCCTTGAGAACACTGAAGGCGGAACCGTTGTCGCCCACTTAACGGCCGTCGACCCCGACGCAAATGAAAGCTTTACCTATAGCGTGGTCGGCGATTCGCCCTTCGAAGTGGTCGGGGATCTTTTAGTCGTCAAAGAAGGCGCGGCGCTGGATCATGAGACGGCGCCGGAACATGACGTCACGCTTCAAGTCGAAGATTCCGCGGGCAATATCTATACGGAAACCGTCACCATCAGCGTCGTCGATGTGAACGAAGGCCCGTCGGACATTCAGCTTTCCGTTTCGGTCGTCAATGAAAACGACGCCGGCGCGGTCGTCGGAACCGTTTCCGCCTTCGATCCGGACGCGGGCGACACGCTGACCTTCACGGTTTCCGATGATCGTTTCGAACTGGTCGGCGACCAATTAAAACTCAAGGACGGCGTTTCCCTTGACCATGAAACGGCAGAATCGATCGATGTCACCGTCACGGCGACCGACACCGGCGGGCTGTCAAGTGAGCAGGTCTTTACGATCAATATCGCCGACGTGAACGAAGCCCCGACCGACATCGCGCTTTCGAACAACATGATCGATGAAAACGACGCCGGCGCGGTTGTCGGAACCGTTTCGGCGTTCGATCCGGACGCGGGCGACACGCTGACCTTCACGGTTTCCGACGACCGTTTCGAAGTGGTCGGCGATCAATTAAAACTCAAGGACGGGGTTTCCCTCGACCATGAAGCGGCGGAATCGATCGATGTCACCGTCACGGCGACCGACGCCGGCGGCCTGTCAAGCGAACAGATCTTCACGATCAATATCGCTGACATCAATGAAACCCCGACCGATATCGTACTGTCAAACAATACGATTGACGAAAACGACGCCGGTGCGGTCGTCGGAACGCTTTCCGCCACCGACCCTGACGTCGGCGATACGCACGCCTTCACGGTGTCCGACGATCGTTTCGAAGTCGTCGGCGACCAGCTCAAACTGAAGGACGGCGTCGAGCTCGACCATGAGGCTGTGAGTTCAATCGACGTGACCGTCACCGCGACCGATTCCGGCGGCGAATCCACGTCTCAGTCTTTCACCATCGCGGTGAGCAACGTCAATGAAGGCCCGACGCTTGGGCTGGTGAGCCATGCGGGGCTTGAGGCCTCTTATTACGATATCGGCCATTCCTTAAGCGATCTCGATCAGATCGATTTCAACGCCGCGCCGGACGCGACCGGCGTGGTCGACAGCATTGACTACATGCAGGGCCAGCAGCAATTCTGGGACGGCGGTCCGGGCAACTATTTCGCCGCCAAATATGAAGGCGAGCTCGTCGTCGAAACCGGCGGCACCTATACGTTCAACCTGGCCAGCGACGACGGCTCGATGTTGTTTATTAACGGCGTTGCGGTGATCGACAATGACGGCCTGCACGGCACCAGAACGCGCACGGTCACGCTCGATCTTGAGGCCGGGTCCCATGACATCGAAGTGCGCTATTTCGAAAACACCGGCAGTCAGACCTTGCAGCTTTCCTGGCGCGGGCCGGATACGGGCGGCGTCAATGAAGTCATCGGCGGAGATTCCTATCAGCACGGCTATGCGGCCGACAGTCTTTCCCTGCCCGAAGACAAAACCGGCGCGATCGTTGCGGAACTGACGGTCGCCGATCCGGATGTCGGCGACACACATGCCTTCACGGTTTCCGACGACCGTTTCGAAGTCGTCGAGAATAACGGCGTTTATACGCTCAAGCTCAAGGACGGCGTCAGCATCGATTATGAAACCGAGAGCGCCGTCAATGTCAGCGTAACCGTCGCCGACGCCGGCGGCGCCAGCAACACGGCGCATTACACCATCGCCGTGGAAGATATCAACGCCGCGCCGGAAATCGATCTCGTCGGCGGCGAGGGCCTTCAGGCGTCCTATTTCGATATCGGTCATTCCTTGAACGATCTCGATCTGATCGACTTCAACGCCACGCCCGATGCGGAGGGCGTGGTCGGCAGCCTTGATTACATGCAGGGCCAGCAGCCGTTCTGGGACGGCGGTCCGGGCAACTATTTCGCCGCCAAATATGAAGGCCAGCTGATAGTCGAAACCGGCGGGGCCTATACGTTAAGCCTGGCCAGCGACGACGGCAGCCGGCTTTATATCGACGGCGTTCCGGTCATCGACAATGACGGCCTGCACGGCACCAGAACCCGCACGGTCACGCTCGATCTCGATCCCGGGTCCCACAACATCGAAGTGCGCTATTTCGAAAACACCGGCAGTCAGACCTTGCAGCTGTCCTGGCGCGGACCGGACACCGGCGGCGTCAATGAAGTCATTAGCGGGGAGTCCTACCGTTTGCCCGGCTTTAGCGATCAGGACCGACTCGGCCTGACGGAAAACACGCCGGGCGACGTCGCCGCGATCCTGTCGATCACCGATCCGGACGGCGATGCGGTGAGCCATGCGGTCAGCGACGACCGCTTCGAGCTGGTCGACAACGCAAACGGTCTGGCGCTGAAACTCAAAGACGGGGTTTTTGTCGATCATGAAGCCGAATCGGCAATTACGGTCACCGTGACGGCGACCGACGAACGCGGCGAAAGCGCGTCTGAAGTCTTTACTATTGCGGTCGCCGACAGAAACGATGCGCCCACGGATATCCTGCTGAGCGGCGACGTCGTTAACGAAAACGACGCCGGCGCGGTTGTCGGAACGCTGACCGCGGTCGACCAGGACGCTGGCGACACGCACGGGTTCGCGGTGTCCGACGACCGTTTCGAAGTCGTCAACAATAACGGCGTTTATGAACTCAAGCTCAAGGACGGCGTTGCGTTGGATTACCAGGCGGCGGCATCGGTAAACGTCGCCGTGACGGCGACCGACGCCAGCGGTCTTTCCGTATCGCAGACCTTTACGATCAACGTCACGGACGTGAACGAAGCCCCCACCGCTATCGCGCTTTCAAACGACACGGTCGATGAAAATCAACCCGGCGCGGTCGTCGGCGCGCTGACGGCGGCGGATCCGGACGCCGGCGATGCGCATGTATTCGCTGTTTCGGACAATCGTTTCGAAGTGGTCGGCAATCAATTGAAACTCAAGGACGGCGTTGCGCTCGACCACGAGGCGGCGGAATCGATTAATGTCACCGTGACGGCGACCGACCAGGGCGGTCTTTCCACATCACAGACCATTACGATCAACGTTGGCGATGTGAACGAAGCCCCGGGCGCTATTGGGCTTTCCAACGCAACCGTCGATGAAAACGCCGCCGGCGCGGTCGTCGGCGCGCTTTCCGCCGCCGATCCGGATGCCGGCGACACGCTGGCGTTCGCCGTTTCGGACGATCGGTTCGAAGTCGTCGGCGGTCAGCTTAAACTCAAAGACGGCGTTTCCTTCGATCATGAAACGACGGCGCCGATCAGCCTAACCGTCACCGCGACCGATACAGGCGGCCTGTCGAGCGAGCAGGCCTTCACGATCACCATCGCCGATGTGAACGAAAGTCCGACCGATATCGCGCTGTCGAACAACACGGTCGACGAAAACGATCCCGGCGCGGTGGTGGCGACGCTTTCCGCCAGCGATCCGGATGCGGGCGACACGGTAACGTTTACCCTTACGGGCGATCCGTCGGGCCTGTTCGAAATCGTCGGCGATCAGTTGAAGCTCAAGGACGGCGCTTCCCTCGATTACGAAACCCAGGACGTCTACAATGTAACAATTCAGGCTGTCGACAGCAGCGGCGCGGACTATTCTGAATCGGTCACCATCAACGTCGCCGATCTTGCCGAAGCGCCCACGGATATTTTGCTGAGCGGCGACAGCGTTAACGAAAACGAGGCCGGTGCGGTCGTCGGAACGCTGACCGCGGTCGATCAGGACGCCGGCGATACGCACACATTCGCCGTTTCCGACAATCGTTTCGAAGTCGTCGGCGGTCAGCTCAAACTGAAAGACGGCGTTTCACTCGACCACGAGACGGCGGAATCGATTAACGTCACCGTGACGGCGACCGACCAGGGCGGTCTTTCCACGTCGCAGGCCTTTACGATTAACGTCGCCGATGTGAACGAAGCCCCCACCGCTATCGCGCTTTCAAACGACACGGTCGGTGAAAATCAACCCGGCGCGGTCGTCGGCGCGCTTTCCGCCGCCGACCCTGACGCCGGCGATACGCACACATTCGCCGTTTCCGACGATCGTTTCGAAGTTGTCGGCAATCAATTGAAACTCAAGGACGGCGTTTCACTCGACCATGAAGCAGCGGAGTCGATTAACGTCACGGTTACGACGACCGACCAGGGCGGTCTTTCCACGTCGCAGGCCTTTACGATCAACGTCACGGACGTGAACGAGGCCCCCACCGGCGTCGCGCTTTCGAACAGCACGATCGACGAGAATGACGCCGGCGCGGTCGTCGGTACGCTTTCCGCCGCCGACCCGGATGCCGGCGACACGCTGGCGTTTACCGTTTCCGACAACCGTTTCGAAGTCGTCGGCGACCAACTCAAACTCAAGGACGGCGTTTCGTTCGATCATGAAGCAACGGCGTCGATCAGCCTCACCGTCACCGCAATCGACGCAGGCGGTCTGTCGAGCCAGCAGGCGTTTACGATCAGCATCGCCGACGTGAACGAGGCTCCGACCGATATCGCCCTTTCGAACAATACAATCGACGAAAACGATCCCGGCGCGTTCGCTAGCACGCTTTCCGCCGCCGACCCGGATGCGGGCGACACGGCGACGTTCGTTCTTGCGGGCGATCCGTCGGGTCTGTTCGAAATCGTCGGCGGTCAGCTCAAACTCAAGGACGGCGTTTCCGTCGATTCCGAAACGCAGAACGCCTACGACATAACGATTCAGGCTGTCGACAGCGGCGGCGCGGACTATTTCGAAACGGTCACCGTCAACGTCGCCGATCTTGGCGACGCGCCGACGGGCTTTACCTTGCAGCCGGTCGCTGCGCCTGAGTCCCTTTCGCTCAATCAGGACGGCGGCAATAACGACCTCGCCATCGCGACAGACTTGTTCGGCTTCCCGACCCAGGCGCTGACCGTCGAGGTCGCCTTCGCCTCGTCGCAGACCGATGTGGGCAACGGCGTGCCGCTGTTTTCCTACGCCGCCAGCGGCGGCTCTCATAACGAGGCGCTGATCTGGCTCCCAAGCTCCTCGGGCCAGGTGCATATCTATCTCGCCGGCAGGGGGATCAACACCGGCATCTCCAACGCGGCGCTGCTCGACGGCGCCCAGCATCATTTCTCGTTCACCTGGGATCAGGCGTCGAACGAACTCAAGGTCTATGTGGACGGCGTCGAAGAGTTCGCCTCCAGCATCAATATCCGCGACCTGCGGGCCGACGGAACCCTCACCTTCGGCCAGGAACAAGACCGCGAAGCGGGAAGCTACGATGTCAATCAGATCTTCGAAGGCGAGATTTTCGAAGCGCGGATTTTCGATTACGCCCGCTCCGGCCAGGAAATCGCCGATAACGCCGGCCAACCTTTAAGCGGCGCCGGGGCGCAGAGCGGACTTGTCTCCCACTGGCTGATGAATGGAGAAGTCGGCAGCGTGGTCGATGACGTCGCCGGACACAACGATCTTCATCTGCATAACGGCGCCCACATCAAGACGGGCGCACCCTATGACGCGCCCACGGTGTTTGAAAACGACGCCGGTGCGGTTGTGGGAACGCTGAGTGCGACCGATCCCGAAACCGACGGGCCGGTTACGGATTTCGCTATTGTAAGCGACGCCTCGGGCTTTTTCGAGGTGGTCGGCGACCAGCTTAAACTCCAGGACGGCGTTTCCCTCGATTACGAAACGCAGACCTCCTACGATCTCACCCTCGAAGCGATCGGCGAGGAGGGGGATACGGCCCAGATCACGGTGACGGTCAATGTCGCCGATCTCAACGACAGCAACCTCATCCTCGGGACCGACGGCGTCGATACGCTTTACGGCGGGGACGGGGCCGACCATATATACGGCAATGCCGGCAACGATACGCTTTACGGTCAGGACGGTTCCGACGTCTTCTTTTACGCAACCGGCGACGGCGCCGATCACATCTATGGCGGCGACGGCGACGGCTGGACGGACACCATTCAACTCAGCGAAGGCGCAACGCCGCTGGGCGAATTCGGGTCCGACTGGACCATCAGCCTGACCCAGGGATCGATTGCCTCCGCCGACGCGAACAAAATCGTGTTCAGCGAAGACGCCGACGGCGCCATCACGTTCAGCGACAATACGACCCTCACATTCTCCGACATCGAAGAAGTGATTATCTAGCCGACGCGTTATTCCGTCGGCAGGCCGAAAGCTTCCAGGATCAGGCCGGCTGCTGCGGCCAGTTCATACGCTGCTGCGCGCACGTCGAATGTCGCCTGCGACAGGCTGATCTGCGCCAGCACCAGATCGCGCTGGCCGTCCAGGACGTCGATCAGCGTGCGCTGGCCGGCCTCGTATTCAAGCTGCAGGCCCTTGACGGATTGCGTTGCGGCCTCGATGCCGAGTTGGGCGGCGATGCGTCTGGTTTTCGCTTCGGTGAGCTGGCGCCAGGCGCGGGTCACGATTTCGTCGACCGCAAGACGGGTGATCACCACCTGCGCCTGCTCGGCGCTGACCGAGGCGCCGGCCGATCTCAGTCCGGCGATATTGCGGCCCTGATTGAACAGCGGCATGCGCATGCGCGCCACGAGCTGGTATTCTTCATCGTCTCCGGCTACCATTTCGTCTTCACCGAAACGGCGCAAATAGCTGCCCTCGACGGTGAAGCGCGGGGCAAAATCGCCGGCCGCGGCGCGCTTGGCGTATTGCGCCGCCTTATGCGAGGCCATGGCGGCGTTGATCGCCGGATTAAATTCCCGCGCCAGGGCGAGCGCATCGTCCAGCGTGGCGATCTCGCCGATGCGCTCTTCCCGATCGGCGACGAATTCCGCCGGGGGGTTTCGCCCGGTAATGCGCTTATAGGCCGCTTCTCTTTGCGCAAGGCCTGCGCGCGCCGCGCCGAGATCGACCTGCGCCTGGGCGACGCGCATTTTCGCCTGTTCGACGCCGGTGCGGCTTTGGGCGCCGGCCTTCTGGCGCCGGTCGGCGATTTCAAGCTGGCGTTCGAGCAGTTGGAGATTTTCCAGCCGATGAGCGACGATCTCGCGCCCCAAAATGGCGTCCGCATGGGCCTGGGCCGCTTGCAGCGCGGTCTCCTGCCGCGCCGCGAGCAACAACAGGTCGGACTGGCTTAGCCGGGCGCGCGCTTCGCGAAACCGGTTGATGGTCGTCAGCCCCTGAAAGATCGGCTGCACCGCAGTGATGCCGACGGTGGTTCCGTCGCGGTCCTGCAGGGTCTGCAGGCTGTCGCTGCGCCAGTCTTCATCGGTGTAGGCGGCCGTGGCTTCGATTTCCGGCAGGAACTGTCCGAAGGCGCGGAACCGGTCCGCCGCCGCGGAGTCCCGGCGCGACAGAGCGACGGCGATCTGCGGATCATGAGAAAGCGCGGCGGCGACGGCGTTGACCACGGTTTCGCTGTCATCGTCTGCGGCGTCGTCCGCATCTGTCTCGTCAGGTTCGAACGCCTCATAGACGCTGCCCGGCAGGGCGTCTGGCTCGTCCTCAAGCGCGAACGCGCCCGGCGGAAAAGCGATCGCCAGGACGGCCAGGCGTTTTAGAACTTTTACCAAAGCAATTGCCACAATGAGCCCATTTCCGCGCAATACTGCAAAAACATGGTTAACAAGGACGCAGCGGACGCAGGCGCGACCGAGCGCGCTATTCCGACCACGATTCGGCTAGGGGGCTTGCAGGCGAATCGGCGGTTATGCTTCGTGTGGACCCAAAAGAGGCCGCAAGACGTAGAGATTTTAAACGATCGCTAGCTCTTTGGAGGGCGTCGCGTATGAAGGGCAGGCCTGCTGAGTATCTGGCCCGTAATGCGCAATTCCTTCGAGGCGAAGTGCGCCGACTTGTTCGCGCCGGATTTCGCCGCTAGCTTGTTCGCGTTCATTCTCATACCGAGCTTCACAGGCGCGCTTTGCTTGGCGCCAGGGCTGACGGCGAGGAGAGGCGACGCACGGCGCTGGCCGCAGCCGCAATCATGACGGCTTGCGGCGCACGCTGGGCAGGGCCTGAAGCTTTTTCGCCCGACGGGAGGCGCCGCGATGCCTGACGACACGATCGCTTTGTGGAGACTCTATTTACTGCGCGCCGCTTATCTTCTGATTGCGGCGGGGATGGGATCGCAGATCGTGCCGGTTTTCCTGGCGGGCGGACCATGGGAGTTCAGCGAAGGCGTCGTAAACGCCATGCTCCTCGCGCTGGTCGTTCTCTGCGTGCTTGGTTTGCGATACCCGCTGACAATGTTGCCCGTGCTGTTTTGGGAAATGGCATGGAAAGTTATCTGGCTGCTGTCGGTCGCGCTTCCGCAATCGCTGGAACCCGGCGGGATGGATGCTGAAACCGCGGAGACGGCATTCGCCTGCGCCCTGGCAGTCGTGATTGCGGCGGCGACGCCATGGGATTTTGTCTGGCGCCAATATGTCAAGGCTGCGGGCGATCGCTGGTTCTGAAAGACAGCCCGTCTTCGCCTTCGGCTACGATAAATCTGCTCAATCATTCGAATGAGTATCTAGTGTGCGCATATTGGGGCGAGCTTTTCGGGGATCATGCCAGCTCTGAAGCGTGCTTCACTCACTATCGGGCTTCAGAATTTCCCGTTGTTGTTTCTCCATTCGCTCCGGGGCGCGATTGGCGCCGCCGTGTTCCAGTGCTCCACTATCTTGCCGTCTGCGATACGGAAGAGACTATATAAACCGGAATGTACCCCGTCCTTGCGCCCCTCGATCATGCAAAGAGCAAAGTTTCCTTCTCCAAGGACGCGATGAACCTGCCAATACTCTAATCTGGCTGCGCCATGCTTTTCAGCTTTGAGCGCTGCTCGAAACGCCGCAACACCGTCAGCAAGTTCCGGGTCGTGCTGGATAAAATTATCGGCCATATACGTTTCGATCAGGTCTAGTCGCCGTTCAACCAATACCTGTTGCGCGAAGCCGCCAACCAGTTCCTTGTTGGCTTCTGTCTTATCCAGATCCGTAATCGCAGTTTCACCGTCCAACATCGTGCGGCCTGAAAGATTTGGCGGCTGTAACGGCTGGAGGTTGTCCCAATGTTCAACAGCTTTTCCGTTCTCGAAGCGAAAGACCTCAAACGCCGCTTCCACTTCGCTGAAGTCGTATTCGATATGGGCGAATACAAAATCCCCATCCTCGAAAACGCGCATGAAAGTAACCCGCGGGTCGGTCTTGGCCAAACGCGCAAACAGCGCGGCAAGGCCGGGGCTCCCCTCATCTGTGCGCGGATTGTGTTGAATATATTTGGCTTCGTTTACAACAGTCGCGGCCTCCGGATCGCCGGTTTCAATCCCCTTGAGAAGCTTCATTATCAGTTCTTTTTTCGACATCATGAGGCGCTTTTCCTATTTGGGGGCCGAAATTAATTTTGGTGGTGAAAAAAACGGCTGAAAGCGCTTACCCCTCTCTTATGCGTTTCCATAAATACGCCAGAGCAGCCAGCGCCGGCAGGATCAACAAAGCCACGACCATTAAAACAACAGATTCCAATTCCGTCGCGTTCATTGTGAACACGGTCGCCGCGTCGACGATGTCGGTCACGCAGCGCGCAGCCAAACCCGCAAATAGGGCTGCGTGGCTGCGAAGCAATACAGCGACGACGATGACAAGCACGGCGGTCAAATTGCGGGTGACATAGGCCATGGTCGTATAGTTGAAGTCTGGCGGCGGGTTGAACAGCGTTGCCAGGGCAAAGCCCGAAACGATAACGACCTGAAGGCCGACTACGATCCAGAGCCATTTTGGCAGAAATTGTTCCGGCGATATCTTCGATGGCGCATTTTCCACGATGCCTTACTCCTCTATCCTAAGCGCCCATCAACCAGTTAATCCTCGTTGTGGCGCATTGTGTTTTGCTTAATGCGCCCTACTGTTCGCAACAAGCTTTCTTGGGTTAAGCAAGCCAAACGGCTTGCCGGGCGAAGCATGTTTCAGCCCGTCTTCGCCTTCGGCTACGCCGGGCAGGTTTCTTACTAAGCTCGCTTCGCTCGCTAAGTTGCTTTAGGCTGGCGGGCCATGCGTGACAGAAACGCGAACTATTCGTTCGCTATCGCGCTACGATAGAACGCCGCCGTGGTAGACCAAAACACTCGCTAATCTACAGCACTGCCAATTCGCTCTTCAGAAAGTCGAATATCACACGGACTCGGCGATTTTTCATGACTTCGCGGTGTGCGACCAAATGCATTGGACTGATAATGGGGGACATGTCAGGCCACACCCGTTCCATGTCGGCGTCGGCATCGCCGATGAGTTCGAGCGCCGTGACAACGCCCAGGCCGTGCCTGGCCATCGCCCATTGCACAAAGTGACTTTCCGCCCGGATTGGAAAGTTACTCTCAGTGAGGACGAAGCCGAGCCGATTCAGGAACTGAAGGTATCCGCCGGAGTCATCGAAGCCGATGAAACGGTGTTCAGCAGGAGCCGAATGTCCGTACCGCTCAAGATAATCTGAGGATGCGTAAAACCGGCTTGTGAGCTTGCAGACCTCCAGAGACGTGAGATCTGGCTGATCTGCGTGATGGGCCCGAAAGGCGATATCAGCCTCGCGCCGTTTCAGGTCGCTGGATTCATTCGAAGCGACCAGGACGATCTTTATGCCAGGCTCGATCGCCTGCAATCGTTGAATGATGGGCGGCATGATGTAAGCCGCAAAAAGTTCGCCTACGGATAGGGTGACTGTGCCTTCGACAGCTTGCGACTGTCCGGATGCGGCCAGCGAGAACTGCGCCGCCGCCTCAGCCACGCTCTGAGCATAGGTGACGAGGCCCTGACCACTCGGCGTCAGCGAGAGCCCGGATCCCACCCGCTCGAAGAGAGCGACGCCGATCTGGTGCTCAAGTGCTGAAACCTGCCGCCCCAAGGTTGGTTGCGAAACCTTGAGAACTCGCGCCGCCGCCGAAAGAGAGCCTTCCTCGGCTGTGACCAGGAAGGCGCGAAGGTGGTTCCAGTTGAGGCTGATCGCATCCCAAGACATTCATTTATGAATAGATTTTCTGCAAAATTTGTCAATTGCCATGCGTTTTTGAAAATGCTGAGGTGCTGATCTGTCCACCAATGAAGCAATGAGGATGAGGTCCTTTCATGGCGAGGAAGGTTTTGGAAAATGCTCCCATCCCGATACAGATCAAACTTTCCTTGCTGTGGGCCTCTCTGATGTCCCTCTATATCTACAATGATTACCTCGTGCTCTATATGCCGGGCATGATCGAGATGATGTCAGTTGGATCATTGGGTCCTCTTGGAGATGTAACAGACTTGAAAATGGTACTAGTGGCGATTGTAATGGCGACACCCGCCAGCATGGTCTTTCTTTCTTCGATCCTGCCCGCCTCGCTCAGCCGATCGCTGAACCTGATTTTGGGACCCATTTATCTCGTCATGGCGTGCCTGACCCTGATCGGGTCGCCGGCCTTCTACAAGCTGATCGTCGGCTTCCAGATTATTGCCATCTCGCTCATTTTCTGGCTCGCCCTTCGCTGGCCGAAACACACAGCTGAGACGTAGGCGAAAGTCGTATTGAACGCTGTTTTTTGCCGCAAAAAAACCACCCGGGGAATGTCGCGTTTTGGCCACGAACAGCCGTTCCGGAAAGCCGCGCGAAGCAGCATCGTGCAATAGAGTAGTGGCGGAGGGGGAGGGATTCGAACCCCCGCGCGCGAAGGCGCGCGAATCTTATGACGGGGGTTCGAGCGTCCCGGATGCGGATCCGGTCCCGCTTGTCCCGCAATTGTTGCAAATGGCGGAGGGGGAGGGATTCGAACCCCCGGGACCTTGCGGCCCAACGGTTTTCAAGACCGCCGCATTCGACCACTCTGCCACCCCTCCAGGGGATGGCTGCATCTAGCGTTTCGATCGGACATTCGCAACTTTGACGGTCCAAGGGAGCGGTCGAACAAACCAAAAAATAGCGCGCATTCGCGCGCGGGCGACCACTCTGCCACCCCTCCGCGGGGCGTGCGGCGCACGCCAAGAAATAGCGGCGCTCGGTGAAATAACAAGCAAATCCCCTTGGCCCGCACTCCAGCCCGGATATTAACGATGAATTAACCTGCGATGGATTGGTGTTCCCAGGTCATTTTCCGGGTGAGGGATCGTCGTGATCGATGCTTGGCGCGCCAGCGCGCTCGCTTTACTGATGCTCTTTGCGCTTGCGGCCTGCGCGACGCCACAGCGGACCGCCGAGCCTGCGCCGCGCTACAAGGTCGGCAATCCTTACAAGGTCAACGGGCGCTGGTACCGTCCCAAGGCCGATCCCAATTACGACGAAATCGGCGTTGCTTCCTGGTACGGCGGCAAATTCCACGGCCGTCTGACGGCCAATGGCGAGATCTTCGACAAGAACTTGCTCACGGCCGCGCACACCACATTGCCGATGCCCTCGCTGGTGGAAGTGAAAAATCTCGAAAACGGGCGCAAGATCATGGTCCGGGTCAACGACCGCGGACCCTTCGCCCGGGGCCGCATCATCGATCTTTCCCAGGCGGCGGCCAGGCGTTTGGGTTTCGACCGTCAGGGCCTGGCGAGGGTGCGGGTGCGCTATGCCGGCCCGGCGCCGCTGCCCAGATCGGGAAGCAGGAAACCGCCCGCGCCGGAAATCATGGTCGCCCAAGCGTCCAAGCAGGCGTCCAGGCAGGCGCCCCAGCAGGCGGACATGGGCGATGTCGGCGAACTGATAAAAACCCTTGGCGGCGATACCGCTGCAGCCGATGCCGCGCCGCCCGCTCCCTCGATCGCGCCCGCGCCCGTAGCAGCGGCGCAGGAGACCCAGGCGCTCTACGCGGTTCGCGTCGCCGCGCTGTGGAGCCTTGATTATATCGATACCCTACGCGGCAAGCTTAGCGCCGTCGGTCCCTTGCGGCTTTCACGGATCGAGACCCCCGCCGGGGAGGCCTTTTACCGGGTCAATATGGGCCCCTACGCCGATCGGGCGGAAGCGGCGCGACGCTTGGAAGCGGTGCGCGAAGCGGGTTATGCTGACGCCGCGCTTGTCACGATAACGCCCTGAACCGGCCCTTGTGTCGACGCCGGGGGATGGTCTTTGCGGCTGGGCGCAGCATCGCCGTGGGAAGAAATGGCGTGGGAAGAAATAAGGAGCCGTTCGTGCAGTTGTTGAAGTATGGCGCCGCTCTGGGCGCCGCCTGGCTTGTCAGTCTTAGCGCGGCGTTCGCCCAGATCGCCACCGATGCGGAATACGCCATCCTCATGGATTATCGGACCGGCGCGACGCTGTTCGCCAAGAACGCGCGCGCGCCGACGGTGCCGGCGTCAATGTCGAAACTCATGACCGTCGCAATCGTTTTCGAAAAGCTGAAAGACGGCTCGCTCAAGCTTACGGACGAATTCGACGTCAGCGAAAAGGCCTGGCGTCAGGGCGCGGACGGCACGGAATCGAAAATGTGGGTGCGCGTCGATACGAAAATCCCGCTTGAGGATCTGTTGCGCGGGATCATCGTTCAGTCCGGCAATGACGCCTGCATTGTCATCGCCGAAAACATTTCCGGGTCTGAAGAAGCCTTTGCGGAATTGATGAACGCCAAGGCGCGCGAGTGGGGACTGAACGATTCCACTTTCGTCAATTCCCACGGCATGCCCCATCCCGATCATAAGATGAGCATGCGCGACATCGCCCTGCTGGCGCGCAAGATCATCAGCGAATATGGCGATTATTATTCCATATTCTCCGAACGCGTTTTTACCTGGGAAAGGATCCGCCAGGAAAACCGCAATCCGCTGCTCGACACGTTTCAAGGCGCGGACGGGCTCAAGACCGGTCATACGCAAGAATCCGGCTATGGCCTTGCGGGCTCCGCCGTCAGAAACGGCGAGCGCCGCATCCTGATCGTCAACGGCATTGAGAGCGAACGCCAGCGCGCGACGGAAACGGCGCGGCTGATGCGCATCGCTTTCGACGACTTCGCGACCAAGGTGTTTTATCAGCCCGGCGACATTGTCGGCGAAGCCCAGGTGTTCAAGGGCAAGCAAAAAACCGTGCCGCTGATCGCCGCCGACGAAGTCTCGATGATCGTCCATCGTTCGACCCTTAACGATGTCAAGGCCACCGTCATCTATCGCGGGCCGGTCGCCGCGCCGGTGCGCGAAAACCAGCAGATCGGCGTTCTGCGGGTCGAGGTCGAGAACGGTCCGTTCAAGGAATATCCGCTCTATGCCGGTCGCGGCGTCGGCGAGGCCGGCGTCTTCGGCAAGATCGCGCTGGCGGCGAAAACCTTGCTCGCCAAGCCGGAGCCGGTCGAGACCGACGCTGAAACGGTTCAATGACCGGGGCGCGGCCGTCAGGATCAAGTGCGCGCAAAGGCGTTTTCATCAGCTTTGAAGGCGGCGACGGGGTCGGCAAGTCGACGCAGATCGAAAAACTGGCGAGCGTGTTGTGCGCCGCCGGGCGCGACGTTGTCGTTACGCGCGAGCCCGGCGGATCGACAGGCGCCGAAGCGATCCGCACCTTGCTCGTCACCGGCGACAAGGATCGCTGGTCGCCGGAAACCGAAGCGTTGTTGATGTTCGCCGCGCGGCGCGATCATCTTGAAAAAACCATCCTGCCGGCGCTTGAACGCGGCGCCGTGGTGATCACCGACCGGTTTGCCGATTCCTCCATGGCCTATCAGGGCCATGCGGGCGGGCTCGGCGCGCAGGCGGTCGATGCGCTTTATGATTTCGTGGTCGGCGATAATGGGCCCGATCTCACCATCATTCTCGACGCGCCGGCCAAACAAGCGCTCGCCCGGGCGTCGTCGGATCGGGCCGAAACCCGGTTTGAAGAAAAAGGCGGGGCATTTCAGGAACGCGTGCGCCAGGCATTTTTGGACATCGCCAAGGAAGCGCCGGCGCGCTGCGTCGTGATCGATTCCCGCGCGCCGGTGGACGACGTCGCCGCCCAGGTCGAAAGCGCGGTGCGCGGGCGGTTTCCCGATCTCTTTCAAGGCTGACGCGGCTTCCGTTGGCCGGGCAAACCGCCTAAACCAAACCCCATGTCGGACGCCCTTTTGCCGCCCCATGAACGGCTCGACCAGATCGGCCGCGACGCTGTTGAAACCGACCTGCGCCGGGCGATGACAGGCGGCGTGCTGAGCCATGGCTGGATCATCGCCGCGCCCAAGGGGGCGGGCAAGGCGACGCTCGCCTATCGCATCGCCAGGGGCCTGCTCGATCCCCAGGCGCTCAAGGACGATCATTCCTTCGAGATTGCAGCGCAGTCCCGCGCCGCCCGGCTGATCGCCCAGCAGGCCCATCCCGATCTCTTTGTCGCCGAGCGCCAGTGGAATGAAAAAACCTCACGCTATCAGACTGAAATCACTGTTGAAACCATACGCGAATTAACCCTGTTTCTCAGCCACACGCCGGCCATGGGCGGGTTTCGGATCGCGATCATCGACACGGCGGACGATCTCAACCGCAACGCCGCCAACGCGCTCTTGAAGGCGCTGGAGGAGCCGCCGGCGAGGACCTTGCTGCTGCTGCTGTCGCAAGCGCCGGGACGGCTCTTGGCGACCATTCGTTCGCGCTGCCGTCGCATCGATCTTCGCCCCGTCCCGGAGGAAGACGTCCTCGCGCTGGTCGAACGCGAAGGCGGCGTTTCCGGCAAGGAAGCCGCAGCCATCGCCGCCGCCGCCGGGGGGCGGCCCGGCTATGCGTTATCGCTCGCGGCCGAGAACGGCGCGGAAGCCATCGCTCTCGCCCAGGCCTTTCTCGCCTCGACCGGCAAGCCGGCCGAAATCGGCCGCATCGCCGGCGCGATTGCCGGCAAGGCGGGTGAGGGCCGGTGGGAGATCTTTCGCAGCGTGGTCGCCGAAAAACTCTCGGATGCGGCGCGCTGTGTCGCGCGCGGCCTGGATGCGCCGGCCCCGCTTGCTGGCGCGTCGGCGGCCGCATTGCTGACGGCGTGGGAGCGTATCAGCGCGCTGGCGGCGCGCGGCGAGGCGCTTAATCTTGACCGCGGCCAGCTGGTCGCCGCCATGGCCTACGATCTGCGCGCCGCGCTGTCGGACGCGTGACCGGAAGCGCCCATGCTTGTCGACAGTCACGTCAATCTGCATTCCGACCGCTATGAGGACGACCGCGATGGGGTGATCGCCGCCGCCAGAGCGGCGGGCGTCGATTACATGCTGACGATTTCCGACAAGCTCGACTCAACCCCCGCTATCAAGGCGGTCGCCGACGCCCATGATTTCATCTGGCGCAGCGTCGGCGTTCATCCGCACTATGCAAAAGACCATGCCGATCTCAACGCGCAAACATTGATCGACATGGCTACGGACGAAAAGGTCGTCGCCATCGGCGAATGCGGGCTCGACTTTCATTATGAATATTCCGACCGCGACAAACAGTTTCCGGTGTTCCGCGCCCATATCGAAGCGGCGCGCCAAACCGGCCTGCCGCTGATCACTCATACCCGTAACGCCGATGACGAGATGCGGGAGGTGCTTGAAGCCGAACACGGGGAGGGGGCGTTCACGCCGCTGATGCACTGTTATACGAGCGGGCCCGACCTGGCTGAGGCGGCGCTGGCGCTGGGCGGTTATATCGCCTTTTCCGGCATCATTACGTTCAAGAATGCGAACGATATTCGCGCCATCGCCGAAGCAACGCCCTTAGACCGGATCGTTATCGAAACCGACTGTCCCTATCTTGCGCCGGTCCCCATGCGCGGACTGCGCAACGAGCCGGCTTATCTGGTTCATGTGGCCGAAAAACTCGCCGAGATCAAAGGCGCAAGTGTTGACGACATCGCCGCCGCGACGACGGAGAATTTCTTCCGGCTGTTTTCACGGGCGAAGCGATCGGAAACGTCGTCATGACCGAAGACAATCTTCGCGTGACCATTCTCGGCTGCGGATCGTCCGGCGGCGTGCCGCGTCTGGGCGGTCCCGACGGCGCCGGCGACTGGGGCGTGTGCGATCCAAAAGAGCCGAAAAACCGGCGCACGCGCTGTTCGATCCTGGTTCGGCGCGCCCATCCCGAATTCGGCTTTCGGCACGATAAAGTCACCAGCATCCTGGTGGATGCGTCGCCCGACATGCGCGCCCAGTTGCTCGCGGCGCGGTGTTCGCGCCTCGACGCCGTGTTGTTCACCCATGAGCATGCGGATCAGTGTCACGGGCTCGACGACCTTCGGGCCTTCGCGCTGCGCATGGGCAGGACGATGCCGGTCTATATCGATCCTGAAACCTCGGGCGATATCGTCAAGCGGTTCAGCTATTGTTTCGTCCAGGCCCCTGACAGCTATTACCCGCCGATCCTCGACCGGCGCGACATGCCCGCTTGCGGAACGCCGTTCTCCATCGACGGTCCGAGCGGAGAAATACCCGCCTGTGCGTTTTTGCAATATCACGGCGGCGTCAACGCGCTGGGCTTTCGCTTCGGCGACATCGCCTATACCAGCGACGCGGTCGATCTGCCCGAGGAAAGCTTTGCGGTGCTTGACGGCGTGAACACCTGGATCGTCGACGCGCTGCAGGAAAAACCCCATCCGACCCACGCCCATCTCGACCTGACCCTTGAATGGATCGCGCGGGTCAAGCCGAAACGGGCGATTTTGACAAATATGCACATTCACATGGATTATGAGACGCTCAGAAAAAAGCTCCCGGCGGGGGTGGAGCCGGCCTATGACGGCATGGAAATCCCGGCGCGGGCGTAAAGATAAAGCGGGCCTTGCGCCGGCGGCGAGTTGCTGTTTTTCTGGCGGCCTGGGGCGCGCCGGCGCGATAAAGGCTCGGCCGGTACGAAGGAAAGAGATGCGTTGGCGATGACCCGGCTCTTAAGCGCCCGATCCGCAGGCTTGCTGCTTTGCCTATGTTGCGCGTTGGCCCTGGCGACGGCGATGGCGACACAGGCCGGCGCAGCGACGATCCGGGCCGAACTCATCTATAAAAAAGAGTCCATTTACAATTCGATTTTCGTGTTCAAGGAAGGCGATTATCGAACCCTGCGCTTCGGCCATAATCGGCGCCACTATCGCGAGTCCATTTACAATCCCGACGATCCCACCGAACTCGCGTCGATCTATACGCGCTATGCCACCGCAGGGATCGTCTATCCGGAAAAACTCGAAAAAGCCGCGGTCATCGGCATGGGCGGGGGACGCACGACCTGGTATCTCGCCCATTACCTGCCGGCGCTCAACATCACCGCAGTCGAACTCGATCCGGAAATCGTCAAGATCGCCGACAAATATTTCGGCGTCACCGAGCAGGACAATCTCAACATCGTCACCAGCGACGGCCGCATCTTCATGCGCCGGACAAAGGAAACCTACGACTATATCGTCGTTGACGCCTATCGCGGCCATTTCGTGCCGTTTCATCTGTTAACGCAGGAGTTCTATGAGCTTGTGGAAACCCGCCTGGAACCGGGCGGGGCGATCGTGCAGAACATCGAACCCAACACCATGCTGTTCGACCATGCCCTGGCGACCATCGGCTCGGTGTTCGATTGCGTCGATCTTTACGAGGCGGGCAGCAACATCGTCGCGGTCGCTTACAACGGCTCGTGCCGCACGAAGGAGACGCTGATTGCGCGGGCCGCGCCGCTCCAGGCCGCCCATGGCTTCCGCTACAATCTTGAAGATATGATCCGCGAGCGACTGGTGACGCCCCCACGGGATCCGGAAGATGTGCTCACGGATGATTTCGCCCCGGCGAATTATCTAAAATCCGTCGAAACCCGTAAACGCAAGTTGAAAAAGGACTGACCGGGGCCATGGCCGCAGTTCCGTCTCCGCGCGCCACCGCCGTCTTTGTCGGCGCGATCTATGTCAACGCGTTCGTGCTCGGCGCGGTGATCATGGGCTATGAAATGCTCGGCAGCCGCTATCTGTCGCCGTATTTCGGCGGCGATATTTTCACCTGGGGCTCGCTGATCTCGACGGTCCTGTTGTCGCTGATGCTGGGCGCTTACGGGGGCGGGCATCTTGCCGACCGTCATCCGTCGACCGCGCTGCTCGGCGCGTTTATCGCGCTTGCGGGGGTGTTTTTCCTGGCGCTGCCCTTGTTCGCGGACGCGCTGTTCCTGGCGCTCAGCGACTCCATCGAAAATGTGCGCCTGGGCGTTTTGGTCGCCGCTTTTCTTTTGAACATCATCCCCGTGACCGTGCTCGGGGTTTATACGCCCTTCGCGGTGCGCTTGTTGATTCAGTTTTCCAGCGGGACCGGCCGGCTCGTCGGCTCCATGAGCGCCATGTCGACCTTCGGCAGCATCGCCGGAACGCTGGTGACGACGTTCTTCCTGGTGCCGGCGATTGGATCGCGCGCCATCACGATGCTGTTCGCCGTCATTGCGCTGGTCTCGGCGGCGTCGATGTTCGCTCTGAGCTGGTTATGGAAGGAGGCGCACCGTGAAAAGGGCCCTGGCGCCGGCGCTGCTCCTGGCGGCGCTGGCGATCGCGCCGGCGCCTGAGGCACAGGCCCGCGATCGTCTGAAAGCTTCTTATCCGGAAGGCCCGATCGTCGCCGGCAGCGCTGTCCTGTTTGCGGAAATGCACGCCGACCGCATCGTCGCCTGGGGCGAGGAGGGGGCGACGACGTTCTATAAAAGCGCCGGTTGCGGCCCCACGGCGATTGCGCCCTATGGGGACGGTTATGCGGTGCTGTGTCATCTGACGGACGAGATTCATCTTCTATCCGCCGACAGCCGGCGAACGCAGCGCCTTGATCGGGATACGGACGGACGAGAGTTTCTCAATCCCAATGACGCTTCCGCGGACGGCCAAGGCGGGATTTATTTTTCCGCCGCTGGCATGTTCAGCCGCATGGCGCCGGCCGAAGGCGCGGTCCTTTATCTCGATCCAAAGGGCGCTGTCAGGCGTCTCGCCAGCGGGCTGCATTACGCCAACGGCGTTCATTTCGACCGGGCGCGGCGGGTTTTATATGTCAGCGAACATCTTGGCGGGCGGATCCTGGCGTATCCCGAAACCGCGCCCGGACGGCTGGGCCGGCCCGCGGTGTTGATCGATCTGAACAAGGAAACGATAAAAGGCGCCAAGGATTACGCGCTGACCGGACCGGACGGGCTCGAAACCGACGCCGACGGAAATCTCTACGTCGCCATCTACGGCGCCGGCGCGTTGCTGATCGTTTCTCCCGGCGGACACATCGAACGGCGCATCGATATCAAGGAGCCGCTGGTTACGAACATCGCGCTTGCCGATGAAGACCGCACGCTGATCGTCACGGGATCGGCGTTTTCCCGCAGAAAACCGTTTCCCGGCGCGGTGCGCAAAATCGCCAATCCGCTTGGGCCGCAGTAAAAACGATAAAATACGCTACATATAATTTGCGACAATATAAATTGTGCGACAATTAGAGATAAGCAAAAATGGAAATGCAAACCGCCCTAACGCCGGCCCGGCCGGTAATCCGCCGTTGCTTCGGCGAGCAGCGCGTCCAGCGTCATCGGCGGCGTCTTCCATGCCTCCGCCGCAAAGAGCGGCGCCTGATCGGCGTAATGGGCCGACGTTGCATCGAGCGTCGCCGCGCCGAACTGGTGAATGGTGCGGATTTTCGGATACCCCCCGGCGCCGTCGGCGATTGCCTGCAACGGCGGCCAGTCGGCGTAAACGATATAGGTGTCGCCGGCGACGGACGTCATGACGCCTTCGGCCGGATCGCCGCTGGGATAGACCGCGCGCAGAACATCCGGCCCGCCGTCAAGCGGCGCGCTGAGATCGCCGCGCATGAGCCGAACGACCTCGCTCCATTGCGGGTCGATGCGTCCGAAGCCCGCTTTAAGGTCGGCCGCCGTCTCCTTGAGCGCCTCGATGGGATCAGGCGTATCGGCGTCCTCGCCGTTCAGCAGCGGTCCCAGGGCGCGCCGCGCCGTAAGGATCGCCAGGGGCGCGGCGCGGCTTTCCCGCGCAGCCGAACCGTCCCAGGCGCGCAGCACGGCCATGGCCTTGGCGAGTTCCGGCGCTTCGCTCTCCTTTTCCAAAAGGACCTCGATCAGCGCCCTTGCCCGCGATTCATCCGCATAGAAATGATCCATCTTGTAGGCGAGAAATTCTTCTTCCGTGATGGAAGGATCGCCGCCGTAAAGTTCCTGAATGCGCAAGCCCCGGTTGGTGACTTTCCGGTCGATCCCGTAATGCGCTGGAAATGCGGCCGGGTCGGGATTGTCGCCCTCGCCCGAAGCGTCGAACGGGGTGTGATTGGCGTTGACGACATAGCCCGACACCGGATTGACGATTTGGGGAACGGCGCTGAACGGGTGCTGGCCGCGCCACAGCGTCTCCGATATATCGCCGGGCATGGTTTTTGACGGATCGTACTCTTCCGAGCGGATCGGAATGGCGGCGTTATAGAAATAGCCGATATTGCCGTCACGGTCGGCATAGACCGCATTCAGGCTGGGGATCGCGCCCATCTCCATGGCCGCGCGCCATTCATCGAAATTTTGCGCCTTGTTCATGCGGAACCACTGCTCGGCCATGCGCACGTCTCCCGCCCCGGCATAGGAAACCGCAAAGACGCCGCGATCGGTAACGAATACCGGTCCGTGAACGGAATAAAGCGCCCGGCGCGCGACCGGCAGGCTGAACGGGCCGAACAGCCTGACGCGGAATTTGACTTTATCGACCTCGAAATCACGCCACGCGCCGTCGAGCTGATAGCGACTGGGTTTTTTCGGGTCGTCGACGGTCAGCCGATAAACATCGACGAGGTCGGGCCTGTTGACGGTGTGCGCCCAGCCGAGATTGGGCCCGGCGCCGAGCAGGATCACCGGCGCGCCGGGAAAAAGACCGCCGATCATGTCCCAGCCCTCCTCCGACTTGACCCGCGCTTCGTACCAGGCGACCGGACCGACATAGGGCTGGTGGGAGTTGACCATCAGCCGCGTATGACCGTCCGCCGAACGGGCCGGCGCAACGGCCATGGCGTTGGAGCCGCGCTCCATTTCGGGGCCCGTTTTCATCAGCGCCAGACGCGCGGCTTCGGCGGCGGCGACGGTTGCGGGATCGCCCTCGAAAATCGCTTCCAGCGCTTCGTCGAGACCGTAAAAGAACGGCGTGCGCGCCACGAAACCGGCGATGACGTCTTCGGGCGTCACCGGCGCGGCGCCGGGCGAGCAGCGCCCCTTTTCTTCCGCGCACCACAGATTGGCCCCGGCGGCAAAGCCTTCCATGACGGCGCGGGTTTGCGGCGCCAGGTCGCGGACGTATCGTTCGCCGACATCGCGCTGGATACGCAGCGCGCCGACAAGATAGTCGGGAATCGCCGCCGCCCTGCCCTTGCGCCGGGCAAGCTCGCCGCGGGAAAAGAAAACTACGTCCTCAATGGTCGCCCAGTCGTCTTCGGCGTGGGCATAGGCGAGCCCGAAAGCGACATCCGCATCGCGCGCGCCGTATATGTGCGGCACGCCGAAACGGTCGCGGATGATCCGCGCGTCATATTGCGCCGCCGCGGCCAGCGCTGCTTTTGTATCGAAGGGTTTCGGCGACGGCGTCCAGAGCCACACCGCAACGCCGAGAAGACCCAGCGCGACAAGGCACAACAGAATTTTGACAAAGCGCATCGCCGGTCCCTTTCCGAGCCCCGCGCAGCGTTATTCCGCTTCGTCAGCGCCCATGGCGTGGCGGATAAAATAATAGACCGCCGGCTGATCCAAAAGTCCGCGGAACAGATGCGCCCCCTACCCCGCCGGGTCGAGCCAGCCCCATTCGTCTTCGGTGTCGCCGCTGAAAAGCCCGAAGAAGGCGTCCTGAATGCGGCGCGTCACGGGAAACTCGAGATCGGCGACGCTGAGCTTGTCCACCGAGCGGACGGGCGTGACTTCCGCCGCCGTGCCGGTGAAGAAGATTTCATCGGCGCCGTAAAGCATCTCCCGGGGGATCGCTTGTTCGACCACCTCATAGCCGAGTTTTTTGGCGAGCGTGATCGCCGTGTCGCGCGTGATTCCGGAAAGGATCGACGAGGCCGCCGGCGGCGTCAGGATGCGGCCGTTAAGGACGACAAAAAGATTTTCGCCGGCGCCTTCGCTGACCGTGCCGTCATGGGAAAGGCCGATCCCTTCCGCATAGCCCTGATCGCGCGCTTCCATGCTCACCAGCCGGCTTGAAAGATAATTGCCCGCCGCCTTGACGCCCGCCGGCACGGTGCCCGGGGCCATGCGCCGCCAGCTTGAAACCGCAACGTCAATGCCGTTTTTCATCCCCTCCTCGCCGAGATAGGCGCCCCAGGGAAAGGCGGCGATGGCGACTTCGGTGGGAACGTTGGTGGAATAGGGCCCCATTTCGCCATAGCCGAGCCAGGCGATCGGACGGATATAGGCCGAGCCCAATTCATTCATTCGGACCACATCGCGGCAGGCCTGCATCAATTCCTCGACCGTGTGCTTGATGTTCAAACGATAGACCCGCGCGGAATAGCGCAGGCGCTCCATATGCTCCCGGTTGCGGAAGACGCATACGCCCTTGTGCCTGGTCTCATAGGCGCGCATGCCTTCGAACACGGCGCTTCCGTAATGCAGCCCATGGGTCAGCACATGGGTCGTCGCCTCGGCCCAGGGGATCATTTCGCCGTTGCGCCAGATCAATTTGGTTTCCTGAATCGGCATGCGGGAATACTCCTCCGTCTTCGTGCGCGGGCGGCCGCGCATTGCATCGCGCGTCGTTGTGTGGTTCTCAAACCGCGTCGGTTCCGGGCCAGCCTTACACTGAATGGCGCCGGGAAAGGAAGGCTCGCGCGCCGGTTCCCGCCGATCTTTAAGGCGCGCGCTTTTTGCGATGCGAAGCGGCGCAATCTTGGCGGAAAATGCCGCAAAGCGTGATCTTTTGGATTTTTCTGGTGAGGATGTCATGACCGCTTCCAAGACCGGCGATAACCGTCAGATCGACGCGTTGCTCGACGTCATGGCGCGGCTGCGCGATCCAGTGAAAGGCTGTCCCTGGGACGTGGAGCAGGATTTCCGCACCATCGCGCCTTACACTATCGAAGAGGCCTATGAAGTCGCCGACGCCATCGAACGCGGCGACATGGCCGCGCTCAAAGACGAACTCGGCGATCTTTTGTTTCAAACCGTGTTCCACGCCCGCATGGCCGAAGAAGCCGGGGATTTCGATTTCGCCGACGTCGTCGAGGCCATCACGGAAAAGATGATCCGCCGCCATCCCCATGTCTTCGCCGATGCGGATCTGCGCACCGCCGAAGAGCAGACAGCGGCCTGGGAAGCGCAAAAGGCGCAAGAACGGATCGCCAAGGGACATGAAAGCCTGCTCGACGACGTGCCGGCCGGACTGCCGGGACTGATCCGCGCGGTCAAACTGCAAAAACGCGCGGCGCGGGTCGGTTTCGACTGGCCGTCGGCGAAGGATGTGCTTGCCAAGATCGAGGAAGAAACGGACGAACTCGTCGAGGCGATCGACAGCGCGCCGCAAGAGAAAATCGAGGAAGAATTCGGCGATCTCTTATTCGCGATCGCTAACCTGTCGCGCCATCTCAAAGCAGATCCGGAAGCGGCGCTGCGCCGCGCCAATGAAAAGTTCATCCGGCGTTTTCGGCATATCGAACAATCCCTCGCCGAGGACGGCCGCGCGATGGAGGACGCCAGCCTCGAAGAGATGGAAGCGCGTTGGCGCGAGGCGAAGAAAGCGGAATAGCCGTGTAGGGCGGGCTTCAGCCCGCCAAATCTCGGCGTTCGCCGAGATGCGCTGGTTGCCAATCTTCCGGCGGGATCGTGATCGGGCGCCCAAATTCTCTCTTCCATTTCGCCCATGTAGAATGAGGCCAGTCATCTGGGTCAGAAACATAACCGTGCTTGACCGGGTTGAAGTGAATATAATCGATATGCCGCGCAAGATCCTCGTCATCGCGAATAACATGTTCCCAATATCGTGATTGCCATACCCCGCGCTCACGTTTACGGCCGCGCCTTTTCGCTTCTTCAGGCAAGCGCCGCGTGAATCCGGCTTTTAATTGCGCCATACGGGTCGGAAAATCATGGTCGTCACTCGGCAACCGCCAGAGAAAGTGCATGTGATCAGGCAAGACCACTGCCGCGACCGTTTCAAACGGCCTCGATGCGGCGGCCTCGAGCCATGCATCCCGCAATAATGCTATTTCACGGACTAACAAGTTGCTGTGTCGATCGGCAAGGCAGACCGTCAAGAAGTATGTTCCGCCATCGGCATATAAGCGACGGTATTCAGGCATCGCGCAATTGAACCATAAACGCTCAGATACGCCAAGCCAATAGATTCATGGCGGGCTAAAGCCCGCCCTTCGCAATCACGATAAAATTGGAACGCGGCAAAAGCGTTTAATTCAAATGCGCCGCAGCCGCGTAGTGTTGATCCCCTGAATAAAGCACATAGGTCAGTTCTTCGCCGTCAATAACAAAGTTCGATCCGACCCAGCGCTGGCCGTCATACCAGATATTCAGCGCAAGCGTGCCCGTCACGCGGTATTGATCCGCCGGTGCGCCGTGGGGCGCCGGCGTTTGCCCGAGCGATTCGACGGTGACGTCGATGATCTCGCCGGTCTGGGTGTTGATCAAGGCGTCCGCCTCTACAAGCGCCTTGCGCCAATAGCTCGACGGAATCGCATTGGTCGGCGCAATCCCCTCGTAGCCGCTGCCCTTGATGGTCAGAACGCCGTTCTCGCGCCGGGCGTCGACCCACGTCTTCTCGCCGTCATTGTTGGTCCGGCTGGATAGAGAAATCAGTTCGTCGCCGCGCCATTCTTCGCGAGACTCGTGCTTATATTTGAAGAAGGTCAAGAGGCCGAAGCTCACGCGCATTTGAATGCGCGTGTCGACGATCGCGCCCTCCGGCGTCGGCGTCACGTTGACGACGTGGTGGCCGATCACATTGTCTTTACGTTTAATTAGAAATTTTGCATCGAGTCCGAGCGCGGAAGCTGGCAAGGTGACGGCGAGGGAAAATGCACAGGCGAGCGCTATCAGTCTCATGGAACCGGTACCTGAATTACCTACACCGTGACTTACGAAGCAACGCCATATTCGGATCACCGACCCCGCCAGCAGGACGCCCAGGCGCAATTCGCGCGGGCCGCCCGAATCAAGGACGCATCCATGGCGATTAACCAGAATGCGCTCGATCTTATTGGCGATACGCCGTTACTTAAGCTTGAGCGCGCTTCGGAAGAGACCGGCTGCACAATCCTCGGCAAGGCGGAGTTCTTAAATCCCGGCCAGTCGGTTAAAGACCGCGCGGCGCTGGGCATCGTCCGCGAGGCTGAGGCCGCCGGCGCCCTTCGTCCCGGCGGCGTCATCGTCGAAGGCACCGCCGGCAACACCGGCATCGGGCTCGCTATGGTCGGCGCCGTTCTCGGCTATCGCGTCAAGATCGTCATGCCGCGCACCCAAAGTCAGGAGAAAAAAGACGCCGTGCGCCTGCTCGGCGCCGAGCTGATCGAAGTCGACGCCGTCCCTTACGCAAATCCGAACAATTATATTCATTATTCCGGGCGTCTTGCGAAGGAACTCAATGACGTCGAACCGAATGGCGCGCTGTGGGCCAATCAGTTCGACAATGTCGCCAATCGGAACACGCATGTCCGCACGACGGGACCGGAAATCTGGGAACAGACCGGCGGCCGCGTCGACGGCTTTGCCTGCGCCGTGGGCACCGGCGGCACGATCGGCGGCGTCGCGCTCGCGCTCAAGGAACGCAACCCAGACGTCAAATGCGCCGTAACCGATCCCTACGGCTCCAAGATTTTCAGCTGGGTCAAGACCGGCGCGCTTACGACCGAAGGCGATTCCATCACCGAAGGCATCGGCCAGGGCCGGGTCACGGGCAATCTTGAAGGCGTCACCCTCGATGAGGCCTATCGGGTTCACGACCGCGAGGCGCTCGATGTGCTTTACAAACTCACGCTGGAGGAAGGGCTGTGTCTTGGCGGCTCTTCGGGGATCAATATCGCCGGCGCGATGAAGCTCGCCCGCGATCTCGGCCCCGGCGCGACGATCGTCACCATGCTGTGCGATTACGGCGCCCGTTACGCCTCGAAACTTTACAATCCGGAATTCCTGAGAAAGAAAGACCTCCCCCCGCCGCCCTGGATGGAGTGACATGGCTCAATTCGGTCCGCTAGTTTCCACCGATTGGCTCGCGGACCGACTGGCGGACGAAAGGGTCAGGATTATCGACGGTTCCTGGCGCATGCCTGGCGCGCCGCCTGCCCGCCAGGATTACGAACGCCGGCATATTCCGGGCGCGGCGTTTTTCGACATAGACGATATCGCCGACAGGGCGAGCCCCCTGCCCCATATGCTCCCGCCGGAGAACGCCTTCGGCAAGGCAGTCGGCGCGCTGGGCGTTTCCAACGATCATGACGTCGTCATTTACGACGACAAGGGCCTTTTTTCCGCCGCCAGGGTGTGGTGGACGTTTCGCGCCATGGGCCATGAGCGGGTCGCGGTTCTGGACGGCGGCCTGCCGAAATGGCGCGCCGAAAGCCGGCCTGTCACGGACGGTCGCGCCGGCCCCAAGCCGGCGACATTTCGCGCACCTTTGCAGCCCCACATGGTTTGCTGTGCAGCGCAGTTGCGCAGCTGGCTTGACGACCCCGACGTCGTCATCGCCGATGCGCGGCCGGCGGCGCGGTTTTGCGGCGCGGCGCCGGAACCGCGTTCGGGCCTTCGTTCCGGCCACATGCCCGGCGCAAAAAGCGTGCCCCATACCGTCCTCCTGACGCCCGACGGCGGGCTGCGCCCGGCCGAAGAGATCGAACGGATCTTGAGAGGCGCCGGCCTTGATCTTGATAAGCAGATCGTCACCACCTGCGGTTCCGGCGTGACCGCGGCGGTTCTGTCGCTTGCGCTGGAGATTGTTGGCTGCCGCCGCCATACGCTTTATGACGGGTCCTGG
>JANQMJ010000004.1 GCA_028280115.1 Parvularculaceae bacterium
GCTCGGACGCCTTGGCGGGCGTCGCCAACTTCATCCTGCGTCGCGACTTCGAAGGCATCATGTTCGACGGCCAGGTGGGCTTCTATCAGGACGGCAACAACAACGACTTCTTCAATGAGCTCTTGGATGTCAGCGGCATCTCTCGCCCGGACAGCGCTCTGGACGGTCGCGAAGTCAACGCTACGGTGACGATCGGCGCCAACACCGCCGACGGCCGCGGCAATGTCACAGCGTTCTTCGGTTACTCCAACCAGAACGAAATCCGTCAGGGCGCGCGCGACTACTCGAGATGTGCGCATGACGGCGCGGACCCGGGACCGAGAACGATCGGCGGCATCGGCTGCGTCGGCTCCTCGACCTTCCGCCGGTTCTTCACGCCCGGTTTCCTCGGCGAAAACCCGAACATTGGCAATGACGTGGAAGGCAATCCGATCGGCGCCGGCTTCATTACGACGGATACGGAACCAGGCGATCTCTTCCTGGCTGAGAACGACGAATATGATCCGTTCACCAACGCGCCGGAGCAGACCTTTAACTTCGCGCCGGACAACTTCCAACAGCGTCCGATCGAGCGGTTCTCGGCCAATTTCATGGGCCGCTATGAAGTCACGGACAATATCGAAGCTTATCTGGACTTCGGCTTCACCAAGAACACGACCGACGCACAGATCGCGTTCTCGGGCACGTTCTTCCGCGGGTTCCAGACCAACTGCGACAACCCGCTGCTCGGCGGCACGCTGTCGGCCACAGGCCGGACGCTGGCCGATTCTCTGGGCTGTAATACGCCGCTGCTGACAACCCGGCTGAGCACCATGGACCTCGACATGAACGGGGATCTTGATGATCCCATTCTGTTCGACCATGACGGGGACGACGCCAACAATGACGGCATCATTGATGCCGGTCTTCCGGACGCCGGCGAAATGGCGACGGCGCCGACTGCCGTGATGGATCCGATTCTCGACGGCATGGGCAACGAGATGTTCCCGACCAACGTGCCGCTGACGGTCGGCTATCGCAACGTCACCGGCCAGCCGCGCAATCTGTTGCAAGACAACACGACCTTCCGGGTCATCACCGGCTTCCGCGGCACGCTCGGCGACAACTGGTCCTGGGACGTTTTCGGCCAGTATTCGCAAAACGACCATGTCCGCATCTCCACGGGCGACCTCAACTTCCGCAAGACTCAGCAAGCCTTGTTCGTTGTTGACGACGGGGGCACCCCGGTCTGTGCGCCGTCCACCGATCCGACGGGCGCAGGCGGCTGTCTGCCGTTCAACCTGTTCGAATTTGGCGGCGTCACCGCGGAAGCGGCGGCCTTCGCGCAGGGCACCGGCATCACCTACGGCAAGACCGAACAGAAGGTCATTGGCGGCACGATCCAGGGCGATCTTGGGCCTTCGGGCTTCCAGTTCCCGTGGGCGGACGCCGGCATTCAGGCCCTTCTCGGCGTTGAATACCGCGAAGACCGTCTCGAGCGGATACCGGACGACGTCTCGCAAATTCCGGCGGGCTTCGGCCTGACGGGCACCGGCGGCGCCCTCTTGCCGGTCGAGGGCGAGATTCGCGTCTATGAAATCTTCATGGAAACGCAGATCCCGCTGGTCACCGATCAGCCGTTCTTCGATGAACTGGGCATCAACGGCGCCTATCGCTATTCTAACTACACCACGGATGGCAACAACATCGAGAACAGCTTCGACACGCACACCTTTGCGGCCGGCCTGACCTGGGCGCCGTCTTCGGAAGTTCGCTTGCGCGCCCAGTTCCAGCGTGCGGTGCGGGCCCCGAATGTGATCGAACTGTTCACCGGCCAGAACACCGGCCTGTTCAACGCGCAAGATCCTTGCTCGGCCGGCAATGTTACCGCGACGGCCGCGCAGTGCGCCTTCACCGGGCTTTCAGCCTCCCAGGTCGGGGTCGTTCCTGGCAACCCGGCTGGTCAGCTGAACCAGGTTACGGGCGGCAACCCGTTCCTGAGCCCGGAAAGCTCGGATACCTACACCTACGGCATCGTGCTGCAGCCGAGCTTCGCCGACGGCCTCACCCTGGCGGTCGACTATTTCGACATCACGATCAAAGACGCGATTACCACGGTTCCGCCGATCACCACGCTTAATGAGTGTATTGATACCGGCGATCCGACGTTCTGCGATCTGATCGTGCGCGACACCTTCGGGACTCTGTTCCTGTCGAACACGCCGCCGGCGGGCGTTCCGGGCTTTGCGGGCGTTCAGGCGACCAACACCAACATCGCCAACTTCGCGACTCGCGGTCTCGACGTTGCGGCGACCTACAGCATGGATACGTCGTTTGTCGGTCTCAGCGGTTGGGGATCGGTGGACTTCAACTACGTGTCCACGTTCCTTTTCGAGCTGTCCTCGGTTCCGGTTCCGGGCGTTACGACCACGGTTGAGTGTAGCGGCCTTTATCGCGGCGGCTGCGGCGGTCCGAATCCGGAATACAGGCACCGCCTGCTGACCACCTGGCAAACGCCGTGGAACGTCGATATCGTTGCGACGTGGCGCTACTACAGCGGCGTGGACCTCAATACAGGTCAGGCCACCGGCGGCACGCAGACGCCTTCCGGCAACGCGCTCGACGACAAGCTGGACTCGGCGAACTATCTCGACCTCGCCGCCCAGTGGTACATGCGCGAAAACCTGACCCTCCGGGCGGGCGTGCAGAACCTCATGGGTCGTGATCCCGAAGTGTCGACGGAGGCCGGCACGGCGCCGGGCAACGGCGACACCTTCCCGGGCACCTACGACCCGCTGGGCCGCTACATCTTCTTCGGCATCAACGCGACCTTCTAAGCGTAACGTCGAAGACGAACCGACTAAGAAAGCGCCGCGGACTTCGGTCCGCGGCGTTTTCCTTTTGGCGGCGCGGCTTTACGGCGCTGATAAGTTCATCTACATCCGCAGTTGATCCGGGAGATGAGCCATGGCGAAGACAGTACGCTTGTTTTTAATCGCCTGCGTCGCGAGCGCAGGCTTCGCCGCAGCGACGGCGCCGGCGCAGGCATATGATATCGCCGCGGCGCTTCTCGAATGCCGGGCTGTCGCCAAGGATAAAAAGCGGCTGAAATGTTTCGACGCCGTGGCCGCCGGGCTTGAAGGCGCAGCGCCTTCAGCGTCTCGTTCGGCTGAAGCCGGGCAAAGCCGGCCTGAGGTCGTCGAAACGCCCGCGCTTTCGCCCGAAGAGAGTTTCGGGAAGGAAGACTTGCCGAAGACCAAAGAACAGCGTCAGAAAGAGAAGAAAGAAAAGCTCAGAACCCTGATCGCAACGGCGATTGAGATCGCCAAAAACCGTCGCGGCAAATATGTCGTCATTCTCGACAACGGTCAGGTTTGGCGCCAGCTCGACGCCGACAGCGCATCGCTGTTGTTGCCCCCTGACGATGAGGAAATACGCGTCAAGATTACCCGGCGAATGTTCGGCGCCCATATGCTGAACATCGTGGGGGACAATCGTTCGATCCGCGTAGAGCGCATCAAATAGCGCCTGGCGCGCCGGCGCGATCAGAAAACCCCGAAATCTTCGATGGCTTCGAACAGGGCGGAGATGAACCGGCGCTCGTCTTCGCTCAGTTCCGGCCGCCAAATGTCGAACAGCAGGACGGTCCTGTCTTTTGAGGTTGGATTATAGGCTTCATGCTCGATCGAGTCGTCGAAGATCAGCATTTCGCCGATGCGCCAAACCCGTTCTTGGTTGCCGACGCGCAAAACGCACCCTTCCGGCGCGATCAGCGGAAGATGGCAGATCAAGCGCGAATTCATCAGGCCGTGATGGGGCGGGATCCGCGTTCCGGGCTTGAGACGCGAAAACAGCGCGACCGGACATTTGCCGGGAACGGACGGCGTCGGCGCGGCTTTTAGCGCCGCCATGGTTTTCGGGCAAAGCCGGGCGTTTTCTTCCTGGATGAGGCCGTCTTTGAAGAGATGATACGCGCTCCAGTCGAGATTGCCCGCAAGCGCGTGGCTGCTCAGATGCGGGGCGCTTGAGTCCCTGGGCACATAGGCCTCGAAACGCTCAGCGCCGGTCAAGACGCCTTCGAGTTCGGTTCTGATGGCCTCGGTCTGGGCGATCAGGCCTTGCGTCCAGTCAAACTGCGCCGGTTCGTAAAACTGAACCTGCGGCAGTTCGGGGAAATAGAATTTCTCCGGCTGTTGCAGATAAATCTGCTTGCGCCCGAACAGGATGTCGAGCGCCTGTTCGCATCGCGTATGGCCTTTGCCGTCGAACAGCCCAAGATCGCTGACATGGGCGCGCAAATAGTCTTCATAGCGGACCGCCGCCGCCGCACAGGCTTGCCGGGCGCGATGAAGATCGGCGCGGGCGTCCGGCGGGAGCTGGTTTTCCGGCGGCGCGGCGCTGACCGCTTTTAGATACGCCGCCGACGCCCGTCGCTCTTTGCCGCCCGCCGCCAGCGCGTCGGCCTTGACGATCAGGGCCCGCCAGTCATTGGGTTCCCGGCTGAGAAATCGTTCGATCGCCGCAAGCGAATCCTCGTGACGGCCAAGCGCGCGCGCCGCGATCGCCAGCCCCATAAAAACGTTCAGATCGTCAACGCCGCTGTCGACGGCCTGCAACAACAGCGCGTGGGCGCGCGCCGCGTCGCCTGCGCGCAGCGCTTGTATTCCATCTCTAACCCATTGAGATTTAGACATAATTTTCCAAAGCTTATAGTTTGTTCCGGCCCGTCAGGCAATGCCGACGGCGGCCGGCGCTTGAACGCCGGCGCCTAAACGCCTAGCATGCCCCGGCGGAACGGGAGGTTTATCGTAAATGAGCATTCGTAATTACATGATGTGTGTGGCGGGGGCCATGCTGTTGGGCGCATGCACAACTGACGGATCAATGACGGTTGCATCCGCAGATACGGCGGCGCAAACGGCTGGGGCCGAGGGCGAAGAGGTCTGCAAAAAGGTTGTGGTCGAGGGGTCCAGCTATTTGAAAGAAGTCTGCAAATCTCCCGAAGAATGGGAAGATATGCGCGAGGCTGCGGCCCAACAAGTCGAAGAAAAAGATCCTGATCGCGTGATTTGCAAGCGCACCCAGGTAACGGGTTCGAAGTTTACAAAGCTCGTTTGCAAACCCTGGTCCGAATGGAAAGCGTTGCAGGACGATTCGAGAAGCAAGACGTCGCAATTCCAGCGCCGCTCCACGCATATCAATCGGCCGAATAATTAAATTTCCGCTGAGCTTCGGCTCATCGGCAGGGTAGGTTTTCGCCAATTGGCGGTTGCTTCGCGCGCTGGTCGCGAAGGATTGAGGGCATGCGCGACCGTTACTGCGTCGTAATTGCAGCGCATGCCGATCCTGCGCTATGCAGCGCCCATTGCCCAGAGCGGTTTCTCATACGTCTTCGTTCCCGGTTGTCGGTCGGGTTCTTTCCGCACGGCTCGGACAATTGAACACCCCGGCATGGCGCGTCATATATTTTGCCGATTAGCGTTTGCGGAAAGGAGCGACTTCTATGCGGTCTTTCATGGCCACACTTGCGGGCTTGGCGATCTTAGGCGGCTGCGCCTCAACCGAATCGACGGCGGTCGCGACCAGCGCCTCTGTCGAGGCGCAGCAAGTCGGCGAAAGCGATGACGCTCAGGCCATCTGTAAGCGCGTGATCGAAAGAGGATCAAGCAGCATCAAACGCGTGTGCAAACCGGCAAGCGAATGGGATGCGTTGTTGGCGGCTTCCGAGCAACAGATCGCTGCGTCCGGCGATGAGATGGTCTGTAAGCGAACGGTCATCGCGGGATCTCGTTTTCCTAAACTCGTTTGCATGACTGCCGATGAATGGCAGGCCTTGAGAGAAGACACCCAAGACCGGCTCAAGCGTATTCAGCGCGTCCATACTTACGTGCAGTAATAAGGCGCGAACGCGGGCGCAGAATGCGGCGGCGCGCGCAACGGAAACCCTAAATTTCGTCAATTCTATCAAGGCCTTGACGCGGCCTATCGAAACTCGCCAACGGATCGGCGCGCTGGTCAGCTGAGCGCGCTTTCCGCCTGCAGCACCGCAGCGGCGGCGCCGACCGATGCGGCGATGCGCAACGCCGCCTGGGCCTGCTCGGCCGTCAGACCGGCCTTGCGCACGACCTTTTCATGCGCATCAAGGCAAGCGCCGCACCCGTTGAGGGCGGAAACCGCCAGCGACCACAATTCGAAATCGACTTTCTCAACCCCGGGATTGGCGATCACATTCATGCGCAGTTTCGCCGGCATGGTCTTGTAATCGCCCCCCGACATCAGGTGTGTGGCGCGGTAGTAAACATTGTTCATGGCCATGATCGCGGCGGCGGATTTCGCGGCATTTATCGCCGCCGGCGATAATTTGTCTTCGGTTTCCGCAACGATCGCCCGAATGACGGCTGGGTTGCCGCTGGCCAGCGCCGAGGCGAGAAAAGCGCCCCATTTTTGCTGGTCGGAAAGGGCGGGTTCGCCGGCGAGCGAGCCGAGATTAAGGCGAATGTCCTTGGCATAATCGGGGATTTGTTCGCGCAGCGCGTCAAGGCTCATGGGATTTCTCCTTATGGCATGTCGTAAAAAGGGCGCGCCGGCCGTTCGCCTGCGCGCCCCGCGATCGGTTTGTAATTAAAGGGTGTCGCCGCCGACCGGCCGGTTGCACGGACACAATTCGTCTGTCTGCAGCGCATCGAGGATGCGCAGCGTTTCCTGCGGGTTGCGGCCGACATTAAGACCGTTGACCGTAACGTGCTGGATGACGTTATGGGGATCGACGACAAACGTCGCCCTTAGCGCGACGCCTTCGGGCGCGCGCACGCCGAGCCCGTCGATCAGCGAACCGGTGGTGTCGGCGAAACCCCAGGCCGGGTGCTTGTCAAGATCGGGATGATCGCGCCGCCAGGCGAGCTTGCAGAATTCGTTGTCGGAACTGCCGCCCAGCACGACCGCGTCGCGATCTTCGAATTCTTTTGTCAGCCGGCCGAATTCAGCGATTTCCGTCGGGCAGACGAAGGTGAAATCTTTCGGATAAAAATAGATGACCTTCCATTTGCCGGGAAAACTGTTCTGCGTGATCTCCTCAAACGCGGACTCGCCGTTTTCCTCATGAGCGTTAAAGCCGGGCTTGACGCCCGTGATGGAAAAGTCGGGAAGCTTGTCGCCGACGCCTAACATGCATGTCTCCTTTCAAAGCGATGGTATGAAACGCGCGTGCGCCGCCAAACCGGGCGCAGGGCATCAATAGCTCCGTTGCAAAATTAATCAAATAGATTATATCGCTCCACAATATCGAGTTAATCGATCAAAAGGCAGGACCGTCGATGACCCCGCTCCCCACCTTGCGGCAGTTGCAATTTTTCATGGCGCTGGTGCGCCGCAAATCGTTCTCCAAAGCCGCCGAGGAGTGCTTTGTCTCCCAGTCGACGCTGTCTTCGGCGATCAAGGAGATGGAAGCGCTGTTAGACCAGCAACTCGTCGATCGCTCGACACGCGCTTTCGCCCTGACGCCGTCGGGCGAGGAAGTCGCTGCGCGGGCGCCGGCCATTCTCGCCTCGGCGGAAGACCTGGCGCGCGCCGCGAGCGGCCGGCGGCCGCTGGAAGGCGCGTTCCATCTCGGCGTTATTCCGACGATTGCGCCCTTCCTCTTGCCGCGGGCCGCCAAGCGCCTGAAGAAGATCTATCCCAATCTTGCGCTCTATTTGCGCGAGGACCAAACCGCGGCGCTCGCCGAACGGCTCGGCGCGGGTCTTATCGACGCGGCGCTGCTGGCGTTTCCCTATGACATCGCCGGGGTTGAGATCATCGACGTCGGGCTGGACCCGTTCTGGTTCGCCTGCGCGCCCGATCATGCCTTCGCCAAGCGCAAACAGCTCAAAAAGAACGACCTTAAATCCTGCGAGCTTTTGTTGCTCGAGGACGGCCATTGCCTGCGCGAACATGCGATCGACGCCTGCGACCTCGTGGACCGCGGCGTCGGCGCCGCTTTCGCCGCGACCAGCCTGTTCACCCTGACGCAAATGACCCGTTCCGGACTGGGCGCGACGCTGCTGCCGGAAATGGCGGTGCGCGAAGGCCTGGCGAAAGCCGCCGGCGTTGTCGCTGTTCCCTTCGCCGATCCCAAGCCCGGCCGGCGCATCGGCGTCGCCTGGCGCAAGGGCTCGGGAAGGCGCGAAGAGGCCGAAGCGATCGCCGCGGTGGTCAGGGAGGCGCTCGGCGCGGTGAAATAACCTCTCAAGCCGTTTCCGGCGGCGGGTGGGGATGCTTGATGTCCGCGATCTTGCCGTCGGCCGACAGCAGGATAGCGATGGGACGCGTCGATTCGAACTGGGTCAAAATCAGCATCACCGTGACCGTGATCGGCACGCTCAACAAGAGGCCGGCAAAGCCCCACAGCGTTCCCCACACGCTGAGCGAAAACAAAATGACCAGCGGGCTTAAGTTCAGCGACTTGCCGACAATGCGCGGCTCGATGCCGTTGCTCATGACCTGTTCCGCGCCGATGAGAAAGACAAGCGCCATCAGCGCCATGCGCAGGCCGCCGTCCGGCTGGACCAGCGCTAAGAGGACGGGCAGCGTGATCGCCGACGCCGCGCCGAAAATCGGGATGTAGTTGAGGACGAAGATCAACAAGGCCCAGAAGCCGGCGAATTGAACGCCGATGAGCTTCATGATGATGAAACTGATGCTTGCGGTGATCAAATTGCTGACGGTTTTCACCGTGAGATACTGGCGCACCAGCGCGCCGATATCGCCGATCGTTTCGTTGATGATTTCCCGCTCGCGGTTGCCGCCGCCAAGCAGGCCAATCTTTTTAAAGATTCGTCCCCGTTCGATCAGCATAAAGACGAGATACAGAAAAATCGTGATGAAGGTGAGAAAGTTCGTTGTCAGCAACGTCAAACTGCTGGCCGCTTGGGTGAGCAGCGGGCGGATGAGACCGACGGCGGATTCTTGGATCTGCTCGACTCCGCCGACCAGATCGCGCGGCAGAAAATCAATCGACCGCGCCAGGACAAGCCCGTCCCGGAACAGCGCGCGCAGACGCGTTTCATAATTCGGCCATTCCACCAGCAGGGTGTTCACGTTGGAGCGGATGATCTCCACGAACAACACGGCGCCGGCGCCGATCAACGCGAAGGCGATCATGAAACCCAGCCAGTCGGGAATGAACCGACCCACATAGGGCGTCCGGCGGACGATCTCCTTGAGCGTGTAGATCAGAAAACACAAGAACCCGGCGACCACCAAGGGAATGATGACGCCGCGGCCGATATAGGCGATGAACCCGATCAGGACGGCGATCGCCAGGACGTAGAAAGTCCGCGCGATCCCGACAGTTGACGCCGTGCGGGCCATTGCGTCCGCCTCCTTGCCTTGATCCGTCCGATATCGCTGTTCGCCGCCCGCCGCCAGAGTAAGTGCGAGGGGAAATTTCCCGTCATGGGAATGCGTGCTATCAGGACGAACTTGTCAGAATCGCTCATCGGGAAAGACCGCGCCTTGAATTCGTTCGCCATCGCCGAGGACCAGATCGCACGGGTGATCGGCGCAACCTGCGCCGACGAGGCGGCGCGCCGGTTCAACCGGCATTTCGATTTTCTGACCATTGCGTCCTGGACCGCCGAAACGCCCCTGGGCAAGGGCGGGATCAACCTCGCCGGCGACGAAATCGACATTTGCGGCCAGCGCGCGGCGGCGTTTTTCGGGCTTGAGGGGGCGGTTCTTAAAAACCCCGATGCCGAAATTCTTGCAGATTGGGCCCGTGACATCGCCGGGCAGATTTCCAAAGGGCTCAGGACGTTCACCTTCAAGGCCGCCGCGCGCGATGAAAAACACGCCGTTAACGTTCACCGCGCCGACGAGATCTTTCAGGATGCGGCCGCGGCGGCGAATGTGCTGTTCGGCCGCAGACGGCTTTTGTCTTTTGTCGCGCCCCACAGCCTTCTGGGGTTCGAACTGTCGGTCCTGACGCCCAATTTGCAGCGGATCCAGTCCATCGACGCTCGCGGCATGACGCCTGAAGCGCTGTCGGGAACGCTGCTTTACGGCGACGTGCTTGTCGCGACGCCGAGCCACTGGCGCTATGTCATGCGGGAAAAACTCGCCGCGCCGGACAACACTATGGCGGTCTCGTTCGGCGAACCGATGGGCGCGGACCTCGCCGCCGACATGCGCAAGGCCGGTTTCGGCGTGTTGCGCGAACTATACGGGTCGACCGAAAGCGGGTTGATCGGCTGGCGCGACGCGCCGAACGAGCCCTTTACGCTGTTCGACCATTGGCGGCGGGACGGGGACGGGCTGGTTCGCATTGCGCCCGACGGCGGCGAGCGCGCGGTCAAGGCGATGGACTTTATCGCCTGGATCGACGATCGCACGTTCCATCTCGGCGGCCGCCGCGACGGCGCGGTGCAAATCGGGGCGGTCAACGTCTTTCCTGAGGAAGTGGCGGCGCAAATGCGCGACCATCCGCGCATTGCCGATTGCCGGGTGCGTTTCGGGCGCCGCGGCGACGGCGTTGATACGCTGATCGCGCATATTGTGTTGCAAGACGGCAGCCGGCCCGATGATCAAACCGTGCGCGAAATCGACGCCTGGTGCCGCAGCGCCTTGCGCCAGCAGGAGCGGCCGCGGATTTATCATTTCGAAGCGGTGTTGCCGGAGGCGTAAAAAAAGCCCCGCATGAAGCGGGGCTTTTCGTTTCGGCTGTAAAAGCTGTTTATTCGGCGTCTTTGGCGGCGTCGGCGGCCTGGCCGAATTTTCTGTCCACCTGCGTCGCCAGGCCGGTGAATGAACCCGGATCGTCGCCGACCGTGATCGTGGCCTCGCAATTGCTGGTGCAGTTATAGGTCGTGCGCGCCGCACCGCGGTAAAAGGTCAGCATGTCCGTATTTTGCGACCGCACGCGGATGAGGAGATTGGCGATCGGGTCGCCGCGCTCGTCTAAGATATACATATTCGTAAGGCCGGGCGCTTTGCCGAACAGCAACAGGTTTTGATTGTCCTGCACCGTCACGTCGGCGATCGCCGGGTTGCCGACGACAATGTTCTGCGCCGGAATGTCCAGCTTGTAGGGACGAACCTGGTCCATGGTCAGCCAAATCTGCTCAGCTTGCGCGCTGGTCGCGGCGAAAAAGAGCATCGCCAGGGCGGAGAAAATCGACTTCATGAGTCCTGCCTCTTTGTCCTTCGCCCTGAAACTAGGCGTGATGAGTCAATGATTAATTAAAAACCAGACGGCATTTCGCGCTTTCACGCGCATATTTAACGGCGCGGATTTACCGTGCTTTAAACCGGCCCTGATAAGGAGGGCGCGACTGGTGGAGAATTCCGGCAAACGCAATGTCAGCTACGCCCATCACCCAGACTGCGGCGAATGAGGATTTCGCCGGCGCGCTCGCCAAGGCGTCGCTGCTGAATGATCTGTCCGACGCGGTCGTCAAGGCCGTGTGCGAATGCGCCGAGCGGCGGCGCTATGACGCCGGCCAGACGGTCTATGCCATGGGCCAGTTCGACGGCGGCGAATTCTTTATCGTGCTTGCCGGGCAAATGCGCGTTTCCATTATGAATCCCGAAACCGGCGCCATATTCATCGAGGATATCGGCGCTGAGGCGGTGTTTGCGCTTGAATTCGCCATGAGCGAACAGGGCGGCGATGCGCTGCAGCAATTGTCGGTGATGGCGCAAGAAGACCTTATCGTTGCGGCGATCGACGCCGACGCCTTCCGCGCGCTGGCGGGCCAGCGGCCGTCTTTGATGCGCAATATCACGGTGCATTTTGCAAAAACGCTTTCCGCGCAGCGTTTCAAATATATGAGCGCCGAAGCCGCGCCGTCGCAGCGCGTCTTTTCCGCGCTGTTGAAATTCGTCGAACGCGACGGCGTCACCGGCGAATGGCGCGTGCCGCGCATGCCAAAACATCGCGTGCTGGCAGACAGCGCCGGCGTTGACGAAACGGTCACGGCCGAAGCCGTCGCCACGCTGATCCAGGAAGGGGTCGCGCGCCGGGAGTATCCGGGTCTTGTGGTTAACGATCTTGACCGTCTGACGAAGCTGGCCGGTTAAGTTTAATACGCGTTTACCATATTATTCGTATACAGAAAAAAATTTCTAATATATTTATAGTTTTTTTACGCATAGCGGGCATGCTGCGCTAGCCTGAAGGGAAAAGCTCTTTCGGCGGTGCAAGTTAAAGAGTAGCAGGAGTCGACAATGAAAGCTCTTATCAAGCGGTTCAAGGCCGACGAAGACGGCGCGACCGCGATCGAATACGGTCTGATCGCGGCTCTTATCGCTGTTGCGATTATCGCGGCGGTTCGTTCGGTTGGCGGCACGCTCAACGGCGTGTTCACGGACATCAACACGGAACTCAGCAACGTCGAATAATCGTTGTTCGGTTTCGCGGCGCAAGCCGCAATCGAGTAAACAAAAGGAGGCCGTTGGCCTCCTTTTTTCTATTATGTCTAACGGTACATTAACGCCCCACGCCTAGGGTCTCCGGCGAAATCACGCAGGGGCCGCCAGTGATCGCATACCTCGTTTTATCGGTGTTTCCGGCTGCGCTTCTGATCGCGGCTGCGAACGACCTTTACGAGTTCAAAATCCCCAATTGGATCTCGATCATTCTGGTCTGCGCGTATCCGGTCGCCGGGCTCGCCGTCGGCGCCGAACCGCGCGTCATGCTGGAAGGTCTGGTCATCGGGGCCGGCGTCTTGACGCTGGGATTTGCGCTTTACGCGGCGAAAATCGTCGGCGGCGGCGACGCCAAGCTGCTGGCGGCGACGACCCCCTGGCTGGGGGCGGGCGCGCTCGGGGTTTTCCTGTTTTACACCGCCCTGTCCGGCCTTGTTCTCGCTTTGGTCATGATAATGTTCCGTAAACTGCCGATCCTGCCGGTTTACGCGCACGCGCCGTGGTTAATTCAGCTGCATCAGCGCAAGAAGGATTTGCCCTACGCCGTAGCGATCACGGCGGGCGGACTTCTTAGTTTTTCGCAAACGCCGTTCTTTCAATTGGTCTTTGGCGGTTAACAAGATGAGTTAACGTAGTTTTGACTAGTTTGGCGGAGCATGTGTCAGGGTAAAGGCGCGGAGACGCGCGCGTAAGAGTCAGGTAGGATCGTCATGAATGTAAGCCGTCTAGCAATTCTCGGTGTCGCGCTAGTCGCCGGCGCCGCGGCGTTCTTTCTCATGATGGGAAACAGGCCGAGCGCGCCGGTGCAAATCGTAGAGCCGGTCAAAGAAGAAACCGTTCGGGTGCTGATCGCAACGCGCGAACTTCATCGCGGCGACAGGCTGACGATCGAAGACACGAATTGGGTTGCGTGGCCGAAGGCGGCGTTGCAGCCGACCTTTATTACGGATGCAAATCCCCAGGCCCGCGAAGACCTGGCTAACGCCGTTGCGCGTTCGCTGATCGTTTCAGGCGAGCCGATCGTCAATGCGAAGATCGTGCGTGCCGGCAGCTCGGGCATGATGGCGGCGATTTTGGCGCCGGGCATGCGCGCCGTGACCGTGCGCGTGTCGGCGGAAACGTCCTCGGGCGGCTTCATCCTGCCTGGCGACCATGTCGACATTTTGCAGATGAGCGGCTCCCGCGCGACCGTGCTGTTCGAAGACGTTCGGGTGCTCGCGGTCAACACGCTCTATACGGAAAATCCGGAAAGCGCGCATATCGACGGCTCGAACGTTACGCTCGAAATGTCGCCGCCGAATGCGGAAGCATTTACCGCGGCGCGCTCCAAAGGGACTCTCAATCTCGTGCTGCGCAGCATTTTCAAGCCGGAAGGCGACGTCCTGGTCGACGACCGGCGCTCGTCGGATGTGAACGTCATTCGCTACGGCGCTTCATAGGACAGTTGAGGATTAGAGGTTCGTGATGACATTCGCAGTCAACCCCTTCAAGACAATCGCCCCGCGCGTCGGGCGCGTCGCCATTATCGCGCTGGCCGGCGTCCTTGCGGTTTCCGCGAGCGTCGCCCCGGCGGCCGCCCAGCGCGGCAATCAGCCCGTGCGCATCGACAGCGGCGGCGAGAGCGCCGTTTCGAAAAGCATTATGCTGCCGCTGGACAAAGCCGCCATCGTCGAATTGCCTCATGCGGCCGCCGACGTTCTTGTGTCGCAGCCCGCCGTGGTCGACGCCGTCGTGCGCTCGCCGCGCCGGGTCTATCTCCTCGGCCTTAAAGTCGGCCAGACCAACGCGTTCTTCTTCGACGCCCAGGGCCGCCAGATTCTCAACCTCGAAATTCAGGTCGAGCGCGACATGGACGCCCTGAGCGAATTGATGCGCCGGGTCATGCCGAACAGCCGGATCGATGTCGACGCTGTCAATGACAATGTCGTCTTGCGCGGCATCGTCCAGACGCCCGCCGAAGCGGCCAACGCTCTTTTGCTCGCAGGACGCTTTGTCGAGAGCGAAGAAAAAGTCATCAATCTTCTGTCGATTCGCGAACCGGACCAGGTCATGCTCAAAGTGCGGATCGTTGAAATGCAGCGCCAGCTGATGAAGCAGTTGGGCGTATCGCATTCCGGCTCCGTCGTGCTTTCCGACGCCGTGTTCACCTTCGCTGCGGCCAACGCGGTCGCCACGACGGGCGGTCTGGGGCTAAACGGCACGAAGCTGAACACCGGCGATCTCGAACGGCTCGACGCGTCTTTCCAGGCGTTCGAAACCAACGGTCTCATCCGCGTGCTCGCCGAACCCAATCTGACCGCCCTGTCCGGCGAATCAGCGAAGTTCCTCGCCGGCGGCGAATTCCCAGTGCCGGTCGGTCAGGATGACGGCGTCATCTCGATCGAATTTAAGGAATTCGGCGTGGGTCTGGGCTTTACGCCGCTGGTGCTTTCCCAGGGCCGGATCAATCTCAAAGTCGCCACCGAGGTCAGCGAGGTTACGACCGACAATGCGTTCTTCGTTCCCGGCGTGACCACGGTTGACGAGAACGGCAATCTGATCACCACCGCGGGTCTGTCGATCCCCGGCCTTTCGGTTCGCCGCGCCAATACGGTCGTGGAACTGCCGAGCGGCGGCAGCCTGGTTCTGGCCGGCCTTCTGCAGGAAGACCTGCGTTCGACCATCGAAGGCGTGCCCGGCATGAAAGACGTGCCGGTGCTCGGCCAGCTCTTCCGCAGCCGGAACTATCAGAACAGCGAAACCGAACTCGTGATTATCGTCACGCCCTATATCGTCGAGCCGACGCATGAGTCGAATCTGGTCGATCCGACGGAAGGCTTTGTGCCGGCGAGCGACGCCGATGCGATCCTGATGGGCAAATTGATTTCGACCTACGGCCTTGCCGGCGCCGGCGTCAGGGAAGCCTCGCTGCAGGGTCCGATGGGCTTCATTCTGGACTGAGAGGACAAGACACATGTTGAAACAAGCAGGTAAATTAGCGCTCCTCTCGACCACGGCGCTTCTGGTTGCGTCTTGCGCCAGCGTCTTCAATGGGCCGGAGCAGGCGACGACGGTCGCTGAAAATCATCCGATCTCGGTCGACAGCCAGATCGTCACTTTGACCATCGACGTCGATCCCACGGTGTCGGATCTGTCCGACGTCGATCGCGCGCGGCTGCGCGCCTTCGCCGACGCTTATATGCGCAACGGCCACGGGCCGCTGACCATTACGGCGCCGTCGGGAACGTCCCAGGATTTCGACGCCCAGGAACGCGCCGCCGACATTCGTCAGGCGCTCCACGACGTCGGGGTTCCCTGGTCGTCGCTGGGCGGGGCGACCTATCGCACCGGCGGCGACGCCGACGGCGACGCGATGATCCTTTCGTACACGCATTACGTGGCGACGCCGAGCGAGTGCGGCATTTGGAAGGGCTTGCGCGCGCGCGACTACCGCAATCTGCGCACGCCGAATTTCGGCTGCGCGACGCAGAACAACATCGCGGCGATGATCGCGGATCCGCACGATCTGATCGAGCCGGCCGCCCTTGCCACGCGCGACGCGACAGCGACCACGCGCGCGATTACGGCTTATCGCGCCGGCGAGGCGACCGAATCTGAAATGGGCGATATTCAAACGGATATCGCCGAATAATGAAGAAAAGTTGCGCTGACAGGGGATGCGCAGGGAGACGGCAATGAAGAATACAGCGAACAAGGCGGTTCATCGCGACGATGACGAGGAAGGCGTCGCCGAAGGCGCCGCCAGCCTCGGCGCTGACGGGGGCCCCGTTGAGAGCGACGATCAGGAAACCGTCTCTTATGACGATGGTCTTGGCGACATCGCTGATGAAGCCTGGCTTGAAGAAGAGCTTTCCGACGAGGAGTTGGCTGCGCTCGGCGAAGAAGATTTCGACTATGACGAGCTGACCGACGAAGAACTCGCCGCCGAGCTCGGCGAAGAGGAAATCGACGCGTCCTTCGAAGAGGACGACGCGCTTCTGAAAGACGAGGAAGAATTCGCCGATATTCCCGAAGAGGAGATCGAAGAAGCGCTTAAGGCCGTTGAAGCCGAAGAATCCGAAGCGATCGCGCAAGAGCCTGAGGACGCGGCGGAAACCTCCGGCGCGCTGGTCGCGGCGAGCGGCGCCGTCATGGAAACCGACGGCTATGGCGGCGAAATCACCGATCTGGGCGACGAGGAAGTCGACCATCGGCCCGTGCCGCGCATATCGATCCATGCGTTCTGCGAGACGCCGGCCACGACCGGACTGCTCGAAAAGGCCGCTGTCGACCGGCGCCTTTCGAAAACCCACTTGACCATTCACATGGGCGGACTGGCCAAGGCCATCGATTTGTTCCAGACCGCGGCGACGCCCAACCTGATCATCCTGGAAACCCTGGCGCAAGGCTCGGAGATTTTTGCCCAACTTGGCGAACTGGCTGAGGTTTGCGACCCGTCGACCAAGGTCGTCATCATCGGCCAGGTCAACGACATCATTCTTTATCGCGAACTGATCCGGCAGGGCGTCAGCGAGTATATCGTCCGGCCGCAATCGCCGCTTCAGATCATCAAGACCATCGCCGATCTTTACGTCGATCCGGCCGCGCCGCCGATCGGCCGCACGGTCGCGTTCGTCGGCGCGCGCGGCGGCGCCGGCTCCTCGACCATCGCCCACAATGTCGGCTGGTGCTCGGCGGAGGAATTCAAGAGCGACACGATCATCCTTGATCTCGACCTGCCGTTCGGTACGGCGAGCCTCGATTTCGACCAGGAAGCGTCAGCCGGCCTGATCGAAGCGCTGACCTCGCCGGAGCGTCTCGATGACGTGCTGCTCGACCGTCTGCTGCAAAAGCATACGGACCATTTGAGCCTGTTCACCGCGCCGAGCGCGCTCGATCGCGACTATGACGTTGACGATCAGGCCTATGAAACGGTGCTCGACGTCGTGCGCGGATCGGCGCCGACCGTCATCGTCGACGTGCCGCATATGTGGTGCAGCTGGTCGAAGCGCCTTCTGACCACGGCCGACGAAATTGTCATCACGGCGACGCCGGATCTGGCGGCTTTCCGCAACACCAAGCAGCTTGTCGACATTCTGAGCGCGGCGCGGCCGAACGACTCGGCGCCGGTGCTGCTGATCAACCAGTTCGATCCGAAAATATCAGCGGTGCAGCCCGCGCAGTTCGTCGAACATGTCGGCATCAAACCCGCCCAGGTGTTCAGCTGGGAGCCGCAGCTTTTCGGGGCGGCGGCGACCAACGCCGCGCCGATTGTCGAAGTGAGCCCGCGATCGAAAACCACGCAGGCGTTTCGCGAGCTGGCCGCGCAATTGATCGGCCGCAGCAGCGACGTCGTGGCGCGTCCGAAGTTTTCTCTTGCGAGACTGTTCAGCAAGAACCGGTAATCTGGGGGTAGCCTAGGGTATGTTTGGACGCAGGACCGCTCCGATCGAAGCGCCATCGGCTGCGCCGGCCGACGCCAAGCCGCGTCGTACCGCCGCCGCAGCGCCGAAAGCGGCGCCCAAACCGGCGCCGAAGGCGGCAAAGCCGGCTAAAAAAGCCGTGCCCGCCGCGCCGCCGCGCGTGGCCAAGACGTCCTCTTCGGAACAGGCGCCGACCTCGCAGCCGGTTGAAATCGGCGGTCGGTCGGACGAATATTTTCAGACCAAGACGACGATCTTTAATGCGCTGATCGACACGATTGATCTTTCCCAACTCGCCCAGCTCGACACGGAGTCGGCGGCTGAGGAAATTCGCGACATCGTCAACGAGATCATCTCGATCAAGAACGTCCAGATGTCGATCGCAGAGCAGGAAGCGCTGCTCCAAGACATTTGCAACGACGTGCTTGGATACGGCCCGCTCGAGCCGCTGCTGGCGCGCGACGACATCGCCGATATCATGGTCAACGGATCGAGCCGCGTCTTTATCGAAGTCGGCGGCAAGATTCAGCTGACCAATGTGCGGTTCCGCGACAATTCGCAGCTGATGAACATTTGCCAGCGGATCGTCAGCCAGGTCGGCCGCCGGGTCGACGAAGCCAGCCCGATCTGCGACGCGCGCCTGCCGGACGGTTCGCGCGTCAACGTTATCGCGCCGCCGCTCGCCATCGACGGCGCCGCGCTGACCATTCGGAAGTTTAAAAAAGACAAGCTTCGAATGGACGACCTGATCAATTTCGGTTCGATTTCGCCGGAAGGCGCTAAAGTGCTTGAAATTGTCGGCTGCTGCCGGATCAACACCCTGATCTCGGGCGGCACGGGCTCGGGCAAGACGACGCTCTTGAACTGCATGACCGGCTATATCGAGCATGACGAGCGCGTCATCACCTGCGAAGACGCCGCCGAACTTCAATTGCAGCAACCCCATGTGGTGCGGCTCGAAACCCGCCCGCCCAACCTTGAAGGGCAGGGCGAAGTGACGATGCGCGACCTGGTTAAAAACTGCCTGCGCATGCGTCCCGAACGCATCATCGTCGGCGAGGTTCGCGGCCCGGAGGCGTTCGACCTCCTGCAGGCCATGAACACCGGCCATGACGGCTCCATGGGCACGTTGCACGCCAACAGCCCGCGCGAGGCGCTTCAGCGGGTCGAATCCATGATCACCATGGGCGGCTACAACCTGCCCTCGAAGACCATCCGCGAAATGATCGTCGGCTCGATCGACGTCATCATTCAGGCGGCGCGCCTGCGCGACGGTTCGCGCCGCATCACCCATGTCACCGAAGTGCTCGGCACCGAAGGCGACACGATCATCACCCAGGATCTGTTCATCTACGACATGGACGGCGAGGACGCCGAAGGAAACATCGCCGGCCGGCACCGCTCCACGGGCATCGCGCGCCCGGCCTTCTGGGATCGCGCGCGTTATTACGGCAGAGAAGCGGAGCTGGCCGAGGCCCTCGACGCTGCGGCGGAGTGACGGACGATGGACCAGCAGATCATTATCGTCCTGTTGCTCGGCCTGCTGTGCTTCGGCGCGCTGGCGATCGTGCTTTTAGCGCCGACCGAGAAGGATAAGACAAAAAAGCGCGTCGCTTCGCTGCAGAGCGGGCGCGGTCCGCGCCGGGCGGCTTCAAGCGGGCAGAGCGAAGCGCAGTCCAAGGAACGGCGCCGCAAGCTGACCGAGTCGCTCGAAGCGCTCGACAACAAAACGAAGAATCTGAAAAAGAAAAAGCGCCTGTCGATCGATCAGATGCTCGAACAGGCAGGCCTGCCTGTCCGGCGCAAGCATTATTATATTGCGAGCGTTATTACGGCGGTGGTGTTCGGGTTCGTCGGGCTGGTTTCAGGCCAGCAGACCTGGATCATAGGCCTGCTCATCTTGATCGGCGGCTTTGGCTTCCCGCGCTGGATCGTCAATTTTCTGCGCAAGCGCCGCCAGAAAAAGTTTGTTGATGAATTCTCCAACGCCATCGACGTGATCGTGCGCGGCGTCAAATCCGGTCTGCCGGTCAATGAATCGCTTAAGATCATCGCCCGCGAGGCGCCGCGGCCCGTGAGCGACGAATTTCACATGCTGACCGAAGCGTTGCGCATCGGCATGACGCTCGAACAGGCGCTGCATCGCATGCATGAGCGCATGCCGCTGCAGGAAGTGAATTTCTTCGGCATCGTGCTGCTGATCCAGCAGAAAACCGGCGGCAACTTGGCCGAAGCGCTGGGCAACCTCGCCACGGTTCTGCGTTCGCGCAAAATGATGGAAGGCAAGATCAAGGCGCTGTCGGCCGAAGCCAAGGCCTCGGCCTACATCATCGGCTCCCTGCCGTTTCTCGTCATGGGTGCGGTGAAAGTGGCCTCGCCGGATTATCTCGATCCGCTGTTCACCACACGGGTCGGCCATTTCATTCTGATCGGCGCCGGCTTGTGGATGCTGACGGGCGTTTTGGTGATGCGGAAAATGATTCAGATCAAGGTTTAGAAAAGCGCCATGGACGCCATCATCAACGCCGTAACGGATCGTCAATTCCAGATCGCCCTTTTGGTGTCTCTGGCCGCGGTCGGCACCATCTTCACGGTGCTGGAGCCGTTTCTGGTCAAGGACAAGCTCGAAGAGCGGATGAAGTCCGTCAGCGTGCACCGCGATCAGCTGCGCCAGCAGCAGCGCGAGGCCCTGGCGCGCAAATCGGCGACCCGGCTGCGCACGGCCTCGCCGAGCGGCGCGATCAAGGAAATCGTTGAAAATCTCAAACTCTTGGAAATCTTCGACGCCGATGCGGCGCGCAAGAAGCTGATGATGGCGGGCTATCGCGGCCAGGGACCGGTCTTTACGTTTATGGCCGCGCGCCTTGGCCTGCCTTTCGTGATGGCGCTGTTCATCGGCGTTTATGTCTATCTGCTTGACGGCTTTCAGCTTGACAGCTTCGGCCGTCTGTTGGCGACCATGGCCGGTTTTCTCGCCGGATTTTATCTGCCGAACATTTACGTCACCAACGCCGTCAACAAGCGCCAGCAAAAAATTAAACTCGCCTGGCCGGATGCGCTCGATCTTTTGCTGATCTGTATTGAATCGGGCATGTCGGTTGAAGCAGCGTTCCAGAAGGTCGGCGACGAAGTCGGTCCGAACTGCGCCGAACTGGCCGAGGAACTGGGCCTGACCACGGCGGAACTCTCCTATCTTCAGGAGCGCAAGCAGGCCTATCTGAATTTCGCCGAGCGTACCGGCCTTGAAGCGGTCAAGGCTGTGGTCACGGCGCTCATCCAGTCGGAAAAATACGGCACGCCCCTGGGGCAGTCCCTTCGGGTGATGGCCAAGGAAAGCCGCGACATGCGCATGCAGGAAGCGGAACGCAAGGCCGCCGCCCTGCCGCCGAAACTCACCGTGCCGATGATCGGCTTTTTCCTGCCGGTGCTGTTCGCCGTCATCCTGGGCCCGGCGATCATGCAGGTAATGAGCCTCGACTAGATCTGCGCCGCCGTTCCTTCTGACAAGCAAAACCGCCGGCGCAGGCTGCGCCGGCGGTTTTCCCGTTAGGGGCGCGGATTATTTGCGCCACACCGCCGCGTAGCGGTGCTGCGAGGACGCGCCGTCAAAGCTGGTGATGACTTTGGTGCGCATGCCGGCGGACATCGCCGCATTGAACTCGCTTTGCAATTGGCTGCCGGTCATCAGATGCCGGGCCTTGCCGGGACCGTTCGGCTTCGACGCGAAGATCGCAGAGAAATAGGTCTGGCCGTTATGCTTGTAGGCGCTGAGATATCTCGGGAATCGCCCGGCGGCGTTGTTTTGATTGAATACCGTCTGATAATCGGATTCCTTGATCTGAGATTTCAACTGCCAGGAACCGATCGAATCGGAGCGGTAAAGCGCCGTATAGCGACGCGCGCCGTTGATTGAGATGACCGAGACGTTGACCGGCTTAAGGCCGTCGGCTTTCGCCTGTTCCAGGATCGCGTCGTGCTGCGCCGTCGTGCGGTTCGACCGGACCCGCCACTGACCGGGCTTGCCCTTCTGATAGACGGCGGCGTAACGGACCTGGTTGTTGCGCGTATAGCTCTCGATCAGCACGGGGTTGAACCCGGCTTCTTTCATTTGGTCGAGCTTGTTGTTGAACGCGGTCTGGGGCTGGCCGAAATAGCCTTTCCATTGGCCCGGCGCCGGGGTCCAGACAAAGTTGTAGAAAACCTTGCCGTTCACCGAATAGCCGTCGATCGACTGCGGCCAGAACCCGGAGTCCGCCAGGTGATCGAACATCCGGCCGAAATCGGCTTCAGGAAATTTGAACCGCGTATATTCAGCCGACAGGCGTCGCGGCGGCCAGATCAGCGTTTTGCCAGGCGGGATCTGCTGGCCGGCAAAGCGCGTCCAGTTGTCGATGTCGCTCTTTTCGCCGGTGAGCGGGGCGGCGAGACCGCGGCGGAACCGCATCAGTTTCGGATCGCCGCTGTCTTCGCGGTGAAAATGCAGATGCGGGTTGGTGGAATTGCCCGCATTGCCGAGACGGCCCAGAAGCTGGCCGGCGCTGATGGTTGCTCCGCCTGTAACCTCGGTATCGGAATCCGCGCCCGGCGCAGACAGATACTGATCGTCGTGGGGACAGATCTCCGACGGCACCGAACCCGGAATAAAGTGCGATTGCCGCACGATAGACCCGTCGCTCAGTTCGATCTGGACGAAATTGCCGCCATGGTGAATTTCATCGCTCTTAAGCTTAGCGTGCAGCCAGGGCTTGGTCGTGTCGCTGTCGCCGGACACCTTCGGTCGCGGGTTTTCCGGCGCGTTTCGCCAACACGCAACGACGCCGCCGTCGGCGACGGCGTAGACATTCTTTCCGTAAGCGATCCATTTGTCATTGGTCGGATTGTCGTTATAGGCCGACCTGCTGGTGGTGTATGTCGTCCATTCGGAAGCGTCGTTGTCCCACCGAACGGCGCTGAGATCATAGCCCCAGTGCTGCGGATGCGTTTCGCTCGCCGTATGGATCGACTTGCGCCGATAATACCGTTCGCCGGGTTTTAGATCGTTTGCCAGGAAAGGCAGATCGAACATCATATTGTCTGTCGTCATCTGCATTGTCCGCGGCTGAACGCTGAGCGCGCGCGTCGTTGCGCGCGCGGGCCGCGTCTGCGTGCGGGTCGGCGTCGCCGTCGTCCGCGTTGGTTGCGCTTCCACCCTTTGCGGCGCGCTGGTCGTGCGCGTTTGCGCAAAGGCGGCTTGAGTGAGCGGCGTCGCCAGCGCCGCGATACATATCAGCAAGCTGCTCCGTTTCATGGGTTGCTCCTTCGTTCGGGTTGGCGGACGGCAAGCCGTCCGCATGGGTTCCCAGCCGAAAGCAGCATCCCATCGTCCACACGGCGGCGGTGTGACGGGCGTCACTAGCGCATCGGATGGTCATATTGAGGCATATCCTGCGGCCTTGAAGTAATTTGCACACTCTTCAGGCTCATAGAGCATGGAGATATCGCCGATGGCG
>JANQMJ010000005.1 GCA_028280115.1 Parvularculaceae bacterium
GGCGTTCAGGCCTCAAAAGGTCCCCCGGACCTTTTGTCGGGCTGCGCCCGAACCGGCCTTCACCGTCGGAAATGCTCGAAAGTGGTCTACACTTCCTTGTGCTTTCCTCCTGGTCCATAGCGATTTTGGTCTCGAACGCGGGTAAACGGTAAATGGAAACGACAGCCTAAGCCCGGCTTTTGCGTCGCCCTTGTTTATCAGCCTCATAAGCCAGATCAAGAACGCAGTTTAACTGGTTGGCCAGAAATGAAAAAACCTGGTGAAAGGCGTTAATAAGAGAGGCTCGCGCGCACCCCATAGGTCGCGGGCATGCCCGGCGCGGCGATATCAGCGACGCCGCCCGGCGCAATGAAGAAGTTGCGGGTTTCGTCATAACCGGCGTTGAAAATGTTGCGGCCCCACAGCGCCAGTTCCCAGTGACCGCCCTTCGGTCCGAAAGCGATCTGCGCGTCGGCGAGCCAGTAATCGCCGACCTGGTAGACCGGACCGAGCAGGGGTAGGGCGAGGGAGTCGCGATAGGCATAGTCAAGCCGCGCGCTGAGCGTCCATTCGTCCGTAAGCGTCGTTTCGGCGGCGATGAAGCCCTGATAGCTGAGATTGGGAAAGCCGAGCGCCTGTCCGGCGCGGTCGATCAGCACTTCCATGCCGCTCGCGCCGGTGGCGGCGGTGTCGAGGTCGGTGAATTCCTTGAACTCGCCTTCCTTGTAGCCGAGGGTCTGCCCGACCGTTAGCCAAGGGGCTGGTCGCCATAAAAGTTCGAGTTCGGCGCCGTAGATTTCGCTTTTCGGCGCGTTGACAATGCGGCCGACAATGGCGGTCGTCGCCGGATCGACGATCGCCGACTGCACCTGCTGGTCGGCATAGTCGTAATAAAAAACCGCGCTGTTGAGCCGCAGCGAGCCGCCGGCGAGATCGGATTTAAATCCCGCTTCATAGGCGTTGAGCTTTTCCGGGCGGAACGGATCAAGCGCGTTGGGATTGAGCGTGTTGTAGGCGGTAAACCCGCCCGATTTAATCCCGCGGCTGTAAGAGGCGTAGAGCAAGAGCGCATCGCTCGGTCGCAGTTCGACGCCGATCTTGCCGCTGACATTGCCGGAACCGAGCGTGCGGCTTTCACGCGCGCCGTCGGGTGTTCCGTTGGCGAAGTTGACCGACCCAAAACCCGTCGCGAAAGTTCCAAGATCGTTCAGGTCGCGCCGTTCGTCTTCATAACGCAGGCCGGCGACGATCGCGATCGTGTCCGTCAGGTCGACGTCGCCGTGCAGATAGGCGGCGATCGTGCGCACGTCTTGCGAATAAGGCGTCGTCAGGGCTAAACCGTCGCCGAAGCTGGCGACGAAATCGGACTGGTAGATCTCTTCGAGATCTTCCTGCGCGTAATAGACCCCGCCGACCCAGCGCAGGCGTTTGCTGGCATCGCCGGTCAAGCGCAGTTCATGGGACATGACCTCGACATCGCTGGTAAAAAGAACGCCCGCGCCGCCGACGGTAAGCGCGTCCCAGTCATTGAATTCTCTTCGGTCCAGGGTCTCGAAGGCGCCGATATAGACTGCCGCAACGCCGCCGAGATCCGCGTTCAGCGTCAGGCTTCCGCCCCAGCCTTCATTGTCGCGGAAGGGATGCTGGCCGGGATCGATGCCCGCTAGGGCGGCGAATTCGGCCGAGGAGCCGTAGCTGGTTTCGCGCCGTCCTGCATGGGCGAGCGCAGAGGGATCGAGCAGGGAGTCGTTGAACAATTGCAGGCCCAGCCCGTCGGACCGGTCGATGAACCCGTGCAGATTGACCAGCGCTTGAAGATTTTCGGCAAGATCGATTTCGGCCAGTCCGCGCAGGGCGTATCGTTCCGCATCGCCCAGCGTCTCGCCGGTTTCGCGATTGACCTGCCAGTCGCCGCCATGGGCGGTCGCGCCGGAAAGACGGATACGAACGGAATTGCCGACCGGGCCGGATAGAAACCCTTGCCCCGCGACGCGGCCGAAGCGGCCGGCCTCGGCCACCAGGCCCGCCGCGAACGCTTCCGTCGGCAGGGCGGAAACGATCTTGATCGCGCCGCCGGTCGTGTTGCGGCCGTAAAGCGTGCCCTGGGGCCCGCGCAGGACTTCAACGCGCGCAACATCGAACAGAACGCCCTGGGTCATCGCCGGGACCGGATAGGCGACGTCATCGACATAAATCCCCACGGTCGGCGCGTTGAGCGTTGCGTAGTCGCGAAAGCCCACGCCGCGGATCGAAAAGCTCGGCTGGCCGCCGCCGAACTGGCTTTCGACTTCGAGGCTGGGCGCATGGTTTTCGAGCCCGTTCACCGTGTCGACCCCGAGCTTCACGATCTCCTCGCCGGAAAAGACGGAAAGCGCGACGCCTACATCCTGGGGCGCCTGTTCGCGGCGCTGGACGGTGACGATGATGGTGTCTTCGGGGTCGGCGCGGGTTGCGGCCCGGTCCTGCGCGAGGGCGGCGCTTGCGGGCAGGGCGCCCGCAAGGGCGGCGAACAGGGAGAGCTTTTTCATGGCGTGCTACGCTCGTGAAATTGCGGCGTCGCCGCTACTCAACCCCCGTTTCGGTGCGAGCCCTAGCGGTTTTGCCGGGCGAAATCAAATCGCCGCGACCCGGCGGCGGCGATCTTCAAGACGGTTTTAAAGGCTGGGCAGGTTGAGGCCGTTCTCGCGAGCGCAGTCTTTTGCGATGTCGTAGCCCGCATCGGCGTGGCGCATGACGCCGGATGCGGGATCGTTCCACAACACCCGTTCGAGCCGGCGCGCGGCGTCGTCCGTGCCGTCGGCGACAACGACCATGCCTGCATGTTGCGAAAAGCCCATGCCTACGCCGCCGCCATGATGGAGCGATACCCAGGTCGCGCCCGATGCGCAGTTCAACAACGCGTTTAACAGCGGCCAGTCGGACACCGCGTCGGAACCGTCGATCATGCCTTCGGTTTCACGATTGGGCGAAGCAACGGAACCGCTGTCCAAATGATCGCGGCCGATGACCACGGGCGCTGCGAGTTCGCCCGACTTGACCATCTTATTGAAGGCGAGGCCGAGCCGGTGACGCTGGCCGAGGCCGACCCAGCAGATGCGCGCCGGCAGGCCCTGAAAGGCGATGCGTTCGCGCGCCATGTCGAGCCAATTGTGCAGATGCGGATCGTCGGAAATGAGTTCCTTTACCTTGGCGTCGGTCTTGTAAATGTCTTCCGGGTCCCCCGACAGCGCCGCCCAGCGGAACGGGCCGACGCCGCGGCAGAAAAGCGGGCGCACATAGGCGGGCACGAAACCGGGGAAGTCGAAGGCGTTTTCAAGCCCCTCTTCTTTTGCGACCTGGCGGATGTTGTTGCCGTAATCGAGCGTGGGAATGCCTGCATTCCAGAAATCGAGCATCGCCTGGACATGGATTTTGATCGACGCGCGCGCGGCGCGCTCGACGTCCTTGGGCGCGGTTTCGCGTTTTTCCTTCCACTCGGCGACGGTCCAGCCCTGGGGCAGATAGCCGTTGATGACGTCGTGGGCGGAGGTCTGGTCGGTGACGATATCTGGCCAAATTTCACGATCAGCGGCGCCGCGCTTGACGAGTTCGGGAAAGATATCCGCCGCGTTGCCGAGGAGCCCGACGGACTTGGCCTCGCCCGCCGCAGTCCAGCGCGCAATCATATCGAGCGCGTCATCAAGCGAGGCGGTTTTCTCATCGACATATTTTGTCCGCAAACGGAAATCGATGTGATCCTCGTCGCATTCGACAACAAGGCTTGAGGCCCCGGCGAGAGAAGCGGCAAGCGGTTGCGCCCCGCCCATGCCGCCAAGGCCGGCGGTTAAAATCCATTTGCCCTTGAGGTCGCCGCCATAATGCTGCTGGCCGGCTTCCTTGAAGGTTTCATATGTACCCTGAACGATGCCTTGCGAGCCGATATAAATCCACGAGCCGGCGGTCATCTGGCCGTACATCATCAGGCCTTTTTTATCGAGATCATTGAAATGATCCCAGTTGGCCCAGTGGGGCACGATGTTGGAATTGGCGATCAGGACCCGCGGCGCGTCTTTGTGGGTCTTGAAAACACCCACAGGCTTGCCCGACTGGACGCACAGGGTTTCGTCCTCATCAAGACCTTTAAGGGTTTCGACGATACGGTCGAAATCGTTCCAGGTGCGCGCGGCGCGGCCGATCCCGCCATAGACCACGAGTTCGTGAGGATTTTCCGCCACCTCCGGATCGAGATTGTTCATCAGCATGCGCATGGGCGCTTCAGTAACCCATTGCTTGGCGGTGATGTCGGACCCGCGCGGCGCCCGGATGGTGCGGATATTTTTGTGTGGATCGGTCATAATGAAATTCCCTGCGCCTTCTCATGCTCTTCAAATTTTTTTCTTGCTTCGCGGCGAAATCTACGTTGCCGCATGAATAGATAGGTGACGTAGATCAGCACTGTTGGCCACGCTATCAAAGATAGAGCTTGTTCAGATACGCCAAAGCTATGGAGTATGGCTAAAATGATCGAGAGCCCAAGAAGTACAAAGAAAGTGATCCTGCCGAATCCCTTCGAAGCCATTTCGTCGGCCTCAATCAAAGCGGGATGACTTTTCGTATAGTATCTGTAAATGCCTCGGAGCGAGAGGAGCGAAAACATTATCGGAATAATGCTCCACCAATATCGCTCGTTTATGATAAGCGCTGCCGCGAAGCCGCCGCAGACGACTGACATGAAAATTATCTGAATTAGGATATTTAGAATTCTTCGCCTAGGCATCATACTTTCCGATGTAATGACCTAAACGACGCTCAATTTCTGCTCAACAACGATTTTAGCAGAGCGAATGAGTTCCGCCGCCGCCGCCAAATCGTCCGCCATATAGCGGTCGCCTTCGAGGGCGGGGATTTTCTCGCGCAGGCCGGCGATCACGCCTTGCAGCGCCGGGCTGGTCTTGAGCGGCGCGCGAAATTCGATTCCCTGCGCGGCGGTCAAAAGCTCGATGCCGACGATCTGGGCGAGATTTTGATTCATAAAGCCGAGTCGCCGCGCCGCGTGGCAGGCCATGGAGACATGATCTTCCTGATTGCCCGATGTTGGGGTCGAATCGATTGAACAGGGTGCGGCGCGCTGTTTGTTTTCGCTCATCAGCGCGGCGGAGGTCACTTCGGCGATCATGAAGCCGGAATTCACCCCCGGTTCCGGGCTTAAAAATGCGGGTAGACCGTAAGAAAGCGTCGGATCGACCATGAGCGCGATGCGCCGCTGGGCGATGGCGCCGATTTCGGCGATGGCGAGCGCGATCTGGTCGGCGGCGAAGGCGACAGGCTCCGCATGAAAGTTCCCGCCGGAAACCACAATGCCGTCCTCGAACACCAGCGGATTATCGGTCGCCGCATTGGCTTCGATCACCAGGGTATTGGCCGCCTGGCGCAACAGGTCGATGCACGCGCCCATGACCTGGGGCTGGCAGCGGATGCAATAGGGATCCTGGACGCGGTCGTCGTCGGCGCGATGGCTTTCGCGGATTTCCGAACCTTCCATAATGGTGCGCAGAAATTTCGCGGCGTCGATCTGGCCCTGATGGCCGCGTACGGCGTGAATCTCTGAACGGAATGGCGCCGCCGAACCCATGGCCGCGTCGGTCGACAGGGCGCCGGCGATGAGCGCTCCCTGTAGCGCTCGCCAGGCGTCGAAAAGACCGGTGAGCGCGAGCGCGGTCGAAACCTGCGTGCCATTGATAAGGCCTAAGCCTTCCTTGGGGCCCAGCGTGATGGGCTTGAGGCCGGTGGCGGCGAGGGCGTTTTTCGCCGCCATGCGGTCGTTTTTGAACCAGGCTTCGCCTTCGCCGATCATCACCGCAGCCATATGGGCGAGGGGGGCGAGATCGCCGGAGGCGCCGACCGATCCCTGGGAAGGAATGACCGGCGTTACGTCTCGCGCCAGCATGGCTTCGAGTTGTTCCACCACCGCCATGCGCACCCCCGAAACGCCCCGGCCGATGGAGACGAGCTTTAGCGCCATGATGAGACGGGCCGTCGCGATATTGAACGGCTCGCCGACGCCCGCGCTATGGGAAAGCACGAGATTGCGCTGCAGCTTTTCGATGTCGTCGGGCGCAATGCGCGTGTTGGCGAGTTTGCCGAAACCGGTGTTGACGCCATAGACGGGCGCCGCGCCGGTCGCCGCCTTGGCGAGCATGGCAGAGGAAGCTTCGATAACGTCGCGACATGAAGGATCGAGCGCAGCCGGCGCGCGCTCGCGGTAGATTTCTTCCAGCAACGCCAGGCTTACGTCGCCCGGCTTGAGCATGACCGTCATTCCTGCCCCGCAAAGATACGTTTTTGAAGCGGATTATAGCCGATAAAATAAGAAAGCGCCGCAGGACGGTCGACATTCCAGACCGCAAGATCGGCGCGCTTGCCGGCCTCGATGGTTCCGCAGTCCTTCTCCAGCCCGAGCGCTTTGGCTGCATGGCGCGTCATGCCGGCGAGCGCTTCTTCCGGCGTCAGGCGGAACAGCGTTGCGGCCATGTTCATGGCCAGAAGCAACGAGGTCATAGGCGACGTGCCGGGATTGCAGTCGGTGGCGACCGCCATGGGAACCCCGGCGGCGCGCAATGCATCGATCGGCGGCAATTTCGTTTCGCGCAGATAATAAAACGCGCCCGGCAGCACGACCGCGACGGTTCCCGCACTCGCCAGGGCCGGAACGTCGCTGTCGGCGAGATATTCAAGATGATCGGCGGAAAGCGCGCCATAACCGGCGGCCAGTCTTGCGCCGCCGAGATCGGAAAGTTGTTCCGCATGGAGCTTGACCGGCAAGCCCAGCGTTTTCGCTTTGTCGAAAACCCGCGCGATTTGCGCCGGACTGAAACCGACGCCTTCGCAAAAGCCGTCAACGGCGTCGGCGAGCCCTTCGGCGTGGGCGGCGGGCATGATGTCATCGCAGACATGAGCGATGTAATCGTCGGCGCGTCCTTCATAGTCGGGCGGCACCGCATGGGCCGCGAGCAGGGTGGTTTTAACCGTGACCGCGCGCAAGTCGCCCAGGCGCCGGGCGGCGCGCAACATCTTAAGCTCGCTATCGATATTTAATCCGTATCCAGACTTGATTTCGATGGTCGTTACGCCCTCGGCGATCATGGCGTCGAGCCGCGGCAACGCCGCTTCGACCAGATCGTCTTCGCTTGCTGAACGCGTGGCCCTGACAGTCGCGTTAATGCCGCCGCCGGCGTGGGCGATCTCTTCGTAGGATGCGCCCTTGAGCCGGGCTTCGAACTCGCCCGCCCGGTCGCTAGCGAAGACGAGATGGGTATGGCAGTCGATCAGGCCGGGGGTGATCAGCGCGCCGTTCAGGGAAACGATATGGCGCGCCAGTTTATCAGGCGCCGGTTTATCGGACGATTTGGGCAGACCGTCTTGCGGCCCGACCCAGGCGATGCGGCCGGCCTCGACAGCGACGGCCCCGTTCTCGATCAGGCCGTATGGCGCGCCGCCGTCGCGCATTGTCGCGACTGCGGCGTCAATATAAAGGGCGTCCCACATGGGCGTTGCGTATCCTTGCCTGCGGCTTCCTATAATCAGGCTTGCAGCGCTTGTGAATGAAGGCGTGGAACGCAGCGCGGCGCGGAAATTGCTCTGGGCAGGCTCAGGGCCGCCAGTGCGCGGTCCGTCGTTAAGGTTAAGCTGAACGCGAAATAGCGGGGAAAGACGGTGATGACCGGAAATCAATGGGTGGGAAGAGGATGCGCCGGCGCGGCGGCGGGATTGGCGCTCTGGGGCGCGGCTGCCGCTGCGACGTTCGAGACCGACAAAATCTCATTTCGGAACGTCGTTGGCGCAGTGGAAATCGCCACCACAAGCGGCGATGAAATCGATATTGAAATCCGTCAGGGCAAGACGAACCATCCGATCGAACTGAGCGAGCAAGACGGCGTCGTTACGGTCGTTGGCGAGCCGTGGCGCGAAGACGAGCGCAATTGCTGCGATACGCGGATCAACCGGGAGTTCCATCCCCGTCAAGGCCGGGCCGCGACCACCGGCGAACCGCTCGACGAGGGTTTTTTCGAGGACTATCCCACAATCGTCGTTTCCATGCCGCTTCAAGGCGACGTCGAATTCATCGACGCCCGGATCAAGCTGCAGATGGAGCGTCTTGACGGCGCGTTGAGCCTTGACGGGTGTTATGTCTATGGCGAAACCGGCGATCTCGATCAGGCGACCATCGGCCTGGTGCACGGCAGCCGTCTGGTCATCGGCAATGTAGACGCGGGCCTGGAAGTCGACATTTCCGGCGACGCCGACCTCATGGCGGGGAACGCCGCCATGGTCGATGTGGACATGGCCGGGCCGGGCGACGTCATTCTTGGCGATGTCGACGGCATGCTTGACGTTTCCATCGCCGGCTCGGGGCTGGTCCGCGTCACCCACGCTGAAGGGCCGGTGACTGCACGCATCGCCGGCTCAGGCGGTCTTGCGGTCAAGGGCGGCCGCGCCGACCGCTTGCGCGCGATCATCGACGGGTCAGGCGGGGTCTATTTCGGAGGTGAGGCGAGCCAGCCGGACTTGCGCCTTTATGGGTCGAGCGAAGTTCGCCTCGGTTCGGTGACAGGCCGCATCACGCGCCATGGCGGCGGCGAAGTCTATGTCGACGATAAGCTGATCGCCCAAGACTAGCGCATCGGATGGTCATATTGAGGCATATCCTGCGGCCTTGAAGTAATTTGCACACTCTTCAGGCTCATAGAGCATGGAGATATCGCCGATGGCG
>JANQMJ010000007.1 GCA_028280115.1 Parvularculaceae bacterium
TCATCATGGCCGGCATTATACGGCCGTTCCAAAGGTGTTCGATATCTATCGACGCAATGCGGGTTTCAAGGCCGAATACCCTCCTAGGGTTGTTTTCGCCCCATGCGATTCGCGTGATTAGCGTGCTCCATTTCAACCCGCATCACCTTCATCCTGAGGCGCCCAGCCACATCCTTCCGGATGGGGCTGGGCCACGAAGGATCGGCCGCAGGCGCCCGCGGCCCATCCCCCCGGGTCCGGCCCCTTCGAGACGCCGCCTTGCGGCGGCTCCTCAGGGTGAGGAGGCCGGCCCGAGGACATGCTTCGAGACGATTTTCCGTTTTTATGGAAAACGGAAAACCCCTCAGGATGAGGATGATCTTGCGGATAGGGTATTATGCGTCATCCCGCGTGCTGCAACGACAGCCACGGTCGGCGCCAATTCCTCCCCCGCTTGCGGGGGAGGTGTCGACCCCGGATTAAATCCGGGGGAGACGGAGGGGGTTGACGTTTGCGCCGACAAAACCCCCTTCGTCGGCTTCGCCGACACTTCCCCGTAAACGGGGGAAGAATTCATCGCAGGCCGATGGCGATCCGCCCCGACAATTGTCGGGGCCTGCAGCGCGTCATTTCATGCCGCCCCGACCGCGAAGGCGGTCATACGCTAATTTGCGCGCTTCGCGCGCGCAGCGCACGGGATGACGCGCCGCAGGGCGGGCCCCGATTAAAACGCCGCGAGGATCGTTTCCGCCTCCCCCGCCCAGCGTTTCAGCAGCGCGTCGTTGGCCTCATGACGCAGGCCAAACCGTTCGAGCAAGGCAAAGCGCGGCGAGTCCGCCGCACCGAAGGTCGCCGCGACCCTGGGTCGCCAGTAATCGATCGATTGTCGGATTTTCTCGCGCGCCGCATCGCCCATGCCTGCGATTTTTTTAAGCCCCTCGCGTCCAAGTTCCGCGTGGCGCGTCTCGCGCGGCAGGATATCGCGGAAAATCTCCGCAAGCGGCTGATAGGAACATCGCGACAGCTCGCTTAGCTGAACGATTGTCGCCGCCCCCATCAAGACATTCATGACGACCGCGTCGGTCCAGCCCGCCAGCGGGTAATAGAAGACGTTGAGACGCATGTCGCCGGGCTGGCGCCTGGCTCCGAGATCCATGTCTCGGTCGACCCGCGCCGCCCACGGATGGACCGACTGATAGCGTTCGGCATTGGCGCCGAAGTCGGCCATGATCTTCAACACCCGCTCGGCGTGATCGAATTTTTCAAGCACGACGCGCGAGGCGGCGATGCGTTCGGCAATCCCCGGCGCGTCGTTGATGCAGTCCGCAAAGCCCGCCGCGCCCGCCATTTCGGAGTCGACGAAACTCGCCATGATGCGCATCAGCTCGGCGCGATAGCGCGGCGGGGCGTTACCCGGCGAGGTCAGCTTGCCGCCCTTTTCAAGATAATCGAAAAGACCCGTTTCCTCGCTCAACGCTTCAGCCTTTCCGGTTACTGATCATAATCGACGATGAGACGGTCGCTCAGGGGCCGGCTCTGACAGGTCAGCACATAGCCGCGTTCGACCTCGTAATCCTCAAGGGCGAAATTGGCCTGCATTTCCACTTCGCCTTCGATGATTTTCGCGCGGCAGGTGGAACATACGCCCGCCGTGCAAGCGAAGGGAACGTCCATGTCTTCGGCCAGCGCCGCTTCGAGTACGGACTGACCGTTCTTGGCCATGTCGAAATCCTGCCGCACGCCGTCAAGGATCACCTGCGTCCGGCACACCGACCCGCCGGCGCTTTGCGGCTTCGGCGCGCGCTTTTTGGCCTTGCCGGGCTGGGCGCTGGCGAAGAGCTCGAACTTGATTTGCGATTCGGAAAGGCCGTGCGCCTTGAGCGACTCGGCGACGGCCAGCATCATCGGTTCGGGTCCGCAGATAAAAGCGAAATCCGCGTTTTTCGCATCGACCCAGCGTTCGAGCAGCATATCGCATTTCTCGCGATCGAGGATGCCGCTGAAAAGATCGAACTCTCCGGTCTCGGTTTCGAGCACATGGACGATATTAAAGCGGCCCATATGCGTGTTTTTGACGTCTTCAAGTTCCTCGCGGAACATGATCGCATTGGCCGAACGATTGCCGTAGACGAGCGTGAAGGTCGATTGCGGTTCTTCCGCCAGCATGGTCTTGATCAGCGAGATCACCGGCGTGATGCCGCTGCCGCCGGCGAAGGCGAGATAGTTGCGCTTTTTGTCGGGGTCGAGGGGAATATGAAAATTGCCCATGGGCGCCATCGCTTCGAGCGTGTCGCCCACGTTGAGTTCTTCGTTGGCCCAGCTTGAAAACCAGCCGCCCTCGACCTGCTTGATGCCGACGCGCAACACGCCTTCGTCGCGGCCGGCGCAAATCGAATAGGACCGGCGCAGTTCTTGGTCGTCGAAGCGGCGGCGGAAGGTCAGATACTGGCCCTGAATAAATTTGAAGTCGCCGGCGCAGTCCGCCGGCGGCTCCAGGGTGACGACGACGGCGTCGCGGGTTTCCCGGCGGATGTCGCTCACGCGAAGAGGATAAAACTGCGCCATAACTAAGAGTTTCCCCCCGGCTTGCTCAATCCAATGTGCCTGGGGCACAGCATTCCTATGGCGTAATATTCAAGTAATGCCCGTTGTCGCGGACTGTCCACTACGAGATAGGAATAAAGATAACCTCGCCTTAGCCTCGAGCCCTCACGCTTGAGATATTGAATGGTAAAAGACGACTGTGTCGCCAAGTGATCTTTGAGTCGTTGCCAAATCCCGTTTTTTGCCTTTGGCGTCCTCCCAACATGCAATACGCTGCCCTGTGGCGAATATATAACGTATACCCCCCGCTTTTTGGGCGCTTCCAATGCACCATGTGCCGGAGGAAAAGGAATTTTTTTTGCGTGCTTCAACTTCATGAACAACGCGCGAATACGCGATTGCTCTCCAGACTTCGTCATGCTTCAGAAACTCTTGAAATAATCGAACGGCTCAAGACAGGCCTTGCAGCGATAGCTCGCCTTGCACGGCGTCGAGCCGAAGGGGCTGACGCATTCCGTATCGGAAGAACCGCAGCGCGGGCAGGAAACCGTGACATCGTTCAGGCGCAAGGCGCCCGCGCAGGCGGCGCCTTCCACCGGCGGCGCAATGCCGTAGGATTTGAGTTTTTCCCGGCCCGCCGCGCTGATCCAGCGCGTCGTCCATGCCGGCGACAGCCGGGATTTTATCGTCACGTTTTCTATCCCGCGATCGCGCAGGGCGTTTTCGATCTCAAGCGCGATGACCGCCGTCGCCGGACAGCCGGAATAGGTCGGCGTCACGGTGACGACCAACGCGTCTTCTTCCCATGAGACATCGCGGACAATGCCGAGATCGACCACGGAAATGACAGGAATTTCCGGGTCCGGCACCGCTTCCAGCCAGCGCCAGATATCATCGATGCTTGGCTTAGCGGCGGTTGCAGTCATGACGGTCACCATGTCGCCCCGGGATAGGCGCGCTGGAGAAACTGCATTTCCGCAAGGATGTAGCCGAGTTCTTCGCCGTGCAGCCCGGTCTTGCCCCCCTTGCGCACAGGCGCGTCCTTCGGCGCCGAAAGCGTCGCTTCGGCGAGGGTCTTTTCCATATAGGCTGAAACCTGGCTTTCCACCTGGGCAAGATCAGCGGCGACGCCTTTTTGTGTCAGCGCTTCATCGACTTCGTCGGGCGTCGTCAGCTCGCCCGCGAACGGCCAGAGATGGTCCAGCGCCGCCTGCATGCGGTTATGGCTTTCGGCCGTGCCGTCGCCGAGGCGGATGACGAGATCGCCCGACCGGTCGAGATGATAGGCGACTTCCTTGGCCGCCTTTTCGGCAATTTCGGCGATGCGCCCGTCGGCGGAGTTTTTCAGCGCCCCAAGGGTGAAATGATGCCAGGCGTCGAACAGGAACTGACGCATCAGGGTCTGGCCAAAATCGCCATTGGGCTGCTCCACCAGCAAGCAATTTCGAAACGCCCGCGCGTCGCGCAGATAGGCGAGATCGTCAGCGCTGCGTCCCTTGCCCTCGATCTCGCCGGCATAGGAAAGCCACAGCCTTGTCTGGCCGATAAGATCAAGCGCCGTATTGGCAAGCGCGATGTCTTCTTCCAGCACCGGCGCATGGCCGCACCAGACCGAGACCCGCTGGGCGAGCACAAGGCAGTTGTCGCCCATGCGCAGCACATAGTCGAACAAGGCGTCTTGCGGCATTACATTTGCCCCACTTCGTCGGGAATATCGAAAAAGGTCGGGTGCCGGTAAACTTTCGAATTGGCCGGTTCGAACAGCGGGCCTTTCTCCCCCGGCGAAGACGCGGTGATCTCGGCGGCCCGCACCACCCAGATGGAAACGCCTTCATTGCGGCGGGTATAGACGTCGCGGGCGTTGTTGATCGCCATTTCCGCGTCGGGCGCATGAAGACTGCCCACATGACGGTGCGACAGGCCGTGCTGACCGCGGATAAACACTTCCCAGAGGGGCCATTCTTCGCTCATCTCGTGCTCCTTCCGATCCCGCGTCTGCGGCGCATCATCGAAGATGCTGCGCCGCGCGCGGGATGACGGCGACGATCGTTCACTCCGCCGCCATTTTGCGCGACTGCTTTTTCCTGGCGTGCGCCATCAGCCCGTCGCGGAACCAGGCGCCGTCGTCCCACGCTTTTTGACGCGCCGCCATGCGTTCCTTGTTGCAGGGACCGTTGCCTTTGAGGACGTCGTAAAACTCATTCCAGTCGATTTTGCCGAAATCGTAACGGCCCCGCGCCTCGTTCCATTTAAGATCCGGATCGGGAATCTGAAGGCCGAGATATTCCGCCTGCGGAACGGTCTGATCGACGAAGCGCTGGCGCAATTCGTCGTTCGACACCGGTTTGATCTTCCACGCCATGGACTGGGCCGAATGCACCGACTGGGCGTCGGGCGGTCCGAACATCATCAATGACGGCCACCACCAGCGATCGAGCGCGTCCTGGGCCATTTCTTGTTGCGCGTCCGTTCCCTTCACCAGCTTCATCATGATGTCGTAGCCCTGACGCTGGTGAAAGCTTTCCTCCTTGCAGATGCGAACCATCGCGCGCGAGTAAGGCCCGTAGGAACATCGCTGCAACTGCACCTGGTTCATGATCGCCGCGCCGTCGACCAGCCAGCCGATGGCGCCGATATCCGCCCAGGTCAGCGAGGGATAATTGAAGATCGAAGAATATTTCGCCTTGCCCGCAAGCAGTTGCTCGGTCATCTCGTCGCGGGACGCGCCGAGCGTTTCCGCCGCGCAATAGAGGTACAGCCCGTGCCCCGCCTCGTCCTGCACCTTGGCGAGCAAAATCGCCTTGCGCTCGAGCGTCGGCGCGCGGGTGATCCAGTTGCCTTCGGGCAGCTGGCCGACGATTTCGGAATGGGCGTGCTGCGAGATCTGACGGATCAGCGTCTTGCGGTAGCCTTCGGGCATGAAGTCCTTGGGCTCGATCTTGATGTCCGCGTCGATGCGCTCCTGAAAGGCGCGCTCTTCGGGATCCATCTCGTCAAGGGATTTGACGGGCTTGCCGGTCGATTTGACTTCCTGTGCGTACATCCCTGCGTTTCCTGGCCTGCGTTTCCTAAAGCCCTGGGCGTCCTAAGGCGTAAGGCCGGTCTGGCGACTGCTCGGAGGAAGACACTCGCCGGCCCGGCCATCGCAAGACGCGAAGCCCCTGCTTATCCGCCATACGGCTCGGTTGCATCGGGGTTCGGTCTTGTTGCCCTTCTATATAATAAACCGACCGGCCGGTCAATGAATATTCGCCGGGCGAGGGCGTTGGGCGATTAATGAACAATGGAAAGTCCCTAGTCCCGCCCTCCGCGGCGAAAGCCGGGGTCCAGAAAATTCAGCGGCGTTACTTCTTGAGGCTTTCAGATTGTTGGAAGCCAGCCAAGCCATGCCCAGTCGCCGCCAGCCGACAGCGCAGGACCGACTGGGCCCCGACTTTCGTCGGGGAAGGCGGGAGGGAAAGTCAAAGCGTTTCGTAAAGGTCGTCCCATTCAGGATTCATGGATTCGATCAGTTCGATTTTCCAAGCGCGTTTCCATTCCTTGATCTGACGTTCTCGCGTCAGGGCGGATTCGCGCGTGTCATGCGCTTCATACCAGACCAGCCGATCGACGCTGTATTTTGAGGTGAAGCCGCAAAAAATCTTGTTCTTATGCTGCCAGACGCGCTTGGTGAGATCATCCGTGGCGCCCGTATACAGCGTGCCGTTGCGCTTGCCGGCAAGGATGTAAACAAAAAAGAACTTCATCTACAACGCGACATTTCAATTTACATAAAACCTTGTCAATCCGCTTTCCCCGGCGCAAGCCGGGGCCCAGTCGGTCCTTTCCCGTCCGCAAGGCGCGGATGGCGAATAGTTTATGGCTTTCAGAGAATTTATGCGTTTTCGAGGAACGGTGTTGTCGAGGATTCTGGACCCCGGCTTTGACCGGGGAAAGCGGGTGAGAGGCGTCGCGACGCCATTTAATCGCCCAGTGTTGCAAGCCGCGCACAAGATCCATGCGTTTCGTCATGCAACGCCGGGCGCCAGTGTGAGGACGCGCGTTACTGCGTAATTCCGTCCTCGCGCATGGCCTCGATGAGGCGGCCAAGCTTTTCAGACCCGCCCGTCGCCCTGTAACGCGCGGTGATGATAACCCGTTCGCCCGCTGTTTTTTGTCCTTCAATGGACGCGTATGCGAAACCTTCCGCGTAGAGCGGGTCGGGCGCGCGATAAAACTTGCGGTTATTATTGAGATTATTCAGTTCGGCCTCGATGACGCGGCGCGCGACGAATTCCAGCGGCAAATATCTTGAAACGCCAGCGCGATCATCGATCGAAAAATCGTCGAGCCGCGCCTGCAGCCTGCCGTCTTCGATATAAGGATCGAGCGTCACGTCGATGCGGCCGGCTTCATAGACGATGCGGGCCGGCTCGGCCCTCCCCCTGACGCCGCATGTCCAGACTTCGAATTCAAGGTCGAGGACAAAGCGGATCGCGTTGTCCGGAAACAAAATCATCGGCGCGCCGGCGCGCCATCGTTCGCCGCAGCGTTCCTGATGCGCAGCGACCCAATTTTCAAGATCGCGTTCGGTTTCCTCGATGAACTTCGTCACGTCGGTCACGAGCGCAAGACGCAAGTCGTTGCGCCCGGCCGCATTCATGTCGGCGTAAAGAGCGATGTCGGCGACGACCCATCGCCCGCCGAGATTTACATCGGTGGGTTCGTCATAGATTTTTTCATAACCCGCCGGCGCCTGGGCAAAGGCATGCGCCGCCGCAGCGCCGCAAAATGCCACGCCAACCAAACAGGCGCGCGCAAGGGCGGCGATAGCCCGTGCCGAATTTTTTCTGGGCATCTATGTCACACCCGCTCGACGATGCAGGCGATCCCCTGCCCGACGCCGATGCACATGGCGCACAGCGCGTAACGGGCCTGCCGGCGGTGAAGCTCCTCGACCGCCGTCATGACCAGCCGCGCGCCGGACATGCCCAGGGGATGGCCGAGCGCGATGGCGCCGCCGTTCGGATTGACGTGTTCGGCGTCGTCGGGAAGGCCAAGGTCGCGCAATGTCGCAAGCGCCTGGGAGGCGAAGGCTTCGTTGATTTCGATGACGTCCATATCGCTCACGGACAAGCCGGCCCTGGCCAGAACGGCCTGCGCGGCGGGTGCGGGACCGATGCCCATGATGCGCGGCGGCACGCCGACCACGGCGCCGGCGATAAACCGCGCCCGGGGCGTCAGTCCATGCCGCCCGGCCGCCGCCTGCGAAGCGACGATCGCCGCGGCCGCGCCGTCATTGACGCCGGACGCATTGCCGGCGGTGATGACCCCGTCTTTTTTGACGAACGGTCGTAGCCCGGCCAGGGCTTCAAGGCTGGTCTCACGCGGATGTTCGTCGGCATAAACGATTTTGGGATCGCCCCGGCGCTGGGGGATGGTCACTGACGTAATCTCCGCCGAGAGGCGTCCGTTTTCCTGCGCCACGGCGGCGCGATGCTGCGAGCGCAGGGCGAACGCATCCTGATCCTCGCGCGATACATTGAATTCTTCGGCGACGTTTTCCGCCGTCTCGGGCATGGAATCGACGCCGTATTGCGCTTTCAGCAAGGGATTGACGAAGCGCCAGCCGATGGTCGTGTCGTACATTTCCGCCTTGCGCGAAAAGGCGGTTTCTCCCTTGCCCAGGACGAACGGCGCCCGGGACATGGATTCGACGCCGCCGGCGATCATGAAGTCCGCCTCGCCCGCCTTGATGCCGCGCGCGGCCATGGCAATTGCATCCATGCCCGACCCGCACAGCCGGTTCACCGTGACGCCGGGAACGGTCTCGCCAAGTCCCGACAGCAGGACCGCCATGCGCGCGACATTGCGGTTGTCCTCCCCCGCCTGGTTGGCGCAACCGAGAATGACGTCCTCGACCGCCTGCCAGTCGACATTGGCGTTGCGCTCGATCAGCGCTTTGACAGGAATGGCGGCGAGATCGTCCGCCCGCACGGCGGACAGCATGCCCCCATACTGACCGATGGGCGTGCGGATCGCATCGCAAAGGAAGGCTTCAGCCATCATCATTCCTCTTCTTGTTCAACCAATTTGCCGCCCGCCGTGCGCGACAGGCCGTGGAAGATCGCAACCGTGCGCCCGTCCTCTCCCGTGACCGTCACACTATATACGCCGCTCCGTCCGGCCGCAGCATCCTCGCGCGCTTCCGCAATCAGCCTTTCGCCAAGTTTAGCCGCGCTCAAAAACGAAATCGCCGCATGCTGGGCGAATGTTTTCACATTGCGCGAATTGCACGCCCAGGCAAATGCGGTATCGGCGAGCGCGAAGATCATGCCGCCATGGGCCGTCCCATGACCGTTCAACATGTCGTCGCGCACCACCATGGAGCAACGCGCCCAGCCCTCGCCGGCGCCGTCGAGTTTCAAGTCCCAGGCGGGCGCCGTGCCTTCAAGCGCATGGAGTTTTTTCGCAATGGCGAGCGCTAAGTCGTCGGCTGATTTTTTATTCGCAGGCGACGTCATTCGTGAACCACAATTGACCGACCGGCCGTTCGATTATATGAAGACCCCGCAAAACGCAAATCCCTTTGCGCATGGTTTGACCAGGGAAGATCGCCGCCCAGCGATGCACGCAATGTCTTATAAGACAATTGAGTTTTCGATCGAGGATGGCGCGGCGCGTCTGACCCTCAACCGTCCCGATCGGCTCAACAGCTTTACAGTCGAAATGCATGGCGAAATGCGCGATGCGCTCGACCGGACCGCCAGTGACGACAGCGTGCGCACCCTCTTGATCACCGGCGCGGGCCGCGGCTTTTGCGCCGGTCAAGACCTCGCCGACCGCGCGGTGGCGCCCGGCGGCGACGGCGTCGATCTCGGCGAGTCCCTTGAAGAGCGCTACAATCCCCTGATCCGTCGCTTGACCTCCCTGCCCATGCCGGTGGTCTGCGCGGTGAACGGCGTCGCCGCCGGCGCCGGGGCCAATATCGCGCTTGCCGCCGATATCGTCATCGCGGCAAGGAGCGCCAGGTTCATTCAGTCTTTCGCCAATATCGGCCTCGTGCCCGATTCCGGCGGGACATGGCATTTGCCGCGTCTTATCGGACAGGCCCGCGCGCTGGGCATGGCGCTCACCGGCGAGCCGGTTTCGGCCGAGACGGCCGCCGACTGGGGCCTGATCTGGAAGGCGGTCGACGACGCGTCCCTGATGGACGAAGCGAATGCGCTGATTGCGAAATTCGCCGCCGCGCCGACAAGCGGCCTGGCTCAAACCAAGCGCGCCATCCGCACCGCTTTCGAGCGCACGCTCGACGAAGGGCTCGATCTTGAACGCGATCTTCAGCGCGCGCTGGGACGGACGGAAGATTACCGCGAAGGCGTCGACGCGTTCCTCAACAAGCGCAAGCCGGCATTCAAGGGCCGATAATTTCTGGAGAAAGCCATGTCCGCTGTCGTTCTTAAAAACTACGCCGCCGATCGATGGGTCGAGGGCGCGTCGGGTCAGGTGGACATTCCTTCCGCGGTCACCGGCGAGCCTGTGGCGCGGACGAGCACGGTCGGACTTGACTTCAAAGCCATGGCCGATCATGCGCGCCGGGTCGGCGGCCCGGCGCTCCGCAGGCTGACCTTTCACGACCGGGCCTACATCCTCAAGGATCTCGCCAAGGCGATCATGGAGCGCAAGGAGGAGCTATACGCGCTCAGCCTTGCGACCGGCGCGACTCGCAAGGACGGCTGGATCGATATCGAAGGCGGCGCCGGCACGCTTTTTTCAATGTCGTCCAAGGGGCGGCGCGAAATGCCCGACGACCGCATCCTGCTCGACGGCGATCCGGAACAGATTTCCCGCGAGGGAACCTTCATGGGCCAGCATGTCTATACCCCGGTGCAGGGCTTTGCGCTTCACATCAATGCGTTCAACTTTCCGGTCTGGGGCATGCTCGAAAAGCTGGCGCCGACGCTGCTGGCCGGCGTGCCGGCGATCGTCAAGCCAGCGACCGCGACCGCCTATCTCACCGAAGCCGCGTTCCGCATTCTGATCGAAACCGGCCGCCTGCCCGACGGCGCCGTACAGCTCATCTGCGGGGGGACAGGCGATCTCTTCGATCACCTGACGGGCCAGGACGTCGTCTCGTTCACCGGCTCGGCGACGACGGCGGCGAAACTGAAAAATCACCCCCGGGTCGTCAGCGAAAGCGTTCGCTTTGTCGCCGAACAGGATTCCCTTAACGCCTGCGTGCTCGGCCCCGACGCCGAACCGGGCTCGCCTGAGTTCGATCTCTTCATCAAGGAAATCGTGCGCGAGATGACCGTCAAGGCGGGCCAGAAATGCACCGCCATTCGCCGCGCGCTTGCGCCGCAACAACACATGGACGCCGTGCAGCAAGCCTTGTCCGAAAAGCTGTCGAAAATCGTCATTGGCGATCCGGCCAATGACGACGTGCGCATGGGCGCCCTTGTCAGCCTGCCCCAGCGCAACGACGTGCGCGAGAAAGTCGCCATGCTGGCGAGTGAGGCCGAAATCGTTTTCGGGGACGCCGAACGCGTCGCGGTTGTCGGCGCCGATGCGGAAAAAGGCGCGTTCATGTCGCCGGTCCTCTTGCGCTGCGACAATCCCTGGGGCGGAAACCTCGTTCATTCCGTCGAGGCGTTCGGCCCGGTTTCGACGATCATGCCGTATAAGGATCTTGATGACGCGATCGCGCTTTCAAGACGCGGCGAAGGCTCGCTGGTCATGTCGCTGTTCACCCACGACCCCGCCGCGGCGCGGGACTTTGTGCTCGGCGCGGGCGCTTATCACGGCCGCATCGCCGTCATTAACAGGGACAGCGCGAAAGAATCGACCGGACACGGATCGCCCCTGCCCGTGCTGGTTCACGGCGGGCCGGGCCGCGCCGGCGGCGGCGAGGAACTTGGCGGCGTGCGCGGCGCGAAACACTATATGCAGCGCACGGCGCTCCAGGGCTCGCCCGCCATCATCGCCGGCGCCACCGGCGTGTGGATGAACGGGGCCGATCGCCGAACCGGCGATCCCCACCCGTTCCGCCTTACATTCGGCGAACTTGAAATCGGCAAGTCGCTGGAAACCGCGCCGCGGGAAATCACGCTTGAGGATATCGAACATTTCGCCGAATTCACCGGCGATGAATTTTACGCCCATATGGATGAAGACGCAGCGAAGGCGAACCCGTTCTTCCCCGGCCGCGTCGCCCATGGCTATCTCATTTTGTCTTTCGCAGCCGGTCTTTTTGTCGATCCGGCGCCAGGCCCGGTGCTCGCCAATTACGGCCTCGACAATCTGCGGTTCCTAACGCCGGTCTCGCCGGGCGATGTCATCAAGGCGCGCCTGACGGCGAAGGCGAAAAAGAAACGCAATGACGAATATGGCGAAGTGCGCTGGGATGTGCTTGTCACAAACCAGAGTGACGAAGCGGTGGCGACTTATGAACTGCTCACCATGAACGCGATCTAGCCCGCAAGATGCGAATCCAGGAATAGCAACGATCATGGCGCGAAGACAGGCCGCTGATTACGAACAAAAGCGCGACGTCATTATGAGCGAAGCGGCGAAACTGTTCGCCAAAAAAGGGTTCGACGGCGCGTCGCTTTCCGATCTGGCCGCCGCCTGCAATATGTCGAAGTCGCTCATTTATCATTATTACACGTCCAAAGAGGCGATTTTATACGATGTCATGAGCGCGCATATCGATCTTCTGCTCGATGTTGTTCACAAGCTGGCAAAAAAAGACGGCCCGCCCCATGAATTGTTCGCCGAACTCTCAAAGGAATTAATGCGTCGCTATGTGGGCGCTGCGGCGAGCCAGAAAGTATTGCTATACGAACTCACCAACCTGCCCCGCGAACAGCGCAGCGAAATCGTCGGCAAACAGCGCGAAATCATCGACTTCGCCGAAGATCTGCTCAAGCGCGCCGCGCCGCAAACCGCCGGCGATCACGCTCGCCTGCGCGCGCAGGTGATGCTGTTTTTCGGCATGCTCAACTGGACGCATAACTGGTTCAAGCCGTCCGGACCCGTCGGGCGGGACGAAATCGCCGACATGGCGGCGGCGGCGACGCTGGGCGCCCTGCAAGGCTCGTAAATCTTGAACATTTGTCAGATGATACGCCCTGGTTGCGGCGAAGGGATTTTATGAGCGGATCATTCTGGATCCTGACGATTTTGCTTGGCGCGTCGATCGGCAGCTTCTTGAACGTCGTCATCTATCGCGGCCCTGGCCAATGGGGACTGCTGGGCGAAACCGAGCCTGACCGCGGCACACTGCTTCATCCGCGCTCTTACTGTCCCGCCTGTCGCACGCCCATTCCGTCCTGGCGGCTGATTCCCATTGTCAGTTACGCGCTTCAGGGCGGTCGCTGCGCGGCGTGCAACGCGAAGATTCCGATTCGCTACCCGCTGGTTGAATTGGGCGGCGTTGTTATCGCCGCCCTCGCCGCCGGCATTTTCGGATTCGGTTTGACGGCGCTTCTCGCCGCCGTTTTCGGCTGGACGCTCCTGGCGCTCGCCGTCATCGACTGGGAAACCGGCTATTTGCCCGACTGGCTGACCTTGCCGCTGGTCGGGCTTGGACTGCTGGCTAATCTGGGCGGCCGGTTCGTTCCGATTGCGGATGCGCTGATCGGCGCCGCGGCGGGGTATCTGGTTTTTCGTTTCATCGGCGTCTTGTTCCGCCGGCTGCGCAATTATGAGGGCCTCGGTCAGGGCGATGCAAAACTGCTCGCGGCCGTCGGCGCCTGGAGCGGCTGGGCGGTCCTGCCCGCCGTCGTCCTCGCCGCGTCGCTTTCAACCCTTATTGGCGTTGCGTTTGCGAGACTTTTGAACCGGTCAATCGATTCGAAAACGGAAATTCCGTTTGGCCCCGGGCTGTGCGCGGGCGGTTTCGCCGTCCTGATCGGACACGCGATGAACTGGATTTGAAAAGCAAACGGGCGGCTTTTCGGCGCAGCGCAAAGCTGCTCAAAAAGCCGCCCGTCATGGCTATATTTTAAAACGTCAGATCGGTTTGACGTTGGAGATATCCTCCTCAAGCGCCACTGGCACGCCGTCGACAAAAATCACCGTATAGGTCTGCGAAGCGCCCATATCGCCGTTCGGCAAGCGCGTGCGCACCTTGACGTCGACCGCCCAGGCAGGCACGGCCGAATGTCTGTCGAAATCAGCATAGACTTGATAGGGCTCCCCAATCACCCGATACCGCGCGCCGCGCGGTTCAATCAGCCGGCTGCTGACATAGTCCTCAAGAGCGCTTTGATAATTCACAGGCATGGCCCCGAAATCCGCGGCGATGGCCGCCGTCGTGGTCATCATCGCGGCGCTCACGCCAAGAAGGATTTTTCGAATGGTCTTCATTTTGTTACCTCCGCACCCGTTTTTCGGGTGTCATCTTTCTGTCATTGGTATGTAATAAATCTGTCATATTGGAGCGCATGTCAAGAATAAATCCGCACTAGGTGCGCTCTATTGCGCAAATAGTGCGCATATCAATAGCTTAGCTTGTCATGAAACTGAAATATTCCGGTCTGAGACGGGGCCGGCCGACCGCTTTCCCGCCATCGCTTGATCTGTCATTCCGGAGGGCGCCCCGACCGCGAAGGCGGTCGGGGCCGTCCGGAATGACGGCGGGATGTGTTTTGACGGCGTCCGCCGGAAAGAGCGGGGTGAGAGCGGTTCTGCGTTGCCGATTAATCGCCCGGCGCCGCCCCTAGAGCATCGGACGGTCTGTTTGAATCATAGTTTTGACGATTGAGCGAAGCGTGATTCCCTCTGGTTGGAGGTGGATTATGCAAGCTCTTTCAGAAGA
>JANQMJ010000008.1 GCA_028280115.1 Parvularculaceae bacterium
TCTTCTGAAAGAGCTTGCATAATCCACCTCCAACCAGAGGGAATCACGCTTCGCTCAATCGTCAAAACTATGATTCAAACAGACCGTCCGATGCTCTAGCGCGCTTCACCGCCTCGGCTTCGAGATAAAGTTCAGAGCCCATTTCCTTGTACTTCTCGCTCATGGCAGCCATGCCCTCGGCGCTTAAACGCTCAAGGTCTTTCTTTTCATTGTCGGAAAGGCCGTCGGCGTAATCGCGCACGTCCTGGGTGATCTTCATGGAGCAGAATTTCGGCCCGCACATGGAGCAGAAATGGGCAACCTTGTGGGCCTCTTTCGGCAGGGTCTGATCGTGGAAGTCCCGCGCGGTTTCCGGGTCCAATGAGAGATTGAACTGATCCTCCCAGCGGAATTCGAACCGCGCGCGCGACAGCGCGTCGTCGCGCACCTGCGCCGCGGGATGGCCCTTGGCGAGGTCCGCCGCATGGGCCGCGAGCTTATAGGTGATGACCCCGGCCTTGACGTCGTCGCGATCGGGGAGCCCTAAATGCTCCTTGGGCGTCACATAACAAAGCATCGCCGTGCCGAACCAGCCGATCATCGCCGCGCCGATGCCGCTCGTGATGTGATCATAGCCCGGCGCGATGTCGGTGGTCAGCGGCCCAAGCGTATAGAACGGCGCCTCGCCGCAAACAGCGAGCTGCTTTTCCATGTTCACCTTGATCTTGTGCATGGGGACGTGGCCCGGCCCTTCGATCATCACCTGGCAGCCATGATCCCAGGCGATTTTGGTAAGCTCGCCCAGGGTTTCGAGTTCGGCAAATTGCGCGCGGTCGTTGGCGTCGGCGATGGAGCCGGGGCGCAGCCCGTCGCCCAGCGAGAACGAGACGTCATAAGCCCGCATGATCTCGCAGATTTCCTCAAACTCCGTATAAAGAAAGCTTTCCCGATGATGGGCAAGGCACCATTTCGCCATGATCGAGCCGCCGCGGGAAACGATCCCCGTAACCCGGTCCGCAGTCAGGTGAATGTAAGGCAGGCGCACGCCGGCGTGGATGGTGAAATAATCAACGCCCTGCTCGGCCTGTTCGATCAGCGTGTCGCGATAGACGTCCCAGGTAAGATCCTCCGCAACGCCGCCGACTTTTTCCAGCGCCTGATAGATCGGCACCGTGCCGATGGGGACCGGGGAATTGCGGATAATCCATTCACGGGTGTTGTGAATGTTGCGGCCGGTCGACAGGTCCATCACCGTGTCCGCGCCCCAGCGGATCGCCCAGACCATCTTGTCGACTTCTTCTTCGACGGACGACGCGACCGCGGAATTGCCGATATTGGCGTTGATCTTGACCAGGAAATTGCGCCCGATAATCATCGGCTCGGTTTCGGGATGGTTGATGTTGGCGGGAATGATGGCGCGGCCGCGGGCGATTTCGTCGCGCACGAATTCCGGGGTGATGAAGGGCGGGACGCTCGCGCCGAAGCTTTCGCCCTCGGCGATCTTTTGTTCCGCATTTTCCAGCATTTTCATGCGGCCGAGATTTTCGCGAATGGCGACATATTCCATCTCGCTTGTGATGATCCCGGCGCGAGCAAATTCAAGCTGGGTGACGGGCCCCGTTCCGCGCAGAGGCTTGTGCCGCACCGGAAATTCCCGCGCGAGATATTTACCGCTCGCCCCGCCATTGTCTTCGGGGCGCACATTGCGGCCTTCATAAGCTTCGACGTTGTCGCCATGGTCTTTGGCGCGCTCCTTGATCCACGCCGTGCGCATGCGCGCCAGGCCCTTTTCGACGTCGATGGCGATATCGGGGTCGGTGTAAGGCCCCGACGGATCGTAAACCGGCACGGGCGGTTCTTTCGCTGACGGATGAAGGTCGATCTCGCGCACCGGCACGCGAATGTCCTTATATCGCTCGCCGGCGACATAGGTCTTGCGGCTTGCAGGCAAGGGGCCGGTCGTGACTTCCGGCGTTTTGAATTCGGACTGGGGAATGTGTTTGTTCATCGCCTTCGCTCCTCGGCGCGACAGCGCCAGGTTTTGGGGCAGCAGCGAATGGAAGACGTTGTTTGGTCCGTCCCTACGCCGGTCTGACCCGGATCAGGTTCAAAGGGTGCTCGCGCCAAGGTCTTTCGGGGAAAGAACGCGATCTCAGCCGGCCCGCCGGCGCCCCTCGGAGTGATGGCTCTGTGGGTAGCAAAGCGCGCGCCCTTAGACAAGGCGGGCTTGAGGGCGGGCTTCAGGACGCGACAGACGGGCTCGGCGCCATGCGCCAGCGGCGGCGCCTATGGGACGCCAGGCCTGTTCTAATATAACACTTTACTATGCTTGAAGTGTTTCTTTTATTTGTCGTATTATTTCCAATGGGATTGTGGCGGGGGTTATTTATGCGCAATTTTATTTCGATTTTTTCCTTTGTTTTTCTTGCACTGCTTACGGCTTGTGCGAATTTCAATTCCATCCATCGCGACAATACGGTTTCAAAAACACGCGGCGAAATCGTCTTCACCGACGCCAAGCAGCGCGGAATTATTTCAAACCCCGTAAAGGAGACCGTCGTCACGAAGACGACGGTCGTAGACGGAAAGACAGTCAGCGAAGAAAAAGAGCTACAGCGGCGCCTTCGAATGTGCAGCGAAGCCGCGCCCGACGTTTTTTCCGCTTACGCCTTCAGCGCCGCAGCGAAAGTAGCGGCGAAGGTCGCGGAAAAATCCGGCCAGGGAGAATTTTCCCTTTCTTCCGCTGAAAACGCCTCCACCATTGCGCGCACGCAAACCATCAACATGCTGCGGGAACTGATGTTCCGCACTTGCGAGCGGTATTTGAACGGCGCCATCGATGCAGATGAGTTGGTGGTGCAGGCCGCGCGCGACCAGCGCGTTATGGTTTCCATACTCGCCATTGAACAGCTAACCGGCGTCTACTGGCAGCCAATCGCTGCATTGTTGAGCGCAAGCCAAGCATCGACCGGCGGGCCGACTGACGAAACGGTTAAGCTTGTCGCCGACGCGAAAGCGAAAAAGGATAAGGCGGCGAGCGATGCTGCAGCCGCTGACACGAAAGCTAAGGAACTGCGAAAAGAAGCGGAAAAGATGGCGCCGAGCAGCAAGACATGCGCCGAAAATGACGCAGCGGAAGACGGCGACGCCGCGAAAAAAGCAAAATGCAAAGAGGCGAAAGACAAAGAAGATGAGGCGGAAAAGCTCAAAAAGACGGCTGAAACAGAGGAAAGCCATTATAAGACCGTAAAAGACCTCGCCGACCAACTCGGCGGCACGGCGACCTCTGCGCAGGGACGCGCACAATTCCATCCGGCTTCCTATCCGGCGCTACAGGCAAAAAATATGCCCGCGATCGCCGGCGCAGTTGAACGAATTGTGTCTGAGACATTCGCATTTGATGAAGTGGAAATGACTTGTGTTGTTGCGCTTAGGAACGGTGCCACTGCTGCGAATGTTGCTCTGTATGAGAAATGCATTGAATTGTTGGATAGAGCTGCGGCGGCATCTTCCGAAAAAATTCAGCGCAATATCGAATTACGCAAAGCAGCGGTAAGTGTCGCCACAAAAAATTCAATACGCCGAGACTTGATCGTACGATGTGCCTTTGCGCCGGGGGAAAAACCTGAAGATGAAGGATCCAAGCTGAAGACGATTATCAACACAGCCAAGTCTGATCTACAACCTGCCGATCCGCGAATAGGGGTTTACAATGCCCTCGGCATATACACTGACGCGGAAAAATTTCGCGAATATTTAAACACTGTTGATGGCGAAGCGCTAAAAACACTCGCCGACGCCGCGATAGAGGAATGCTCGGACTAACGTTAACGGAGATAATAAATGTTCGAACCTATTATCATCGACGTTTGTGAAGCTGATTCTGATGAAAAGCTTGAGGATCTTGTCAAGTTTTGTATCTGGAAACGAGACGAGGAGGGTTACACGCTTGTCGATCCTACACTCAAACCTAATACATTGAACGTATACGAATGGAAACCCACAGGCAGCCCAGATTGGGAAGGTTATGAGCCTCCTTTAGTTTATGCTCGACCGCCTATGCAATATGGTGTTATTTTGATGTTTAAGCAGAAATAATCTTGCGCCTACTCACGCATTTTCCGCCTTGAGCCGCGCTAGGAACGCCGGATCGTTAAGCTCGATCCACACCGCGTTGGCCGCGGCGATCATGTCGCGTTTTTGATCGTAAAGCGCGGAGGCGGAAAAGTGCTTGCGCCCCTCCCTGCCGGTGCGCCAGGACGCGGCGATCAGCCTTTCACCGGGCGCGGGCCGGCGCTTAATGTCAACCGTCAGCCGGCCGAGGAGACCCAAGCTCGTCCCGGTGCGCAGGGCGAAGAAGCTGGGACAGTCAAGCGCGGCCCAGAGGAATTGCGCCCGCACCAGCCCGTCTTTGCCGGCGAGATCTTGAGCGGGGGTCCAGAAATCGGCGTTGACCGGACCTTCCGCCGCCGGCCCGCAAAAAATTCGCAAGCCATCGCCCGGTTCGCGCTTTACGCCGCATACGAAGCAATAGGGCAGCATGCTTGTGACTTCGACGTCCTTGACATAGCGCTCGCGGGCCGCGGCGATCGCCTCGCCGTCAGGCAGGGGTGGCGGATCGATCTCGACCGCGCCCGGCCTGACCGTCGCGATGACGGTTTCGCCGCAGACCGCCTGCCAGGCGCCGTCTTGCGTTTTGCGCAGCTTGATCGGCGTATCGAGCGGCGGCGGCGCTTTAAGCGTGACTTCCGCCGCCCCGCCAACAACCTTTGCGAACAGGCCCGCCGTATAGCCGCCATTGGCGGACGATTTCGGCCCGCAAAAACGGCTGTCGATGATCACGCTTCTGGACGTTTCCGCCACGGACCGTTTTTCCTTTCCGGCGCAATGGCAAACCGTCGCGGCCGGACGAGCCGGGATCAGGGAGTCAAATCAAGGCACGGCGCCGCGATGACCCGCATGGCGGCGCTGGGGTCGCTTCCGTCCCGGTATGTCGTTATCGCACAGGAATAGACTTTGTCATCCTTGCGCAGAATGAAGCGCGCGGCGGTCGTGCCCACAGGCGCGTCCACATGGATGATGTCGTAACCGGCGCGCAACAGATCGCGCAGGCTGTAGCCGCCGGCGGGGGCGATCGCGCCGATCACCTGCATAGGCGCATCGACGGCTTTGACGGGCGGCTTTTCCGCGCGCGGCGAGGCGGCGGGCTGCGCCAGCGTCGCCGGCGCGGCGACGACGGGCAGCGCAAAGGCGATAAAAATCAAAAGACGTTTTTTCATTCGGCGGCCCCTCCCCACGACCTTATTCTCGCGCGCCCGACATTTTTATGCGCGCTCGACGCAAAAAACCGCATACGGGCGATGATCGCCGCAAATGCGCGAAAGAACAACATTACCTATTGTGGCGACGCGAAAACCGCCGCCAAAGACGCCGTCTTCCCCATCGCTGCGATCGCCGCTTGAGCCCTGGCGATGAGGAAAACGGCCGTTGCTCCGTTCCTGCGCCGGCATGACCCGGATCAGGTTCGAAGGGTGCCTCTCAGTCCCATTCGCCCTGAGCTCCCTGGCGCGCATTGCTTCCGGCGCTCTCCCCTAAAGGCCGCGCCGTAAAGATGCGCGTCGCACGAGCTGTCGAGACAATGTCGACAGGCGGGACGCCCCTCGGAACGGGAATAAGTGTGACTCAGATCCCGCCGCCGGGCAAGTGAAATCGAATTAACCGGGCGCTGATCTGCATTCGGAGCGTTATTTTGCATTGCGCAATTTCGCTTCACGAAAATGAAATGCTCGAAGCCGGCGGCGGCGCAGAGTGTTTTAATTTGTACACAAAATAAATACGCCGGCGGCTTATTCGGCGACGCCCGGGCCGTCATCGGCGCGCGCCGCGACGGCGATCGCCTGGTCAATGGCGGCGCGCATAGCCGCTGCGGAATGATTGATCGTCAGCGTATCGATGATTTCGCCGGTGTCCCGGTCGACCAGCAGCGTAAAGCCCGTCGCGCCTTTGAATCGCGGATAAAGCCCGCCCAGCCCTTCGGCTTCGGCCTCTTCCTCAATCGCCCCGCGCTTGCCGAAAGTGAAATCGAGCTCGACGAACTTCACCGGCTGATCGGCGAAGTCCGGGATCACTTTGGAAAGGCGGGGAATGAGAATCTTGCAGGACGAACACCAGGCCGAGGCGAACGTCGCCGCGACCACTTCCGGCTCGCCGGGATAAAGATACTCGGCGTCGGTCGCCGCCGTGCGGCCGGAAAGCGCGATCGCGGCTGCGCCGGCAAGAATGATCGCCGGAAACAGGAAAGATTTCATCCGCTTCATGCCGACGAGCCTACACTATCGGGCAGGATCGCGCCTAGAGCACGTTCGCTTTAATCGGAATCATGAACGTGCTCTAGCTTTTTGTTTACGCGCGTCTTTTCACAACTCAGCGAACAGGGGCCGATCACTCAATGGGCGTTTGAAATTCGCCGGACGCCATTTCCTCGACCTGGCGGCGCGCCCAGCGTTCAATCTCAGGGCTCGGCGTCAGGCCCTTGCCGTCGGCCTCATAGGCAAGGCCTTCGAGCACCTTGGCGTATGGGCCAAAACCCTGCACCCGGAACGGAATGACGATCGCCCGGCCGCCGTCCCTGGCCGCTTGCGCCACGAAGGCGCGCACGCGCGCTTCGACTTCCTTGCGCTTTTCCGGCCAGTCCTCGCGCAGGGTTTCGACCAGGACCGCCCGAAACGGCATGGCCTGACGCAGCGCATCGGCGCGGGCGTCGATCCTGACCAGCCAGCGCTCGTTTTCAGCGTCGTCTCGGGGGCCATGGGCCAGGATAAGAACGCTTTCGTTCGCGGGATCGCGGCTTAGACCGCGCGCGCGCTCCACCAGCACGGTGCCCATCTCCGGCGCATCGGAAAGTCCCTCGTCGCTGAGCGCGAAAACAGCGTTCGTTTCGATGCGCCAGAACGCGCTCTTGCGGGCCGGCGCGTCATCCGGCGTGTGCATGTCACGGGCGGGTTTTGGCGGCGCGCCGGGGGCGATCCCCAGGATCTGTTCGGTGCGTTCGCGCCAGCTTTCGCTGCTGACGAACAACCGGACGACGGCGATGCGGCGCGCGCCGCGCGCCTCCAGCGCGCTGACGCCTTTTTGCAGGCTGGCGGCGTCGGCCATGCCCAAGGCCATTTCCAGCGGATAATCCTCGCCCAGGGGGGCGAGCGCTGCTTTGACGTCGCGGTTCCAGTCGTCGCTTCCCCCACGGGCCATGACCAATACGCCGAGATCGTCGGCCTGGGCGGCGGTTGATGCAGCGTTCGACGCGCATCCGGCAAGCGCCGCCGCCAACACGAGCCAGAACGCGAACAATCCCGAACGCAACGGAAAATCCAAAGGCGCGCGCCCCGCGCCATCTGCCGCGACAATCATCAAGATCCCCTCTTGCTGGATCGGCCTTGGCGGCGGAAAAACTCCGTCCAGGCCGGCATGACTGAAAACTCGCCATGAGCTTATTGAGAATGCTTCTCAATAGCAAGACGCAGTGAGCGGAAATCTGCAGGCGACGGCCGGCGACGACCACCGGGATATGATCCGCCGATTAGTCCTGAAAGGGATCGCGCATCAGGATGACGTCGTCCCGTTCCGGGCTGGTGGAAACCAGCGCCACCGGTGTTTCGATCAGTTCCTCGATGCGGCGGACATATTTGACCGCTTCGGCGGGCAGCTCCGCCCAGGAGCGGGCCTTCTCGGTCGAGCCGGCCCAGCCTTTCATGGTTTCGTAGACCGGTTCGGCGGCGGCCTGATCGCCGGCGCTGGCGGGAAGATAGTCGAAGTCTTCGCCGCCGATGCGATAGCCGACGCAGACTTTAAGTTCCTTCATGCCGTCGAGCACGTCGAGCTTGGTGAGCGCGATGCCATCGACGCCGGCGATTTTCAGCGACTGGCGCACCAGGGCTGCGTCGAACCAGCCACAACGCCGCTGGCGCCCGGTGACGGTGCCGAATTCGCGGCCGCGCTCGCCGAGCCGCCGGCCGGTCTCGTCATCGAGTTCGGTGGGAAACGGACCTTCGCCGACCCGTGTCGTATAGGCCTTAACGATGCCGAGCACGTAGCCGATTGCGCGCGGGCCGAGCCCCGAGCCGGTCGCGGCCTGGCCGGCGACGGTGTTCGACGAGGTCACGTAAGGATAGGTGCCGTGATCGACATCGAGGAGGACGCCCTGAGCGCCCTCGAACAAAATGCGCTTGCCTTCCTTGCGCGCCCGGTCGAGTTCGCGCCAGACCGGCCTTGCGAAGGCCGTCGCCTTCGGGGCGATTTCCAGGAGCGTTTTGAGCAGCGCTTCGGCGTCGACATCCGCGCCGCCGAGCCCGCGTCGCAAGGCGTTGTGATGACCGAGCAGATTGTCGATCTTGGCCGGCAAGGTCTTGGGATCGGCAAGGTCGACGAGCCGCAGCGCGCGCCGGCCGGTTTTGTCTTCATAGGTCGGCCCGATGCCCCGTTTGGTGGTGCCGATCTTGACCCCGTCGTTCGAGGTCTCGCGCATCTGGTCGAGTTCCTGATGGATCGGCAGGATCAGGCTGGCGTTTTCCGCGATCATGAGGTTTTTCGGCGTGATCTCAACGCCCTGGGCCCGGACGCGTTCAATTTCCGCAAGCAGCGCAAAGGGATCGACCACAACGCCCGAACCGATGACGCCGACGCAGCCCTTGCGCACCACGCCTGAGGGCAGGAGCGAGAGCTTATAGGTCTTGCCGTCGATCACCAGCGTGTGGCCGGCGTTATGACCGCCCTGAAACCGCACCACGACATCGGCCCGCGCCGACAGCCAGTCGACGATCTTGCCCTTGCCTTCGTCGCCCCACTGGGCGCCGATCACGGCGACATCCGCCATCAAATCCTCTTAAATCTCGCCGGAAGCGGCCCGGCCTGCGCCGCTGTCCGGAAATTTCGCTGCGGCACGGCGGTCGCAACAACCGCCCGGCCATGCCGTCCGGGTCCTTGATATCGAAATTGCGCCTTTTTGAAAGGGCGGGCCTGCTGCCCTGCGGCCATATATCCGCTCTCAAGGCTCCTATTCGCCCCGGACAGGCGCTATCGTTCGGCGCTACATTCGCCGTTCCGCCCGATCAGGAGAAAAGCGCGCCATGGCTCCAATATTCAAACCCTTAAAAGACAAGGAGTTCTTCACGCCTTTCGGACCGGTGATGGGCTTTTTCAAAATGCCGCCGGCCTTCGTCGATCAAATGAACGCGGCGATGTCGCAACAATTGGCGGACCATTCCGATCATCTCGTGGGCAAGGTCAGCCAGGAGCTGCGCTTCGACCAGAACCTTATCAACTTGGCCGTGTCAGGCGTGGGCCAGGCGCTGGTCGAATATCACGCCTTCGCCAAGAAGCGAAACGCGTTCGGCGACTATGATCCGTCTACGAAGCGATATGAATTGCAGGTGATGTCCGGCTGGTTCATCCGGCAGTTCGAGACCGAATATAATCCGTTGCATATCCATACGGGCTGCACGATTTCCTGCGCCGGCTATCTCAATCTGCCCGAAGGCATCGAGGCGGAGTGGGAAGAAGACTACAAGGACCACCATCCCTCGCACGGCCATATCCAGTTCGCGCACGGAACCGACGCAGCTTATTCATTTTCGAATTTCATGGCGAAACCGCGGGTCGGGGATTTTTACATCTTCCCGTCGCATATGTTTCATTGCGTTTATCCGTTCTACACCAAGGGCGAGCGGCGATCCTTCAGCATGAACGTGGTCGTCGACGAAAAGGACGCGTAGAGCGGGTTGCGGATCGCGTAATCCATATCCCCGCTCATTCCCGCGAAAGCGGGAATCCAGAAAACCAAAGTGCAAATGGATTCCCGCTTTCGCGGGAATGAGCGGCAGGAAAGGTCTGTGATTCAGAATAAAAGTCCTAAGCTCTAGCCTGCGCGCGCCGCCTGACCGCCAAGCGCCCTACTTAAAACGCCAGGGCCTTGGCCTGCCGGACATGCGGCAGGGCGCTGACTTTTTCGAGCACCGCCCGGGGCATCGGATCGTCGATCGCAACAAGGGCGATGGCGCTTTCGCCAGGCGCGGAGCGGCCGAGATTGAAGGTGGCGATGTTGACTTGCGCATCGCCTAGGGTCGCGCCCAGCGCGCCGATGAAGCCGGGCTTGTCCTCGTTGATGGTGAACACCATGTTCGGGGCGAAGCTAGCTTCCATCTCAACGCCGTTCACTTCGACAATCCGCGGGGCCGCGCCGAAGACCGTGCCGGACACCGTGCGCTCCTGCTTTTCGGTGACAATGCGTAGACGGACGATGCTGTCGAAGCTTTCCGCGTCGTCGCGGCTGGTTTCTGCAACAGACACGCCGCGCTCCCTGGCGACCGTCGTCGCATTGACGACATTGACCCCCTCAAGCATGGGCTTGAGGACCCCGGCGACGGCCGCGGCGGTCAGCGGTCTGGTGTTCAGGGACGCAACCTCGCCTTCATAGACCACATCGATTTCCTTAATCCCCGTCTCGGTAAGCTGGCCAGCGAAGAGCCCGAGCTTTTCGGCGAGCGCGATAAAGGGTTTAAGGCGCGGCGCTTCTTCGGCGGTGATCGACGGCATGTTGATGGCGTTCGACACCGCGCCGCGGGTCAAATAATCCGCCATCTGCTCGGCGATCTGGATGGCGACGTTTTCCTGCGCCTCCCGCGTCGACGCCCCGAGATGGGGCGTGGCGACGACGCGCGGATGGCCGAAAAGCGGGTTTTCCGTCGCCGGCTCGACGGCGAACACGTCGATAGCGGCGCCGGCGATGCGACCTTCATCGAGCGCTTCCTTAAGCGCGGCCTCGTCGATCAGGCCGCCGCGCGCGCAGTTGACGACGATCGCGCCGGTCTTGAGCCGGGCGAGATTTTCGCGGCTCAAAATATTGCGGGTCTGATCGGTGAGCGGCGTATGCAAGGTGACGATATCGGCGCGATCAAGCAGCGCGTCGAGCGAGACCTTTTCAACGCCCAGTTCGACGGCGCGTTCTTCCGTCAGGAAAGGGTCATAGGCGATCACCCGCATTTTCAGACCGACAGCGCGGTCGGCGACGATCGATCCGATATTGCCGCAGCCGACGACGCCCAAGGTCTTGCCGTAGACTTCGGTGCCCATGAAGGCTGACTTTTCCCATTTGCCCACATGGGTCGACTGGTTCGCCTGGGGGATCTGACGGGCGACGGCGAACATCATGGCGACGGCGTGCTCGGCCGTGGTGATGGCGTTGCCATAGGGCGTGTTCATGACGACGACGCCCGCCGCGGTCGCCGCCTTGATGTCGATATTGTCAACGCCGATGCCCGCCCGGCCGATGACCTTGAGGTTTTTGCCGGCCTTGATCAGCGGCGCGGTCGCCTTGGTCGCCGAGCGCACGGCGAGCCCGTCATAGGCGCCGATGACGCTTAAAAGTTTTTCCTTGTCCTTGCCGAGCGCCGGCTCGAAATCGACGTCGACGCCCCGGTCCCTGAAGACCTGCGCAGCGGTTTCGCTAAGAGAATCGGAGATGAGCACTTTGGGCATGATATGTTCCGTATAGTGAGTGGTGGAGAGTGGAGAGTGAGTGGTGAATAGTGAATGGTGAATGGGCAATCCCTATTCACCATTCACCTCTCACCATTAACCTCATGAAAGGCCCAGTCGAGCCACGGGCCGAGCGCATCGATATCGTCGCGCTCGACCGTCGCGCCGCACCAGATGCGCAGGCCCGGCGGGGCGTCGCGATAACCGCCGATGTCGAACGCCGCGCTTTCCGCTTCCAGAAGCGCCTCCATGCGTTTGACGAACGCGCGTTGATCGGATTCGGGAAGCGCGGCGAACACCGGGTCGACGATTTTCAGACAGACCGACGTATTCGACCGGATCGCCGGATCGGCGCAAAGAAAATCGATCCACGGCGCGCCTGCGACCCATTCGCTCAAGGCCTGGAAATTCTCGTTCGCACGCTGATGAAGCGCTTCAAGACCGCCAAGGCCCGCCGCCCATTTCAGCGCGCCGAGATAATCCTCAACGCACAGCATGGACGGCGTGTTGATGGTCGCGCCATCGAAAATCCCCTCGATCAGCTTGCCGGCCTTGGTCAGGCGGAAAATTTTCGGCAACGGCCGCGGCGGCGTATAGGTTTCAAGCCGTTCGACGGCGCGGGGCCCGAGGATCAAGACGCCATGGGCCGCCTCGCCGCCGAGCACTTTCTGCCAGGAATAGGTGACGACATCGAGCTTGGCCCAATCAAGCGGCTGGGCGAAGATCGCCGAGGTGGCGTCGCAGATGACGACGCCCTCGCGCTTGTCGCTAATCCAGTCGGCGTTCGGAACCTTGACGCCCGAGGTCGTGCCGTTCCAGGCGAAGACGACATCATGGGTCGGATCGACGGCGCCAAGATCGGCGATTTCGCCATAGGGCGCCTCGTATATGCGCGCATCGAGCTTTAGCTGCTTGACCGCATCGGCGACCCAGCCCTTGCCAAAGCTTTCCCAGGCGAGCATGTCCACGGGCCGCGCGCCCAGCATGGTCCACATCGCCATTTCCACCGCGCCCGTATCGGACGCCGGGACGACACCGATACGGTAATCATCGGGCAGGGATAACAGCGCGCGCGTGCGATCGATCGCGTCTTTCAGACGCGCCTTGCCGATTTTCGACCGATGGGACCGGCCGAGAACCGCAGCGCTCAAACTTTCCGGAGACCAGCCGGGCCGCTTGGCGCAGGGCCCGGAAGAAAAATACGGGCGCGCCGGGCGCGCCGCGGGTTTTGCCGTCATTCATGAACTCCCATCCTCGCAGATGGGTCGCGCCTCGTTGGGAAGGCGTGGCCCGCATCAAGCCTTGCCGTGCGGCGCCCTTCCCGTCAACGAAAATTTTGCATTGCAGCGAGAAGTTTTTCTAACATACGCTCAAACCGTAATCCGGCCTTCCTGCATGCGCACGGCGTTTCCGCCGATGCGCACGGATTTGACCGCGCCGCCCGCCGTTTCAACGGTTGCGATAATGCGGCTTGGCCGGCCCATTTCCACGCCCTGTTCGACGACCCAGCGATGGGTTCCGTCGGCGAGATTTTCGCTCAGCGCAATCTGGCCGGGCAGCGCCGCGGCGGCGGACCCGGTGGCGGGATCTTCGCTGACGCCGGCGCCCGGGGCGAACATGCGCACATGATAGTCCGCATCCACCGCATCGCCGCCGCGCGCGTAAAGATAAACCCCGACAATCTGATCAAGGCCGAGCGCCTCGAACGCGGCGCTGTTGAGATGCGCCTTGCGCACGGTTTCAAGGTCTCCATGGGCGCAGATGTAATCGACCCCGGCGCCGATGCAGCGCGGCCGATGAGCGTCGCGGTCAAGGGCGCCGCCGGCCAGGGACAGCGCGGCCTCAATCGCTTCCGGCGTCGGCGCCGGACCGGTTTCCCGCGGCAGGTTGGGGTTTTGAAACTCCCCATAGGCGGCGGCGTCGCCAAAATTGACATTGACCGGAAAAAGGCCGGCGTTGAGTTCCAGCGTCAATTCGCCGTCAAACCCGCGCGCTTTTGCAATAGCGATGGCGGTTCCGACGGTAGGATGGCCCGCATAGGGCATTTCATAGCTGGGCGTGAAAATCCGCACCCGTGCGGTGTGGGCGCCATCTTCCGGGGGCAAGACGAAAGACGTCTCGGAAAGATTAAACTCCCGAGCGATCGCCTGCATTTCTTCGCCGTCAAGGCCGCGCGCATCCATCACCACCGCCAGCGGATTGCCGGCAAATTTGCGGTCGGTGAAGACATCCCAGGTTTCAAACGCCAATTCGGGCATCGCTTTCTCCGTTTTCCTTGCACCATGTGGGGATCGTGGCTGACATCGCACGCGGGCATAACCGTCAGTCCCTCGCTTGGAACTGCCGCCTGGCCGCGAGACCGAAAAGAAACAAAAGAATAAGCCCTGCGAAAGACTGGAGCGTCGCAACGAACCTGATGGCGACCCCGCGCCAGGTGTCCGGGTCATTCAGTATTTGAGCGGTAAACGTCCCCTCTATAAGATCTTGCGGCGCCCAGACACTGAACGGTCGGACGATATTCTGCCCTGAGAAATTTAAGGCTCCAACAAAATCAAAGTTGCTGTCCGCCCAAAGCGCGAAAACACCAGCGCCAGCAACCCAAAGGCCGATAAGCGTCAGGATCGGCCGCATCATGGAGCCGCCAAAATCGCTGAACCACTGGTACAGGAAAGATGCCGCCCAGATTGCGCCGCGCATGCTGTTGCGGCGACGGCGGCGCGCGATGAGCTCCATACGGAAAAACCTTTGTGCACGAGCAACGTCGCCCGCGTTCTCCGCGCCCTTCCGGAGCGCCCTGAGCCCGCCTTCTAGTTCGCGAAGTCGATCGCTGCGAAATGTCTCGAAATAATTCTTGTCCGGCTTGGGCTTTGCTTCGCCGCGCGATGCGTCATCGCTGGCGGTTTGCAAGTCGGTTTTTTTAGCGAACCTCGTGACCAACCTCGACACTTGCAAAGGCAACTTCAGCTTATTCCGACTAGCGTTCCGGCCTCCTGACCCGGCCGCGTATCTACGTTGAAGCGGCAACGGCCGCCAAAGCAATTCGTCCTCACTGCGAGCGTCCGAGGCGGCCACTTGCAAGTCCAGAAGCCACTTGCGAATGGCTTGATCCTTGTCGCACGCCCGCGCAATCGCCCGGTTAAAGGCTCGATCCTCAAAGACAACAGCGTCGGGCAGGATCACGTCGCGGATAATACTCGCCCCATTGAAGATTGAAAAATAGAAGAAATTCTTGTCGCGGATAACAACGTTACCCTGCAATTCCGCATTGAAGAAGTTTTGATTCGTATAGTGAACGTCGCGTGGCCATGAAATATTCACGAATTGCAGCAGACCTCTAATCTCAGCAGATTCAAAAGAGGGCCGTCGCTCAAATCTAACATCCGAAAAGGTGCACTCAGCAAGCGCCTTGAAGGATTGGAAAAAGGCGGACGTGAAAAAGTCAATCTTGGCAAAGTAAGCGCTGCGCTCATGCGTCGCTGAATAAAACGTCACCGGCCCGAAAAATTTGGTCGAAATGATGTTAGAAAATTCCCGCACATAGCTTTGCCAAAAACCGAAAGGACCGAGGAATGCGGCGTTCCCACACCAGAACTCTGTCATTTTCACCGATCTGATGGCAACGGCACCGCTCGAAATAGTGTCTACCAAGGATATTCTCTCAGCCTCGAGATCGCTGATTTCAAACTTGTTTATAACGCATCGTGATAATCGTATTGTACCCAACCGCGCCTGTTCCGCCCGAATGCCCGGCAGAACGGCGTGATCGGCTCTAATCATATAATCCGTTGCTGAGTATTCGTCGTCGCCCAGGAATCTGATCGTCGCCATTCCTGGCGCGATCATCACGCCGGAGAGGTCGATGTCCTGTCCGTCCTTCGTTGCAACGTCGGCTCTGGCATTGAACGCCGATCGGATCCGATCCCAGTCCTCTTCGGGCCAGTTCTCCTTGCCTGTTTGACTGCCGTCTTCGTTCAGGAGCGGAAAATGAACGAGTGTATAAAGCTTTCCGTCATCCGCTTTGCGTAGATCGTCCGCTAGGTCGCCCCAATAGTCCTGCAGGGTCCGTTCCTCATCATCGTATCCCTTGAGCGCCAAGCCTTCCCAACTGTAGTCGGCATTGCGCCAGAGCTTTTGAATCTCGTCGAATCGCCTGTCCGCCTCGCGCATGGCTTCCGTGCGTAACGCTTCTATGTCCATTCCAGCCCCCACCCGGCTTGTCCGGCATTTCGTTCTTGCAAGTAAGAATTGCCCCACATACTCGCAATTTTCGGATTTTAGCGCGATATTATACGGAAGCAATTCAGCGAATTTGTTGACCGAATGGTCAACGCCGCCGCGCCTATCGACGACAGTCACTCCTGTTTCCGACGCAGCGTCAGCCTTCTCCCAACGGATGACCGTGATTGAGCGGGCCCGCGCCGGCGCCGTAGCCCGGTGCGGTCTTGATGGCGCGGTGGGTATAGTCGATGGCGCGCTTGACCGCCGCCTGGAGCGCCAGCCCCTGGGCCAGGCCGGTCGCTGCGGCGGAGGCGAGCGTGCAGCCGGTGCCATGGGTCGACGTCGTTTCAATACGAGGATGGGAGAACACCCGCGTACCGTCGGCCGTGGCGAGCACGTCCTTGACCGTATCGCCGGCAAGATGGCCGCCCTTGACCAGCGCCGCCCCGGCGCCGGCGACGATGAGCTTTTCCCCGGCGGCGATCATCGCGTCTTCATCGGCGACGTTAAGGCCGGTCAGCGCTTCGGCTTCCGGCGCATTCGGCGTGACGAGGGATGTCAGGGGGACGAGCCGTTTCATGATGACGCCGGCAAGACCGTCGGCCGCCAGCGCATCGCCGCTGGTCGCCGCCAGCACCGGATCGAGCACCACGGGAATGTCAGCGGCGTATTTTGTCAGCATGGCGGCGATGCGTTCGGCGACAGCGACATCGCCGATCATGCCGATCTTGATCGCATCGGCGCCGATATCCGTCATCACCGCCTCGACCTGCGCCTCAACGATGTAAGGGGAAACCCCATGCACGGCGGAAACGCCCTTGGTGTTCTGCACCGTGAGCGCGGTGATCGCCGCCGCGGCGTAACCGCCAAGCGCCGTGACGGTCTTGATATCCGCCTGAACGCCGGCGCCGCCCGATGGGTCCGATCCGGCGATAATGAGGACGCGGCCCTTCATGTCCTGCTCAATCCTTTAGCGCGCCGGGCAAATACCCGACATCCGCCCCGATGTTTTCAAACAAGCGCCCAGATTGCGCAATAGGCCGGCGCCCGTCGACCAGCAACATGAAGGGAGCGCGCGACATGGCGGCGGAAAAACTCATTTGGACCGGTCTTGTCTGTTGCCTTGCGGGACTTACCATACAGGTGTTTCCCAATGCGGCGTTTCGCATGGGCGTCGATGTGGGGGCGTCCTGGTTCGTGTTCGGCTTCGGCGTCTTTTTGCTGCTGATCTCAACGCTGATCAGCCTTGCCGGCGGCAAGCGCCGTTAGCCGCTAGCTGGCCATGCGGAACTGCGTCTCGCCGATGGAAACCGGAGCGCCCTCTTCGCTGACCAGTCCGATGCGGCAGGCGGCGCCGGTCTTGCGCTCGACAATCTGCGCCGCCGGCGCGCCCTGGGGCATTTGTTTGACGCCCCATTGCATCAGCGCAAGCATCGCCAGGGCGAGATCGACGCCTTTCGAGGTCAGCACATATTGATGGCGCGTGCGCTGTCCCGGCTCCTGATAGGGCCGCTTCTTGAGGACGCCGCCGTCGCAGAGTTTTTTCAAACGCCCGGAAAGCACCGTGCGCGGAATGTTAAGGTCGGCCTGCATGGCGTCGAAACGCGTTACGCCGTAAAGCGCCTCGCGGATGATCAGGAGCGACCACCGATCGCCGATGAGATCCGCCGCGCACGCAATGCCGCAGGCGTCGAGCGGCGGCGCCTTTCGATCAGATTCCTGCGGGTGGGCGTCGTCTGCATAGGCCATGATCGCCCGGCTACGCTGATTTGGCCCGGATTCGCAATCTGGATTCGCAAATTGGATTTAAGGCCGCGCCTCACGCATTTGTGTCGCGGCGTGCGAATATGACCGCTTTTGGGCGCGAAACGGCGCCATTCTCGCCGCATTCGCCGTCTAGCTTCGCAACCATGGAAATCCGGCTGGGGCAAGCACGGAGATCTATCATGCAAAGTTTGTGGAGATACCTCGTCGCCGGGACCGTCGGACTGACGGCCCTTGGCGCGAGCGCGGCTTTCGCCGACAGCCGCCCGGACTATTGTGACGACGATCACGATCATCGCAGCCATGCGGCGGACTATTACGATTACCACCCGGCCGACAAATATTTCCGCGCCGGCCCGTATCGTCGCGACGGCGCGAGCGTTTCGATCCGTGTCGGCGATGGGCGCTATGATCGCTATGACCGTCATGATCGATATGGCCGTTATGACCGCCATGATCGTTATGACCGTTACGATCGGTATGATCGGTATGATCGGTATGATCGCGGCCGGCGCCATGGCTATCGCGGCCGCAGCGGGCGGGTGGTCAATCGCGAAATCTACCCCACCCGCTATCGCGCGCGGATCGTGCTGACCGAGGAACTCGTGCACACGCGCCGCGGCCCGCGCCTGCTATGCACGGTCCAGGCGCGCGGACCCGAGGCGCGATATGTTTCCGACCGGCGCCTTCATCGGATTGCGCATCGCGATTGCTCGCACCGGGCGCGGGTGCGCGTCTACACCTGACACATTGAGAGACCCCGAGCAGGCCCGTCGGCGCTGCGTATCTCGCCGGCGGGTTTTTTACGCTGCCTTTTCGATTGCGGCGCAGATGTCGGCGACCACCGCCTTGACCAGCGCGTCATCCTCGCTCTCGCCCATGACGCGGACCAAAGGCTCGGTGCCTGACTTGCGAATGACGAGCCGCCCGCTTCGCCCAAGCTTTTCTTCGCCCGCAGCGATCGCCTTTTTCACCGCGTCGGCGCCTAAGGGATCCTGATCGCGATACCGGACATTCTGGAGGATCTGCGGGAAGGGATCGAATTTGTTGCAGACCTCGCTCACCTTGCGCCCTTCCGCAGCGACCACGGCGAGCACCTGCAGCGCCGTGACGAGACCGTCGCCGGTCGTGGCGTAATCGCTCAAAATGATATGGCCGGAAGGCTCGCCGCCCACATTCATATCCCGGGCGCGCATTTCCTCGACCACATAGCGGTCGCCGACCTTGGTGCGAACGAGGTTGAGTTTTTCCCGGTCGAGATAGGTTTCAAGGCCCATATTAGCCATGACCGTGGTGACGACGCCGCCGCCGCGGAGCTTGCCGATTTCTTTCCAGAAGCTCGCGATCAGCGCCAGAATCTGGTCGCCGTCGATGATGCGTCCTTTTTCGTCGCAGATGATGACGCGGTCCGCATCGCCGTCGAGCGCGACGCCGATGTCGGCGCGGTATTCCTTCACCGCCTCCTGCATCTGTTTGGTCGCGGTCGAGCCGACGCCGCGATTGATATTAAAGCCGTTCGGTTCGACGCCCACGGACTTGACCTCGGCGCCGAGCTCCCACAGCACGGTCGGCGCGACCTTGTAGCCGGCCCCGTTGGCGCAATCGATAACGACGCGCATGTCGTCGAGCGCATAGCGGCGCGGGAACGTGGCCTTGGCGAATTCTATATAACGCGCGCCGGCGTCGTCGACCCGCTTGACGCGGCCGAGATCGGCGGAACCGGCGAGCCCGGCATTCGGGCCGTCTTGCATCAGCCGTTCAATTTCCAACTCGGTTTCATCGGACAGTTTGAAGCCGTCGGGACCGAAAAACTTCACACCATTGTCATGATACGGATTATGCGAGGCGGAAATCATAACGCCGAGATCGGCGCGCAAGGAGCGGGTCAGCATCGCCATGGCCGGCGTCGGCAGCGGCCCGAGGAGAAAAACGTCCATGCCCGAGGCGGCAAAGCCCGCCGTCAGCGCCGGTTCGATCATATAGCCGGAAAGGCGCGTATCCTTGCCGATCACCACGCGGTGGCGGTGCTGGCCGTTTTTAAAGACCCGACCTACCGCCATGCCGAGGCGCAAAATCGCCTCGGGCGTCATCGCCCCGGCATTGGCCAGGCCTCGCACGCCGTCGGTACCAAAAATTTCCCGCTTTCCCGTCATCTGGTCGTCGCCCCGCATGGCGCCGCGCTCCGTTAACTTTAGGGCCTGCGACCCTAGCACAAGTCACTGGCCAATGCCTTAACGCGGCGATTGCGCGTTTTCTATGGCGCCGGCGATTTTCAACGCCTGACGGGTCTCGGCGACGTCGTGAACCCGGAAAATCGCCGCGCCGCGCCGCCAGCCGGCGAGCAGAACGGCGAGCGATCCCCCCAGGCGATTCGCCGCCGGGCCGTCCCTGTCGAGGGCGGCGATGAACCGCTTGCGCGAAGCGCCCAGAAGAATCGGACAGTCCAGAGACGAAAGCCGGTCAAGATTGGCGAGGAGCGCGAGATTATGCTCAAGGGTTTTGCCGAAGCCGATGCCCGGATCGACGATCAGCCGGTCGCGGGCGATCCCCGCGGCGACGCAAGCCTCGATGCGGGCGCCAAGAAAGGCCGTCACCTCGGCGACGACGTCTTCGTAAACCGGATTGTCCTGCATGGTGCGCGGATCGCCCTGAGCATGCATCAGCACGATGTCGCAGCCCAGCGCGGCGGCGATCTCAACGCTGTCCTTTGCATAGGTCAGCGCTGAAACGTCGTTCCAGATCGATGCGCCGGCCTTGACCGCCGCGCGAACGACATCGGGTTTTCTCGTATCGATGGAAATCGCCGCGCGGGTTTTGCCGGCGAGATGTTCGATCACCGGGATGACGCGGCACAGTTCTTCCTCAAGTGGGACCGGCGCGGCGCCGGGCCGAGTCGACTCCCCGCCGATATCGAGCATGTCAGCGCCTTCTTCGGCGAGCCGCAGCGCATGCGCGACCGCCGCTTGGGGATCGAGAAACCGTCCGCCGTCGGAAAATGAATCCGGCGTCACATTGACGACGCCCATGATGCGCGCACGCCGCGTTGCGCCGCTGGAACCGCTCACGCCCCTTGCGGTTCCGGCTCCATGCCCCCGGCGGGGCCTTCCTTTTTCTTGCCGGCCGGCGCGCCGGCCGCCGGCACGGATGAGGGCGGCTTGTGATCGTGCTTGTCGGCGGGGTCTTCGCGCACGATCTTTTCGCCCTTAAGGAGCTTGTCGATCTCTTCGCCGGTCAGCGTTTCGAACTCCAAGAGCGCCTGGGAAAGCGCTTCCCAGTCATCGCGGCGGTCGGTCAGCACCTTGCGCGCGCGCTCATAGCCTTCGGTGACGAAATTCTTGATCTCGTCCTCGATCATCTTGGCGGTGTCGCCGGAAATCGACTTGGTGCGCGCGATCGATTGACCGAGAAAGACTTCGCCTTCGTCTTCGGAATAGGCGATCGGCCCGAGTTTTTCCGAAAGGCCGTATTGCGTGACCATGGCGCGGGCGATCTTGGTCGCGGTTTCGATGTCCGACTGGGCGCCGGAGGTGACTTTCTCCCTGCCGAATTTGAGCTCTTCGGCGACGCGTCCGCCCATGGCCATGGCGATGCGCGCCTTCATCTGCTCCAGCGTCATGGAATAACGGTCGCGCTCGGGCAGATACTGCACCATGCCCAGCGCCCGGCCGCGCGGGATGATGGTCGCCTTGTGCACGGGATCGTTGCCGGGAATGCTAATGCCGACCAGCGCATGGCCCGCCTCATGATAGGCGGTGAGCATTTTTTCTTCTTCGGTCATCACCATGGAGCGTCGCTCGGCACCCATCATGACTTTGTCTTTGGCGTCGTCGAATTCCTTAGCGGTGACGAAGCGCTTGCCGCGCCGCGCCGCCAGGAGCGCTGCTTCGTTGACGAGATTGGCGAGATCGGCGCCGGAAAAACCGGGCGTGCCCCGCGCAACGGTGCGGACATTGACGTCCGGCGCGAGCGGCACTTTCTTGATGTGAACCTGCAGGATCTTTTCGCGGCCGACGACATCCGGGTTCGGCACCACGACCTGGCGGTCGAAACGGCCGGGACGCAACAGCGCCGGATCGAGCACGTCGGGCCGGTTGGTGGCCGCGATCAGGATGATGCCTTCATTGGCCTCGAACCCGTCCATTTCGACCAGCAACTGGTTCAGGGTCTGCTCGCGCTCGTCATTGCCGCCGCCCAGCCCGGCGCCCCGGTGACGGCCCACCGCATCGATTTCGTCGATGAAAATGATGCACGGCGCGTTCTTTTTCGCCTGCTCGAACATATCGCGCACCCGGGACGCGCCCACGCCGACGAACATTTCGACAAAGTCGGAGCCGGAAATCGTAAAGAACGGCACATTCGCCTCGCCGGCGATGGCGCGGGCGAGCAGCGTCTTGCCGGTGCCCGGCGGGCCGATCAGCAGCGCCCCTTTCGGGATCTTCCCGCCCAGGCGCTGAAACTTCATCGGGTCCTTGAGATACTCGACGATCTCTTCGAGCTCTTCCTTGGCCTCGTCGATGCCGGCGACGTCATCGAAGGTGATGCGCCCCTGGCGCTCGGTTAAAAGTTTCGCGCGGGACTTGCCAAAGCCCATGGCCTTGCCGCCGGCACCCTGCATCTGGCGCATGATGAAAAAGAAAAAGGCGAGGAACAATAAGAGCGGCAGAATGTTGAACAGAAGCTGGAGCAGCAGCGGGACCTCGTCTTCCTTGATGATCTCGGTCTGCACGCCGGCTTCGTGGAGCTTGTTCGCGATCGTATCCTGGCCGCTTTCGGGAATGGTCGTGATGAATTCCGTGCCGTCGCTGAGCTCGCCGGTGACCTGGGTGGTGGCGACTTTCGCCGAGGTCACGCCGCCGCTGTCGATGCGGCTGACGAATTGCGAATAGGTCAGGTCCTGGCGCGCTTGATCGGGAGCGGAGAAATTGAACATCTGCAGGGCGATCAGAAAAAAGACGATCACCAGGCCCCAGATCAGGATATTCCTCGTATTCATGCCTTTTTCCTTCTAGCGCGCCGCCGCCGTCCTGCGTCGGCCGTGAAACCTATTAGATAGGCGTTAAGAAAGCCCAGCGCCATGGGCTAGGGCACGTTCACTTTAATCGGAGCCGCGAACGTGCTCTAGATTCTTGTTTTGTCGCGTTTTCGACGGAAAACCGGTTCCCACTTTTCCTGAAAACGCTAGGTCGCTGAAAAGCCCCGGCCTATCGATATCTAATAATCTTGCCGGCGAACCGTTCGGCCGCCAGCGGGCGCATGAATACGCCCGATGCGTTCACAGATAGGCTCGCCGGCGTGGCAATCAATGCGCCCGCCCGGAAAATCCCAGGCGCGGCCGCCAGCCCCTCTGGCGGACCGCCGAACAGCCCCAGACGGGGCTCAGGCGTCTCTCGCGCTGCACCATCAAGGGCTTTGACGGCCAAATCGGCCGAAGCGGCCTCGATAATGAACCGGCCGTCCCAAAGCGCCGCCGCGCCGGGCGCGAGCGCCAGGGACGGCCGGGGCGCGATCCCGGCCCGGCCGAGCAGCGCCGCCGGTTCGCGCAGAAACCAGACCTTGCCGCGCCAGACCCGCACCAGCGCGCCGCCCAGCGTCGCCGCGCCGGTATTAAGCGCGCCCTCAAGCGCGGCGCCGGCAGCGTCCCGATCGGGGGCGTGAACCTCGCCGCTGACCGCATGAACGAGGCGCCGGGCAAGGCCGCGCGGCGCTTCCGGCGCGCGCGCCGCAACCGCCTGAAGATCGAGCGAGGCCCCGCCCCAGCGGTAAAAACATCCGCCCAGGGAGGAAAACGCCTCTTCTTCGGCGCGCTTAAGGCGCGCGGCCCCATCGCGCATCCGCGCCGCCGCGCGCGTCAGCGCCGCAGCTGTCATCGACCCGTTCTGTTCCAGCGCCGCCAGCAGCGCGCGGGTGCGAATGCGCTCAAAGCCCGGATCGTCATTACTCGGATCGTCAACAAAGGGCTGACCAAGCGCCTTTACCGTCGCGGTCAGCCGGGCGCGCGAAAACGCCAGGAGCGGCCGCGCCAGGCGCACCGCCGGACCGGCACCGGCAGCGATCGCGATCTCGTCGTCCATGGCGGAAAGTCCGCGCGGACCCGCGCCCCGTGCCAGACGCATGAAAACCGTTTCCGCCTGATCGTCGGCGCTGTGTCCGGTCATCAGGACATCCGCGCCGACCGCAGCAGCAGCGCGGGCGAGCAAAAAATATCGCGCGGCGCGGGCGGCTTCCTGAACGCCCGCGGCGGGCTTGTCGCCGCGCCAGACCAGGGTTTCATGGGAAAGGCCGAGGGCTTGGCACCAGGCGGCGGCCTGCGCGGCTTCGCCGGCGGACGCCGGCCGCAGGCCGTGATCGACGGTGAAGGCGAAAAGCTCAGCGCCGGCTTTTTGCGCATACTCCGCCGCGAGCCGGACCAGCGCCATGGAATCCCGGCCGCCCGAAACCGCAAGCGCCAGCCGCTTTCCGACCTTCAGCGCGGCGCAGCGGGCCGCGAATTCCTCTGCTGAAACGGGGCTCGGCGTGTCGTCCGGCGCCAATGTCCGGCTACTTGCAGTTGATGCGCGCCATTTCGAGATCGGCGCGCTGACGGACCGGCTCCGTGGCGTTGGGAAACTTGCTCTTCATGGTCTTGAAAACCGTGCAGGCTTCATCGGACTTTTCAAGCCGCGAGAACGCGGTGCCGAGTTTCAGATAGGCTTCCGCGGCGCGCGGATCGTTGGGATAGTTGCGAATATGCGCGATGAAGGCGTCCGCGGCGGCGGCGTTCTCGCCCAGGGCGAGATGAATTTCGCCGAGCCGGAACTGCGCATCCGGGGTACGCGGATGATTCGGAAACGCCTGCACATAAAGATCGAACGCGGCCCTGGCGCGCTGATAATCGCCGGCGAGCAAAAAACCGGACGCATAGTCATAAGCAGCGTTCGGATCGAGCGGCAGTTCGACGGCGATCGCCGACGGGCCTATGGCCGGCGGCGACGCATCCACGCCCGACGCCGCGCCCGGAACCGGCGCGCCGGTGGAAAGATCGACCGGTCCGCTGCGAACAGCGGGACCGCCATAGGGCGCGCTTGGGGCGGCCGTATCGACGGCCGGCATCGCATCGCCGGCCAGCACGGCGCTGACGGCGTCAAGGCGCGCATTGGCCTGTTCAAGACGGTAGGTGAGCTCTTCGATCCGCCCGGTCAGTTCCTGCATTTCCCGCTCAAGCTCGCCGATTCGCACGCTCGCCGCGCTCTGCGCCGCTGCGCTTTGCTCGACGCGCTCCATGCGCGCCTGCAGATCCCGAACGTCTTCCTTGGTGTTGGCGGCGGCGGGTGCAGCGACGGCGGTCAGCATGACGGCGCCGGAAAGGGCGAGAATGACGGACTTGGCGCTCATGTTTTCGATCCTTGACTGTAAAGGCGCGATTTCAGTGTTGTTTTAGCCTTGTTTGAGGGCGAAACGAAGGCGGCATGCAAAAGAGCGCGCCGCGAAACCGCCGCGCGCTCCTTCAATCGCCAAACCTTGCCGATTTTTAAGTGCCGACAGCGACAATCGTGGTCGTCGCGTTGCGGTTGAGCGCCCAGGCCTCCTCGGTCGAGCGCGGATCGAGGGGGCGCTCCTTGCCGTAGGAAACCGTAGTGATGCGCGACGCGTCGACGCCGAGGCTTACGAGATAGGCGCGCGCGGCTTCAGCCCGGCGTGCGCCCAGCCCGAAATTGTATTCCTTGGTGCCGCGCTCGTCGCAATTGCCAGCGATCCGGATCCGGGTTTCCGGATATTCCTGGAGCCAGGCAGCCTGGCGCGCCAATGTCGACTGGGCCTGCGGCGTCAGCGTATACTTGTCAAAAGCGAAAAACACGCGATGGCCGGCGCTTTCCTCAAGATCGGACTGGCTGCCCGGAACCGGACCGCTCGGGCCGGCCGCCATGTCGGTTTCGGCGCCAGCGGTAGCGTCCAGATCAGGACCGCCCGCGCCCACACATGCCGACAGGAGCGTAAGCAGCGCTGCGGCTCCGGCGATTTTCATGAAAACTCTCATAAGTCTCTTGCTCCACTTCCCCAATTGCCTAGCCCGCTTCACGGGCGGATATCCGGGCAATGCGAGCTTCGCGCCCCTAAATGCCCCGCAATCGATCAACGCCGCCAATCGGCTGCATCTTCGCGCCTTTTAGCGTCTTGGTCTTTCGATTCCGTGTCGGTTACTTCCTAAAATTTAACCAACCTGCGAATCGTAGCGGGCTCCGCCCGCCCGATCAAGTTAGGCCGTTCCGGGGCGAGAATGAAATTTTGATTACGCACCTGCACAATTTTCCACAGGCTCAGGGCAGCAAGGGCGACCAGGCAGGATCCGAGGCCTCCCCGGGGGTGCGCACCCGGCGCAGATTGCGCCCGGTGAGATCGACCGACCAGATCGAGGCGTTTCCGCCCGACCCGTCCCGCCTTGTCGGGGTTTGCCGGTAAAACATGATCACCCGTCCGTTCGGCGCCCAGGTGGGGCCTTCGTCGAGATAGCTTTCGGTGAGCAGCCGCTCGCCCGTGCCGTCCGGCCGGATGACGCCGATATAGAAGCGGCCGCGATATTGGCGCGTAAACGCAATCAGATCGCCGCGCGGCGACCACACCGGCGTCTGATAGCGCCCTTCACCGAAGGTGATGCGTTTCTGGTCTGAACCGTCGGCGTTCATCACATAGATCTGCGGCGTGCCGCCCCGATCGGAGGTAAAGGCGATGCGCCGCCCATTGGGCGACATCGACGGCGACACGTCGATCGCCGGATGGTCCGTTAGCCGCGTCAGCCGGCGCGTGGCCAGATCCATCTTGAAGACGTCGGAATTGCCATAGCGCTCGACCGACATCAGGACCTGCCGGCCGTCGGGCGAAAACCGGGGCGCGAAGGTCATGCCGCGGAAGGTGCCGAGCTGTTCTTGTTCGCCGGTTTCGATGTTGAAGAGATAGACCTGGCCCGGACGGTTTTCGAACAGCGCCATATAGGTGATCTGCTGCTGGGTCGGCGAAAAGCGGGGCGTCAGCGCTTTGTAATTTAGCCCGTCGGTCAGCGGCACGGGATTGGCCCCGTCCTGATCCATGATCATCAGGCGCTTGACGCGGTTTTCCTTCGGGCCGCTCTCATGAATGAAAACGATGCGGGTGTCGAAATAGCCGTCCTCGCCGGTCAGGGTCTTGTAGACGAAATCGGCGACCTTGTGCGCGGCGCGACGCCAGTTGTCTGCCGGCGTCTTGTAGGCGACGGCGCCGAGCTGTTCGTTGGCGTAGACGTCCCACACGCGGGTGGCGACCTGAATGCGGCCGTCGGCCAGTTCCTGGATTTCGCCGACAACCAGCACCTGGGCGTTGATGATGCGCCAGTTGGCGAATATCGGCCGCTTATTCACGCCCCTATCCTTGTCGAGAATATAGGCGCGCTGATCGATCACCTTGAACAGTCCCGAGCGATCGAGATCGTTCATCAGGACGCCGGTAATGTCGCGCCCGAGCGCCTCGATGTTGTCGCCCTTCCCGGTGAAGTTCGGCACGGCGATCGGCATCGGGTTTATATTGCCTTGTGTGATGTCGATCGTTACGCGGGCCTGGGCGGCGCCGGTCGCCATGACGGCGAAGAAGGCCAGCAAAGTCGTGAAGATTCGTTTCATCGTCCTGCTTTCGTTGAAATTGCGCCCCATCAGTACCCTGAACATTAAAAACCCACCATCTCGCTTGGATTGAAGTTGAACCGGAACTCCTTCCAGGTTTCATACTGGTCCGGCGGCAGAAAATCATACGGCGCGCATTTCACGACCGCGCCAACCGCCTCGCGTTGCGCCACTTTCCAGAACCGGTTCCCGGATAGATTGATTTGCAGTTCGTTCGCCACCCTTGGCGACGACGCCAAAGACCCGTCGCGATTGAGTTCGAAGTCGATCACAACGACCAGCCTTTCCGGTTCCGGCGCGCCGATGATCGCGCCGGAATTCCAGCATTCGCTCAAGGCCGCCTTAATCTTCGCTTCAAGACTGGCGCTCAATCGGTCGCCGGCGCCGACGGCGCGGCGCTCCGTCTCGGCGGTTTCCGTCGGCTGGGACGGCGTTTGACTGGGCTCGGCGGCGCGCTCGTCTTCGCGCTCCTTGTCGATCAGCCGCGACAAGGCGTCGAAATCAAGTTCGGCGGGTTCCGGCTTGGGCTTGACGGTCGGCGTTTCTTGCGGCGCGGGCGGCTGCGCCTCCGGCTCGGGCTGGATCTCGACCGCCGCGGGTTCCGGCGCCGGTTCGGGGGCGGCGACTTCCGGCTCGGGCTCTTCTATCGGCGCCGGCGGCGCCTCGATTTCCGGTTCGGGCTCTTCGATCTCCGGCTCTGGTTCCGGTTCGGGCGCGGCGGCGGGAATGCTGGTGGTCAGATCGAGTTCGGCCTCGCGGATAAATTCGATCGGAATCGTGGGTTCCGCCTCGAAGCCGCGCGCCGGAAACGGCATCCGAAAGTTCAATATCGTCACCACCACCGAGAGGTGGAGAAGTATCGATGCAAAGAGGCCAAAACGCATGAACCGGGCGGCCCTTCCTTAAGGACAATCAAGCCGTCATTCCAATTCGGTGTCGGTCACGAGCAGCATGCGGCGAAATCCCGCCGCGTTGATGCGGCCCATAACGCGCACGACATCGCCATAAGCGCGGCTCCGGTCGCCGCGAATATAGATTCGCTGATCGTAGCCGGCGGTCGCGATCGCTTCGAGATGCGGCACGAGGTTTTCGTATTCCACCGCTGTGTCCTGAACGTAGATCGTGCCGTCTTCGGCGATGGTCACGGATAACGGCTCGCCTGTATCCTGGACAGGGTTGGCGGCGCTTTCGGGCAGGTCCACGGTCACCCCGACGGTCAGCAGGGGCGCCGCCACCATGAAGACAATCAGCAACACCAGCATGACGTCCACAAAGGGCGTGACATTGATTTCCGCCATGGGCCGCGTGCGGCCGGGCCGATGCCGGCCGCCGCCGGCGGCGGCGCCATTTACAACGCCCGCGCCCATCACCGCCCCCTTTCGTCAAGCTGGCGGGACAGGATCGCGGAGAATTCTTCGGCGAAGCCGTGCAGGCGCACGGCGAAGGAATTGAGCGCCGCCGAATAGCGGTTGTAGCCGACGACCGCGGGAATGGCGGCGAACAGGCCGAGCGCGGTGGCGAACAGCGCTTCGGCGATGCCCGGCGCAACGACCGCGAGATTGGTGTCCTTGGTGACGGCGATGGCCTGGAACGCGTTCATGATGCCCCAGACCGTGCCGAGCAGGCCGACAAAGGGCGCCGCCGATCCCACCGTGGCGAGAATGCCGAGATTTTTTTCGGTCTTATCGAGTTCGCGCGCCACGGCGACATTGAGGACCTTGTCGATCCGGTCCTTGGCGCCGATCACCAGGGATTCCGATCGGCCGGTTTTCTTCGACCGCTCCCATTCCTCCATCGCCGCGCCGAACACCCGCGCCATGGGATGGTCGAGCCGATCGCGGGTCTTGCGATAAAGCTCGTCAAGCGGCTTGCCGGACCAGAACTGGTCTTCAAACCGGTTGGACTGGCGTTTGAGCCGGCCGAAGGTCAGCGACTTGTCGATCATCACCGCCCAGGACCAGACCGAGGAGATGACGAGGATGGCCATCACCGTCTTGACCACCGGGTCGGCGAGCAGGAACAGGCTCCAAAGGCTGAAATCGCCTCCAAGCGAAGCGACGGCGAGATCGGGTTCCATGGACTTTCATTCCCCTGCAACGGCCCGCCCTCGCGGCGCCGGACTGAACGAGAAAAGCGCCTCAAGGCGCAATTTGATTACTGCGCATTTATGGCTGCGCGAAAGCCAAGTCATGGTTAACACCGTTGGAAAAGGGTTTTAATCCCCCATGAGGGCGAATTTGGGCGAATCCGGGGCTATTGACCGACCTTATTGGGCGATTTCAAAAGTTTAATGCCGGCAAGCGCGGCTTTCGTCTCAGTCGCCGGGGGCGAGCCGCGCGGCGACGTCCCTCGGCAGGCGGCGCGGCCGGCCCGCCCGCGTCATGCAGACCGCTTCGACCCCGGCGCGCGCAATCAGCGTTTCCTCGCGCCAGATCTCCTGATCGAGCAGCATCCGCGCGCCTTTGATCGCCCGGAATATGGTGCGCACTTCCAGAAGGTCGTCGATTCGCGCCGGGGCGTGCCATTCGGTCGTCATCTTGCGCACGGCGAAAACGATGGGATCGTCGCGCTCGAGCAGTTCCGAGTGATGAACGCCGCAGGCGCGCAGGGACTCGGTCCGGCCGCGCTCGAAATATTTCAGATGCGCGGCGTGATAGACGACGCCGGAAAAGTCGGTGTCCTCGTAATAAACGCGCACGGGATGGGTGAAGGTCTTTTCAGCAACCATAATTACGTTCGGAGCCTGCGTTTTCAACGCTCAGCGTCAAACAACCCCGCGCCGGCGGCGCGGGGCGCCGCGAGCCCGAGATGTTTCCAAGCGCTGGCTGAAAGGACCCGGCCGCGCGGCGTGCGCTGGATAAGCCCGCATTGCAAAAGGAACGGCTCGACCACATCCTCGACCGCGTCGCGCGCCTCGGCGAGCGAGGCGGCGAGCGTTTCTATCCCCACCGGCCCGCCGGCGAAATGTTCCGCGATCAAACGAAGATAGCGCCGGTCGAGCGGGTCAAGACCGAGCCCGTCGATCTCCAGGCGCTTGAGCGCCGCATCGGCGACGGCCTTGTCGATGGTTTTGGCACCTTCGACCGTGGCGACGTCGCGCACCCGGCGCAGCAGCCGGCCGGCGACCCGGGGCGTGCCGCGACTGCGCCGTGCGATCTCCATCGCCCCGTCCTTGCTGACAGCCGCCTGCAAGAGCCCCGCCCCGCGCGCGATGATGGCGCAAAGATCCGCATGGGAATAAAAGTCAAGCCGCACGGGAATGCCGAAGCGGTCAAGCAAGGGCTTGGCCAGGAGCCCCGACCGCGTGGTCGCACCGATCAGCGTAAAGCGCGGGAGATCGATCCGCACCGATCGCGCCGCCGGCCCCTCGCCGATCATGAGATCAAGGGCGTAATCCTCCATCGCCGGATAGAGCACTTCTTCGACCGCCGGCGTTAGCCGGTGGATTTCATCGATGAAGAGTACGTCGCCCGCTTCGAGGTTGGTGAGCAGCGCCGCCAGATCGCCGGGCTTGGTGATCACCGGGCCGGAGGTGGCGCGAAAATTGACCGCGAGTTCATTAGCGACGATCTGCGCTAGCGTCGTTTTGCCCAGCCCCGGCGGGCCATGAAACAGGACGTGATCGAGCGCCTCGCCGCGTTTGCGCGCCGCCTCGACAAAGACGCGCAGATTGTCTTTCGCCTGGGGCTGGCCGACGAAATCGTCAAGCCGCTTGGGCCGCAGCGCCGCGTCGGCGTCCTCGGGCCGGCGCGCGCCTTCGATGATCCGGTCGTCCTTATAGGCGGGTTCAGCCATGATTGGTTCGGTCCGCTGCGGCCGTCCCCCTCTCCCGCTTGCGGGAGAGGGAGTCAAATGGGGGCGAAGCCCCATTTGACGGGTGAGGGTGTGTTCGCTGTGTCAAAGTCCAAGCTCTTTCTGCATGAGCGCGAAAAGATGATCCCTGTTCATCGCGGCCTCGGCGGAAATGCGTAAAACACGCCAGCCATCGTGCGTCATTTCTTTTTCGCGAACGGCGTCCTTTTCCGCCACGGCAGGCAGGTTATGAACGCCGCCGTCGAGCTCAATGGCGAGTTTTTCCTTTACGATCGCGAAGTCAACGATAAAGCGACCTACCGGATGCTGCCGGCGGACCGGATATCCATAACGGCGAAAAGCGCGCAGCGTCTTCCATGCAACCTGTTCCGGCGCATTTGCATTTTTGCGAAAGGTCCGTGCGCGAGCGATGTTGGGGCGCGGCTTCATCGGATCCAATCTTCCAGCGGAAACGCTTTCAAGGACACCCTCACCCCCGACCCCTCTCCCGCAAGCGGGAGAGGGGAGAGCGCAGGATGCAGCGCCGCGTCGGCGTCCTCGGGCCGGCGCGCGCCTTCGATGATCCGGTCGTCCTTATAGGCGGGTTCAGCCATGATTCGTTCGGTCCGCTGCAGTCACCCCCCTCTACCACTTGCGGGAGAGGGGAGAACGCAAAACGCAAGATGCAACGCCACGTCGATCATGCGTTCAATGTCGTAGGCGGTTTCAGCCATTACTTGTTATCCGCATTCTTGCATCCAGACTTCATGACGATTGGGGCGGTGGAAAGATTTCTTTTCACACTCTCGATTCCTTTCCGGCACGCCGCTTCAGAATCATAAGGTTGAGAATGTTCCGCTATCTGCTCCCCATTAATGGCAAAAAGACGCCAACGCCATTTGTTTCCGCTTTTATAAATCTCTATACGCGCGCCCGTGCATTTTCCCTGTGCTGCAGCAGCTGTTGCACCCAATCCAAAAGTGACAAAACTCGCCAACAACGTGCGCCGCTTTAGTTCGTATGACTTGCCATTCATCTTCGCCTCCCACATTCTCAGATAACAAACATCATACAGCGCCGCCAATCTACGCCGCCGCCAGTTGCTTCAGCGCCGCCTTGATTAACGCTTCGACGCCGGGCTCGTCGAGTTCCTCGGCGGCGAACGCCACGGCGCGGCGCGCCTCGATCCCGTCATAGCCAAGATGCGCGAGCGCGGAGACCGCATCGGCCCGGGCCGCCAGCGCCGGATCGGCGGGCGCGGCCTTGGCCTGTTTACGCGCGGCAAGGGTCAAGACTTCGCCGCCCCCGGCGACGGCCCCGACTTTCGACTGCAATTCCGCAGCGATGCGCTGGGCGAGTTTCTTGCCGACGCCGTGGGCGCGGGCGATCGTGGTCGCGTCTTCCGCTGCGACGGCGTCGAAAAGCTCGGCCGGCGTCAAGACCTGCAACACCGCCAGCGCGTGGCGCGCGCCGACCCCCTGCACCGTCTGCAACAGGCGAAACGCCTGGCGCTCGGCTTCGCTTTCAAAGCCGTAAAGCCGGATCATGTCCTCGCGCACATGGGTGTCGATGGAAAGCGTCGCAGGTTCGCCGACAGCGAGATGCGCAAGCGTTCTCGGCGCGGCGTGGATCTCGTAACCGACGCCGGAAACCTCGATGATCGCGGTATCCGCGCCGATTTGCGCGATGGTTCCCTTGAGCTGGCCGATCATGACGCCGCCAAACGGCGAATGCCGCGATGATGGGCGTGGCAGATGGCGACCGCGAGCGCATCGGCGGCGTCGGAGGCGGGCTGGCCGGCGGCGGGCAGCAGCGCCCTGACCATCGCCTGCACCTGGCGCTTTTCGGCGTGCCCTCGTCCGACCACGGACTTTTTGACCGTATTGGCGGCGTATTCGGCGAGCGGCAGGCCGGCGAGCGCCGGGGCCAGCATCGCCGCGCCGCGCGCCTGACCCAGGACCAGCGCATCGCGCGGCGAGGCGTTGACGAAGGTTTCCTCAATCGCGGCTTCGTGCGGCGAATATTGCGCAATGAGATCGCGCAGCGCCATAAAAATGCGCGCCAGCTTTTCCGAATGGGGGGCCGAACGTTTCGGCCGCGTCACGCCCGCGGCGACGAAAGAAAGCCGCGCCCCGGCGACGTCGATGACGGCCCACCCGGTCGCGGCAGAGCCCGGGTCGACGCCGAATATGCGAATCACTTCGCCCATGGCCCAAGCATAAGGCGTTCGCGAAAGAACGAAACGGGAAACTGTTTATATTCCGCCAGCCGCGCCGGAACCGCAGCCAGGATCGTTGCGCAGCCGGACCGGCCATAGCGGCGCTATGCTTTCGCGATCGCCGCCGCAAAAGCCTTCACCGCGGCGTCGGGACCGCCCGGATGGTTCCACACCGCAGCGGATATAGCGAGAAAATCCGCCCCGGCGCGGACCAGCGCGCCGCAATTTTCCGGCGTGATCCCGCCGATGGCGACACTGGGAACCGTGGTCGCAAAACGCCACCATTCCAGGATCGCCGGGTCGGCCCGCGTCGGCGCTTCTTTCGTTTGGGTGGGATAGAATGCGCCGAACGCCACATAATCGGCGCCCGCCTCGCCGGCGAGAAGCCCCAGATGGCGCGAGTTGTGACAGGTGACGCCCACGGTCGCATCCGCGCCGAGAAGGGCGCGGGCTTTTTCGTAAGGCGCGTCGGACTGACCCACATGAACGCCGTCGGCGCCGGTCTGAAGCGCCAGATCCGGCCGGTCGTTGATGAGGAAGGCGACGGCATGGGCCTGCGCGACCGGCATCAGCGCTTCGGCGGCAAGCAGCACGTCATCGTCGCGCGCGGCGATCCCGTCCGGCGATTTAAGACGCAGTTGAAAACAGGCGACGTCGCCGGCGCCGAACGCAACGTTCAAAGCGTCGGCGAAATTTCCAGGATCGTCGATCGCCGGCGGCGAGATCAGGTAAAGGCGGCAAGGCTCGGTCATGGCGCGCTTATATAGGCGCAGCCGAGCGCCATTTCGAGCGACAGCTTTGTCCTTATTCCGCCGGCTGCGCCCGCGCGGCGTCGCGCTGGGCCTGGGTCTTCTTGACCTTGGGTTTTAACAAACGCTGTTTGAGGTCGTCGGGAATGGCGTTGTAAATCGCCGGCTCGGTGATATTGATCCGGCGGCGCGCTTGGGAAAGCGGCAGGGCGAGCAGTTCTTCCACATCGAAGCCGAGCACCCATTCGGTCCGCCGTGCATTGCGCCGGGCTTCCAATGCGGCTTTTAAAAGCGGCGCAAAGGGCTGTTCGAGCTTCTGGGCGATCAATCCGATAAAAACAATCAGCAAGAAGCCGCGATTGCGCGTTTGCTGATAGGTGAAGATGAGATTGCAAACCTCGCCCAGGGCGTCGCGGCCATAACCGCTGAGGACGTGCCAAAGGTCGTGGCTGACATCGAGATGAAGAAACAGCCGCTGAAATTCTTCAAACTGGGTTTCGCCGCGAAAGTCGACGCCGGCTTCCTCGGCCGCATCGATCAGACCGTCCGCGGTCAGGTTCTCCCCTTCCATGAAGGCAAGATAGGTCCGCCCGACGCTGCCTTCGGGAAGCGCGCGCAAGCGTTCGCGGTCGCTGAGAATCTCTTCGAGTTTGACCGGTTCGCTAACGACGCGCCGGCCATAGGGCGTCGATACGAACCGCTTGAACATGCGCTTGCCGCTGCCGCCGGATAGCGCTCGCACGGTTTCGAATACCTGACGGGTATCTTCCTTGTTGCGCACCAGCCGCAGCACCGACAAAAGGGCGTGAACCGGCTCGATCCGCGGCGCAGGCGGCGTCGCAAACCCTTCGATCCACTCGATCTCCTCGGGCGGGATTTCTTCGATCCGGCTTGAAGCCTCACATCCGCACATGGCAAGCCCTCTTTGGCTTTCCGCGTTATGGGATAGTATTACACCGACCAGTTTACTTATCGATAAAATCGACCGGTCCCGCCCCGATTGCAAGGGGCGGGCGAATAATTTTTCCAAAGCGGATGGGCGCCGCGAAGAGGCGCTTACGCGGCCTGTTCGAGACCGTCGGACCAATCCCCGAGCGAGGCCAGGCCGTTCATCCTGGCGCGGTGGGCGAAGGCGGCCTGCCCGGCGGGCACATTTTCCGTCCGGCCGCTCCAGGCTTTGAGCGGGGCGGCCTGCAGCGCACGGCCATAGGAAAACGACAGCGCCCAGGGCATTGCGTCGCGATGCTCTGCGTTCATCGCATTAAGGTGCGCCGTCGCTTCTTCATCGGACTGGCCGCCGGACAGAAAGACAATGCTCGGCAGCGCGGCCGGCACGGCGGCGCGCAGACATTTGACGGTCTTTTCCGCGACTTCGGAAACGCCCGCCTGTTTTTCCGAAAGCTTGCCGGCGATCACCATGTTGGGTTTTAAGACCGTTCCTTCGAGCGCGACGCGATGCTCGTAAAGATCGCTGAACAGCGCCCGCAGGACATATTCGGTGACTTCGTAGCAGCGGTCGATGTCGTGATCGCCGTCCATCAGCACTTCCGGTTCGACGATGGGGACAATGTCCGCCTCCTGACATAGTGCGGCGTAGCGCGCCAGCGCATGGGTGTTGGCGCGAATGCTGTAAGGGCTGGGGATGCGATGATCGCCCTCGCGCCCGATGTCGATGACCGCGCGCCATTTGGCGAAGCGCGCGCCAAGATCGTAATATTCCTTGAGACGGCCGCGCAGCCCGTCGAGGCCTTCGGTGACCGTTTCGCCCGGCGCGCCCGCGAGCGGCTTTGCGCCATTGTCGACCTTGATGCCGGGGATCGAACCGGCGCCCTCGATGAGCTTGACCAGGGGCGTTCCGTCCCTGGCCTGCTGGCGGATGGTCTCGTCGAAAAGAATGACGCCGGCGATATGCTCCTTCATCGCCGCATCCGCGCGGAACAGCATTTCGCGGTAATCGCGACGATTGTCTTCCGTCGACTCCACGTCGATGGAATCGAAACGTTTTTTGATGGTGCCGGTCGACTCGTCCGCGGCGAGGATGCCCTTGCCCGGCGCCGCCATGGCGACGGCGATCTTGTGAAGCGCATCGAGATTCATGGGAAAGTCCTTGTAACAGCGAGCATTATCTTCATGAGCGCTTTATACTCATTTCTTGGGCGAGACCAAGAGCGGCCGGCGCCCGCCGGACCGGCGCGCCGTTTATCAGTCCGACGGCGCCGGCGAGGTTTCGAGCGCAGCGACGCCGGGCAAGGTCTTGCCTTCAAGCCATTCCAGAAACGCCCCGCCGGCGGCCGAAACATAGGTGAAGTTCCTGACCGCGCCGGCATGGGCCAGCGCCGCAACCGTATCGCCGCCGCCGGCGACGGCGATGAGGCCGTCTTCGGCGACTCTTTTCGCCGCGAAGCGCGCCGCTTCCACCGTCGCGGTGTCGAAAGGCGGGGTTTCAAACGCGCCGAGCGGGCCGTTCCAGACGAGGGTCTTTGCACTTTCGATTTTCTCGGCGATGAGATCGACCGTCTCCGGGCCGAGATCGAGAATCATATCGTCCGCCGCCACTGCATCGGCCGCCGCGACCGTCCGGTCCGCGCCCTCCTTGAGCGCCTTGGCCAGCACCGCATCGACCGGCAGCACCAGATCGCAGCCCGCGCTCGCGGCCTGGTCGATAATCTCCCGCGCCGTATCGGCGAGATCGGGTTCGCACAGCGATTTGCCGACGCTGGCGCCCCTGGCGAACAGGAACGTGTTCGCCATGCCCCCCGCGACGACGAGAATATCCGCCTTGCGGATGAGATTGAGCAAGAGATCGATCTTGGTGGAGACCTTGGCGCCGCCGACAATGGCCATCAGCGGACGGGCCGGGTCGGAAAGCGCGGCCTTAAGGTGATCGAGTTCCTTTTCCATCGCCCGGCCCGCCGCCGAAGGCAGGAGATGCGCCAGCCCTTCCGTCGAAGCGTGGGCGCGATGGGCGGAGGAAAACGCATCGTTCACATAAACGTCGCCGTTTTCGGCGAGCGCTTTGACGAAGTCAGGATCGTTCTTTTTTTCGCCCGGATGAAACCGCGTGTTCTCAAGCAGGGCGACATCGCCGTCGAGCATTTTCTTGACCGTTTTGCCGACCGCCTCGCCGATGCAGTCTTCGACGAATTCGACGCCGCCGCCGAGCCGTTCGCTGAGCGCTTTGGCCAGGGGACGAAGCGAATAATCCGGATCAGGCGCGCCGGCGGGACGGCCGAAATGGGAGAGCGCCAAAACCTTGCCGCCCTTTTTCGACAGTTCCTGAATGGTCGGCAGCGCACGGTTGATGCGCGTTGCGTCGGCGACTTCGCCGTCCTTCATGGGCACATTCAGATCGACGCGCAAAAGAACGCGTTTGCCGCGGACATCGATATCGTCAAGTGTGCGATAAGCCGCCATTATTGGGCCACCTCTTCATAGCGCCGTTCGCCGCTGGAATAGGCGATCATCATGACGGCCGCGCATTCCCCGTCGTTTCTTAGTTGATGGGACTGGCCGGCATAGACCGTCTGCGTGTCGCCAGGCCGCATGCCGATCCACCGGCCGCCGTATCGCAACGCAACGGCGCCCGACAGCAGATGGATGACTTCGTTGCAATTTTGATGGCGGTGCGCCGGCGACGTCGCCCCTTCCGCAACGATCATCCGCGCAAGAGAAAGACCTTTGTCGCCGCCTTCCGCCAGCCATTCCATCCGGCCCCAGCCAAATTCATCGACGCGCAGCGCACCCGTCATCCGGCCATGCTTTCTTAAAGATGCTTCGCCATTTCCAGCGCCGTGTCGGTCATGCGCAACGAAAAGCCCCATTCATTGTCGTACCAGGACAGAATGCGCGCAATCTTGCCCTCCAGGACCTGGGTCTGCGGCAGGGCGAAGATCGAGGAATGGGGATCGTGATTGAAATCCGACGACACCAGCGGCCGGTCGGTGTAGCCCAGCACGCCCTTGAGCGGGCCGTCGCCGGCCTCTTTGATCGCCGAATTGATTTCCTCGACGCTGGTCGCGCGCACGGGCGTGAAGACAAGATCGACGACAGAGACATTCGGCGTGGGCACGCGGATCGACGATCCGTCGAGCTTGCCGTTAAGATCGGGCAGCACAAGACCCACCGCCTTGGCGGCGCCGGTCGAGGTCGGGATCATGTTCATCGCCGCCGCGCGTCCCCGGTAAAGGTCCTTATGCAGCGTATCGAGCGTGGGCTGATCGCCGGTATAGGAATGAATGGTCGTCATGTAGCCGCGCTCGATTCCAACCGTCTCATGAAGCACCTTGGCGACCGGCGCCAGGCAGTTGGTCGTGCATGAGGCATTGGAAACGATGATGTCGTCTTTACCGAGAATGTCGTGATTGACGCCGTAGACGATGGTTTTGTCCGCGCCTTTGCCCGGCGCTGAAACCAGGACGCGCTTGGCGCCCGCCTCAAGATGCAGGCTCGCTTTTTCCCGGTCTTTGAAGATGCCGGTGCATTCATAAACGATGTCGACGCCAAGATCGCCCCAGGGCAGCTTTGTCGGATCGCGCTCAGCGAACGCCTTGATCGGGCCGGTTCCCACATCGATGGTGTCGCTGGTGGTTTTCACCTCATGGGAAAACCGGCCGTGAACGGAATCGTAGCGGAGGAGATGGGCGTTGGTCTCCACCGGACCGAGATCGTTGATGGCGACCACGTCGACATCCTTGCAGCCAGTCTCGACGATGGACCGCAATGCCAGCCGCCCGATGCGGCCAAAGCCGTTGATTGCGATTTTTATGCTCATGAACGCCTCCTGAATTAATCGATCAACCGTTTCGCTTCCGCGGCGACCGCGGCCGCCGTGATTCCGAAATGCTCATAGAGCGCGCCGCCGGGCGCTGAAGCGCCGAACCCCGACATGCCGACAAAACCGTCTTTTAGCCGCAAAAACGCGTCCCAGCCTTGACGTATGGCCGCCTCGACGCCGACGCGCGGCTTTTTCCCGAGGATTTCCTGACGATAGGGCTCCGGCTGCATGGCGAAAAGCTCAAAACAGGGCGCTGAAACAACCCGCGCCCTGATCCCATCCCCTGCGAGCCGTTCGCGCGCGCTAAGCGCGATCTCGACCTCCGAGCCGCTGGCGATCAGGGTGGCGTCGTAATCGGCCTCGTCGGCGAGCACATAGGCGCCGCGGGCGCAGAGATTTTCGTCGGTTTGCGACAGGCGCGAGGGCGCGAGCCCCTGGCGCGTCAGGGCGATAATCGACGGCGTCGTCAGATTGACCAGCGCCAGCTCCCAGCATTCGGCGGTTTCCACCGCGTCGCAGGGCCGAAAGACATTGAGATTGGGAATCGCGCGCAGGGCGGCAAGATGCTCGACCGGCTGATGGGTCGGCCCGTCCTCACCGAGGCCGATGGAATCGTGCGTCATGACGAAAATCGAGCGCAGGCCCATGAGCGCGGCGAGCCGGATCGACGGCCGGCAGTAATCCGTGAAAACCAAAAACGTGCCGCCATAGGGAACGACGCCGCCATGCAGCGCCATACCGTTCATCGCCGCCGCCATGGCGTGTTCGCGCACGCCGTAATAAAGATAGCGGCCGGCGTAATTGTCAGCACTGAGAATATCGAGATTTTTGGTCTTAGTGTTGTTCGAGCCGGTCAAATCCGCCGAGCCGCCGATGGTTTCAGCGATGGCGTCATTGACGATTTCAAGCGCCATTTCCGACGCCTTGCGCGTGGCGACTTTCTTCGGCGCGGCAATGAGCGCCTTTTTGTAATCGCGCATCGCCGGGGCGAGCGTCTTGGCGTAATCGCCCGCCAGCGCCGCGCGGAACGCTTCGCACTCAGGATGGCTGGCGACGCGCGACGCCCAGGCCGCGCGCTCGGCGCCGCCGCGCGCGCCCGTCGCGCGCCAGGCCGAAACGATGTCGTCCGGGATTTCAAACGGCGGATGCGGCCAGCCCAGCGCCTGGCGCGCGCCGGCGATCTCCTCCTGGCCGAGCGGCGCGCCATGGGCCGCCGCCTTGCCGGCCTTGGTCGGCGCGCCGAAGCCGATCGTGGTGCGGCAAGCGATGATTGTGGGCCGGTCGGCGGCGCGCGCCGCCTCAATCGCGGCGGCGACCGCGTCCGGATCGTGGCCGTCGACCCGAGCGGTCGCCCAGCCCGAAGCAGAGAAACGGTCAAGCTGGCGGGTCGATTCCGTCAGCGACGTCGGCCCGTCGATGGAAATTTCGTTGTCGTCGAAAAGTACGATCAGCTTACGGAGCTTTAAATGGCCGGCGAGCGAAATCGCCTCATGGCTGATCCCTTCCATGAGGCAGCCGTCGCCGGCGAGCGCGTAGGTATAATGATCGACAAGATCGTCGCCGAAGCGGGCGTTCAAATGCGCCTCGGCGATCGCCATGCCGACGGCGTTTCCCAGCCCCTGGCCGAGCGGCCCGGTGGTGGTTTCCACCGCCGGCGCGTGGCCGTATTCGGGATGGCCGGCGGTTTTCGATCCGAGCTGGCGGAAGTTTTTGATTTCCTCCAGCGTCATGCCCTCATAGCCGAGCAGATGACCGAGCGCATAAATCAGCATCGAGCCGTGCCCGGCGGACAGAATGAAACGGTCGCGGTCGGGCCAGGCCGGATCGGCCGCGTCGAATTTCAAAAAGCGCGTAAACAGCGCCGTTGCTGCGTCCGCCATGCCCATGGGCATGCCTGGATGGCCGGACTTGGCTTTTTCCACAGCATCCATGGAAAGCGCCCGGACGGCGTTCGCCATGGCTGCATGATCGACGCCGACGGCGGCGTTTTCTGACATCAAATAAACTTCCCGATTTGCTGTGGAAAACGGCGCAATGGGTGTTCGCGCTACATGCATCGGGGCGGCGCCCCGGTCAAGGGCGGGCGGCGGGCGGCGGGCGCGAAACGCTGGACAGAAACAGCGCGGCCCGTCACATTGGGCTGGCATCGATTACAAAACCTAAAAACGTCATGAGCCTTCTTGAAAAATCCGTTGTCGATCTCGCCAACGCCCTGGACAATCTGGAAACGAAAATCGAACACAAGCTCGACGATCATGCGTCGAACGGAGAGAGCATCGCCGCCGCGCGGCGTCAGGCGCACAGCGCGCGCACGCATGCGGCAGAAGCTTCGCGCGGCCTCGCCGATTCGATCGCCGATATCAAGGCGCTGCTCGACCGCGCCGGCGGCGCTGCAAAAGGATAAGTCATGGCGCAAGTATCCATTCATGTGAACGGACGCGAATACAAAGTCACCTGCGACGACGGCCAGGAAAAACGCCTCAAGCGGCTGGCTGCGTTTTTCGATCGGCACGTTACGGAATTGTCGGGCGAGCTTGGCCAGATCGGCGACGCCCGGCTGATGCTGCTTTCGGCGCTGACCATCTGCGACGAACTGTTTGACGCAAAATCGCGCGTGGCCGAATTGGAAAACGCTTCGCAGACGCTGGGCCCGGAGACCGAAGGCGCCGCAAGCCGCGCCATCGAGGCCGCGGTCAAGCGGGTCAACGACATCGCCAAACGGCTCTCAGCGGAATGACTTACGCAATCGGCGGGATCGCCTGGGCGCGCGTTTCATCGAGATAGCGCGCCGTTTTGGGCGTGATCGCCCCTTCGGCGAATTCGAGCAGCAGCGGATTGCCGGTGGGAATCTCCAGCTGAACAATGTCGTCGTCGGAAACGTCGAACAGGATCTTGACTAACGCGCGCAGGGAATTGCCGTGCGCGGAAACCAAGAGGGGTCGGCCCGTCCTGAGCCGCGGAACGATCTCCGCCTCGAAATAGGGCGTAACGCGTTCAAGCGTCAGCTTGAGCGATTCGGTTGCCGGTACGGCGACCCCGGCGGCGCGATAGCGCGGATCGTCGGCCATATTGAAAGGGCTGTCCGGCGCCATGGGCGGCGGCGGCGTATCGTAGCTGCGCCGCCACAGCTTGACCTGATCGGCGCCGTGTTTTTCAGCGGTTTCGGCCTTATTCAGCCCCGTGAGCCCGCCATAGTGACGCTCATTGAGCCGCCAGTAGCGCGTCACCGGCAGCCACATGCGGTCCATCTCGTCGAGCATGAGCCATAGCGTTCGAATGGCGCGTTTCAACACCGACGTATGGCACTCGGCGAACTCGATTCCTGAGGCTTTCAAGACCTGCCCCGACTTGCGCGCCTCGGCGAGGCCGGCGTCGGTCACATCGACGTCGACCCAGCCGGTAAACCGGTTTTCAAGGTTCCACTGGCTTTGGCCGTGGCGGACAAGCGCAAGATACGTCATCCGGATTTAATCTCCTGCTTGTGAGGCGCACCGTCTCTTAATCCCGGCGGCGTGAATTGGCTAGGCGCGGAAATCCGCTAAAGTGTGAAAAAATCACACTCAGGGGTAGGAGACCATGAAGCCATCCAAAGTCGCTTTGGCAATCCACGGCGGCGCCGGCGCGCGCGCCGGCCGCGACTATTCAAAAGCCGAGGACCATCTCGCCGCGCTGGCGCGGCGGGGGGAAAACATGCTCAAGCAAGGCGCGCCCGCAATCGACGTCGTCGAAGATCTAGTCGCCGACATGGAGGCGTCGGGCCTTTACGTCGCTGGCAAGGGCGCCGGCCCGAACTGCGCGGGCTATGTGGAACTAGACGCGTCGATCATGGCGGGCGGCTGGACGGATGCGTCCGAGCGGGAGTTCAGGCGCAACGCCGGCGCCATCGCCGCGGTCAAACACATCAAACACCCGGTCAAAGCGGCGCGCGCGGTTATGGACGACACACGCCATGTCATGCTGGCGGGGGTTGGGGCCGAGCATTTCTGCCGCGCGCGCAATTTCGAATTCATCGACGATCCGGAAACCTATTACGTGACGCCTGTCGGCGTGACGCCGGACGAACTCGCCAGCAATGAACTCGCACACGGCACGGTGGGCGCGGTCGCGCTTGACGACAATGGCCGGCTTGCTTCGGCGACCTCGACGGGCGGCGTCTTCGGCAAGCTTGAAGGCCGGGTCGGCGATACGCCGCTGGTCGGCGCGGGCACCTGGGCGGACGAATATGTCGCTGTCTCGTGCACCGGGCTTGGCGAATATTTCATCCTCGCCGGCGGCGCCCAGGACGTCGCCGGCCGCGTGCGCTATCAGGGCGCGGATCTGCATCAGGCGGCGGCGGAGTTGATCAAGGACGTCGCGCGGCTGGGCGGAAACGGCGGCGTGATTGCGGTTTCCCGCGATGGCGACGTCGCCTTTGCGTGGAACTCGGAAGGCATGAAACGCGCCGGCTTCGGGCCCGATCAGGAGCTTTTCGCCGCGACGTTTTGAGATGGCGGCAGAACTTATTCGCCGGTCAACACGAGATCGCGCCAGACAAGGCGGTGATCGGAGCTTTCCACGGGAAAACCCGGTCCGACGAGGTCGTAATGGTCTTCCTCGGGGCCTGGCCAGAAAACGCCGGATGCGGTTTCGCGCAGCCCGACCGCCGAAAACAGCACATAATCGAGCCGAAGATTGCCGACGCCATCCATTTCCGGATCATCGTTAAAATCCGCTGTGTCTTCCGCCGGCGGACCGGTCTGCGTCAGATTGGCGCCGGCCTGAATGGCTGCTTGCGCGGCGCCGCCAGCACTTGACGGCGCCGGGGCGTCAGCGACCTGCGGCGCGTTTAACAACTGCGCGATGGCGCCAGGAACCGCGCCGCCGTCATGAGGATCGGCGTTGAGATCGCCCATGATCACAAAGCGCTCGCCGGGCGCAAGACCGCCGACGCCGCCTTCATCGTCAACAATATAGCTGAGGTCGCTGGCAATATAATCCGCCCAGAAACGGATTTCGTCATGATTGCGCTTACCGTTGCGGTCTTCCTCACCGTCAAAGCTCGGCGGCGTGGGATGGCTGGCCAGCACATGCACGCGCTTATCGCCGATGATGATCGGCGCGTCCCAGTGGCTTTTGGAGGAAAGGCGAAAATCTTCAAGCGCGGCCGCATCATACCAGTCGGCCGGTTCGGGGGTTTGCGGATCGTCGGGCAAAAGCGCGCCCGGCATATCCTTCCAGCGGAAGGTCTGAAAGGTGCGTATGCGCGCCTCATCGATGGGATATTTCGACAGGATCGCCATGGCGTACTGGCCGGGAAATTCGCCATAGCCGAAGGCGTCGCCGCCATATTCGCGCGAGCCCGGCTCGTCGACGACCGCGCCGTTGCGATCAAGATCGTGGCCCGAGGCGAGCCCCGTATTGGACGGTGCGAAGAACACGTAAGGATAAACCGCCGGCGGCGCCCCGTTCTGGCTGACCTCGAGATAATTCTCGCGAAACCGCCTGAGCCCCTCGCCGGCCGCGTCGTAATCGAACTCGTTGAGGAGAATAACGTCCGGCGCCGTGCGCTGAATGATCTCGGCGACCTTTTGCGCCTGAACATTGTCGAGCCTCGCCAGATCCTGGGCGAGCTGGCCCTCGGCCGGCCGGTTGAGATAGACATTGAACGTTGCGAAGCGAACGGCCTTGCTTGTGTCGCGTTCACCGCCGCAACCGGCCGCCAATAAACATAAAAATCCCAAGAACCTGCGCCGCATCGACCGCTCCCTATTCAAAGCGGCGCGGAGCCTAGCGGCCGTCAGGCGATTTGCACAGCCTATTTGTCGCCGGAATAAACTTCATCCACAACATAGATCGGCCGGCGCTTCACCTCGATAAAGAGCCGCGAAATATATTCGCCGAGCACGCCCACGGAGATCAGCTGCACGCTGCCGAAAAACAAAATGACCGTCAACAGCGAGGCGTAGCCCGGCACGTCGCGGCCGCCCGCCAGCGTTACGATGATGATCGCCGATGCATAGATGAAAGAGGCAAATGCGATGGCGACGCCCACATAGGTCCAAACGCGCAGCGGCGCCGTCGAAAAGCTTACAAATCCCTCAAGCGCGAAGTTCCATAATCGCCAGAAGCTGAATTTTGTTTCGCCCGCCGCCCGCTCCGGCCGCACATAGGAAACGCCGACCGATCGATAGCCGACCCAGGCGAACAGGCCTTTCATGAAGCGCGAACGTTCGGGAAGGGTTTTGAGCGTTTCCACCACACGCCGGTCCATCAGCCGGTAATCGCCGGCGTTTTCCGGGATCTTGAGCGCCGAGATTTTGTTGAACAGACGGTAAAATCCTTCCGCGGTAAATCGCTTGGCGAAGGTGTCGGCCCGACGGTCCTCTCGCGTCGCATAAACGACGTCATACCCCTCGCGCCATTTCTCAATGAACGCCGCAATCAGTTCGGGGGGATCCTGAAGGTCGACGTCTATGACGATAACGGCGTCGCCATTGGCGTGATCGAGGCCGGCGGTGAGCGCGGCTTCCTTGCCGAAATTGCGCGACAGCGCAACGACATGAATTTGCGAATGGCTGTCCGCAAGCGACGTCAGCCGCCCGCGCGTTTCGTCTTCGCTGCCGTCATCCACAAAGACAAGTTCATGATCATAGCCGGCGCCGTCGACGACCTTGAGGATCGCCTCGACAAAGATCTCGATGACGCCCGCTTCGTTGTAGCAAGGCGCAACAATGGATATCAGCGGCCGCGCGGGACGGGCGCGCGCAGCGTTTGCGAACGATGACGCAGAAAGAGGGGCGGTCGTCATGGCTTTCTCATGCGCAAACTGCTTGGGCCGGCGCTGACTGTGACCGTGAGGCGTTAACAATTATTTTACCGTCTAACCCTCGCGAAACGCGCGAAAAGAGGGGCGCCCCGGCGATCACACGAGAAAACCGACAATCTCCTTGACTTTCGCGATGGTGGGATCGGCGATCGCGGCGGCGCGCTCGGCGCCGTCTGCAAGCACGCCCTGGAGAAAGTCGGGATCGGCCTCGAGCCGTTTGAGCTCGGCGCCGATGGGCGCGATTTTCTCGACCACCAGATCGGCCAAAGCGGGCTTGAAAACGCCAAAACCCTGGCCGCCGAATTCAGCCAGCACTTCATCGTCGGACTTGCCCGACAGGGCCGCATAAATGCCGACGAGATTGGCCGCTTCGGGCCGGACCGCAAGGCCCGCCGCCGCCTCGGGCAGCGGATTGGGATCGGTCTTGGCTTTCTTGATCTTGCGCGCGATCACGTCAGGTTCGTCAGTCAAGAAAACACAGGCGTTTTCCGACGGATCGGATTTCGACATTTTCGCCGTTCCGTCGCGCAAGGACATGATGCGCGCGCCCGGCCCCTTGATCAGCGGTTCGGGCAGCGGTAAGAAATCCAGCGCTTTGAAATCATGATTGAACTTGGCGGCGATGTCGCGGGAAAGTTCAAGATGCTGTTTTTGATCCTCGCCCACTGGCACATGGGTCGCCTTGTAAACAAGGATGTCGGCGGCCTGCAGCACCGGATAGGTGTAAAGCCCCACCGAGGCGCGCTCCTTGTCTTTGCCGGCCTTGTCCTTGAACTGGGTCATGCGGTCGAGCCAGCCGAGCCGCGCAACGCAGTTGAAGATCCAGGCGAGTTCCGCGTGGGCGCGCACGCCGGACTGATGAAAGATCGTCGCGACTTTGGGATCGACCCCGGCGGCGAGATAGGAAGCGGCGATATGAAACGTCTGATCGCGCAGCTTGGCCGGGTCCTGCCAGGTCGTAATCGCATGCATGTCGACGACGCAGTAATAGCATTCATATTCATGCTGCAGGTCGACAAATTTGCGGATGGCGCCGAGATAATTGCCAAGATGCATCCCGCCGGACGGCTGAATGCCGGACAGAACGCGCATCGGTCCCTGATAGCCGCTCATGGGTCTTACTTTCTCTTGATGTCGGGCGTTTGCCCGCCGCCGGTGAGGGTTTTGTAATCAGAAGGCCGCGCGGCGCCAAGAACCAGCGCGAGAAGAAAATAGGCGGCCATGCCGGCGACGGACAGGATGACGATCGCGACCCATGTCCGGTCATAGGCGTAAGCGGCGATATTTTCTGTATACGGCAGAGAATAATAGAGAAACGCGCCAAGACCGGCCGTCGCCGCGAGGATGCGTACAAGCCGGCTCGCCAGCCGGCCGCCGGGCTGGAACTGCCCGAGGCGATAGAGCTTTTGCGCCAGCAAGGCGACCTGCACCCAGGCGGCGAATGAGGTGGCGAAGGCGACGCTCAAAAACCCGAAGAACGGAAACAGCGCGATCGCCAGCGCGGTGTTGACCGCAATCGAAATGAGCGCGTAATTCATCGGCGTTTTCGTATCCTCGCGGGCGAAATAGGCCGGCGAAAAAATCTTGTGCCAGACAAAGGCCGGCAGGCCCCAGCCGAAAAGGGCGAGGGCGAGCCCGGTTTGCCGCACGTCTTCAGGCGTGAACGCGGAACTGCGCGCGCCGAACAGCGCAAGAGCGTCGCTTGCGAGCCCGCGAAACAGCGCGTCGCAGATCGGCGCGCCCATGACGATAAAGGCGGCCGCGGCGGGAAAACATAACAGCGCGGAAAGTTCGAGCGAGCGATTGATGGCGCGCGCCGCGCCTGCTTCGTCGCCTTCCTTGATCCGCTGCGACAGCATGGGCAGGAGCACGATCGCGAGCGCAATGCCGATGACGGCGAGCGGCAGCTGGTAAAGCTGGTCGGCGTTCATCAGCCAGGAAACCGCGCCGGGCTCGCGGCTGGCGATATTGGTGCCGATGATAAGATTGATCTGGATCGCCCCGGCGCTGATAAAACCGGGCGCACCCAGGGCGAACAAGCGCTTCACCCCCGGCGTCAGCCGCGGCAGACGCAGTCTTAAAAGAAATCCCTGCCGCCATGCGCCGATCAGCACGATCACCAGCTGCACCGCGCCGCCGACAAAAACCGCCCATGCCGCCGCCTCGCCGGTGACCTGCGTTTCCGCATCGGCGTAAAGCAGCATCGCTGCGATCAGGCAGACATTGAGCGCCATCGGCGCGGCGGCCGACGCGGCGAAGCGGCCGAGCGAATTCAACACGCCGCTTAACAGCCCGACAAGCGACATCATCATGAGATAGGGAAACATGATGCGCGTATAAAATGTCGTCAGCGCGAATTTTTCCGGGTCTTCCTTAAAGCCCGCGGCGATGAGATAGACGAACAGGGGCGCAGCGAGTTCGACGAGCGCCGTGAGCAGCGTTAAAATAAAAACCAACGCAGCAAGCACGTCTTCGGCGAAACGTTTCGCCGCTGCCTGGCCGTCGTCGACCCGCTTGCCCTGAAACAGCGGAATGAACGCGGCGTGAAAGGCGCCTTCCGCGAACAGCCGGCGAAACATGTTCGGCAAACGGAACGCCGCCCAGAACGCATCGGCGACGGGATTGCCCCCTGCCCCGATGACGCCGGCGATCAAGATCTGGCGAATAAATCCCAAAACGCGGCTGATCAACGTCATGCCGCTCACGGTCGCCAGCGATTTGAAGATATTGCCGCTCATCGATCAGACGCTTTCCACGTCCTTGTGGCCGTTTTACGCCGGGATAAAGGGGTTTATGCGCCGGAACCAGAAGAAAGAACGTCAAGAAGCCGCTTCTCGACCCGTTTGAGGGTTTGAGCGTCGGTAATCTTGCGGTTCTTCTTGTCGCGCAGATAGAAAGCGTCGACGGCGCGCTCGCCATAGGTCGCAATATGCGCCGAGGCGATCATGACGCCGAGATCGGCAAGCGCCCGGGCCAGCGCGTAGAGAAGGCCCGGCCGGTCGAGGCCTTCCGCTTCGACAATGGTTGCGTCATTCGATGCGGCAAAATCGATCCGCACGGCCGGCGCAACCGAAAATATCGTCCGACGGTCGCCGATCCGCCGTTTGAGCACGGGCGGTCTTTTCGGCGCGGAACGAGCGGCGGCGAGCAGTTCGCCATGGAGCCGGCGGGCCTGGTCGGGATCGCAAAGCGGCGCGCCGTCCGCCGATTGCACGGCGAAAATGTCGAGCGCTTTTCCGTCTTCGGTGGTCAGCGCCTGCACCGAGCGCACGCTCATGCCCGCTGCGGCGACCGCGCCGGCAAGATCGGCGAGCAGGCCCGTGCGGTCGTCGGCGTATACGATCGCTTCCAGATCGCTTTGCCGCGGCGTCACCGTTACGGCGGCGGCGGCCCTGTCCGCTTCGGCGGCGCGCGCAAGATGGGCGAACCGCACAATAAGATCCGGCTCGACCGAGCGCAGCATGGTGTCGGTCAGACGCTTGAGGAAATTTTCCTTTTCCTCGTCCGTCCAGTCGGCGAGCCGCGTTTTGGTCTCCGCCCGCGCCCGGGCTGCGCGCTCCTCTAGTCTTTTACGCAGCGCGTCTTCGCCGTCGTCGAACCACGCCGCGCTCGCTTCATAAAGCTCGGTCAATTGCCGGCGCGTGACGTCGTCCCAGGAATAAAGACCGACGGTCCTGAGATAGCAGATCGAAAGCACCAGCATGACGTCAAGGCGCGCGGGACTGCCCGCTTGCTGCGCGAATGTCGAAATCGCCTGCGCCTCGGTCAGATTGCGGCGCTCGGCGGTGCGCACCATCATCTGATGACGCGCTGACGCCCAGGCGGCGAGCGCTGCGTCATCCTCGCCCAGCCCCAGGCGGCGGCCGATCCGCACGATCAGCTGTTCGCAATCCTCAACCGACTTGTCTTTCAGCGTCCAGACCGATTCGTGCAGCAGAACCGCAATGTGCAAGATCAGCGGGTTTTTGGTTTTTTTGACGATTTGCGTGGCGATCGGATGCTCGCTTTTAAGATCGCCGCGCGCAATCTCCGCCAGCACGCCGATGCAGCGCAGCACTTGCTCGTCCAGCGTAAAGCGCCGGTAAAGCCCGTATTCGATGCGCCCGACAATGGCGCCGAAGGCGGGAATATACCTGCCCAGAAGGCCGGTTTCGGCCATCACGCGCAGGACGCGCACGGGATCGGCCGAATCAGTGAGGACCCCCTCGAACAGTCGGGCCACGATCGGATCCTTGCGCACGCCGGACGTCACCGAAGGGGTTCCTTCGGAAACAATCGCCAACGCGTCGGGATGAAAGTCGATCGCAGGCTTTTTCGAAAAGGCGCGGAACAAACGAAAGAAATCGCGCGGCTGGCGTCGCGCCTTCGCAGCGCTTTCAAAATCGAGCCGGCCGTTTCGAATGCGCAGATTGGGCCTGCCCGGGGCTTCGTCGGTTTGCAGCGTCTTGGGCAGCCGCTTGGGCAGATGGGGCAGCCTTTTGGCGCGCTCTTCTTCCAGCTTGGCGCATAAAATCCGCGTCAGACGGCCGACTTCAACCGCGTTGAGAAAATAGTGTTTCATCAGCCGCTCGGCCGCGGTCATGTTCGAACGATCAGCGTAGCCGAGTCTCGCGGCGATGTCGGGCTGTATGTCAAATGTCAGCTTTTCGTCCGCGCGCCCGCGCAAGTCATGCACATGCGCGCGCACCGACCACAGGAATCGCTCCGCCTTAACGAGCGCGCGCCGTTCGGGGTCGCCGAGTATCTTCGCGATGGTTCGGCTTTGGCCGATGGCGCCGCCGTAAACATACTTGTAGATCCAGCGGATGGTCTGAACGTCGCGCAGGCCGCCCTTGCCTTCCTTAACGTCAGGCTCGACGAGATAGCGGGTCTCGTCTGCGCGGGTCTGACGGTCGTCCTGTTCTTTCAGCTTGGCGGCGACGAACTGGTTTTTCGTGCCGCGGCGCAGACGTTCATAAGCGCCGTGAAATTCATTGAACAGCTTGCGCGAACCGCACAGCAGCCGCGCATCGAGATAGGCGGTGCGTGCGATCATGTCGCTTTTAGCAAACGCATGCGCGCTTTTCGGCGTGTGCACGCCATGGCCGATCTTCATGCCGCTGTCCCAGAGGGGATAGAGCATAAAATCCATCAATGCGCGCAGTTCGCCGTCCGCCGGCCGCTTATGCAGGAACAAAAGATCAATGTCGGAAAACGGCGCCAGTTCTCGCCGGCCGAAACCACCGACGGCGCAGATTGCAATGTCATGCGAAACGGCGGGTGCGGCGGCGTAAAGCGCCTTGATGATGTCGTCGACGCCGCGGGCGAGCTGGGATGCGATGCGGTCGCCGCGCGGGTGATTGGCGAGCGCTTCAGCCCTAAGGACCGGCAAGGTTTCGCGCAACAGCGCGCCGACGGCGCCGTGGGACTGACCGGCGCGCTCAGCGGCGACGGCCTCGGCGAGCGCGGCGTTGAAAGCCGGCCCGTCGAAGGGCGCCGCTTGGGTCTTCGATTCAGCCTGACGCGCCAAAAACCCTCCCGCTTTATGCGCTGCGATGGATGCAGCTATACCATCGATCAATCAATCGGCGTTCGAAAGCGCTTTCAGACGGTAGAGGATTTCCAAAGCCTCCTTGGGACTGGCCGCATCCGGATCAACGCCTTTCAGCACTTCGCGCAGGGGATCGCCCGTCCTTTCACTTGCCGCCGGCGCGGCCTGCGCCGCGGCGAAGAGCGGCAGTTCGGCGGCGTTACCGCCGGTGCGGCGCTGTTCTTCGAGCAGCGCGAGCACGGCTTCGGCGCGGCGGATGACCGCCTGCGGCAGACCGGCGAGCTTGGCGACCGCAACGCCATAGGACCGGTCGGCGGCGCCCGGGCCCACTTCATGAAGAAAGACCACGCCGCCTTTCCACTCGCGCACTTTCATGGAGACGTTGCTAAGGCGCGACAGCCGCTCGGCGAGCGCCGTCAGCTCGTGATAATGGGTTGCGAACAGACCGCGGCAGCCGATCGCGTCGTGCAGGTGCTCCACGGCCGCCCAGGCGATGGAAAGCCCGTCCAGGGTCGACGTGCCGCGGCCGATTTCGTCGAGCACCACGAGCGAGCGCGCCGTCGCCTGATTGAGAATGGCGGCGGTTTCGACCATCTCGACCATGAAGGTCGAGCGCCCGCGGGCAAGATCGTCCGCCGCGCCGACCCGCGAAAACACCCGGTCGATAACGCCGATCCGGGCCGAGGCGGCGGGAACGTAAGAGCCTGCCTGCGCCAGAATGGCGATCAGCGCGTTCTGGCGCAAAAAGGTCGACTTGCCGGCCATGTTGGGGCCGGTGACGAGCCAGAGCCGGCCCTCACCGTCGCCCAGGCGGCAATCATTGGCGACGAAGGCGGCCTCGCCCGCCTTGCGCAACGCCTGTTCGACCACCGGATGGCGTCCCGCCTCGACGTCGAAAGCGGCGCTGTCGTCGATGATCGGGCGCACATAGTTTTCCGCCGCGCCGAGTTCGGCAAGGCCCGCCGCGACGTCGATTTCCGCCAGCGCCGCGCCCGCTCCAGCCGCCGCCTCGCGCCGCGCCGTGACGGCGGCGACAAGTTCGCCGTAAAGTTCAAGCTCGCGGGCCAGCGCCTCGTCCCTGGCGCGGGCGATCTTGGCGTCGAGATCGGCAAGCTCGCCGGTGGTGAACCGCACCGCGCTCGCCAATGTCTGACGGTGAATGAAGAGCGCGTCATGGGGCGGCGCCATGAGCTTGTCGCCATGCGCGGGCGGCGTTTCGACGAAATAGCCGAGCACGTTGTTGTGCCGGACTTTGAGCGGTTTGACGCCGGTAAGCTCGCGATATTTCGATTCCAGCCCGGCGATGACGCGCCGGGATTCATCGCGCAACATGCGCACGGAATCGAGTCCGGGATCATAGTCCTTAGCGATAAAGCCGCCGTCACGCGCCAGCATCGGCGGATCGGGGCTGAGCGCTGCGCGCAGCGTATTGATCAGTTCGGAAAAGCCTTCCCCACCCCGGTCTTCAAGCGCGTCGATGACGGGCGCGAGCGCCGGCGGCGGCGCGCTTAAATCTCTTGCGTCCATGATCGCGCGCGCGATGTTGCGGGCGCCGATTAAGGCGTCGCGCACGGCGCTAAGATCGCGCGGCCCGCCCCGTTCGAGCGACAGCCGCGACAGCGATCGCGCGATGTCCGGCGTTCGTTTCAGCGCATCGCGTATATCGCCGCGCAATTCGGGCGCGCGCACAAAATAGTCGACGGCGTCGAGGCGGTTGTTAATCGCTTGCGGCCGGCGCAGCGGCGCAGCGATCCGCGCCGCCAGAAGACGCGCCCCGGCGCCGGTGACGGTTCGGTCGGCCGCCCATAAAAGCGCGCCCTTGCGCGCGCCGGTCTGGGTTTCAACGAGTTCGAGCGAGCTCCTGGTCGCCGCATCGACGGCCATGGCCTCAGCAGCTTCGGCCCGGCGCGGCGGACGCATTGCCGGCATCCGTCCCGCCTGGGTCAGTTCCACATAGGACAAGAGCGCGCCGAGGGCGGCGCATTCCGCACGGGAAAATTCGCCGAACCCTTCCAGCGACGCGACGGCGAAAGCTTCCATCGTGCGCCGCTGGCCGGCGGCGGAATCAAATTGCTGGGCCGGCAAAAGCGTCAGCCGATCCGCCCCGCAAACCCCCGCCGCGGCGGCGCGCCAGTTTTCCGCGGCGTCGGCATCGGGCGCGATCAGTTCTTTGGGCGCAATCGCGGCGAGATCGGAAGAGATATCCGCCTGGCTCGTATCGCGCACGAAGAGTTCTCCGGTCGAAACATCGATCCAGGCGATGGCGGCTTCTTCGCCGCTGCGCAACACGGATAGCGCGGCGAGAAAATTATTGGCGGCCGCATTGAGCAGCGCCTCCTCGACGATCGTACCCGGCGTGACGATGCGCACGACCTCTCGACGCACCACCGACTTCGAGCCGCGCTTTTTCGCCTCGGCGGGATCTTCCATCTGCTCGCAGATGGCGACCTTGAAGCCGGCCTTGATCAGTTTGGCGAGATAGGATTCGTAAGAATGAAACGGCACGCCGCACATGGGGATGTCCTCGCCCAGATGCTGGCCGCGTTTGGTCAGCGCGATGTCGAGCGCGCCCGCCGCGACCACGGCGTCGTCAAAGAACAACTCATAAAAGTCGCCCATCCGGTAGAACAAAAGCGCGTCGCCGGCTTTTTCCTTGATGGAAAAATACTGCGCCATCATCGGCGTCATCGCGGCGGATGGCGCAGTCTTGACGGTCTTGCCGATATTGGCCTCCAGCGGCGCTGATTTCGACATGACAAATAGCACCCGAGTCAAATTCCGCGGCCAGCGTACAATAACTCAACGCCTTTCGCCGAATAGGAATTGAATTTTTCGCAAAACAAGCGAGGATACGCGTTCCTCGTTGCGCGTAAGCATGTCCGTAAACCATATCACGAGAACTGAAATCAATATCGGCGAGCGCCCGGCGCCGCTGGTCGTGCGCGTCAATCGCCGCGCCAAGCATCTGATTTTAAAAGTCGATCCTTACGCTGGGGAAATTCTTGTCACAGCGCCGACCAAGCGCACGGTGGGCGAAGCGATCGCGTTCGCAAAAGAACGCGCCGGCTGGATCGAAAGCCAGCTCGACGACGCGTTGCGCACGCGCCCCTTCGCCGAAAACATGGTCATTCCCTTTCTCGGCCACCCCCATGTGATTCGCCGCAGCGGCGGCCCTCGCGCGCCGGTGCGGATTATCCTCGACCCGACGGCGAGCATTCACGTCGGCGGCGACGAAGCCCATCTCAACCGTCGCCTGACCGACTGGATGAAGCGCGAAGCGCGCACGGCGCTGACCGAACGGGTCGACAGTTTCTGCGCGATCCTGGACAAGAAACGGCGCGCCATCCGCATCCGCGACACGCGCACGCGCTGGGGATCTTGTTCGTCGGACGGCGCCTTGTCGTTTTCTTGGCGGCTGATCATGGCGCCGCCTGAGATCCTTGATTATGTCGCCGCCCATGAATGCGTTCACTTGATTCACATGAACCATTCCCCCGCCTTCTGGCGGCGCGTGGCCTCGCTCGGCGTCGATCCACGCGCGGCGGAAAACTGGTTCAACAAAAACGGCGCAGCGCTTTTTTCCTACGGCGCCGCGGTGAGCTAACCGCTCGGTTTCGATCGCGCGGCGATCAGATCGTCCGACTGCGACTGCATCGGCGCGACGTAACGCGGCGGCAGCACGCGCGCCATGATTTCGCGCCACATCATCGCCGGCGCCCGCCCGCCGGTAACGCCCGGCATCGGCGCATTGTCGTCGCGGCCGGTCCATACGACGCAGACCAGTCCGCCGGCGTGACCGGCGAACCAGGCGTCGCGACTTTGCTGCGAGGTGCCGGTTTTCCCGGCGGCGTCATAACCCGGCACAAAGGCGGCGCCGCCCGTGCCCCATTCAACTACGTCGCGCAGCAGGGCGTTGGTCTTTTTGATGGATGAGGGCGCTGCGGCCTGTTCGAGGTACCCGCCCATGCGCTGATAGAGGACGTCGCCGTCGACGGTCTTGATCGATTGAATGGCGTAAGGCGCAACGCGAAAACCGCCATTGGCGAACGGCGCATAAGCGCCGGCGAGTTCAAGCGGCGAGACGGCGTCGACGCCCAGACCCAGCGCCGGTCCCGGGGCGAGCGGTCCCGGCGCGCCCATGGCGCGTGCTGTGCGGCGCACCGCGGGCCGGCCGACCGCTTCCTGGACGCGGATGGTCGCGCCGTTAAGCGATCGCGCCATGGCCTCACGCAGGGTGACGGGGCCGTAGAACTTGCTTTTGTAATTGTCCGGCGTCCATTTGCCCAAACGCAGCGGCGCATCCAGAACCATGTCGTCGGGCTCTAGACCGCTTTCGAATGCCGCCAGATAAACGAACGGTTTGAACGCCGATCCGGGCTGGCGCCGCGCCTGGGCGGCGCGGTTGAACTGGCTTTCGCGATAGTCGCGCCCGCCGATCATGGCGCGCAGGGCGCCGTCGTCGCCAATAATGACCGCCGCGCCCTGAGCCTCTCCCAACGCGTCGGCCGAACGCGCAAAGCCCGCGATCATGCCGAGTTCGGCGGCCTCTTGCAGGCGCGCATCGAAAGTCGTGCGCACGATGAGGTCGGCGTCGATCTCGCCGGCGAGCCGGCGCGCTTCGCCAAGGGCGTAATCGACAAAATAGGGCGCTGCGGAATAACGCGGCGAGGAAAGAATGACCGGCTGGGCGATGACTGTCGCCGCCTCGCGCGGCGTTAAAAATCCCGCCGCGACCATCTGATCGATGACCAGGCGTCCGCGCCGCCCGGCGTTTTGCGGATCGGCGGTCGGCGCATAGCGCGACGGCGCCTTGAGCAGTCCCGCCAGCAGCGCAGACTCGCCAAGCGTCAGGTCTCTCGCCGGCTTGGCGAAATAACGATAGCTCGCGGCATCGATGCCGTAGGCCCCGGCGCCGAAATAAACCCGGTTGAGATAAAGCGTGAGAATTTCGTCCTTGGTGAAGCGGCGCTCGAGCCAAAGGGCGAGCAGCAGTTCCTGGGCCTTGCGTTTGAGCGTGCGGTCGGGCGTTAGATAAATGTTCTTGGCGAGCTGCTGCGTGATGGTCGACCCGCCCTGAACGATTTCGCCCTCCTTGGCGTTGACGATCAGGGCGCGGATCAGCGAGACCGGATTGACGCCGAGATGATGATAGAAATTGCGGTCCTCGACGGCGAGGATCGCCTGCGCCGCGTGAGGGGGCAGATCGGCGAGGCGTATGGGCGCGCCGGCGCTCGATCCCTGCAGAACAATCGGCGATCCGTCCGCCGCGAGCAGGGTGATCTTGAGCGCGCCGTTATCGCGCCACAGCCGGCTCGTATCCGGCAGATCGCGGGCAAAATAGGCAAACAGCGCCGCCAGGCCGATCAGCACGGTCAGACAGAAAACCCCCGCATCGGCGACCAAGCGCGTATAGGCCGGTGCGGCCGGGCGACGACGGCGCGTGGATTTGCGGCGCTTTTTCGAGCGTTTTCGGGCCATGGCCTATGCTTTCGCGCGAGGGTTAACAGGGCGTAAACCGGCGCCGAGGCGCGCTTTGCAGCAGGATCCATCTTGGATATGTCATTCCCGGCGCAATCGGCTATGATCGACCGCTGACCGCCAGAACGAGAAAAGGCAAGAAAATGGGGCCGGCGTCATGAGGGCAGAAGCAATCGATACGCCCGCGCGCGGCGATGAAAAAACCGAGGCGATCGTTCAAGCCGCGCGCAAAACCTTTCTCGCCCGCGGCTTTGACGCAGCCAGCATGGACCAGATCGCGCTAAGGGCGAGCGTTTCCAAGCGCACGGTCTATAACCGCTTCCGCTCCAAGGAAGAGCTTTTCGGCGCGGCGATCGAGCAAACCTGCCGCAATCTCGTGCCGGTCAATATCGACGATATCGAAGCCAGCCTGCCGCCCGAAGAGTTCATTCGGCAGCTCAGCCGGCAGTTTCTTGAAGGCATTCTGGAGCCGGAAGCGCTTTCCCTGCGCCGCATCGCCGCTTTCGAGGCGGAGCGCACGCCCGCCATCGGCCGGTTCTATCTCGCCCATGGACCGCAATGGATGGTCGAGCAATGCGCGCCGATTGTCGAACGTCTCGCGGCGAGAGGGTTCTTGAAAGTCGACGATGCGAAGCGGGCGCTTTGGCAATTGGGCGCCCTGCTGATGGAGCCGATTTACACCCGGGTCCTGATGGGCGAAACACCGGACGATCTCGCCGCCGCCATCGATGAGCAGATCGACAGCGGCGTCGCCGCCTTTTTGAAACTCTACGGCGCTCAATAGGCAATGACATAAAAAAACCGGCGCAGCATGGCTGCGCCGGGTTCGTATTTACTTGGTCTTTTGCTTACCGGTCGAAGGTAATCTCGACTTCCGTGCGCCGGTTGAGCGGCTCACGCACGCCGTCCGGCGTCGGCCCGCGGCCTTCTTCCGCAAGCCTGGCGAGGTTCTGGTTGGTTTCGCCCAGCGCTTCCGTCACGATTAAGTCGGCCGGAACGTCGCTGGCGATCAGCGCGTCGCGAACCACCGAAGCGCGGCGTTCGGACAGATCCTGGTTATAGGATGCAGAGCCCGACGTGTCGGTGTTGCCCTCAACGCTGACCGAAGCAATGTCGCCTTCCAGCGCCTGCGCCGCCGCATCGCTGATCAGGCTTGACGCCTGAGGCGTCAGATTCGCTTTGTTCAGCGCAAAATAGACGGTGAAATTGATCGGCTCTTGATACGCCGCCTGCTCTTCCAATTGCTGCGGCGGGCACTCAGCCGTCATCGGCACGCTCGAACCGTCCCAGCAATCCTTGTATTGCACGGGCGGCGCGGATGGGGCGCCGAAACTCCATCGCAGGCCGGCGAACACGTTATGCGAATTGACGTCCGCCTTGATCGTCGCCGGGGCGCCGTTGATCGTGCCGCTGTTCAAATTCCGCTTGACGGTGCTGAAATAGCGATAGGAAACATCGAAGTCCAAGTTTTCTGCTAACTCAAACGCCAGGCCGGCGATGCCCTGATAACCGAGCGTGGTGTGGCTGTCGGCGTAGCTGATCGACATCGGCGCGCCTGCAGGGTTGCTGCCGACGATATCATGGTCGATGACCGCGGCGCCGACGCCGCCGCCGATATACGGCGTGACCCAAGAATTGACATCGAAATCATAAAGCAGGTTGGCCATCACCGTATAGACGGTGGTGTCGCCATCGATGGTTGTCGCCGGAAAGCCGCTGAAGCCCGTGGCTGGATCAATCGAATCGATATCCGCGTTGCGGTAGCCAAGTTCCAATTCGCCCCGCAGGTTATTGCCCATTTTCTTTCCGAGCGCACCGTAAAGGCCGATGCCGTTATCGTAGTCAGCCTTGCTGGTGAACGTAGCGGCGCCGGCTGAACTGCTCACGTCCGGACCGTTCCCGAGATAAAAGAGCCCCGCGCCGATCGCAGCGTAAAGCCCTTCAGAAGCGTGCGCGGCGGGCGAAATCGCCAGCGTTGCCACAGCTGTCAGCAAAGTCGTTCTGAACTTCATTTTTTCCCCTCCTACAGGTGGACCTCAATTCGCCCGCCAGAGCATCTCCCGGCGCATGGAAACCTCTTTGCTTCCTACCGGCTTTGGCGCTGCAAATACAGCCATAATCGCCAGCATTCGGCCTCCACGCATGCTATCGCGTCAGCGATGTTGCATCAACGCATCGCAGTGGGCAAAAATCTCCAAATACCCCGACAGCCAACGCAAGACAGCGGCATCCAAGCCTTTCTAGCGAGATTTTGTAACGAAAAAATGGCATATTGGCGGCCCACGCTTTTTGCCGCACTGAATCTTTTCCCAGTTCAGCCCGGAAAGGCCGCGGAAATCGACGCGCGTCTTGAATCGCACCAGACGGCGGCGTCCGCTGAAAGAATTAAAAGCAATATCAAGACCTTGGTCGGCTTCGACACACGCCCCAGGCGGTTCGAGACGCTGTCCGGCAGAAGCGGCATCGGCGGGGCAAGGCGCTGGTGAAAACACTATTTGACCGGATTTCCGCCGATTATGCGGGCTGTCTTGGCGTTTTTTGCGTTTCGGACGTCACTGACTATTGCACCAGCGGACGATCTATTCCGTCGCGCCTTCGGAAGCCGCACTGTGCGCCTTGCGCCACAGGGTTTCCGGAACGCCCAGACGTTTGGCTTCTGCGCGCGCCGCAATGAACAAAAAGTCGGAAAGACGGTTGAGATAGGCCAGCGCATGGCCGGCGTCAGGCGATTGGCGTGCAAGCCCGGTTATCGCCCGCTCGGTCCGGCGGCAGACGGCGCGCGCGGCGTGAAGCCAGGCGACAAGCGGCGCGCCGCCGGGCAGGATAAACTCTTTGAGCGGCGCAAGATCGGCATTGAGCGCGGCGGCGGCCGCATCGAGGCGTGCGACATGCTTTTCCGACAGAAGCGGCGCGCCGGGCATGCACAAGCCGCCGCCGAGATCGAACAGATCGTGCTGGACGCCGATAAGCGTTTCTTGAACCGCCGCGCCTGGATCATGGGCCAGAACGACGCCGATCCAGCTATTGAGTTCGTCAACATCGCCCAAGAGCCCAATGCGCGGATCGTCTTTTGCAACGCGCGTTCCGTCGCCGAGCGAGGTTTCGCCCTTATCGCCGCCGCGGGTGGTGATCTTGGTCAGCCGGTTCGGCATATGCCTCTCCATGAAAAAGCCCGGCGCCAAATCTAGGCCGTAGCAGCCATTTAGCGTTTACCAGCGTTCGAGACCAAAATCGCTCCTGACCAGGAGGCAAGCGCAAGGAAGTGTAGACTACTTTCGAGCATTGCCGACGCCGTCAGGGGTGATTTTGGCCGAACCCCTTAAGGGGCGCGGCGAAAAACCGCCAGTTTGGCGTCGGTCGTCCTCGAATATGTCCACCATGTCCTTCGTCCTCCCTCCTGAAACTGGCGGTTTTTCGACACGCGCGCTGAAAACGTTAAATGGCTGCTACGACCTAACGCCGGGCCGCTTCGGTTTAAACATCGTCTCGCGTTTATTCCGCGGGTTGGCCTTTTTCCGGCGGACGAATGCCGCCGGCGCCTGGTTGGCCGAGCTCTTTCTCACCGGCGAGGTGGTGGAGGCTGGGATCGCCTTTGAGCGTCTCCACATGCATGAGACGTTTGATCAGCGGCGAGATCACGAACATGAAAACGCCGAGCGCCATGGCGATGACTGCGACATTTGTATAGACGCTTATATAAGTCGCCTTCGCCGCCGCAATATTGGTGAGTTGGCCGCCAACAGTTTCTGCGCCCGCGCCCCGTGCGATGATACCGGCGAGATAATTCGACAGGCCAGAATAGAGAAACCACGATCCCATGGCGAGGCCGACCACGCGCGCCGGCGCAAGTTTGGTCACCGCCGAAAGGCCGACCGGCGAGAGCATTAATTCGGACATGGTGTGAATCCAGTAGATCAGGAAGATAAAGCCGACAGCGGTCAGGCCGGACGGTCCGCTCGCCGTCATCCCGCCAACCAGCGCGAGGAAGCCGAGACCGACGCCGAACACGCCGATGGAGAATTTCACCGGCGTTGAGGGTTCGCGCTTGCGTTTGGCGAGCGCGATCCACATCCACGCGATGATCGGCGCGAACAGGAAAATGAAACCCGCATTGAGCGACTGGAACACCGGCGCCGGCACCGACCAGCCAAACATGTTTTTGTCCACCAATCGATCAGTGAAGAGATTGAGCGACGAGCCAGCCTGCTCGAACAACGCCCAGAATGGAATTTGCGCCAGTATGAAATAGAGCGCTGCAAACATGCGGCCGCGCTCGTCGCCGTGCAGTTTTATCACGGTGTAGGCGACAAGTCCGATGAGCACCCCGACGCCGAGCATGCCGACGAACCAGTCCGGGATGATATGGGCGTTCATGATCAGCGCCATGGAAACGCCGATGATCGCCAGCCCGACGAGGTAGCAGGCCGCTTCCACCGTCACGGGACCGAAGACTTTTTGCCGAAGCTTTTCCGGATCGGGCGGCTCCGCATGGCCGCGCAGCCATTTCTGGCCTCGGAGAAAAACGATAAGCCCGGCGAACATGCCGATGCCCGCAAGGCCAAAGCCGTATTTCCAGCCATAGACAATGCCGAGAATGCCGCATGTTATCGATGATAAGAAGGCGCCGAGATTGATGCCCATGTAAAAAATCGTAAAGCCGGAATCCCGTCGCACGTCCTCAAGGCGGTAAAGCGCGCCGACAATGGTCGAGATATTGGCCTTTAGATAACCGACACCGGCGATGATCAGCGCCAGCGAAAGGTAAAGAATGTTGACGTACAACTGCTGGCGCACGGGCTCGCCCACTTCATAGGCGCCGTCGGCGATCGTTGTAATGACAACATCGTCATCGTCTTCTTTGGTACCTTTTTCATCGACAATTTTGAGATTGTTGTCCGTTAATTCGGCGAGAATGAATTGCCGGCCGTTGATCGTCACGGTCTTTTGCGTTTCATCGCCGATATTGACGCTTGCGACGAGATAATCGCCTTCGCCAATGATTTCGAGCCGCGTTTCCGGCTCCTCGCCGGCGCAGGCTTTAACGCCGATCATGACGCACAGATTTTGCACAAGCGGACGCTGGCCGGTTATAAGGGCGTATTCCGCCGGCCGTTCGACCTCCTGCTTTTCGGCGTTGTATTTTTCGCCGAGGAGCGTTCGCACAGAGCCGTCGGGACCCGTCAGGGCAAGATAAGTGTCCGCGTCAAAAATCAGCCGCCGCGTTTCGCCTTGATAGTCGACGTAAAGTTTTTGACGGTCGCCGCGCCCTTCCGCCTGAAGCTCTCTTGTCTGATTTTCAAACGTGATGTCTTGCTTTGATCCAGAGCCTTCGAACGCCATGCCGAAATGGCCGAGCACAAGAAGAATGGCGCCGAACGTGACCGCCTTGCGCTGACCGAGATAGCGGTCGGCGAGCGAGCCGCCGATAATCGTCATCACGTAAACCAGCGCGGTGTAAGCGCCGTACATCAGCGCCGAACGCTCGTCGGAGAAAAGAAAGTGCTGCGTAAGATAGATGATCAGCAGGCCGCGCATGCCGTAATAGGAAAAGCGCTCCCACATCTCGGTCAGAAACAGGACCGCCAGCCCCCTCGGATGGCCGAAAAATCCTTTGTCCTCGGCGTCGGCAGGCGGCTTGGCGGCGTCGATCGCTTCGCTCATGTTTTTCTTTCTCCCTCAAGCGCGCCCCCCGATTCGCGCGCATGGTCTTGCCCTCCGCGCGACCCGGCGCGCGCAAATTGGCGCGCACTCTAAGCCGGATTTCGATGGAAAATCCAGCCATTAGGCGCTGATGCGCCGTCGGACCGGGCAATCTGCGCGCAAGCAAAGCCGAACTTTGCGGCGAAAACTGGGTGAAACGCGATTTATCGGTCGCGCCGATCCGAACGGAAACGCAGCGCCCGGATCAATCCGACGACGGAGATCGCAAGCCAGAACAATTCGATAACAAAGGACGCCGCGTTGAATGTGTGCAACAGCGAAAAGATGATCAGGATCGCGCCCAATCCGTTGAGCGCCGGATAGAGCGGTCGGTTCACGTCCATGCGGCCGAGCTGAGATAGAAAATACGTGCCGACGACGAAACCGACGCCGATCAGCCCGACAAAGTCTGCTGCGGTCAAGGTCATCGGTTCTGTCTAGCCGATCCAATACGGAAGTCGAGTTCAGAACATGCAAGCGGCGAAACAGACAACGCCCGCGCCGGCCGCAACCGCCGGAAACATAACGGCGCCGCGCGCTCAGGCCTGCATGGTCCAGCCTTCAACGCCCATGGCGGCCTGGCGCACCGCTTCGGAGCGCGTCGGATGGGCATGGCAGGTGCGCGCGATGTCCTCGGACGCGCCGCCGAATTCCATGACGCTGACCGCTTCGGCGATCAGCTCGCCCGCCTCAACGCCGATAATATGACAACCCAGCACCCGGTCGCTCTTGGCGTCGGCGAGGATTTTCACAAATCCGTCGGTTTCGTGATTGGTCTTGGCGCGGCTGTTAGCGCTGAAGGGAAACTTGCCGACCTTATAGTCGACGCCGGCGTCTTTGAGCTCTTCTTCTGTCTTGCCGACGCTGGCGACTTCCGGATCGGTGTAAACGACGGTCGGCACCGTTTCGTAGTTTACGTGACCCGCCTTGCCGGCGATCAGTTCGACACAGGCGACGCCGTCGTCTTCGGCCTTGTGTGCGAGCATCGGCCCGGTGATGCAGTCGCCGATCGCCCAAATCCCGTCGACGCTGGTTTTGAAATGATTGGTGACGATAAAACCGCGCGCGTCGATTTCAACGCCGACCCTTTCAAGTCCCAAGCCGTCCGTATAGGGACGGCGCCCGATCGAAATCAAAACTGCGTCGGCGTCGATGATTGCCGCTTCGCCGCCGGCGGCGGGCTCTACAGACAGCTTGATCTTGGTCTTGAGTTTTTCCGCGCCGGTCACCTTTGACGACAGTTTAAACGCCATGCCCTGTTTTTTGAGAATGCGCTGGAACTGCTTGGACACTTCGCCGTCCATGGTCGGCAGGATGCGGTCGAGATATTCAACGACCGTGACCTCTGCGCCGAGCCGGCGCCAGACCGACCCGAGCTCAAGCCCGATTACGCCACCGCCGATGACGACGAGATGTTTTGGCACGGACACAAAGGAAAGCGCGCCGGTCGAGGAAACGATCCGCTCTTCGTCGATCTCAACGCCCGCAAGCGGGGCGACGTCCGAGCCGGCGGCGATGACAATGTGGCGCGTTTCAAGCTCCGTCGGCTGATCGCCCGTCACACGCACTTTCCCTGGCGCCGCAATCTCGCCGGCGCCAAAATAAACGTCGACCTTGTTCTTTTTCATGAGGAATGCGACGCCCTTGGTGAGCCCTTCGACGGCGTCGTCTTTCTGTTGGAGCATCTGGTCAAGGTCGAGTTTTACGCCGCCGGTCTTGATGCCGAGACTTTCAAACCGATGCGCCGCCGCGTCGAAAAGCTGCGAAGCGTGCAGCAGCGCTTTGGACGGAATGCAGCCGACATTAAGACATGTACCGCCGAGCTTTTTGTTTGCGCGCTTTTCGATGATCGCGGTTTTCAGTCCGAGTTGGCCGGCGCGAATCGCCGCGTTATAGCCGCTCGGGCCAGCGCCGATGATGACGACGTCGTAGCGCTCTGTCATGGCCGTCCTTTCACGTCCGGAAATATCGGATTGGCGCCCGCTTCGTTCAACGCCGCTCCGCGGGCCGGCGGACAATAGAACTTGATCGGCCGGCGTCAACCGGCGTGCGGAAAGCAGTCCCGCACCGAGCGCATACGTTTATGAAGGCGCGCATGACACGGTCGGCATAACGGTTAGGGCGCAGGCGTTCTAGAGATCGAGCAGCAGCCTTTGCGGGTCCTCGAGGTTTTCCTTGACCCGCACGAGGAAGGTGACCGCGCCCTTGCCGTCGACAATGCGGTGATCGTAGGAAAGCGCAAGATACATCATCGGCCGGACGACAACCTCTCCCGCGCGGGCGACGGGGCGTTCCTCGATGCGATGCATGCCCAAAACGCTCGATTGCGGCGGGTTGAGAATCGGCGTCGACAACAGCGAGCCGTAAACCCCGCCATTCGAGATCGTGAACGTGCCGCCCTGCATCTCTTCGAGCTTCAAATCCCCGGTCCGCGCGCGGCGGCCGAGATCCGCGATTTCAAGTTCGATGTCGGCCATGGATTTGAGATCCGCATCGCGCAGCACCGGCACCACCAGACCTTTTTCCGTGCCGACCGCAACGCCGATGTCGTAGTGATTTTTGTAGATGATGTCGGTTCCGTCGATTTCCGCATTGACGTCGGGCACTTCTTTGAGCGCATGGACGCAGGCTTTGACGAAGAACGACATGAAGCCGAGTTTGATTCCGTGCTTTCTTTCGAATAATTCCTTATACTGAGCGCGCAATTCCATCACCGCCGTCATGTCGATGTCGTTAAACGTCGTCAGCATGGCGGCGGTTTCCTGCGCCTCTTTCAGGCGCCGCGCGATGGTCTGGCGCAGGCGGGACATTTTGACCCGCTCCTCGCGTTCGCCGGTCTCGCGCGGCGCGCGCGCCATTGTCGGCGCGCTCGGCCTGGCCGCCAGAACGTCGCCCTTGGTCAGGCGTCCGCCCTTGCCCGTGCCTTCGATCGAAGCGGGATCAAGACCGCGCTCGGCGACAACCCGGCGCGGGGCCGGCGACAAAGGCTTGTCGGCGCTTTCGGCGGCGCTCGGCGCCTCGCCATTGGCTTTCTTTGGGGCCTTCGCTGGGGCCTTCGCTGGGGCCTTCGCCGATGCTGACGCCGCCGCGCCGGCGCCTTTGGCGATGACCGCCAGCAGCGCGCCGACCTTTACCGTATCGCCTTCCTTGACGGCGATCTTTTGCAATACGCCGGCGGCGGGGGCCGGCACGTCCATCGCCGCCTTATCGGTCTCAAGGCTGACGATCGGTTCGTCCGCCGCGACCGCATCGCCTTCCTGTTTAAGCCATTCGCCGACATCGGCTTCGGTCACCGATTCGCCGGACGCCGGCACGCGCACTTCGATTTCCTCGCCTTGGGCGGCGGCCGGCGCTTTCGCGGCGGCTGGTTGGGCGGCTTTCTTGGTTGACGCCGCCGCGCCGCCATTTTCATCGATGCGGCCGAGCAGCGCATTGATCTCAACCGTATCGCCTTCCTTGGCGATGATCTCTGAAAGCACGCCGCCCGTCGGCGCCGGCGCTTCGACGGAAACCTTGTCCGTTTCGAGTTCCACCACAGGCTCGTCGGCGCTGACCGCGTCGCCTTCCTGTTTCAGCCATTTGCCGATCGTCGCCTCTGTGACCGATTCGCCGAGCGCCGGCACGCGGATTTCCGTCGTCATTATTTTTCTCCGTTAAAGGACGAAACGCATCAGACGGTCAACGCTTCGTCCAGGAACGATTCCAGTTCATGTCTGTGCCGGCTCATCAGGCCGGTCGCCGGCGAGGCGGCGGCTGGCCGGCCGACAAAGCGGGCGCGCTTGTGCTTGGCGCCGATCTGATCGAGCGCCCATTCAAGATTTGGATCCATGAAAAACCAGGCGCCCATGTTTTTCGGCTCTTCCTGACACCAGACCATGTCCGCGTTCGTAAAGCGCTGCAATTCCTTGATCAAGGATTGGGCGGGGAACGGATAGAATTGTTCGATACGCATGAGGTAGACGTTATCGACGCCGCGCTTTTCGCGCTCCTCCAGGAGATCGTAATAGACCTTCCCCGCGCACATTACGACGCGCTTGATCTTGGCGTCGGAGACAAGCTTAACCGTCGATCCCGGCTTATATTCCGCATCGTCCCACAGCACGCGGTGAAATGACGATCCCGATCCCATCTCTTCAAGGGAGGAAACGCACTTTTTGTGCCGCAAGAGCGACTTGGGCGTCATCAGCACCAGCGGTTTTCTGAAATTGCGGCGCATCTGCCGGCGCAATATGTGGAAATAATTCGCCGGCGTGGTGCAATTGGCGACCTGAATGTTGTCCTGGGCGCACATCTGCAAGAAGCGCTCGAGCCGCGCGGAAGAATGCTCCGGCCCCTGACCTTCATAGCCGTGCGGCAGGAGCAGGACGAGGCCGCACATGCGCAGCCATTTGCGCTCGCCCGAGGTAATAAACTGATCGATGATCACCTGGGCGCCGTTGGCGAAATCGCCGAACTGACCTTCCCAGATCACGAGAAATTTCGGATTGGCGAGGGCGTAGCCGTATTCAAAACCCATCACGGCGAATTCAGACAGATTCGAATCGTGCACTTCGAACGTCGCATTGGCGTCGTCAAGATGACGCAGCGGCGTATAGGTGTTTTCCGTTTCCTGATCGATAAACACCGCGTGACGCTGGGAGAACGTGCCGCGACGCGAATCCTGACCCGACAAGCGGACCCCGAAACCGTCCTGCAACAGCGATCCGAAGGCGAGCGCTTCCGCCGTCGCCCAGTCAACGCCTTCGCCGGTTTTGAACATCTTCTTTTTCTGCTCGAGAATTCGGGCAAGGGTTCTGTGGATCTTGAAATTCTTCGGATATCGCGTCAGCGCGGCGCCGATGGTTTTAAGCGCGCCGTCTTCGATCGCGGTGTCGCCGCGGCGGTCGTCGTCCAGAGGCTGGACGAATCCCGACCATTGTCCATCGAGCCAATCAGCCTTGTTCGGCCGGAAAGATTCGGCGGCCTTGAATTCCTCGTCGAGAAACGCACGAAAGCGCTGGCGCTCATTTTCTTCGTCGTCCGGACCGCTCATGCCTTCCTCGCGCAGCCGGTTGGCGTAGATCTCGCGCGCCGTGGGAAGGGCGCGGATCTTTTTATACATCAAAGGCTGGGTGAAGCTCGGCTCATCGCCTTCATTGTGGCCGAAACGGCGATAGCAGAACATGTCGATGACGACGTCGGCGCCGAATTTTTGACGGAACTCGGTGGCGACTTTCGCCGCGTAAACGACCGCTTCGGGATCGTCCCCGTTGACGTGGAAGATCGGCGCCTGAACCATCTTGGCGACATCCGACGGATAGGGCGAGGAGCGGGCGAATTTCGGCGAGGTCGTAAAACCGATCTGATTGTTGACGATGAAGTGAACCGTGCCGCCGGTGCGATAGCCGCGAAGGCCGGAAAGGCCGAAACATTCCGCCACGATCCCCTGCCCGGCGAAGGAGGCGTCGCCATGCAGGAGAAGCGGCAGGACATGGGTGCGCGGCGCGTCGAGATCGGTCGGCTCGATGCGGTCCTGCTTCGAACGCGCCTTGCCGAGCACGACCGGATCGACGGCTTCAAGATGCGACGGATTGGCGGTAAGCGAGAGGTGCACCTTGTTGCCGTCGAACTCGCGGTCCGACGAGGCGCCGAGGTGATATTTGACGTCGCCCGAGCCGTCGACCTCGTCCGGGGTCACCGAGCCGCCCTGAAATTCATGAAAAATGTGATGATAGGGCTTGCCCATCACCGCGGCGAGCACGTTGAGCCGGCCGCGATGCGGCATGCCGATGACGATCTCTTTGACCCCAAGCGCCCCGCCCCGCTTGATGATCTGCTCTAGGGCGGGAACCATCGATTCCGCGCCGTCAAGACCGAACCGCTTGGTGCCGGTGTATTTGATGTTGAGGAAATTCTCGAAGCCTTCCGCCTCGATCAGCTTGTTCAGGATCGCTTCCTTGCCTTCAGGCGTGAACGAAATGTCCTTGTCCGGACCTTCGATGCGATGCTGTATCCACGCCTTCTGTTCGGGATCGGAAATGTGCATGAATTCGACGGCGAACGTTCCGCAATAGGTGCGCTTGAGGATCGCCATGATCTCGCGCAGGGTCGCGGTTTCCAGACCGAGCACATGGTCGATGAAAATCGGCCGGTCCATGTCGGCTTCGGAAAATCCCGCGCTCGCCGGATCGAGCTCGGGCAGGAAATTCTTTTTTTGCAGGCCGAGCGGATCGAGATCCGCAATCAAATGGCCGCGGACGCGATAGGCGCGGATCAGCATGAGCGCGCGCAAGGCGTCTTTGGTCGCCTGGTGAACGTCTTCGGTCGCCGCCGCGGGCGCGCGCCGTTCGATCTTGGCCTTCAACTCGGTTTCGACGGCGCTCCAGTCGCCGTCGAACGCAGCGGTCAGCTCGCCGTTGCGAACCGGCGGCCAATCCTTGCGCGCCCAGCTCGGCCCCGTCGCCGGCGACGAGCCATTCGCGCGTCCGGCCGCGCGTTCGAAGAACGCGCGCCACTCGTCGCTGACCGAAGCCGGGTCTTCAAGATACCGGGCGTAGAGCTGTTCGAGGTAGCGGGCGTTGGCCCCCGATAGGATCGTTTCGTCGGGGGCGCTTTTGCCTGGCTGCGGCGCCGCTCCATCTTTCGCCATGACGCGTCTCAATTCTCTCAACGCCGCGGGTGTCGGGTGTCCCTAGATACGCCAACTACGCGCCGTTTCAATGATATAGGCAAGCAGAATAGGCGCAGCGACGTTTATTTTTTCAAAATTTCAAGAAGTGTCCGCCCCATGGCCGCCGGGGTCGGGGAAACCGCAACGCCGGCGGCTTTGAGCGCCTCGATTTTGGCCGCGGCGGTGTCGTCGGCGCCGGCGACCAGCGCGCCGGCATGGCCCATGCGCCGGCCCGGCGGCGCCGTGACGCCGGCGATGAAGCCGACAGCGGGTTTTTTGACCTTGTGGCGGCTCAGAAACTGCGCCGCTTCGGCCTCGGCCGACCCGCCGATCTCGCCGATCATAATGATCGCATGGGTCTCCTCATCGGCCAGAAACATATCGAGCACTTCGATGAAGTCGGTTCCCTTGACCGGATCGCCGCCAATACCCACGCAGGTCGACTGGCCGAGCCCGGCCGCCGTGGTCTGGTGAACCGCTTCATAGGTCAGCGTGCCCGAGCGCGAAATGATGCCCACATGGCCCTTGCGGTGAATGTGGCCCGGCATGATGCCGATCTTGCATTCCTCCGGCGTGATGACGCCGGGACAGTTGGGTCCGATAAGCCGCGTCCCGGAGCCGTCCAGGGCGCGTTTGACCTTGACCATGTCAAGCACGGGAATGCCTTCGGTGATGCACACGACAAGCGGCATTTCGGCCGCGGCGGCTTCAAGAATCGAATCCGCCGCGAAAGGCGGCGGCACATAGATGACCGAGGCGTCCGCGCCGGTCTTTTCGCGCGCCTCGATTACGGTGTCGAAAACCGGAAGCGTAGCGCCTTTGGCGCCGTCGGGCGCGTTGTCCGTCGCCTGCCAGGTCTGGCCGCCCTTGCCGGGGGTAACGCCGCCGACCATCTGCGTGCCGTAGGCGATCGCCTGCTCGGTGTGGAACGTGCCGGTCGAACCGGTCATGCCCTGGCAAATCACTTTTGTGTTTTTGTCGACAAGAATGGACATTTGAAAGCCGCGCCGCTGGTGGTGCCAGGCCGTCATAACGGCGGCGCCGGGCGCGGGCAACTCCGTGAGGTTTCACAGCCTCCGCCATCACAATTTCAAGGCCAGAACGATGCTGCGCCTCACGGGGTTCGGCGCCGTAGATACGAACGGGACGTGCTATAGCGGCGCAGATGCTGTGGAAAACACCCCCGCAGGACTGCCTGGCCGGCGGATAATCAAGCCTTTGCGAGAAGGGCGCGCAGACGTCAACGGAGTGTCACGAAACCGTCGCCGCCCTGCTATATTTCTCTGCCACAGGAAGCGCGCTTAGACCGCAAACCTCCGGTCAAGAGCCCTCCCAACTTAAGACCGCGCCTTAGGCGCGGTCTTTTTTGTCGGGCGGCGTATCTGCGTTCCTGGCCGGAACGCGCCATGTTCGCACCCCTTACCCCTGGACCGCCGCGACGACTTTCTTTGCCGCGTCTTCAAGATCGTCGGCGGGCGTAATCTTAAGGCCGGAACCGGCCAGGATCTCCTTGCCCTTTTCAACGTTGGTGCCTTCAAGACGCACGACGAGGGGATCATCGAGGCCGACTTCCTTCACCGCGGCGATAATGCCTTCGGCGATGATGTCGCAGCGCATGATGCCGCCGAAGATGTTGACCAGAATGCCTTTAACCCCCGGATCGGTGGTGATGATCTTGAACGCCTCGGTGACTTTTTCCTTCGACGCGCCGCCGCCGACGTCGAGAAAGTTCGCCGGTTCGGCGCCGTAATGCTTGATGATGTCCATGGTCGCCATGGCCAGGCCCGCGCCGTTGACCATGCAGCCGATATTGCCGTCGAGCTTGACATAGGAAAGATCGAATTCCGACGCCTTGAGTTCTATGGGGTCTTCTTCCGACGTATCGCGCATGTCGAGAATGTTGGCATGGCGAAAGAGCGCGTTGGGATCGAACCCGACCTTGGCGTCGAGCACCACGAGGTCGCCCGATGTTGTTACGACAAGCGGATTGATCTCCAAAAGGCTCATGTCCTTTTCAACAAACGCCTGATATAGCGCCGGGATGAGCGCGCCGCATTGTTTCGCCGCGGCGCCCTTCAGCGCCAGGGCCTGCGCGATGCGCCGGGCGTGATGCGGCATGCAGCCGGTCGCCGGATCGATCCCCACCGTGACGATCTTTTCCGGCGTTTCTTCGGCGACTTCCTCGATATTCATGCCGCCTTCGGTCGAGGCGATGAACGCGATGCGCCCGACGCTTCGGTCGACCAGTGCGGAAAGATAAAGCTCGGTCTCGATATCCGTGCCGTTTTCGATATAGATGCGGCCCACCTCCTTGCCGGCCGGGCCGGTTTGCTTGGTGACGAGCGTCTTGCCGAGCATCTGTTTGGCGAAGGCGGCTGCTTCTTCCGGCGATTTTGCAAGCCGCACGCCGCCGGCCTCGCCGGCCTCTTTTTCCTTGAACTTGCCCTTGCCGCGCCCGCCGGCGTGGATCTGGGCTTTGACCACATAGACCGGGCCGGGCAGCGCCTTGGCGGTTTCCTCCGCTTCCCGGGCGGAAAACACCGGCCGGCCCTCGGCGACCGGCGCGCCATAGTCTTTCAGGAGCCGCTTGGCCTGATATTCATGGATGTTCATGGACGCTCCCGGCGACAAAAGGACGCCGCCGGTTATAACCGCGCCTCAGGCCGAAACAACCGCGCCGGGCGCAAACCCGCCGGCGCAGGACGGCGGGTTAGAACCGAATCCCGACCCCGACGCCGGCGACGATCGGGTCGAGCTCCACATCGACGGTGTTGATCGTTCCGCCGGAGTTGAGGGTCGCGGTCGTGTCGATATCGATATATTTGATATCGGCGTTGAAGAAGATCCGTTCGGTGATGTCGATGTCGACGCCAGCCTGGAACGCAACACCGACGCTGTCGTCAAGGCTGACCGCCGTCGGGCCGACCGCGTCGACAAGCGAAGCGGTGGCGTCTTCGCTGTAGAAAATCGTGTAGTTCACGCCGACGCCGACATAGGGCCGCACCTCGGCGTCCGGCAAGAAGTGATATTGCAGCGTGAGCGTCGGCGGCAGCGCCATGGTGTCGGCGATCTTCCCGAGTCCGACCAGCGAGCCTTCGCCGGAGATGTCATGCGGCGTGGTTGCAAGAATCAGTTCGGCGCCGAGATTGTCGGCGAGAAAATAGGTAAAATCGAGTTCCGGCATCACCGCATTCGAAACCGACACCGTCGCGTCGGGAAAACCGGGCGTAACGGCCGAAGACGTTTCCGTCGGCGCGACCACGATGCCGCGAAGACGGACTAGCCAGTCGCCCTGTTCGGCGAATGCAGGCGTGGAGGCGGCGGCAAAGGCGGCGCAGGCAAGCAAAGCTAATCGCATGAATAACTCTCCCTTTTCATGACGAAAAAACCGGAACCCATAAAATATGTGCGGCGTTGATCTGTATAAGGACTGCGCGCTTCGCCGCAGGCGAAAGTGTCGCAGCGCAGTTCAAAATAAGAATGAGACGCAAGATTAATGACCGGCGCGGCAGCGGCGATTCGCAGCGGCGCGCAAAGCCTTTCGCTTAACGCGTTTTAGGCAAGATCGCGCAACAGGTCTGCCGCGAACAGGGAAAGCGTATCGTCGCGCGCGCCCATGACAACGATCCGGTCGCCGGGCGCCGCCAGGGCGAGCAGTCGTTCGCCGCAGTCCTTACGCGTTGCGAGCGCTTCGGCGCGGCGGCCGGCGGCGCTGACGCCCGATGCGATGTCCCCGCTCGACACGCGCCGGTCGGTCGTGCCGCCGAAATAGACCGGCTCGGGCATCAGCAAAATGTCATCGGCGTTTAGATGCTCCGCAAAGCAGGCGATGAATTCATTTTTCATTTTCCTGAGCGGACCGAAACCGTGGGGCTGGAACATGACCAGCAGCCGCCCGGGAAAATCATGCAGGGTATTCAGGCTTGCGGCGATCTTGTCGGGATTATGCGCGAAATCGTCGATCACCGTGACGCCCCCGGCTTCGCCGACATATTCAAGTCGTCGCTTGACGCCTTCGAACCCGTCAAGCGCGTTTGCCGCCGCGTCCAGCGCAACGCCGCAGGCGGCCGCCGCAGCGATGGCGGCGAGCGCGTTGGAAACGTTGTGACGACCGGGCATTTTCAGCGCGATCCGCACGCGGGCGCCGGCGCGACGGTCGATCGCATCGAAAGCGACGCCGAACGGTTCGGGCGCGATGTTCTCGGCGATGAAATCCGCCTTAGGATTATTGAGACTGTAGGTGACCGCGCGGCCCTCATGCGCCTTGGCGAGCGCAGCGGTTTCCCCATTGTCGAGATTCAATACAGCAACCTCCGCCCGGGCGGTGAATTCGGAAAACAGGATGCGCAATTCGTCCATGCTCCTATGATCGAGCGCAATATTGTTGAGCACCGCGATCTTCGGGTTGAACATGGCGATGGAGCCGTCGCTTTCATCGACCTCGCTGACGAAGATCTCACCCTTGCCAATGCGGGCGCTGGCGAAAGGCGCGCTAGGCCCGGCGAAGTTTTTCATCACCGCTCCGTTCATGATCGTCGGATCGCGGCCCGCATGATGCAGGATCCAGCCTATCATGGCCGTGGCGGTCGACTTGCCGCTGGTGCCGGCGACGGCGATGGGCGAGGGCGCGGCGTTGAAAAGTTCGGCGAGGAGTTCGGCCCGGGAAAGGCGTTTCGCCCCCAGCCGTTTCGCCGCGAGCACGTCGGGCACGGTCTCCTCCACTGCGGCGGAAGCGACCAGAATCTGGCTCGTCCGCTTAAAGCCCGAACCGTCCTGGGGATGAAGCACGATGCCGAGCGATCTGAGATAATCGAATTTCGCCGCGGTCCGGCCCTGATCGAGCGCCCGGTCCGACCCCTCGCCGGCCGCGCCCTGCGCCTTGACGATCGCCGCCAGGGGCAGCATGCCCGAGCCGCCGATCCCGCAGAAGAAATAGTCTTTGCGCTTTCCCATATCACCTCAGCATAGCATCATCGTTAAATGACCGATGGCGAACAACATCTGAGTGGCTCGACTGACTCGTCAAATGTTGCAAAGATAGGCCTATGCCAAAGATCAACCCTAATATCCTTATTTGGGCTCGCGAATCAGCCGGTCTATCCCCGGCAGATGCGGCTAAGAAATTACAGATAAAAGAAGACCGACTGTTAGAATTCGAAAAGGGTAAACGAAACCCTACGCGACGTCAGTTAGTGGGCATGTCGGAGAAGTACCGCCGTCCTCTCCTAACCTTCTATCTTCCTAATATCCCGCACGAGACCGATAAGGGCCGCGATTATAGAATGCTGCCTGGCGATAAGCTTCCTGACACAGAGTCGTTTTTAGACGCGCTTCTGAGAAACGTGATTGGGCGGCAAACTTTGGTTCGTGCCGCCTTAGAAGATGCGGAGGAAGATGAACCTATTTCGTTAGTAGGTTCATTTTCAATCGACGACGGTGCCGAAGCGCTGGCAAGGAAGATTGAATTAGAACTGAAATTCTCGGTACAGAACTTTCGCTTGTACAACACAGTAGATGATGCCTTTGCATCCTTGCGGAATGCAGTTGAAAGAGCAGGCGTGTTTGTATTGCTGATGGGAAATCTTGGAACACACCATACGGATATTGACCCTCTAGTGTTTCGCGGCTTTGCATTATCTGATCCAATTGCGCCGTTCATTGTCATAAATGAAAAAGATTCGAAAGCTGCTTGGTCGTTCACCCTACTGCATGAGTTAGCACACATATTCTTAGGAGAAACCGCAATTAGCGGCTATGGGAGCGAATTAGAGATTGAACGCTTCTGTGATGCTGTTGCAGCCTCCTTTCTGCTGCCCCCAAGCGAGCTAAGCGAGATTAGCACTGTTGATTTTAGCGGTTTGCTGGAAGAAGTAAGCGCCTTTGCAAACGACAGAAATCTCAGCCGAAAAATGGTGGCTTACAATCTTTTGCGCGCAAACCGAATCTCCCGTGCGATGTACCAACGGCTAAGCAATCAATTTGATGCAGACCGACTAGCGCAAAAGACGGCAGGAAAAGAGAACCGCGGCCCCGTTGACTATTATATTGTCCGGCGTCACCGCGTCGGTCCAGGGCTTGTAAATTTTGTAAAGAGAATGGTCACGGACGGCAGGTTAACAACGGTTAAGGCGGGGGCAGTGCTAGGGGTGAAACCAACGGCCGTTGGGCGAATGGTCAATCAGAGCAATGCAGCGTAAACGGGGGTGAGAATTGATTTACCTCTTTGACGCTGACACATTGATACGTTCCGCTAATACTTTCTATCAATTGGATCGCGTTCCACAATTCTGGTCATGGGTGAGACAACAGGGTGAGAATGGCGACATTAAAATCCCAATCGAGCAATATGAAGAAATTGTTGTTGGAAAAGATGGCCTTGTTGACTGGCTGAAAGCAGAAGAAAATAAATCAGCGCTTGTTCTTGACGAGGACGCTGATCCCGAAATTGTTGCGGAAGTTACATTGACTGGATATGGCGAGCTTGATGAAGCCGGCTTGGAGACGGTCGGACGGGATCCATTCTTAATTGCGTACGCATATGCCGCACCAATAAACAGAAGTGTCGTGACCTTTGAAAACTCATCGCCTCGACGAAAAGGAAAAAACCGAAAAATTCCTGACGTTTGCAATGATCTCGGCATCAAATGTGCAACGCTTTTCGATGTGATCGAAAAACTCGACTTCAAAATTCCCTAATAGAAAAGCTATGGCGAATCCCAAACATATCGCCCTTGTCTGCCCCGGCGGGCCGATCACGCAAGATCTCGCCAACCAAGTCGGCGAGATTGCGGCGGCGCGCTTTGGCGACGGCGTCGAACTCCATTTCCATCCCCAGTGTTTTCTTGAGGCGGGCCATTTCGCCGGCGCAGACGCGCAAAGAAGCGCGGCCTTCCTCGAAGCCGCCAACGATCCGCAATATGACGCCGTGTGGTTCGCCCGCGGCGGCTATGGCGCATGCCGCCTTGACGATACGGTTTACGACCGGCTCGACGAGAACGCCCGCCGAAAAACCTATCTCGGCTATTCCGATGCGGGATTTATCCTCGCGCGGCTTTATCGGCTCGGCGTCGGCCGCCCGGTCCACGGCCCCATGGCGATGGATCTTGTTCATGCAGGCGGCGAAAAGGCCGTCGCCCGGGCGCTCGACTTTCTCGTCGATGACGACCCCGCCGCGCTGGAGCCGACGGCGACGGGGGGCGAAAAGACCGCCGCGTTCAACATCACGGTTCTTGGTCATTTTATCAACGCCGACTGGGCGCCGGATTTGTCCGATCACGTCGTTATGCTCGAGGATGTCGGCGAATATCATTACCGGATCGACCGGTCGATGTTCACGGTTATGACCGCGCCCAACATGCGTCGGGCGAAAGGCGTAAAGCTCGGCCGGATCAGCCAGGTTCCCGAAAACGACCGGCCGTTCGGCGCGAACGAAGAAGAAATCGCGCAATACTGGTGTTCCCGCGCCGGCGTTTCCTATTTTGGCCGCGCCGATATCGGCCATGACGGGGACAACAAGATCGTTCCCTTCGGCGCGGCGGCAAGCATTGGCGCCGCCTGACCGGCGAATGACGGCAGAGATACGCCGGCGCTTACCGTCAGGACCGACGCAAAACGGCCCGCTATTGTTTTGTTGAGAAATGCTAGACCGCAGCGCGCTTGACAACGCCTGTCATTTCACCGTTCTTCGCCCGCGCAGTTGTGGAGCGGTCCATGGAAGTCAACATCGCCATCGTCGGCGCGACCGGCAATGTCGGCCAGGAAATACTGGCGATATTAAGCGAGCGCCTGTTTCCCGCAAACGAGGCATTCGCCCTCGCTTCGCGCGAGTCGATCGGACGCGAGATTTCGTTTGGCGAGAAGACTCTTAAATGCCGCGATCTTGAAACCTTCGACTTCGCCAAGGCGGACATCGCGCTCTTCGCCGCCGGCGGTTCCGTCGCCAAGGAATGGGCGCCGAAAGCCGCCGCCGCCGGCGCCGTCGTCATCGACAATTCTTCCCATTTCCGCATGGATCCGGACGTGCCCCTGATCGTGCCGGAAGTAAACGCCGACGCCGCCCGCGGGTTTTCCAAGAAAAACATCATCGCCAACCCGAACTGCTCCACGGCTCAGCTCGTTGTCGCTTTAAAGCCGCTGCATGACGCGGCGACCATCAAGCGCGTCGTCGTTTCGACCTATCAGTCGACGTCCGGCGCCGGCAAGGCGGCAATGGACGAGCTTTTCAACCAGACCAAAGGCATTTACGTCAACGATACGCCCACGCCCGCCGAATTCACCAAACAGATCGCCTTCAACGTCATTCCCCATATCGACGTCTTCATGGAAGACGGATTTACAAAAGAAGAATGGAAGATGACGGCAGAGACCAAGAAGATTCTCGATCCGAAAATTAAACTGACGGCGACTTGCGTGCGCGTGCCCGTGTTTGTCGGCCATTCGGAAGCCGTGAACCTTGAATTCGAACGTCCGATCACAGACGACGAGGCGCGCGAAATCCTGCGCGAGGCGCCGGGCTTGCTGGTCGTCGACAAGCCCGAGGACGGCGGTTACGTCACGCCGGTTGAATGCGTGGGCGATTTCGCAACCTATGTCAGCCGCATCCGCGTCGACCCGACGGTCGAAAACGGTCTCGCCTTTTGGTGCGTGTCGGACAATTTGAGAAAGGGCGCGGCCCTCAACGCCGTTCAGATCGCTGAGATTTTGATCAACAAGAACCTGATCGAAGGAAGGGGGCGCTGATCCATGGCCTCGCTTCAGCAAATCTCGCAGCAGATCGCGCGGCGCGAGTTGGACGCCGCGGGCTCGGCGTTACGCAAACTCGTGCGCCAAAAGAGCAATCCCGACATCGACTGGCCCATGGCGATGGCGCTCGCCGGACAGCTCGGCGATCAGGACGCCGCCCTGGCAGCGGCGCAGAATTGGCGCGCGCAATCACCCGCCGACCCCCAGCGCCTGATCACTGAAATCACCGCGCTCGGCACGGCCGCGCAACACAAGGACGCCGCGCGCCTCGCCCGCGAGCTGCAGAAAAATCCCCGCGCCGCGGCGGACGGCTATTATCTGGAAGCGTTTTATCAGGCGCGTTTCGGCAAGCGGGAAAAGACGCTTGAACTCTGCCGCAAGGCGCTGTCGCTCCATCGCGATCACGCGCCGGCCTGGGAGCAGATCGCCCTTCTTAACGGTTACGAAGACCGAAACGCCGATATCCTGGAAATGCTCGCGCTGGAAAAGCGCCTGCGCGCGCCGGATCAGCTGATCGCGCTTTATTACGCGCTGGGCCGCGCCTTCGATCACGCCGGCGACGCCGATCAGGCGTTCAGCTATATTTCAAAGGGTGCCGCCTTGCGCAACAATTCCGCGCCGTTCGATTTGCGTCCGCTGCTCGCCTATCTTGAACGGCTGCGCGGCAGTTTCACGCACGACTTTGTCGAACAGCATGGAAACGGCGACGCCGGCGACGGCCTTGTATTCACTCTCAGCGCGCCCCGGTCCGGCACCACGCTGATCGAACAAATCCTGGCGACCGCCCCGTCGGTGACGCCGACGGGCGAGCACACGATTTTGCGCAGCGCGGCGCTTGCGCTCGGCGGCATGGAGCCGCCGGACATCGCCCGCGCGGCGAAATTTCAACAAAAAGACTGGCGCAAAATCGCGCAAACATATCTCGACGGCCTGCGCCGCCGCTTCGGCCCTGGCGCGTTCTACACGGATAAAACGCTGATCAATTATTATTATGGCGGACTGATCCGCATTCTCTTTCCGGCGGCGAAAGTCATCTGGCTGCATCGCGATCCGCGCGACGTTGTCTGGTCTTGTTTTCGCTCGCGCATCAACGCCAACCAGTGGGCGCAAAATCTCGATACGGCATGCGGCTTCATCAAGGCGCATTATCAGGCCTGCGCCTATTGGTCTGATCTGCTGGGCGATCGTCTGATTTCAATCGAATATGAAGAGTTGGTGAACGCGCCCGATGAAGCCTCGGCGCGAATCTTCAATCACGTCGGCATTGAACGCCCCGATGACTGGCGCGATTTTTACAAGAGCGCCAATCCGGTCGCCACGGCCAGCCTGGCGCAAGTGCGCGAGCCGCTTAACGCCAAAGGCGTCGGTTCCTGGCGGCGTTACGAAAAATATCTGGCGCCGGTTTATGACCGACACTTCCGCTGAGAGCCGGTCGGCGATCCGCAACGGACTGATTTTCGGCGTCGGCGCCTATACGATTTGGGGCCTGTTTCCGATCTATCTCAAAGCGCTTGACGATGTCGCCGCGCTCGAAATCCTGTCGCATCGCATCTTGTGGTCGGTGCCGTTCGGCGCATTGCTGATATCGCTGCGCCATCAGTGGAAAGAAGTCAGGACCGCGCGGGTTACGAAAACCGCTTGAGTGTTCCGGAAAACGCCAGCAGCGCGTCGCCTTTCGCCGTCACCATGCCGCGCGCGAACAGAAGGTTTTTCGCACCCCGCGTCATCTCGCCGGTCGCCTCGATAAAGGCGCCCACCGGCCCCGGGCCGAGGAACTCAGCGTTCATGGTCACGGTCGCGCCTTTAAACGGTCCCACCGCGCGGCGGCAAATATCCCACAGCGCCATGTCCGCCAGGGTCATCAAGGCGCCGCCATGAATGACGCCGCCGAGATTGGCGTGATGGTTTTCCGAATAGAAGCCGACGCCAGGTTCGTCGCCTTCGTCGCGAAAATAAAACGGCCCGGCGCGGCCGGCGAATGTATCCATATGCCATTGCAGGACCCATCCCGGCGGCGGACGCGGAGACGCATGGGCATCGAACTCGGTCATGACGCCCGCATGTAGCCGCCGGATGGGAAAATGAAAACCGGCGCGTGCAGCACAATCTGCTTGGCGCCATTGCCCCCTGCCTCGTTTACCGTCACCTTGCGCGCATGCCGACCGACTTTCCCGCCCCGCGCATGATCGACGCAAGCGGCGTCGCGCTTGCGATCTATGAAGCCGACGGCGATCCGGAGCGCCGCCGCCCGCCCGTCCTGCTGGTGCATGGCTGGCCCGAGATCGCCTATTCCTGGCGCAATCAGATTTACCGTCTTGCCGACGCCGGTTTTCGCGTCATTGCGCTCGATCTCAAGGGCTTCGGCCGGTCGGACGCGCCGCGGGAGAAAGAGCTTTACGACGTGGAGCATCTTACCGGCGATCTTGTCGCGCTGCTAGACGCGCTTGAGATCAAGCGCGCAATATTCTGCGGACATGACTGGGGCGGCGCGATTGTCTGGGGCATGGGCCAATGGCGCCCGGACCGCACCGCAGGCCTGATCAGCATCTGCACGCCGCTGCGGCCGCGCCCGCCGGTCCCGCCGATCGAGATCTTGAAACAGCGCTTTACGGAAAAGCATTACTTCGTACAGTTCCAGGCGCCTGACGCTCCCGAAGCGCTGTTCGATTCCGACATCGAACGCTTTTTCCATATGGTGTTCCAGCCGCCTGCGCCGCGCGAGCGCTGGCCGTCGCTGATCCCGGCCATCTACGATCTGCCGGGCCATTTTCGCGCCGGCGTCGCGCGCCCCGTCGACAGTCTCGTCGTTTCGCAAGACGTCATCCGGATCTATGTCGAGGCCTACCGACGCAGCGGATTTACCGGCGGGATCAACATCTATCGCAATGTCGACCGCAACTGGGCGCTGATGGAAGGCCGCGATGAAGTCATTCGCGCGCCGTCGCTATGGATCGGCGCCGAACTCGACATCTTCCTGCCGCCGGAATTCGCGGAAGGTATGGAAGCGATCGTTCCCGATCTTGAAAAGCATGTCATCGCCCACAGCGGCCACTGGGTCACATGGGAACAGCCCGAAGCGTTGAACGCCGTCCTTATTGATTGGCTGAAACGTCGCTTTTCTGTCTAATTTGATCGAGTTTTCCCGCGCCTTTTGAAGCAAAATGCGCGGCACCGGCTAAACCATTCGTTATTTCCTCCAGCCACGCTTTTTGCGGGACAAAAGGCGGAGGAAAAAATGCGGATGAGAAAAGCAGCGCTTGGCGCTGTGCTGATTTTCCATGCATCGCCGACATTTGCGTATTTCGATGAGGGCGTATACGCGCCGCAACCGCGGTCGGTTGCAGCTTTTTCAGTGGGCGCGCGGCATATTGAAATGCTTGCGGTGACGCAACGCGCCCGCGCAGACACGCAGCTGCGCCAGAAGTATCTGGAAGAATGCCGGTCCATGAACAAGGTGTTTCCGGGATATCCTCAGCCGGCCATTGTCAGCGTGGATTTTCGCGTAAAATTTTAAGCCTTACAGACAGTCGTAAAGCGCGTTGATCAAGCGCAGCGCGCGCGGATCGCCGACAAGGTAGGGCGACATCTTGTTCATGACATAGGCGGCCGTGAGCCGTTTTTCCGGATCGATGACGACGCAGGAGCCGCCGAAACCGGCATGGCCATAAGCGTTTTCGTTGGGCCCGAAATGATGGTTGATGTTGCGCATCAGCCCGGCCGCCCAGGAGAGGCGAAACGGCAGGACGAGATCGTCGCCGTGGCTGCGCTCCCGCAGGGCGGCGGCGATCGCGCCTTGCGAAAGAATGGGATCGCCGTCGTGCCAGCGTCCGTCATTGACGAAGGGATGAAGCGCCCGCGCCAGCGAACGGGCGTCGGCGTGCATGTTGGAGGCGGGAATTTCCGCCGCCATCCAGTCCTTCGGGCGAACCCGCGCCGCGGCGGACCAGGGCTTTAAAAAGGCGGCTTGCCGAAACTGGTTGAGTTCTCCCAGATCGGGCGGGCGCGGCGGTTTCAGCATAACAGCGGCGCGGGCCATCTCCTCGTCTTTCATGCCGCAAAAAAGTTGCAGATCGAAATCGCGGACCATGGCGCCGACCGTCCGGCCCGAGACCCGGCGCAACACTTCGCCGGCGAGAAAGCCATAGGTTTGGGGATGATAGCCGTGCGCTGTTCCCGGCCTCCATAAGGGCGCCATCGTTTGAAGACGGGCGGCGACGGCGTCCCAATCGATCCAGATTTCCGGCGGCGTTTCCTCCGTGAACGCGCAAAGGCCCGCCTGATGCGACAGCAATTGCGCGACCGTGATCGCTTCCTTGCCGTTTTGCGCAAATTCAGGCCAGTAAGCCGAGACAGGGACGTCATAATCGAGCCGGCCGGCGCTCGCCTCGCGCGCTGCAAGCAGCTTGAGAACGGCCTTGCTGGACGAAAAAACGCAAGCGATCGTTTCTTCCGTCCACGGTGCTTCTTTCGCTCTGTCGGCGAAGCCGCCGCGCAAGTCGACGACGGTCTCGCCGTCGATCATGGCCGCAAAGCACGCGCCGAGTTCAAGACCCTCCTTAAAATTGGCCGCAAAGGCGTCGCCGACCGGTGCAAACGCCGGCAACAGGGCGCCCGCAGCATAAGGGACGCGCGCGTCATGAAAGCTCAGCATCAACTCTATTACGCAGCGACTATATGCGCTTCATAGCTTCACGGGTTACCGGGTGAACGCACAGGCGATGCTTGCGCGCGCGATCGCCGCAGCCGCTGCGGGATGGTCTATCCCGAGGAGCGCGTCGAGGGCTTGGCCGGCGCTGGTCGCATCGTTCAGTTCGCCGATGAAGTCGGCGACATGGACGAGATCGCTCCGGTCAAGGCGTCGGTCAAGCTCGCTCGCCATACATTTGGCGCGGTCTTCGGACAGGCCGAATACGACGAGCCGGTCTTTGATGCGCGCGCGCTGCGAAACCGTTGCGCAGGCGGCGACCATAAGAACAATGCAAGCAATTGCAGCGATACGGGCCATGGCGATTCCTCCGGCTGATCCCCTCTTCTGCAACCATAAAGCCCGTCGCCGGAGAGGTCCACGGCCGTCAATCGCGCTTCAATCCGCGGTGGTCGAGACGCCAGATCAGCGAATCGATGCGGTCCTGGCCGAAAAAGGGCTCGCCGTCGAACACCATGAGCGGTACGCTCCAGTGATGTTCGAGTTGCCTCGCCTCGTTGCGGGCGATGGTCTCTTCGGTCCGGGCTTTATTGTTCTCGGCCCAGTCCTTCAGATCGCTGAGATCGAGGCCAGCCTGCTTCACCGTCTCCGCTAGCGCTGCTTCTTCATGCCAATTCGCCTTGCCGCCCCAGATCGATCGCCCGACGGCCTGGGCGAACTCGATGCCGGCGCCAGTCATTGTCGCGGCGACGGCCAGGCCCATCAGCATGGTCATGACCGGCTGTTCAGGATCGACCTTGCCGCTTGCCATGTCCATGCGGATGGGATCGGGATCGGGCGGCCCGAACGGAACGCCCAGCCGCTCGGCTTCGCGCGGCGCGTCCTTCAACAGATAGGGCAAGAACTGCTTGCGCCCGCGCTTGAAAAAATCCGGCTCGCGCATCGTCAGCGGTCGCACCGGACGGAAGTCGATATCGACATCATATTCGCGCTTGATCGCCGCCAGCCGGTCGATCGCCAGATAGGAATAGGGGCTGCGAAAGGACCAGTAAATTTCAAGCCTCGCCATTCCTGTCTCCTATCGGCGCTTTGCCGGGCGTTGAATCTTCGATCTTCGCTCGCTAAGCGTCAACGCCGGACCTCGCCGAGACGACGCAACCGGAAAGAACCATATGACCCGCACAGCGCGCATCGCCGTTTTACAGGCCGCCTTCGAGCGCGACATGGCGGCGAATATCGCCAAAATCGAAGCGATGATCCGCAACGCGGCCGCAGACGGCGCGCAAATCATCCTCGCCCCGGAGCTATTGCAAGGGCCTTATTTCTGCAAGACCGAAGAGGCGCGCCATTTCGCCGGCGCCTATCCTTTTGCGGAACATCCCGTGGTGTTGAAACTCGCGCCGCTGGCCGCAGAACTGGGCGTCGTGTTGCCGCTTTCCATTTTCGAGCGCGCCGGCGAAGAATATTTCAACAGCCTTGTCATGATCGACGCCGACGGAAAAACGCTTGGGCTCTACCGCAAAAGCCATATCCCCGACGGCCCCGGCTATGAAGAAAAGTTTTATTTCCGCCCAAGCGATACGGGCTTCAAAGTCTGGGACACGAAATATGCGCGCATCGGCGTCGGCATATGTTGGGACCAATGGTTTCCGGAAGCGGCGCGCATCATGACGCTGATGGGCGCGGAACTGTTGTTCTATCCCACGGCAATCGGTTCGGAACCGCAGGACCGCACGCTGAATACCTCGGCTGCGTGGCGACGCGCCATGCAGGGCCATGCGATTTCAAACATCATTCCCGTCGCCGCAGCGAACCGGGTCGGCAATGAAGACGGCCAGGTCTTTTACGGCTCGTCCTTCCTGACCGATCACATGGGAGAAATCGTCGCCGAACTCGGCCGCGAGGAAGAGGGCTTTATTGCCGGCGAATATGATTTCGAGGCGATCCGGCTGCAGCGCGCCGCGTGGGGATTCTTCCGCGACCGCCGGCCCGAACTTTACGGACGCTTAGTCGGCAAGGACTAGCGGTCCGACTCGTCGCGCTTGACGAAAGTCACGGCAAACAGAGGCGCGCCGTCAAACAGATCCGTCGGCGCATTGAGCCCTTCGATCATCTTGAAAGTGCGCGGGGTGATCGACCCTTCCATGCGGTAGCCCCTTTCCGCCATCCTGCCGCGGTGAAATTCCAGCGCGGCGGCAGTGAATTCGTGGGCGAGGATGGTGATGCGTTCGGGATCGTCGGACATGATGGGCCTTTTTGCGCGTGCGGTTTTTATTGTCACAATCTTTGGCGGAATATGGCGATATGCCGTGCGCTTGTCTACTGCAATGCAAAAACAAGCCCGTCCTTGAGGTGAAAGGCGAAAAACGACGGTCCGTCATATTCTATCTATCTATCGACGGCGGCAGCGTGCGCGTGCTGGTCGCAGCGACCGTGCTGGACGCCCTTGACGGCGAATTCCGCGCCAGCCGGCGACGCCACGCGGCAGGGCGAGCAAATGCGGCCGCAATTAAGAGAATTGGCGCGGACCCTGACGCCGGTGCGGGAAGGCTCGCCCGGCTAAACCAAAACCAACCAGCGACGATTGGCCCAGAGAGCGGACATGTGTCGTTGCGCGCCTAGCTGTTATCATTTTTCCATCGAGGAGAAAAATGATGAATGTACTGCAAGAAGTTATCGGCTGGGCATGGGTGATATTTGGAACATTCGTCTTTGTCGGACAGCTTATCTCCAGCGTTAATTTTCCACTGGCGCAACGCCTCGGCCTACAAGAAAAATCCGAAAACGCGGACGCCCTTGCCAGCAAGCTTGAGCTGATGACCGCTCGTTGGGACGCCTTATTATTATGGATTGCACCGCTCGCGGGCGTTTTGATGCTTACGGATCATAGCTTATGGCCAAGCGTATCCTTGATTGCCGGCGCCGTTTACGTCGACGCCGGCGGGCGAGAATGGGCCAAGAGCGCCGGTCTAAGCGCCCAGGGCGTATCCATAGGGACCGCAAAAGAGCGCGCCATCATTTACGGCACTTACGTTGCGCTCATACTCATCGGGCTCGGCGGCATTGCGGCAGGCTTAACAGCATTATTGTAGATGAGAATGAAGCTGTAATCCGCGCCCGCGCTATGGCGCCGTCGCTTTGCGCTTTTCCATCATCTGATCGAAATTGGCCCACACGCCCTCGTCGCCATGCCATTCGCCGCGGGTCGCTGCTTTTGAATATTCCGTCGCGCGCGCTTCGAAGAAATTGGCGTGTTCCACGCCGTTGAGAATTTCCGTCAGCCAGGGCAGCGGGTGTTTTTCCACGCCGTAGACCTTCGGCAGGTCGAGCTGGTCGAGGCGCCAGTCGGCGATATAGCGGATATATTGCTTGATATCCTCGGCCGTCATGCCCTCCACCGGGCCCATCTCGAAAGCAAGATCGATGAACTTGTCCTCAAGCCCCACAACCGTGCGGCAACACTCGACAATGTCGTCGGCGACCGCTTTCGTCACACAGCCGGTCTCGCGGGCGAAGGCGTGATAAAGCCGGATCATGCCTTCACAGTGCAGCGACTCGTCGCGCACCGACCAGGAAACGATCTGGCCCATGCCTTTCATTTTGTTAAAGCGCGGGAAGTTCATCAGCATGGCGAATGATGCAAAAAGCTGCAGACCTTCGGTGAACGCGCCGAACATGGCGAGCGTGCGCGCAATGTCTTCATGCGTTTCAACACCGAATTTCTGCATGAAGTCGTGTTTGTCGCGCATCGCTTCATACTCGAGAAAAGCGGAAAATTCCGATTCCGGCATGCCGATGGTTTCGAGCAGCAAGGCGTAAGCGGCGACGTGGATCGTCTCCATATTGGAGAACGCCGACAGCATCATCTTGACTTCCGTCGGTTTGAACACGCGCGCATAGCGCTCCATGTAATTGTCGTTCACCTCAATGTCGGACTGGGTGAAGAAGCGGAAGATTTGGGTCAGGAGGTTGCGTTCGGCGTCCGACAGATTGTTCGCCCAGTCCTTGCAGTCCTCGCCCAGGGGAACTTCCTCGGGCATCCAGTGCACCTGCTGCTGGCGCTTCCAGAAATCAAACGCCCAGGGATAGCGAAACGGCTTATAGGCGTAGGACGGCGTTAAAAGGCCAGGCAGATCGTGGCCGGTCGTCAGGCTGGCGTCGGAAGCATCAGGCATGGGCAAGGGTCCCCGTGTTGGCGGCTCTCCGCCGACTCGGGCGGAACCACCCTATATTGCGTAAATTTCCGGTCAGAACGCAAGATGTTGTGGAAAGGAATTTCGCCCACGCGGCTGCGACAGGTTTTTGCAGGCACCCATTTCGCCGCTGATCTGCAGGCGGTTTCGTTGCATTTTTCAACAGGCCCTGCTTGTTAACGCGGCATGGAAATCACCCCCCTCGCCATTGCCGACGTCAAGCTCATCACACCAAAACGGTTTTCCGACGCCCGGGGATGGTTTTCGGAAACCTACAACGCCCGCGCTTACGCCACCGCCGGGATCGACTGCGCCTTCGTCCAGGACAATCACTCCTATTCGGCCCGGCAATGGACGCTCCGGGGGCTTCATTACCAGGCCCCGCCGCACGCCCAAGCCAAGCTCGTCCGGACGCTCGCCGGCGCGATCCTCGATGTCGCCGTCGACGCCCGCAAAGGCTCGCCGACCTTCGGCCAGTGGGTCAAAGCCGAAATCAGCGCCGAAAACGGAACACAGATATTCGTGCCCGCCGGCTTTTTGCACGGCTTTTTGACTCTCGAACCGGAGACGGCGGTCGCCTATAAGTGCGACGCCTATTACGACAAGCCCAGCGACGGGAGCGTCTTGTGGAACGATCCGGAACTGGCGATCGACTGGGGCGTTGCGGCAGACCAAGTCATTCTTTCCGACAAAGACGCCGGCGCGGTTTCCTGGGGAGAATTCGCGTCGCCGTTCTGACGGCGGTCGCGCGCGGCGAGGTCTTGATCGCAGGCGGAAACGAAGCGAAGGCAACAGTATGAAGGGCATCATTCTTGCCGGCGGTTCAGGCACCAGACTGCATCCCATCACGCGCGGCGTCTCGAAACAGCTTTTGCCGGTTTATGACAAGCCGATGATATATTATCCGCTCAGCGTTCTGATGCTGGCGGGGCTGCGCGACATCCTGATCATCACGACGCCGGAGGACCGGCCCGCCTTCGAGCGTCTCCTGGGCGACGGCGGCGAACTCGGAATGCGCTTTGACTATGCGGTTCAGCCTACGCCCGAAGGGCTCGCCCAGGCCTTCATCATCGGCGAAGAGTTTATCGCCGGCGACAAATGCGCGCTCATTCTCGGCGATAATATCTTTTACGGTCACGGCCTCGCAGAAATGCTGACGCGCGCGACGGCGCTCGACAGCGGGGCAGAAATCTTCGGCTATCAGGTCGCCGACCCCGAGCGTTACGGCGTCATAGAATTCGGCGCGGACGGCCGTGTCCAATCCATTGAGGAAAAGCCCGCCAAGCCAAAATCCAACTACGCCGCGACCGGGCTTTATTTTTACGACGAGACCGTTTGCGATCGCGCGCACAAGGTCAAGAAGTCCGCTCGGGGCGAGCTTGAAATCACCACGCTCAATGAAATGTATATGCGCGACGGCCAGCTCAGCGCCCATATCATGGGCCGGGGCTTTGCCTGGCTCGACACCGGCACCCACAGCTCGCTCTTGGATGCGGCGCAATTCGTCCACACGATCGAAAACCGTCAGGGCCTAAAAATCGCCTGTCTTGAAGAAATCGCCTACCGGCTCGGCTATATCGACCGCAAGGCCCTCGAAGCGCTAGCCAATTCGCTTTCAAAGACCGGTTATGGCGATTATCTCGCGCGCATCGCGGCGGAAAAAGCCTGACCGCCGGCCCATGGGGCGCGATGCAATTCTGCGCGCGCGACACCGGCCAGACTCCTGCAGAAGACCCGGTTATCGCGCCGCCACATGAACCGAAAAACCGATGCGAAATCAGTCGGCCGAAACTTCGCCGGCAAATTGTAAAGTTTGTTAATGGTACCGCCTCCCCGGCTCGAACGGGGGACCTCTTGATCCACAATCAAGCGCTCTAACCAACTGAGCTAAGGCGGCCCGATACATTCAGGGCGCGGAACCTACGCTTGGCGATGCGCGTTTTCAAGGCGCGGGACCGGCCCCGCCACGCTCGCCGCGGTCTTTTAGTTCAACAGGGCGATTTCGCGCTTGAGCTGGGCGATGCGCGTGGCGTCGCTGGGATGGGTCGACAAGTATGCAGGCGGTGCGCCGGACTTCATCGCCGACATCGTTTCCCAGAAACGCACGGCTTGGTTAGGATTGTACCCGGCGCGATGCATATAGCGGACGCCGAACCTGTCGGCTTCAAGCTCATGTTTGCGCGAGAACGGCAGAATGACGCCAAGCGTCGCGCCCATGCCGAGAATGCCGACAATCTCTCTTTGATAGCGGCTGTCACTGGTCGCGACTTGCGCCACCGTCAGGCCGGCCGCCGCCAAAGTAGACTGACTATAGCGCTCGCCCGAATGATTGAAATTCACATGGGCTGCTTCGTGACCCATTACGGTGGCGATTTGATCGTCGTTGTCCATTATATCGAGGATGCCCGTGTAAAATCCGATTCTGCCGCCCGGCAAGGCGAAGGCGTTGATTTGTTCAGAATCAAATACCTGAACTTCCCAGTCCGCCGGGTTGTGACCGGCCGCTTGAATAATGCGCGGCGCAACGCGGTTCATGCGATTGACGTATTTTGGATTGTTGGTGATCCGTTGCTGCTGCTTCAGATCGGTCCACGCGGAAGCGGCCAGTTGCGCCATCTGCCCCTGGCTGACGAACAGGAGTTGGCTGCGGCCGAGTTCTTCGTTATAGGCGCAACCCGCTGGAATGATGACAATGCTGCCGGCCGCCAGTCCGCGAATAATATCGCGGCGCGACATGGTCACAGTTTGCATGGAACGCCTCCTCCCTTCATCACCCACTTTACGCAAAGCATAGGCGATGCCGGCGGCCACGACAACGCGTCAGGAGCGCCGCCAACGCCTTGCGCATTGTTAAATTACGGCTCCAGTTCGGAATCCCAGTAGAGGAAATCCTGCCAGCTCTCATGGAGATAATGCGGCGGGAAGGCGCGGCCGCGCTCGTTGAGTTCGAACATGGTCGGACGTTGGGGCTTGCGCGCCGGATGCATGTGCGCCGCGTCCGCGGTGCGCCCGCCTTTCTTGATGTTGCAGGTGCTGCACGCGGCGACGATGTTCTCCCACGTCGTGCGGCCGCCGCGCGAGCGCGGCACCACATGATCAAAGGTCAGCTGGTCGCGCGCCGTGGAGCCGCAATATTGACAGGTAAAGCTGTCGCGCAGGAATACATTGAACCGAGTGAAGGCCGGCGTGCGCGCATGGTTGACATAGGTCTTGAGCGAAACCACCGACGGCAGACGCATCTCAAAGCTGGGACTGCGCACTCTGGTCTTGTACTGGGCGACGACTTCAACGCGCTCGAGAAAGACGGCCTTGAGCGCGTCCTGCCAGCACCACAACGACAAGGGGAAATAACTCAGCGGCCGGAAATCAGCGTTGAGAACCAGCGCCGGGCAGGCGTCCGGAGCACGAAGCGCAGGGTTCACCGGAGCCCTCCTCCGGCGACGGCCGTGTTCATCAAATGCTCAATCCCGGTACAGAAAACGCCTGCTCCCTGGTTCCGACGACAATCTTACCCTTCCCGTGCGGAAAACCCATAACTGATTCCCCATGACAGAAGTTTGACGCATTGGGCGGTATTTTCGCAACACCGGCGCTTAAATTGGCTTGCGGTCCCTGATATGGGCGTAATAGGTCCACAGAATATGGGCCGCGACGCCGCGATAGGGCCGCCAGCGGGACGCGTTGCGATCAAGGCGGGCCATGTTCGGTTTCGGTCCCCGCTTGCGCGCCGCGGCGTAAGCGCCGAGCAGCGCGATATCGCCAGGCGGCCAGATATCGACCCGTCCCTCGCAAAACAGAAGATAGATCGCCGCCGTCCACGGCCCCACGCCATGCAGCGCGAGAAGGCGATGCGCCGCGGTCTGATCGTCGAGCGCGGCCAGGGTCTTGGGATCAAAACCGCCCTGCGTGATCGCCTCGGCGAGCCCGACGATGTAGCGTGCCTTTTGCCGGGTGAGACCGAGCCCGCGCACGCCCGCCTCGCCGAGGCAGAGCACAGTTTCCGGCGCCATGGGATCAACGCCGGCCTGGCAGCGTTTCCAGATCGCCTGGGCGCTCGCGACGGAAACCTGCTGTTCCACGATAATGCGAAACAGCCCCTCGAAACCGCCGGGCCGGCAGCGGATATATGGCTCGCCGATGGCGTTAAGGGCGCGGGCGAGGGTTTTGTCCTTTTGCGCCAGCATGGCGCAGGCGGCGGACACATTGCCGAAAACGTCCAGGCGATCCTGGCGCATGCTTAGTATTTGCACTCCTCGAACAGCTTTTTCGCGTCGCCGCCGAGATCGCCGACAAAGAGCTCGGCGGTATATTCACCCATGGTGACGCCGCTTTGCGCAATCGCGTCGAGGGGATCGAGAAAGCTGGTTTCATCAGCGTCGACATTGCCGCCGCACGCACGCCGCTTCAGTCCCGCCCGGGAGATCGCCAACACCTCAAGCGCGGTTTCCTGCACCGTTCGCGTTCCGATCCGCGCGTTCAATCCGTTTCTTGCGACATCGGTTCGAAGCCTTTCGCGGGTTTCGGCCGACCAGTCTTTGGCGACATCCCAGGCCGCGCCGAGCGCATCTTCGTCGTATAAGAGACCGACCCAGAACGCCGGCAGCGCGCAGATCCGCGCCCAGGGCCCGCCGTCGGCGCCGCGCATTTCAAGAAAGGTCTTCAGCCGCACTTCGGGAAAGGCCGTGGACAGATGGTCCTCCCAGTCCGCCATGGTCGGCGTTTCGCCCGGCAGGGCGGGCAATTCGCCTTTTAGAAAATCCCGAAACGATTGTCCGGCCGCGTCGATATAGCGTCCCTCTCGGCGCACGAAATACATGGGCACGTCGAGCATGTAGTCCGCATAACGGGCAAAGCCGAAACCGTCCTCAAAGACGAAATTGAGCAGCCCCGTGCGGTCGGGATCGGTGTCGGTCCAGATATGCGCGCGATAAGAGGCGTAACCGGACGGCTTGCCGTCAACGAGGCCGGAATTTGCGAACAGCGCGGTGGCGATGGGTTGGAGCGCCAGCGCGGTTTTGAACTTCAGCGCCATGTCCGCTTCGGATGAAAAGTCGAGATTGACCTGCACAGTGCAGGTCCGGTGCATCATGTCGAGGCCGAGCGCGCCCTTGGTCGGCATGTACCGGCGCATAATGTCATAACGCGCCTTGGGCATGCGCGGGGTTTCGTCAAGCGACCAGGTGGGTGCGAAGCCCATGCCGAGAAACGCAACCCCCATGGGATCGCAGACCGTCTTGATGGCGGCGAGGTGACGATGGACCTCATCGCAGGTCTGGTGAACGTTTTCAAGCGCCGCGCCGGACAGTTCGAACTGGCCGCCGGGTTCGAGCGACACCGACGCGCCCTCGCCCCGAAGACCGATCGGCAGACCGTTCTCGGCGATGATCTCCCAGCCGGTTTCCTCGCTTAGCTTTTCCAAAATGGCGCGGATGCCGGTTTCGCCTTCATAGGGGACCGGCTTCAGACTGGTCCGGCAGAACACGAACTTTTCGTGTTCTGTGCCGATGCGCCATTGATCCTTGGGCTTGCAGCCGGACGCCAGATAGTCGGCAAGCTGATCGACCGATGTGATCGGCGGTGCTGCGCCCGATGGTTCTTTCGCTGCGGTCAATCTCAGCTCCTTGCGGCGTCGGACCGTGTCGCCAGCCGCTCTATAACGCACGGAGCGAATCGCCAAGCGCCAAATCCATCACGCTTGCGCGACGTCATGAACGCCGCCAGTCGCCGAGCGCGGCCTGCCACAGCGCGAGCGCGGCGATCGCGGCGGTGTCCGCACGCAATATAAGCGGGCCCAGCGTGACGGGGACGACAAATGCTCGCGCTCGCAAGGCGGCGCGTTCGGCGGGCGCGAAGCCGCCCTCGGGGCCGATGAGAATCGCCCATTTGTCAGCATTGCTATTTAAGCTTTTTAGCGTTTCTAACATCGGTGCGGCGCGGCCTTGGCGCCCGCCCCATTGTTTCTTTTCGTCATCGCCGGCTTCGTCGCAATAAACGAGACGCCGGTCCGAGGCCCAGGTGTCGAGTGCGGCGGCAAGCTTAATCGGTTCGTCTACGGACGGAACGGTCAGCCGTCCGCACTGTTCGGCGGCTTCGACCGCAATCGCTCGCAGCCGCTCTATATTGATTTTCGGCGCGACGGTGCGTTCGGTGACGATCGGCGAAAGCCGCGCGGCGCCGAGTTCGGTTGCTTTCTGCACGATGGTTTCCAGGGGGCCGCGTTTCACCGGCGCGAACAAAAGATGAAGATCGGGTTGGGTTTCCTGCGTCCGCGTTTGGGTCTTCGCCAATGCGGCGCCGCCTTTTTTCTTCACCTCGATGATCTTTGCGGCGCATTCGCCGTCGCGCCCGTTAAACAACAAGACGTCGTCGCCCGCTTCCCGGCGCAGGACATTCTTCAGGTAATGCGCCTGCGCGGCCGAGAGCGGCGCCGCGGCGCCTTCTTTTAGCGGGCCGTCAATATAAAGCCGGGGGATCATCGATAAGGACTCGAATTTTCGCCGAGAAGAGCGGGCTGAATTGTCTTCTTTCAATACTTCCATCCGCCGAGGTACAACACCACCCATGACCAACCCTTCCGCCGCCACGCCGGACGCGGTTCCGGGCAACTGGGTCGAGCGCGCGCCGGCGCCGGTCCAGCCCTATCTGCGGCTCGCCCGCGCCGACCGGCCGATCGGGACCTGGCTCTTGTTCATCCCGTGCCTGTGGGGGCTCGCGCTCGCCGCCGCGTCGGGCCATGGGGGCCTGCGTCTTTTTTGGTATGCGATCTTGATGGCGATCGGCAGCTTCGTCATGCGCGGCGCCGGCTGCGCCTATAACGACATTGTCGACAAGGATTTCGACGCCAAGGTTGCGCGCACCGCCCTGCGCCCGCTGCCGTCGGGACGGATTTCGCTGCGCGCCGCATGGGCGTTTCTGATCGGCCTGTCGCTGACCGGCCTTTTGGTGCTGGTTCAGTTCAATCTCTTCGCCATCGCCGTCGGCGCCGCGTCCCTCGCGCCGATCGCCGCCTATCCGTTCATGAAGCGCATCACCTATTGGCCGCAGGCCTGGCTGGGGCTGACGTTCAACTGGGGCGTACTGGTCGGCTATGCGGCCGCTGCGGGAACGCTCGTTCCCGGCGCTTTCGCGCTTTACGCCGCCGGTATTTTCTGGACCCTGTTTTACGACACGATCTACGCCCATCAGGACAAGGAGGACGACGCGCTGATCGGCGTCAAGTCCTCCGCCCTCAAGCTCGGCGCGGCGACCAAGCCATGGCTTGCCGCTTTCGCCGCCGCGACGCTTGGCGCGTTCGCCGGCGCGGGCTGGCTGATCGGCGCCGGACCGGTTTATTTCCTCGCGCTGGCGCCGGCCGCGCTCCATTTGCTCTGGCAATGGCGAAAACTTGATATCGATGATCCCGACAATTGCCTGCGGGTGTTTAAATCCAACCGCGACGCGGGCCTGTTGCTGCTGCTGGCGCCGGTTTGTGAAGTCGCCGCCGGTTTGTTTTGAACCGGACGGCGCATACATAAGCCCGCAGCGGCGTCTTGAGGCGGGAAAGGAAATCAAGCGATGTTGAAAATCACCAGACGCAGCGCAGCGCTCGGCCTGATCGGCGCGAACGTGGCGGCCTGCGCCGGCGAAGCGAAGGACGAAATGCCCGAACACAAAAGCCCCGATCCCGCCTCTATTCCCGACTACGACAAATGGCAGCTTTCGCAAAAGGAATGGAAAGAACGGCTCTCGCCCGAAGCTTACGCCGTTCTGCGCAAGGAGGGGACCGAACGGCCCGGTTCGAGCCCGCTCAATGATGAAAAGCGCGAAGGCGTTTTCGCCTGCGCCGGCTGCGGTTACGATCTTTTCCGCTCCGAAGCGAAATATGAAAGCGGCACCGGCTGGCCGAGTTTTTTCGACTATATTCCGGGCGCCCTCGGGTTTAAACGCGATCTCCGGCTGTGGACGCCGCGTACGGAATATCACTGCGCGCGCTGCGGCGGCCATCAAGGCCATGTCTTCAAGGACGGCCCGCCGCCCACCGGTTTGCGCTATTGCAATAACGGCGTGGCGTTGACCTTCAAGCCGGCCTAGCTTCGGGTTCTTTTTCATCGCCTTTCGTTTCTTCGAGCGTCAGGAACAGCGCCTTCTCCGCCGCCCGGCGGCGGGTCAGGCCCAAAACTTCGACTTTCTTGCCGCCGACGCGCGCCTTGTTCCACCAGGTGAGCGCTTCAGCCGCGCCAGCGTAGTTTCCTTGCTTCAAGCGCTTTGCCGCTGTCGACCGTTCGAACGCATGAAAGCCCACATTGAAGATGAACGAGATGAGCGCATCATACTGATTTTGGTTGAGCGTCACTGAATTTATATCGGCCCATAAATTCAGATTGTCCTGGAAAGGGCCCAAATCTTCACGCAGGAGCGCGTCTGCTTCTTCTTGCGTGATCGCGCTTTGCGGTCCGAAACGACTGCCCGCGAAGCCGCTCGTATGACCGTAGCCGATGGTCCAGACGCCGGCGACATCCTGATAGGCCTTAAGACGTAGACCTTCCCAGCGCTTGATGAAGCAGGCGCCATTTTCGGAGATTTGCATTGTCATATGCTGCCTCTTCCCCTTCCGGCCGTTTCCAGCGCCTTGACCCGCTCGTTTAGCTGTTCGATCAGCACCGCCTGGATTTCGGCCGTCTCGACCAGGCGCTGGATCCATTCGCCGGCCGCCATCGGGGCGTTTATGGGATCGTATTTTTCCTCGTTGGGCATCGACGTCAGGTGGCGTTTTTCCTTCCAGTGCCTGGCGTAGCCGTCCAGCGTCAGCGGGTCGTGCTCAGCGCCGATTCTGGAAAGAAATTTGCGAAGCGGCTCATGCCGGCGGACTTCGATGCGTTCGGTTTCGAGGCCGCTGTCGCCCTCCTGGAAAATGCGGTCGGGGATCTTTCTATCCCATTTTTCAAGATCGGCGGTTCCGTCAAGCGCCTGGTCGAAAACATAGCACGTTAAAAGCGTATTATCGTCGTAGACGGCCGTCGCGTTGATCGTGCCGGCCCCCTTGTCGCCCCCGGACGCGCCCTGCATGAAAAGTCCTTGCCTCACTTCAAAACGGCGGCTTCTCGAGCCTCCGGCGATCGTCGTCAACGCGAATGAGGCGTCCTCGCTGCCCGCCGTGTTGTCGACCATGATAATTTCGAAATAGGCGTAAAGCTCGTTGACGCTGGCCGAATCCTTGCCCCAATAGTTGAAGCGTCCAAGAATTTCGTTCGCGCCGCTGGCGCCTTCGGACATGAAGTTGACGGTGACGCCGACCGCCGATGTTGTCGGGTTGAAAGACGACCTGAAGGTGACAACGTTCGTACCCGTTGCTTTGAATTCGGCGGCGCCGGCGCTGTCGATGTTCAGCTTTTCGACATTGCCCAGAACGAGGCTGAACTCGTCATCCGCCGGCGCATGGATATAGCTGTCCGCGTCGGCGTCGAGCGTTAGATCTTCGCCATTAAGATCATAGGCGCCTGTTTGCGCAGAGCCCTGGATTTGCGCCCATGCACTGCCGTCGTAGACATGAAGCTCGTCGACATCATCGATCCACGCCCGCCAGCCTTCGGCGGGCACGATCTCGACCCAGGCGCCGTCCTGCCAGGCGGCGATCGAATGCTGGGCGTAGGCGGCCCAGTCCGTCCCGGTTGGGCTCGCTGGGAGGATATAGGCGTCGCCGTCCGCCGGCGAACCCGGCTGGGCGGATGTCGTCCGTGACAGGACCGTCTGCTGCACCAGCTGGTCGAGACGCCGGAAGGTCTCGTTCACCGTCACATGTTTTTGCGCCTGGGACGGCGCCAGATAGCTCAGCGAAAGGCGGGGGGACTGCTCCATGGGGGCCCTTTTCAAACGCAACAAAATCTTGGGCGCAGCATAAGACCGCCAAGACGATGGCCGATAAGTTCCCCGGCGCCGGCCGGCGCGCCTGGCGCCGCCGCTTAGAGATTTCCCGGAAAATCAGGCTTTTTTCACAACCGAAGGGCGAGCGCGCGCAACTGCGACGCGAACCATGTTGCGTGCCGCGCACCAAGAGACCGGCGGCGAATGCGCCTTCCGGCCGCCCCTCGCATCGCCCTTCACTGGGCGCGCCGGATCGCGTTATAGCCCCCGCCGACAGCTAAGGAGCGCGCCGATGCAAAGCGAAAGCGGAACCAATCTGAGCGATATCAGCAATATCAACGTGGCGATGGAGTTTTTCTCCGGCTTCATCGATAGGGCCGCCGCGTTTTTGCCCAGCGTTATCGGCGCCCTGATCGTTCTCGTACTCGGCCTGTGGATCGCCGGCCGCGTCAAGAAGGTCGCCGGGCGCGCCATGGAACGCACCGGCAAGATCGACGCGACGTTGAGCAGTTTTCTTTCAAGCCTGATCTATTACGGCCTGGTCGCGCTGGTGCTGATCACTACATTGGGCATTTTCGGCGTGCCGACGACGAGCTTTGCTGCAATCATCGGCGCGGCGGGTCTGGCCATCGGCCTGTCGCTGCAGGGCACGCTCGGCCATGTCGCCTCCGGCGTCATGATGCTCGGCTTTCGGCCGTTCGACGTGGGCGATTATGTGGAAGCGGCGGGCGTTTCAGGTTCGGTCCGGTCTATCGGTCTTTTCACCACCGTGCTGGCCACCGCCGACAACAAAATGATCATCATTCCCAACGGCAAGATATTCGACGACGTGATCACCAACTATGCCGGCTATGATACGCGCCGGGTCGATTTCGTGTTCGGCGTTTCCTATAGCGACGATCTCGACAAGGCGATGGCGCTGATCCGCGCGGAAGTCGACAAGGACGCCCGCATCAACGCCGATCCCGAACCGGTGATCGCGGTCGACAATCTCGGCGACTCGTCGGTCGACATCATCTGCCGGGTCTGGGTCGCAGGAAGCGATTATTTCCCCGTCAAATGGGCGCTGATCAAGGCGGTCAAGGAGCGCTTCGACGCCGAAGGAGTTTCCATCCCCTTCCCCACACGCTCGGTCTATACGGAAAAAGCGGCGTAATCGGCGCCGCGTTCGGCGCGGCGCGCCAACGTTTCGCCGCAAAGCGGTTGCCGGCGCGCAAAGCCGCCTTCAAAGTGCGAAGGCGCGCCAGTTGCGTAAGACGATGTAAAATCGTCCGGGGGCCTTCCAGGAGCCGCGTTTTCATCGCACGTCCTGACGGCCTTCTTGGCGCGACATCAAAACGGCAAAGAAAAGGATCAAGACTCATGACGACCGATATCAACGCCGCCCGCCGGGCGAACCGTTCACATCCTGTGCGAAGCTTTCTTATATCGGGCGCGGCGGCGCTCGCCGCTTTCGCCATGGCGCCCTCGGCGGCCCACGCCCATGACAAAGGCATAACCATAAACGGCTGGCATTTCAGCGACGATGAAGCGTTTTTGGACAAGCTCATCGAAATGGACGCCGACGACATCGACGAATTGCGCGAGGAAATGGCCGATGCGCGCGCGGAAATCGCCGAGGCCATCGACGAAATCGAAGACGCCCGGGCCGAAGCCGCGTCCGCCGAAGGCGGCGCGGCGGTGGTTACAATCGCGCTGGCGGCGGCGGAAGCGGCCGTATCGACGGCGACCGAAGCCGCGCTTGGCGAAGTCAAACGCGCGCTTGACCGCGCCGAAGACCGGCTCGATTCGATCAAGTCGACCTTGAGCGCGGCAGAAGTCGCCGAAACCCAATTGGCGATCGATGTGATGCGCGAGGAAATCGATTCGCTCGAAGACGCCCTGGCCGAGCTTTCCGCCGCGATGAAGGCGTAGAGTCGGTTACGGATCGGACGGATCGCCCGCTCATCCCGGACGCGCAGCATCGCTTGATTTGTCATTCCGGGGCGCGCCCCGACCGCGAAGGCGGGCGTTTATTCCGCCGCGTCGGGGCGCATGAGTTGTTCCATGCGCGCAATATAGGCGATCCACGCCTCGCGCCCCGTATCGGTCAGATGACAGATGGTCAGCGGCCGGCGGCCGGAGAATTTCTTTTCGACGCGGATATAACCCGCTTCCTCAAGCTTGCGGATATGGACGGAAAGATTGCCGTCGGTCACGCCCACTTTCGAACGCAAAAGCGTGAAATCCGCCGCCCCGGCGCCGGACAGATACGCCATCACGGAAAGCCGCACACGGCCGTGGACGACGTCGTCAATGCCGCGATAATCGAAACCGTTCTGATCCTCGCGTCGTCCCGCCATGTCCGTCAGACGACATCTGATGGTTCACGCCGCATCAGGATCACCCCAGGCACGAACGCACACAAAAGAACGCCGATGCCGGCGACCAGCGGCTGGAAGACGCTCGACATGAGGAACAGACAGATGATCGAAAAACCCCAGGCGGCGGTTGCAAAATAACGCATCCACGGCGCCTGCGCCGCGGCGGCGGTGGCGAAGAACGCAACGCCGAACAGGCCGAAACTGACAGGGAACATCAGATTGAACAGGAAATAGGCCGGCACGCCGAGCCCTGTGTAGTTGTCATGGGCAAACATCATCGCGATCCAGAAAACGGAAACGAACAGACCGACAGACAACCACACGTCGCCCGCCGTCTTGTTGCCGAGCGTCGCTGCGCCGGGCTTGGCGTCGACACGGCGGCCGACGGTCATGGTAAGCACCCAACCGGCGACGAATGCGGCAATCCACGGCGCGAATCCGCCGGCGGCGCCAAGCGAAATCCATCCGATCGTGTCGGCGTAGACGATCAGCGCCGTCGCGCCGATGAGCCCGCCCCAGATGACGTATAAAACGCCATTGACCAGGGGCGTGTTGCGTCCTTCTTCGGCCAGCGCTTTCACATAGGCGAGTTCGCTCGCCAGATCCTCTTTGGATGACGGCATCTCAGTCTCCTGCAAATTCACTTTATAAAATAAAGTGCCTGGACCGCCCATTCAAGACCCGGCGCGACGCGGGGAACAAAGCCGCCGAACGGCTTGCCGAGCGAGGAGACCGTCCTGGCGCAAAGGCGCAATCCGGCTGGGGCAGGCGCGCCCGCCCTTTATTGATATCGCCGCCGTCTTGCGCGGCCTTGAAGCCGGCTATGGCGCCGGTTCGGCTGCGCGGGCCATTGCGCTTGTCCATTTTGGCGCGCATGAGAAGCGGTTTGGCGCGGCGCAGATTGACATGCGCCTCGCGACGCGGGGAGAGTAGCGATACGCGCGGCAGAAAGACCCTTCATGATCAAAAAACGCTCACTGATAAGCATCGCCTGGGCCGCAGCGCTGACGCCGAGCCTCGCAGCGACGGGCGCCAACGCGGCGGAGACGGCCCAAACCGCCGCCGCCCAATGTGCGCAGGACGTTTCGCCTTATCGGGATTTTGATTTTCTGATCGGCGAGTGGGATTTTGTAATGGCGAACGGCCAAAAGGTCGCCGATCATACGTACACAAAGCGGGAGAGCGGCTGCCTGATCGTTGAAGACTGGCGCACGCTTTCCGGCGATACGGGACTCAGCATCAAATATGTGGATCCCGAGACAGGGCGCTGGCGTTCCGTCTGGATGAGCGCCAGTTTTCATATCGATTATGCGGGTGAGAAGCGCGATGACGGCGCCATGGTGCTGGAAGGGCGCATGTTCCCAAACAATGAAACCGGCAAGCGCATCATCAACGGCCGCGTCATTCCTGATGACGACGGCAAAACCGCCAGGGTTAGAGGCGTGTGGACGCCGCTCGATGACGGGTCGGTCGCTCAGGAATTTCTGATCTACAATTTTGAACAAGACGCCTGGGAAAGTTTTTTCGCCGGCGTCGATCGCCCGAAATCCGCGCGCGAAACGCAATAGCGTAAACAGCAACCGCTTTCCTTCGCCGTCTCGCCGCATTCACGGTCGGGACCGCCGTCGCTCTAACGCACCGCCTCTTCTTCCGTAAGCGGAATGGTTTTGACGACGACGTCCCGTGCAAGATCGTAAATCACGATCATCTCGCCTTCGGCCGTCGCGACGCGCAGCGCCAGCCGGTCGCCGTCGAGCGCCATGGAACCGATATCCGCGCCCGCAGGCAGCACGATCACAGGCTCAACGCGCGGCGCCGACGCCGGAACCGGCAGGGCGGCGGCGGGCATGGACGCAGCTTCGGAGGCGGCGGCCGCCGGCGCCTCGTCCGGCCCGCGCAGAAGCGTGATGATCCCCAGCACCACCACGAGAAACACTACCGGCATGGTGAAAATGATGATCAGCAGATTGCGCGCGCCGATGGCCGCGGCGACCCCGGCAAAGCCGGTCTGCGGCGTTTCGGGAAAGTCGAGCCGGTCGCGTTCGGATTCGTTCTGGTTTTCCTTGTCGACTGTCACGTTCGCGCTCCTTGCGTCGCGGCGGACCGGTTTGACTAAAGACGCCGGGCCGCCTAGGCCGCCCGCTTATGGCCAACCAAGGACCGCCGCTCAAGCCCGAAACCGCCGATGCGGCGCGCCGGTTCCGCATCGGCGCGGATGATGCCGGCGCAAGGCTTGATAAATGGTTGTCGGAGACCATCGAAAGCCTCACCCGCTCCCGCCTGAAGGCCCTGATCGAAGGCGGCGCCCTTTCCCGCAACGGGGCGGTCTTCACCGACCCCTCATGGAAAGTGCGCGAGGGCGAGGACTATTGCCTGACCATTCCCGCGCCCGCCGATCCGGCGCCGCAGGGCGAAGCCATTCCCCTCGACATCGCCTATGAGGACGGCGACATCATCGTCGTCGACAAGCCCGCCGGGCTGGTGGTCCATCCCGCCGCGGGCAACTGGACCGGCACGCTGGTCAACGCGCTGATCCATCATTGCGGGGACAGTCTTTCGGGGATCGGCGGCGTGGCCCGGCCCGGCGTGGTTCACCGCCTGGACAAAGATACCTCGGGCCTTCTTGTCGCCGCCAAGAACGACCGCGCCCATCAGGGCCTGACCAAAGCGTTTTCCGCCCATGACATCGAACGCGTCTATGAAGCCGTCGTCGTCGGCGCGCCGCGGCCCGGCGTGGGGACGATCGATGCGCCCATCGCCCGCGCGCCGACGCAGCGAAAGAAAATGACCGTCGTCCGCGACGAAGATGAACGTCCAGACGCGCGTAGTGCAACGACGCATTACAAAGTGGCAGAAACCTTCGGGCGCAAACGCGCGAAACTTTCCGGCGATGCCCTGGCGTCTCTGGTCGCGTGCAGGCTCGAGACCGGCCGCACCCATCAGATCCGCGTGCATCTGGCCTATATCGGCCACCCGCTGGTAGGCGACCCTGTCTATGGACGCGGGCCCGGCCTTGCCGGATTGAAACCCGGTGACAACGCAGCCGACGCCGCCATCCAAGTCCTGAAAAAATTTCGGCGCCAGGCGTTGCATGCGCGCGTCTTAGGCTTTGACCATCCGATCAGCGGCCAATCCTTGCGCTTCGAGGCTGAACCGCCGGAAGATTTTCAACGCCTTAGAAGGGTGCTTGAGCGCCTTTAGCCCAACAAAAACCCACACCCGGCAGGCTGGCGTTTGACTCATCTATTAATTTATGCTAAATTTTGCGCAAATTGGGGCATAGGATGAGCGCAATTACAGAGAAGATCTTCGGGCTTCAAATCAAACGCGCGGCGGAGCTGATTGGCGAACAGGGGCGTGACGCCTTTTGGCTCACGGGCATAGCGCTCGACGCGCGTCTCATTTCCATCGCTACAGCGCTCTATGAAAACGGCGAATGCACGTCGACTGATCTTGCCAACATTACCGGGTTTTCAAGACAGCTCGTCGAATCGCGCCTCAAGAAATTGCAAAACGAAGGCTACATCATTTCATCTCTATCATCCGAAGACGGACGAAAACGCCTTTTTTCGATTGCGCCCAAACGCAAGCAAGAAGTTGCCGAAGCGGTCGCAATGATCGTCCACTTTGAAAAAGTTTACACAAAGCTTTGGAAAGAAATCGGCGTTGACTTAAGCGATGGCGTGTTGAAGCTGGAAAAAGCGTTGCGCACGCGGCCGCTGCTTGCCCGAATTTGCGACGCATTCCCTGAATATGAAGACAAGATTGATCTGAAAGGCGCCGGTGATGCTGCTTAAGTCTGTTCTTTCTGTCGCCAGCTTTGCAATCGCCGCACTTTTGTCCGGCTGCGTAACCAATACTAAGCCGGTCGAGGCGCCGACGGCGCAGACCGATCGCGCCCAAAAGGCGATGCGCTATCTTACCGAACGATATCAAGGCGACGGCCCCGGCGCCGCCTTTATTATCAGCCGCAAGGATGAATATTTTGAATCCGGCGTCGTCGGGCTTGCGGACATTGAATGGAATGTACCCATTGGCGCCGACACGGTCTTTCGCCTCGGCTCCATATCCAAGACCATCACCGCCGTCGCCGTGCTTGAGCTGGTAGAAAAGGAAATGCTCAACCTTGATGTTGCGGTGTCGGCCTATGCGCCGGACCTGCCGTCCCAGATTGGCGCGGTAACGCTTCGCCAACTGATGAGCCACCGCTCCGGCCTTGCGGAACATGCATGGAACCCGGCGCTTCTTGAATTCATCTGGTTTCCCATGACGACGGATCAGATCATTGCACTCGAAAAAGACAAGCCGATCACGTTCCAGCCGGGACAGCGCTATGAATATGTCAATTTCAATTATGTGGTCGTGGCCCATGTGATTGAAAAAGTGTCGGGCCAAAGTTTCAAAGACTATGCAAACAATGAAGTGTTCGGCAAACTTGGCATCGCAGACGCCCACTATGCCGAACATGACGCGATCATTCCCCGCCGCGCTGAGTTTTACGACTATCGCAAAGAAAGGCTCATTAACGCAGCCGACATCGACCTGTCCCATGTCAGCGCAGCGGGCGCTTTGATTTCCTCCTTAAACGGATTTTATCAATGGCTGAGCATGCTGGTTGCGGGGGAAATCATCTCTTTCGACATGATCGAGAAGGCGTGGACCGCTGCGCCTTTGCCGGACGGAACGCCAACGCATTACGGTTTGGGTTTTAACGTGCGCTCCCTGTGCGGCGAGGAAGCTGTCTGGCATTCAGGGCTGACGCCGGGCGCCCAGGCCGTGTTTGGGTTTGCGCCCGCATCGCAAACAACGGTGATCATTTTCACGAATTCCTTTCACGCCCCCAACACCTCCGCCGCCATGCGCAATGTCATGTCGATCCTGATGACGGGCGAAGAAGGCGCGGGCTGGGAAACGCCTGAGGATGCAAATTGCCCGATCGCAGCGGACTGATTTACCATCTATCTAGTCTGCTGAAGTGCGCCGATCACGCGCATGTGCCTCGCCGAGAGCGCTAATTTATTGGAATTTCGCCCAAATTTCGGCGAAATAGGCTGGTAAGAAGCAATAACGATCGGTTCTTGGATTTGGACCGTATAATACCTACATAGGGTCCAAATCGTCCGAAGCGGCGTATATTAGGGGACCTTTCAAAAGCGAAGCCGCCGCAATCCCGTCTTCAGGACGCGGATATGGAGTATTGACGCTGATGAGTAACGCTTTAACCACCACCGCCGCCCTGACTCCCGAGGGGAGTCTGTCGCGCTATCTCGCCGAGATTCGCAAATTTCCCATGCTGGAAAAGGACGAGGAATACATGCTCGCCAAGCGTTTCGCCGAGCATGAGGACCCGGATGCGGCGCAAAAGCTGATCACCAGCCATCTCCGCCTGGTCGCGAAAATCGCCATGGGCTATCGCGGCTACGGCCTGCCCATCGGCGAGGTGATCTCCGAGGGCAATGTGGGCCTGATGCAGGCGGTCAAGCGCTTCGATCCGGACAAGGGGTTTCGCCTAGCGACCTACGCCATGTGGTGGATCCGCGCGGCGATCCAGGAATACATTTTGCGCTCATGGTCGCTGGTGAAGATCGGCACCACCGCGGCGCAGAAAAAGCTGTTCTTTAACCTTAGAAAGATCAAGGGCCAAATCGACGCCGTCGACGAGGGCGATCTTCATCCCGATCAGGTCGAGCACATCGCCAAAAAGCTCGGCGTCTCCCATGACGACGTCATTTCCATGAATCGGCGTATGTCCGGCGGCGAAGCCTCGCTGAACGCGCCCATGTCGAAAGACGCCGAGGGCGGCGGCGAGTGGCAGGACTGGCTGGTCGACGAGGACGCGATCAATCCGGAAGTCAAACTTGCGCACGAGGACGAATATGACATGCGCATGGGGCTGCTTGAAAAGGCGCTTGCAACCCTTAACGAACGCGAGCAGCACATCCTCACCGAGCGGCGGCTTAAAGATAATCCGTCAACGCTGGAAGAGCTTTCCCAGGTCTACAATGTAAGCCGCGAGCGGGTGCGCCAGATCGAAGTGCGCGCGTTCGAAAAGCTGCAAAAGGCGATGAAGCGCATGGACCGGGAAGCGCGCCAGCCCCGCGAGGTTGAAGACGTTGAGCTTTAGGGCTTTTCTATTTGGTCGCGGATGCGCCGCCGCCAAATTTAGGCAAAGGCCGTTCTTCACATATAGTGTTGAATAGCCGGACGTCGTCATCATCGAGCGGATTACCGTATTTTCGGGCCAGGGCCTTGGCTTTTTCTACAGCAGACAGCGCTTCCTGCTGTTCGCCCTTGAGATAATAAACCACGCTTTGAGCCCGCCAGAAATTGAATGACTTTTTTAGTTGTTCGTCTGATACGGCGCCCAAGATGTCAGCCGCTTTTGCGCCATCATTGTCCGCAAGGGCTGCAATGAACGCCAGGTCAGGCATGTATGCTGCATAGAGCTCTTCATTTATGTTTTGCAGTTTTTTGATTAGCGCCTTCGCTTTCGAAAGATCAGCGGTGCGAAAGTAGTAGTAACAAAGAACGGCGTGGGCGTCTGCATTGCCGCTTTCAACTCCTAATCGAAGCTGTTCAATGTCCTCCGATCGCCATGAATCAATGGATACTTGGTCAAATATCGCACCATTGCATCGGGCAATCGCTTGATCCAAGGCGGAAGGAGGACCGTCCAAGCAGTACGAAATGAGACTCGCGCCATCGTTGCGCCACTGGTCTCCTCGCCAAACAGGTAAAATGTTAATCAGCACAAATGCGAGCGACATTTGCGCAAAACCGACAAGGAGCGCAGACATGGCATTGGCTTCTCCCGCCCAAGCGCTCAGGTAAAGCGCCGCGCCGCCCGTTACGCCATTGGCGACCGCGCCGCCGATGACGAACACGATGGAATTATTATCCCACGTCTTGGAAGGCGGCGGCGTAGCCAGAACCCATCCGCCATTGTCTTTCGAGAATACGCCCAGCACTTTCGTAAACTTGCGCCGAACGGGCAGGTAACAATAATCGCCGACCGCGATGGCGTGAACACGCCACCTTATCAAATACGCCGCAACGGCATGCCCGAGCTCGTGGACAACGGTGCATATCACCGTCAGCAAAAGAGCAATCACCACGCCGAAGAGAACCAAGGCGCCGTCCGGCACGCCTATTCCATGGGCGGTCGATATGCCGATAGCGAAAACCGCGACGGCGAACGTCGTATAGGCGGCGCGCCTCCAGATATTTGAGAAGAAGCTATCGCCCAGCCGAAACTTCAAGCCATTGCCTCCGAACAAGCAATTATCGCTCTTTCGAACACGTATCGCCGGCTTTGAATAGCTGCAAAAGGCCATGAAGCGCATGGACCGGGAAGCGCGCCAGCCGCGCGAGGTTGAAGACGTCGAGCTTTAAGCCGCGTCCGGGCTGCGCATCGCGCCTAATTCTTCAATGACGTTCTTGCGGGCGCGGGCGCGGTTCGGCTCTTCATAAGCGTCGGCCAGAGCGTGATTGACGTCGCGATGGCCCGCCTCGTCGGCCCGAACCGCAATGACAACGTCGCGCAGGCGCGCATCGGCCGGCAAACCCCAATAGTCAATGGCGCTCTTGGGCGCGGGAACGTTTTCCACCTTGCCCTCGTCGATTTGTTTCAAATATTGCGTGTAGCTGTAGACCGCTTCTTCTTCGAAATAGCCGACAATGCGATGGGCGGTGATCGGCGAGATCAAATAGATAAAGCCATAGCCGAAAAAGAACGCGCCCTGGGCAAAGAGCACGATCATCCGTTCGAACCAGCTCGGCTGGGCGATCTCGATAAATGTCATCAAGTGCATGCGCTCGTTTTCGGCCTCATCAAGCAGGAGCTTGATCCAGCCATCGTCGTCCTGCATGCGCCTTAAGGACCGGAAGTGCTGCAACATGCCGCCAACCATGCCGGGCACGGCCGCGATGGTTTCCAACACGATCGCCCGATGGCCATAGCGGCCGGAGAAGAACGCATCGGCAAAAAACCGCAAGACTTTGGTGAAGCTCAGCGCAATCGCATCGCGAAAGCCGGCGGGGGCGCGATGGGTTGCAAGCGGATCAGGGGTGGTTGTTGTCAGCATGATCGGTCGGTAATTTTTCTTCAGCGCATGTAGGCGCCGGGCTGGCGAAAAACACCATTGTGCGACAATTTTTCAATCGGCTTTTCCTATCGGGCGGGCCGCCTGCGCCGCCGATCCAATATCCCTGACGTCGCTTAAGCCCGCGGCGCCTTGGCGAGTTCTTGGGCGACCATTTCGCCTTCCGCCGCGCGCGGCTTGGCAAGACCGGCGAGCAGCAAAAACGCAACCGGCGTCAGGAACAGCGTCAGGATCGTGGCAAAGCCCAGCCCGCCGATGATCACCCAGCCGAGCGCGGCGCGCGCCTCCGCCCCCGCCCCGGCCCCGAGGATAAGCGGCAGGCTGGCGAGCAGCGTCGACAGCGCGGTCATGGTCACCGGCCGCAAACGCGTCATGGCCGCGTGTTCGATCGCCTCGCGCACGCTTTCCCCGCGGTCGCGCTGCTGATTGGCGAACTCGACGATCAGAATGCCGTTTTTCGCCATGATCCCGATCAGCAAGACGAGACCAATCTGGCTGTAGTAATTGATCGACCCGCCGGTGAGCATGATCGCGTAAACCGCGGCGGCGAGACCGAACGGCACGATCGTCATGATGATCGCGGCGCTGATAAAACTTTCAAACTGCGCGGCCAGCACCAACAGCACGATCAGCGCGGCGAAACCGAACACCAGCAAGGTCGTATCGCTCGATTCCTCCAGCAACCGCGCTTCGCCGAGCAGCGCCGTCGACAGCGATCCGGTCAGCACCTCGGGCGCGGCCGCGCGCATCGCGTCAACCGCATCGCTAAGCCGCGCGCCTTCGGAAAGACTCGCCGTCACCGGCACGGCGCGCCGGCGCTGTTCGCGCACAAGGTTGGAGGCGACCGCCTCTTCGCGGATGGTCGCGACCGAGGACAACGGCGTGAACGCCCCGGTCTGGGTGCGCACGAAAATATTGGCGAGATCGGTGGGATCGTTGACCGGCGCGCCGGCGGAAGAAATCAAAACGTCGATAATGTCGTCGCCGACAAAGATTTCCGCCGCGCGATATTCGTCCGCCATGGTCTGGATGGTGCGGGTGATGACGTTGACCGGCACGCCCAGCGCCGTCACCGCCTCGCGGTCGATCTCGACCGAGATCTGCGGCTGGGAGGTCTGAAAGTCGAGCCGCACGTCGGCGAAGATGGGATCTTGTTCAAGCCGCGCCGCCAGCGCCTCGGCCGCATCGGCGGCGGCGCCGTAATCATCGCCGACGACGGCAAATCGCAGACCCCGCCCGGCGCCGCGAATGCCCAGGGAATTGCCGGAGAAGATAATCGCCGTCGCGCCGGGAATATCGCCGACCAGCCGGCGCACCTGGGCTTCGACATCCTGCTGCGTGTATGCGCGCTCGGCCCAGTCAGGCAGACGCAGGACGACGAATGACATATTGCCGCCGCGCACGCCGTTGATCGACATGACGCTGGTGGCCTCGCCCGCATCGACGACGGCGCCGAGGCGGGTTTCCATATCCAGCACCTTGCGGTCGAGATAATCGAAGCTTGCCCCTTCCTGGGCGACGACCATAAAGAACACCCGGCCGCGGTCCTCTCTTGGCGTCAGTTCCTTCGGCAAGGCGTGATAGGTCAGCACCGCGCCGGCGCCGAAAACCAGCGCGAACGCAACCGGTATCAGCGGCCGCCGCAGCAAAAACCGCAGGATCGTCCCATAGGCGGCGGAAAGCGGTCCGGCGGGTTTTCTCTTATGCGCGGGCGCGCTGGTCTGCTCCTGCGCCATTTCCTCGCGAAACTCGCGGCCCAGACGCACCGTAAGCACCGGGCACAGCGTCAGCGCGACGAATGACGACACCAGCACCGCAAAGGCGAGCACGAAGCCGAATTCGGAAAACAGCCGTCCCGCCTGGCCCGGCAGGAAAGAGATCGGAATGAACACCGACGCGAGCGTCGCGGTCGTCGCCAGGACGGCGAAGATAATCTCCCGCGTGCCGATCACGGCGGCGGCGCGCTTGCCGGCGCCCTTGCCGCGCCAGCGCTGGATATTTTCCGTGACGACAATCGCATCGTCGACCACGAGGCCCGTCGCCATGACCAGCGCCAGGAGCGTGATGAGATTGATCGAAAAGCCCGCAAGCCACATGGCGGCGAGCGTGCCGAGAAGGGAAACCGGGATGGTCACGGCCGGGATCACCGTCGCGCGCAGCGAGCGCAAAAACGCGAAGATGACGAGGACAACGATCCCCGTCGCGAGGAGAAGGCTCCTGGCGACCTCCCTGATCGCCTGATTGATGAAAATCGAATCGTCCATGGTGACGGCGATCGCCACATTCGGCGGCAGCGTGCGCTGCAAATCGTCGACGGCGGCCCGCACGCCTTGGGACACCGCAACGGTGTTCGACTGCGCCTGACGGATAATGCCGATGCCGATGCCGGGATCGCCGTCGACGCGCGCCGTCGTCGTTTCGTCCTCGAAGCCCCATTCGACAATCGCCACGTCGGACAGCCGGGTTTCGGCGTCAAGGCGCATGGCGGCGATTTCTTCAGGCGTTTTCGCCGGCGCTTCGGCGCGGATGAGGATGTCCTGCGTCTCGTTGCGCAGCCGTCCGCTCGGCGCGCTTTGCGACGCCGTGGCGACCAGCTGCGAGACATCGTCGACCGAAAATCCCCGTGCGGCCAGCGACACCGGCATGATCCGGACCCGGATCACCCTGTTCCTGACGCCGTAATCGTCGGCCTGCGCCACGCCTTCCACCGCCTGCAGGCGCGGCAGGACGACATCGTCGACGAGATCGGCGAGATCGCCCGGGTCCATGCCTTCGGCGGCCACCGAAAGGCGCATGATCGGGGATGCGTCCGTGTCCGCCTTGACGACTTGCGGCTCTTCGACGTCTGCGGGCAGTTCGTCGCGGATCGCTGACAGCGCGTTTTTGACGTCGGTCGCGGCGATATTGATGTCGACGCTGTTGGAAAACTCCGCCGTCACCCGGGAGCGCGCAAAGCTGGACGAGGACGAAATCGACCGCACGCCGTCGACCTGGGCGACGGCGCTTTCGATGATCGAGGTGACTTCCGCGTCGATCGATTCCGGCGTCGCGCCAGGATATTCGGCCCTGATGCTGACCACGGGCTGATCGACATCGGGCAATTCGCGCACTTCGATTCCGCCGAGCGCGGCGAGGCCCGCCAGAATGATCAAAAGGCTCAACACCGAAGCGAGAATCGGCCGCCGAATGAAGACGCCGATAAACCCGCCGCCGGCGTCCGCCAGCGTTTGCGCCGTATTCTTCATGGCTTACTCGTGCATGCTGTCGGCGGCGATATCGACGCCGGCAGCGTTGTTCGCGTCGCGCGCCGGCGGCAGCCTGACGCCGACGCGGACGCGGTCGGCGCCTTCCGAAACAATCGCGTCGCCGGGCGCGATCTCGCCTTCGACCAAGACGATCCCTTCAGTCCGCTGAAGCAGCACCACGGCGGCCCGCTGCGCCCGGCCGTCATCGCCGCGTTTCCAGACATAAGCGCCGGCGCGATCCCATTGGATGGCAAGGCCGGGGACCGCGACCACCGCTTCGCCCTCGCTGGTGGTCGTTATGGCGAACACGGCGCCGGGAATAAGCCCGCCGTCGGGATTGGGAAATGTCGCTTCGACCCGCAGAGTGCGCGAGGCGGAATCGACCCGGCTGTCGATCCCGGTGACGACGCCCTCATAGGCCAGGCCCGATCCCGAGGCGAGCCGCGACGACACCGGCTGATCGATGGCGATATAGCGCGCCGCCTCTTGCGGCACGGCGAATTCGATCACGATGGAAGAGGTGTCGTCGAGCGTGGTGACTGCATCGCCCGCACGCAGATAATCGCCGACCTCGATGTCGGTAATACCGGAGATGCCGTCGAACGGCGCCTGAATGGTTCTTTGTTCGACGGCGACTTCGGCCGCGCGCAAATCCGCCGTGACGGCGTTGAAATTGTTCAGGGCCTCTTCTGCTTCCTGGGCCGAAGCGGATTTGTCTTCGAGCAAGTTGCGAAAGCGCGCCGCATTGGCCTGCGCGATAGGATATTCAGCGCGGGCGCGGGCGAGCGCGACCTGTTGCTGGTCGTCGTCGACGCGCAAGAGAATGTCGCCTTTCGACACGCGCTTGCCCGGCGCGATATTGACTTCTTCGACCAGCCCGGTGGCTTCCGAGGTGATCGACACGCTCTTGAGCGCGCGGGCTTCTCCAATGACGTCGATGGTTCTGCCCAGCGCAGCGGGCTCGGCCAGCGCCATCGCGACCGCGGGCGCGTATTCGCCGCGCGCCCCGCGCGCAGGCCCGTCCCGCCCCGCCTCGCCTGAGGGCAGGGAGAGCACAATCCCGGTCGCCGCCGCGCCGACCGCCAGGCCGATCGCCAGCCCGGCTGCGAGCATGCGGGAAGCTTTCATTCAATTTCCTCCGCGCCCGCAAACCCCAGGGGCGAGCGCAATCCCGGTTGAGTGTAGTATACGACGTCTACACTCCATATAACGTATGAACCCTTACGCACCGTCGTTATTTCGGGATCATTCCCGCTCCGCAATTCACGATGTTTTCATAACCGCTTGAATTGCTTAACCGCTCCGGCCCCGCCCATACACGCCCATTGCGGTAAAAATTGCGTGCGCCGGACCGGCGCCCTGGATTAGGCTGGCCCCCCGATCCGCCCATTTCCACAGGAGTTCGCCCATGTCCCGCCGCCCGTTTTCGCCCAGCCGCCGCGCCCTGCTCGGCGGCGCCTCCGCCCTCGCAGCCGCGGCGATCATCGCGCCCAAAGCCGCCGCGCAGGATGCAGACGCGGTTCCCGATTTCACCGGCGTGTCGGTGCTGATTACCGGCTGTAGTTCGGGTTTCGGTCGATTGACGGCGCTTCATCTCGCCCGTCTCGGCGCCACGGTGATCGCCTCCATGCGCAATCTCGACGGCGGCGCCCGGCCCGAGGCGCAGGAACTGGCGCAAATTGTATCGCAGGAAAACCTCAAACTCACGGTCGTTGAGATCGACGTCGTCGACGACGCGACGGTCGCGTCCGGCGTCGCCAAGGCTGAAGAGATCGCCGGCGGGGCGATCGACGTGCTCGTCAACAATGCCGGCATTGCGATCGCCGGCCCGGTCGAGATCAACGATATGGAAGCCACGCGCCTGATCTTCGAAACCAATCTTTACGGCTATCTTCGCATGGCGCGCGCGGTCTTGCCGAAAATGCGCGCCAGGGGCGCGGGACAGATTTTCAACGTTTCTTCTCAGCTCGGACGGTTGCTGGTGCCGACCCTTGGCATGTATTGCGCGACCAAGTTCGGCGTCGAGGCGATGTTCGAGACCATGGCCTATGAGCTTGCGCCGTTCGGCGTTGAAGTGACGATCATTCAGCCCGGCGGTTATCCGACCAAAATCTGGGACAGCGGCGCGCGCTATGTCGCCGATCTGATGAGCCGCGTCGACGAGGAACGCCAAACCGCTTACGCCGAGCACTTTGAGATCATGCAGGCGCGTTTTTCCGGCGCCGACTATACGACCGATCCCAATGACGTGCCGCGGGCCATCGCCGAGATCATCGCCATGCCAGCGGGCAAGCGCCCGCTGCGCCGGGCGGTTCATCCCAACACGCGGGGGACCGACGCCGCCAACGCCGCGATGGCGCAGATTCAGGCCGGCGTGCTCGGCGGCGGCGCCTTCAGCGAATGGCACACGGCGGTGACGGACTAGGCTGTGGTTTCCATTTAACGTTTACCCGCGTTCGAGACCAAAATCGCTTTGGACAAGGAGGAAAGCGCAAGGAAGTGTAGACCACTTTCGAGCATTTCCGACGGTGAAGGCCGGTTCGGGCGCAGCCCGACAAAAGGTCCGGGGGACCTTTTGAGGCCTGAACGCC